>NZ_LQQP01000020.1 GCF_001619615.1 Microbacterium sp. T32
CCCCCCCCCCCCCCCCCCCACGAATCGTAGCGACGCGACCGTCGACGCCGCCTCGTCCGCCCAGTCGCGATGCAACTGGCGCGTTTGCCAGCAGAGGAACAGCAACCGCATCGGGTTCGGACGCGTCGCCGGATCATCCGGATGGATTGCACGCCCGACCAGCAACGCCCCCAGCGAACTACCCTTCAGCCCGCGAACGCCGGCGCGATGACCTCCTCCGCGAACTGGCGGAACGTCGTCGGGGTCGTGTTCTCGGGAGTGCGGGGCACGACGAGGTCAAGACCGTTCTCTTTCGCGGCATCCAAGTCGATCATCGCCTGGGCGACGGCATCCGAGAATCCGTAGCCGATCAGGGTGTTCTTGGTCTCTTCGCGCGAGCCGCGCTCGTACCGGATCGGCGTGCCCAGCACCTCGCTGAGCGTCGTGGCCATCTCGGCGAGCGAGATATCAGCGGCGCCCAGGAGGTCTACCGTGTCCTGCCCGACCCACCCGCGGTCGCGCAGCAGCCGGTCGGCGACTTCCGCGATATCCCGCGTCGCGACCGCGGGAAGCGCGAGGTCTGTCGGGTGCGTGCCCGTCAGAACCCCCGCGCGCAGCGACGGCAGCTGGCGCAGCACGTTGTCCATGAACGACGGGTTTGCGAGCGCCCGCACGTGCACGCCGGTCGAGCGGAACAGATCCTCCATCGCGAGCGACGCCGACACGTGACCCGCGTACACCCCCGAACCGCGCCCGAGCGCCGACACGATGACCACGCGCTCCACCCCGTGCCGATGCACGGCCTCCGCCCCCGGGATGCTCGCCGTCACATACGTGTCGAAGATGTCGGTTAAAGGTCGCTTTGTCAGTGATGTTGTTGGATGGACCGGCAGATAGGTGCTCACGGGAAGGTCGTGTCGCTGGCTACAATCCCAGTCATGACCGAGCAGACGCAGCCCGCCCCGACGCCAGACGAGGCGGGTCGCGCTCGCTTTGCCCGTGTTCGACTTCTGAACGAGGAGCTTGACAAGCTGACGACCGACGCCGCAGACCGTACAGCGAGCGTGACCAATAAGGCGTCATTTCTTGCAGTCTCGGCCGGCGTGCTGATAGCCGCTTCTACCGCGCAGCTCTGGACGCGGCTCGCGTGGTTTGGTGTCGCAGCACTGGCACTCGCCTGCGTCGCCCTTGCCTGCGCTGCCGTTGCGGTACGCCCAGGTAAACGTCTGGGCATCCAGGCGCGGCGCCTTGTCGACCGTTTCGTGGATAGCCCGTTCCCAGCAATGCAGGTCGAATCGTTGATCCTCGAAGACAAGGCGAATTCCCTGGTCCAGCGAGAAGAGGATTTGCGCGGTCGCGCTTTCTGTGTCTGGTGCGGATTTGCTGCGCTCGCTGTCGCTGCGGCGTCGCTGACCGTAGTATTTGCAGGGGAAGTGCTTGGAGGGTGAGCTATGGGACGACCTGACTACGAAGATAGCGCCGCGGGCGGTGAGTACGATGCGGGTCATCTGTATGCAGTTGGCGACTCGACGGGCTCCCTGACCGCTAGCGGCGCTCGCGACCCTGGCTCCGTCTCTGGCAGGCTTCAGGAAAGCGACAATGGGACGCCCTGACTACGACGATTCTGTCGCCGGAAGCGATGACCCACCGGCACACCTGACAACGCAGGGCGACACCACTGGGTGGCTTCAGCATGGTCATGACCTGGGCGAAATCGAGTTCCGCGGCCGGGAGTGATGGCGTGGCGGTCGAGCTCAGCACCCCTGCGCGTGCACAGAGTGATCAACCGCGCAGCGCCAGCGCATCCGCCGCCGCGCTCCCCACCGCCGCCGTGTGCGTCAGCAACCGTTGGCCGTTGCTGTCGGGGAGGTGCAGCACCTCGTAATGCAGGTCGAGGTCGCCCACCTGCGGGTGGTGCAGCCGCTTCGTCCCGCTCGAACACAACCGCACGTCGTGCTTCGCCCACAAGTGCGCGAACTCCGACTGTTCATCGACAACGCCCCCACCAGCTCGGCGAGCGCGCGATCGTCCGGATACTGCGCCGCGACGAACCGCAGCGACGCGACCGCCGACGCCTCCTCGTCCGCCCAGTCGCGATGCAGATCTCGCGTGTGCGGGTCGAGGAACAGCAGCCGCATCTGGTTCGGACGCGTCGCCGGATCATCCGGATCCGTGAACGCCAGATGCCCCGCCACCAGCGCATGCCCCAGCGGATTCCACGCCAAAACGTCATTCCGCCGCCCCAGCAACAACGCCGGCACCGACGGCATCGACCCCAGCAACGCCAACGCCCCCGGCACCGCCACCTCCGCACGCGACACGCGCTTCCGCCGCGCCGGAACCGGACGCGCCAGCGCGAACAGATGCCGCCGCTCGTCGTCGTCGAGGTCGAGCGCCCGCGCGAGCGCCTCGATGATCGCGTCACTCGCGTTCGACGACTGCCCCTGCTCGAGCCGCGTGTAGGTCGGAGCGCGATTCAGATCCGCCGCTTGAACGATCGGAAGAGACGGCTCTCGGACAAGAAGGCGATCGGCGCGATTCCGCCCAGTACGGCTCCAAGCACTGCCACCACAATGCTTGAGACGTAGGCCGGCAGTAGCTGGTCGGTGGCCGCGGGGAGGAGCAATCGAACGATCCACGCAACCACCGCGAAGGCCGCCATGCCGACGACGAAGACCGTGATGAGTGACTCGAAGAGGGTCACCATCACGAGATCGATGTGCGTCGCTCCGGCATGCAAATTGCTCGACATCTCAAGGCGCCGGCGGGCCGTTGCCCCGGCGGCCACGATCGCCGCGACCACGACGACCGCTAGCAACCCGTACTTGCTCGGCCTCTCCTGGAATTCGCGGTACCCGTCGGCTCCAACGTGCACGGCGGGGTTGAAGGCAGAGATCTGGATATCGGCCGTCGTCACAGCATCGGGAGCGACGGCAGTGCGGAGCAGGTCGTCGTAGCTCGAGCCGGCTCCCGGCGGCGTCTCCATCCAGCACTCGGACGCCATCTTCATCACCGCGAGGTCTACGAACGCGTTCGCCAAACGGGGATCGCGCCCGTCGGTCTCGTCGAACTCGAACGTCCCCAGCAACTCGCCGCGTCCGGAGTCGGTCTCGATAAGGCTTCCCGTGTGCATCCCCCATTGCTCCGCAAGGCTCGTCGGGAGGTAGAAGCCCGCCCGGTCGACAACGTCGATACCCAGGAGGTCCGCTGCCCCGGGAGAAAGTGCGTAGTGCGGAACCTTCAGTCCCGGCATCGCATCCATGACCACAGGAGCCTGCTCCTGCACGGCGCCCGAAGCCACGACACCAGCGATTCGGCCCAGCCGTTCACACGCGTCGACATCGACACCATCGCGCGCGACGAGGACGCGCACCGCGCCCCCGGCCTCTCGAAACGACTCGGCCTTCGAGGAGATCAGCACCACGCTCACGGTGTCGAACAAGATCGCGACGAGCACGACGACAAGAATCACGACGGCGAGAAGACCCGACCGTGCGGTTCCCGTTCTGACATTCGCGAACGCCTCGCCGATCGGAAACGACACCCTCACCTGGTCGAACTCGCATTCCGTCGGCGCAGGCCCTCCAGATCCAACCGGTACTCGCACGCGTTCATGGTCTGCGCATCATGGGTCGCCACGATGACGATGGCTCCCCGCATGGCCAAGTGACGCAGCACACCGTTCACCACTTCGGCCGCCGCACGATCGAGCTGGGCGGTCGGCTCGTCGACCAAGAGCAGGTCAGCCTTCGTCGCAACGGCGCGCGCGAGCATCAGCCGCTGAGCCTCACCCCCCGAGAGGCTGGAGAATGCACGCTCCGCGACGGCCGTGAGCCCGAACAGGTCCAGGATGTGTGTCGCCTCTTCGAGAGCGTCGGCTCTCGAAGAGCCTGCCGCGGCGAGGGGATAGATGACGTGGTCGACCGCCGCGCGGTGGGGCTGACCGTGGGGGTTCTGAAAGATCCACGCCGTCCTGTTCACCCCTACCCGATTCACGGCACCGGACGACGGCTGCTCCCACCCCGCGATCAGCCCGAGCAAGGTCGACTTTCCGGAGCCCGAGGGCCCGGTCAGTGCCCACGATTGACCGCCGTGCATGTGCGCTTGCAGTCCGCAGAACAGGGGTGGCTGACCGTCGTACGCAAAGCTGAGACCCGAGAGCTCGACCCGCGAACTCACGCCGCGCACCCGGTGCCCGCGAGCGATGAACCCAGGACGACCTCGCTCGGCGTCGAACCACCGGGAAATCGCACCAACGTCGCGCCCATGCCCGTACCGACGATCTCCACCGGTACAGCGCCGACAGGACCCTCCACACACGCGGCTGATCCGGACACATCGAACAGAGCCGCCGGTGGGAGGGAAACGACCTGGACGGGTGTCGCGAGGGCGCTCTGCGCGGTGAGTGGCGTGGATTCGATCGCTGCGAGCGTTGCCGCGAAGGTGGGCGCGGATTGGATGTCGCTGACCTGCTCAGGATCATCGACCACGCCGTCTTCTGAGAGGCTGGCCTGTACGCCGAGTACCGTGACCCGACGCGGACCCGGCACCATGACATTGTCGACGTCCTGCACGACGCGAAGTGACCGCAGATCACCACGGACGGTCGCGAAGAGATCTCCTCCTGCATAGGTCTGCCCGAGCGAGAGCGAACATTCGCTCGGGACGGTCTGCGCGTTCGGAATCCACAGAATCGACGAGAGCAGCAGGGAACCGTCCGCCGGCTCGATACCGCGGTCTCGTTGAAAAGCTGCGACGGCGTCGTGAAGATCTCCGCCATACCTTCCCGACGCGGAGACCGAGTATTCGAGGTCGCGGAGTGCGACCCGCAACCCGTCAACGTCCGCTCCTTCCGCGCCCCACGTGATGTCGCGATAGAACGGCTGCTCGCTCGCGAGCGCTGCTACGGGCTGACCGTCGATCCGCATCGCGATGTCTCCGCTTCCCAGCACTCGACCCTTGCTGCAGGCCAGGGCCGTCACTCGTCCGCTCGCCGACGAGCTGAGCTCTATGGACGGAGACATGTCCATCTCGAGCGGCAACGTTCTCGGGTCCGCGAAGGCCGAGGTCACGACCTCGAAGGTCGTGGGCCGGTTCCCCGGGGCGAGACTCGTCGGCGGAGATGGGAGGGCGGCATACGCCAGCAGTGACCCGGCTGCCAGGCCGACCGTTACGACGAAAGCGATGAGGAGGCGCGAGACTTCACTCCGAATCGTCAATGTCGTACACCATCCCTGCCGCGTAGAAGCACGACTTCACACCCAGGTCGTGCGCATCGAAGGGGTACTGGTTCCGGTGGCTCTCCGTCAGGAAAGCCGAGACCTGGGCGACCGTGACATCACTGGTGATCAACGAATGATCTTTCAAGCACGTATATGCGATTGTTGCTGGATCTGAATAGAGGCCGGGGTTGCCTTGCTGAGTCTCGTACCCCATCACCACGAAGACCGACGTGTTCTCTCGACAGAGTTGATCCGCTGTCATCAATGCATCCACATCGTCAACAGCGGGTGGGGGCTGCACGTTTATCACGCCCGTCGAGTACCGAGTTCGCTGGAGCTCATACCCGGAATCAGACATGCAGGAGATGTACAGGTCGAGCGCTTTTTGATACTGCGCTTGGGTGATGGATCCCGTCTTCACGGCCTCTTCGAGAACATCCCGGTCATAGTCCGTGGCCTCCGGCGAAGAAAGCCACTGAGAGAAAAGATCCTGCAAAGACGAAGCGATTTTTGCAGTCGAACTGCCGTCTTGCGCTTCGGAGCAGCCGCTCATGGCAACAGTTGCTGACACGAGCAATGCGGCAGTAAGAAATGGGGTGGCGCGTCTCACGCGAACTCCTCGCACGATAAGTGGGCCCCCACCTGAACACGTGAGAGCCCACAGTGGATTTTCAGTCGCAGAAGACCGAGTTCCCGCGTAAAATCTTGCCGTCGTGGGTCGTGCTGTAGCCGGTCCGGCGAGCAGACGTATTGCTACTACTGCTCACGCCCCACGTGACAGAATTTCCGAGTTGTGCGTATGCCCGGTAGACGGTGCTGTTCCCGGCCGCAGTCAACGCCCCGTATGCCTCGAACCAGTTGCTCCCGCAACTGTAGAAGACGGTGGCCGCGTGCGCGGGCGCCGCCGTGACCACGGCACCCGTCGTCATGAGCGCGAAAGCGCCCACAATCGCCGCAACACGAGAATTCCAGCGTCGCCAATTACCACTAGCCATATTTGCCCCTTTGAGTTTTCTGTATTTCATGCACCCGATTCCGACTTCGGACACACGCGGGCGAATCTATACGCCAAGCACGCATAGGGACTACTGATTTCGCCCACAGGATCACCCCGGCAAATGTCTTGCGCAGAGGCACACGCAGATGACGCATACGGCGGGGCCGGAGCAGGCGAGGCACAGCGCGATGCGGGAACACCCCGCTTGCCGACAAAGGATCGCTCTTACTGGGCCACGGTTGCGCCTGTGAGGTGCCGGACGAAGAACCTCCCGGCATCCTTCCCCGCGAACGCGGGAACGCCCGTGTGCCCGCCCATGTTGGCGACGAGCGTCTTCTCGTGCGAGCCGAACGCGTCGAACAGGTCCAGGGCCGCCTGACGGTCGTTGCCCTCGTCATCCCACTGCAGAAGGACATGGATCGGGATGCCGGTCCCCCGCGCCTCCTCCATCGTCGAGCGGGGCACGTAGCTTCCGGCGAAGAGCCCCGCAGCCCCGATGCGCGGCTCGGTGGCGGCGAGGCGGACGCCGACGGCGATGACTCCGCCGGAGAAGCCCACTCGTGTGCCGATCTCGGGGAGCGCGAGAACCGCGTCGAGCGTCGTCTGCCAGTCCGGGACGGCCTGGTCCACGAGCGGCAGGATGAGCCGGTCGATCACGTCCGCGCTCGGCGTCTCGCCCGCGGCGAGCGCGGCGCGCAGGTCGGCGCGCGCCTCGTCCGCACCGGGAAGCGGTGGGCGGTCGCCGGTGCCGGGGAGCTCGATTGTCACCGACGCGAAGCCCTCTGCCGCGGCGGCTGTCGCGCGGGCGACGAGCCGCGGGTACATCCGGCGCGTGCCGAAGTCGCCGGGCTGGTTCAGGAGGAGCAGCGGCACCGGCGAGGACGGGGTGGCGGTGGGTGGCATCCACAGGATGCCGGTGAAGTCGGCGAGCGTGAATTCGCGCTCGAGGACGCCGTCGTCGAGCAGGGTGTGTGTAGTGAAGCGCATGATCATGCCTTTCGGGAGCACCGGGTGGGGGGCTCCCGGGCGACCTAGCGCCGGACCGTGACTCCGCGGAGGAGCACCCACGTCGATTCGTTCACGGGGACCACCTCCTCAGGCTTCAGCACGGATGGATGAACTGTATCCCGCCGGTCTGGCCCGTGTCGGTGCCCGGGAGTACGGTCGGCGCCATGAAAACGGACGAGCTCTTCCTCCTCTCCGACGCCGCGCTGCGCGACGTCATCGACCGCATCGATCCCGCCGACTTCTCGGCCCCCGCGCCGCAGGAGTGGACGCAGTTGCCGTCGCCCACGCTCCGCGACATCATCGGGCGCCACGCCTACGACGAGGCGTGGATCCCCGACGTGATCGCCGGACGCGCTGCCGCCGACGGTGACCCGTTCGCCGACGCCGACCTGCTCGGCGACGACCCGATCGCGTCGTACGACGCTCTCAACGATGCGGCCGGGACAGCTGTGCGTTCTGGTCAGTTCGCGGAGACGTTCCGGTTCACGTACGGCGACTACACCGCCGCCGACGGCTTCTCCCACCTGTCGATGTACCGCGCGTTCCCGGCCTGGTCGATCGCGAAGCACTTCGGCATCCCGTTCCACCTCTCCCCCGAACTCATCGCCGGACTCAACGAACACGTCGTCCCGTACGCCGACGAGTGGCGGCAGTGGGGCGTGTTCCCGCCCGCGATCGAGCCGCCCGCCGGCGCGGACGAGGAGACGCGGCTGCTGTGTGCGGTGGGGTACTGGGTGGAGTAGACGGCTCGCGCCGCGACGCCGTCCGCGGGACCGATGGCACGGTCAGGCGGCGACGAGCGCGAGAACGAGAAGCGCGTAGATCACGGCCGCCACGAGAGCCAGCAAGCCGCTCATCCACTGCCACCGTGTACGGACGGCCGCAACCACGAACGCAATTGACAGCAAGAGCCACACCCCCGCATGCCCCCACCGCGGTAACAGGGCCAGAGGTCCGGTGAGATGTGGCGCGGAGACACCGTCCCCGGCGGCGAGGAACACCACGGCCACGGCGCCCGCGACGACGGCAGCGCCGCTGAACACCCGTCGCCTCAGATGATCGGAGGACGAACTCGTCATTCGCTTGCCGCCCTCTCTCGCGATGCGAGCTCCGAGAACCAACGCCCGGTGGTGGTGTAGTGCGTGATCCCCTGCTCGAGCACCAGCCGCTGGTAGCGGATGATGTCGGCCAACTCGGACGGGATACGTGCCGAGTCGATGACATCCGCGATGCCGTTGAGTTCCGTTGCCTTGGCGTCGTAGAGCGCACCGAACCGGTCGAGGACCTCGGGCCGATCTTCGCTGTCCACCAAACCCAGGAAGAACAGCCGACCCAGGATGCCGGTCTCCACATCGCTGGCATCCGGCTCGGATTTCAACCACTCGAGGAACACGCGGCGCCCGTCGACCGTCGCCGAGTAGACGACCTTGCGCCGACCCTGGCCCGAGGGCTCCCCTCGCTCGATGAGTCCCGCGTTCACCAGCCCCGTGAGCGCCGAGGTCAGACTGCCGAAACTCGCCCGGTAGAAGAGCGAGACGGACGTCTCGAACTGTTTTCGCAGTCCGTACAACGTGTCGGGCCGGAGGAGGAGGAGTCCCAACACCACGAATTTCATGTTCCCAACAATATCTCGAATAGGTATATTGTTGCGAGCCAAGAGGAGGCAAGGAAATGGTCACGTGGCTCTGGCTCGCCGTCACCGGGGTGTCCCTCACCGTGGCCGTGGTGTTGATCGTGCGCGGCGACGGTTCCCGCGTGCAGAAGCTCCAGCCCGTGCATGCGGCGGTCTGGGTGCAGTTGGCGCTGGCGTTCGGTTTCGCGGCGATCCTGGGCGGTTGGAACGTCATTTCCGGCGGCATTGCGGGGTGCGCCGCCGCCACCTACGTCATTTTCCTCGCGCTCCTGCGAAACGCGACCACCCCTCCCCGACACCAAGACCGACGATGAACGGAGCCCCATGAGCACCTTCGCCTACACCTTCGCTCCGCGGCGGAGCGACTTCCTCACCACGATGAGCGAGGCCGAGCGCAGCGCATTCGGCGGCCACGTCGGGTATACCGATGAGTTGTTCGCCGCCGGTGTGATCCTCTTCAAAGGAGCCGCACAGGATGGCTCCCTCGGCATCGTCGTCTTCGAAGCCGACGACGACACGTCGGCACGTCGGATCGTGGATGCCGACCCTGCCTCCTCCGTGACGGACCTGGAGATCCGGCTCCTGCCGTTCTCCGTCGCAGCCATACGGAGTCGATGACGCCTCTCCGACGCCGCGCTGCGCGGGGTCGTCGATCAGATCGATCCCGCCGACTTCTCGGCGCCGGTACCGAAGGACTGGAGTCAGCTCGAGTCGCCGACTCTGCTCGGCATCCTGGGCCGGCACGCGTACGACGAGGCGTGGATCCCCGACGTGATCGCCGGACGCGCCTCCGCGGACGGCGACCCCTACGCCGACGCCGACCTCTTGGGCGACGACCCGATCGCGTCGTACGACGCGCTGAATGACGCGGCTGGGGCGGCTGTGCGTTCTGGTCAGTTCGCGGAGACGTTCCGGTTCACGTACGGCGACTACTCCGCCGCCGACGGCTTCTCCCACCTGTCGATGTACCGCGCGTTCCAGGCCTGGTCGATCGCGAAGCACTTCGGCATCCCGTTCCACCTCTCCCCCGAGCTGATCGCCGGGCTCAACGAACACGTCGTCCCGCACGCCGACGAATTGCGACAGTGGGGCGTCTTCCCGCCCGCGATCGAGCCGCCCGCCGGCGCGGACGAAGAAACTCGGTTGCTGTGCGCGGTGGGGTACTGGGTGCCGTAGACGCGCGACGGCCCCGGCGACACGGGCGACTGCGAGACTGGCACGATGAGCGACTCGCGCGAAGCACGCGCAGAGCAACGACGCCAAGACGGCTCCAACGACGAAGCGGTCGAAGAAGAGATCGAGGTCGAGTTCGAAGAGGTCGTCGGCGAAGGAGCCGAGCGACTGCACCGGACGTTTCGCGCGACCCTCGTCACCGGCTTCCTGGGCGGAGTCGAAGTCGGCGTCGGCGTCCTCGTCTACCTCGGCATCCTCCCTGAAACGGGCGACCACCTGCTCGCCGGACTCGGCTTCAGCGTCGGATTGATCGCGCTGCTCCTCGCGCACAGCGAACTCTTCACCGAGAACTTCCTCATGCCGGTCGCCGCACTCGTGGCCCGCGAGGGCACCGTGATGCACATGCTCAAGCTCTGGGGCGGCACCCTGCTGGCCAACCTGATCGGCGGGTGGCTGATCATGGCGATCATCGTCGCGGCGTTCCCCGACTGGCATCCGGTGCTCTCCGAAACCGCCCTGCACTTCATTGATGCGCCGTTCAGCCTCGAGTTCGCGGCGCTGGCGATCCTCGGCGGAGCCGTCATCACGCTCATGACCAGAATGCAAGCCGGCACCGACTCCGAGCCCGCGAAGATCGTGGCGGCCGTCGCCGGCGGATTCATGCTCGCGGGGTTCCAGCTGTTCCACTCGATCCTGGACTCGCTGTTCGCGTTCGGAGCGATCATCAGCGGGGCCCCGATCACCTACCTCGACTGGCTGCTGTGGTTCCTGCCCGTCCTGGGGCTGAACCTCGCCGGCGGGATCTTCCTCGTCACCCTGCTGCGCATCGTCCGCACGGGTGAGCTGTTCAAGCTCCGCCGCCGCCGGAACGAAGAACGCAACGACCGGTAGGGGTCGGCGCACACCCACTCACCGGGCGATGTCGCGCCTCCGGAACGCGGCGAACGCCAGCGCGAGAAACACCGCGACCACCGCGACCGTTCCGAACACCCCGGTCAGGTCGGCACCCTCCTCGATCACCGGAATGTGCCAGAACGGGCTGATCGCCAGGACCTCATCGCTGAAGTCGAACGTCGGCCCGAGGATCGTGAGACCGAACGTGGCGACGACGCCCACCCAGGCCACCACGGCCACGTGCGGACGCGCCGCCAACACGACAGCGGCGAGCGCGACGAGCGACCACACGGCCGGGAGCGACGCGAACGACTGCAGGAACGCCCCGTCGAACGTCAGCCCGATGTCCGCCCCGGCCGCCAACAGCGCCACGAGCACCCCCGCGAGCAGGACGCACACGGTCGACAACCCGAGAGCCATGACGAGGTTGCTGCCGAGATACGTCGCGCGGTGAATTCCCCCGGCGAGGACGGGTTCGACACGATCCGCGGCCTCCTCGGTGCGCATCCGGAGCACGACCTGCACGCCCGGAATCGCGGCGAGGATGCCGATGAGACTCATCACCGTGAGCAGGAACGCCGACATCAGCTCGTCCGACGTGGTCGCCCCGGCCGCGAGCACCTGGGCCACCGCGGGGTTGTCGCCGAGCAGATCCTGGATCGACGTCACGAAGTACCCGAAGACGAGCCCGAGCGCGAGGAACGCGATCACCCACACCACCGCCGACGGAGCAATGAGACGTGCGGCGAGCGCCCCGGTCGAGCGGACGCGCCCGCGCGCGGGCCCGGGGCGCGGCGCGATCACCCCCTGCCCGAAGTCGCGACGCGCCTGCAGGGCGAACGCCGCCGCCACCAACGCGGCCGCGAACACGACCGCCCACAGCAACGGCCACCAGTCATCGCCGCTGGCCGGGCGCGTCTCGGTCATCCACCCGAGGGGATTCGCCCACAGCGTCCACTCGGGCGCCTCGACCGCGTAACTGAACCCGCGCAGCACGAACAGGACGCCGAGAACCCCGACCGCCAACGAGCTCGCCGTCCGCGCCTCCGATCCCAGCTGCCCGGCGACGGCTGCGACACCGGTGAACATCCACCCCGTCGCGGTGAACGTCGCTCCGAGCAGCAGCGATGACCCCACCGCTCCCCCGCACGCGATGGTCGCACCGGCGGCGACGATCCCGATCACCAGCGAGCCGATCGCCGCCATCGCCACCCCCGAGAGCAGCCGCGACGCCCGGCTCAGCACCCCCGACGCGAGAAGCTCCGCCTGACCCGAGTCCTCCTGCTCGCGCGTCGCCCGCACCACCGTGAAGATCGCACCCAACGCGGCCAGGAAGCCCCCGAGCGCCAGCGACCGCCACGCGGCAAAGCCGTCGCTGGTGGTCAGATCGAACGCCGGCCCGAGGATGAGACTCAGCGCGGGGTTGGCGCCGACGGCGGTCGCCAGCGCGGTGCGGTCGGCCTCGTCGGGAAAGATCCACGGGAAGACGAGAACCGAGGATGCCGCGAGCACCGTCACCCCCACGGTCCACGGCGCGAACGAGCGGCGTGCGTCGTACCGGATCGAGGCCCGCAGCAGAGGGCCCGTGCCCGCGATCGTGTCGTTCATCGCGCAGCCTCCGCCTCGGGTTCGGACTCGTACAGGCGCAGGAAGAGCGACTCGAGCGACGGTGGCTCGACGGTCAGTGCCGACAGGCCGGCCGCGGCGAGCGCCGTGATCGCCTCGCCGATGCGGGCGGCGTCCGCGGTCGCGCGCACCTGCGACCCCTCGACGTGCACGTCGTGAAGGAGGGCGAGGGCCGCCGCGTCGGGAGCCTGATCGAGGGTGGCGTGGATGGCCGTGCGGGCATGGCCGCGCAGTTCGGCCAGCGTCCCCGTCTGCACCGTCCGGCCGCCGCGGATGATGGAGATGCGGTCGGCGAGCGTCTCGACCTCGGCGAGGATGTGGCTCGACAGCAGAACCGACACTCCGCGCGCCTTCGCTTCGGCGACGACGTCCTGGAACACCGCCTCCATCAGCGGGTCGAGCCCGCTCGTCGGTTCGTCGAGGATGAGCAGCTCGGCATCCGAGGCGAGGGCGGCCACGATCGCCACCTTCTGGCGGTTGCCCTTCGAGTACTGACGCCCGCGCTTCGTCGGGTCGAGCTCGAACCGCTCGATGAGTTCCCGTCGTCGCGCCTCGTTCAGCCCGCCGCGCAGCGACCCGAGCAGGTCGATCGCCTCGCCGCCGGTCATGCTCGGCCACAGCGAGACGTCGCCGGGAACGTAGGCGAGACGCCGATGCAACCGCACCGCGTCGCGCCACGGGTCACCGCCCAGCACCCGCGCCGTACCGCCATCGGCACGCAGTAGCCCGAGCAGGATGCGGATCGTCGTCGACTTCCCCGCGCCATTGGGTCCGAGGAAGCCGTGCACCTCGCCCGCGTGCACCTCGAGGTCGATATCGGTGAGCGCCCGGAACCGCCCGAACGACTTGGTGAGCGACGTCACGTCGATCACGGGGTTACCTGTCATGGCCCTTCCTCCTGTCGATGTGGCGCCATCGTAGCGTGTTAATTCCTCGCGTGGGGAAATAATTCTCCACGCGATAGGATCGCACGATGACGACGGCGGAAGATCCCGCTCCGCAGCGCTCCCCCGGGCGGCGAGGGGCGGGGAGCGGCACGCGAGAAGCGATCCTGGATGCCGCTCGCGACCTCTTTGCGGCACAGGGGTTCGAGGCCGTCTCCGTGCGCTCCATCGCCGCGAAAGCCGGCGTCGACCCGGGCCTCATCCGCCACTTCTTCGGCGACAAAGACCGGCTGTTCGCCGCCACCGTGGCCGATCGCACCGTGATCCCGCAACGCATCGCGCAGGCCCTCGCCGGACCTCCCGAGACGATCGGCGTGCGGGTCGCCGACACCTACTTCTCGCTCTGGGAGGACGAGAAGACGCGGCCGATCTTCGAAGGGCTCGTGCGCACCGCGATCACCTCGCCCCACGGGGTGAGCATGCTGCTCGACGTGCTCGGCGGCCGCGTGCAGCAGACCACCCCGTTCCCACCCGGCCGGGAAGGCCGGATGCGAGGAATGGCACTGACGTCGTCCCACCTGTTCGGTGTCGCCGTCGCGCGCTACATCCTGCAGGTGCCGATGCTCGCGGACATGCCCCGGGACGAGCTCATCGCCGCGATCGCCCCCACCCTGCAGCGGTATCTCACCAGCCCCGACATCTGACGCGGCGCGGCGTCATGCCCGGGCCCCAGAGCCCTCCCCCGACGAGGGCGCACCGCTTCGCCGTCGGGGCCTGCCCGGCCACCACCACGCCGCCCTGCCGAGCAGCGTCATGATCGCCGGCACCAGCAGGAGCCGGATCACGGTCGCGTCGACGAAGACGGCGACCGCGAGCCCGACGCCGAAGACCTTGATGACCGGGTTCGGGCTCAGCGTGAAGCTCAAGAACACCGCGATCATGATGACGGCGGCGGCCGAGATGACACCGCCCGTCTCGGCGAGGCCCGTGGTCACGGCATCCTTCGCCTGCGCTCCCCGAAGCCACGCGTGACGCACCGACGAGAGCAGGAAGACCTCGTAGTCCATCGACAGCCCGAAGAGCACCGCGAACAGCATCATCGGCACGTACGGGTCCAGCGGCATCGGGCCGTCGAGACCGAACAGCTCGACGCCGTGTCCCTCCTGGAACACCCACACCAGCACCCCGAAGGCGGCGGTGATCGACAGCCCGTTGCACAGCGCCGCCTTCACCGGCAGCACGACCGACCGGAACGTGAAGGCCACGAGCATCATCGCCGCGGCGATGACGATGCCGATCAGCCACGGCAGCCGTTCCGAGATCCGGTCGCTCAGGTCGATACGGGTCGCGACCGCACCGCCGACGTGCGCCGACACGTCGCTCGACGGGATCACCTCCGACCGCAGGGCGTGGACGAGATCCGCGGTCGCCGGGTCGCTCGGACCCGTCTCGGGCACGACTTGCATCGTGATCACGCTGTCGGCCGAGGTCGCCGGAGAGACCGACGCGACGCCGTCGAGTCCGGTCACCTCGGCGGCGAGATCGGCCCACGTCGCCGGATCGTCACCCTCCCCCACGAGCAGAAGCGGCGCGTTGTACCCGGCACCCCAGTGCTCGGCCAGCAGATCGAACGAGACGCGCTGATTCGACTCGGGCAGAGCGTTCCCCGGGCTCGACTGCCCCAACTGCAGCGCGAGCGCCGGAAGAGAGATGGCCAGGAGAAGAGCGAGGGATGCCACACCCGCGACGATCGGGTGACGGGTGAGCCGCGGCGCGATCCGGGTCCACACACCCGGCCGCGACCCCGCCGACGTCGGGGAGATCGATGCCCGGTCGCGACGGCGCAGCGCCCGCCGTCCGATGATCGCCAGCACCGCGGGGGTCAACGTCAGGGTGGCGGCGACCGAGAACAGCACCACGACGGCGGTCGCGAACCCCAGCCACGCCACGAACTCCACGCCCGAGATCGCCAGCCCCGTCGCGCACACGGCCACCGTCACCCCCGCCACCATCGCGGCCTCGCCGGCGTCATGGCCCGTGTCGGCGACGGCATCCACCACGTCCCGCCCGTCTCCGAGAGCCTGGCGGAAACGCGACAGCAGGAACAGCGCGTAGTCGATGCCGACGCCGAGCCCGACCATCGTCGCGAGGGTGACGGCGCTCTCGGGAATCGAGAACCCGTTGCTGAGCAGCCAGATCGACGCGATCCCGCCGGCCACGGCGATGATGCCCGTCGCGACGGGCACGAGAGCCGCCAGCGCCGACCCCAGCGCGATGAACAGGACGATCACCGCGGCGATGACCCCCACGAGTTCGCTGTTCACGGTTCCCGCGCGGTCGAGCTGGGTGCCCAGCGGAGCTCCGATCGCCACCTCGAGCCCGGCGTCTCGAGCGGGATCGAGCGCGGCATCCACCGCTTTCTGCCAGTCCTTGCCCTCGATCTTCGGATCGCCCGGCACGCTCAGCCGCACCGCGTCGCCGTCCGGGGAGATTCGCCCGGTGCGCGCCGCCGCGATCGGGTCGTCGAGCGGGTTCTCGATGCTCTGACCTGCCGCATCGCCCACGGCGGCGACGACGTCGTCGATGACCTCGGTCTGGCTCGCGATGTCGTCTCCCGCGATCACGATCTGGCTCGACGGAGTGTCCTCGGCGGTGTCATCGTCGCCGGCGGTGGTGAGCAGCTGCGCGGCGGACTGGCTGTCGCTCCCCGACACCGCGACGTCGTCCTGCAGGGCAGGCCCCACGACGTACGCGGTACCGAACACACCGGCGACCACGACGACCCACGCGATCAGCGTGAGCCAGCGATGGCGCGCACTGGCACGAGCCAGCGCAGAGACGGTTCGTTTCATGGTTCGTCACCCTTCCGGGTTCTCGGAGCACTCGCGGAAGCGAGCGATCCCCGCTCCCTCCCCGGTGCTCGGGCTGGCGAAAGCGGTTCGTGCGTCGAGGATGGCAGCGCCGTCCACGAAATGCACCGCCGTGACGGTGAATCGCCCGTCACTGGGGAGCGGGATGCCATCGAGCAGCCGCGACACCGCGGAGGAACCCGGCCCGTCCGTGCCGCCGAGCATCTTCAGCGCGCGCGTGGCGGGAAGGGAGATACCCCCGGCGCTGACCGAATCGGCGACCACGACCCAGGCGCCGTCCTGTTCGCGGGCCACGAGCCTCACCTCCACGGGCAGCGTCATCCCGCGCACCGTGCGCTCGGTCGCGACGATCAGCGCACCGTCGACCGCGTGGACCGTGAAGCCGCGGTCCGCGCGGCAGTTCACGAGCGAATCGAGGGCGTTGTCGGGCACGCGCATCTCGGCATCGATCCGGCCGAGCGCCACCTGGAGGAGCGCGGGACCGCCCGCGAGGGAGGTCGTCACGCCCTGCACGGTGTCAGCGGCGGAGGCGAGTCGACTCTCGATCTGACCGCGGGCGACCGCCTCGCCGGTCAGCGCTCCGGCGACGAGGAGGCCGACGCCGATCGCGATCCCGACGACCCGGCGCCGTCTGCGAAGTGCTGTCACGTGAGCACTTCATCGTGTCGTCCTCCCGGAATCCGGGCGTCGGCCTGACGAAATGCTGACGATGCGGCTCACTCGTCCGCCGAGGGTACGCGCACGGTGACGCGTGTGCCCTTCTCGACCTCGGATGCCAGGTCGACGGTGCCACCGTGCGCTTCGACGATCGCCTTCACGATCGCCAGCCCCAGACCCGTGCCGGTCTGTCGATCGCCGGTGACGAAGCGCTCGAACACCCGCGTTCGGATCTCCGGGGGCACTCCCCTGCCGTCGTCGCTCACCGTCAGCTCGACCCGACCGTCGACGGTCACCGCGGACAGCACCACGGTCACCCCCGGGCCGCCGTGGCGCAGAGCGTTCCCCATGAGATTCCGGACGACCTGCGTCCACGCCGCGCTATCTCCCCACACGGCCGCGCCCGCGGAGTCGGCCGCGAGAACGGTCGCCTCCGACTCCCACCGCGCCACCTCGTCCGCCGCCTCGCGGCACAGGGCGGCGAGGTCGACTCGCTCCCGCGCAGGGGCGGTGCTCTCGGCGCGGGCGAGCTGGCCGAGCTTGTCGACGATCACCCGCATCCGTTCCGATTCGTCGACGACGCTCTGGAACGCCTGGTCGGTCACGGCCGCCTCCCCCGCGCGCTGGAAGTGCAGCTCCGCCCACCCCTGGATCTTCGTCAGCGGCGTGCGGAGTTCGTGCGAGGCATCCGCGACGAACTGGCGCAGCCGCCGCTCCGTGGCATCCCTTCGCTCGTCCAGTTGCGCGATGGCGTCGGCGATCGCCTCGATCTCGACGAAGTCGGCCGCGGGCGGGTCGGCGAGGCCATCGAGCTCGCCGCGTTCGACGCGTCCGGCGAGCGCGGTGAACGACCGCGTCGTGCGCGAGACCACGGCGGTCACGACCGCGGCGGCCAGCACCAGGACGAGACCCAGCAGCGCCAGTGCCACCGCGGCGGACGCGGCGACGAGCCGGTCCGCCCCCTCCACCCCGATACCCACCAGGGCACCGGCCACGGGGATCTGCGTGCCGTCGTCGGCGAAGACGACGCCTCCCGGCAGCGAGATCTCGGTGAAGAGCAGCGTGCGCGACCCCACGTCCTGCCGCACGGTCTCCCCCGGCGACAGCGTCGAGGCCAGCGACTCGGCTACCGACACCGTCAGCGACGGGGTCGAGGTCGCGGCAACCACTCGTCCCTCGGCATCCATGAGGGCGACGACGGTGGATGCCGAGTCGCCCGCGTCGAAGTGACCCGCGTCGATGACCCGGATGCCATCGCGGTCGGCTCCCCACGTGCGCACCGCCTGGGCGGCGATCTCGACCTGCCGCTCGGCGTTGCGATCGGTGAGGACGCGCAATCCGCCGACGCTCACGATGCCCACGAGGATCATCGCGACCGCCACGACGGCCAGCAGCCGGTAGCGGAGCGCTCGAACCATCGACCGGCGGGCGGGGGGACGTGTCATCCCTCCTCCTCGCGGAGGCAGTAGCCGAACCCCCGCACGGTCTGGATCAGCGGCGCACGACCCGCGTCGACCTTCTTGCGCAGGGTGGACACGGCCTTCTCGACGACCTCTCCCCCGCCGAAGTCGTACCCCCACACCTGCTCGAGGAGCTGACCGCGCGAGAGCACGCGCCCGCCGTTCTCGAGAAGGAACTGCAGCAGACGGAATTCGGTCGGTGTCAGCGCGAGCGAGGAACCGGCGCGCCACGCCCGGCGTCCTGCGAGATCCATCTCGACGTCGGAGTAGCGCAGCGTGTCGGGGTTGGCCGCCGGCACCCGCGCGCGGCGCTGGACCGCCTCGATCCGAGCGATCACCTCTGACACGTGGAACGGCTTCGTCAGGAAGTCTTCGGCTCCGGCGCGCAGCCCGGCGACCCGCCCGTCGAGATCGTCGATGGCGCTGAGCATCACGATCGCCGCCCCGGGGAGCGCGGCCCGGAGGGCGGCGACGATCTGCACGGCATCCGTCTCGGGCAGGAACCGGTCGAGCAGAACGGCGTCGAACTCCTGCGCGCGCGCAACCCGCAGGGCGTCGGCGGCCGTGCCCACGCTGGTGGTCACGTAGGCCGGTGGCGCCAGCACGGTCTCGAGCAGCGCGCAGATGCCGTCATCGTCGTCGACGATCAAGACCGCGACCGAATCCGTGCCCCGACGATCGCTGCTCATGCTCACCAGGGTAGGAGGCGAGGGGAGTCCCGGTTGCGCGCTCGGTCTGTCGTCACATCCCCGGCGCCATGTCGGCGAACCGGGAGTAGTGACCCTGGAACGCCACGGTGATCGTGTCCGTCGGACCGTTACGGTGCTTCGCCACGATCAGGTCGGCCTCACCGGCACGCGGCGAGTCCTTCTCGTACGCGGCCTCGCGGTGCAGGAGCACCACCATGTCGGCATCCTGCTCGATCGAGCCCGACTCACGCAGGTCGGACAGGGCCGGCTTCTTGTCGGCGCGCTGCTCGGCACCACGGTTCAGCTGCGACAGCGCGATGACGGGAACCTGAAGCTCTTTCGCCATCAGCTTCAGCGCACGCGAGAACTCGCTGACCTCCTGCTGACGCGACTCCACGCGCTTACCGCTCGTGAGCAGCTGCAGGTAGTCGATGACGACCATCTTCAGACCCTCTCGCTGCTTCAGGCGACGGCACTTCGCCCGGATCTCGACGAGCGTCATGTTCGGGCTGTCGTCGATGTACAGAGGCGCGTCGTTGATGCGACCGCGCGTCGCGGCGACCGTCGTCCAGTCGCGCGAATCGAGCGTGCCCTTGCGCATGCTCTGCAGCGGGATCGCGCCCTCGGCACTCAGCAGACGCATCGCGATCTCGCTGCGCCCCATCTCGAGCGAGAAGAAGATCGTCGGGGCGTTGCTCCGGATCGCCGCGGCGCGGGCGAAGTCCAGCGCGAGCGTCGACTTGCCCATGGCGGGACGCGCGGCGAGCACGATCATCTGCCCCGGGTGCAGACCGTTCGTCAGCTGATCGAGGCCGGCGAAGCCGGTCGGGATGCCGGTCATCGACCCGTCGCGACCGCGAGCGGCCTCGATCTCGTCGACCGCGGCATCCACCGCCACCGTCAGGGGGATGTAGTCCTCGGCGCTGTCGTCGCCCGAGACGTTGTAGATCTCGGCCTGCGCGCTGTTGACGAGCTCGGTCGGGTCGCCCTCGCCCGCGTAGCCCATCTGCACGATGCGCGTCCCGGCCTCGACCAGGCGGCGCAGCAGCGCGCGCTCGGCGACGATCGACGCGTAGTACCCGGCGTTGGCCGCGGTCGGCACGATCGAGGTGAGCGTGTGCAGGTAGTCAGCGCCGCCGGCGCGCTGCAACTCACCGGTCTTGATGAGCTCGTCGGTGACCGCGACGACGTCGGTCGGCTCGCCGTGCGAGTACAGCGTGAGAATCGCCTCGAAGATCAGCTCGTGCTTCGGCACGTAGAAGTCGGGCCCGCGCAGCGTCTCGATGACGTCGGCCACCGCGTCCTTCGAGAGCAGCATGCCGCCCAGGGCGCTCTGCTCGGCGAGCATGTCGTGGGGCGGGGTGCGCTCCGGCCGGGGCTTGGCTCCCCCGAGACGCTCGTCGGCGATGTCGGCAATCGACACAGGCACTCCTTCTCGGTATCGGACGCACTCCCCATCAGGACGATTCACGCACGCGAAGCGCAATGAACCTTCGGGATGTCGACCTCGGGCAGCATCGAATCACGGACCCCCGACATGGACGCGGGGTACGACACGGGTGTGCCCGATGGGATGCACCCACGCTAAGGACGACCCCTCCTCCACGCAAACAAGCCTGTGGATAACCCTGTGGAGAGTCTGCGAGAAACGCCGCGATTGCTGTGCACAACTCCTGTGGAGAACTCGGTGGATGATGTGGAATCTCTCGCGCAATACCTCCCCTGACCTGGACTTAATCTCTCCACAGAAAACCTGTGGGAATCCTGGTTGAAGCAGGAGTTGAAGGTTGCTCGACTTGACAAAAGTGTGTGGACAACCCGGGGGAAAACTCAGCGCCACGGATATCCAGAACGGCGCGCGGTGTCAAGTCATGTTCACGTGCGGCGTGTCGGTTGGTTACGCGGCATCCACTTCGTGCTATCTGCGTGTTCGCTGAGACTCTGGCCTTCCCCGGGGCGCGGGCGTAAAGTCGCCCGTCAGAGATCACCGTCGATCGACTTTGGGGAGTCAGACATGGATGCCGCGACCGGGCGAAGCGCATTCGGTGCGCTGCGTCTGCTCGGTCTGGCCTTCCTCGCTGCTCTCGCGTGGGTCGTTCTGTCGCTCACTCTGTCGACCGCTTCCGCGTCCGCGAACGACGATTCGGGCTCGGGGCTTCTCGGTGCGGTCTCGAACACCGTGATCGGCACGACCGACACGGTGAGCGGGGTCGTCGACACCGTGGCATCCGTGGTCCAGGCCGTCGAGCCCGCGGCGGCTCCGGTCGTTCCCGCCCCCGTGAGCGCGCCCGTCCAGGCGGTGACCGACACCGTGAACGCGGTAGTCGACACGGTCGAGGACACCGCGGCGAGCGCTGTGAACACCGTCTCGGACGTCGCCGACTCGGGCGTCGTCGGAGCGGTCGTGACCCCCGTCGTCGACACCGTCGTCTCGGTTCCCGTCGTGGGTGACGTCGTGTCGGGCATCGGCCTCGATGACGTCGTGACCGGCGTGGTCGACACGGTCGACGGGACGCTTCCCGTCGTCGTCGGCGAGGCGCCCTCCACCGACCCGCTGCCGCCGGCCCTCCCCGGTGGCAGCGCCCAGCCCGTCGCCCCGGTCACGAGCGTCGATGCGGCAGCGCCCGTGGCCGCTCCCCCCGGAGCACCGGCCGCATCGGCAGAACCCACCGACGCCGTCCGGGCGACCGCCGCGTCCTTCGCCGCGGCCGCGAGCACCGCGTTCACCGAAGCCGGGTTCGTGGCCGGCGCGTCCGTCGACGGCTCCGCCCACACCGCGGCCCCTCCGGCCGAAACGCCTCCCGCGTATAGCCTGGGCGATGGCATCCCGGGTTCTGCCTCGGCATCTTTCGCGTCCGGCGGAAGCGGCCCCGCGGCCGCGCGCCTCGACGACCGTTCGGGATCGCCGACCTTCGTTCTTCTCTTCCGCAGCGCACTCGTCGACGACGATCTCCCCGGCGCTCCCACCTTCGCCACCGACGTCTCTCCCGACTGAGGCGGACCGCGTCGTGCCACGGCACGACAGACGGTCCCGCGCGTTCCGCGCACCCTCATTCACAACCAGGAGAGAACTCTCATGCGCAAGATCTACTCGCGCGCCATTCTCGGCGCGCTGATCGGCGGCGGCTTGGCCGTCGTCGGAGCCGGCATCGCCAATGCCGCGGAGACGTCGGGCACCGACGGCCTCCTCTCGGGCGATCAGGCGATCATCTCGGTCGACCTGCCCGTCACCATCGGCGGGAACGCCGTGTCGCTGATCGGCGACAGCCATTCCTCGGATGCCACCACCTCAGCGCCCGCGTCGGGGGGCTCCGGCGACGTGGTTACGGACGGCGGCGACAGCCTTCTCGGCGGCAACCAGGGCCTCGTGTCGGTGGACGTGCCCGTGACCGTCGGCGGGAACGCCGTGTCGGTCATCGGGGACAGCTCGTCGACGGATGCCAGCACCTCGACGCCCGCGTCGGGGGGCTCCGGTGACGTGGTTACGGACGGCGGTGACAGCGTCGGCGGCGGGAACCAGGCTTCCGTCCCCGTGTCGGTTCCGGTCACCGTCGGCGGGAACGCCGTATCGGTGATCGGTGACAGCTCGTCCACGGATGCCAGCACCGCCGGCGGCTCGGCCTCGGGCGGTTCCGGAGACGTCGAGACCGACGGCACCGACAGCCTCGGCGGCGGCAACCAGGCCGCGCTGCCCGTGTCGGTTCCGGTCACCATCGGCGGGAACGCCGTGTCGGTCATCGGCGACAGCACCTCCGAGCACGCCACCACCACCGGCGGCACCACGACGGGCGGTTCCGGTGACGTCACCACCGACGGCACCGACAGCCTCCTGGGCGGCAACCAGGCGGTTCTTCCCATCTCGCTGCCCGTCACCATCGGCGGGAACGCCGTGTCGGTCATCGGCGACAGCACCTCCGAGCACGCCACCACCACCGGCGGCTCGGTTTCGGGTGGCGCGGGTGACGTGCTCACGGATGGCTCGGACAGCATCCTCGGCGGGAACCAGGCCGTGCTCCCGATCTCGCTGCCCGTCACCATCGGCGGCAACGCGATCTCCGGCATCGGCGACAGCACCTCCACCGACGCCACCACGACCGGCGGCACCCCGGGCGGCCTGCTCGGCGATGTCACCACCGACGGCTCGGACAGCATCCTCGGCGGCAACCAGCTGATCATCCCGATCAGCCTCCCGGTCACCATCGGCGGCAACGCGGTCTCGGTCATCGGCGACAGCACCACGGACGGCTCGGAGACGGGCACCCCGGGTACCCCCGGAACGCCTGGCACCCCGGGAACCCCCGGCACCCCGGGCACTCCTGGAACCCCCGGCACCCCGGGCACTCCTGGAACCCCGGGAACGCCCGGGACCCCCGGCACCCCGGGAGCCCCGGGAACCCCCGGGACCCCCGGCGTCACCGGCTCGGTCGCCTCGGTGTCGTCGGTCTCGGCGGTGTCGTCCATGGCCTCGGGTAGCGGTCAGCTGGCCGTGACCGGGGTCGAGAGCGGCATGCTCTGGATCCTGCTCAACGCCGCGCTGGTGATGCTCGGCCTCGGAGGCGTCCTGCTCGCCCGCCGTCGCCGCGCGATCGCCTGACACCGACGTCGGGAGGGCTTCGGCACCTCCCGACTCCGGCACCGGATGCCACCCCATTGGGGGGCGTGACATCCGGTGTCCGGTGTGTCCGGGCTCATCCCCACCTCCGCCGCGGGAGGAGAATCGCGGAGCGGAGGCTGCATGGCATCCATTCCGTCCTCCGCTGGCCGGATTTCCTCCCCTCGCCACCGCGCAGATCATCGGAACAGCCCGCGGGTGCAATTAGGGCTCGCTGCGACGCGAGGAGAATCGCCGAGCGGAGGACGCGGGGCATCCCTCCCGCCCTCCCTCCGCCGAATCCCCTCCCCCGTGCCCGCGGCACTCAGCCCGCCCCAATGCCATGGCGCTTCGCGCAGCATGGACCTCGTGGCATCCGCCCTCTCGGCCGGGAACCTGGATGCCATCACCCCCACGCCCGTGACGAAGGGAGGATCAGGGGCCAACGGAGGATCCCCGGGCGCAGAAACCACCCTCCGCTCCTCCCACACCCTCCGCCCCTCACACGAAACCGCGGCTCAGTCGTCCAGGCGCCAGTGCTCGAGACGCAGCAGAGAGGCGTGGCATCCCCACGCCCGTGAAGACGGGAGGGTCAGGGACGTACAGAGGAGCCGCGGCACCGCGAGCGTCCTCCGCCCCTCACACGCCCTCCGCCCCTCACACGCGCACCGGCTCACTCGCACGGCGGCGACGCCTGGCATCCGCCCTCTCGGCCGGGAACCTGAATGCCATCACCCCGCGCCCGCGAGGGAGCCCCCACGCCCGTGAGGAAGGGAGGACAGGGGGCCAACGGAGGAGCCCCGGCGCAGAAACCGCCCTCCGCTCCTCCCACATCCTCCGCCGGTCACGCGCGACGCCGCCCCGCGCCCACGAAGCCGCCCGCACGCGTCCGCACGCACCAAGAGCGGCTCAGTCGGCGAGGCGCCAGTCTTCGAAACTGAATCCGGGCGAGACGAGGCAGCTCACCACGGCCTCGGTGTCGTCGATGAGGCGCGCGGACTGCCACACCCCCGCCGGCACCGTGGCCTGCAGCCGCTCCCCCGCCGCGAGGTCCGCGCCGAGCACCATCGACTCGGCGTCCGAAGGCGCGGAACCGGACCCCCCGAACGACAGCTCGAGGCGGCCCGGACCGTGCCACAGCCACACCTCGTCGCTCGTCACGACGTGCCACGCACTGTGCTCGCCGGGCGTGAGCAGGTAGTGGATGAGCGTCGCCGCGGGCCGCGCGCCCGCGGGGGTGTCGACGGCGTACGTGCCGGTCCACATGCGGCGGAACCACCCGCCCTCGGGGTGGGCTTCGAGGTCGAGGAGCTGGGCGGTGGTGGGGCGGTCGTCAGTCACGGGACACTCCGGTCTCTCGGGCGAAGGCGGGGGATGCGAAGCGCACGTCGCCGTCGATGAACGTCGCGGCCGCGCGCCCGGCGCCGTCGACGACGAGGTGCTCGAGCATGTCATCCGCCGCGGCGACGTCGATGTCGAAGAACGCGAGGTCGGCCACGGCGCCGACGGCGAGGTAGCCCGTGCGCTGCGGGCCGGTGTCGAGGCCCATGGCGTGTGCTCCGCCGAGCGTCGCGGCGCGCAGCAGCAGCGCGGCCAGGTCGCGGTGCGCGTAGCCCTGGTGCCGCGCGAGCCGGTGCAGCGCGGCCACATCTCCCAGCAGGTCGAGCGACGGAGACGACGACACCGAGTCGGTGCCGACCGCGATCGCGTTGCCCTCGACGAGGTACGCCGCGACGGGCGGCTCGTCGAGCCCGATCACGGCGTTCGACCGCGGGCACAGGGCAACGGTCGTCCCGCGCTGCCGTAGCACCGAACGGTCGCGGGCCGTCATGTAGACGCCGTGCGCGATGTGGCAGTCGGGTCCGAGGACGCCGAGCTCGTCGACGAACTCCGTCGCTCCCGTGCCGAAGCCCTCGTCGCGCAGCGCCTGGAAGCTCGCCGGACGCCGCTCGCGCCACGGCAGCGCCTCGCCGTGCTCACGCTCGAACGCGGCCTCGCCGAGGTGGATGTGCAGCCTGCTCCCCCGCTCGCGCACGATGTCGGGGATCTCCAGCGGCGGCTCGACGTCGAGCGAGTAGGGCGCGTGCGGTGACAGGCCGGTTCCGGGCGGCGACGGCAGCGAGTCCAGCCGCGCCTCGACCTCGGCCCTCCCCCGCTCGGCCCACGCGGCGTTGGTCCAGCTCATGACCTCCCAATAGGTGATGCCGTGCAGCCCCGCGTCGTGCAGCGCGGAGGCCGCTTCGACGTCGGTGACGATGTCGGCCACGGCGGTCGTGCCGGCAGCGATCATCTGGGCGGCGCCGGTCCTGGCATCCGCCGCCCAATCCAAGCCCGACTCGTAGACCGGCTGGAAGGCCGCGGCCCACTCCTCGAACCCCGCGTACGATCCCCGCCCGACCTCGGCCATGCCCGTGTACTGCAGGTGCGAGTGCGCGTTGACGAGGCCGGGAGTCAGGATGCCGGGCCAGTGCACCTCGTCGAACTCCACGCCGCGCTGGCGCAGCTCGTGCCGCACCCACTCGCGGTCACCGACGTGCCGGATGCGCCCGCCCGCGACAGCGATCGCCCCCTCGACGATCGGTGGGGCGGTGATCGGAAGGACGAGGGATGCCGAGTACAGCACGACCCGCGGGCGCTCGGGTGCGCGATCGACGGTCATGCCGACCAGCCTAGGATCCCCGTGTTTCGGGTTCGGACACGCAGAACGGCCCCGACCCGCCGAAGCGGGACCGGGGCCGTATCCGAAGCGAATTACTTCGCGGCGACCACCTGGAGGGTGATCACGGCGGTGAGGTCGTCGCGGAGGCGAACGGTCGCCTCGTGCTCGCCCACCGACTTGATCGCCGAGGTGATCTGGATCTTGCGCTTGTCGAGCTCACCGAGACCGGCGGCCTTGACCGCGTCGGCGACGTCGCCCGTCTTGACGGACCCGAAGAGGCGACCCTCGGCACCGGCCTTGACGGCCAGCTTGACGGTGTTCGACTCGAGCGTGTTCTTCAGGGCCACGGCCTCTTCGTGGTCGTGGATCGCGCGGGACTCGCGAGCGGCGCGGATCGACGCGACCTGCTTCTCGCCACCGCGGCTCCAAGCCACGGCGAAGCCCTGCGGGATGAGGTAGTTGCGGGCGTACCCGTTCTTGACCTCGACAACGTCACCGGCGCTACCGAGCCCGGTGACCTCATTCGTGAGAATCAGCTTTGCCATCGGGTGCTCCTTAGCGGCCGGCGCCGGCGTAGGGCAGGAGAGCCATCTCGCGCGCGTTCTTGATGGCGCGGGCGATCAGGCGCTGCTCCTGCACGGAGACACCGGTGATACGACGGGCGCGGATCTTCCCGCGCTCCGAGATGAACTTGCGGAGGGTTGCGACGTCCTTGTAGTCGATGACGCCGACGCGGATCGCCTTCGCGGGGGCTGCGTTCTTCGCGCCCTTCCGCGGCTTGCGGCGGTCGCCAGTGGCCTTTCCAGCCATGCTTCCTTCTTTCGTGTGGATTCGGATGCCGGGGGCGCTTGCGGCGTCCGGACTCGGCATCCGGAATATCGGGGTTCGTCACGCCGTGAGGCGCAGCGAGATCAGAACGGGGTGTCGTCTCCGTAGGAACCGGGAGTGCTCCAGGCGTCGGCGCCGCCCTGGCTCGACCCGGGGGTCGACCACGGCTCGTCGGAGCCCTGCTGCACCTGCGGGCGCCCGCCGCCACCGCCGCCGCCCGAAGAGGCGGCGCGGGTGACCTGGGCGGTCGCGTAGCGGAGCGAGGGGCCGATCTCGTCGACCTCCAGCTCGATCGAGGTGCGGTTGTTGCCCTCGCGGTCCTGGTACGAGCGCTGCTTCAGGCGACCGGTCGCGATGACGCGGGAGCCCTTCGTCAGCGATCCGGCGACGTGCTCGGCGAATTCGCGCCACACCGAGGCGCGCAGGAAGAGCGCCTCGCCGTCCTTCCACTCGTTCGCCTGACGGTCGAACGTGCGGGGGGTCGACGCGATGGTGAAGTTCGCCACCGGCAGCCCGTTCTGCGTGTACCGCAGCTCGGGGTCGGCCGTGAGGTTCCCCACGACGGTGATGACGGTTTCGCCGGCCATCGTCGTTACTTCGCAGCCTTCTCGGCGGACTCGACCTTGCGGGGAGCGGCGGCCTTGCGAGCGGCCTTCTCCTCGGAGCGCTTCGCCTCGGCGGCGACCTGCGCGATGGCTTCCTCGGCACGGAGGACCTTGGTGCGCATGATCTGCTCGCTCAGCTTCAGCTGGCGGTCGAGCTCCTGCGTGGCCTCGCTCGTGGCGGTGAAGTCGACGACGGCGTAGATGCCCTCGTTCTTCTTCTTGATCTCGTAGGCCAGACGGCGGCGTCCCCAGACATCCACCTTCTCGATGGTTCCCCCATCGTTGGTGATGACCTTGAGGAACCCGTCGAGCTTCGGAGCGACCTGGCGCTCGTCGATCTCGGGGTCGAAGATGACCATGAGTTCGTACTGGTGCGTCACTAACCCACCTCCTTCGGACTAGAACGGCTGACGGGCATTTCCCGGCAGCAGGAGGGTGTGGTGCACGTCGTCTCGGGCTTACACGCGCATGGGCGTCGCCAGACAACCTTCGTAGTCTAACGGATGCCACCCCGCAGCGGGAATCGAGCTTCGCCGACGCCCTCGGTAGCGTGGGGCCATGAGCGGTACTCCCCCGGACACCTCAGCCCTGACCGCCCCGGTCGATCGCGCCGCCGTCCGCGCGTTCACCGCCCAGCTCCGCCGCGAGGGGAAGCTGAACAGCGTCGTCGTCGCCACGATCGGGTTGGTGGTGGTGGGCGGCATCCTTCTGGTGTCGGCGATCCTGATGGCATCCGTCGTGAGCTTCGCGCTCTTCGCCGACGACGGGCGGCCGAGCCCGGTCGGCATCGGCTTCCTGATCTTCTTCGCCGCGGTCATCGCCATGCTCGTGTTCGGATTGACGGCGATGTTCCGCGGCCGCGCGGTGCGCCGCTACCGACTCGCGCACTTCGCCGAGGCGAACGGACTGACGTGGTTCCCCGCCGTCCCGAGCCCCGACCTGCCCGGCATGATCTTCGCCGAGGGCCATTCGCGCGAGGCCACCGACGTGATCCACGGCCCGCGCCCGCGCTGGGTCGAGGTCGGCAACTACACGTACAAGACCGGCTCGGGGAAGAGCGAACAGACGCACAAGTGGGCCTACGTCATGCTGCGGCTCGACACCCCGCTCCCCCATATCGTCCTGGATGCCGTGGGCAACAACGGCCTGTTCGGGGCGTCGAACCTGCCGGCGACGTTCTCGCGCGACCAGCGGCTGAGCCTCGAGGGCGACTTCGACCAGCACTTCGCGCTGTACTGCCCGACCGGATACGAGCGCGACGCGCTGTACCTCTTCACCCCCGACGTCATGGCGCGGTTCATCGACAATGCCGCGGCGCTGGACGTCGAGATCATCGACGACCGGCTCTTCCTCTACGCGCGGCGCGAGCTCTCGACCCTCGACCCGGCCGTGTGGCAGTGGATCTTCGGAACGGTGGATGCCATCGACGCGAAGCTCGGACAGTGGGCGCGGTGGCGCGACGAGCGGTTGGCCGCGGCGCCGGCGCCCGTGGCATCCGGTGTCCCGCTCCTCACTCCCCCGCCCGTCGGGGTCGCGCGCGAGGGACGCCGCCTGCGCCGCGGCTTCTCGTGGGTGGGCGGCGTGCTCGCGGTGCTGGCGATCGGCTGGTGGCTGCTGACGGTGCTCTCGGACACGTTCTTCCGTTGATCCGGCGCGTGAGGGGTCAAAAACTGTCGCCTGAGCGGACGCGAAGCGACAGTTTTTGACCCCTCACGCGGGTCAGCGCCGCCAGAGCTCCCGACGCTGCTCCTGGGCGACCGGGTCGGGCACCGGGAGGGATGCCAGCAGCCGCTTCGTGTAGTCGTCGGTGGGCTCCGTGAGCACCTGCACCGTCGTGCCCTGCTCGCGGATCACGCCCTGCCGGAGCACGACGATGCGGTCGGCCACCTCGTCGACGACCGCGAGGTCGTGGCTGATGAAGAGGCACGCGAAGCCGAACTCTTTCTGCAGCTGCGCGAACAGCTGCAGCACGCGGGCCTGCACCGACACGTCGAGCGCCGAGGTCGGCTCGTCCGCGATGAGCAGCTTCGGGTCGAGCGCGAGCGCCCGGGCCAGGGACGCGCGCTGACGCTGGCCGCCCGACAGCTCGTGCGGGTACCGGTCGCCGAACGCGGTCGGGAGCTGGACGGCATCCAGGAGTTCGTTCACGCGCGCACGCGCGGCGCGGGCCCCGGACGCGCGCCGGTGCACCAGGAGCGGCTCGGCGATGCACTCGGCGATCGTGAGGAGCGGGTTGAAGCTCGTCGCCGGGTCCTGGAACACGAAGCCGATGTCGGGGCGGGTCTTCGCGAGGGCGCGGGGCTTCGCGCCGCGCATCTCTGTACCGAGCACCTTGAGCGATCCGCCGACGACGGAGGTGAGGCCCACCATCGCGCGGCCGATCGTGGTCTTGCCCGAGCCCGACTCGCCGACGAGACCGAGCACTTCGCCGGGACCGATCCAGAAGTCCACGCCCTTCACGGCGATGACGCCGGTCGTGCCGAAGCGCCCCGGGTAGCCGATCTCGACCTTCTCGGCCACGACCAGGCTGCCCTCGGGCGGCGCGGTCGGGGCGGGGGTGTCGAGCTTCTGCTCCGCGCTCTTCCCACGACCGACGTGCGGCACGGCGGCCAACAGCTCGCGCGTGTACTGCTGCTGCGGAGCGGCGAACAGCTCGCGCACGGGCGCCTGCTCGACGATGTCGCCGCGGTACATCACGATGACCCGGTCGGCGAGGTCGGCGACCACGCCCATGTTGTGGGTGATGAGCACGATCGTCGCGCCGAACTCGTCGCGGCAGGTGCGCAGCAGCTCGAGGATCTCGGCCTGCACCGTGACATCGAGGGCCGTGGTCGGCTCGTCGGCGATGATGAGGCCCGCGTTGAGCACGAGCGCCATGGCGATCACGACGCGCTGCTTCTGCCCGCCCGAGAACTGGTGCGGGTAGTCGTCGACGCGCTTCTCGGGATTCGGGATGCCGACCCGGCGCAGGATGTCGACGGCCTGGGTCTTCGCTTCGGCGCGCGACAGCTTGCCGTGGGCGCGCAGGCCCTCGGCGATCTGCCACCCCACGGTGTACACGGGGTTCAGCGCGGTCGAGGGCTCCTGGAACACCATCGCGGCGTCGTGTCCGCGCATCGCGCGCAGCTGCGCGTGGGTCGCGTGGACGATGTCGGTCTCGTCGCCGTCGCGCCCGCGGACGATCACGGCGCCCGACAGGGTCGCGGTCTCGGGCAGCAGCCCCAGCAGCGTGTTGGCCGTGACGGTCTTGCCCGACCCGGACTCGCCGACGATCGCGAGCACCTCGCCGGCGTGCGCCTCGAGCGAGATGCCGTTGATGGCCGCGACGGGCTCGCCGTCGGTGGCGAAGGTGACCCGCAGGTCGTCGATGCGGGCGACGGGCGCGGTGGTGCCGGTCATGAGGGGCTCCCCTCGGAAGAAGTGGATGCCGGCGGCCCGGCGGGAGCGGCGGTCGCCGAGGTCGGAGCCGGGGCGGGGTCGACCGCGGTGACGGGCGCCGGGGCGCCTCCGGCGCGGCGGCGCGTGCGCAGGCGCGGGTCGCTGAGGTCGTTGAGGCTCTCGCCGACGAGCGTGATGCCGAGTACGGCGAGGACGATCGCGACGCCCGGCGGGACGGCCGTCCACCAGATGCCGCTCGTCACGTCGCTGACCGAGCGGTTGAGGTCGTAGCCCCACTCCGCCGCGGCCGTGGCCTCGATGCCGAAGCCGAGGAAGCCGAGGCCCGCGAGGGTCAGGAGCGCCTCCGAGGCGTTGAGCGTCACGACGACCGGTAGCGAGCGCGTGGAGTTGCGCAGCACGTGACGGAGCAGGATGCGCGCGGTCGGCACACCGATCACGCGGGCCGACTCGACGAACGGCTCCGCCTTCACGCGCACCACCTCGGCGCGGATCACGCGGAAGTACTGCGGCACGAAGACCACCGTGATCGAGATCGCGGTGGCGAGGATGCCGCCCCACAGCGTCGACTGCCCGCGCGTGATCGCGATGGACATCACGATCGCGAGGAGCAGCGACGGGAAGGCGTAGATCGCGTCGGCCAGCACCACGAGGATCCGGTCGATCCATCCACCGAAGTAGCCGCTGACCAGCCCCAAGAAGATGCCGAGGAAGATCGAGAAGACGATCGCGCAGAGGATCACCAGCAACGCGGTCTGCGCACCCCAGATCACGCGGGACAGCACGTCGTACCCGCCGACCGTGGTGCCGAGGAGGTTCATCGCGCTCGGCGCCTGCTGCGTGCCGAACTTCACGCCATTCGCCTCCTGCTGCGCGAAGCCGTAGGGGGCGAGGAGCGGCGCGAGAGCCGCGACGAGCACGAAGACGATCGTGATCACCAGGCCGATCACGAGCATCGTGCGCTGCAGGCCGACGCTGCGACGCAGGTGCGACACGATCGGCAGACGGTCCCGCAGCGGGACCTTGCGCTCGGTCAGGGCCGCGGGGGTCGTGGCATCCGTCATGTCAGTACCTCACTCGCGGGTCGATGATCGCCGCGATGACGTCGACGAGGAAGTTCGTGACCGCGACGATCAGCGCGATCATCACGACGATGCCCTGCACCGCCACGAAGTCGCGCGCCTTCAGGTACTCGCTGAGCATGAAGCCCAGCCCCTTCCACTCGAACGTGGTCTCGGTGAGCACCGCGCCACCGAGCAGCAGGGCGATCTGCAGTCCGATCACCGTGATGATCGGGATGAGCGCGGGACGGTACGCGTGCTTCGTCACCAGGCGGAACTCCCCCACGCCGCGCGACCGCGCCGAGGTGACGTACTGCGCGCCGAGCGTGCCGATCACGTTGGTGCGCACGAGGCGCAGGAAGATGCCGGCGGTGAGGATGCCGAGCGCCAGACCCGGCAGGATCGCGTGGGTCAGCACGTCGCCCACCGCGGCTCCGTCGCCGAGGCGGATGGCATCCAGGAGATATATGCCGCTGGGGTTATCGAGGCCCTGGAGCTTCAGCTCGGTGCGGGTGCTGGCGCGACCGGCGACCGGCAGCACGCTCAGCCACACCGCGAAGACGAGCTTGAGCAGGAGGCCGACGAAGAAGATCGGGGTGGCGTAGCCGAGGATCGCGCCGATGCGCAGCACCGCGTCGGGCCAGCGGTCGCGGCGGTAGGCGGCGAGAAGACCGAACGGGATGCCGACCAGCAGCGCCACGACGAGCGCGTAGATCGCAAGCTCGAGAGTGGCCGAGCCGTATTGGAGCAGGATGCCGAGGACCGGACGGTTGTCGGTCAGCGTGGTGCCGAAGTCGCCGCGCAGCACTCCCCAGATGTACTCGAAGTACTGCTCGTAGAGAGGCCGGTCGTAACCCGCCTCATGGATGCGCTCCGCGAGCTGGTCCGGTGGGAGGCGCCCTCCGAGCGCGGCGGTGATCGGGTCGCCCGTGACCCGCATGAGCAGGAACACCACGGTCACGAGGATGAAGACCGTGGGGATGATCAGCACGAGGCGGACGAGGATGTAGCGCCAGAGACCGCCGCCCTTCGGGGCGACGGGCGCAGCGATGACGGGGGCGTCGACGGCGGTGGCCATGGGAACCTAACGAGAGGAACGCAGCGGGTGCCCGGCCCCGCGAGGGACCGGGCACCCGGCGTCGATTACTTGTTCAGCGGGGCGTAGCGGAACTTGAAGGAACCGTCGAGGACGGCGCCCTTCACGCTCGAGCCGACGATCGCGACCTGCTTGCCCTGGAGCAGCGGGAGGGTCGAGAGGTCGGCAGCGACGGCGTCCTGGATCTTGCCGATCTCGTCCTCGCGCGTGGCCTTGTCGGTCTGCGTCGCCTGGTCGACGATCATCTTCTGGACGTCGGCGTTGTCGTAGTGGTTGCCGAGGAAGTTGTCCAGGGAGAAGAACGGGGTCAGGTAGTTGTCGGCATCCGAGTAGTCCGGGAACCAGCCGAGCTGGTAGGCGGGGTACACGTCGGCGACGCGGTCCTTGGTGTACTGCACCCACTCGGTCTGCGCGAGGTTCACGGTGAACAGACCGTCCTTCTCGAGCTGCGCCTTCACCGCGGCATACTCGTCACCCGACGAGGGGCCGTAGTGGTCGCCGTTGTACTGCAGGTTCAGCGTGACGGGCGTCGTGATCCCGGCAGCCTCGAGCGTGGCCTTGGCCTTCGCGGCATCCGGGGCGCCGTTGCCGTCGCCGTACAGACCCTTGAGCGCCTCGTTGGCGCCCGCGAGACCCTGCGGAACGTAGGAGTAGAGCGGCGAGTAGGTGTCCTTGTAGACGTCGGTCGCGATCGCCTGGCGGTCGATCAGGTCGGCCGCGGCCTGACGGACGGCGAGCGACTTGGCGGCGTCGGCCTCGGGGGTCTTCGCGCCGAAGGGCATGGTGTCGAAGTTGAAGACGATGTAGCGGATCTCGCCACCGGGGCCGTCGACGACCTTGACCGCGTCGTTCTTCGACAGGTCGTCGATGTCGGTCGCGCTGAGGCTGCGGTACGCGACGTCGATCGCACCCGACTGCACGTCGAGCTTCAGGTTCGAGGCGTCGGCGTAGTACTTCGCCGAGATGCCGCCGTTCGCGGGCTTGGGCAGCGAGCCCTGGTAGTCGGCGTACGGCGTGTAGGAGATGAGCTCGTTCAGCTTGTACGAGTCGATCGTGTACTGACCGGCGAAAGCCTTGCCCTCGACGATGGTGTCGTCCGGCGTGACGGCGTCGGCGGAGAAGACCTCTTCGTCGACGATCGGGGCGGCCGGGCTCGACAGGATCTGCGGCCAGACCTGGTCGTTGCCGTTCTTCAGCGTGAAGACGACGGTGGTGTCGTCGGGAGTCGAGACGCTGTCGAGGTTGCCGAGCAGCGACGACGGGCCGTTGGGGTCGGCGATCTTGACCTGGCGGTCGAACGAGAACTTCACGTCGGACGACGTGAGGTCGTGGCCGTTGGCGAACTTCAGGCCCGACTTGAGCTTGACCGTGTACTCGGTCGGCGAGGTGAACTCGGCCGACTCGGCGATGTCGGGGGTGACCTCCGACGTGCCGTACTGGCTGTTGAGGAGGAACGGGTAGACCTGGGTCATCACGGCGAACGAACCGTTGTCGTATGAGCCGGCCGGGTCGATCGAGCTGATCTTGTCCGTCGTGCCGATGACGAGCGGGTCGGTCGAGCCGCTGTCCGAGCCGTTGTCTCCCCCACCGGCGGAGCAGCCCGCCAGGACGAGAGCCGAGACGCCGACGGCGCCGAGAGCGAGGCCGAGACGGCCTCGACCACTGTTGTGCAGTGTCATGGAGTTACCTCTGCTGTGAAGTGTCGATCGCGACAAGTGCCGCAGTCCTCCGGACATCCTTGTCGCCGGGAGGCCACACACCAACTCTTGGCCTGTCTTTTTACGATAACGAAACCTCGGACATTCTCCGGTTGCCCGGATGCCGCGTCGGAGATGTTCCGGGCGAGAGCGCTCCCGGCGGTGAGCTCTCGCCGGCCGGTCAGTGCGCCGACCAGCCGCCGTCCATCACGTAGCTCGTGCCGGTGACCATCGCGGAATCCGGTCCGGCCAACCACAGCGCGAGTGACGCGACCTCGGACGGCTCGACGAGCCGCTTGATCGCGGCATCCTTCAGCAAGACCGTCTCGAGCACCTCGGACTCCGGGATGCCATGTGCCCGCGCCTGGTCCGCGAGCTGCTTCTCGACGAGCGGCGAACGCACGTAGCCGGGGTCGATGCAGACGCTGGTGACGCCGTGGCGCGCGCCCTCGAGGGCCGTGGTCTTGGAGAGTCCCTCGAGTCCGTGCTTCGCGGTGACGTACGCGGACTTGTATTCCGATGCGCGTATACCGTGCACGCTCGACACGTTGAGCACCCGGCCGAAGCCGCGCTCGTACATCCCGGGGAGGGCCGCGCGGATGAGGAGGAACGGCGCCTCGAGCATCAGTCGCAGCATGAACGAGAAGCGCTCGGGGGCGAAGTCCTCGATCGGGCTCACGTGCTGGATGCCGGCGTTGTTGACGAGGATGTCGACGTCGAGGCTCAGGTCGGCCAGGGCCGCCGTGTCCGACAGGTCGACCGCCCACGCGCGGCCGCCGATCTCGGCGGCGAGGGCTTCTGCGCCCTCGGCGTTGAGATCGGCGACCGTGACGGTGGCGCCCGCCTCGGCGAACGCGCGCGCGATCGCCGCTCCGATGCCGCTGGCACCGCCGGTGACGAGGGCGCGACGCCCGCTGAGGTCGATGCTCATGTGTCCTACTTTCCCCGCGCGGCGAGCTGGGCGTCCGCGGCGTCGATGTCGCGCAGCGAGATGCCCCGCGTCTCCTTCAGTGACAGTACGGCGATCGCCGTGACCACGCAGGCCGCCACGATGTACAGCGCGATCGGCAGCCACGACCCGGTGTCCTTGAGCCACTGCGTCGCGAGGATCGGGGCGAGCGACCCCGCGAGGATCGCCGTGACCTGGGCGCCGAGCGAGACGCCCGAGTAGCGCATGCGCGTCGGGAACAGCTCGGCCATGACCGCCGGCTGCGGCGCGTACATGCCGGCGTGGAACACGAGTCCGAGCGCCACGGCGGCGACGATGACGACGGGGTTCAGCGTGTCGAACATCGGGAAGGCGAAGAACGCCCAGGCCGCGCTGAGGATCGCGCCGGTGAGGTACACGGGCTTGCGGCCGATGCGGTCGGCGAGGCGCCCGATCGGGGGGATCACGGCGAAATGGATGATGTGCGCGATCAGCAGCGCGAGGAGCAGCTGGCTCGTGTCGTACGAGTGCACGACCTTCAGATACACGATCGAGAAACTGACGACGATGTAGTAGACGATGTTCTCCGCGAAGCGCACGCCCATCGCCTGGACGACTCCCTTCGGGTAGCGGCGCAGCACCTCGACGACGCCGAACGACGTCGCCTTCTCCTGCTCGACCTGCTTCTTGGCCTCGAGGAAGATCGGTGCCTCCTCGACGTGCGTGCGGATGTAGAAGCCGACCAGCACGATCACGGCCGAGAGCCAGAACGCGACGCGCCAGCCCCAGTCGAGGAACGCGGCGGGGGAGAGGGCGAACGACATGATCAGCAGGACCGTCGTCGCAAGAAGATTGCCGACCGGAACCGCGGCCTGCGGCCAGCTCGCCCAGAACGCGCGCGAGCGGTTCGGGCTCTGCTCGGCGACCAGCAGGACGGCACCGCCCCACTCACCGCCGACCGCGAAGCCCTGGATGAAGCGCAGCGCGACGAGCATCGCGGGCGCCCAGTACCCGACGGTCGCGAAGCCGGGGAGGCATCCCATCAGGAAGGTGGCCGCGCCGACGATGATGATCGTCGCCTGCAGCGTCGGCTTGCGGCCGAACCGGTCACCGATCTGCCCGAAGACGATGCCGCCCAGGGGGCGCGCGACGAAGCCGACCGCGTACGTGACGAAGGCGGCGATGATGCCGTCGAGCGGTGAGCCCGACGACGGGAAGAAGTACGTGCCGAAGACGAGGCTCGCGGCGGTGGCGTAGAGGAAGAACTCGTACCACTCGACGACGGTGCCGGCCATGGAGGCGGCGACGACGCGGCGGATCTTGCTGGTCGAGATTTCGGGGGAGGCGCTGCGTTGCGCGGTGGTGGGGGATTCCATGCTGCTCCTTCGGTGTCGACGGTGACATCCGGGGACGAGTCTGCGGTGAGGTCGGATCCGCGGCAATGCCCAGTGCTGCCGACCGGGTGTGCAGAATTGCACACATGGATGCCACGAACGTCCGCGCCGACGACCTCCTGATGCTCCTCGCGGTCGCCCGCACCGGCCGATACACCGCCGCCGCGCAGGTCCGCGGCGTCGACCACACCACCGTCGCCCGGCGCATCGCGGCGCTCGAGGACGCGCTCGGCGGCCGGGTCGTCGCGGCCTCGGGCCGCGGGTGGGAGCTCACGGCGCTCGGAAAGCACGCCGTCGAGACGGCCGGACGCATCGAGGCCGCGATGTCGCGGCTGTCGGGCGGGGGAGAGGAACCGGACCCCGTCTCGGGCGTCGTGCGGATGTCGGCGACCGATGGCTTCAGCGCGTACGTCGCGGCTCCCGCGATCGCGGCCCTGCGTCAGCGGCATCCGGAGCTGACCGTCGAGATCGTGGCCACGCAGCGGAGGGCCGCGCTGCACCGTCCGGGTCTGGACCTGGAGGTCGTGGTGGGGGAGCCGCAGTCGTCGCGGGGGACCGCGACCCGTCTCGGCACCTACACGCTCGGCATGTACGCCTCGCGGGCGTATCTCGATCGGGAGGGGACGCCCCGCGACCTCGCCGAGCTCGAGCAGCACCGGCTCGTGTACTTCGTCGACTCGATGCTGCAGGTGGAGGCGCTCGACCTTCCGCGGCGACTCGTGCCGCGCATGCGCGACGGCGTGACGTCGACCAACGTGTTCGTGCACGTCGAGGCGACACGCGCGGGTGCCGGAATCGGCATGCTTCCGTGCTTCGCCGCTGACCGGCATCCGGATCTTGTGCGGCTGCTGCCGTCGCTCGTTGCGGAGAGACTGTCGTACTGGATGATCGTGCGCGCGGATTCGCTGCGCATCCCCGCCGTTGCAGCGTTGGCCGACGCACTCCGCGCCCAGACCGCCGCCGCGCAGTCCATGCTCGACGGGGCATAGACGGCGCCCTCTGTGGTTGAGCGTCAAGACACGCCGTATCGCGAGGTCCCGATGCGGCGTGTCATGGAGACTCGCGGGGGGTCAGCGTGACCTCTCGTTGCAGCGGGGGAGCCTGGCGTCCGGATGCCGGGTGAGGATGGATGCCATGACCTCCCCCCAGCGCGTGCGTTTCGGCTACTGGACCCCGATCTTCGGCGGATGGCTCCGCAACGTCGACGACGAGCAGACGCCGGTGTCGTTCGCGCACATCGCGGAGATCGCGCGGGCGGCCGAGGAGGGGGGATTCGACCTCACACTCATCCCGGAACTGAACCTCAACGACATCAAGGGCGTCGAGGCGCCGTCGCTCGACGCGTGGGCGGTGACCGCCGGCCTTGCCGCCGTGACGTCGAAGCTCGAGCTGCTCGCAGCCGTGCGGCCGGGGTTCCACAGCCCGTTCCACACGGCGAAGCAGGCGGCCACGATCGACGAGATCAGCGGCGGGCGGTTCACGCTCAACGTGGTGTCGGCGTGGTGGGCCGAGGAGGCGAAGCAGTACGACGGCCTGTTCAGCGCGCACGACGACCGGTACGCCCGCACGATCGAGTGGGCCGAGGTGCTCCGCGGCCTGTGGACGGAGACACCGTTCGCCTACGCGGGGGAGTACTACTGCACCGAGGGCACGTTTCTCGAGCCGAAGCCGCGCGTGATCCCGCGCCTGTACGCGGGCGGCGAGAGCGAGGCCGGACGCACCGCGATCACGCGCTTCGCCGACGCGTACCTCACGCACGGCGGCACCCTCGACGAGCTGGAGGCGAAGGTCGCCGACATGCGACGCCGCCGCACCGAGGCCGGCGCCGCGCCCTTCGAGGCGTTCGGCATGGCGGCCTACGGGATCGTGCGCGACACCGAGGAAGAGGCTCTGGCCGAGGTCGACCGCATCACCGACGTGCGCGGGGGAGCGGCCTACGGCTCGTACCAGGAGTTCGTGAGCAAGTCGAAGCTCGACACCCCGGTCGACCTCAAGGAGTACTCGGTCTCGAACCGCGGCCTGCGTCCGAACCTCATCGGCACGCCCGACCAGGTCGCCGAGCGCATCGTCGCGTTCGCGAACGTCGGCGTCTCGACGCTGCTGCTGCAGTTCTCGCCGCACCTGCCCGAGCTGCAGCGGTTCGCCGCCGAGGTGATCCCGCGCGTGCGCCGACTCGAGGCGCTGCGCGACGCCTAAGGCGGGGGGCTGCCCGGGCTCGGCTGCCATCGGTGCCGCGCGTGAAGGTTCGGTGTCCAACACACGCGGACCGGATGCCATGGCATCCGCGTGTCCTGGACACTCAACGGGGAACTACCGCCGCGACGAGCCTCGCACTCGGCCGCCCTCGACGCCGTACCTGCCGGTTCAGTGTCCAAGACACGCGGACCCGATGCCATGGCATCCGCATGTCTTGGACACTCAAGGTCGAAGCGCCGCCGCACCGCCCGCCGCGCCGACCCGCGGAACTACGCCGCCGCGTCAGCGCCGCGCGCCCGCGCCGGTTGCGCGTGAGAACCCCGCGCCTACGCCGCCGCGCGGAGCGCCTGCTCGAGGTCGGCGATGAGGTCGTTGGCATCCTCGAGCCCGATCGACAGGCGGATGAGCCCGTCGTGGATGCCGAGGCGGTCGCGGATCTCCTGCGTGAAGCCGAGGTGCGTCGTCGTCGCGGGGTGCAGCGCCATCGAGCGCGTGTCGCCGATGTTGGTCATGCGGCTGAAGAGGCGCAGGGCGTCGAAGAAGCGCTCCGCGCCGTCGCGTCCACCGCGCACGGTGAACGAGAACACCGAGCCGGTGAGTCCGCCGTAGTCGCGGACGGCGAGCGCGTGCTGCGGGTGGGACGGGAGTCCCGCGAAGTCGACGCTCTCGACGAGCTCGTGGCCGTCGAGCCACTCGGCGATCTCGCGGGCGGATGCCAAGTGCTGACGCATCCGCACCGACAGCGTCTCCATGCCCTGCTGCAGCAGGAATCCGTTCAGCGGCGACAGCGCCGGGCCGGTGTCGTTGGCGATGCCGAACCGCAGGTACAGCTCGAAGGCGCGGGGGCCGAAGGCCTCGACGAACGACGGGTACCCCGCGGCGGGGGTCTCGGTGATGCCCGGGTACGGTCGCGCTGACCCGGCCCAGTCGAACGTCCCACCGTCGACGACGGCACCGGCGAGGTTGGCGCCGTGACCGGACAGGAACTTCGTCGCGGAGTGCACGACGATGTGCGCGCCCTGCTCGAGGGGACGCAGCAGGTAGGGCGTCGCGATCGTGTTGTCGACGACGACCGGTAGCCCGTGGCGCGCGGCGATCCGCGCGACGTGCGAGATGTCGACGACGTCGTTCTTCGGGTTCGGGAGCGTTTCGGTGAAGATCGCCTTCGTTTCGGGGCGGATCAGGGCGTCCCACTCGGCGTCGTCCTCGGGGTCCCAGACGTACTCCACGGTGACGCCGAGGCGCGCGAACGTTCGGCCGAACAGCACCCGCGTGCCGCTGTAGATGCTCGCGGTCGACACGATGTGCTCGCCCGCACCCGCGAGACCGAGCAGCGTCGTGGTGATCGCGGCCTGCCCCGACCCGACGACGAGCGCACCCGTCCCGCCCTCGAGCGACGCGAGCCGTGCCTCGGCGACCTGATTCGTGGGATTGAGATTGCGCGAGTACAGGTGCCCCAGGTCGGTGCCGGCGAAGCGATCGGTCGCCTCCTGGAACGACGCGAACCGGTACGCCGCCGAGAGGTGCACGGGTGTCACCCGCGAGCCGTGGGTGAGGTCTTCGACCTCGCCGGCGTGCACCTGTCGGGTCGCGAACCCGAAGCCGTCCCAGGCGCGGTGGGGTTCAGCCACGCACGCCCACCGCCTCGTGCGGCAACAGCGCGCCGAGCCAACGCGCGATCTCGCGCGGTCCGGAACGGGGAGCGGATGCCTCGACGTCGGGGTTGTAGTTCGTGTTGGTGTTCACGTCGTAGGTGACGACGCGTCCGTCGCGGGTCTCGATGAACTCGATACCGGCGACGCCGATGCCCTCGGCCGCGAGGAACGCGAGGTACCGGTCGATGAGGGCAGGGTCGACATCGTCGCGGAGCCGGAACAGCGGCTCGGGCTCCACGCCGTCGGCACCGGGGATCGCGCACGCCTCGGCCGGGCAGAGTTCGAAGCTGCCCGCGCTCGTGTCGACCCGGACGGCGTAGACGAACTCGCCCCCGACGAACTCGGCGCGCGTCACGAACGGGCCGCGCGCGACCAGCAGTTCCTGCAGCAGCGTGATGCCGTCGGGGGACGGCTCGAAGTCGGGGCTGTCGACCCACGCCGCGAACTCGGCGTGCGACTCCCACCGGCGCACGCCCAGGCCCTTGCCGCCCTGGTTGGGCTTGCTGATGAAGGGCGCCTCGAACTCGCGGGCCTTCGCGGACAGCCCGGCCCGCCCGAACACGGCCGTGGTGCGCGGAACCTCGATGCCCGCGTGCCGCAGCGCCGCGTGCTGCGCGACCTTGCTGACCTCGAGCTCGAGGACGTCGGCGCCGTTCACGACCGTCCGGCCCCACGAGGCGAGCCAGCGCAGCACGGCACGGCCGTACTCCTTGCTCGCCGCGTGGTCGCGCGTGTGCGCGGACGCGCTCAGCCGCGACCAGAACACGCCCTCCGGGGGCTCGACGGACAGATCGATGGCCCCGTCGGTCAGCAGCCACTCCTCCAGCGGCACCCCCTCCGCCTCGAAGGCCGCCTGGAACGGCGGAAGCCACTGGGGGTTCTCATGGATCACGTACACACTGCCCGACATGCCCGTCAGGCTAACCCGGGCCTCCGACACCGGCACAGGCCCTCGTCACGCGCGGTCACGACGGCTGACGACCCTCGAGCCTGGCGCCTTGGCATCCACGTGTGTATCGTCGCAAGGCTGTGCCGTCGGAAGGGATGCCATGACCACCGAGTACCTCGATGCGAACCGCGCCAACTGGAACGAGCGCGCCACCCTGCACGCCGCCCGCGACGGGTCGGGCTACGGCGTGCTGCGCTACGTGGAGGACCGCGACGCGCTCAGCGATGTCGTGCGGTTCGACCAGCCGCTGCTCGGCGACCTCTCGGGGAAGCGCGCCGTGCACCTCCAGTGCCACATCGGCACCGACACGCTGTCGCTCGCGCGCCTCGGCGCCCGGGTGACGGGCCTCGACTTCTCGGAGAACGCCGTCGCGGAGGCGCGGCGGCTCGTGGCCGAGACCGGAGATGCGGTCGATTTCGTCCAATCGGACGTCGCGCACGCCCTCGACGTCCTCCCGAAAGGCGCGTTCGACCTCGTCTACACGGGCATCGGGGCGCTGTGCTGGCTGCCGTCGATCACGGAATGGGCCGGTGTCGTCGTGGATCTGCTGGCTCCCGGTGGCACGCTGCACATCCGCGAGGCTCACCCCATCCTGTGGTCCACCGACGAGACCCTTCCGGGTCTGACGCTGGCGTTCCCGTACTTCGAGCAGCGCACGCCGCTGCAGTGGGACGACGACAGCACGTACGTCGAGGTGTCGGAGCCGCTGCGTTCCACGCGGACGTACGAGTGGAACCGCGGCCTCGGCGAGATCGTCACGGCGCTGCTCGACCGCGGGCTGCGGCTCGACGCGCTCATCGAGCACGACAGCGTGCCGTGGGAGGCGCTGCCGGGCCGCATGACCCTGCGTCCCGATGGCGAATTCGCGCTCACCGAACAGCCGTCGGTGATGCCGCTGAGCTACACGATCCGGGCGTCGAGGCCGGTCTGACCGGGACTTCTCCCGACCGAAGATGAGAGCAAGATGAGATTGTCCACAACCCTCTGAGGGTGACAGGCGGCCCCGATTAGGTTGGGACGATGCGGTATTCAGTGGACGCCACGGCTGTGACAGCGCTCGTCACCGACGTCGCGTCCTGCCTGGACGACGCGACCACCGCCGCCGCACAGGCTGTCGCAGCCGTCGATGATGCGACGGCCGCCCTGAAGAACGATGCAGCCGCGGTACGGGCCGCACTTGATGCGGTATTCGCCTCGCGCCGACAGAGCGGCCCATCCCTGACCGCACACGCGGCCGAGTTGATCGCCGGCATTCAGAAGGCGACCGTGGCCTACGTGGCCGGCGACGAGGAGATGGCATCGACGACGTCGAGTGCCTCAAGTGCGGTAGCGCCTCTCCGTGGACGCGGATTCGGGCGGGCGGTCTTCTGATGGCGATCGTGGATGCCAGTTCGGTTCCGGAGATGCCAGCAGATCCGACGGCACTTCTCGCGGCAGCGGCCACCATATCGCCAGCTGCCGCGTCGGTGGGCGAACGAACGGCGGACGCCGTAACCCGATGGAGTACGCTCGGCGACGCCTTCGACACGCCCGACACCAGCACCGCAGTCGGCCGGGCGCAGCCCCTTGTCGCGATCGCGGATGATTTCGAAGAGGCTGGATCCGCGGTTGCGGACGCGATACGCGCCCTTGGAGAGACGCTGGCCGCACTCGAGCGAACTCGGGCTCAGCTGGCCGCGGAAGTCGAAGCGCACGTCACGGAGGTCAGCCGGTATCAGGCCAGCGTGGCCGGTCAGGATGAGATGGCGAGGGGCATCCTCGATGGCATGGGCCTCAGTGGTTGGTCCCAGAACGAATCGCTCCGACAGCGGTGCGCTCAACTTCGGGCCCAGTTTCAGGCAGCGCTTCTCGCCTGCGAGCAGGACCTTAGGCGGATTGGCGACCCCGCCGTATCCCTGCCGACGGCTGCACCTGCCCCGTCGGCACCCCTAGGCGAGCGTGCGACGGTGTTCGCGGACGCCGTGTCGATGTCCGTCCTCCACCGGTTGGCATCAGCGCCACCCGGCGACGTGGAGAAGCTCCTGGCGGCGCACCCGGATTGGATTGCGCTCGTGCGCGACCATCCCCCCACACCAGACGAAATCTCCGAGTGGTGGAAGAGCCTGGATTCCACGTCGGCGGCAGCACTCGTCTCCGGCGCTCCGGTCCTCATGGGCAATTTGGACGGCGTCGCATACGGCGCCCGCGACCAAGCGAACCGCAAGACGCTTGAACGGGAGATCACACGACTGCGCGCGGAGTTGGAAGATCTGGATTCTCTGGACGCCGCCGGGTGGGAGCCTGGGTACGGAGTAGGCGGCGGCACCGGCGCGCAGAAAGTCATGATTGAACAACAAGTAGCGAATTTGACCAACATCGAGGGCGCTCTACGTTCTCCGCGGAATGCTGCTTCGCGATACCTCATAGAACTCACCGGCGACATGCCGCCGCTCGCAGCCATCGCGATTGGAGACCTCAACTCAGCGCGTACAGCGACCTTCGCTGTTCCGGGCATGGGAACTACCACCCGGGACATGACGGGGTGGACCAACGCTGCCCAGAACCTCTTCGATGAGCAGACACGTGTTTCTCAAGACGGCGATCGGGCCGTCGTCGCCTGGATCGGGTATCGAACACCGCCCATTCCCGTCTCCCAAGGTGGCTTCGACGTTCTCGACAACACACTCGCCGAACAGGGCGCAACAAACCTTAGTTCGGCGTTATCGGGGGCGTCGGCCGTCCGAGAGGACACGTTGACCCTCAACGTCCTCGGGCATTCGTACGGCAGCACGACCGCATCTATTGCGCTTACACGGAACAGCACGCCGCGGGTGGACACGTTCGTTACCATCGGCTCCGCCGGCCTCCCCTCCTGGATTGACTCTGCATCCCGTCTGAACGTGGGGGCGGTATACAGCGGCCAGGCCCGCAACGTTATGCCCTTCCTCGAGAACCAACAGGGCGACCAGTGGGCGTGGACGGGCCGAACCAGTACTTCGCATCCTGTTGACCCCACGAATTCCGGGTTCGGCGGAAACGCATTCGGGGCGGACGGAGACAACGGAATGTATCCCGTCACAGATCATGGAGTCTTGGTCGATTCCGGCAAAGGCTGGGGTTATCTCAATGGCGGTACGGAATCACTGTTCAACGCAGCGCTCGCGACCACCGGAAAGGGTGATGAGGTCACACCGGCGGTAGAGAAGGGCCTGACCGATCAGCAAACGATGTGGAGAGACGTCATGCTTTCCGGTGGGGGTTCACTATGAAGCGCCGATCGCTTGCCGCGGTCGCAGTACTCATCACGTTGGTACTGACGAGCTGTTCACCCAAGGAGAACGTCATGACACCGGAACAAGCTCGCGCGCAGACGCTCGAGATCCTCCAAGCGACAATCGCGGTCTCCGGTGCGTCGGATTGGGTTCTCGACCGCGACGACGTGCCCCTGCCGCAGCAGTGTGAGATCGATGGCAAGGAAGGAGTCGCCTTCAACCACGGCGGATACGCGGTAACCGAAGGGGCCGACCCCGCCGCGGACGCTCAACGCGTCGCAGACTACTGGGCGTCTGTGGGCATCGACGCTCGAGTGGTCAGCGACCCCGTACCTCGCGTTTTCGGTGGGGGCGGACCCGTCGACGCGATCTCGTTCAGCACGTCTCCCGGCTACACGATCAGCGTGGGTGGTACGTGCGTGCCTGGCAACGCGTTCGATTACTACGACGACACCCCGACGCCAGCGCCGAGTTCGTGATGCGCGGGCTCGATCACCGCGCAAGAATCGCCCGACCGCCGCGAAGCAAGTGAAGGCCACCCGCCCCGCGCTCGCACTTCTCGCGGCAGCCGCGCTCACCCTCACCGGGTGCGCGCCGACCCCGCTGCCGACCTATGAAACGGTGCGCAGCGAAGCGCAGTCGGCGATGCAGCGCGTCGTCGACGAGCTCCCGACCGGCCTCCGGGTCGACAAGAATCCCTCGGACAAGCCCTTCGGATGCTCAGGGGACGGGGTCTTTTACACGGGTCAGTGGACCATCGAGACCCCGGAAGGCTTCGATGGTCAGGCGTTCGTCGATGGGCTGCCCGCAGCCCTCGGCGAGGACTTCGTCGTTGAGGAGACACGCCTCAAGCTCAGCTACCCGGCGGTCAGCTTCATCGCGACGGGCTATAAGAACAGCACTCTCGACGTTTCCGTCCTCACGCGCGACGAGGGAGTCGTCGTCGACCTCCTCTCGACCTCCCAGTGCGCGCAGCCGCCCGCCTCGCCCAGTCCGTAGCACCCATGACGAACGTCACCCCCACAAGGTGACCCCCGCCCCAGGTACGTGGCCCGGCGCCGGGCCAGCATGAGGACATGACCTCCTCCACCACCGGCCCCGCCGCGATCGACGCGCGGGGCGTCGTCAAGAGCTTCGGCTCCGTCCACGCCGTCCGCGGCGTCGATCTGCGGGTGCAGCCCGGCGAGATCGTGGCGTTCCTCGGCCCGAACGGCGCCGGCAAGACCACGACGATCGACATGATCCTCGGCCTCACAAACCCCGACTCGGGCTCCATCAGCGTCTTCGGGCACACCCCGCGCGGCGCGGTCTCGCGCGGCCTCGTCTCGGCCGTCCTGCAGACGGGGGGTCTGCTGAAAGACCTCACCGTCCGAGAGACGGTCGAGCTCACGGCGAGCCTGTTCGCCGAGAAGCGTCCCGTGGACGAAGCGCTGGAGCGGGCCGGCATCCGGGATCTGGCGAACCGCCGCGTCGGACTCTGCTCGGGCGGTGAGCAGCAGCGGCTGCGTTTCGCGATGGCGCTCGTGAGCGACCCCGCGCTGCTGATCCTCGACGAGCCGACCACCGGCATGGACGTCGAGGCGCGCCGCTCGTTCTGGAACGCGATCCGGACGGATGCCGCCCGCGGCCGCACCGTGATGTTCGCGACGCACTACCTCGACGAGGCCGACGAGTACGCCGACCGTATCGTGCTGATGCGCAGCGGCCAGATCGTCGCCGACGGCACCACTGCCGAGATCAAGAACCTCGTTTCGGGTCGGGTCGTCCAAGCGACGATTCCGGATGCCGACATCACGGCGCTCGCGTCCCTCCCGGGCGTCGATTCGGTCGAGGCCGCCGGAGAGCGCGTGACGCTGCACACGCGGGACTCCGACGCCCTCGCACGTCAGCTGCTGACCACCACCGCCGCGCGGGATCTCGAGATCACCGCGCAGAACCTCGAGAGCGTGTTCGTCGCGCTCACCATCGACTCCCCGGCATCCGCCGACGTCTCGAACGGAGCATCCCGATGACCGCCATCAGCCTCGACCGTCCCGCCCCCGTCCTGGGCGGCTTCACGCTCACGTATCTGCGGATCGAGCTGCTCCGCAAACTCCGCAACCCGCGGGCGCTGATCTTCACGGTCGCGTTCCCGGTGCTGATGTTCTTCATCATCGGGTACCAGATGCTCGATCTGCCCCTGACGGATGTCCCGGTGGCATCCGGGGGAGTGTCGGTGGCCGCGTACATCATGGTGTCGATGGCGATGTACGGCGCGATGATGTCGGCGACCCAGACGGGTGCCGCGGTCGCGTTCGAGCGCGCGCAGGGGTGGACGCGTCAGCTCCGCCTCACGCCACTGAACCCGCTCGTCAACGTGATCGTGAAGCTCCTGGCGGGCATGCTGTTCGGACTCATCGCCGTGATCGCGACGTATGTCGTGGCATCCATGGTCGGGGTTCAGCTGTCGGCGGCGCAGTGGATCGTCACGGGGCTCGCCGCGTGGCTGCTGGCCGGAGCGGTGTTCACGACGCTCGGTCTCATGGTCGGGTACATGGTGCCGGGCGAGAACGTCGCGCAGATCACGAGCCTCGCGGTGGTGCTGCTGTCGTTCCTCGGCGGACTGTTCTACCCGCTGTCGACGATGCCCGACTTCCTGCAGACGATCGGCAAGCTGACGCCCGTGTACGGCATCGCCGAGCTGGCGCGGGCGCCGCTGACGGGGGATGCCTTCGACCTCGGCGCCCTGATCAACGCGGTGGTGTGGCTCACGGTGTTCATCGTGGGCACCGTGTACTTCTTCCGCCGGGACACGCGGCGTTCGTGAGCCGCTCTATCGTGAGGGACATGGACGAGACGACCAGCCCGGGGCGCTTCGGTGCCCCGGGCATCGGTCGTCGAGCGCCGGGCTTCGGTCGTCGCACCCCGGGCTTCGGTCCGAGCGACCGCGGGTGGTTCATCGGCGGCGGAATCGCGCTGATCTGGACCTTCCCGACGCTGCTGTCGCTGTGGGAGCTGCCCGACCTGTGGGCCTCGATCGCGGGCACCGTCGTCGAGGTGCTGTTCGCGGCGGTGTTCCTGGTCTCGGTTCCGGTGATCCGCCGCACACGGCAGCGGTTCGCGCGTCTCCTGCCGGCCGGCATCCTGTTCGGGCTGAGTCTGCTGCTGCTGCCGCTGATCGGCGACGGCGTGCGGTGGACGTGGACGTTCGTCGGCGTCGCAATCGCCGTGTCTCGAACGGGGCGTTCCGTGGTCTTTCCCCTCGTGGGGGCACTCTCGCTGGGCGCGTTCGTCGTCGGGGCGCCGGAAGACAGCTTCCTCAGCGCGCTGAACGCCGCGGTCATCCTGTCGGTGTCGTTCATGATGTTCTCGTTCGTCGAGAACATCGTCACGCTCGAGAAGCTGCGTACCGCTCAGGACCAGGTCGCCGAACTCGCCGCCGAGCGCGAGCGCAGCCGCGTCGCGCGCGACGTGCACGACATCCTCGGCCACTCGCTGACCGTGATCACGGTGAAGGCCGAGCTCGCCGGAAGACTGATGGATGCCGGCTCCCCCGCCGCCCGCAACGAGGTTGCGCAGATCGAGCAGCTGTCGCGCGGTGCGCTGGCCGACGTCCGCGCGACGGTGCACGGATATAGAGGTGTGAGCATCAGCGGAGAGCTCGCGGCTGCGCGGGCGGCGCTGGAGAGCGCCGGGGTCGCGGCGGAGTTGCCGGGGTCGACGGATCAGGTGCCCTCCGACCGGCGGGAGCTCGCGGGATGGGTGGTCCGCGAAGCGGTGACCAACGTGGTGCGGCACGCCGAGGCATCCGTGTGCCGGGTGTCGCTGGATGCGCGCTCCGTCGAGGTTGCCGACGACGGGCGTGGGCCGTCGGGCGCGTCGTCCGGGTCGGGGCTGACCGGACTGCGCGAGCGCGTGGAGACCGCCGGCGGCCGCATGTCCGTGGGGCGCAGCGACCTTGGAGGGTTCCGAGTGAGGGTGACGTGGTGATCTTTGTGACCGTGGGGCGCAGCCGCCTCCGTGTGAGGGAGACGTGGTGATCCGACTTCTCATAGCCGACGATCAGGCGCTCGTGCGCGGCGCCCTCGCCGCGCTGCTCGGTCTGGAGCCCGACATCGAGGTCGTCGCCCAGGTCGGCCGCGGCGACGAGGTGGTCGAGGCCGCGCGCGCGTCCGAGGCCACCGTGGCGCTGCTCGACATCGAGATGCCCGGCATCGACGGCATCGCCGCCGCCTCCCTTCTGCGCACCCAGGTTCCCGGATGCCGCGCCCTCATCGTCACGACCTTCGGCCGGCCGGGCTACCTGGCGCGCGCCATGCAGGCTGGCGCGTCGGGGTTCGTCGTGAAGGACACCCCCGCGGCGGAGCTGGCGGATGCGGTGCGGCGGGTGTCTGCGGGGTTCCGCGTGGTGGATCCGGCGTTGGCTGCGGAGTCGCTGGCGCAGGGTGACTCACCCTTGACGGAGCGCGAGACCGACGTGTTGGCCGCGGCCCGCGCCGGCGGGTCGATCGCCGATATCGCGCGGATGGTGCACCTGTCGGAAGGGACGGTGAAGAATCACCTATCCAGCGCGATCGGGAAGACCGGCGGCAGGAATCGCGCGGATGCCGTGCGGGTGGCGGTGGAGCGGGGGTGGCTGTGAGTCAGGGCTGCCCGCGGTGACCCGTCATCGCGAAGATCGGTAGAGGTGCGGCGAGAAGAAGAATCAGCCCGAGTGCAGCCGACCATGAGCCATCGACTGTCACGGCGTTCGACCCGTTGGAGTCGACAAACCCCCGGAATGTCGCCACGAACGGGATGTCGATGGTGATGCCGTCCGCGAACGCGAAAGCCGCGAGCAGTGCCGCTCCGACGAAGGTAACGCTGATCGCGATGGCGAGGGAACTCACAGCGATCGCCGTGACTCCGGCAACGGTCACACTGAGTCGGTGGAACGAGAGGGTTCCTCGGGACACGAGATCCTCCTGATTCCGGGTATGCCTGAGCGAAACAGGCTAGTGAGCATTCGCATGCTTACGTGTCCGCAGAAGGGAACACCACCCGTTCATCGGACGCAATCACCACGCAAGGGGCAGCTCAGGACGACGTGATGCGCGGAGTGCTCCGCGTAGCGCGCCTTTGACCGGGCATCGAACCCTCCGCGGATGCGACTCGCCGTCGCTTACGGCGCCTGGGCTGCCTACCTCCACATTCAGGCAGCGGCAGCGAAGCGCCAGTGACCGCGAGGATGCCTGTACATCCTGGTCACACCGTTACCTGGCGCGATCTCGCACACGTGCTGCTGAGCGGCGCAACTCGGGACGTACTTTCTGGAACTCATCCGGACGCCGGTGGCCATCTGCGTGCTGTCGGTCGGTGTCGGTGTCGGGCTCTGCCTCGGCGACGACGCCCACCGTCGAGTCGCGGCTGCGATCCCGCTCGTGGTGGCCATGGATGGCCGCGGGTCTTCTCGTCGGCGCGCTGGCGCCCGACGCGTCGCTGGTGACGCCTACGCTGGCGTTGGCATTCATCCTGCCGATCTTGGTGCGTGGCGCGAAGGACCGTCGGATGACAACGCAGTCGGACGAGACTCTCCAGTCGACGTGACGCCGCGGGGGAGCGGCGCCAAGTGCACCGCTCCTCCCAGATCGGAGTGGGCGGGCGCCGCCCGAGAACGCCCTGGCAGGCCTCCTCCCGTATGTTGCTCCTATGGCAAACGACCGAGCGTTGGAACAGCACATCGCAATGTTTGGCGAAAGTGGCAGCGGCAAGACCGTCCTCCTTTCCTCCTTCTACGGAGCCGCGCAAGAGTCTTCGAACAAGAAGCGAAGCGGGTTCCGCGTGCTCGCCGAGGATCCCGGACAGGGGACTCGTCTGAGGAAGAGCTACCTGGGCATGAAGAACTCCGGGTCACTCCCCGCCGCGAATCACTTCCGGTCGACCGCGTACTCGTTCCTCGCGCAGCCGATCGCTGATGCGAGAGCGAAACCAGCGAAGTCGAGTAGTGCCGAACAACTTCGCCTCGTTTGGCATGACTACCCCGGCGAGTGGCTCGAGCAAGACGTCAGCGGGCCCGCGGAAGCGAAGCGCAAAGTCGAGACCTTCCGCTCACTTCTGAGTTCAGACGTTGCGTTACTTCTCGTAGACGCCCAACGCCTCCTTGAAAACTCCGGCGAGGAAGAGCGCTACCTCAAGTCGTTGTTGACCTCATTCACTAACGGACTGCTCCTGATAACGGACGACATACTGGATGACGGTGTCCCTCTCACTCGATTTCCCCGCATCTGGACGCTCGCTCTTTCCAAGTCCGACCTCGTACCGGATATGGATGTCTCAGAATTCGCGGATCTCTTGATCGAGAAAGTCGGCGACGAAATCAACGAACTCCGCGATGTACTGGGCGGGATCGTGGCGGAACGCGACGCCCTCTCGGTGGGCGAGGACTTCGTGTTGCTGTCCTCGGCAAGATTCACTCCGGGAGAAATTCATGTGCATGAGCGTGTCGGGGTGGACCTTCTCCTGCCCATCGCCGCGGTGCTCCCGCTGGAACGAAAACTCAAGTGGGCGGAAAGGCTGAACAATCGAGGCAAGGTAGCCTCCGAACTGTTGGGAGGCGTCGGTGTTCTCGCCAAAGCTCTAGGCGGAGTAGGTGCACTCGGTGCGTTGATCGGAGCCAAGGGAAAAGGCAAGCTCGCCGGCGCACTGCTCCTCGGTCTGGGCCTGTTCGGGTCGAAGCTCGAGGAAGCGGCGAAGGCCGGCGGCGAAAGGCTCAAAGCAGCTCATGCCGATGCAGTAGCGAAGCGCGACCGCATCCGAGCCATCCTGACAGCGTTCGCGATTGAGTTGGAGGATGCGGAGTCCGACGGAATCCTTCTCAGGAGTCCTCGATGACACTCATCTGGGTTACCCGCGGGAGGCGATGGGGCTTTCGCTTCCTCATGGACGGCGGGTTCTCAGATCCGCTGCCCGAGTACGACAAGGCGTTCTCTTGGGTGGCTGATCAGCCTGAAGTCTGCCGACGCACGGATGACAGAGTCGCTCTGCGCTTTCCTGATCCGGAGGGGCGAAGGGATCGAGCCGGGAGGGTCATCCCCCACGAGTTCGTCATCCTTGGCCCGGAGGCCCATGAGATTCACTCCGTTGAAGATGGGTACCGACTGGTGTGGCCCCGAGTGCGGGACGCATACGGACACGCGTGGGACGCGCCAAGCTCAGCTGTCCAGGGCGGTCACGTCACTTAGCGTCCGGTTCGGTATCCGCACGGCCGTTGCAGGTTGGGCGGCCGCGAACCTGGCGCATTCCGCTTGGAGGTGACCTAGTGATCCGACTTCTCCTCGCCGAAGACCAGGCGCTCGTCCGCAGCGCCATCGCCGCCCTGCGCGGTCTAGAGCCCGAGATCGAGGTCGTCGCCCAGGTCGGCCGCGGCGACGAGGTGTTCGATGCTGCTCGCGCGTTCGAGGCGACGGTGGCGCGGCTCTGTGTCGAGACGCCCGGCATCGACGGCATCGCCGCGCGGCTTTGCATGGGTTCTAGGGGGACAGACTTCAACGCCGAGTCCCAGGATCACCAGGCTTTGAGAGCCTCCAGTACTTCTGTCCGCGAGATCAGAAGACGCTGGCAAGCAGCCGCCCGATCGCCGCACCGAGTGGGATCGGCACGGCGTTCCCTATCTGTCGGGCGATATCGGTACGGGAACCCACGAACCGGTGCCTTGAACCGAACCCTTGAAGCAGGGCTGCCTCATAGTGAGTAATCGCGCGATGCTCCTCGGGGTGAATGTACCGCCCCTTCTCCGGCTTGAAGAACTCGGTGCGGATCGTTACGGATGGACGGGCCCAGTGAAGCCGGCCCATCACATCGCCGGAACCCGTCTTATGCCTAGTCCAGCAGGCCGCCATGAGGTGCGGGTACGATTCAAGATCGCGGCGGTTCCCGCCCGCAGGGATCACGGCGAAGCGGTCCTTCGACAGTTGCGTGTAGTTCCGGCTCCAGTGGAGATCGCGAACGGCGAATGCCCCGGCGAACTTCTTGCCTCGGAACTCCGTGCTACGCGCGTCGAAGACGGCATCGCGGTCGGGGGTCCTTGGCACCGGGTCGAGTACATCCCTCACCGTGACCCAAGCTGGCAGATTGCTCTTGGGGTCTGCCGAGTGCGTCGGCACGAGCTCGCCTGGGAAGCCCAGATCGCGGTGATAGCCGATGATGACGGTCCGGCGACGAGTCTGGGCTGCTCCGAAGTCGGCAGCATTGTAGACCTTGGCCTTGAAGGCATACTCGGGCAGCATCCCGCCCTTCGCGGTAGCTTCCTCGAACAGGCGGAACTGCGGCGACTTCTTGAACTCGGCGACGTTCTCGACGATGAAGTACTTCGGCGCGGCCCGACGGATGGTCTGCGCGTACTCGCGCCAGAGGAAGTTCCGCTCGTCTTCAACGTCCTGCTTGCCGAGGCTCGAGAACCCCTGACAGGGCGGCCCGCCGATGATCACATCCGCACCCGGCACGTCGCCCTTGAGCCACTCCTTGATGTCACCCGCGAACACCAGGCCTCTTCCGTAGGTCGCCTCGTACGAAGCCGCCGCGGCAGCGTCCATCTCGACGGCAGCTACCGTTTTGAACCGATCCGAGGCGGCATGAAGCCCCGCGGTGAGGCCCCCGGCTCCTGCGAACAGGTCCAGAGCCTTGATCTCTTGGGTCACCCTGCGATCGTACGGAGCCGAAGGCGGCTCACCGCGCGGGCGCGCCGGCGCAACCATCAGGCCACTCCTAATGACGCCCGGACGGAGGGAAGCACGTCCGCGAGTAGTCCGCTGACCTCGCTGCCGCCAAGCACGAGCTGACGGTCGAGCAGCCGATTTCCCGTCTCGCAGGATGTCTCGCTGACGAGGGCACAGCCGTGGCATGCCGAGAGGTTTAGCTGGGATGATCCCTGGCGATCGCTCTCGATGCACACGGGGTCGTTCGAGCACACGTCGGCGTCGTCCAGTGCCGCAATGAGCAGGGGGATCAGCTGGTCTGGTTCACCGAGACGGACCAGCCCCCCGAGGGTTCCTTGCGCGTCGCCAGCCGCCGTGTAGATGAGGATGCCCGCCGTGTTGTCGGTCCGTTCCGTACTTGCGTAGATCCGTTCCTGTAGGGCCGCTGACGTGTAGCCGCTCGAGAACGCGAGCCGACGGATCAGCAGGTGGGCGATGGTGTGCAGCGCGATGAAGCGAGGCTCCGGCACGTCGAGACGCGAACGGGCCCATTCCAGCTGCTCACGCCGATCCATGAGGATGTGCGCGCGAGCCTGCACGTCGGGTAGGGACTCCCAAGCCCGCAGCGCATCCTCGTCGAACCGAAGGAAGATCCCCTCGCCGAACAGTTCCAGGGACGGATACACGGGGCGCTGCTTCGGATCCTGGCCCAGGTCTGCGCTGACGAAGGTCGCCGTCGGACTGTGCCTGCGGAATCCCTTCAGTGCGCGCACCTCGCGGACGCGATGCACCTGTCCGATCCCCGAGATCACACCTCGAAGCTCGGCCGGCCCGGACGTGATCGACCCTGCGGACCACCCGTCGACGACGAAGTCACTGAGCTCCCGATCCTTGCCTGCGACGATCTTTTGCACGAAGGCGGCCCATTCACCGTCCTTGAGCACATGCATCCCGGTCTCCTCGGATCGCTCGCCGCCTAGGGCCACAGCGAGGACCATTTCAGCGCCGACACCGAAATCCTCCGCGATCCAGCCCGCGATCGTCTCGGACTTCGGCCCGCCGTTGTCGTCGATCAGTCGCTGGAAGTAGTCGTGCGCCCGGACCTTGTCGATCAGCTCCTGCGACGCCGTCTTCTCCTCGGGGATGTCGAGCGCGGAAACGCGCTCGGCAATGTAGTTGCCGGTCGCGCCGCGCTGGACCGCGACGAGGTCCGCGTCGCACGGTTCAACCACCGAGTCATCAGGCTCCCACGGCTGACGTCCCTCGCATCGGATGCCGTCGCGGTGAAGCGCCCCCTCACCCACGAGCTCGGACAGCGGACGCGAACGCTTGCACCCGCCGCAAACGACTCGAAGAGAGGCTAGGCCCTCGCCACTCGTGTTCGAACGCACGAAGCGGAGCTCCTTGTACGCGCGACAGACGCGGACTTCCTCGGTCACGCCCCTGTCGTGCCCGCGGTGAGCCCACATGAACCAGGGCACGTCCTGGACGTGACTGCCCGTTCTGCAGACTGCGATGTACCGCATGGGCACGAGCAGGCCACCGCAGCCGCACCGGTTCCGGAAGCGCCCCTTGTCGATGGTTGTCAGCTTGGACAGCTTGAGGCATCGCTCGCAGAAGCGCCATGCCGGGAATCGCCAGTAAGGCAGGCTCGCGGTCTCCTGCCCGGCCCTCCCGGCATGCGACGGGGCCTGGCGGAGCACGGGACGGGGCCGTCCGGGCTCCACGAGCTGGTCGACGAGGCGGCTGCAGTGGATCTCAGTCGCCACCTTCCGGTCCCACCACGAGGTGTCGGGAGCGATGAGGGACTCCCCCCGGATGTCGACGATCGCCCCGACGCCGAACGGGGACACCGTCTCCGACAGACGGAGATCATGCCGGATCCTCTGCACGCTGCACCTCCCGCTCGGGCTCCTGCACCTCGACTGCGACATTCGGCTCGACGGACCGCATCGAGTCGCCGACCAGCCATTCATCGCCTGTCTGCCCGAAACGCTTCACCAGCGCTCGGTCCCCCGAGTGGCGGTGCTCGTATCGGAGTCTTTCGTTCGCCTCACGGGCCTCTCGCGCCTTCCGGTCCCACTCCCGGAGGAGCTGCCATACCTGATCGCCGACCGCGGACTGTTCGTCCTCCTCGGACTCCCCGACCAGGTCGAGGAAGCGCCCGATCAACGTCTCCACCGTGGCACGGAGGCGAGTGTCGGAGAGATCGAAGGCGCCGGCGTCATCGTCACCGGTGAGCACCGGCACGCCGTGCCGAAGCAGCGCGATCAGCGCACCGGCCAGCGAGCGATCGCGCGACGAGAGCGACCAGGGCGTGACGCTCGTCGGCTCGACACTCCGATACAGCGCGTCGTGGTACCCCCGGAAGGTCTCGAAATGTGACCGGTCACGAGCACGATTCGACCGGAACAGCGTCACCACGATGCCGCTCACCGATCCACGGCCAACTCGGCTCGTCGCCTGGATGTATTCCGCCGTCGTCTTCGGCTGTCCGACCATCAGCATCAGCGCGAGGCGCTGCACGTCGATCCCGACCGACAGCATGTTCGACGACAGCACCGCGTCCACCGCGTCATCGGACTGATCTGCGCTGAGGCGAAGCTGTCGTAGGTCCTTCGGCAGCTCTTCCGGCCCACGACGGCTCGTCAGCTCGATCACCCGGTCGGCGCGCACCGTCCTCAGCTCGAACCCCAGTCGGTCCGCGCGAGCTCCCAGTCTGCCGTTGATGTCGTCGAGGAGTAATGCTCCAGTACGCCCCAGCTCTCGGAGGCTGTTGTGCTAAATCACGAACGTCCAGTAGGGGTCGATGCGGTCGCCGATGAGATCCACGCCGATGAGGACCCCCGGCAGCTCGAGGAGCGGAGACGCCGCGGCCACCAGGGCGGTGGCCTGCGACACGCTCTGCGGCATCATCCCGGCGTACAGGCGCCCCTCGCCGCTAGCCACCGGGCTGGCGAAGAACGTCGTGTCACCGTCGATCCCGGCGGGCGGATAGAGCGCTACCTTCCGGCCGTACAGACCCTTCACCTGAGAATCAGACGCACGGATCGTCGCGGTCGAGGCGACGATCTTCGGCGTGGAGTCGGCATTGCTCAGCAGCAGTTGGATGACCGCGTCGAAGACCGCGACGCTCGTCCCGAGTGGACCGGACAGCAGGTGCAGCTCGTCCTGGATGACGAGCGACGGCTGCCGATACGGTGTGCCGATGCCAAGGAGTCGCCCGGCGGCATCCTTGAACTGGAGCCGGGCGAACTTGTCGACCGTGGCCAGCAGGAAGGTCGGCGGCTCTTCGTAGAGAAGCTCGTCGACGACGTTCAACGGGAGATCTCGGTGAGAGAACTCGCAGGCCGGGTCCACGCATCGGAAGACGACGTCGTTGCCGACTTGACGCGCCCCATACAGCCGGCGCGTGTCGTCCTTCTTGATTGGGACGAGTTCGGTCAGGCACCACGGACACTCCGTGATCTGGAATTCGTTCGCATCCTGCGGGTGTTGGGCCTTGTAGAGCCGGTCGAGAGCGTATTTCGCGTCGGCGCGGGTGCCCGGCGTCGCCTCGTTCCCGACCCAGAGGCCGATCGAGAACCTCGCCATCCCCTTCACCCGCTGGTCCGTCGCGCGGAGCAGCTCCATCGCACAGATCAGGGACCCGGCCCTCTGGAACTGTTGGGAAGTGAGCAGGCGCAGGGTGTAGCGAGTGATCACCGCCGTCCCTCCACCGGCTGAGCCGTGCCGGAGCCGACGCAGAAAGATGACGATGGCGGCGAGCGCCAGATACGCCTCGGTCTTGCCACCGCCTGTCGGGAACCAGATGAGGTCGACCAGTGATCGGTCAGGGTGGGCGTCGTCGACGCTCGAGGCGAGTGACACCAAGAGGAAGCCGAGCTGGAACGGGCGCCACGAAGGCGCCGGGTCCTCCTCGGCGCGACCGAGGGCTGCTTGACGCATCTGCAGGCGCATCGCCGACATGGCGAGTGCGAAGGCGGTTCGGAGCGCGACCGACTCCGGATCCGCGAGCGCATCGATCCCCTGCCGCATCCGAGTAGCCGTGATTCCCCCCCGTGCGGCGATCGACTCGGCCTCCGAACCAAGTTCCGACGCCTGCGCGCGCTGATCTGCGACCCACTCAGAGAAGGAATCGACAAACGACCCCAGTGCTTCCAGAACCGGTGGCGGCTCCGAGTCGATCGTCGCGAGGAAGGCGAGATCGAGCGCGGGTCGGGCGCTGTCGCCGAGCTTGTCACCGCCGGTCTGCTCGATCGCCGGTACGACGAAGTGCGGCACGGGGTCGAGCCTGATCCGGACGCAGTCACCCGCCTCGTTAGTCTCCCAGTCGGCGGCCATGCCGTGCCCGACCGCGAACACCTTGCGGCTCCGATACCGCAGACGCAGTTCGGCCGCCTCCGGATCGACGTCGATCGCCCGCGACACGTCGTACTCGAGGATCCGAGCGCCTTCCGCCGGACGGCCGGACAGATCGACCTGGAAGAGCATGAGCGGGATGTCGCTCCGGTCCTCGCCCGTCGTCTTCGTGCGAAGGCGGACATGGAGGGTGACGAGCCAGTTCGAGGCTCCGTAGGGCCGCCAGCGGGTACCGACCTCGAACGGGACACCGCCGGCGGACAGTTGCCGCAGCTGCGCCTTGCCTCGCACGAGCTCGACGTTGCGGAACTCGTGACCGGTGCGCTGCCATCGTTGCGGCCCGTCGTCATCGATCAGTGCGTAGGTGCCTGCAGAGAAATCGCACAGCACAGACTCGGAGTCGGTGACGAAGGAGATCGCGGCGGAAGACGGTCGCCAGTCCTCGGCGAGCGGATTCGTCGCATCGTCCTCTTCGACATCGCCCTCTTCCACATCGGCCATGACCAGCTGCTGCGGATCGCTCTGGCCGGCGGAGACATTGCCTTGTGGCGCGGCCTCGTCGTCGATCGGGAAGAGCATCCCAACCGCGTATTGCAACGACGGGCGGTTTTCGATGAGCACCTCGTCCTCGCCCTGCTCGGGCCCGACGTAGGCCGCTCGTAGATGATCGAGGGCGCGTTGTTGAGCTGGCGTGAGCGTCATGCCTTCACCTTCGACCTGCGCACCAGCGTCTGCAGCCGTCGACGATCGGTGTCCGTGTAGACGACGTGGAGGGTCACGCGAGCCCGCGAGACTGCGACATACAGCGCCGCGAGCGCAGAGTCCGAATACTCCGTCGGAAGTTCGCAGACGATGACATGTTCCGCTTCGAGTCCCTTCGCGACCCTGGGGCTGAGAACCCGGATTCCGTCGACGACTTCATCCAGCGACTCAGTCCCGGCAGCCGGAATGACCCAGATGCCGGCCGCCTTGACGCCGTCCTTCTTGAAGGACTTCGCGATCCGGATCGCCTGCACCCGCGACTCGCCCTCCGGCACGGTCTCCCATTGGATCCGCTCGCCGTTGACGATCCCTGGGTCGCCGACATCGGCGCCCAGGTACTCCTGGACCATGTGGACGATCGCCCGCGTGTTGCGGACGTTCTTGCTCAGGTCGTACTCGATACCTTCGGTTCGGACGATCCCGAACACGTCATCATCAAACCGGCCGTCGACTTGGGCCTGATTGTTCTGATCGAGGAACATCCTCCATCGACCCCGCTCCCGGCCGCCTGCGAGGACCCCGTCGAACACGTCCATCGCATCGGCGTACATTAAATCCTGCGCCTCGTCGACGAGCAGCACATCGAACCGGGAAGCAGGGTCGATGGAGTCGAACTCGCGCACCTCGATCGCTCTCCCGGCGAGCCGCGGCTCGAAGAACGTGCGAAGCCCCGGTGACCTGAACGTCACAAGAACGGACCGACCCGCCGCCGCCTCTTGCTTAGCGGCCTCGGCGAGGACCACCGACTTCCCCGTCCCGGCGCCGCCGAGCACAAGAATGCGCTGGTTCCTGGCCAAGCCGGCGAGCACCCGGGCCTGCTCGGCGGTCGCGACGTTCTGCTCGTCGATCACTGCCCCGCGCTGGGCATCGATGACGGGGAGTCGCGAGAACTCCCCGAAAAGGTCCTCCCGCAGCTCATCGACACGGGCCGTGGGCGCACCCCTGGGGGCATCCGGCGCCGACCGGGCCACGGCGTCGAGCGCGGAGGATAGCGCGTCCACGGTCATCGACTCCTTCGCCAGCCAATGCGTCGCCTTCCACGCAACATCCGCCGGCGGGTGGTCGATGTCCGGCGTGACGGCGATCGCCTCCGAGGGGAACCAGCCAAGCCCATCCTCTTTAAGGATGTTGCGAAGTGCGAACATCGCATCCCGCGCCTGGTCTATGGGCGACGATTTCAGCTTGTGGTTGTCGCCGTTCCTGTCGATCGTGTACCAGGCGCCCTCGAACCTCTTCACGCCGCCGCCCTTGACCTCCGCAACGATCGCAACCCCTTTCCAGAGGATGACGAAGTCGGCCTCGGCCATCTGTTTGCCGGGCGCCGTCCGCAGCTTGACCGAATAGAAAGCGACCGCTTCGGCACTCGGCACGGCATGTAGCAGACGCGCCAGCTTTCGCTCGGCGTCGCTCTCCGCGGTGCGCTCGATGTCCTGCAGGTCGGGGCTCAAGATCACGACTTCTGCTCCTGCCACAGCTCCTCGTACTCGCGGAATCCGAGCAAGCCGTTGATGTCGTCGCTGCCGAAGTTGTCGGCCATATCGACGATCAGGCACTACTCCTTGCCGCCGTTCTTCGGCCCGCGGAGACCACGGCCGGCCATCTGGATGTAAGCGTTCGGGCTGAACGTCGGGCGCGCGATGTACAGCGCGGTCACGCCGGGCGCGTCGAAGCCCTGCGTCAGGAGGTCGCAGTTGGCGAGTACCTGAATCTCGCCGTCCTTGAAGCGCTTGATCACGTCGCGTCGCTCCTGCCGACCAGTCTGCCCGCTCACCGACGCCGCTTCGATGCCGCGGTATCGCAGCGTGGCGGCGAGCACCTGCGCCGACAAGACGTTCGGCGTGAACACCAGGACGGATCGCCCGCGCTCGGCTCCCAGATCCTTGATGCTCTCGACGAGAATGCCCATTCGGGCGTGGTCAGCGGCGACGCGATCGAGCACCTGAACACTGACGCGGTTAGTTCTCATCGCCTCGCGGGCTTCGTCCTCCGACAGCCGCACTCTTGCACCTTGGAGAATGTCGTGTTTCACACGCGCGAGTACGCCGCGCGCGACGAGCTCCTGGTATGAGTTCTCCTTGAACGCTGTGAGCTTCGTCCGTCCGAATCGAGCGGCGAGCTGATCAGTAGCTTGAGCCGACGTCCCCTTGAACGGGGTCGCCGACAGGCCGATCAGTGGTCGCTCGAAACTCCGCCCGTCGACACCCAGCCACGAAAGTATGCGCGTGTACCTGGTCGACGTGCCCGCGACGTGTCCCTCATCGACAAACACCGCCGCGGCCTTGCTCAGCCACTCGTACTCAGCACTCCCGAGGATCACTTCGAGTTTCGCGTCCGTGGCGACCACCACGCTGAGGTCGGTGTCCGGCTCCTGGACGTCGTTACTCTCCCAGAGCCTGCCGACCGTAAGCGGCATATCAACCCGTTGCTCGGTGCAGAGCCCCCGCCAGACCTCACTGAACGTCTGCACCGCCTGCTCGCACAATTCCTGCGACTGCGCGATCCAGAGCACTGGCCCGCGCAAAGCACCGTCGATGAATAGCTGAAGAATCGTCTGCGTCGCGACACGAGTCTTTCCGGCTCCAGTAGGCAGCTCGACCATCGCCTTGGCCCGGCGGTTCCCTTCACCGACTTCGAGCAACGTCGACCGGAGCTCCGCACTGATGCGCTGCTGGTAGTCGTGAAGCTCAGGCAAGATCGTGGCTCCAGGTACGACGAACTCCGCGTCCTGACGCCTCGTGCGCTGCCCCCCGAACTCCGACCCAAACCCCATCCTGCGAAGCCAGGTGATCGTCGCGGCTCCACCGGCCCACTGGGTCGGTACGTCTGGGAAGCCCTCCCTGCGGAACAGATCCGCGAGCTCACGAATCGTGTCCTTGCCGTACACAGAGAGGCACAGCTCAGCGACAGAAGTACTCTTCGAGACGAGACCCTGGGCTTCCAGCCCTTGCCAGAGACCCTTGGGAAGCTTCTCCCGCAGATCGTCCTCGCCGAAGTACGCCTCGAGACGCGCGTTGTCGGTCGACGCGGCCAGCGCATCCTGTCGCATCAGCTCGAGGTGGTGGTCGAGTCCGACCTTCAGCACGCGCTCGACGTCGGCGTTGTTGAGGCCGAGATCGAACGCTACATTCGCCGCCCGCAGCGTCGACTTCTCGTCGAGCGTCGTCACGACCACGAAGTTCACGCCGTCTCGATACGAGTCGAGCGACTGGGGCTCGACGCCGTCCTCCGTTGTCACCCACTTCGCGACCGACTCGGCCCTCGACAGCGTCGCGCTGCCCAGGTCCTCCCTGCTGGACCAGCCACGGAGCCCGGGGAACACATCGAGTAGACGCTCGGCGTCCTGTTGCCCGTCGATCCGAATCGAGAACGCGAAGCTGTCCTCGAAGCGCTTGCAGCCGACCTCAGCGACAAGCCGTTCGGCCTGAGACTCCGTCGCCTTCAGATACGGCCGTTGGTGCAGCGCCAGATAGCCGCGCTGCTCCTCATCGGTCGCCACGTACACGGTGCCGGTAGGCCGTGACTCGAGCACTCGTCCGACCCGCGCCGGGACGCGAGGAGGCGGGCTGTCCGGGTAGGCGAGCGGTGCGGTCTCGAGGATGAATCGAACAAGCAGTGCGTCGTCGAACTGCGCTGGGAGCAGATCGACGGCGAGCGCATCGCGAAGCACGTCCGCCGGTATCAGCGCCAGCTCCTGCGGCAGACGGAGTGTGTCGGCGACGGCTCGTGGCCCTTCGTAGAGCGGGAGCAGATCGCGATAATCCGCGAGGGACGGCGCGACCGCCTCGGTGATCGGTCTGAACCCGCGCGTCGTGCGGAGCAGACCTGCTCTTTCCACAGCCCAGCGGACCGGTGACTTGACCCGGTACGAGGCGCCGGTCGCCATGTCCTCGCAGTCCCATGGCGCATCGCCGAACTCGAGGAGTCCCCGGGTCCACGACTCTCGCAACTGGTCGGACGCCTCCGCCTGCTGCAGCAGGAGCAGAGCTGAAAACGGCCCAGCGGAGTGACCCTGGCTCGGGTAGAGAGTGATCCGTTCGATCGGACGGTCGCCGGGCGTTAGTCGGCTGTTGAGATCCGCGAGAACCCAGTCCTGATACTCGTCCGCCGCCGCCTCGTCTTCGAACGAATATTCGCGGACGGGCGCGTTGACGACGCCCAGGCCGTGGGCGAGCGCTGAGACGCCCCGCTGTCGGTCGAATAGGAGACCTGCGTCGGCCGCCGGCAGCTCGCCGTCGACGTCCAGGACTTGCTGCGGCCAGCGCCAACCCCCGTCGCGCGTCGGCACCAGCACCTGCGCGGCCGGGTTGGCCCGGACCGCGGTGAGCGCATCCCGAGTACTGACACCGAGTGCTGCGTCCCAAAACTTCTCCTGCATCTCAGGAGTGGCCGCGCTCGTAAGCTTCGCGAGTCGGGCGATGAGAATCGCGACCGGGTCAAGATCGCGGAAGCCCACGGAACGGAGCACCTTCTCCATGCCCGGGTACACCAGGAACTCCGGAACCACAAACACTGCGCCTTCAATGTCGAGGTCGTCCGCCTTCGAGAGGAACACGAGCGAGCGGTCCGCGAGCGAGCGCAGTCCGTCAGTCGTAGGGATGACCCGAGCCTTTTCGGCCTCCTCCGCCCCGCGATTACCCATAACGACCTTCAGGGCGTTCGCCGCAGACTCAGTATCTTTCCCCTCGGCCCACTCGCGGAGCCAGGACTGGATGCCACGCCTCGGCACGAGTTCCAGTGCGCGCTTCATGTCGCGCCCGTCTTCGTCGAACTTCCGAGGGTCCACGCTCACCGCGAACAGCTGACGAAGACGGGCGATGCGTTGAGTCGAGCTGTAGCACCGCCAATGCGGTATGTCCGCACCCGTGTTTGGCGATGCACTCCATGCCTCGTGGGCGATCTCCGGAATCTTCCATTCGCAGGTCAGATCCAGCGGCCTCAACTCCCCGGGGGTGCGGAGCACGCCGGTCCCGTCCGGGACCAGCGAAGCCGCGACGGCAATAGGCGGCACGAGCGCACAGAGCACCTCGTCGCCGAAGTAGATCGCTTCGCGACCGCGCGCCGGGAGATAGTCGAGCTGCGCTGCCGGATCCTCGGCCGTACTGACCTTCGGAAGCAGTTCGACGAACAACTCGGCGAGCGTCGCGAGAATCTCGCGGTTGTAGCCGTTCCGCAGCAGGGTGGTGCGGTCGTCGTTCACGCTCCACGGGGCGTTGAAGAACGCGGTCGCCGATGTGCGGTCCTGCAGCGGGAAGTAGCTCCAGAACTGACCGATCTGGGTTCCAGCGTCGCCAGCCTCAACGTTGGCACGCCGAGGCCTGACAGGCATCGCCACGCTGACCTTGATCTGGTCGCGCGAAACGGCCTCACCCACCTCCCGCCGAGCGGCTGGGCTCGGGGCGTGCATGCGGTCACTCACGAGCCATTCGTCGCCCGTCGCGTCCGGGCGTTCAATCGCGAATCGACCGCCCCCGAGATCTTTGGAGACATGGCTCGTGGCGAAGCCCTTTTCGCCGAGCACCGAGAGTCGGATCTCACGCACGGCGCTTACGAAAAGTAGGAACTCCGAGGAGAACGTCTCCATCTCGTGGCGGAGTCGGTCGATGTTCTCGATGCCCGGCAACCGAATGATCGTGGTCGCCCAAGATGTGAGTTCGCGCGCAATGGGGTCGGAGCTGAACAACTCGCCCGCATCCAGCAGGGTCGCGGTGCGGAGAACAGGGAGTCGCCTATCGGCAGATCCGACACCCTTGATGGCCGCCTGCGCCTTTGCCGAGTTGAACTCGAACGAAACGGAGCGGCTCAAAACCTGCGGAGAATCGGTCACGGCCAGCACAGACTTGAACCCTAGGCCGAACCGTCCGATCTCGTCGCCGCGCTTCCCACTAAGGTGAGCGTGCGTGATCGCGACGAGTCCGGTCCTCGAGAACGGCCGACCCGAGTTGGCGCAATACAGCACCTTCGCCGCGGGATCGAGCACGATCTCGACTCGACCCAACGCCGAATCGCCGGTCGTTCCGGCCATCGCATCCGCCGCGTTCTGCACGAGCTCCAGAAGCGTGCGGTTCGCGTACCCGCCGGTACGGATTGATTCCTCGTGGTTGGCATGCTCCGTGATCAGCGTCGGCTTCGCGGTGTACGCACTGATCGCACTCTCGAACTGCTCGTCTATCTCGGCGACGAGCGAACCGTCCGGCACCCATGACGCTGTCGTCATCGCTCCCCCTGATTGCACCCCAGAACCGACAATATCGGTACCGGCCGACCTTTGGCTCCGCCATAACCTTCTGGCATGTCATGGGCCACCAGCGAGGGCTCGCGCCGCTCTATGCAGAGGAACCGCGGGCGAGACACGTCACCCGAACTTGCAGTCCGCCGACTGCTGCACGCCGCCGGACTCCGCTATCGGGTCGACTTCGCACCGCTCGGCGGTCGCCGTCGTGCGGACATTGTCTTCACGCGGAAGCGCCTCGCCGTCTTCATCGACGGTTGCTTCTGGCACGGCTGCCCGATCCACGCGACCCGGCCGAAGGCAAATGCCGACTACTGGGGGCCGAAGCTCGACCGGAATGTCGAGCGCGACCTGGAGACGACCGCTTCACTGGAGTCGGCGGGCTGGGCCGTGCTCCGCTTCTGGGAACACGAGGCTCCGACGGAGGTGGCGGAAACGATCGGTAAGGCCGTCCGATCGAACTAAGCGCATCCGCCACGGGGTGAGCGTGCGGGGCCGCCTCAGCGGAGCAGCTGGAGCCGTCGTGCGGATCGACGGCAGTCGCCGACTTGGCCGCGACGTCCTCCCGATCAGGTCATCCACTCGCGAACCCGCCCCACCTACACCCCCACCCCGAACGCCACCGCCTCCTCCTCGGTCAGCATCCGCGACCGAATCAGGAACCGCATCCCCGTCGGCCCCTCGACCGAGAACCCCGCGCCGCGGCCCGGCACGACGTCGATCGTGAGGTGCGTGAACTTCCAGTACTCGAACTGCGACTCCGACATGTAGACCTCGATCGGGTCGTCGAGGCCGACATGGATGTCACCGAGGTGCACGTCGCTCGGGCCGGTGAGGAACATCCCCACCGGGTAACACATGGGGGAACTGCCGTCGCAGCAGCCACCGGACTGATGGAACATCAGCGGGCCGTGCTTCGCCGTCAGCTCGCGCAGCAGCGCGGCCGCGGCATCCGTCACGTCCACGCGGGAGAGTTCTGGCATCCGTTCTTCTCCATTCCTGAATAGCGCGTCCCACTATGTGCGGGAAATCGACGCTCGATCTGCACCCAGTGGGACACGCCCCACAACCACCCGCAGCCGCGTCCCACTAAGTGCAGATTCAGCCGGTGCAACTCGCACCAAGTGGGACACGCCGCCGCAGCCACCCAAAGGCGCGTCCCACAAAGTGCAGATCCAGCCCGTCGAACCCCTACAAAGTGGGACACGCACCACAGCCGACCCACCCAAAAGGGTGTGACCCCCGGGGAGAGCATCCCGGGGGTCACCGAGCGCCGGCGACCCGCCGCCCCGACGCTCCGTCCGCAACGGCGCCAAGACGCTGCCGGCCGCAGCGCCCTGGTGCCGACAGCGCCGGCTTAGAAGAAGCCCATCGCGCCTTCGGCGTACGACACAAGCAGGTTCTTCGTCTGCTGGTAGTGGTCGAGCATCTTGAGGTGGTTCTCGCGGCCGATGCCCGACTGCTTGTACCCGCCGAACGCGGCGTGCGCCGGGTACTGGTGGTACGTGTTGGTCCAGACGCGTCCGGCCTCGATGGCGCGACCGGCGCGGTAGGCGGTGTCGCCGCTGCGGCTCCACACGCCGGCGCCGAGGCCGTAGAGGGTGTCGTTCGCGATCGAGATCGCGTCGTCGAAGTCGTCGAACGACGTGACCGAGAGGACCGGGCCGAAGATCTCCTCCTGGAAGATCCGCATGTCGTTCGTGCCCTCGAACACCGTCGGCTGGACGTAGTAGCCGCCCGACAGCTCACCGCCGAGGTCGACTCGCTCACCGCCGGTGAGCAGCTTCGCGCCGCCGGCCTTGCCGATCTCGATGTACGACAGGATCTTCTCGAGCTGGTCGTTCGAGGCCTGCGCGCCGATCATCGTCTCAGGGTCGAGCGGGTTGCCCTGCTTCACCTTGCCGACGCGCGCGAGGCCGTCGCCGAGGAACTGGTCGTAGATCGATCGCTGGATCAGCGCGCGCGACGGGCACGTGCACACTTCACCCTGGTTCAGCGCGAAGAGCGTGAAACCCTCGAGCGCCTTGTCGTAGTAAGCGTCGTCGGTCGCGCGGGCCACGTCCTCGAAGAAGAGGTTCGGGCTCTTGCCCCCGAGCTCGAGCGTCACCGGGATGAGGTTCTGCGACGCGTACTGCATGATCAGGCGGCCGGTGGTGGTCTCACCCGTGAAGGCGACCTTGCGGATCCGCTTGTGCTGCGCCAGCGGCGCCCCCGCCTCGATGCCGAAGCCGTTGACGATGTTCACGACACCGGCCGGCAGCAGGTCGCCGATGATGTCGAACAGGAACAGCAGGGATGCCGGAGTCTGCTCGGCCGGCTTGATCACGACGCAGTTGCCCGCGGCGAGCGCCGGGGCGAGCTTCCACGCGGCCATGAGGATCGGGAAGTTCCACGGGATGATCTGCCCCACCACACCGAGCGGCTCGTTGAAGTGGTACGCGACGGTGTTCTCGTCGAGCTGGCTGAGTGATCCCTCCTGCGCCCGCAGCACGCCGGCGAAGTAGCGGAAGTGGTCGACGGTCAGGGGAATGTCCGCGGCGAGCGTCTCGCGCACCGGCTTGCCGTTCTCCCACGTCTCGGCGACGGCGATCTTCTCGAGGTTCTGCTCGATGCGGTCGGCGATCTTGTTCAGGATGACGCTGCGCTCGGCGGGCGTGGTCTTCTTCCACGACGCGAACGCCTTCCAGGCGGCATCCACTGCTCGATCGATGTCGGCGGCGTCGCCGCGGGCGACCTCGCAGAACGGCTTCCCGGTGACGGGGGTGATGTCTTCGAAGTACTCGCCGCTCTGCGGCTCGACCCACTCCCCGCCGATGTAGTGCCCGTACCGCTCGCGATACTGGGCGACGGCCCCGCGCGAACCGGGGGCGGCGTAGACGCTGGAAACGCCTTCTTCGACGATGGTCATGCGTGTCTCCTTCGACGGTCATGAGACGCCGCGACGGCTTCGGGCGGCGATGCGCCGAACGTACGCCGGGGCACGTTGCATCGGGTTGCAACGTCCGCGGAGGTGCGCGGCGCGAAGTTCGCAGAATCCCCCGTACTTCGCAGATTGCGGCGCGAATCCTGCGAGATCCGCGGGATACTGCGAACTCCGGGCAGCTCCAGCGCCGACACCGCGGCTAGGCAGAGCCGATGGATGCCAACACGCCGATGCCCCAGCAGGCGCCCCAACTCGCAGAATCCCCCGTACTTCGCAGATTCCGGCGCGAATCCTGCGAGATCCGCACGATTCTGCGAACTTCAGCCAGCCGCAGCGCCGACACCGCGGCTAGGCAGAACCAATGGATGCCAACACGCCGGTGCTCCAGCAGGCGCCCCAACTCGCAGAATCCCCCGTACTTCGCAAATTCCGGCGCGAATCCTGCGAGATCCGCGGGATTCTGCGAACTTCGGCCAGCGGCCTCACCACGCGGGAGTAGAACACCGGATGCCACGACCCCCAGGCCGTGGCATCCCCTCACGCCCTACGCGTCGGCGTCGACGAGCACCGACCGCAGCGGCGGGACGTTGACCTCGTGCAGGTCGACGTCATCGAGGCGCTCGATGCTCACCACGCGCGGGGCGATCACGCGGTCATCGGCCACGATCCAGCTGCCGACGAGGAGGAAGCGGTCGTTGCCGGCGGTGATCGGACCCGTGACGGCGAACGTCGCGGCGGTCGGGGTGACGAACGTCACGCGGACGGGCGTGCCGTGGGGGAGGGTCGAGGGATCGACGACGTCGGCGGACAGCGCCGGCTCGGGCGACGGGATGCCGAGATCGATGCGCTGGATCTCGGCGCTCGTCGCGAGTATCACGTCACCGACGAGCGGCTGCCCGCCCACACCGATCCGGACGGTGCCCTCGATCGCGTACAGGCCGTAACGCGGCGACCGCACCAGCACGCGGGCGATGTCACCCGCCTTCACCTCGGCGACGGCTTCACGGATGCGCCCCACATCGCGTCGGGCGCGAGCTGCCGAGAAGATGTCGAGCGTCGATTCGTCCATGGATTCAGCGTAACCAGGGCCTCCGACATCAGTCCCGTTCGAGGCGCTCGATCCGCGAGACGAGACCGGCGCGCTTGGGCGACCGGGCGGGCAGCATCTCCAGGCACAGCCGCAGCACCTCGACGTCGTCGCGCCCGTCGGACGTATCGGCGTACGCGAGCAGCACGTCGAGCCCGGCTTCTTCGACGAGCGCTTCGCGCAGCGCCTGGCGCACCGACTCCCGCACCTCGGCCACCCCGGGCGCCACCGAGTCCGGCAGCACCGGCCCGCGATAGGCGGCGAGTGCGACGCGGTGCGCCCCGCGATCGAGCAGCGACAGCACCTGCTGGGCGTCGGTTTCGAGGCCGTCGGGCAGACGGTACGGGCGGGATGCCGGGACCAGGGCCGGGGCGAGGGGCTCCAGCACCTTTCGCAGCCGCACCATCTCGGGGCGCAGCGTCTCGGTCGCGGGGTGGCCGTACACGGCCTCGCTCAGGGCCTCGGCCGACATGCCCTCGCGGTGCACGGCGAGGAGCAGCAGGATCTCGGCGTGCCGCGCGCCGAGCTCCACCACCGTCTCGCCCGACTCGCCGGTCACCTCCAGCAGCGCCCGATCCCGCCCGAGGATCCGCAGCAGCGCGCGCGTCCCGGGGGAGCGGCGCGGTCGACGCGGCGGGGGATCCTGCTGCGCACGGAGCCGCCCGACGAGGATCTCGCTCTCGATCGCGCGGGCCGTGGCATCCACGAGCAATTGGGCCTGCGGGGTCACGGCCTCGGGTCCGCCCGTGACGTCGATCATGCCGAGCAGCCGCCGCGTCTCGGGATCGTGCACGGGCGCCGCGGTGCACGACCACGGCTGCACGAAGCGGTTGAAGTGCTCGGCGCCGCGGATCTGCACCGACCGGTCGAGGGTCAGCGCCGTCCCGGGGGCGGAGGTGCCGACGACCTCCTCCGACCAGTTCGCGCCCGCGACGAAGCCCATGTCTCCGGTGCGCGTGCGGAGGTGCCGGTCGCCCTCGACCCAGAGCAGGCGCCCGGCCGCATCGCCGACGGCGACGACCACGCCGGAGTCCTCCGCCGACCCCGGCAGCAGCAGCGCCCGGACCATGTCCATCACCCCGGCGAGCGGGTGCGCGCGGCGATACGCCTCGAGTTCCTCCGACACGAGGTCGACCGTCGGCAGCCCCTCCGGACCGACGAGGGATGCCAGCGACCGCCGCCACGAATCCCGCACCAGCGGCCGCACGTCGCCGAGTCGGCGATCCTCGTTGCCGGCGAGCAACTCGTCGTGGGCGCGCGCGATGATCAACCCCGAGGTCTCGGGGGACACGGTCGGACGCGACCACGGAGAAGGCACCGAACTCCCATCGACGATGACGGAGGTGCGTCCAGTGTAGGTGCGCGAACGCGCGGGTGGGAGGGTTCCCAGCGGGATGCCAGACGCCCGGCGCCGCGCGACGGGTTCGGGTGCGTGATCCGTGGCCCCGGGGCCACGCAGAACGCCCCGGGGCCACCTCGCACGCCCCGCGACGACAGGCGCCCCGAACCACCGCGCGGCGTGTCGGTCCCGGCATCCAGAAATCCATTCACACGCATTAATGAGAGCGATTCCCAACGGCGGAAAACGCCGTCGACCCCCTCGACACCCGCCGACGACGGGCGCACGGTGGAGGAACCAGCACACCGAGAGAAAGGGATGCCATGAAGGCAGTGCAGTACCGCAAGATCGGCAAAGGCCCCGAGGTCGTCGAGATCGACGACCCCCACCCCGGTCCGGGGCAGATCCGACTCAAGGTCACGGCCGCCGGCCTGTGTCACTCCGACTGGTTCGTGATGGATCTTCCGGAGGAGCAGTACACCTACGGTCTCCCCCTGACCCTCGGCCACGAGGGCGCGGGCATCGTCGACGAGCTCGGCGAAGGCGTCGAGGGCGTGCAGATCGGCGAGGCGTACGCGATCTACGGACCCTGGGGCTGCGGCCGCTGCCACGCGTGCGCGCAGGGCGCCGAGAACTACTGCCCCTACGCCGCGGAACTCGGCATCACCCCGCCCGGACTCGGCGCCCCCGGCGCGATGGCCGAGTACGTCATCGTCGACGACCCCCGCCACCTCGTGCCGCTCGGCGACCTCGACCCCGTCGAGACCGTGTCGCTCACCGACGCGGGCCTCACGCCGTACCACGCGATCGTGTCGGCGAAGGAGAAGCTGTACCCCGGCGCCACCGCCGTGGTGATCGGCGTCGGCGGACTCGGGCACGTGGGCGTGCAGATCCTCCGCGCCATCTCGCAGGCCACGGTCATCGCGGTCGATCTCGGCGAGGACAAGCTCGCCCTCGCCCGCGAGGTCGGCGCGCACCACACGGTGACCTCCGACGAGCACGCCGCCGAGCGCATCCGCGAGCTGACGAACGGCCTCGGCGCCACCGCCGTGTTCGACTTCGTCGGTGTTCAGCCCACGATCGACCTGGCCCGCCAGGTGGCGGCGCTGGACAGCTTCATCCACATCGTCGGCATCGGGGGCGGCATCCTGCCCACCGGCTTCTTCTCGACTCCCATGGGTGCGGCCGTCCGCGCGCCGTACTGGGGCACGCGCAGTGAGCTGATCGAGGTGCTCGATCTCGCGCGCAGCGGCGCCGTCGGTGTCCACGTCGAGCGCTACGGCTTCGACACGGCCGTCGAGGCCTACCAGCGTCTGCACCACGGCGAGGTGCGGGGGCGCGCGGTCGTCGTTCCGTAAGTGCGGCGTCGAGGGGGTGGCATCCGGATTCGGGATGCCACCCCCTCGGCGTTCGCACGCCGGCACCGGCGGCCGCTCCGAGCCGCGGCTCGTGGCCCCGGGGCCACCGGAGACGCCCCGGGGCCACATTCGTCGCCCCGACACGCGGATCGCGGAATCTGCACTGCGCACTACCGCGCATCGCGTGGTACTGTCCCTCACAGATGAGCGAAAGGGGGGTGCGCGTGGATACGACGCAGCTACTGAAGGGGGTGCTGGATGCCGCGGTGCTCGCGGTCGTCCAGCACGACGACGGGTACGGCTACGACATCGTGCGGCGCCTGCGCGATGCAGGGCTCGGAGAGGTGGGGGATGCCTCGGTCTACGGCACCCTCCGTCGGCTTTACTCCGCGGGGGCGCTGTCCAGTTACGTGGTGCCGTCGGACGGCGGCCCGCACCGCAAGTACTACGCGATCAACCCGCAGGGACGCGAACTGCTCGACGCGCAGCGCGCCAGCTGGGCCCACTTCTCGTCGGCCATGACGAGCCTCCTCGACGACACGAACACCCCGAAGAAGCTGCGCACGATCGGAGACGCCCGATGATCACGACCTCCGTCCACGACGACATCCACACGTTCGCCGCCGCGGTGCGTGCGCACCTCGACGACCTTCCCGCCGACGAGGTCGACGACTTGCTCGACGGCCTCGAGGCCGACCTCTCCGACCAGGCCGCCGAAGCCGGCGACGACTTCACGCTCCCGGATGCCACGACCTACGCCGCCGAACTGCGCGCCGCCGCGGGTCTTCCGGAGCGCACCGACACCGGCACGGTGAAGCGGCAACCGCTCTCCGAGCGCCTCGCGCGGATGCGGGGGGCGACCAGCGCACAGATCCGACGCAACCCCGCGGCCGCGTGGACCCTCGACCTGCTGGCATCCTTCGCTCCGATCTGGTGGATCCTGCGCGCGGTGGTGCTGTACCTCTTCATCGCGCCGTTCTTCTGGTCGGGCTACGGCTGGCGGTCCGGCTCGTTCTCCTACCTGATCGGCGCGACGCAGCTCCCGGGGATCGTGCTCATGACGGTATTGCTGCTCGTGAGCGTGCAGTGGGGACGCGGCCACTGGGCACCGAACCGCATCCTGCGGGGCATCCGTACGGCAGTAACGGTCGTGGCCCTGCTCCTCACTCCCTTCACGTTGATCGCTCTCACTTCGAGTCTGCAGTCGATGCTCTGGGACTCCTCCGTCGGCGCCTCGGCGGCGGCGAACTTCACGCCCGGCCTCTCTGTCGACGGCCAGCGGGTGCGGAACATCTTCGCGTTCGACGCCGACGGCAACGCCATCCCGACGGTGCAGCTCTTCGACCAGGACGGCAACCCCCTCACGACCGTCGGACGCGACCACGGTTCGGATCCGTTCGACGCCTACTTCTACGGCGGGGGAGGGCCGGTGCCGGTGGCCTTCACCGCACCCGGTGCGGCCGACGCGTGGAACATCTATCCGCTGCGCGAAATCCCGTCGGAGATGCTGACGTGGAACGCCACGGATGACCTCGCGAACGCGAAGCCGACGAACTTCCCCTTCCTGCGCGTGCAGCCCGTGCCGACGGGGGTCGCCCCGACGCCGTCCACCGGCACCGACGCCGCGCCCGCGACCCCCACGCCCACCCCGACAACGCCGACGCCATGAGCGACGAGCCGCGGATCGTGAGCATCGACCTCACCCACCTCGTCCTCGCGGCGCTCGCGGAGGAGCGCGACGAGGAGGACTGAGCTCCACACGGTTTCGGGGCGTGATTCGGCGAATTGGGGCGCACGAATCACGCCCCGATCGTCGTCTCGGCGGCTCAGCCCCGCGCGGCCCACCAGTCGCGCAGGCGCTTCTCGGCCTCGTCCTCGCCGAGCACCCCCTCGTCGAGGCGCAGGTCGAGCAGGAAACGGTACGCCTCGCCGACCTCGCGGCCGGGCTTCAGCCCCAGCACCTCCTGGATACGGTTGCCGTCGAGCTCGGGACGGATGGAGTCGATCTCCTCCTGCTCGCGCAACGCGACGATCCGGGCCTCGATGTCGTCGTAGGCGGATGCCAGGCGCTGGGCCTTCCGCTTGTTGCGCGTGGTCACGTCCGCCCGCGTGAGGATGTGCAGACGCTCCAGTTCGTCGCCCGCGTCGCGGACATAGCGGCGGACCGCGGCATCCGTCCAGGCGCCCTCGGCGTAGCCGAAGAACCGCAGGTGCAGCTCGACGAGACGCGACACCACGGTCGTGGTCGCCGCGTCGAAGCGCAGGGCCTGGAGCCGCTTACGCGCCATCCGCGCACCCTTGACGTCGTGGTGATGGAAGGTCACCCCGCCGCCGGGCTCGAGGCGGCGGGTCGCGGGCTTGCCGATGTCGTGCAGCAGCGCGGCCAGGCGCAGCGGCACGTCGGGCGCGGATCCGGGATGCCGCTGGTGCTCGAGCTCGATCGCCTGGCGCAGCACCGTCAGCGAGTGCTCGTAGACGTCCTTGTGGTGGTGGTGTTCGTCGACCTCGAGCCGCAGCGCCGGGATCTCGGGCAGGAACTCCTCCATGAGGCCCGTCTCGACCAGGACCCGGATGCCACGCCCCGGGTCATCGGTCTGGAGCAGCCGAACGAGCTCGGCCTGCACGCGCTCGGGACTCACGATCTCGAGCGTGCCGCGGAGTTCGGCGATGGCATCCAGGGTCTCGGGGTCGACCGTGAACTCGAGCTGCGACGCGAACCGGGCCGCGCGGAGCATGCGCAGCGGGTCGTCTCCGAAGCTCACCGCGGGATCGATGGGCGTGCGGAGTCGCTGCGCGAGGAGATCCTCCACGCCGCCGGTCGGGTCGACGAGCGTGCGCGCGTGGACCCGCAGCGCCATGGCATTCACCGTGAAGTCGCGGCGCGTGAGGTCGGCCTCGAGCGTGTCGCCGAACTCGACGGTCGGTTTGCGGGTCACGCCGTCGTAGCTGTCGGCGCGGTAGGTCGTGATCTCGACCTGCTCGCCCTGGACCTTGGCGCCGATCGTGCCGAAAGCACGGCCGACGTCCCACTGCACCGACGACACGGGCTTCACCAGCGCGAGGATCTCGTCGGGGCGCGCGTCGGTCGTGAAGTCGAAATCGTGGGTCGTGCGACCCAGCAACGCATCGCGCACGGGACCGCCGACGATCGCGAGATCGCGCCCCGCGTCGGCGAAGACGCGCGCCAGCGTCGCGACCACGGGATGCTCGGCGAGCTCGCCGAGGCGCGCGACACCGTCGGCCATGTTCAGCATGCTTCGAGCCTAGCCGGGGCCACCGACGCGCCGGGGTCGGGGTGGGCGCGCCGGCACCGTCTCCCGTTCAGTGTCCACAACACGCGGACCGCGCGCCGACTCATCCGCGTGTCCTGGCCACTGAACCCGCCGCGGCACCCCTCACGCATCCGCGAACGTGAGGAACCCCGTCACGATGAGCTCGCGCACGCGCGGGAGGACGTCGGCGCGGAGCTCCTCGGCATCCACGTCCAGGAGTTGAGCGATCGCGTCGATCAGCGCGCCGACGGGCAGGTCGCCGTCCGACGCGCCCACGAGGGCGGCGACCGCGGAGTCGACCTCGATCGTGCGGGCGAAACCACCGCCCTGCCGCAGCTCGATCACCGACGGCGACTCCTCGCCGGGCCGGTGGTGCCGGGCCTCGGTCACGTCCGGCGCGACCCCCAGGACCGCGGATGCCAGCCCCTCGTCGTCCAGGAGAGCGGCGCGGTCGTGGTTCTCGAGGCACGCCGCGAGGTGCGGGCCGAATCCGGATTCGCCGCCGCCCGCCACACGCTCGTAGCGCGCGAGCGTCGGCGCCCCCGCGAGCGGACGCCGCAGCAGCACGTACCCGAAGCCGACGCCGGTCACGCCGCGGCGGGCGAAGTCGTCGAGCCACGCGTCGATGAGCCGGGCGTACGCGGGGGTGCCGGGCACGGTCCCGCCGTCGCGCACCCACAGCTCGGCGTAGGCGAGCGGATCGAGCACCTCCCGCTCGACGACCCAGGCGTCGAGCGACGGATCCACCCACCCGCGCACCCGGTCGAGGCCCGACTCGCCGTCGCGATACTCCCAGTTGCCCAGGGACTGCGCGACGCCGCCCGGTTCGAGGTGCGCGCCGACTCCGGCGATCACGGATGCCACCAGCGCATCGCCCTCGAGCCCGCCGTCGCGGTATTCGTACGCTGGAACCCCGGCGACGCGCGGCGTGATCACGAACGGGGGATTGGATGCCACCCGGTCGAACGTCTCGCCGGCCACCGGCGCGAACAGCGAGCCGAGCCGCGTCTCGATCCCGTCGACGCCGTTCAGCAGCGCATTGAGCCGCGTGAAGCGCAGCGCGCGCTCCGAAATATCGGTCGCGACGACGCGCGAGACGAGCCGCCGGAGACGCAGGGCCTGGATGCCGCACCCCGTGCCGAGATCGAGCGCCGTCCCGCCGCGCCACGTGAGCTGCAGCTTCGCGAGGGTCTGCGAGGCGCCGCCGACACCGAGCACATGGTCCTCGGGGAGCGGACCGCCGAGCGCCGCCTCGTCGAGGTCGCTCGCGATCCACCACTCGACCTCGCCGTCGGCGTCGGCGAACGGCTGCGGCCGGAGGAGAACCGCAGGCGCCACCCGGTCGCCCGTGACCGTGACGAGACCCAAGCGCTCGGCGCCGTCGAGCCCGAGTCGCGGCAGGGCCGCCGCCGCGTCCTCGCGCGCCACCGCGGCGCCGAGGACCCACAGCCGCCCGAGCACCGCGAGAGCATCGCGGCGGTCGCCGAGCGCACGCTCCGCCGGACGCCGCACACCGCGCGGGACGGCATCGTCGGCCTGGACGCCCCAGGCATCGCGCAGCGCCGCACCCGAGAACCCCGCGGAACGGAGGTCGTCGGCGAGCGCGCGGCACAGGATCGGGTCGGGTTCGGGGAGCACCCCTCCATTCAACCGTTCGCGCGAGGCTATCGGGGGGCTCCGAGGTGTGCGGGCCTAGACTCCTAGCGGTGCGAGGCCGCCTGGCCCGACCGATGCTCGTATGACCGTGACCTCACTGCCCTCGGGCTCACCCGTGCCGCGGCGCCCCCTCACGCGCCGGTTGCTGGCGACCCTCGCCGCGGCCGCTCTCGCGATCGGTCTCGCCGCTCCGGCCGCCGCGGTCGCGGAAACACCCGCCCCGAGCCCCTCCGCCAGCGCGACGCCGCCGACGCTCGCCGCAGCCCCGGCTGCCAATGGCATCCTGCGTCCGGGCGAGACGTTCGCCGTGCTCACGACGCTCACGAACCCCGGCACATCGTCGATTCCCTCCGCCTCCGCCACCCTGTCGATCGGTTCGACGCCCCTCGCCGACGACGCCGCTCTCACGCGGTGGCTGAGCGGTGACGCATCCGGCGTGACGCTCCAGCAGATCGCGATCGGGACCCTGGATGCCACAGCCCCCTCGGCACAGACGTCGGTGTCGTTCACGGTGCCGGGCACCGATCCCGCCCTCGCCGGCCGCGCCCCCGGGGTGTACCCGGTGCTGGCGCAGACCGCCGGGGGAGCTTCGCTCAAGGCCCCGACGGTCGTCGTGATCCCCGCCGACGGAGCCCTCACCCCGCTCGCGGTCGTCGTCCCCATCACCGCGGCCCCGCGGACGAAGGGTCTGCTGACCGCAAGCGAGCTGGCCGACCTCACGGCGGTCGACGGGCCCCTGTCCGCCCAATTGGATGCCGTCGACGGCTCCGCCGCGACGCTCGCGGTCGACCCGGCGATCCCCGCCGCGATCCGCGCCTTGGGGTCCTCGGCGCCTCCGACGGCGGTCGCGTGGCTGCAGCGCCTGCTCGCCCTGCCGAACGACCGGTTCGCTCTGCAGTTCGGTGACGCCGACCTGTCGGCGCAGATCCGCGCGGGCCTGACCACCCCGCTGGCCCCGACCTCCCTGCAGACCTACCTGTCGGCCGCCAATTTCACGACCCCCGCGCCGGCCGCCCTGTCCACGCCCAGCCCCAGCCCGACCGCCGCCCCCGGCCAACCGTCCTTCCCCGCCCTGGCGACCCTGCTCGACATCGGACCCGCAGACCAGAACGTCTTCTGGCCCGCCACCGATTCGGTCGACGGTTCCGTCGTGGCAGCGCTCGGCGCGACGGGCACCCCGGACGCCCCCGCCCGCGTGCTCGTGGCATCCAGCAATCTCTCCGCTCGGCCCTCGACCGCGAGCTCCGCCGTCGACGGGGTCTCGACGCCCGTGTACGACGCCGAGGTCTCGAGCGCCCTCACCGCCGCGGCCGGTGAGAACGACACGGCCCGTCGCGGCGCGTCCCTCGCCGCCGCCTCGGGTCACCTCGCTTTCGCCCGGACCGGAACATCCGACCGTCCCGTGCTCGCCGTGCTCGACCGTGGCACGGATCGCTCGCGCGTCAGCCTCCGCGCGGTCCTGGGCGCTGTGGCATCCGCTCCCGGATACATCCCCTCGACGCTCGCAGCGGTGGCCAACACCCCCGCCACCGCGGTCACCCTGGGCGACCCGAGCGCGGATGCCTCGCGCGCCGCCGACGTGACCGACCTGACCTCGGACGAGGACGAGATCGACCGCTTCGCGACGATCCTCGCTCAGCCCGAATTGCTGACGGGACGCGAGCGCGCCGAAGTGCTGCAGGTGCTCAACGTCGCCTGGACGGGGGATGCCGCCCGCACGGCCGTCGCCGACCACCGCGCCGCGACGCAGAAGACGCTCGACTCCGTCGGCATCCTTTCGTCCGACTTCCGCCTGGTGAGCTCGAGCGCGCCGCTACGCCCGTGGGTGCGGAACGATCTGCCCTGGCCGATCAGCGTGGTCCTGCGGGCACAGACGAACGACGTGCGGCTCCGCGTGCAGGCGAACACCTCCGTGGAGGCCCAGGCGTCGGCCAACACGCGTCTCGAGGTCCCGGTCCAGGCGCGTGTCGCGAACGGCGAGGTCGTCGTCGCGATGCAGCTCTTCAGCCCCACGGGCGAGCCGATCGGTGCGCGCCAGAGCGTGCAGGTCGAGGTGCGCGCCGAGTGGGAGAGCATCGGGCTCATCGCGATCATCGTGCTCGTCGTGGTGTTCCTGGGCGTCGGAGTGCTGCGGACGATCGCGCGCCGCCGACGCACCCGGGCGGCCACCGCCTCGTCAGCGGCCATCGCCGATTCCCCGACCCCCGACCCGCACGACGATCAGGAGAACCCCGCGTGAGCAGTATCGGCCGGGCCAGCGTGCTCATCGGCGCGGGGACGATCGTCTCCCGCGTGAGCGGTCTCGTCCGCACGATCGTGCTGGTCGCCGCGATCGGATCCTTGGCCACGGGCGACGCGTTCGCCGTCGCCAACCAACTGCCCAACAACATCTACGCGATCATCTCCACGGGTCTGCTCACCGCGGTCGTGGTCCCGCAGATCGTGAAGGCCGCCGCGCACGCGGACGGCGGTCAAGCGTTCATCTCGAAGCTCTTCACGCTCGGCACCGTCGGGCTCCTCGGCGCGACGGCCCTGGCGATCATCTGCGCACCCCTTCTGGTCCAGGTCTACGCGAGCAAGTTCACGCCCGATCAGCTCGCCCTTTCTACGGCATTCGCGTACTGGTGCCTGCCGCAGATCTTCTTCTACGGTCTCTACGCGCTCCTCGGCGAGATCCTCAACGCCCGCCGCGTCTTCGGTCCGTACACGTGGGCGCCGATCGTCAACAACGTCGTCTCGATCCTCGGCTTCGGCGCCTTCATCCTGGTCTTCGGGGGTCCTCAGACCCGAGTGGATGCCTGGACCCCGGGGATGATCGCGATCCTCGCCGGGACGGCGACCCTGGGCATCGTCGTCCAGACCGTCGTGCTCCTGTTCTTCTGGCGCCGCGCGGGCCTCGCCCTGCGCCCCGACTTCCAGTGGAAGGGCGTGGGCCTGCGCCACATCGGGCGCCTCGCCGGGTGGACGTTCCTCATGGTCGTCGCGGGGCAGTTGGCCGGCATCGTGCAGTCGAACGTCCTCTCCGGCGCCTCGGGGGAGGATCCGGCGATCTTCGCGTCGCAGAACGCGTGGCTGCTGTTCATGCTGCCGTACTCCATCATCGTGCTGTCGATCGGAACGCCGTACTTCACGCAGCTCAGCGAGCACGCGGCCGCCGGACGCCACGACGAGGTCAAGGCCGACATCTCACGCAGCATCCGCACCCTCGGTTTCTTCATCGTCGCCGCCACCGCGGCCCTGGCCGTGGCCGCGGTCCCCGCGACCCGGATCTTCACCAACGGTCCGGTGCAGGCCGTCGCCGCAGCCCCCGTGCTGCTCTGCTTCCTCCTGTGCCTGGTGCCCCTGGCCGTGCTGTTCGTCGTGCAGCGCACGTTCTACGCGTACAACGACACCCGGACGCCGTTCTTCTTCACGCTCCTGCAGTGCGTCCTGGTCGCCGGGGGAGCGGTCCTCGCGGGCGAGGTCCTCCCGCGGGAGGACCTCGCCGCCGGGGTCGCGCTGACGCAGTCGATCGCGAGCATCGTGCAGGTGCTCGTCGCCACCGTTCTGCTGCACCGACGCTTGTCCGGGATCGACACGGCCGCGTGGCTCCTCGCGCTCGGGAAGTTCGCCCTCGCCGCGCTGCCCGCCGCCGCCGCCGGTTTCGGCGTCCTGCTGCTCCTCGGCGGCTTCGACGGGTGGACGACGAGCAGTTCCGTGGCGGGCGCCGCCGGAGCCGCGATCGTGGGGCTCGTCGTGCTCGCCGTGTACATCGGCATCCTGGCGGTCTTCCGAGCCCCCGAACTCGCGCCGGCGCTCGCTCTCGGCCGGCGCTTCCTGCCCCGGCGCTAGCCCCCGGCCCGCGGAATATTGCGGGGCTACCATGGGTTTCATCCGACGGAATCAACGAAGGGAACGCGCTACCGTGCGTCACGTCATCATCATCGGGTCGGGCCCGGCCGGTTACACGGCCGCGATCTATGCCGCCCGAGCCAACCTCGAACCCCTCGTCGTCGCGAGCTCCGTCGAAGCCGGTGGCGACCTCATGACCACCACGGACGTCGAGAACTTCCCGGGCTTCCCCGATGGCATCCTCGGACCCGACCTCATGGCCAAGATGCAGGCCCAGGCCGAGCGTTTCGGCGCCGAGGTCCTGTACGACGATGTCGTCTCGCTCGAACTCGACGGCCCGGTCAAGAAGGTCACGCTCGGCAGCGGCAAGGTGCACGAGGCCGCGTCGATCATCTACGCGACCGGCTCCGCTTATCGCAAGCTCGGCCTCGAGGGCGAAGAGCGTCTCTCGGGCCGTGGCGTCTCGTGGTGTGCCACGTGTGACGGCTTCTTCTTCCGCGAGCGGACCATCGCCGTCGTCGGCGGCGGCGACTCGGCCATGGAGGAAGCGAACTTCCTGACGAAGTTTGCCTCGAAGGTCTACATCGTCCACCGCAAGGACACCCTCCGCGCGTCGAAGATCATGCAGGAGCGCGCCTTCGCGAACCCCAAGATCGAGTTCGTGTGGAACAGCGAGGTCGCGGAGATCCTCGGTGAGGACGCCGTCAACGGCATCCGCCTCCGCTCCACGGTCGACGGCACCGAGCGCGACCTCCCCATCGACGGTCTGTTCGTCGCGATCGGCAACGACCCGCGCACGCACCTCGTGCACGACAAGCTGCAGCTCACCGCCGAGGGCACGATCTGGGTCGACGGTCGCTCGTCGCGCACGTCGGTCGAGGGTGTCTTCGCCGCCGGTGACGTCATCGACCCGACGTACCGTCAGGCCGTCACGGCAGCCGGCAGCGGCACCGTGGCCGCGCTCGACGTGGAGCACTTCCTCGCCGCGCGCGGTGAGGCGGGCGAGCCCGCCGTCGCCGAGAGCCCCATCGACGGGCTCCCCGACCCCGCTGTCGTCTGAGGAATAAACCCGCGCTCACCGGGGTTTCCACCGGTAACGCTTCCATCTAAGGAGAAATGCACATGACCGCCAAGGTGACGACCAGCGCGACCTTCGAGCAGGACGTCCTGCAGGCCGAGGGCCCCGTTCTCGTGGACTTCTGGGCCGAGTGGTGCGGACCGTGTCGTATGGTCAGCCCCGTTCTCGACGAGATCCAGTCCGAGAACGCCGACAAGATCACCATCGTGAAGCTCAACGTCGATGAGAACCCCGACCTCGCGATGAAGTACCAGATCACCTCCATCCCCGCGATGAAGGTCTTCGAGGGTGGCGAGGTCAAGACGACCATCATCGGCGCCAAGCCGAAGTTCGCCCTCGAGAAGGACCTCCAGGCCTACCTCGGCTGAGCCCGCTCGCAGCGAAAGCCCCCGGCATCCTCGTGATGTCGGGGGCTTTTTCGTCGATGGATGCCGCGAACCACCGCGCGCGAAGCGCGGGTCAGGGGCGGCTCAGGAGACGTCGAGACGCGCCGAGGCGTCCCAACGCCGGTGCGGCTCGTCTTCGCCCAGGATGCGCCACACAGCGCGCGTGAGCGGGGGATACTCCAGCGCGATCTGCCGCAGCACGCGGTAGTTGCGTGAGCGGTTCGGACGCAGGCCGCCGTTCTCTGCGATGTTCTCGGCCCGGAGGGTCAGGACGACGAGTTCATCGACGCTGGGGAGGTCTTCCATGAACTCCCACGGGTCCTCGCCGCCCCGCAGTCGCTCGTGGATGAGGACCGCGAGTTCGTCCGAGGCCTCGGCGCGCAGCAGCTCGAGGCTGGCGCGGCGGCGAGGGCTCTGGTCTTTCGCGGTCACCCATCCAGCCTACGTCGGCACCCCGACACGGGAGCCGCCGAGAGGCGGATCCCAGCGTATGCCGAGGAAGGAATGCCCCGACGTTCAGCCGGTGTAACCCTCTTCACCCAGGACAGAGAGGATGCGATTCAGGTCCTGGATCGTCGCAAAATCTATGCTGATCTGGCCTTTTCTCGCCGTGAGGGAGACGCGGACCTTGGTGTCGAACTTGTCGCCGAGTCGATCGGCGATGCTGTCGAGGCCTGACCGGCGGCCACCGGCCTTCGGCTTCTGCCGGACGGGTGCCACCCCGGGCATCTTCGCGGCCGCCTCGGCGGCGCGCACGGACAGGTCTTCGTTGACGATCTTGTCGGCGAGCTTCTGCATTTCTCGAGGGTCTTCGAGCGACAGGATCGCGCGCGCGTGGCCCGCGCTCAGGACACCGGCCGCTACGCGCTGCTGCACCGGCACGGGGAGCTTCAGCAGACGGATCGTGTTGCTGATCTGGGGCCGCGACCGGCCGATCCGGGTCGCGAGCTCTTCCTGCGTGATGCCGAAGTCCTCGAGGAGCTGCTGGTAGGCCGACGCCTCTTCGAGGGGGTTGAGCTGCGAGCGGTGCAGGTTCTCGAGGAGGGCGTCGCGGAGGAGATACTCGTCCTCCGTCTCGCGGACCACGGCCGGGATCGAGGTCAGCCCCGCCTCGCGCGATGCGCGCGTGCGACGCTCACCCATGATGAGCTCGTACGTGCCGTCACCCTTGTCGCGGACGACGACCGGCTGGAGGACGCCGAACTCGCGGACCGAGTGGACCAGCTCGGCGAGGTCCTCCGGGTCGAAGTGGGTGCGGGGCTGCCGCGGGTTCGGCACGATCGACTGGGGATCGACGTGCACGAGACGCGCACCGGGGACGCTGACGAGCTCAGCCTCGGCTGCGTCGTCTTTCGCCCCTGCCGCGGGCGCCGGCTCCGTTGCTGTGCTTGCGCCGGGGAAGAAGACGTCGACGGGGCGCGCCTCTGACGATTCCGCCGTGGGGATGAGGGCACCGATGCCGCGGCCCAGTCCGGTTCTCTTGGCCATCAGTCTTCCTTCGTGGTGGTGTCGCGTGCGACGATCTCGACCGCTGCCTCGCGATAGGCGATCGCGCCCGCTGATTGGCCATCGTAAGCGATGACCGTCTGACCGAAACTCGGCGCCTCTGAGACACGCACCGAGCGGGGAATCACTGTGTTGAGCACCTCATCGGAGAAGTGCTCGCGGACCTCGTCGGCAACCTGCTGCGCCAGACGGGTCCGACCGTCGTACATCGTCAGCAGGATCGTCGAGACATGCAGACCGGGATTCAGGTGTTTCTGGATCATCTGCACGCTGCCGAGGAGCTGGCTCAGACCCTCGAGCGCGTAGTACTCGCACTGGATCGGGATGAGGACTTCATCCGCTGCCGTGAAGGCGTTGATCGTCAGGAGTCCCAGCGACGGCGGGCAGTCGATGATGACGAAGTCGAGGTGGTTGTCGGCGTTCGCGAGGTAGTCGCGGAGCGCCCCGCGAAGGCGATGCTCTCGCGCGACCTGTGACACGAGTTCAATCTCGGCACCGGCGAGGTGGATGGTGCTCGGCGCACAGAGGAGGTTCGGCGATTCCGGGCTGGTCTGAATGATGTCGGCCAGGGGGAACTCATCGATCAGGACGTCGTAGATGCTCGCGGTGTCCGCGTTATGGGGGACACCCAGAGCGGTGGACGCGTTACCCTGCGGGTCGAGATCGATGACGAGAACTTTGGCGCCGAGCGTGGCGAGGGCGGCAGAGATGTTCACTGCCGTCGTCGTCTTACCGACGCCACCCTTCTGGTTCGACACAGTGAACACGCGGGTGCGTCCCGACAACTTCACCTCGACAGCCTCCAGTGCTCGGCGTCGAGCCGAAAGATCCGCGAGCTCACGTGCAATGGGGGAGTCCTCGAAGGAAATCGAGCCAGACGACTCGCCGGATTGTTTCACGTGAAACGCGCTCCTTCATCTCCGGGGACAACGTTCTCAGTCTACGTGGGGTGGCGGTGGTCGCGTAGGGACCGGGACGCATCCGATGCGTGGTTTTGCGCTCTGTTGCATCGGCAGGTTCGGCCTCCGGTCCCGGTGCTCGGGCGACGGGGACTGGCGACTAGCCCCGGAGTGTGCATCAGCCGCGCGGCACCACACTTCCGTGCGGTGTCGCGGCGGGCCAGGTGTGTCAGCATCATCGGCGCGGGACCGCGCCTGCGCCTCCGGGCATAGCCGCACTCGCGGCCGGCAGTAGCAGGCAGGAGTCCGCGCCGTTCTTGTCGCTGCAGCGCAGTCCCCTGTCCGTGGTATTTCGGGCTCACACACGTGGGTGGCGGGATGTTTCACGTCGAGCGGGCCGCGCCTCAGGTATCGCTGCCACCCGCGCGGGGAGCGCCTGGCCATGGATGCTGCCGGTGTCGGTTCCATGATGCGGGCCGTGTGGTGAGGAGGAGGTACCCCCGTACCGGTGCCCATTTGCGGCCCCCCATTCCCGTCGACGGTGCGCGAGGCCCGGGGTGGTTCCCGTCGGTGTCCGCGTGCACCGCCACCACCGGGCGGTGTGCCGCGATCTCGCAAGACACCACGGACGATGTTTCACGTGAAACAGCTCTCGTGTCAGCGAGAGCTCGAGCCGCAGCACGCGCGAGAGGCTTCAGAGGATGCTGACGCCTTTCCGCCTGGCCCGTTGGGCGGAAGACGCGCTGGAATGATGGGTGGCCGCGATCAGCACGTCGGGAGACGATGGCGCTGTTTGGAGCGTCGCCCGACGACGGGTTGGCGGATGTTCGGCACCACACGCCACGGTCACGCCACACCTCGCCACGGGTGTTTCACGTGAAACGCCACGGTACGGAGGAAGGCAGCTGCCGTTGCGATCTTGGGGTGACGTCGGACGACGTTGCTGCGCGTGAGGAGCCGGACACTGCGGCGTTACTCGAGGGTCGGCGGGGCGAAGACCGCGGCTTCGTCGCCTGGCTTCAGCCGCCCGCCAAGGGGCGAGCTTCTCCGTAACGACGGCCACCGGCCACATCTGTCTGCAGCACCCCAGTCCTCACGCGAAGCGGGCAACGCACCAGGCGCCAACGCATACGCCATCTGCCTGCCTCAGCTTGTGTGCTCTCACGCTCCGTGCGCCCGTCGTAGATCTAAGGTTCCTCGTCAGCCGGGGAGGCAGACGATACGAGCGCTCGCCGAACCTGCCCGATGATCACGAGGTTCCCCGCATGGGAGGTAGTGGCGCACCACCGACGCCTGCACCAGACGATGTTTCACGTGAAACGGTCGTCGCGGGTGAACCGACTCGTGCGCCGTGCGGCCGTCGTCCGGCGGGGGATCTGGAATCGGGGGTCGTGCACGCCGGGCTTCAGAGTCCGCGGTGCTCAGGCCCGTCGGGCACGCGGGCGCCCGACAGACTGACCGCTCCGATGACACTGCCCGCGTCGCGCCACAGCCTCCCGAGCGACATCCCTCTGTCAACGAATGCGACTACCTCTCCCTCCAAACATGAAGGCGGCGTACCCGGCGACAGCTTCGTGCCGGGTCGGCGCAGTCACTGGTGGTGAATCCCAACGCGCGCACCAGAATGCCTCCCCAACGCGCGACACGCGCGCAGCGCCGACCGACGAGGCGCGCTGCGCGCTGCGGACACTGTGCACCGATGGTGACGCAGCGTGGCCCGGAGGGGTGGGGAGACGAACCACGTGCGGCGCACAGGGCGCACTGGCCCCCCGCCTGGCGGCCAGCCCGACGTCACGCACGAGTCGAGAGCGACCCCGCAACTACGTCAGCGCCGGTCTGCGCGGCAGGTCGGATTACTCCGGAGCACGATGATCGACGAGCACCCCCATTCGACCTACGTACGGCAGAAGGATCACTCCCGCACTGCGGCGGAGAGCGATCTCTTCGGGACTGCGCGGGACGCGCTCGACGCACCACATGCCCGTGAACAGCAAATCGGGCGTGAATGTTTCACGTGAAACGGTCGGTGGGTCAGCGCCGAGGTGTTGCGCTGGCACACCCTCTTGCAGGATGAGGTGGCGACTGGCCACGAGCCCGGAATTGAGCGGTCGCATCGACAGGACAGGCCTCGACAAGAGTGGGCGTCGCCCAGCCCTTCAGCTGCGCACCTCTCACCGCTCGCCCATGGTGGGGCCTGCCCCATACAAATCTGTTGCCGACTAGGTAGCCGCGTGGAGTTGACCACCGCATGCCACATGACAGGGGGACCGCTCGGGATCCCTGCGCATCCGCGTCCACGCACAGCGGTTGCGGCCCGCTCCTTGAGGCCTTGCGTGGTCCGGCGGAGAAGCCACAGCCGGTGGTCGCCGTCGCAGCCCCCAGGTCCGCCGGAATGCTGCACGGCGGGACATGTCGGCACGCCGACCCAGGAAGAGGCGCGCTCACGAACGCCGTTCACGAGAGCGACGCGTCCGCGCGGTTCTCGCGCCGGGCGCCGCACCGCCAGACGCCGACTTCGCTGATCCCATCGATCGGGACGCGCGCGTCGCGATTGGAACTCCGCGACGTGTCCTAAAGAAGGGTGGTAGGGCACCCTTCGGCCGTTCCGAACCGTGCTTCACGTGGAACGGTGCCGATGTTGACGGGTGTGCGGCTCGGGAGCCTGCCCCGAACTCACCTGCAGCCGCCAGTCCTCAAACGCCGACGCGACGCTCACCACCGTCTGCTATCCGAAGGAGACGCCGGTACTCAGGGCCGTCCACCATCGGAATTGTCCGACGTACGCGCGACCGTATCCACACGCGGTGGCCGTTCTGGGCCTACTCCTGCGAACATAGGTCAGCATGCCCGCACAGGTGCACGCGACGTCGGACTCCCATATCCGGATCGGGCTGTGTCCACCCTCGCTCGGCCACCCGTCCCTCGTCCTTCTGACCGGTCTGCCTTCCGATCCCCGTGGGCGACTCCTCGAATCGGCCGAGCTTCACGATCAACCGGACGCCGCGACCCACTCACCACGGCACTGGTGGCGTCAGCGTCCCCATCCCCGGTGAACGGGACGCGGCCGTTGGCGGGGCTGGGGGAGTGGCGCACATGCTGCGCCCTCCTCTTCCGCCCACAGCGTGCCCCTCGGGTCACAGCGGAGTACGCGCGGCCGTGAGGCTGCAGCCAGCCGACGTCAGACCGAAGCGCGGTACGACGAGATGTCCCGTCCCCATCCACCAAGGCGTGAGCGGGCTCATTGGCCGGTTCGGCTCGCGATGCACACCGAACCTGAGTGTCGTCGTCGTCGTCTCGCGAATCCCGACCGCATCACCTCCTGGCGCGGTCCTGTTGTTCCACGTGAAACATGGCCTGCTCGACCAGCTAACGCACCGCTCCTGGCGAACCGCTGGCCGCCGACGACCCGCGAATCACGTCCAGCGGTGGGGCCGCGGAATCCAGCCACTCGAGCCAGCCGAGGGGCGCCCGCGGCCTCCACCGTCGCACCTCAGACAGCGGGACCTTCCCTTGAGATGCGAACACCGCACACAGCGCATCAGGACACCAGGCTCCCAGCAACATGCGGAGCCCAGCCGCACCCCAAGC
>NZ_LQQP01000021.1 GCF_001619615.1 Microbacterium sp. T32
GGCTTATAGGCAAGAACGTGTGGATGGGTCGGGCGTGTCATCTTCGTCCTGCCCATCCGGTTCGCATCCAGAGGCCTTCCTCGGCGCTGAGGGCGGTGTCGTAGAGCGGTGGTGCTCCGGCGTCGTCGGGCTCGACAGCCGTGGTCGTCGGGGCGGGTTTGGTTGCGTGTCGGTGCGCGTGTTCAAGGGGGATCTCCTGGATCAGTAGGAACCATTCGACGGCTCTGCGGCGGTGCTCGGTGGGCATTCCGCGGTGGTGGCGCAGGAGGTGTCGGATCTGACTGTTCAACCCTTCGAGGCGTGAGGTGGTGCGCGGGTTTCCGTGCTCGAGAGCAGTGAAGACGTGCCCGGCTTCGGCGGCGCGGTGAAGGATGTTCCATGCGCGGCGTAGTTTGAAGTGGGTGTATCCGAAGTGCCCGTTCGTGTAGAGGGTGCGTTCTTTGGTGAGATGCCCGTGCGTCTGCCACCAGGCTTGCAACGTGAGCCGCCAGGCGATGGCGTCGTCGATGGTGTGGATCGCGGTCAGGGCAAGGGAGATCTGACGCAGGTCGCGGCCGGCGCGGGTGCGGGGATTTCGGGTCAGCTCGCGGGTGACGTTCAGTTGCAGGTGGAAGATGCAGCGCTGCACCGCGGTGTCGGGCCAGGTGGCGGCCAAGGCGGAGCGGATGCCGGAACCGCCATCGGTGACGACGACGACCGGTGGCGGGACTTGGTCGAACAGGGCCGTCCATGCGGCCGTGGATTCTCTGGCGCACCACTGCCAGGCGAGGACACGTCCGGTGTCGGATTGGGCGATGAGAAGGCACCAGGAGCCGATCCAGACGCCGTCGACGAGGACGACATCGTGGACCTCCCCGGTGACCGGCAGGACCGGTTGCAGAGCCCAACACCACGCGGTGTCGTGACGGAACGAGCGCCCGGTGCCGCCGCCGATCTCGGCTTGAGTGGCCTTGCCTGTCACCCATCGCAGGAACCGGCGCAGCTGCTCGCGCTCGGTGACGTCACGGCGGGAGCGAACTGAGGACGCGCCGCAGCCCGGGCATCTCCACCGCTGTGTTCCGGCGGCGGTCTTCCCGTTCTTCACCAGCCGAGCACCGCATATCACGCACAGCGCCTGATTCGAGGGAACGTCCACGCCTAAGCGTCGCGGACCATACGCAACCCCGATCTACCGCAAAATCACGCGGCTAGATCACGATCCCATCCACACGTTCTTGCCTATAACCC
>NZ_LQQP01000022.1 GCF_001619615.1 Microbacterium sp. T32
CCCCACCCCACCCCGACACGGCGCCGGCCCACCCGCCGCGCCCTAGAGTCGAGGCATGAGCGACGAGGACGTCGAGCTGGCGCGGCTGCGCGAGCGCGTGTACGGCGGGCGCGGGATGGCGCCCACCGCCGACGAGATCGCCCGGCTCAGCACGCTCGAGGATCAGATCCGCGCGGACCCCGCACCGGACACGCCCGCGCCGCCCACGCCACCCACGCCCGACGAGCCGACGGATGCCACCCCGCGCACGCCCCGCCCCGTCCGGCGTGGCATCCTCACCGCGCTCGCCGCGGTCGCCCTCGTCGGCCTCGGGGCCGCGATCGGCTTCGCCGCGGCCACCCAGCCCGCCCCGGCCGACGCGTCGGCGCCGGCGCTGCCCGAGCTCGCGTTCGCCCAGACCGCCGAGGACGTGATCTCGGGCGACATCCTGTCCGACAGCGGCATCGACCCGGCGAGCATCCGCTATATCGCGACGATCCGCGACTTCCGCATCTACCTCGCCGTCCCCGACGACGGCGACGGGGAATGCATCGCGGTCTTCACATCCACCGAGAACCGGCCGTGGTCGGCGGGATGCGCGAGCGGCGGCCACCCCGGGGCCGCGGTGTTCGGGGTGGACGAGAGGCTCACGGTCGCGATCGGCGACCCGGCCGACGACGCCGTCGCGGGGACGCCCGTCCGACTGTCCGAGAGCGTCACGGCCTACATCAGGCAGAACTAGAGAAAGGGCACGACCATGTTCCACTCCGAAGGGGCGTTCTCCGGATTCGCCGTCGACGACCTCGACGCCGCCCACCGTTTCTACGCCGACACCCTCGGCCTGCGCGTGGAGGTGCTCGAGGGATCCGGGTTCCTCCGCCTCCATCTGGCGTCCGGAGGGATCGTCCTCGTGTACGGCAAGCCGCACCACGTCCCGGCGTCGTTCACGGTGCTCAACTTCCCCGTCGCCGACGTCGAGGCCGCCGTCGACGACCTGCGCTCGCGCGGCGTCGAGACGAAGATCTACGACGACGCCGACTTCCCCACCGACTCCCGCGGCATCATGCGCGAGGGCGGCCCGCTGATCGCGTGGTTCCGTGACCCGGCGGGCAACGTCCTCGCGGTCCTCGAGGAATGAGAAGCGGGATGGATGCCAGAAGCCGTGGCATCCATCCCACCGGTGACCGGGCCCGAGCCGGTCAGCCCCGCAGCGCTTCCGCCAGCTTGACGCGGGCCCCCATGCGCAGCAGGGAGTTCTGGTAGATCCGGGCGGCGACGGCGATCGCTCCGACGCACGAGGCGATCAGGATCAGCAGTGAGAGCACGGGCTCCCACCAATGGGCGTCGCCGAGGTAGAGGCGCAGCGGCATCCCGACGGGCGCCGAGAACGGCACGTACGACATGATCGTCAGCACGACGGGGTTGTCGTTGAAGAAGATCACGAGGAAGTACGGCGCCATGATCAGCATGGTGATCGGCGTGGTGGTGGCGCCGATGTCCTCCTGACGCGAGACCATCGCGGCCGCGGCGGCGAACAGCGACGCCAGCAGGATGAATCCGAACAGGAAGAAGATCGCGAACCAGGCGATGGGTGCGCCCAGGGCGCCGAGCACTCCGACCTGGTCCGTGACCGCCAGACCGATCACGGCGACCGCCGCCAGCAGCACGATCTGAGCCATCGCGAGGACCGTGTTGCCCAGCACCTTGCCGGCCAGCAGCGCCCGCACCGGGATCGCGGAGATGAGGATCTCCACGACGCGCGTCTGCTTCTCCTCGACGACGCTCTGCGCGATCGTCCCGCCGAACGTGCTCGCGGCGATCAGGAAGACGATGCCGAAGCCGAGCGCGATGAAGTAGCGGAGCGCGTCGGCCGCACCCGCGCCGGGCTCGATCGTCTCGACCTCCGGGGTCTCGCTCAGGAGCTGCAGGAGCGCGGCGGGCACCCTGTCCTTCACCACGACGGTGTAGTCGAACGCCGGGTTCGACGATCCCGACACCAGGGCGGCATCCACGGTCCCGTCCTCGACGAGCGCACGCGCGGTGGCATCGGAGTCGGCGACCGTCGCGTCGACGCCCTCGACCCCCGACAGGGCGGGCTGCGTCTGATTCGTGACCGCGACCGGGATGCCACTGCCCCCGGCGTCGCGCGCGGCGAATCCGCCCCACAGCACCGACGCGAGAGCCGCGACGACGAGGATCGCTGTCGAGATCACGAAGACCTTGCTGCGCAGCTTCGAGCCGATCTCGCGCTCGGCCACGAGCCACACGCTCTGCAGCTCGCTCGGGGCGGGGCGCGGCGTCGTTGCGGTGCTCACTGGATGACCTCCTTGAAGATGTCGGCGAGGGTGGGCCGCTGCGGCGCGAAGCTCGCCACGTCGCCGCGAGCGACGGCCGCGCGCAGCACGGCCTGGGCCGCGTGGTCGTCGGCGGCGTCGAACACGGCGTACCCGCCGTCGAAGTCGACCACCGTGATGCCGGGCTGATCGCGCAGCCAACCCGCGTCGCCGCCCGAGAGCAGTTCGTACCGGTGCGTCGCGTGCTGCGCGCGGAGGTCGTCGCGGCTGCCGGCCGCGCGGATCGTGCCGGCGGCGATGATCACCAGGTCGTCACACAGCCGCTCGACGACGTCGAGCTGGTGCGAGGAGAACAGCACCGCGGTGCCCGTCGCCGCCTTCTCCTGCAGCACGCCCGCGACCACGTCGACCGCGAGCGGGTCGAGGCCCGAGAACGGCTCGTCGAGGATCAGGACGTCGGGCTCGTGCACGAGCGACGCGGCGATCTGCGCGCGCTGCTGATTGCCGAGCGACAGCGTCTCGACCAGGTCGTTGAGCCGCTCGCCGAGGCCGAGGCGCTGGAGCAGCGCCGTCGCCTTCGCCGTGGCCTCGGCCTTGCTGAAACCGTGAAGCCGGGCCAGGTAGGCGATGTGTTCGACGACCTTCATCTTCGGATAGAGGCCGCGCTCCTCGGGCATGTACCCGAAGCGTCGCCGGTCGGCCGCCGTGAGCGGCGTGCCGTCGAGAGCAACGGTTCCAGCGTCCTTGCCGAGGACGCCGAGCGCGATGCGCATGGTCGTGGTCTTCCCCGCGCCATTGCCACCGACGAAGCCCGTCAGCCGTCCCGGAGCCACGGTGAAACTCACGTCGTCGAGCACGCGGCGACCGCCGTAGCTCTTGGTGATGCCGTCCAGTTCGAGCACGCTCCACCCCTTTCTGGTGATGGCCTCCACGCTACGGACACGGGTGCGGCGTGGCATCCATCCGGGGGAGGGTTCTGCGACTCCGCCGCGCGGGGGAGGCCCTACGTCAGGCCGTGCCGATGCGCGAGCACGACGGCCTGGACCCGGTCGCGCGCGCCGAGCTTCTGCAGCACGTTCGACACGTGCGTCTTGACCGTGGCTTCGCCGATGAAGAGCCGCGCGGCGATCTCGGCGTTGCTCAAGGCCTCGGCGACGAGCTTCAGCACCTCGGCCTCGCGTTCGGTGAGGGGCTCCGCGAGGACGAGTGGCTCCACCGCGGGCGAAGGCGGTGCGACCTCGCCCCCGCGCCCGGCGAACCGCGAGATGACGCGGCGTGTCACCTCCGGCGCGAGCAGCGCATCGCCCGCGCCGATGACCCGCACCGCGCCCACGAGCTCTTCAGGTCCGGCGTTCTTGAGCAGGAACCCGCTCGCCCCCGCCCCGAGCGCATCGAAGAGGTAGTCGTCGCGGTCGAACGTCGTCACGATGAGCACCGCCGCGTCGGAAGCCGGGTCGGCGATGATGCGTCGCGTTGCCTCAAGGCCGTCCATGTCGGGCATCTGCACGTCCATGCAGATCACGTCCGGTCGCAGGCGCGCGGCGGCGGCGATCGCCTCGACACCCGTGCCCGCTTCGCCGACCACCTCGATGTCGTCCTCGAGCGAGAGGATCGTGCGGAACCCCGCCCGCATCATCGCGTGGTCGTCGACGAGCAGTACGCGCAGGTCAGGCATGCGTGACCTCGCTCTCGACCAACGGCACGCGCACCCGCACGAGATAGCCTCCGCGCGAACGCGGGCCCATCTCGATGCTGCCGCCCGACACCGCCGCGCGCTCCCGCATCCCGAGCTGCCCGAGCCCCGGGGTCGCCGTCCCGCGCCGACCGGTATTGGTCACCTCGAGCTCGACCGACGTGTCGTCGAACCGGACGCGCACGTCGGCCGTGGCATCCGGTCCCGCGTGCCGACGGGCGTTCGTCAGGGCCTCTTGCGCGATCCGGAACAGGTTCACCTGCACCAGCGGCGGCGGCTCGACCGCCGGCTCGCCGATCACGGCGAACGTCGTCGGAAGCCCCGCGGCCGATGCCTCCGCGACGAGGGAGGGGAGGGATGCCAGACCGTGCGTCGTCGGAGCGGTGTCGGTGCTCGGCTCCTCGCCGTGGGTGGCATCCGGGGTCCGGAGGGTTTCGAGCAGCTGCCGCAGCTCTTTCAGCGACGTGCGCGCCGATTCCTCGATGCCGCTCAGCACCCGCCGCGAGGTGTCGGGGTCGCGTTCCAGCACCGAACGGGCGACACCCGCCTGCACGCCCATGAGCGACACGTGGTGCGCGACGACGTCGTGCAGTTCGCGCGCGATCCGCACCCGGTCGAGCGCCACCGCCTGAGCGGCCGTGATCTCGCGCTCGGCCTCGAGCTCGGCCGTGCGCTCCTCGAGCGCGACGCGCTGCAGACGCTGCTGGTGGGAGCGCTCGCCGAAGAAGTACGCGCCGCCGAAGAACAGGGCGTTGACCCCTAGGGTCAGCAACTGCGCAGCGACGAAGGGCGAGAAGGCGCCGGTGCGCGACGGGAAGCCCTCCGGCACCTGGTCGACCGGCATCGTGGCGTCCTGGAACATCACGACGAACAGCCACGCGAACATGCCGAGAATGATGGCGACCCGCACGATCGTGGCGCGGCGCCGATTCGTCGACCAGGCTCCGACCGTGTACAGCGCGATGAACATCGCGATGTTGCCCGCGTAGATCTCGGGGACGCGCAACGTGACCGCGACGAAGTACGCCACGGAGACGATCACGGCCACGATCGACGGCCACCGGCGGCGGAAGGCCAGCGGCACGGCCAGCACCGCGACGTACACGACGGCGAAGATGAATTCGGCCTGCTGGTCGCCGTAGATCCCCGCGACCGCGGACAGCACCGCGCTCAGGAGCCCCCCGACGAACAGCACCGCCGCGAGGGCGACGTCGCTGCGCCACTGCGCGCGCGTGAGGTTCGGCATCCCTCCACGGTAGGGGCGACCTCCGACGTTCGGCATCCCCCTCCGGACGGAGTCCACCCTCACCCGTCCGAAGTTCGCAGAATCCGCGCTTCCTCGCAGATTTCCGCCCGAATCCTGCGAAGAACGGGGAAATCTGCGACGTTCGGCGCGTCGACGTTCGCGCGCGTCGGCCTTCGCGCCTCAGCCGCCCAGCGCCTCGGCCTTCCGCCGCAGCAGCGCCGCCTCGCGGGCGTTGCGGGTGAGGCCCGCGGCCTCGAGCAGCTGGGCGCGGGCGTCGTCGACGCGGCCCAGGCGCGCGAGCAGTTCGCCGCGCACCGACGGCAGCAGGTGCGAACCCCGCAAGGGCGTGGCATCCATTCCGTCGACGATCGCGAGTCCTTCTTCGGGACCGGATGCCATCGACACAGCGACCGCGCGATTGAGCTCGACGACCGGGTTCGCGGTGATCCGGCCGAGCATCTCGTACAGCAGGACGATGCGGTCCCAGTCGGTCACCTCGACGCTCGCGGCCTCGGCGTGACACAGCGCGATCGCGGCCTGCAGTTGATACGGGCCTCGGCCCTTGCCGAGGGCGTCGGCCCGGTCGAGGAGCGCGCGGCCGCGGGCGATCGCCGAGTGATCCCAGCGGCGTCGATCCTGGTCGGCCAGCAGCACGGCATCCCCGTTCCCGTCGATCCGGGCGGCGAAGCGGGATGCCTGGAACTCCATGAGCGCGGAGAGCCCGAGCACCTCCGGCTCGCGGGGGAGTAGGCGGTCGAGGACGCGGCCGAGCCGCAGCGCCTCGTGCGCCAGCTCGGTGCGGAGGACCGCGTCGCCCGTGCTCGCGACGTAGCCCTCGGTGAAGATCAGGTACACGACGGTCAGCACCGCGGTGCGCCGCGCGGGCCATTCCGCGGGCTCGGGCACCGCGAAGGGGACGCGCGCCGCGCTGAGCGCCTTCTTGGCCCGGACGATCCGCTGCTGCATCGTCGGGACGGGGACCAGGAAGAGCCGCGCGATCGCCTCGGTGTCGAGGCCTGCCACGACCTTCAGCGTCAACGCCACCTGCGCTTCGCGCGAGAGCACGGGGTGACAGGCGGCGAAGACCAGGCGCAGGACGTCGTCGTCGATCGGCTCCCACATGTCGTCGGCCACCTCGTCGAGGTCGGCGGCGAGGAGGCGGTACTTCTCGCCGAGGCGCTGCTCGCGCCGCCAGCCGTCGATCGCGCGACGCTTCGCCACCGCCGTGAGCCATGCCCCGGGGTTGCGCGGAACGCCGTCGCGCCCCCACTGCTCCACGGCTTCGACGAGCGCGTCCTGCGCAAGGTCTTCCGCGGTGCCGAGGTCGCCGACCACGCGAGCCAGCGCCGCGACGATCCGGGCACCCTCGATGCGCCAGATCGCCGCGACGCGGCGCGAGAGGTCGGGCTCGGTCACCGCCCGGACAGCTCCTCGCGCCAGCCCTCCTCCTTCTGGATGTACTCGTTGTCGGCGAACGCGGCGAAGTCGGTCTCGTCCGTCACGCGGCGCACCTCGAGCTTGTTGCCGGCGATGAGCGGCGCGCGGCGCGCCCACTCGATCGCCTCGTCGCGCGAGGACACCTCGATGATCCAGAAGCCGTTGAACAGCTCGTGCGTCTCGCCGTAGGGGCCGTCGGTGACCACCGGCTCCTCACCGCCGAACTCGACGACGAAGTTCTGGCTCATGTCTTCGGCGAGGCCGTCGCCGGCGACGAGCACGCCCGCGGTGATCATGGACTCGTTGTACGCGCCCATGTCGTTGATGATCTGCTCGAAGGGGATCTGCTTGTACGCCGCGTACGCCTCGTCGGTGCCGCGCATGATCAGCATGTACTTCGTCATGGTCTCTTCTCTTCCCTGCTGCCGTGGATTCCGGGGGGAGCGGATGCCTGCCCCTACTATCGCGTCGAACGGCGCGGGCCGGAATCGACAGGGGGACGAAAAAAGATCCCGGATGCCGTCAGCCGAAGATCATCGGGAGGTCGTCGTCCTCGCCGTCGGTGAAGTCGAGGTCGGCGACGACGGGCACGTGGTCGCTCGGCGCCTCGCCCTTGCGCTCGTTGCGGTGGATCTCGGCGCCCTGCACGGCGTCGGCGAACGCCGTCGAGCCGAGGATGAAGTCGATCCGCAGACCCTCGTTGCGGGGGAAGCGCAGCTGCTTGTAATCCCAGTACGTGTAGCCGGTGGGAATGAGCGGACGCACGACGTCGGTGAGCCCCGCGGACTCGAACGCGGCGAACGCGGCGCGTTCGGGCGGCGAGACGTGCGTGGTCACGCCCTCGATCACGGTGGGGTCGCCGTTGTCGGCATCCGTCGGGGCGATGTTGAAGTCGCCCGTGAGGGCGAGGGGCAGGCCGGGGTTCGCCGCGAGCGTGTCTTCGGTGTGACGGCGGAGGGCCTCGAGCCAGTCGAGCTTGTAGCGGTAGTGAGGGTCGTCGAGCCCGCGGCCGTTCGGGACGTACAGGCTCCACACCTTCACGCCGTTGACGGTCGCGCCGAGCGCCCGCGCCTCCTTCGGCAGATCGGGACCTTCCTTGCCCTTCTCGAACCCGGGCATGCCGGGGAAGCCGATCTCGACGTCCTCGATCGGCTCGCGGCTGGCGATCGCGACGCCGTTCCACTGGTTGAGCCCGTGCGCGACGACGTGATACCCGGCCTCTTCGAACGCGGCGTACGGGAACTGCTCCGTCTTGCACTTGATCTCCTGCATCGCCAGCACGTCGATGTGCTCGCGCACGGCGAACTCGACGGTGCGGGCGACGCGGGCGCGGACGGAGTTGACGTTCCAGGTGGCCAGGCGCATGGCATCCAGCCTACTTTCGGGCGCCGACATCGCCGTTCGATGAGCTGCAGCGGGGGATCCCCTACCGTGCCGCGGCGAGCAGCACACCGCCCACTGCCCAGACGAGGGCGAGAGCCCCCATCGCGAACGCCCACCGCTCGCGCGGCTCCCGTTTCCGGGAGAAGGCCCCTCGGACACACAGCCCCCACCAGATCGCCAGGACGGCGATCACGGAGGAGACGGCGATCGCATGTGCGGACGCCGGTGCGAACGCGGTCGCCGCCGCGCCGATCGGAAGCGGGGCGGCCGCGGCCCACCACGCGATCCCCGGGGAGTGCGACGCGCTCCGGGGATCCCACGGCGCCGCGCCCAGCCGTCGTGCGACGTCGGGGACGTCTCCGGGCACGGGATCGTCGAACCTCAGGTGCGACCGCTCGGCGAGGACCGATGACGGGTCGTTCCCTCCACGCGACAGGATGCTCGCCGCGTACGCGTCGCGCTCCGCCTCCGTGGTCACCCCGGGAAGCGGACAGCCCCAGCGGCCCGCCTGGGCGGGGCGATTCCGTCTTCGCGCATCTTCGACGAGCGCGCGTCGCGCTTCCGGATCGCCGTCGGCACGGACGAGCGCGCGCAGCATCACCCGTCCCTCTTGCGGTCGGCTGTCGAGGAGCTCGAGGGCGCGCCGGGTGGCGAATGCGGGGTCGGGGAGTTCGACCGGACGATCGAAGAGCCGCAGTCCCGCGGCGAGCACTCCTCCACTGACGATGACCGTGATCAGTGCGGCGAGAGCGAGTTCGGCAGTGAGAGGTGATGGCGTGGAGAGGAAGGCATTCCACAGCGTGTGGGCTGTGTTCCAGAGAAGCGTGAGAAAGCCGGCGATCAGACCGATGACCGCGATGAGCATGCTGACGCACCCCAGACCCTGGGCGGGCGAGCCGTCGTTCGGTCCGCGCTCGACGTACGTCGGTGAGGTGAGGTCGGCGACCACTGCCGGAACCGCCTCGTCGTGAGCGAGGCGCAGGCTCTGGCGGACGAAATTGCCCCGGGTCGCCTGGCCGAGTAGCCACAGACGCATGTGGGCGACTTCTCGCGGACGGGTCCAGCCCGGGAAGACGACGCCCCACCGCCCCGCTTGCGCGCGATCCCCGATCTGCCGGTAGTGCTCCGCGAGAGCCAGGCGGAGTTCGGGCGATCGGGATGCCCGTGCCTTGGCTTCCTGGCGCGCCTCTTGCACGTCCGTCCCCGCGCCTTCGGTCGCGAGCAGCGCGACGAGGTCGGGGGTGGGCGTTTTCGGCATGCGCCCATGATGGCGGAGGCTTCGCTTTCCGCACCAAATAGACTCGACGCCGTGACTGCCGCCTCCACGCCCGAGCTCGAAGCCGACCGTCAGGCCCTCATCGGCCTCATCAACGCCGAGGCGGTGTTCCACGGCGACTTCACCCTCTCGAGCGGCAAGAAGGCGACGTACTACGTCGACATGCGCAAGCTCACGCTCGACCACCGCGCCGCTCCCGCGATCGGCCGTCTCGTGCTCGACCTCGTGAAGGACCTCGACGGTGTCGTCGCCGTCGGCGGGCTCACGCTCGGCGCCGACCCGATCGCCAACGCCGTGATGCACGAGTCGGTGCACGCGGGTCGCCCTCTCGACGCGTTCGTCGTGCGCAAGGAGCCCAAGGACCACGGCCGCGGCCGCCAGATCGAGGGCGCCGACGTCGCGGGCAAGCGCGTCGTCGTCGTCGAGGACACCTCCACGACCGGGCAGTCCGCCCTCAAGGCCGTCGAGGCGCTCCGCCGCGAGGGCGCCGAGGTCGTCGCCGTCGCCGTGATCGTCGACCGCAAGACCGGCGCACAGGCCGCGATCGAGGCCGAGGGCCTGCGGTGGCTGGCATCCATCGACCTCGACGACCTGGGGCTCGCGCCGCAGTAAGTCGGATGCCGGGGCGGATGCGGCGATCACTCCCCGCCGTCGCCCGGACCGTCGAACGGGTCGCGGTGGTTGCCCCTCCGCGAGCGGCGCCACTGCACGATGAACGCGACGAGCGTGCCGGCGGTGATGACGAAGGCCGTGAGGAGCCAGAGCGTGCGGTCGTCCATGGGGTCTCCTGATCAGACGGGGCGTTTGCCCGCGGCGGCGTCGGCCACGATCTTGGCGATCCGCGCCTCGCGCGTCTGCGGTCGCACGGCCATCGCGATCTGAGTGAGCCCGAACTTCCGGGCCGAGGGCGGGAACGCGTCCCAGTTCGTTCGCGCCGCGGGTACCGCGTCGAGAGCGGCGGTGAGTTCGCGCGGCTCGATGCCGGCCTCGGGTCCGTCGAGGATCTCCCACGCGCCGTTGGCGCGGGCGACCTCGAGCGCGCGGACACCCGCGGTCCGCAGACGCCCCTCGGCCTCGAGTCGGGCGATGCGCGCCTTGTTCGTCGCCGCCCATCCGCTCCGCGGCTGACGCGGCGCGAACCACAGCCCCGAGCTCACCTCGTCGAACACCCGCACCGGGCCGTCGATCCAGCCGAAGCACAGCGCCTCGCAGATCGCCTCCTCGTACTCGACGTAGCGGCCCGCGTCGGCGCCCCGACCGCGGAGCAGCCACGCGCCCTTCGACACGGTGTGGTTCTCTTCGAGCCAGCGGCCCCACTCGACTGCATCGACCGCCGCGACCTTCACCCCGTCGTCGAGCGCGCCCACGTCACAGGCCTTCGGCCAGGCCCTCTTCGCCGTCGGCGAGGTCGGACTCGACGGGCTCGTCACGGACGAGGTCGGCGACGGATGCCAGGATCTCGTCGGGCCGGAACGGGTACTTCTCGATCTCGTTCTGGTCGCTGATGCCTGTCATCACGAGCACGGTGTGCAGCCCCGCCTCGATGCCGGCCACGATGTCGGTGTCCATGCGGTCGCCGATCATGCCGGTGTTCTCCGAGTGCGCGCCGATGCGGTTCAGGGCGGACCGGAACATCATCGGGTTCGGCTTGCCTACGATGTACGGCTCTTTGCCGGTGGCCTTCGTGATGAGCGCGGCGATCGCCCCGGTCGCGGGCAGTACGCCCTCGGTCGAGGGACCCGTGGCATCCGGGTTCGTGGCGATGAAACGGGCGCCGTCGCGGATGAAGCGGATGGCCTTCGTGATCGCCTCGAACGAGTAGTTGCGCGTCTCGCCGACCACGACGTAGTCGGGCGAGGTCTCGGTCATGATGAAGCCCGCCTCGTGCAGGGCGGTCGTGAGCCCCGCTTCGCCGATGACGAAGGCGGAGCCGCCCGGCATCTGCGATCGCAGGAAATCGGCGGTGGCCAGGGCCGAGGTCCAGATCGAGGACTCGGGCACCACGAGCCCCGAGGACCGCAGGCGTGCGCTCAGATCGCGGGGCGTGAAGATCGAGTTGTTGGTGAGGACGAGGAACGGCGTGCCCTCGGCCCGCCACTGCGCGAGCAGTTCGGACGCACCCGGCACGGGGGTGTTCTCATGGACGAGCACGCCGTCCATGTCGGTGAGCCAGCACTCGATGTCGCCCCGGGTTCGCATGGGCCCAGCCTAACGCGACGGTCCGACACGGCCAGGGGGAAGAGCGCGGGGCGCCGACCCTGGAGTCGGCGCCCCGGGACGCTTACTTGAACGTGTCCTTGAAGTCCTCGGTGGCCTTCTTCGCCTCGGCCTTGACCTGGTCGGCCTTGCCCTCCGCGACGAGCTTGTCGTTGTCGGTGGCGTTGCCGATGGCTTCCTTCGCCTTGCCCACGATGTCCTGAGCGGCGTTCTTGATCTTGTCGTCGAGACCCATGATCGGTTCCTTCCCTAAGTGACGTCGTCGCGCCGGGTGGTGGCCGCGGCGGAGCCGGTGTGCTCACTCCTCAGACGCATCGACTCGGCCATTCGTCACGCGATGGAGCGAGAAAGTTCACGAGATCGGTATTCCGCATCCGGAATGCACCCGTGACGGCACCGAGCGATCTGGTTAGGGTCGAAGGGTGGCGCGCGACGAGTGGGACCCCCGGAACCTTCCCGACCTCACGGGCCGCGCGTACCTCGTCACCGGGGCGACCCGCGGACTCGGCTACTTCTCGTGCGAGCAGCTGGCCGGTGCGGGCGCGCACGTGCTGCTGACGGGCCGTAACCCGAACCGGCTCGTGCTCGCGAAGGAGGCCGTGCGTCGGACGCACCCGGATGCCTCGATCGAGACGCTCCTCCTCGACACGAGCAATCTCGGGTCGGTGCGCGCCGCTGCGGCGACGGTGCGTGCACGCGGTCGGCTCGACGGACTCCTGATGAACGCCGGGATCGTGCATCCGCCCAAGACCCGCGAGCTCGCGGGCGGGCACGAGAAGGTCTTCGCAACGAACGTCCTCGGACACTTCGCGCTCGCGGGTGAGCTGCTGACCCCGCTGGCCGCGGCGCGCGGACGCATGGTGTGGGTGGGCAGCATGGCGACCTCGCTGTGGAAGCACCTGCCGACGGACCCCGACCTCGTCGAGGGCTACACGCCCTGGCGGGCGTACGTGCAGTCCAAGGCGGCCACGACGATGCTGGCCCTCGAGGCCGACCGTCGCCTCACGGCGCACAGCGTGCCGGTCGAGAGCCTGGTCGCCCACCCGGGGTACTCCACGAGCGGCCGGACCCGTGGCATCCGCGGGGTGAACGAACCGACGCGCCTCACGAGGTTCGTCGACAACCTCCAGGCCGCGTTCACGCAGGGGAAGGAGGAGGGGGCGTGGGCTCTCGTCCGTGCCCTGACCGACGCGCACGCCGAGGGCGGCTCGATGTACGGACCCGCCCAGCTCGCGCGGGGCCTTCCGCGCCGGGCGACTCCCGCGCGTCTCACGCGCGACAGCGGGCTCAGCGCCGACCTGTGGCGCGCCTGCGAGACCGCGACGCACGTCCGCTGGCCGTTCGAGCGCGTGCGCCGCGTGGCGTCCTGAGGGTGCGCGTCAGCGCGTGAGCCAGACCGAGGCGCCGGCGCCCTCGGGCAGCGCCACCTCGACGCCGTCCGCCCGCACGGTGTCGGGCGACACGACCTCGACCTCGTGGCCGACGTCGATCCGCCGCGCCACGAGCGCCCGGAGCAGCTCGGGGTCGCGATCGCTGACGCGCAGCACGCGCCCCGAGTGACCGGATGCCGCGTCCTGCAGCAGCACGAAGGGTTCGCGGTGCACCGCGCCGGTGGCATCCGGGATCGCGTCTCCGTGCGGGTCGAACCGGGGTCGCCCGAGCCGCTCGTCGATGCCCTCGAGGAGCCGGTCGCTGAGGGAGTGCTCGAGGACCTCGGCTTCGTCGTGCACCTCGTCCCACGAGTAGTGGAACTCGCGCACGAGCCACGTCTCGATGAGGCGGTGCCGACGGATCACCGACGCCGCGCGCCGCGCGCCCGCCGGCGTCAGCGAGACGGGACCGTACGGCCGGTGGCTCACGAGCCCCTGCGCCGCGAGCTTCTTCACCATCTCGGTGACGCTGGAGGGAGCGAGGCTCAGCACCCCGGCCAGCTGCGAGGGCGTGATCGGGTCGTCCTGCCACTCGGTGTGGTGGTAGATGGCCTTGAGATAGTCGTCGGCCACGGGCGATTCCACGCGCTCAGCCTAACCGCCGCTGAACACCAACCACAGGAGCACGGCGTTCAGCGCGACGAGGAACACCGAGGCCACCACGCCCGCGGCGGTCGTGAGGGGGCGGTTGCGATGGACGCCGAGGAGGTCGCGCCGGGAGGTCAGCACGACGAGCGGGATCAGGGCGAACGGGATGCCGAACGACAGCACGACCTGGCTGAGGACGAGGGCCACCGTCGGGTCGATGCCCAGCCCGAGGATCGCGAGCGCGGGGACCAGGGTCACGAGGCGGCGGGCGAGGAGCGGCACGCGGACGCGGAGGAGTCCGTGCATGATCTCGGCGCCGGCGTACGCGCCGACGGACGTGGATGCCAAGCCGCTCGCGAGCAGCCCCACGGCGAACAGCGTCGCGACCAGCGGCCCGAGCCCGTCGCGGAGCGCCGCGTAGGCGCCTTCGAGGCTGTCGGTGCCGTCGACGCCGGTGAGGTTGGCTGCGGCCAGCAGGAGGATCGCGAGGTTCACCGTGCCGGCCACGGCGAGGGCGATCGTCACGTCCCACCGGGTCGCGCGCAGCAGGCGCGGCGTCGAGACACCGCGAGCCGCCTCGAGATCGGCGGCGGCGGTCGGTTCGGCGGGAGCGAAGCGGTCGCGGCTCAGCGCCGAGTGGGCGTAGATGGCGTGCGGCATGATCGTCGCGCCCAGGATGGAGGCCGCGAGCAGCACCGACGTCGCCCCGTCGAACCGCGGCACCAGCCCGCCGACGACACCGACGGGATCGGGCGGCGCGAAGAAGAGGCCCGCGCTGAACCCCACGGCGATGATGACGAGGAGACCGATCACGACGGTCTCGAACGCCCGCGCCCCCCGGCGGGATTGCACCAGCAGCAGGCCGATCGACACCACGCCGGTGATCGCCCCGCCCCACAGCAGCGGGATGCCGAACAGCAGATTCAGGGCGACGGCACCGCCGATGACCTCGGCGACGTCGGTGGCCATCGCGACGAGCTCGGCCTGCAGCCAGTAAGCCCGCCGCAGCCACGGGCGGTGGATGCGGCGGCCCAGCAGCTGCGGGAGGCTCTCGCCCGTGACGATGCCGAGCTTCGCGGACAGGTACTGGATCAGCCACGCCGTGACGTTGCCGAGCACCACCACCCACACGAGCAGATAGCCGAACACGGCGCCGGCCGTCATGTTGCTCGCGACGTTGCCCGGGTCGAGGTACGCCACGCCCGCGACCATTGCGGGCCCGAGGAGCCACGCCGCGCGGCGCGTGGCGCGGCGCGGGGGCGCGGCATCCAGGGTTTTCGGCATCCCGAAATGGTAGCGATATTTCGGGATGCCGAAAAGTGCTGTGACGCGATGCGACGGCCCGCGCGGGGCGGCGGATAGCCTGGAGCGATGACCCACGACGACGCGACCCCGGTACCGGACGACGCGACGCCGGTGGTGCTCCCGGGCGTCGGGCCGTGGCCGGGCGGACCCGACGCGTGGCCGGACGACCCGCGCTACGACCGCGAGCTGCTCGCCGACGGCGACCGCCGCAACGTCGTCGACGCCTACCGGTATTGGACGATGGATGCCATCGTCGCCGACCTCGATGCGCGTCGGCATCCGTTCCACGTGGCGATCGAGAACTGGCAGCACGACCTCAACATCGGGTCGATCGTCCGCAGCGCGAACGCGTTCCTCGCGGCCGAGGTGCACATCATCGGCAAGCGGCGCTGGAACCGTCGAGGCGCAATGGTCACCGACCGATATCAGCACGTGCGGCATCACGAGGACGTCGCCGCGTTCGTCGCCTGGGCGCGCGACGCCGGACTCCCGGTTCTGGCGATCGACAACGTCGACGGCTCCGTCCCCGTCGACCGCGCGGACGTGCCCGAGGCGTGCGTACTGCTGTTCGGTCAGGAGGGGCCGGGACTCTCGCCCGAAGCGCTCGCCGCGGCCACCAGCGTCATCGAGATCACGCAGTACGGCTCGACGCGGTCGATCAACGCGGCCTCGGCGGCCGCCGTCGTCATGTACGAGTGGTGTCGCCGCTGGGCGTGAAGCCCTCTGCGCGGGCGGGGCACTCGTCGAGCACCGGCGAACCGTGGACGCGACCGGCGCGCATGGGCATCACGGCCGCCGCGTAGAGCACCGCGGCGCTGAGCACGACCGAGACGCCGAGCACCGCACCCGAGTACGGTCTCGCCCGGTAGATGTACGCCGAGGTCGTGGCATCCCACACCTGGTATTCGACGTAGTAGTAGCCGCCCGCGCAGAAGATGGCCATCGCCAGGATCAGCGCGGCGACGACGATCACGACTGCCGCTGCATGCCCCCGCATGCGCCCAGGATAGAGAATCCTGAGTGTCGGGTGTGTAAAGAATGCGCGAATTCAGGTCCCCGGGCGCGGGTGAATTTCGTAAGCGAACACCGCCTGCTCCGGTGCGTCCACCCGGAGCGTCGCCGGGGAGCTGGCATCCCAGCGGATCGTCGTCGGCGGCGCCCCCGTCCGACCGGGCGCGCCGCACGCGACGTCGGTGGTGGTCCCGGCGACCTCGACGGTGAGGGGCGCTCCGGTCGCGCTCTCGCACGCGACGACGACGTCCCAGGATCCGCCGACGGGCGCGAGGGCGACCGCGGCTCCGGCGGGTCCGACTTCGCCCGTGCCGCGCGCGACGGCGGTGCTGCCGCCGAGGCCGTTGTCCGGCAGCGCGGTCGCCGCCCACTGCTCCAGCGCGGACGCGTCGCTCGGCAGCGTCGCGCCGGGGGACGGTGCCGACGGGGCCAGGGAGGGGGTGGATGCCGACGGCCCGGCGGAGGACGCCGACGGCGACGCCGCGTCGGTCGAGGTGCACCCCGCGAGCACGAGCAGCGCCGGGACCAGCAGGGCGGGAAGGGTCGCGAGGACCGGGGGGTTCGACCTCATGCCCGCACGGTACGCGCGGCTCCTGGGAGTCGCGTGGGCGTGTCAGGCGCCCGCGGTCGTCCAGGCGCGGCCGCGCACGCGCAGGCCCAGGGTGGTGGCGCGGGCCAGCAGGTAGACGCCGAAGAACGCCCCGGCGAGCCAGGCCAGACCCGCGGCGCCGCCGCCCGCGAGAAGGGCGACGAGCACGAGGGCGGGAATGTACGGCACGAGGTTCAGCAGCCCCGCGATCGCGAGGTACTTCGCGTCGCCCGCGCCGATGAGGACGCCGTCGAGGACGAAGACGAACGAGGCGAGCGGCTGCGCGACCGCGAGCACGAGCAGGGCCGGCTGGATGAGCGCGGCGATCGCGGGATCTCCCGTGAAGACGAGCCCCAGGACTCCGGATGCCGCCGCCACGAGCGCCCCGACGGCGACCCCGAACCACAGGCCCCACGCCACCGTGCGGGAGAGGACGTGTCGGGCACCGGCGACGTCGCCCGCGCCCAAGGATTTGCCGACGAGGGCCTGCGCCGCGATCGCCAGGGCGTCGAGGGCGAACGCGGCGGTCGAGAAGATCGTGAAGGCGATCTGCCACCCGGCGAGCTCGGCGGAGCCGAGGCCCGTGGCCACCGCCACCGTCGCGAGGAACGCGGCGCGCAGGCTCAGCGTGCGGACGAACAGCCACCCGCCCGAACGTGCGGTGCCCCGCAGGCCCTCGGCCTCGGGGCGGAGGGAGGCGGCGTGCTGACGGGCGAGGCGGGTGGCGATCACCACGTACGCGCCCACCATGCCCCACTGCGCCAGGACCGTGCCGATCGCGGAACCCGCGATGCCCCACCCGAAGCCGTAGATGAAGAGCGCGTTCAGCAGCGCGTTGACGCCGAAGCCCAGGCCCGCGATCCACAGCGGCGTCACGGTGTCCTGCAGGCCGCGGAGGAGCCCCGTCGCGGCGAACACGACGAGCATCGCGGGCAGCCCCCACATCGAGATCGACAGATAGACGCGCGCGTTCTCGGCCACGTCGGGCGCGGCGCCGAAGACACCGACGAGGAGCGGCGTCGCCATCACCCCCACGAGCGCGAGCACCCCGCCGATCGTGAGCGCGAACCACATGCCGTCGATGCCGACCGACACGGCACGGCCCACCTCGCCGGCGCCGTAACGGCGGGCGACCGCGGGGGTCGTGGAGTACGCGAGGAAGACCATCAGCCCGACGATGGTCTGCAGCACCGCGCTGCCGATCCCGAGGCCCGCGAGCGGCGCCACACCCAGGTGGCCGACCATGGCACCGTCGACGATGAGGAACAGCGGCTCGGCGACCAGCGCGCCCAGCGCCGGGACGGCCAACCGCACGATCTGGCGGTTGAGGGTCGCCGGTGCGGGTGTGGTCACCGTCCGAGCCTACGGCCGGCCCCCGACACGGCATGCTGAGCCCGTGTGGAGCGGGGGGATTTATCCTGTCTCCATGACCCAGACCCCCCGCGCAGGTCTTGCGCTCGAAGAGCTCAGCGATGAGATCCGCCCGCAGGACGACCTGTTCCGGCACGTGAACGGCCGCTGGCTGCAGCGCACCGAGATCCCCGAGGACAAGGCCCGATGGGGCAGCTTCCATCTCATCGCCGAGCAGGCCGAGAAGGACGTCCGCACCATCGTCGAGGAGTCGCAGCAGGCCGAGCCGGGCAGCGAAGCCCGCAAGATCGGCGACCTGTTCGCGAGCTTCATGGACACCGCTCGCATCGAGGAGGCGGGAGCGGCGCCGCTCGCCGACCAGCTCGCACGCGTGGATGCCGTCACCGACGTGCCCGCATTCCTGCGGCTCGTCGGCGAGCTCGAGCGCGACGGCGTGAGCGGCCTGCTCACCCTCTTCGTCGAGCCCGACCCCGGCGACCCGACCCGGTACGTCCCCGTGATCTACCAGGGCGGCCTGTCGCTCCCCGACGAGAGCTACTACCGGCTCGAGAACTTCGCCGAGACCCGCACCGCCTACCGGGCGCACATCGAGCGCATCCTCGAGCTCGCCGGGGCCGCCGAGGCCGCGGCATCCGCCGATCGGGTGTTCGCGCTCGAGACCGACCTCGCCACGCACCACTGGTCGCGCGAGGACAGCCGCGACGCGGTGAAGACCTACAACCTCCGCACCTGGGACGAGATGGTCGGCCTCGCCGGTCTCGACCTCGCGCCGTGGCGCGCGGGTGTCGCGCCCGGCCACGAGGACGCCTTCGCCGAGGTCGTCGTGTACCAGCCGAGCTTCGTCGAGTCGCTCGCGACGCTGCTGGTCGAGGAGCGCCTCGAGGACTGGAAGGCGTGGCTGCGGTTCGCGATCGTGCACTCCGCCGCGGCGTTCCTGTCCGACGAGTTCGTGGCCGAGAACTTCGCGTTCTACGGCACGCAGCTCACCGGCGTCCCCGTGAACCGCGAGCGCTGGAAGCGCGGCGTGAGCCTCGTCGAGGCCGCCCTCGGTGAGGCGATCGGAAAGGTGTACGTCGACCGGCACTTCCCGCCCGCCGCGAAGGATGCCATGGACGTGCTCGTCGCGAACCTCATCGAGGCGTACCGCGAGTCCATCGAATCCCTCGAGTGGATGACGCCCGAGACGCGCGAGCGGGCGCTCGCGAAGCTCGACGCGTTCACGCCGAAGATCGGATACCCGGTGAAGTGGAAGGACTACTCCGCGCTCGAGATCGACGCCGCCGACCTCGTCGGGAACGTCCGCCGCGCCCACGTCTGGGAGCACGACCGCCAGCTCGCGAAGGTCGGCCAGCCGATCGACCGCGACGAGTGGTACATGACCCCGCAGACCGTCAACGCGTACTACAACCCGCTGATGAACGAGATCGTGTTCCCCGCCGCGATCCTGCAGTACCCGTTCTTCGACGCCGACCGTGATGCCGCCGCGAACTACGGCGGCATCGGCGCCGTGATCGGACACGAGATCGGCCACGGGTTCGACGACCAGGGCAGCCGCTTCGACGGCGACGGGTCGCTGCGCGACTGGTGGACGGATGCCGACCGCTCGGCGTTCGAGGAACGCACGAAGGCGCTCATCGCCCAGTACGAGGAGCTCGTCCCCGAGGGCCTCAGCGCAGAGCACCACGTCAACGGCGCGCTCACGATCGGCGAGAACATCGGCGACCTCGGCGGCCTCGGCATCGCGATCCGCGCCTACCGGCTGTCGCTCGGCGAGGACGAGTCGGCCGACGGTCCCGTGATCGACGGGTACAGCGGCATCCAGAGGCTCCTGCTCAGCTGGGCGCAGATCTGGCAGCAGAAGGGTCGGGATGCCGAGACCATCCGGCTCCTCACGATCGACCCGCACTCGCCGAACGAATTCCGCTGCAACCAGATCGTGCGCAACATCGACGCGTTCTACGACGCGTTCGACGTGACCGAGGGCGACGCCCTATGGCTCGCCGAGGACCAGCGCGTCACCATTTGGTGAGGTTGCGTTTGTTGCTCTCCTGACCCGGAAGGAGCCACGCTCGTGGGCATGCCACCGGTTCCCGAGCCCGCCTCACCCGAACCCGCCGGAGGGCCCGTGGAGTCGTCGCGACGCGACGCCCCGGCCCTCCGCGGGTCGGCCCGTAAGGGTCCTCGGCGGCTGCCCCGGCGGGCGGCCGCCGGGCGTCGGTCGTTCACGGCGACGCTCCGGGCACTCGACGAGCTCGCGGCATCCGGAGCGAAGGTGTCGGTGCGCATCGACGACCTCGACGGCGGCTCCGCGGTGCTCGAGGGCGACGACTTCGTCACGCTGCCGGTCGCGGGTCTCGGGGTCGTGCCGCTGCTCGTCGAGGTGGCCGCGGCGATCGAGGCGGGCCGCGTCGACGCGCTCGAGATCGTCGATCGCGCGACCGTCGACTCCGCGTCGGGCGGGGGAGTGTGGCAGCACCTGAAGGCTCCCGCGCTGCCGCTGTCCGACGTCGCGGTGCTCGCCGCGTCGGCGGGGGACGCGCTCGCCGCCAACGCGCTGCTGCAACGCGTCGGGCTGCCCGCGGTCCGGGCGCGCATCGAGGAGCTCGGGCTGCGCCGCACGGCACTGCTCGACCGGTTCCGCGACGACCGGGGCCCCGACGACGCGCCGCACGTCGCGCTGTCCACCGCGCGCGAGATGGCGTCGGTGTTCGCCGGGCTGGTCAATTCGACGGTGGTGTCGCCGGGGGTCAGCGCCCAGGTCGCGGAATGGCTGAGCCTCAACCACGACCTGTCGCTCGTGGCATCCGCCACAGGTCTGGATCCGTTCTCGCACGAGAACGACGAGCACGGCCTGCTGTTCGTCAACAAGACGGGGCGATCGAACGGCGTGCGCGCCGAAGCGGGAGTGCTCGGGGGCCCGCGCGCCGGCGTCGCGTTCGCGATGATCGTGAACTTCGACGACCTCTCGATCGCCCACCGGCTGCGCGCGCACGACGCCTTCCGCGTGCTCGGCGTGGAGCTGATGGAGTACGTGTTCTGAAGCGTCGCCCGGCCGTGCGGCAGCGCCGCCTGACGCCGAGACTGCACGCGCCTGACGAGTCCACTGCAGGTTGCGGCGGTTTTGTCAGGCGGATGCAGTCTCGCGGCTTGAGCGTGCGGGCGCGCCGAACACGAGGCTCGGCACCGGCGTGGAACCCGATCAGCGCGGCAGGGTGGACAGCACCAGCTCGTGATTCCACGTGTCCTGGAGAACGGCGGCGAGCTCAGCACCTGAGCTCGACGTCACGTACGGGGTGTGGTCGGGGTCGATGACCGCGATGCGGGTGGGCGCGCCTCTCACGCTCCACGGTGCGATTTGGTTCGCGAGGTGCCCATCGATGAGCAGGTCCGGATAGGTCGGGGCGAACCACTCCGACAACGCGCGATGCATCTCTCCGGGGGGGACGCGGATCCAGACGCCGAAGGTGACGGAGTGACCCCCGGTCAGGTGGACGGGAAGGAGGGCGCGGACGAAGGCGCCGACCCCCTCCGCCGAGATCATCACCGATTCCCGCGGAGTCGCGTGGGACAACCACAGACCCCCGGATTCGACGGTCATTCCCTGTTCCAGAACGTCGTCGGGTAATGCGTATCGGACATGCCGCTCGTGGTCGGACAGCGGGCGGCCACACCCGGGACAGGCGCTCGTCACGGGGTCAGACTAATCGACCGGGAAGTCCGGAAAGCGCCGGGCGGGCGAGCACTCGGGTTCCGCCGACGATGAGGACGGCGGGATGTCGCCGGATGGGGCTCGGCATCCGTCGACTCGCCAGGTCGAGTCTCGGCGCACGCGCCCCGGAGGCGCGGTCGGTTATCCCGCAACCGGCGCTCGAACGCAATCCCTTCTTGCGTATTGCGGCCCGGTGGGAGCCTGGTGCCCCCGAACACCGAAAGGACTGGGACGATGTCCGAAACCACCACCACCGACCCGTTCGCGAACTCCGCCGGCCCCGAGGGCCACTCGATCACCGACTGGACCGACCTCGGTCGCGAGATGTGGTCGTACCTGACCGGCCGCGGCGCAGCGGTCAACTACTCCTTCGTCGACATGACCGTCGAAGTGCCGCGCGACATCGGCCCCGACGCGCCGCGCGCCACGTGGAAGCTCAACGGCACCCTCCGCGTCACGACGAGCGACGACACCGCGCCGGGCTCCGACCCGTACCGCGGCAACTGAGGGCGGGCGCCGTCATGGTGCGCCTCGACATCGATCTCGCCTTCTCCGAACAGGAGGCGGGGGTGGATGCCGCCCTCCCGCCGTTCGAGGGGACGATCACCGCTGCGGGGTCCGAGGTCTGCGTCACGGTGAGCGACCCCTCGCGGCTGCCCGGCAACGGCCGCCGCACGCTCGCCGAGCTGTCGACCGTGGCGGACGCGCTGGCGAAGCGCGGGATCTCGGTCCGCCTGGAGGGCCCCGACGGCCCGATCCTGCACCTCGGGGACGTCAAGAGCAGCCTCCTGCAGCGGGTCGTGACCGGCTCGCCGCACATTCGGCTGGGGTCGGTCGCGGCCCTGGCGCCGCTGCTCACCCGGCGCAACGGAGGCCAGGCATTGACCTTCCCGGTGCCGCCGGGGACGCCTCTGCCGCTCGTGCCGACCGTGAACCGGTTCGTGCCCCGCCGGATCACGACGACGCACTACACGCCGGGCTCGGGTCGACCGCGGCTGATCTTCGCGATCGGGTCGTCGTCGTGGGACGGATCGCGGCCGCGCGAGTTCGACCTGCTGCCGACGAAGACCGTGATCGGGTCTGGCGACGAGGCCGACCTGCGCCTCCCCGGTCTCGCGCCGATCCACGCCGAGATCCGGCACGAGGGCGACGACGAGTACGTCCTGTACGGCTTCGACGTCGTCGGCGGTGGCGGTGCCGCGGTCGAGGGGCGGCGGGGTGACGGCCGCATCCTGCGGACCGGCGCGCGGATCGAGCTCGGCGACTGGCGCTTGGCGTACTTCCGCGCCGAGTGGGCCGACCACGGCCGCCCCTACGGCGGACGCGTCGGCGGCGAGGGAGCGCTGCAGCGCAAGCAGCCGCCGCGCGGCGGCACGGGTCCGCTCGCGAAGGCCACCGACCCGGATTGAGGCGCACGCACCGACGGACGGCATCCGCGGAATCCTGGCCGACGGATGCCGTCTCGGCGGCGCGGTGCGTCAGGCGACCGGTGCGGGGGCAGGAGTGGTCGCGACCACGCGCCAGACGCTCCGCATCGACGCGGCCACGAGCGTCGCCGCGACGATCAGCGCGGCGCACGTCCACAGCACCGGCGTCGTGCCGACGAGGTGAGCTGCGGGACCGACCACCGCTTCGCCCAGCGGTACGGCCACGAACGACCCGACCATGTCGTACGAGTACACGCGCGAGAGCGCCTCGCGCGGCACGTGCGACTGCAGCGACTGGTCCCACGCGATCGCGAAGATCTCCGTGGCGAAGCCCCCGAGCGCGAACCCCGCGATGAGCACCCCGACGGTCGGCGCCGCCGCGAGGGTCGCCACCGGCACCGCGGCGAACGCCATCGCGGCGACGCCGATCCCGAGCGCCCGCCGGGGCCGCCAGCGCAGCGCGACGACGGCGCCGAGCGCGAAGCCCGCCGTCTGCGCGCCGATCACGAAACCCCACGCGGTGCGCCCGACGGTCTCATCCGCCACGACCGGGCCGAGCACGGCGACGGCGCCCGTGAACGCGGCGTTCAGCACGGAGAACTGCAGCACCACGATCCACACCCACGACCGACTCGTGAATTCGCGCCACCCCTCGCGCAGGTCCGAGAGCATCGACGTCCGCTCCGCGTCTCCCCGCGCCCGTTCCGGCAGCCGGAGACGCGAGAAGAAGAGGGCCGCAGCGGCGAAGGCGATGGCATCCACCGCCAGCCCCCATCCGGGTCCGAACGTGGCGATCAGGATGCCACCCGCCGACGCCCCGACGATCGTGCCGCCGTTCAGCCCGAGGCGGAGGAGCGCATTGGCGGATCGCAACTGTTCCGGAGGCACGGTGTCGGGCACGAGAGCCGCGGATGCCGGGAGGCTCACGGCCGCAACGGCACCGTTCAGGACGCTGAGCACCACGAGCGCCGGAATGGTCGCCGACCCCGTGACGACCAGCGCGGCGACGGCGCCCTGCGTTCCCGCCGCGGCCAGCGACGTGCCGACGAGGAGGAGGTTGCGCGGCAGCCGGTCGGCGAGGACGCCGCCGAAGAGGAGGACGGCGACGTTCGTGATCGAGCGGGCCGCGACGACGAGCCCGAGGTCGGCGGCCGACCCGGTGAGGTCGAGCACCGCGAAGGCGAGGGCGATCGGCGCGACGGCGTTGCCGACGATGCTCGTCGTCCGCGCCGCCAGCAGCCACCGGAAGGCGGCGTGGGCGAGCGGTCCGCCGCGGGTCACGGCCGCTCCAGTCGGAACAGCGCGGCCGTCATCGAGACGGGCTGCGTCCCGGGAGTGCGCGGGGGCTGGGCGGCTTTGTGGAGCAGCGTCGATGCCTCGGCGACGTGGTGCACGACCCGGCGCCAGACCTCCGGATCGACCCACAGCTCGGCGTCGGTCGTCACCCCGGGGCCTTCGGCGCGCCGGCGTGCGCGGCGCCGCAGCTCGTCGATGATCGCTTCGACGTAGGGCGCTTCCTCCTCCGCGGGCAGGCGGGGTGCGGGAGGGGCGCCGGGGTCGATGCGGCGGGACGACGACTCGTGGCGGTAGCGCTTGGCATCCCCGCCGCGAAGCCGGACGGTCTCGACGACGCGGATCAGCGCGACGCGCTCGAGCACGCGGAGGTGGTAGCTGGCCGAGGCCTGCGAGATCCCGAGCTCGCGCCCGACTTCGGCCGCGCTCATCGCGGCGCCGGTGAGGAGCGAGAGCATCCGGAGCCGGAGCGGATGCGCGGTGGCGCGCAGCTCGTCGATGCGGGTCATGGGTCGATGCTGGCGCGGTCGTCCACTACCGTCAAATGTCCCTTTGGGGGTTCGTGGCCCCGCGCCTCAGAAGACGATCGTGTGGTTGCCGTGGCGGATGATGCGGTCCTCGGCGTGCCACAGCACGGCGCGCGAGAGCACCTGTCGCTCGACGTCGGCGCCGCGGCGGGCGAGCTCGGCGGCCGAGTCGGCGTGGGTCACGCGCACGGTGTCCTGCTCGATGATCGGCCCCTCGTCGAGGTCGCCGGTGACGTAGTGCGAGGTCGCGCCGATGAGCTTCACGCCGCGCTCCTTCGCCTTCTTGTACGGCTCTGCGCCGATGAAGGCCGGGAGGAACGAGTGGTGGATGTTGATCACCGGCACCCCGATCTTCTCCAGGAACTCGGGGGACAGGATCTGCATGTACCGCGCGAGCACGACGAAGTCGACGTTGCCGACCAGCAGCTCGAGGATGCGGGCCTCGGATGCCGACTTGTCGGGGCCGGGCGTCGACGGAACGTGGAAGAAGGGCACGTTGAACGAGCGGACGTCCTCGGCGGAGGTGGTGTGGTTCGACACGACCATGGGGATGCTGACCGGGAGGTCTCCGCGGCGGTGGCGCCACAGCAGGTCGAGGAGGCAGTGGTCCTGTTTCGAAGCCAGGATCGCCATGCGCTTCGGCGTGGAGAGGTCGGTGAGCTTCCACTCCAGCTCGAAGCCGCGGCCGAGGGTCTCGGCGAGGTCGTCCTGGATCGCGGGTAGCGCGGCGGCGAGGTCGGGGCGGTGGAACACGACGCGCTGGAAGTACGCTCCGCCGCGCGGGTCGTCCGAGTACTGGTCGAAGGCGACGATGTTGCCGCCCTGGCGGGCGATGAGCGCCGAGACCGCGGCGATGATGCCGGGGGTGTCGCTGCCGTGGACGATGAGGCACGCGTGATCGGGCTGCAGGTGGGGACTCGCGGAGACCATCGGACCATTCTGCCGTGCCCGGATGACGTCCGCGGACACCGCCGCTTCACCCCGTCAGATACGAACGACCAGCTTGGATGCCGAGACCCCCGCACGCTGACGGTCGAGCGCGGCCTGCACGTCTCCCAGGCCCTCGCCGACGACGAGCGGCTCCGGCATCGGCCGGAGACTCCCGTCGGTGAGCGCGCGCGGGATTACTTCGCCCCACAGTGCCGGGCCCACCTCGTCGTCGCGCAGACTGCTGCCCCACACGAACCCCGCCCGGATGCCGGCGCGCCGGGCGCGCAGGGTCGACCGGACCGTGGTGAGACCGATGCGGGTGAAGACGGGGAGCATCGCGGGGAAGAGCCGTCGTCGCGCGACGAGGCCGGCGAGCGACACGGGCGTGCTCGCCATGGCCAGCCGCGTGCCGCCGACGCGGCGGAGGATCTCGATGCACGCGTCCGTCGATCCCGCGCCGAGCGCGACCGCGCCGACGACCGGCCGGCCACCGACCGCCGCGACCAGCTCGTCGACGGCGGTTGGCGAGCCGTAGTCGATCACGGCGTCGGCGCCGAGCGCGCTGACGGTCGCGGCGTTGCGCGGCGACGCCGTGGAGACCACGTCGTATCCCGCGGCGCGGGCGAGCTGGACGGCGTTCATCCCGACACTCGTCGATCCGCCCCACACCACCACGACACCGCCCCGTTGCTGGGGCGTCTCGCCAGTCGGCATCCGGAGTCCGAGGTGCGCGGATTGGAAGAGCGCGCACGCCGCGGTGGATACGCCGAGCGGAAGAACGGCGGCCTCCTCGTCGGACAGGGCGTCGGGGATCGGCGCGGCAAGACGTTCGAGCAGCACCGTGTACTCCTGGAAGGCGCCCTCGCGCAGTGGATCGCGGCCCCTGTCGGTTCCGGTGGCGAGCCCGAAGACGCGCTGGCCGACGCCGAACCTCGTGACGGCGGAGCCCACGGCGACGACCTCGCCGGCGACGTCGGATCCGAGGACCGCGGGGGTCTGCAGCCATCGGTACGTGACGCGGCTGGTGCCCTGGATGACCCAGTCGACGGGGTTGATCGCGACCGTGCGCACCCGCACGAGGATCTCGTCGGAGGCCGGTTCGGGAACGGTCGTGCCGATCACGGCGAGCGGTGCGCGCGGAGCGGGCAGGACGGCGGCGGACTGGACGGACATGGAGCCTCCTGCTCGTGATGACACTGAGTGTCTTCACACTAACCCACCGATGACACTGCGAGTCATCACTTATGCTCGTCCGCATGGCGAGATGGGCACCGGACACGCGGGAGCGACTGCGCGCCGCGGCACTCGAACTCTTCGCCGAGCGCGGCTTCGACGCCACCACCGTGCCCGACATCGTCGAGCGGGCGGGGCTCACGCGCCGGACGTTCTTCCGCCACTTCAGCGACAAGCGCGAGGTGTTCTTCGGCGACGACGAGATTCCCGCGCTCGCCGCGTCGACCGTCGCCGCCGCCCCCGCGGACGCGGCGCCGTTCGCGATCGCGTGGGCCGGATTCCACCGGCTCGCCGCCGATCGCTTCGAGCCGCGACGTGCGCAGATGCAGGCGGCGCGGCGTTTCATCGCGTCCGAACCGGCGCTGCGCGAGCGCGACCTGCAGAAACAGGCCGACCTGCGCGACGCCCTCCGCGACGGGTACCTGGCCCGCGGCGTCGACGTCTTCACGGCGCGCGTGACCGCGGGCGTCGCGGTCGAGCTGCTGCAGATCGCGCTCGAGCGCTGGCTGGCCGACGAGACCGGCGCCGCGCTGACCGAGCACCTGGCCGCGGTGCGCGCCGGAATGTCGGACGCGCTCGCCGACGCCTGAGGCGGCCCGCTGCGCGCCGCGCTCGTGAAGACCCGCCGTGTCGGTGGCCACGGCTAGCCTTGTGGATGCCGCTCTCCGTGGCATCCATCCCCTTCCTCCCCCAGGACTCACCGTGATCAGCAGCCTCGAACGCCCCGGGTGGCGGACGTGGACGCTATGGGCGGTCGGGGTCCTGGCGTACGTCGTCTCGATCGTCAACCGCACGTCGCTCTCGGCGGTCGGAGTGGATGCCGCGACCCGCTTCCATGCGGATGCCTCGGCGCTGTCGTTGTTCGCCGTGATCCAGCTGTTCGTGTACGGTGCGATGCAGATCCCCGTCGGGCTGCTGCTCGACCGGTACGGCGCGCGGCCGATGATCGCGATCGGCATGGTGCTGATGGCGGCGGGGCAGCTCGTCATGGCGTTCGCGGATGCGGTGGGGATCGGCATCCTGGCCCGCGTCCTGATCGGTGCGGGCGACGCGATGATCTTCCCGAGCGTCCTGCGCGTGATCGCGACGTGGTTCCCCGCGCAACGTGCGCCGGTGCTCGTGCAGTTGACGGGGATCATCGGCCAGCTCGGTCAGATCGTCGCGGTCGTGCCGCTCGCCGCTCTGCTGCACGCCACGAGCTGGAGCGTCGCCTTCGGCAGTGTCGCGGGGCTCGGTGTGCTGTTCGCGGTGCTGACGTACGCGATCATCCGCAACCGCCCGCCCGAGCGGCGCGACGATCCCGTCGACCTGTCGGTGGACACGCAGACCGGCGCGATCCGCGTCGTGACGTCGGCGGCCGATCTGCGGCAGGGATTCCGCGAGTCGTGGGCGCACCCGGGGACGCGCCTCGGTTTCTGGTCGCACTTCACCACGCCGTTCGCGGGCACCGCCTTCATGCTGCTGTGGGGCTTCCCGTTCCTGACCGCCGGCGAGGGCCTCGCCCCGGCGACCGCGTCGGGGATCATGACGCTGTTCGTGCTGTTCGGCATCCTGAGCGGTCCCGTGATCGGTGCCCTGTCGAGTCGGCATCCGCGTCGGCGCTCCCGGTGGCTCGTGCTGCCGACGGTCGTGTTCCAGGCCGTCGTCTGGATCGTCGTCGCGGCGTGGCCCGGGCCCGCGCCGCTGTGGCTGCTGATCGTCCTCATGCTCGCGCTGTCGACAGGCGGCCCCGCGTCGATGATCGCGTTCGACCACGCCCGTACGTTCACCCCGAGCCATCGGCTCAGTACCGCGACCGGCATCGTCAACGGCGGCGGATTCCTCGCGGCGCTTCTCGCGATCCTCTTCATCGGTATAGCGATGGACGTCCAGGGGGCGGGCAGTCCCGACACGTATTCCCTGGATGCCTTCCGCTGGGCGTTCCTCACACAGGTGCCGCTGTGGCTGGTCGGCGGCATCGCGATCGTGATCGAGCGCGCCCGGACGATCCGGCACATGGACGGCGCGTTGCCGCGCTGAATCCGGCGCCGGTGGGTGCGGCGCTGCCACCGCTACGCCGGCGCAGCCAGCTGCCCGGTGGGTGAGGCGCCGGCGCCGCTGCCGGCTGCGCCGGCGCTGCCATCTGCGCCGGTGTCACCTGCGAGCTGCCTGGCGCGTGGCATCCGTTGCGTGTCCCACTTTGTGCTGTTTGCGGCGCCTTGAGTTGCACGAAGTGGGACATGCCCCGTCGTGAGTGGGACATGCTGCGGCGGGTGGGGGCGTGGCATCCGTTGCGTGTCCCACTTTGTGCTGTTTGCGGCGCCTTGAGCTGCACAAAGTGGGACATGCCCCGCCAGAGGTGGGGCATGCACCGTCAGAAGTGGGACGAGGGCGGGGGCGGACGCGCGGACGAGCGGGCGAGCGGGCGAGCGGATGCCAGACTCGAAACATGAGCACGACCGGCATCGACATCCGCCCGCTCGACACCCTGGAGGCCATCGAGGCCGGGTCCCGTCTGTTCGACGACGTGTGGGTGGGGGATCGCGCGACGATGCCGTCGAATATCCTGCGGGCGCTCGAGCACTCGGGCAACTACGTCGTGGGCCTGTACGACGGCGACCGCATGATCGGGGCGTCCGCGGCGTTCTTCGGCCCCCCGGCGGAGCGCACGATGCACTCGCACATCACCGGCATCCTGCCCGGCTACCAAGGGCGCGGGCTCGGACGCCAGCTCAAGGCGCACCAGCGCGAGTGGGCGCTGGAACGCGGCATCGGACGCATCACGTGGACTTTCGACCCGCTGATCCGCCGCAACGCCCACTTCAACCTCGCCATCCTCGGCGCGCGTGTGGCCGAGTACCTCGTCAACCAGTACGGCGAGATGCCGGATGACGTGAACCGCGGCGACGAGTCCGACCGGCTGATGGTGTCGTGGGCCGTGGCCGAACCGCCCGCCCCGACCCCGGAGGAGGATGCCGTGCGCGCGGTGGTCGAGATCCCCGATGACATCGAGGGTCTGCGCCGGACCGATCCGTGGGCCGCCGCCGGGTGGCGTTCGCGCGTGCGCGAGGAGTTGCGGGGGCACCTGGCATCCGGTCTCCGGATCGGCGGCATCGACCGGCGCGGGTACCTGCTCGTTGCGGGGTGAAACGGCCGTCTTGTGGGATCTTTCCCACAAAGGAGTGTGTGGGATTTATCCCACATGAAGTCTTGTGGGTTTTATCCCACAAGGTGTATTGTGGGATAAAACCCACAGATGCTCGGAGGTGACCATGAGGGTCGCACGTCCTGCCGACCTCGGTGCACTCGTCGCAGAGCGCCGCGAGCAACGAGGGCTGTCCCAGGAGCAGCTCGCCAAGAACGCGGGCGTGACACGCGACTGGCTCGCGCGCTTCGAGGGAGGAAAGCCCTCGGTCACCCTGCACCGCGTGTTCTGGGTGCTCGAGGCGCTCGGGCTGACCCTCGAGGCGCACGATGACGAGTGAACTGCACGCGTACCTCGACGGTCTTCGGGTTGGGGCCTTCACTCAATCCCGCGCTGGTGCGCTCGGCTTCGAGTACGACGACCAGTACCGGCGCTCGCGAACCGCAACCCCGATGTCGCTGTCGATGCCTCTCGCCCGACAGGTGCACAAGAACGCCCCCGCTCGGGCGTACCTGAGGGGTCTGCTGCCGGACAGCGCCGGCCGTCTCCGCGAACTCGCGAGCGAGTATCACGTGTCCGAGAACAATCCATTCGCTCTCCTGTCGCACATCGGTCGCGATGCTGTCGGCGCCGTGCAGCTTCTGCCGGAAGGAGAAGACAGCGATGACGCCGCCACGCGCACGGGTCGGCTTCAAGAGCACTCGGACGAGGACTTCGCCAGCCTCATTCGAGACCTGATCGCCAACGCTGCCACGTGGGGCGTACGGCGAGCGGGACGATGGTCGCTCCCCGGCGCACAGCCTAAGACCGCCCTGTTCCGCACGGTTGAAGGGATGTGGGCCACTCCTCTGGACTCGACGCCGACGACACACATCATCAAGCCCTCCGTACCCCCGTACTCCGAGCACCACATCGTGGAGTACATGACGATGGCGGCGGCGCGCCACCTGGGCCTCGTCGTCGCCGAGAGTGAGATGGCCACCACCAGCGCGGGCGACAACGTCTTCATCTCCCGCCGATACGATCGGGCGTTCACCGGCGAACGCTGGGCTCGTTTGCACCAGGAAGATCTGTGTCAGGCGCTGGCCGTCGAGCCCGACAAGAAGTATCAGAGCGACGGCGGCCCTGGCGTCGGCAAGATCGCGGATCTGTTCCGTGGCCTCCCGAATGGAAGCGACCGTCAGGACAACAGCCGACGCTTCTTCGATGCCCTCGCCTTCAACCTCGCCGCCGTCGGCACCGATGCGCATGCCAAGAACTACTCGCTCCTGCTGGACGGCTCGCGCGCCACGCTTGCTCCCCTCTATGACCTCGGTACGCACGCCCCCTATCCGTCGCCGGAGGGACAGCCGATGAAGCTGGCGATGTCGCTCGACGGCGAATACATCATCGACCGCGTGGGGGAGAACGCTCTCCAGGTGGCCGGTCGACGACTCGGACTCGACCCTGACGAGGCGCTCTTGCGAGCGCGCGAGATTCTGCGCGGCATCGTGTCGGCATTCGATCAGGCAGCCGCGGATGCGAACCAGGTTCTGGGGAGAGTCCCGACCATCGCGCGCCTTCGGGACGCCATCGCAGATAACGCTCGAGGACGCGGATGGGTGGCGTCACCCACTGTCGTTCCGCTCGGTGACTGAGGTCAGTCGCCCGAGACGGGCACGTCTTTCTCCGCCGCGGGATCGCCCTGACCAGGACCCGGCCGCACGGCCGCATCGTCGCGCACGTCGATGCGCGTCACGCCGTCGCGCTTCGTGACGTCGATGCGGGGAGCCGCGTCGGCCTCCGTCGCCTTCGGGGCGCTCGTCAGCTGGTCGTGACGGTTCTCGTCGAAGCTCTTCTCGTCGCTCACCGCGTCACTCCTTTCCGACCGAACGCCACGCGTCCGACTCCATGTGCGACCCCGCCTGCGGCCCCATCTGCAGCATCCCGCCGTCCACGACCCAGCTCGCACCCGTGACGTACGAGCCCGACGGCGACGCGAGGAACCGGATCACGTCGGCGATCTGGTCCGGCTTGCCGGGGCGACCGAGCGGGATGCCGGGACGGTGGATGCGATCGGCATCCTCGGGATCCATGTCGTTGATGGGCGTGGCGATCTCGCCCGGCGCGACGGCGTTCGCGGTGATGCCGTACTGCCCGAGTTCGAGCGCCATCGTCTTGATGAGGCCGCCGAGCCCGTGCTTCGCCGCGACGTACGGCGCAGAGCCGACGCGCGGCTGGTGCTCGTGCACGCTCGACACGGCGATGAGCCGCCCGCCGTTGCCGGCCGCGACCATGCGCTTCGCGGCGGTGTGCAGTGCGAGGAAGGCGCCGTCGAGGTTCAGCGCGATGTCGGTGCGCCACGTCTTCATATCGAGGTCGAGGAAGCTCCCGCCGATGCCGCCGCCGGCGTTGTTGACGAACACGTCGAGGCCGCCGAGTTCGTCGGCGAGGGAGTTCACGGCATCCGGGATCGCGTCGAAGTCGGTGGCATCGAACTGCGCGACGACGGCGCGGGCGCCGCGCTCGCGGACGGCTGCGGCGACCTTCTGCGCCCCGTCCTCGTCGCTGTTGTAGGTGATCGCGACGTCGATCCCGGCGGCGGCGAAAGCGAGCGCGGTGGCCGCGCCGATGCCCGAGTCCGAACCGGTGACGATCGCGTGGCGGGGAGTGAAGTCGCTCATGCCCGCGACGCTACGCGGCGGCTTGGGCCCGGACAGTGGCCTTGCCAGGCCGCGCGCGAGGGGTTACGGCGGGCACAGCTCCTGCAGATCCGGCGGTGCCGTGGCATCCGGGTCCCGCGCGGGGCGGATGTGCCGGAGTTGGGCGGGATGCCGCAGGACCCGCCGCCCCGCCGCGGCCGCGGCCGTGCCGCCACCCGGATACCCTGCCCTCATGCCGCCCCGCACCCCCGCCGCCCCCGTGACCCTGGATGCCGTCGAGCTGCGGGTCCTGCACCTGCCGCTCGTGTCGCCGTTCACGACGTCTTTCGGCACCGAGACGGTGCGCGAGGTCATCGTCGTCCGCGCCGAGACGTCGGACGGCGTCGCGTGGGGCGAGGTCGTCACGCAGGCGGAGCCGTTCTACTCCAGCGAATACACGCAGGGAGCGTGGGACGTCCTCATCCGCTTCCTCGCGCCCGCCCTGCTCCAGCGCCGCACGTTCGCTCCCGAGGAGGTCACCGGCATCCTGGCCCCGGTCGTCGGGCATCGCATGGCCAAGGCCGGACTCGAGCTCGCCGTGATCGACGCCGCGCTGCGCGCCGAGGGCCGCAGCTTCGGGCAGTACCTCGGCGCCGAGAAGGACCGCGTGCCCTCCGGCGTCTCGGTCGGGATCCAACGCGACCCCGCCGCGCTCGTCGACACCGTCGGCGGCTACCTCGACGAGGGCTACGTCCGCATCAAGATCAAGATCAAACCCGGACGCGACATCGACGACACCGCCGCCGTGCGGGCGGCGTTCGGCGGCATCCCTCTGCAAGTGGATGCCAACTCCGCCTACACCCTCGCGGATGCCGACACGCTCCAGGAGCTCGACGCCTTCGACCTGCTCCTCATCGAGCAGCCGCTGCAGGAGGACGACCTCGTCGACCACGCGACCCTCGCCCGGCGCCTGACCACGCCGGTCTGCCTGGACGAGTCGATCGTGTCGGACAAGGCCGCGGCGGACGCCCTGCAGCTCGGTGCCGCGGCGATCATCAACATCAAGGCCGGCCGTGTCGGCGGGTACCTCGAGGCGCTCGCGATCCACGACCGGTGCCGGGCCGCCGGTATCCCCGTGTGGTGCGGCGGAATGCTCGAGACGGGCATCGGGCGGGCCGCCAACGCGGCGCTCGCGGCGCTCCCCGGGTTCCTGCTGCCCGGCGACATCTCGGCATCCGCCCGCTTCTACGACCGCGACATCGTGACGGCGCCCGCGGTCCTGGAGGACGGACACGTGCGCGTCCCGACGGGGCCCGGGCTCGGCGTCGAGATCGACGAAGCCGCGCTCGACGCGTTCACGGTGCACCGCGAGCGCATCACGCGATGAGTTCCGGCGTCGCTCGATAAACTGGATGCCGCGCACTCGCGCTCGCACCCACAGCTTTCCCGACCATTGGAGCCACCGTGGCCGAACAGTCCCGCCTCGACAAGGTCATCTCGCTCGCCCGCCACCGCGGGTTCGTGTTCCAGGCCGGTGAGATCTACGGCGGTTCGCGTTCGGCGTGGGACTACGGCCCCCTCGGCACCGAGCTGAAGGAGAACATCCGGCGCCAGTGGTGGCAGACGTTCGTGCGCGGCCGTGGCGACATGGTGGGCCTGGACTCCAGCATCATCCTGCCCAAGCGCGTGTGGGAGGCGTCCGGTCACGTCGCGACGTTCACCGACCCGCTGGTGGAGTGCCTGCACTGCCACAAGCGCTTCCGCGCCGACAACCTCATCGAGGACTTCGAGGCCCGCAAGGGTCGCAAGGCCGAGAACGGCCTCGCCGACATCCCGTGCCCCAACTGCGGCACCAAGGGCCAGTACACCGAGCCCAAGGCGTTCTCCGGCCTGGTGAAGACGTACCTCGGTGTGGTCGACGACGAGTCGGGCCTGTACTTCCTGCGCCCCGAGACCGCACAGGGCATCTTCGTGAACTTCTCCAACGTGCTGACGGCATCCCGTCGCAAGCCTCCGTTCGGCGTCGGTCAGGTCGGCAAGGCGTTCCGCAACGAGATCACCCCCGGAAACTTCATCTTCCGCACGCGCGAGTTCGAGCAGATGGAGATCGAATACTTCACGCCTCCGGCCGAGGCGCAGGAATGGTTCGAACACTGGGTCGAGGCGTGCTGGAACTGGTTCGTCGACCTGGGCATCGACCCCGAGAACATGAAGCGGTTCGATGTGCCCGAGGAGGACCGCGCGCACTACTCCGCCGGCACGATCGACGTCGAGTACCGCTTCGGCTTCCCGGGCAAGGAGTGGGGCGAGCTCATGGGCGTCGCCAACCGCACCGATTACGACCTGAAGAGCCACTCGGATGCCTCCGGCTCGAGCCTCACGTACTTCGACCAGGCCTCGGGTGAGAAGTACACCCCGTACGTCATCGAGCCGTCGTTCGGTCTGACGCGCGCGATGATGGCGTTCCTCGTCGACGCGTATCGGGAGGAAGAGGTGCCCAACGCGAAGGGCGGCTCCGACACCCGCACGGTGCTGAAGCTCGACCCGCGCCTCGCGCCCGTGAAGGCCGCCGTCCTCCCGCTGTCGCGCAACGAGCGTCTGTCGCCGCTCGCCCGAGAGGTCGCGGACACGCTGCGCTCTGCCGGCTGGAACGTCGACTTCGACGACGCCGGCGCGATCGGCCGCCGCTACCGCCGCCAGGACGAGATCGGCACGCCCTACTGCGTGACGATCGACTTCGATTCGCTCGACGACAACGCCGTGACCGTCCGCGACCGCGACACGATGGGCCAGGAGCGCATCCCCCTCGACGGCCTGCACGCCTACCTCGCCGAGCGCCTGCGCGGCGCCTGAGCAGCTCACGTCGATCGGAGCGAACCAGGCGACGGTGCTGGTCCCCGTCTCCCTGCTCCCGCTTCCCCTCCTGGCGTTCCTCGTCGTCGTGCTCATCTACCGCTGGTCTTCACCGCGCTGAGCACGGATCCTCACGGCCGCGGCCGGACTCGGAAGCGTCAGCCGCGTCCGTCGGGCGCGAGGTCGTGGGCAGTGCCACCCGAGACCGCGGCGAGGGCAGCGATCACGCGCGCGGCGCGATGCTCGGCCTCCCACGGTGCGACGACATCGATCCACCACCGCTCTGTGTCCGCCGCGTCGTCCTCGCGGAGGAGGCGTCGCACCTCGGCCGGTCGGGCGGGGACCGGGTGCACGATCGTCAGCACGGTGGCATCCCCGTCGACGAGGACGATCTGCATCCCGCCCGCGTCCATGCGGTAGGTGAGCGCCGGTTCGGCAGCGGCGACGGCGTGGGCCACCTCGCGCAGGCCGATCACCCGCGGGGTGAGGAGGACGTACTCGTGAGGCATCAGCGGCTCCGCCACGCGTCGATGTCGAGGCGGAACCCCGTCAGTTCCGCGACGCGCTCGACCCCGAGGGTCTCGGTGATCTCGACGAGCCGGTTCCACGCGACCTCGGCCGGCTCTTCCGACCGCCGCAACGGGATCACGAGCGCGGGCGTGCGAGGGCGACCGGCGATGCGGGCACCGAATCGCCGGCCCCAGGTCACCGGGTCGAGTGCGAGGTCGCGCACAGAGGGAGCCCCGATCAACAGCGCGAGCGGTCTCGCCGTAGGGACGACGAACGCCGAGGTCGTGAGGTCGGCACGACCAGGGCGCGTAAAGAGCGCCGCCATGAGTGGCCACGGGGCGACGGCGAGTTCGTCGAGAGCCTCGACCGTGGCGTCGGCGCGCGCATCGGTAGCAGGGTCGTCCAGTCTGCCGAGCGAGACGAGTGCCTCCGTCACCTCCTCGACGCCGCGCGCCGTGCGGCGGGCGGTGAGGGTCGCGACCACAAGGCGCGAGGAATCCCCGGTCGCGATGAGGCGGGTGTCGCTCGGCATCCGGGATCTCGCGAAAGCGGTGAGGGCATCGCGGTCCCAGGCGTACTCGGCCGGTTCGTTCGGGCCCCACGTACCAGGAGCGGCCTCGGCCGAGCGCCCCAGGATTTCGAGCGCAGCGCCCAGACGGGTCGAGGCATCCGCCCGATGACGGACCGAGACCGACGCGATCAACTGCAGCGTGGTGGGCTGCTCGAGGTGGAGGGCGTCGGGGTGCGGGGCGGCGGGAGTGTCGTCGAACGCGGCGACGAGGTCCTCAAGGGGACGCCACGTGAGTCCGTCACGCAGCCCGCCGGTGGTGCGGACGACCCACGGCACGCGGGTGTCCGCGAGGGCCGCGCGCATCGGTTCGGTCAGGCGCGTGCCGTCGCCGGTGAGGAAGACCAGTGGATGCCGCGCCATCCCCGCCTGCCGAAGCAGGTCGCCACGCGTCGCCGTCAAGGGGAGCAGCGGTGCCCGGCTCTCCGAGACCGCGATCCCCCCGACGATCTCGTCGATGAGAGCATGGCTCACGATGCCCTGTGCATCCCTCGACAGATCGACCACGTTTCCTATCATGGTCGAGGGCGAGTCGGAGGTGGACGATGACAGGATGGCGTGTGTCCCCGGAAGGGGTGCAGCAGGTACTCACGGGAGTCGACGCAGCAGCGACATCGATCGCGACGGCTCTCACGGGCCTCTCGGACCAGCTGTCGGCGGCTGTCGCCGGCACTCGGTCAGCCGAGGTCGCTGAGGCGATGCAGGCGTTCGTCGAAGCTCAGACGGCCGATCTGACTCTCATCGAGCAGCGCATCCCGAGCGCTCGGCAGGCCGTCATCGACGCCACCAACGCGGTCACGGCGGGAGACCTCGAGATGGCGACGACGACGGAGGCGCGCGCCGCGTCGGCCCGGACTCCGGATGCCGAGGCCACCGTGCGACACGGCGGATCGGTGCCCTACTGATGTCGCACGGTCTGATCGACCCGTCGAAGCTGCCGGGCCTCGACCTCGACCTCGCCGGGGTGACGCAGGCGGCCACGGAGATTTCTTCCCGTGCCGGCTCGATCCGTCAGGCGGGGACCGATGCGGCCTCCTCCTGGTCGGCCCTCCCCTCGGCGTACGAGTCGACCGGTGCCGAATCGGTCTACGTCGCGATGAATCCCGTGCGCGACGCCTCCGACCGCGTCGGCGGCGACCTGGCCTCGGTCGCCAGCGCCCTCAGCACCTGGGCGACGACCGTTCAACCGATCCTCTCGCGCGTGGCCGACCTGCGCACGGATGCCGAGGCGTTCGTCGTCGAAGCGAACACCTTCCAGCCGCGCGTCACCACGACGGGCAACCTCGCCGTGACGTTCCTGCCGGTCCAGGTGGACAACTGGTGGGAAGACCCCGAGATGGTCCAGCGGAACGCGGACCTCGTCGACCAGGGGTACCTCCTCGGCGAGCAGCTGCGCGTTGCGAACGAAGACCTCGCGAACGCGATCCGCCGCGCAGCGGGACTGTCCACCACCACGGTCGCCGGCGCCGCGACGACAGCCCCCGACAACCTCCAGACCGACTGGGGCAGTGCGTCGCCGCGCGAGGAGTCGTGCGCCGAGAAGACGATCGGCTTCCCGATGCACCTCACCGGTGGAGTGCTCACCGGTGCGTGGGACATGGTCGGCGGCCTCGGGATGCTGATCTACGGTTACGACTTCAAGAGCTGGCCGCCGCCCGCCTGGGCCGTGGCGGGGGAGCTGATGGCGGGCGACCTCCAGGGCGCGATGGACCGTGGCGGTGCGTGGCTTTCGGGTTGGGGACAGTCATGGGTCGGTCTCGGCCATCTCGTGACGGGTCTCTCGATGGGCTTCCTCGCGCCGGTGAAGTCGGAGATCGTGGCTCCCGCGCAGATCGCGGACCTGAAGTCGAAGGGTGTCGACACCGGTTTCCTCGAGTGGGAGCAGCAGTGGACGCGTGACTCGTACCGGTCGTACATCGATCTTCTCGGGAGCTTCGTGGGGTACCACGCGCCGGAGGAGTGGTGGAACGCTTCGCCCGACCAGTGGGGTGAAGGGTGGTCCGACTGGGGCAAGGACCCTGGCGGTACGGCGGGGACCTCGGTCTTCAACGTCGCGACGATCTTCCTTCCCGCCAAAGGTGGCGGCGCACTCCTCGACGGAGTGCGGGTCGGGCACGGGGCGGAGGGCCTCGCGGACGACCTCGGTCGCGCGCGGGCCGGCGATCGTGACCTCGGCGGGACGCCCCTTCGGCCCGGCGGTCTCGCCGACGACGTAGCAAAGGCGGGGCGCGTGCAGGACGACCTCGCGAAGACGCTCGGTCGTAGCCCGCTGAACGACGGAGGCTCGCTCCTAGACGACATCCGCGGTGGCGATCGTCTTGCGCGCCCCGATGCTGACCTTCCGCGTGTGCATGCGGATGAGCCCGACGTTCCGCCGTCGCGCATCGCCGATCCTGACTCGTTGACTGCGCACCATGTCGGCGGGGACGCCCCGGGCGGTCATGCCGGAGAGACCGCGCCGACCGGTCCCGGCAACGAACGCCACCTCACCGATCCCCAGCCGCACGTCCCGCCCCACACGAATCTCTACGCGCCTCCGCCGCACGCCGGGCCCGACGCTCCGCGCCTTCCGGACCTGTCGGCGATCGACAGCGAGTTCCGGATGCCGAACGGTGCCGTTGATCCGTTGCGGCTCGGCGAGTGGGCGCGGAAGGTGTCGGAGGCCTATCCTCGCCTGACGCCTTCGGAGATCAAGGGCATCTATGACTACACCACGGTACCGGGGGTCCACGCGATGAACCCCTATCTCCGCGACCCGAGTCATCCGTCGCCGTTCGACGTGGGCTCCGTCGAAACGAGGATCGAGAACGCGACCTCCGGCCTGTCGAAGCTGCCCGCGGAGCCGGGACGGACGTATCGCGGCGTAACGCTGGATCAGAACTTCCTCGATACCTTCCAGATCGGACGGAAGTGGCACGACGACACCTTCATGAGTTCGTCGAAGACCCCGGGAGTCGCGGAAGATTTCAGCCAGCAAGCCCTCGAACCCGGCAAAGCGCCGGGAGTGATCACCATCGACGGCCTAACCGGCAGCGACGTGATGCCGATCTCGCGATATCAGCACGAGTCCGAGATCCTCTTCCAGCGCGGCACTGAATTCGATGTCGTGTCCAAGTTTCAAGATGTGGAGGGGATCTGGCGAATACATCTACGTGAGATCCCGGGTCCGGGAGCAAAATGAACTCTTCGCAACATGTCGACGACGTTGCAATCGCCCTGTATGACTCGATGAGTTCCGAACTATTGGCGAGTTACGGGGGCGGCGTGAGTATTGCGAAGTTCCTGGGAAAGTCCGATGACGACGAGGCGCGGCGGTCGTGGTCGACCCGAATCTCGCGGGAGCTCGCCGAACTGCCGCCTGATGCGCTGAAGAGCCTCGCCGTCTCTCCGGACCCCGCGACGGTGAGCGTGTCGGAGGAGGTGGCGGCGCGGTTCGAGTTGGGCAAGGTGACAGTGACGATCCTCGGGGACGCCGTCTGGAGAGCGGCTTTGCGTCCGGGTTTCGGTGCCGCGATCATCGCCGGTCTCGGCTGGAGCCGGTGGGCGGGGCGGTGGATCGACGCCCTCCGCAGTCGAGGCGCGGAGCCGGGGCCGATCGTACGCGGACCCGACGATGAGGATTTTCCGTGGGTGGCTCAACGGCCCGGCCAGCCCGGGCCGTGGACCCGGGCGCATTCGGAGTTGGGCGCTGCGGTGATCGCTGATGCCGAGTCGCTCGGGACCCCGCGCCTGCGGGAAGTGTATGAGGAGTTGAACCGTGACTGATGGTCCCGGGCGTCTGGAAGACGCCCTCGCGAGATTGCCGATCTTCCGCGGTGTGGTGTGGAGGGGGGCGGGCTTCGAGCTGACGACGCCGTTCACCCTGCAGGCGCCTCTTCCGACGTCCCAGGATGCGCGGGTGGCGTCCGAGAACTTCCGCGCGCCCTCCCTTCACGCGATCGTCTCGGTTTCAGGACGCGAGATCGGGCCTCTCTCGCGTCACCCCGCGGAAGCCGAGGTCGCCCTCCTTCCAGGGACCACGCTCACCCCGGCCACCGGAGTGCATCTCGTCGAGGGGTTCCCTGTGCAAGTCGTGAGGGAGGTATCCCCGAGTGGGGAGATCGCTCCCATGGTTTCGGACGAAGACCTGGCACTCATACTCGCGGCGGCTCGCGCTGCACCCCCGGTAGACATCACGAGCCCGGGCCGCTTCTTCGTCGAGTGAGCATGCACATGCACGAGCACCGACTCGACACCCCAGCGCTCGACCTGGCGAAGGAGGTCGCTTCGTCGCTGAGGCGATACTTCGGCGACCGCGTGACCGCGCTGGCGATCAGCAACGTGATCGACGACCGCAATCACGTGGAGTTCTCGGTACTCTTCGAGGCCTACAGCTTCTTCCCCGTCATCTTCAACTACGACCGCGGGTTCTTCGGATTCGGCATCGTGTACGGGGACCGAGCCGTTGGGGTCGAACCACTCGGTGGTCACTGGGCCTCCTTCGGCGAATTCGGACGGGTGCTGGAGCAACTGGACGAGGAGCTCCGGCTGCGAATCCCCGACAAGTACCTGGATGCCAAGGGGTGGGTGGGCCGTTCCGGGCACTAACGCCCGCGAGACTGCATCCGCCTGACATCTCCATTGCATCCTGCAGTTGTTTCGTCACCGGCATGCAGTCTCGGCGAATCGCCCCTCGCCCCCGCCCCGACGGTGGCAGCGCCGTGACAGCACCACCGCCGCCGTGACAGCGGCGCGACAGGGCGCCCGGCGCATCCTGTCGTCATGACCACCTCATCCACCCGCGTTCCCGCGGTGCGAGCCGAAGGGCTCGTCAAGACGTTCGGCTCGAACAGGGCCGTCGACGGCGTCGATCTCGTCGTCGAAGCCGGGACCGTCTACGGCGTTCTCGGCCCCAACGGTGCCGGCAAGACCACCACCATCAGCATGCTGACGACGCTGTTGCGTCCCGACGGCGGGCGGGCCGAGATCTTCGGCCACGACGTCGTCAAGGACGCCCACATCGTCCGCCAGCTCATCGGCCTCACGGGACAGTTCGCGTCCGTCGACGAGAAGCTCTCGGCCACCGAGAACCTCATCATCTTCGCGCGCCTGCTCGGCCTGTCGCGGGCCGATGCCCGCCGCAAGTCGACCGAGCTCCTCGAGGAGTTCGGCCTCACCGAGGCGGCATCCCGGCCCCTGGCGAAGTTCTCCGGCGGGATGCGCCGTCGCCTCGACCTCGCGGCATCCCTCATCGCCCAGCCGCCGCTCATCTTCCTCGACGAGCCCACCACGGGCCTAGACCCCCGCACCCGCGGGCAGATGTGGGACACGATCCGGCGGCTCGTCGCCACCGGCTCCACGGTCGTGCTCACGACGCAGTACCTCGACGAGGCCGACCAGCTCGCCGACCGCATCGCGGTCATCGACCGCGGACGCGTCGTCGCCGAGGGCACGGCGCTCGAGCTGAAGGCATCCGTCGGTCAGGCTTCGCTCGTACTGCGCCTGCAGCCGGGCTCCGACCTCGAGGTCGCGCGCGCCACCATCGCGCGGGTCCTGGATGCCACGGCCATCGTGTCTCCGGAGGCGGCGCGCCTCACGGTGCCGATGTCCGACCCCGATGAGGTCACCGACCTGCTCGTGGCGTTCCGCACGGCCGGCGTGCACCTGAGCGAGTTCAGCGTGCAGCAGCCGACCCTCGACGAGGTGTTCCTCACGCTCACCGGCAGCGGAGTGCCGGCCGACGACGATGCGGCGCGCGAAACCGCCGCCGACCTGGAAGGAGTCCGCTCATGACCGCGATCACCATCCCGCGCGACCTGCCCCACACCGCGGGGCTCGGTCAGACGTTCCGCAACACCCTGACGATGGCGTGGCGCGGCCTGCTGAAGATCCGCCGCACGCCCGAGCAGCTCATCGACGTCACGGTGCAGCCGATTCTCTTCACCCTGATGTTCACGTACATCTTCGGCGGCGCGATCGCCGGCGACGTCGCGAGCTACCTGCCGATCATCATCCCCGGCATCCTCGTACAGACCGTCATCACGACCTCGGTCGTGACGGGCGTGCAGCTGCGCGAGGACATGGACAAGGGCGTGTTCGACCGGTTCCGGTCGTTGCCGATCGCGCGCATCGCACCGCTGTCGGGGGCCCTGCTCGCCGACACGGTCCGCTACGCGATCGCGACGACGCTGACGTTCACGATGGGCTACATCATGGGCTTCCGCCCCGAGGGCGGACTCGGCGCGGTGGTCGTGGCGGGCCTGCTCGTGATCGTGTGCTCGTGGGCGATCAGCTGGATCTTCGCGTTCTTCGGGGTCATCGCCCGCACCGCGTCGAGCGTGCAGGGCGTGTCGATCCTGATCCTGTTCCCGCTGACGTTCCTCTCGAACGCCTTCGTGCCCTCCAACACGATGCCGTCGTGGCTGCAGTGGTTCGTCGACATCAACCCGGTGTCGCACCTGGTCACGGCCGTCCGCGACCTGGTCAACAGCGGAACGCTCGGCTCCGATGCGGTCGTGTCGCTCATCGGGGCGGCCGTCATCGTGGCGGTGTTCGCACCGCTGACGGTCCGCGCCTACATGCGCAAGGCCTGACCCGATCCGATGATCGACCGCGGGGGACGCACTCGGTGCGCTCCCTGCGGTCGCCGCGTCGTGAGGATGTCGTAAGGATCGGACGGGACCGCCCTCACGCTCGTGTAAGGTTCCGGAGGGTCAGCAGGCCCGGAGACACGGAGAGGACGGAGGCGACTGTGGACAGTGACAGTTGTTGCTCCTCTCTCCGCTCCGGTCGGCTCCGCATGATGTGAGGCAGGCCCACGGTCGAGCTTCGTCACGACTCCGGTGACATGCGTGTCTCATCGGTTGCGTCCGCAGTCCGCCTCCGTCGATATCGACGGAGGAATCATGGCACTTGTCGACAACGCGATCTACGTCGGTGGACGTCGCACCGGCAACCCCAGCACGCTGGATGAGACATTCGAGCTGTTGCACGAACGCAGAGGGATGGCCTGGATCGGGTTGTACAGACCCGCTGCGGAGGAAGTCCATGCCGTCGCCCGCGAGTTCGATCTTCACCCTCTTGCCGTCGAGGACGCGCTGAAGGGTCATCAGCGTGCCAAACTCGAGCGTTTCGGTGACACCTTGTTCGTCGTTCTGCGACCGGCCCGCTACATCGACGATCGCGAAGTGGTGGAGTTCGGTGAGGTGCATCTCTTCATCGGGCCGCAGTTCGTCGTGACTGTTCGCCATGCGGAGAATCCGAACCTCAGACGCGTGCGGGAGCGGCTGGAGTCCACCCCCGAGCTCTTGGCGTGCGGTCCCGAAGCGGTCCTCTACGCCGTCCTCGATGAAGTGGTCGACGGGTACGCCCCTGTGATCGCGGGCCTGGAGAACGACATCGACGAGATCGAGGACCAGCTCTTCGCCGGTGATCCGGAGGTATCGCGACGGATCTATGAATTGCTCGGCGAGGTGATCTCGTTCCAGCGGGCGACCCTTCCGCTGCGGGACATGCTCGATGCCCTCCGACGGGGAGCGGACAAGTACGGCGTCGACATCGAACTACAGCGCTCGTTGCGCGATGTCCTGGACCATGTCATCCGCATCACGGAGCGGGCGGACGGATTCCGCTCCCTCCTCGAGAACGCACTGACGGTCCATTCGACCCTGGTCACCCAGCAACAGAACGACGAGATGAGGCGGCTCTCGGAGGCGAGTCTCGCTCAGAACGAAGAGACTCGGCGACTCTCCGAGACCGGACTTGCACAGAACGAGGAGATCAAGAAGATCTCCTCGTGGGCCGCGATCCTCTTCGCCCCGACGCTCATCGGAACCATCTACGGCATGAATTTCACCTACATGCCCGAGCTGGACTGGCCCCTCGGGTATCCCGCGGCGCTTCTGGGCATGGTCGTCGGCGGCATCGCCCTGTATGTCGTCTTCAAGCGCAAGAAGTGGTTGTGACCCCGGCCGAGCCCCGCCGCGGGCCCTCGTCGAGCAGGGCCGTGAGGACGTCGGCATCCACTTGTCCGAGGGGGATGCCGGGCGCGGATGTCGGGATCTCCCCGATGTCCGCGCCGAGGCGTTCCTGTGCCCACCGCCAGAACGGTTCGTGACGGTCCTCCGCCCCGCGGACCGCAGCGGCGCGCTCGAGGGCCTCGCGGGCTCGGTCGGGGCGTCCCACCGCGGCATTCCATCCGGCGACCGCCACGAGTACGGATGCCACAATCGGGTGGTCGTGCGACCGGACTGCGAGCGGCACCGCGTCCCGGAGGGCGGCGCGGGCTTCGTCGAGGCGATTGAGGAGGATGAGGGCCTGCGCGCGCTGCGCGCCGGCCCACGCCCTGATCTGGTCGGGGAACCCCGGTTCGAGGCGGATCGCCTGCGACTGGCGCAGAGCCGCCGCGCCGTCTCCGGCGGAGATCTCGACCTGAGCGGCCGCCATCCGCGCCTGGGACAGGGCGCGGACCGACCCGTCGGCGGCGGCGATGGATTCCATGTCGGCTGCGCGCGTCCGTGCCTCGTCGAGCCGGCCGAGTCGGAGCAGGATGCCGACGGACTGCGCCCGCATCTGAAGGAGGTCGGACACCGACGACAGGCCGTCCACGATCCGGGCGGCGTTGTCGCTCACGGCCAACGCCTCCTGGAGTCGACCCGCGAGAATGAGCCACTCCGACCGCAGCTGACTGGCGATGCCCGTGCCCCAGGGGTCCCCCACCTCGGTGAAGATCCGCAGCGCCCGCTCGCTCTCGACGCCGAGGCCCGTCGCGTCGCCGACGTTCTGCGCGGCGCCGGCGCGCAGCATGTGGAGCGTCGCGCGCGACCACGGGGGTGCCGACGTGATCTCGCCGTCCGAGACGTCGACGTGCCACGCGCGGCCGGCCGGTGAGTCCTGCGCCCGCAGGACCGTCTCGGCGAGGCGGAGGAGCGGGGCGGCCAGGATGCTGATCTCGGACGGATGCCGGGATGCCGCCTCTTCGAGCGCGAGGCGCCGGGCCCGGAATCGCGCGGGATCGAACGTCGGAGTCTCGCCCGGCTCGGGGAAGGAGGCCGAAAACAGCGCGAGCGACTCGATCACGACGCTCGGCTCGTCGTCGAGCGGAGTTTCCGGATCAGCGAAGGCCGCGAGCGCGGGGCGAAGTTCCTCGATACGTTCGCGCACGGCCCACGCCCACAGCAGCGCGCGGAGCAACCGGCGTCCCGGTCGTCGGTCCGTCGAGGCCGTGCGCGTGCGGAGCGCCGCCGACAGGTTCTCCTCGTTGGCGTCGAACCAGGCGAGCCCCGCGCGGAGCCCCGGCCCGCGCATGGTCCGTTCCCGATCCGTGGCCAGCACGGTGAGCACGTCGGCCGCGCGCTCGCGGTACTCCGTCTCGGCGCCCTCGACCCGCAGTCGGTCGAGCCCGTACTCGCGGACCGTCTCCAGCAGGCGGAAACGGCCGTCGCGCCGCACCACCAGCGACCGGTCGACGAGGGCATCGAACACCGTGGCATCCACCCCGAACGCCTCGGCGATGGCGGCGGCGTCGCCGCTCCCGATGCCGTCGGGGAACACCGACGACGCGCGCAGCGCCACCCGCTCGGGGTCGGTGAGGGTGTCCCAGCTCCAGTCGATCAGGGCCCGGAGCGTCCGGTGACGGTCGGGGCTCAGCCGTGGACCGTGGGCGAGCAGCGCGAACCGGTCGCTGAGTCCGGCGTCGATCTCCGCGAGCGTGAGCGTGCGGGCGCGGGCGGCGGCGAGCTCGATCGCGAGGGGGAGGCCGTCGAGGCGCTGCACGATGCGCGCGGCCGTGTCGCGCTCGTCGGGGGCGGGCGGGATGCCACGCGCCGAACGCACGCGCCGGGCGAAGAGCTCGTCGGCGTCGAGGGCGGGCAGCGGGCCGAGGTCGACGAACGCCTCGCCGATGACGCCGAGCGGTTCGCGGCTGGTGGCGAGGATCCGCAGGCCCGGCGTGCTCATCAGCAGGGTCTGGGCGACCTCGGCCGCCTCGCCGATGACGTGCTCGCAGTTGTCGAGCACGATCACCACGTCGCGCCCGGCGACCGCCTCGATCACCCGGTAGCGGGGGCTCGTCGGCGCGCTCGCCGCCGTCTCGTTCAGACGGATGCCGTGCCCCACCGCACCCGCGATCGCCGCCCACACCTCGCCGCTCGCGGCCGGGGCGAGCTCGACGACGAGGGCATCCGCGGTCGCGCGCACGGTCTCGAGCGCGAGCGTGGTCTTTCCGGCGCCGCCCGGCCCGATCACGGTCACGAGCCGGTCGGTGCTGAGGCGTTCGCGGATGGCATCCAGTTCGTAGGCACGTCCGACCAGGCCGGTGATCGCCGCCGGGACGACGGGCGGTGCCGGTGCGGGCGTCGGGGCCGGTTCTGCGGCGGCGAGGCGCTCGGCGTGGCCGCGGTCCTGCCAGAGGTCGCGGACGAGCCAGTCGAAGCCGTCGTGCGGGATCCACGGGTCGCCGGTCCAGAGGGCGAGGGCGTCGCGGGCGCGCCCCGGATCGTTCGCGGCGCGCGCGTCGGCGACGAGGTCTTGGAACCGCGTGATGTCGATGTCGTCGCGGGACAGCTCGAGGCGATACCCGCCGGGGACCGACGCGAGCAGGCCCTCGGGGAGCGCTCGCCGCAGCCGCGACGCCAGCGACTGCAGCGCTGCGCGCGGGTCTTCCGGAGCGTCGTTCGGCCACACGTCGTCGGCGAGGGCGCGGTAGCCGACGGTCGTTCCGGCGTCGACGGCGAGGCGCAGCAGCAGAGCCTGCTGCCCGCGCCCGGGGACCGCTCCCTCGTCCGCGCCCCACGACACGGAGAGGCCGCCGAAGAACCTCACCTGCACGCTGTTCACTCTAGGTCCGCGGGCGTCGGGACCTGCGCTCGCGTGTCCCGGGCCGAGCGGGCGTCGCTGCCTACGCGGGCGTCCCGGGCCGCGCGGGCGTCGCGGTGCTCGCCCGCGCGCGCAGCAGTGGACGGTGCACGCGGAAGCGGTCCGCGGCATCCCCGGCGAGCGCCTCGAGGCACGCGGCGCCGACCTCCCGCGGCTGCAGGTCGAGCGCCGTGACGGTCGGGGTGAGCAGGGCGTGCAGCGGTTCGTCGACGTAGGCGGCGAGCAGCAGGTCCTCACCGACGGTGCGCCCCGCGCGGGCGGCGGCGGCCAGCGCGGGCGCCGCCGATCCGCTGGGCGCGACGACCACGGCATCCGCTTCGCCCAAAACCTCGGACATCGCGGCGGCGACCTCGTCCGGCGCCGGCACGAATCCGATCCGGCGCGACAGGGGGATGCCGCTATGTTCGGCGGTCCACTCCTCGTACGCGCGTGTGAGGTCGTGGCTCCAGGCGGTGCCCTCGGGCGGCAGCAGCATCGCGATGCGTCGCGCGCCCTGCGCCGCGAGATGGTCGAGGAGTTCGCGTGTCGCGTTACCGTGGTCGGAGACGACGCTGCCCGCGACGCGATCCTCCGCGCCGAGCAGCTGCTCGGAGCTCACGACGGGCCGCCCGGTCTCGAGGATCGCCCGGATGCCGGCATCCTCTGTCGTGGCATCCACCACGATGTACCCGTCGACGAATGCCGTCGGAGGGGAGGCGTCGTCCGGATCCCGGTGGGGGAGCAGGATGACGGAGAGGCCGAGGCGGTCGGCGGCATCCACGACTCCGAAGGCGAACTCGGTGTAGTACGGCAGGCGCGTCGTCCCGGGCGGGAGGTACAGGCCGATCGCGCCGTACCGCGCGGTGCGGAGGCTGCGCGCCGGGACGTTGACCGCGTACCCGAGGTCCCGCGCGACGGCGAGCACGCGATCGCGGGTCTCGGGCGACACCCCGGGCTTGTCGCGCAGCGCGAACGAGGCTGCGGCGATCGAGACGCCCGCCGCCGCGGCGACGTCGTGCAGCGTCGGTTTGCGCGGGGTCACGTGGGCCGACGTTACCCGACGGATCGGGTCTTGCGCTCGGGATACTTAAACGTTTAATGTCGCGAGTGTTACGACACCCCACCCCGAAGGATCCGCGATGACCTGGCGCATGCCGTCCGAGACCGCTCCGCACTCCCGCACCTGGATGGCGTTCCCGAGCGAGGGGCCGACCCTCGGAGACACGGATGCCGAGCGCGAAGCGGGATACGCCGCGTGGACCGCGGTCGCCCACGCCGTCGCCGAGTTCGAGCCCGTGACGATGCTCGTCGACCCGACCGAGCTCGCCCGCGCCCGCCGGATGCTGTCGAGCGAGATCGAGGTGCTCGAGGCGCCGGTCGACGAGTTCTGGCTGCGCGATTCGGGGCCGACGTTCGTGGTCGACCCCGAGCGTCCGGGTGTCCTGGGTGCCGTGGACTGGATCTTCAACGGCTGGGGCGACCACGACTGGTCGGTGTGGGCGAAGGCCGCGCAGCACGGCCGGATCGTCGCCGAAGCCGTCGGGGCCGAGCTGATCCCGTCGCTCCTCGTGAACGAAGGCGGTGGCATCCATGTCGACGGCGAAGGAACCGTCCTGCTGACCGAGACCGTCCAGCTCGATCCGCGCCGCAACCGCTACGCGACGCGCGAGCGGGTCGAGGCCGAGATGCTCCGGACGCTCGGCGCCACGCACGCGGTGTGGGTGCCGCGCGGTCTCACCCGCGATTACGAGGACTTCGGCACGAGCGGACACGTCGACATCGTCGCGACGATCCCCTCGCCCGGAGTGCTGCTGCTCCACGATCAGCGCAATGCCGCGCATCCCGACCACGCGGTCACGCGCGAGCTCCGCAGCTTCTTCGAGACGCAGACGGATGCCGCGGGCCGCCCGTTCCAGATCGTGGATCTGCCCGCACCCGCCACCATCCGCGACGCGGACGGCGACACCGACTGGAGCTACGTGAACCACCTCGTCGTGAACGGCGGCGTGATCGCCTGTGGTTTCGGCGAGGACGGGGCGGATGCCACGGCTCGCGGCATCCTGGAGGACGTCTACCCGGGCCGCCGGGTGGTGACCGTTGACGCCCGCGAACTGTTCGCGCGCGGCGGCGGCATCCACTGCATCACCCAGCAGCAGCCGGAGGTGTCGGCATGATCGATGTGGTCGAGGCATCCATCGCCGATCTCGCCGCCGCCCTCGCCGAGGGCCGCACCACCGCCGTCGAGCTGGTCGAGGCGCACCTCGCGCGCATCGACGCGTACGACAGTCCCGACACCGCGACGAAGCTCAACGCCGTTGTGGTCCGCAACCCCGACGCGCTCGCCGAGGCGGCCGAGTCCGACGCCCGCCGCGCGGCGGGTCAGGCGCGGGGGCTGCTCGACGGCATCCCGTACACCGCCAAGGACAGTTACATGGTGCGCGGCCTCACGGTCGCCGCCGGGAGTCCCGCGTTCGCCGACCTCGTCGCGCAGAACGACGCGTTCACGATCGCGCGACTGCGCGAGGCCGGCGCCATCTGCCTCGGGCTGACGAACATGCCCCCGATGGCGAACGGCGGCATGCAGCGTGGGCTGTACGGCCGCGCCGAGAGCCCGTACAACGCCGACTATCTGACGTCGGCGTTCGCGTCGGGCTCGTCGAACGGCTCGGGCACCGCGACCGCCGCGTCGTTCGGCGTCTTCGGGCTGGGCGAGGAGACGTGGTCGAGCGGCCGTGCGCCCGCGGCGTGCAACGGCCTGTGCGCGTACACGCCGTCGCGCGGCCTGATCTCTGTGCGCGGCAACTGGCCGCTCGTGCCCACGATGGACGTCGTCGTACCGCACACCCGCTCGATGGCCGACCTGCTCGCGGTGCTCGACGTGATCGTCGCCGACGACCCCGAGACGCGCGGCGATTTCTGGCGCGCGCAGCCGTGGGTTCCGCTGCCCTCTGTAGAAGAGGTGCGGCCTCCGTCGTTCGCCGCTCTGGCCGAGGGGTCCTCGCTGCGGGGCAAGCGGATCGGCATCCCGCGCATGTTCGTCGGCGACGACCCGCTCGTGGGGACCGGTCCGCGCGGCGTGGGCGGGCCGACCGGTGAGCCGATCGAGCTGCGGCCGTCGCTGCGCGAGCTTCTCGACGTCGCCCGCGCAGATCTCGAGGCCGCCGGCGCGATCGTGGTCGACTGCGACTTCCCGCTCGTGAGCAACTACGAGGGCGATCGTGCGGGTGCGCCGACGATCAAGACCCGGGGGTTGGTGTCGCAGGAGTTCCTCGACCGCGAGATCGTGGACCTGTCGGCGTGGGCGTGGGACGACTTCCTCCGCGCGAACGGTCACCCGGGGCTGGCGACCGTGGACGGCGCGGCGATCTTCCCGCACCCCTCCGGTGCCCTCCCGGATCGGTACACGGGCTTCGACGACGACATCGCTCTCTACCCGGCGCATGTCCGTGAGCACCCCGTCGCTTCGTTCACCGAGATCCGTGAGCTTGCCGCCGGCGTGCGCGGCCTGGAGGAGACCCGGCGCGTCGATCTGGAGGAGTGGATGGATGCCAACGGCTTCGCCGCCGTGGTCTTCACGACGCTCAGCGACGTGGCGCCCGCCGACGCCGACGTGAACGAGGAGTCGGCCGACATCGCGTGGCGCAACGGCGTGTGGGTGGCGACGGGCAACCTGGCGATCCGGCATTGCGGTGTGCCGACGGTGACCGTGCCGCTCGGGACGATGGCAGACATCGGGATGCCGAGCGGCCTCACGTTCGCGGGCCGCGCCTACGACGATGCTGCGCTGTTGTCGATGGCCGCGGCGTTCGAGGCGCTGCGTCCGCGGCGGACGGTGCCGCCCCGGACGCCTCGATTGGGGTAGCGCCGAGGCGCTGGGGCTCGGGCGGTTCGGGGCGCGATTCTCGCTTCGGGGCGTGCATCTTGCGCCCCAAGCGGCGGAATGCGATGCTCGCCGACCCGACGCGTCGGCGAATCCTCGATCTGCTGGCCGAACGCGGGGAGGCCACGGTCTGTTAGCTGGCCGGCGACTTTCCCGACCTCGTGGCATCCGGGATCTCCAAGCACCTCATGGGACTGCGAGCCGCGAACCTCGTTGTGGCCACCAAGGTCGGTCGCACCCAGCGCTACCGGTTGAATTCCGAGGCGCTCACGGCGGCTCTCGCTCCCTGGCTCGCTCGTTACGAGCCGTACCTCGGAGACGCGCTCACTCGCCTGAAGGGGTTGGTGGAGTCGGGGGTCGAGCCTCCGGCCTGAAGCTGACGCCCGCGAATTCACCCGGCGCGAAGATCGCGGTCGTCATGGGCCGGGAGTCCGTCGTCTGCCGAATAGCGCCAGTGCGCGTAGGGGAGGCTGATCTTGCGCGCGCCGCGGACAAAGGTCTCCTCGCCGAGAATCCAATGGCTGAGGTTGTTCAGCTTGTCGGGGAAGAGCTTCAGACCTGTTCCGCCGATGAGACCGCGGAGGTTGACGCATAGCATCGGCTGGATCAGCGGCATCAGTTCCAAGCCATGCGAGACTCCAGCCACGGCAGCCGTGACGCTCCCGGCGATGAGGTCGGCCAATTGCAGGTGCGGGTGAAGGTGCGACGGTGCGGTCAGAATCTGGGTCACGATCGCGTTCGGCCGGACGTACTCGGTTCCGACTCGCACCATCTCCGCGCGTTCGGCCAGCCAGCTCGCTTCGTCACGGTGGCTGCCGCCGGGTTTGTCGAAGACGATGACGCCGCGTTCGTTGGCTTTCTCGAGGTGGAACGAGATCCGCTCGAACATGAACGTGATCACCGCGTCTTCCGGCCCTTCGCCTCCCGCTGAGGCGGGCCCGTTCGTGTCCCAGGCCACGACGATGACGCGCACGTCGTGCGCTCGAGCGAGCTCCAGGATCCGTCGGCGCATAGGCGTCTGTATCGCCTTGCGCTCCTCGGACTCGGCCCACCAGTTGCGGCGCTGCGAGTTCGACCACTTTAACTCGACGTCGTGGGGCACCGAGAACTCGTCGTAGACCGCGCGGAAGGCCTGAGCGAACGGCTGGACCTGCGCTTCGTCGAAGATGGCGGCGCCGAGGGCGACTAGTTGTCCCATGTCTTCTCTTCGACCGCGCTGCTTGGTGTCGTCAACGTATGCGATCCGCATGTGTCTGCCCCTTGTCGTGCTTGACTTCGCACGGTAGCCGCGTGTCGAGGGCGGTTATCCCGCTCCCGACAGGTGGACCCTGAGGTGACGTCCCGACGACGATGCGGCGCTGCTGGCGATGGCCGCGGCACTTGACGCCGCGGTTGAGGTGAGGGGCAGCGAGCCGGGGGACCGCGGCCGTGGTCGACCAGGGTTTGGGGTGTGATTCGCCCCAATGGCGTGAATCTTGCGCCTCAACGTGAGGAACGACCCGGATCCCACTACTGCAAAAGTATCCACTAGAGGATACAATCGCAGACATGGGAGTGACTGCTGTGGCTGCTCGGGTGTCGAAACTGGCAGCCCGACAGTGGGGCCTGCTCACGACATCTCAGGCCGAAGCGGAAGGCGTCACCCGCTTGCAGCTTGCGCGCCTCGCGGATGCCGGTCTGGTCGAGCGCCTCGACCGAGGGATATACGCAGTGCCTGCCGCAATCGACGAGCGCGCCCCGCTGCGCGTCGCCTGGCTCTCTCTCGACCCGTCGGCACTCGCGGAGGAGCGTCTTGCTGACCCCATCTCGTCGGGGGTGCTCTCGCACACGGCGGCGGCGAGCCTGCACCGACTCGGGGACCTTCTTGACGACGTTCCTGAGATCACGCTGCCCGAGAGGAAGCAGAGCCGCCGTGGTATTCGCTTTCATCGTGGCGCGCTCGGCGGTGGCGAGGTGACGATCGTGGACGGACTTCCGGTGACGACCCCCGCACGCACCGTCGCGGACCTTCTGCGCGATGGACATGATCCCTCCCACGTTGCGGAGATCGCGGGCGACGCGCTTCGACGGGACCTCGCCTCGCGGCGCGAGATGGCGGCGATGCTGGAGCCCCTGGCGCGACGCAACGGACAGACCGACGGGGCCGCGCTGCTGGAGCACCTCCTGGATCTGGTCGGTTTGAGCAGCGAGGCGCTCGTTGCTCATCTCGCCGCGAGTGACCTGGGGAGAGCGCTTGTTGCGGCCGGCCAGTTCGACGCGATCAAGAACATCGTGGAGGCGGTCTCGGAGCTCGGAACGCCGAACAGCGGGATCGGCGCGATGGATCATTCGGCGCTGGCGGCGTTCGCTCGAGAAGTCGTCATTCCCCGGTTCGCCGACCGCGTCCTTCCCGTCATCGACACGTCCGCGATCATCGACGCGGCGAACTTTCCCGTCCCCCTCGATAGTGCGGTCTTCCGGGAAGCTCTTGCGACGAGCGTCTCCACGTGGCTGCCCGAGGTCATCCGAGCGCTACCGAAGGACGTTCGACCGCCGTCAAAGGTGGCTATGACCCCCGCTCAGAGAGACGAGTCGTCAAAATGACGATCGGCATGCCGTACAAGGACGGGAACGCGTTGTGGGCCGCGGTCACGACGCGTGCCAAGGCCGAAGCGGCGATCTCGGGCCAGGAGTCGGGCGTCGTGATCAGGCGATTCGTGATCGACCGATTCCTCGCGCGCGTGTTCGCTCTACCTGAGAACGGATGGGTTCTCAAAGGAGGCAACGCCGTTCTTACGCGCGTTCATGATGCACGCGCGACGAAAGACATCGATCTGCTCGCCGAACTGGGTGACCTCGACGACGCCGTAACGCGGCTCCGGAAAGCCATCGACATCGATCTGGGCGACCATTTCCGCTTTGTCATCACAGGTGCCAAGGCGGTGTCGGGTGGTCCGTTGCAGCCTGACGTCGAGGGTTACAAGGTCTCCGTCGACGCGTACTGCGGGGTGAAACCCCGTCATCGCTTCAGCGTCGATGTCGTCACGGGCTCTTTCATGACTGCAGAACCCGATGTCCAGATTCGTCCGGGCCTCGTCCCGTCTGTCGCCCCGACCAGCGTGCGTCTCTACCCCGTCGTCGACCACATCGCCGACAAACTCTGCGCGACCCAGAGCACGTATGGCACTGCAGGCGATCAGCCCTCGACCAGAGTCCGCGATCTAGTTGACCTCGTCGTCTTCGCCCGCACGCAGAGAGTCGACGGCGATGAACTGACCGAGGCTGTCGCCGCCGAATGGATGCACCGCGGACTCCCCGGAGTGCCATTCTTCTCGCCGCCCGAAACGTGGAGGCGTCTGTACGCGTCGCAAGCTCGACGCGTTCCTGCGTGCGGTGAGGTCGCCACATTCGACGGGGCCGTTGAATTGGTAGCAGCATTTCTGGAGCCGGCGATCGACCGGATCGCCATCGGTCGACGGTGGTCGCCAGACAGCGCAACATGGGTGGTCCGTTAGGGACGCCCACCCGCTTCCTTCGCCCGCTCGGCTTCGGCCGCGATGGCCCAGGCGATGCTCTGTCAGCCGCGGGCCTCGACATCCCTGGGGGTGGATGGATGCCAACGGCTTCGCCGCCGTGGACTTCCCGACGCTCAGCGACGTGGCGGCGGCCGACGCCGACAAGGCGTCGGTCGACATCGCGAGGCGGAACGGCGTGTGGGTGGCGACGGGCAACCTCGCGATCCGTCACTGCGGTGTGCCGACGGTGGCGGTTCCTCTGGGAACGTTGCCCGACGTCAGGATGCCGACTGGCCTGACGTTCGCGGGCCGCGCATACGACGACGCGGCGCTGCTGTCGATGGCCGCGGCGTTCGAGTCGCTGCGCCCGCGGCGGACGGTGCCGCGCCGGACGCCGCAGTTGGGATAGCGCCGAGGCTCTGGGGCTCGGGCGGTTTGGGGCGCGATTCTCCCTTCGGGGCGTGAATCTTGCGCCCCAACGAGCGGAATGCGCCCCACTCCCGCGCTCACGCTCCAACTGAAACGCCGTTCATTTGGAGCGTATGCAGGCACATGCAACTGCCATTGGAGCGTCGCGTCGGCGCTCGATCTCGAGCAGTGGTGGACCGGAGCAGCCATCGAGCTCAGGCGTCCACGGGTGATCATTCACTGTTAGAGGGCGAATGAACAAGTCCCCCCTTTCTTGCCGAGCAAGGGGGGTCTTTTCTATCCTGATGCGAGCGCAGAAGACACGAGACGTGCTGAACCACCTGAGAAGCATCGGCTGGGTCTACCTGCGAGATGGGCAAGGCAGTCACGAGTTGTGGGGTTTACCGGACGGGTCGAAGAAGGCGGTCGTGCCAGCGGGGCATCGAGAGGTGTCGGTTGGCGTGCTTCGGCAGATCCAGAAGGCCGGAGCAGAGCTTCCGGAGTCGTGGAAGTGACGGGAGGAATCATGGTTCGCACGTTCGATGTCACCGTGGAGCGCGAGGGTCGCTGGTGGGTGTTCGACATCCCGGAGCTGGGAACCGGCGGTCAAGCTGCGTCGCTGAACGAGGTCGACCACGAGGCGCAGGGCGTGGCTGCGATGTGGCTGGATGTCCCACCCTCCGAGGTCGCGGTCACTGTCAGCGTGCAGGGCGCCGAAGCCCTCCTGGACGAATGGGCCGCGGCAGGTCGAGAAGAGGCCGAAGCGCGGCTCGCCCAAGCTCGTGCCGCGGAACGGCGTCGGGCCGTCGTGGCACAGCTCCGCGCGCAGCGTTACTCCGCCCCGGATGTGGGTCGAGTGCTGGGCATCAGCCCGCAGCGGGTGTACCAGATCGAGAAGCGGAAGGCCTCCTGAGACCGGGTCAGCAGGCCCCGTCGACCCACGTGACGACGGTGGAGTTGTCCTTGTCCATCTCCCCGAAGGCGGATGTCACGCCGGTGGCGATGGTGTCGACGCCCTTGCGGAGGGTGCCGGTCGTGTCGAGCGTCAGCAGCGTGCCGACGGCAGTGGCGTCTGCCGGGACGGTGGCATCCACGTTCCCGGCCGGGGAGGCGGCTCCGGCGTCGGTCCAGGCGCGGCGGTGCATTCCGGTGCCGTTCACGTACGTGGCGTGGAGGTAGCTGTTGTCGTCGAGTTCGGCGAAGGCGGAGGTGACGCCCGTGTCGACGGCGTTGCTGCCCTTTCGGAGCACGCCGTCGGGACCCAGGGTGAGGAGCGTTCCGACCGCGATGCTGTCGAGCGGCACCGACACGTCGATATTGCTCGCGGCGTAGGGCGATCCCGCGGCGGTCCAGACGCGGCGGTGCATGCCGGTCGCGTCGACGTACGTGACGTGGAGGTTGTCGTTCCCGTCGAGTTCGGCGAAGGCCGAGTTCACCCCGCTGGCGATGGTGGCGCTCACCCGTCGGAGCACTCCGGCTGGGTCGAGTGTGACGAACGTCCCGACGGCCACACTGTTCGCGGGGACGGCGGCATCCACGTTGGCGGCGGGGTAGGCGGCGCCGGTGTCGGTCCACATGCGACGGTGCATGCCGCTGGCGTCGACGTAGGTGACAGTGAGGTAGTTGCTCTTCTCCAGTTCGGCGAACGCCGAGGTCACGCCGCTGGCGATCGTGGATGCCGCGCGCCGGAGCACTCCGCTCGGATCGAGCGTCACGAGGGTCCCGACGGCGCGGCTCCCGGTGGGCACCGTGACATCGGTGGTGCCCGCGGGATACTCGGCGCCCGTGTCGGTCCAAACCCGGCGGTGCGCGGTCTGGGTGGTGGTGCTCGGCGACGCAGTGAGGGTTGCCGCGGCCGTGGCGCCCGTGGTTGTGGCGGTGATCGTGCCGGGGGTGCCGCCGACCTGGACACGGATCGGCGGGAGCGAGACGCGCCCGCTCGCATCGGAGACGCCGGTGAACGTGCTCGCGCCGTTGTCGAAGCGGTATCCGGTCGAGGTGTTGACGATCACGCTCGTTCCCGTCTGCGCGACACCGTTCGTCGTGACCGTGACGTACGCGCCGGTGATCGGGGCACAGACCGTTCCCGTGTACGTGGTGCGGTCGAACGTGAGCACGGCCGTCGTGGAGGCGGATGCCACCGGCGCGACCGTCGCGATTGCCACGGCGGGGAGTGCCCATGCGGCGCCGGACAGCAGTCGGCGGCGACTCGGACCGACCTGCGTGGCGGCGGGTTCCTCCGTGGACGAAGTCATGTTGCGGCCCTTCGAGCGTCGGGGAGGCGAGCGGGGGTGGATCGCTCACTCTTTCAATTGGCGTCGGGTGCATTCGCGGGCCGTGTGCGCCGGTGGTGGTGGTGAAACGGACGCGAGGCGTCGGCTTGGCGGGTGTCGTTCACGTTCAAGCGAAGCGTGGTCTTCGGTTGAGATGATGCGCCGGGCGAAGGGCCTGCGGGGTCTGCAGAGACTCGACGCGGGGATTGAACGAACCGCGCGACCGGCCCGAGAGGGCTGGAAAGCTCGGCGCTATTGGCGATTCTCAGAGATCCGAGTGGCAGTCATTGGCCTGACATCCCGCGGCACCCGGCGCGGTGTGGGAGTGTGCCGGGTGCCGCGAGTTCGTGAAAACGTGTCCAGAAGGACCGATGCCGTGTTGGTGGGAGCGCCCGCCGAGAATCCGCCGGCCTGGCGCACGCCGCGTCAGCAGTCGCGAAGCGAGTTCACGCGCAGGCTTGCGGCTTTGTGTATTCGATGACGTACCAGTCCTGGTAGGTGTACCCGAGGGCTTTGGATACT
>NZ_LQQP01000023.1 GCF_001619615.1 Microbacterium sp. T32
CGGCGGGGAGGGTGTCGGGGTCGTAGGTCACCCGCCGGTCGGGGGAGAGCGCCCGCACCTCGTCGGCGATCGCCCGTGCGTAGACCGCGACGCCGTGCGGTCCCGCGGGCGTCAGCAGGACGGGACGCACGCTCATGCCGCTCGCCATCGACGCAGGAGCGGCGCGAGCCGTTCCACCGCCGCGCTCACGAAGGCGGGGTGCGCGGCGTACCACCGACGATGGGCCTCGGCGACGGTGTCGGCGTCGAGCGTCTCGCCCGCGACGATCCAGTCGCGTCGGGGCTCGGCATCCAGGTTCCAGGTGTCGACGACCCACGGCTCGAGCGGCGCGTGCACGTCGGCGAGGATCGGGCGCCCGGGGTCGACCGCGGTGCCCGGCGCGCCGAGGGCCGCGACGATGCGCTCGCCCAGCGGCAGGAACACGGCGTTGCCCGGGTGGTTCACGGTGCGCGCGAGGTCGGCGACGACGGGGGCGTACAGATCGGATGCCACGACGTCGACGCCGAGGGCCTCGCGGCGGCGCAGCTCGGCGAGGGAGTCCTCGGCCACGGATCGCACCGCCTCCACCGGGAGGGTGGCGGCCACCGGGAGCCCCGCCGCCTCCGCGAGCAGCCGGACGTCGTGGTACGCCACGAGCGGCGAGTCCTCGTCGACGCCGGGCACGCGGATCGCGGCCTGGAACGGGTGCAGTCCGCCGAAGCGGAGCGAGGGCACGACGACCGTCCGGGCGTGGGCGGGCAGCGCCGCGCGCAGCTGGGCGGTGCCGAGCGGCAGGCCGCGGTAGTCGTCGCGGATGGGCTGGACGATGAGGAACGACGCGCGCGCCAGCAGGCGGTGCAGGCGTTGGGCATCCGCGGCATCCATCTCGTGCACGGCCGGGATCCGCACGCCGGGGTGCGCGTCGTTCGACACGACGAGTCGGATCGACTCGGCCTGGCAATTGCCCACGACGACGCCGTACCCCTCGGGCGCGGGAGCGTCGCCGAAGAACTCCGCGTAGTGCCGACGGCGCGCTAGCACCGCCGCATCCTCGTCCGCAAGGCTCTCGGAACCGCTCTCACTGCCGCGCATGATGTGAACGTACGCCGTCGGTGCCGTCGCCTTCGCAACGGTCCCGTTGCCTTGCGACCTCTCTCCTGATGCGATACACGCCCCCACCGCCGTAGCACAGGAGGACTCCCGATCGACACCGCAGCCCCTCGCCGGATCCGAGTCGCCGCCGTGCCCGCCGGGCACCCGTACACCCGAGCCGTGACCGACGAGCGCGTCGTCGACCTCCGGTCCGACCCGCCGCCGCCCGGCGCCGCCCCCGGGCAGTGGTGGCCGCCGCAGGTGCTGCTGCCGACGTGGCTCGACGCGCACGCCGACGAGATCGACCTGGTCCACGTGCACTTCGGCAGCGAGTCGTACTCGGCGGACGAATTGACGGCGACGGTGGATGCTCTCCGCCGCCGCGGCATCCCGCTCGTCTACACGGTGCACGACCTCGAGAACCCGCAGCTGACCGACCAGCTCGCGCACCACGCCGCCCTCGCCGTTCTCATCGGGGGCGCCGACGCCCTCACGACCCTCACGGCCGCGACCGCGGCGGAGGTGGAACGCGACTACGGCCGCTCCCCCGAGGTGATCCCGCACCCGACGCTCGTCGACGGCGGGACCCTCCCCACCGGACTCCCGCGCACGGCCACCCGCGTCGGCGTCCACCTGCGCGATCTCCGGCCCAACATCGACGGCGTCGGGACCACCGCGACGCTCGTCCGCGCCGTCGCCGACCTCCGGGCGCGCGGGGTGGACGTCGAGGCCGTGGTGCGCCTCAACGAGAGAGTGCGCGACGCCGAGGCCGCGGCATCCGTCCACGCCCTCGCCGGGAACGCCGACGGCGTGACGCTCGAGCGGTCGCCACGCCTCGACGACGACGCGCTCGCGGCGTGGCTCGCCGACCTCGACGCGTGCGTGCTGCCGTACTCGCACGGCACGCATTCCGGGTGGGCCGAGCTCTGCTACGACCTCGCGGTCCCGGTCGTCGGCACGCGCGTCGGCCACGTGGCATCCCAGCACCCGGGCGACTTCCACCTGTTCGGCCTCGGCGATCCGGTGTCGCTGGAGCGGGCGATCGTGGATGCCACGGCCCCCGCGTGGTCGGTCCCGGGGTCTGACGCACGGGCCGCCGAAGTCGCCCGCCGTCGCGAAGAGCGGCTCGACGAGCGCGAGCGGGTGCGGGCGGCACACGTCGCGCTGTACCGCCGGTCGCTCCGGGCGGAGCACGCGGCATGACCCGCGCGCTGAACCGCATGCGGGTACTCGTCGTCGCCCCGTCGCGGTACCCGCTGCGCCAACCGCACGCCGGCGGCCTCGAGGCGACGGTGTGGGACCGCGTGCGGTGGCTGCGCGACCGCGGACACGAGGTGACGCTGTGTGCCGCGGAAGGTTCGGACTTCCTCGAGGACTCGGCCTACGCCCTGCCCGCGCCGGAATGGTCGCGCGTCGAGGACGCCTCCGACACCGGGTACCCCGAGGGGTACGCCGCGGCGACCGACGCCGCACACGCGGCGCTCCTCGAACGCCTCCGAGACGAACGGCACCGCTTCGACGTCATCGACAACCACAGCCTGCACCCCGCTCCGATCCGGTGGAGCCGGGATGCCGGCATCCCGGTCGTCACGACCTTGCACACGCCGCCGCTCGAACCGCTGCTCGAGGCCGCCGCGTACGCCCGCGGGAGCGCGCACCGCTTCGTCGCGGTGAGCCAGGCCACCGCCCGCGCGTGGTCGGTGGAGGGCGTCGATGCCTTCGTCTTCCCGAACGGCATCGACACCGACCGCTGGACCCGCGGACCGGGCGGCTCGCGGTGGGTGTGGTCGGGGCGCATCGTGCCCGAGAAGGCCCCGCACCTCGCGATCGAAGCGGCCCGGGTCGTGGATGCCGAGATCGTCGTCGCCGGGCGCATCGGCGACGTCGACTACTTCCAGCAGGAGGTCGCCCCGCGGCTGGGTGACCGCGCGCGCTACGTCGGCGCGCTGCATCAGCCGGACCTCTGCCGACTGGTCGGCGCCTCGGCCGTCGCGCTCGTGACACCCATGTGGGAGGAGCCGTTCGGGCTGGTGATCGCGGAAGCCCTCACCACCGGAACCCCCGTGGCCGCGTTCGACATCGGCGGGGTGTCGGAGGTGCTCGCCGGGATGCCGGGCACCGCCGCCGTCATGCCGGGCGACGTCACCGCGCTCGCCCACGCGGCCCGCGATCTCGCCGCCCAGGGGCAGCGCGAACCGCTGACGCGCGTGTGGACGCGGCGCGCGGCCGTGCGCGAGCACGCCCTGAGCCGCCGGTACCGCGACGTCGAACGCGTGCTCGCGCACACCGCGCAGCCGGCCGCCGAGCGCCGTGTTCCGGCGGTGTCGTGGTGATCGGCTGGTACGTCCACCATCACGGGTTCGGGCACGTGGCGCGTTTCCTCGCGGTGCACCCGCACCTGCGCGGACCCGTGCGCGCGTTCTCGTCGCTCCCCCGCCCCGCGGCGCTCGCCGACGACGTGGAGTGGGTCGTGCTCCCCGACGATGCCGACGCGGTCGAACGCGAGGACGGCAGCCGCTTCGACCCGCGGCACGCCGACCCGACCGTCCGCGGCGCGCTGCACTGGGCGCCGCACGACCACCCCGGGCACCGCGCCCGCCTCGCGCGGATCGCCGCCGGTGCCGCGGATCTTCGCGCGATGGTCGTCGATGTGAGCGCCGAGGTCGTGGCCTTCGCGCGACTGCTCGGTCTCCGGACCATCGCGGTCACGCAGCCGGGCGAGCGCACCGACGCGGCGCACGCGCTCGCGTACGACCTGGCCGACCGCATCCTCGCGCCGTGGGCGCACGGCGCCGTCCCCGCCGGAGCCTTGGCGGCCCGCACCGACCGCGTCGTGTGGACGGGCGGAATCTCGCGGTACGACGGGCGAGGAGCGACCACGCCGGACGCCGGCCGCACCGTGCTGTTCCTCGGCCGCGTTCTCGACGACGACGTGCGCCGGGATGCCGAGCGCCTCCTCGCCGCGGCCGGATGGCGCACGCACGCCGTCGGGCACGACGCGGACTCGCGCATCGACGACCCGTGGCCGCTCGTGACCTCGCACACCGTCGTCGTCAGCGCGGCGGGACAGAACAGCATCGCCGACCTCGCCGCGGCGGGAGCGCGCGCGGTCGTCGTCGCGCAGGACCGTCCCTTCGACGAGCAGCGTCACACCGCGTGCGCGCTGCACCGGTGGGGGCTCGCGCGCGTCGCGCCGGAGGGCGTCGACGCCGCGGGGATCCTCGCGCTCGTCGAAGCCGCCGCGTCCGACGAGCCCGACTGGTCGCGGTGGCAGGTGGTCGGCGCCGCCCAGCGCGCCGCCGAAGCCGTTGAGGCGATGCTGCCGTGAGGATCGCGGTCCTGACGGTCGCCTCCGCCGCCCGACGCGCACACCTGGAACGCCAACGTGCGGTGCTCGCCGAGGTCGCGCCGGACATCGCCCGGGTGGAGGTGTTCCTCGACGCGGCGCTGCCCGACGGCATCCGGGATGCCGACGTCCGCACGCTGCACGTGCCGCCCGGCCCGCACGGACTCCGCGTGGGCGCGGGACGCAACGCGGCAGCCGCGGCCGCGATCGCGGAGGGGGCGGAACTGCTCGTGTTCCTCGACGTCGACTGCCTGCCGGGACCCGAGGTGTTCGCGCGGTACGCCGACGCCGCCGCGGCCCACCCCGACGCGCTGCTCGCCGGGCCGGTGACGTACCTGGCGAGCGTGCAGCGTCCGGCCGTGGCCGACCTGCCGCACGTGACGCGCCCGCACCGGGCACGGCCGGCGCTGCCCGCCGGCGAGACGCGCGTCGCGGAGCCGGACGAATACGACCTGTTCTGGTCGCTGTCCTTCGCCGTCACCCCGGCGACGTGGCAGCGCCTCGGCGGCTTCCACGACGCCTACGAGGGCTACGGCGCGGAGGACACCGACCTCGCATGGACCGCGCGGGCCGCCGGCGTTCCGCTCGTGTGGACGGGCGGGGCGGATGCCTATCACCAGTGGCATCCGGTGTCCTCGCGGCCCTGGCAGCACCTGGACGACATCCTCCGCAACGGCGCCGCGTTCCACCGCCGCTGGGGCGTCTGGCCGATGCGCGGATGGCTCGAGGCGTTCGCCGCCGCCGGCGCGATCGAGCGCCGCGGCGACGCGTGGGTGCGGTCCCCCCGCGCGTGAGGGGTCAAGAATTGTCGCTTCGGCTGGGCCCGAAGCGACAATTCTTGACCCCTCACGCGCCTGACATCAACCCAGCGCCGCGCGCAGCGCGTCGACGATGCGCGTCGCGCGCGGGTCCTCGGACTCCATACGGTTCGTCACGAACGCGAAGCCCACGCGGGCGTCGAGGTCGGCGAACGCGACCTGCCCGCCGGCGCCGTCGTGCCCGATGCTGCTCGAGCCGAGGTAGCGGCGGGCCTCGGAGTCGAGCTGCATCCCGGCGCCCCACTCCGGCCATGGCGCGGGAGCGTCGAACACCGGAGCACCGCTCGTCCGCACGGCCCCGGCGGCACGGACCGTCGCGTCGTCGAGGAGCCGCACGCCCTCGGTCTCGGCCACGGTCGCCGACCACATCGCCGCGAGCGCGCGAGCGGTCGCGATTCCGCCGGCGCCGGGGATCACCGCGGCGCGGACGTCGTCGGCGTTGAAGCCGTCGTCCTCCGTCACGAGAGTGGGCGGCAGGGCGCCGCCGAGGGTCATCGCCCGGTCGAGCCAGTCGACGCCGTGGGGGTCGCGCGCGGCGGCCTGCGCGGCGACGCCCGCGGCGAGGGTCGGTCCCACCTCGAGGTGGGCGACGGATGCCGCGACCTCCGCCGGCATCCTGAGCCAGGCCCCGCCCCCGACCGCGTCCGCCATCTCGGCGAAGGCGGCGGAGATCCCGACTCCCCCGGCGCGCCGCACGATCTCGCCGGAGATCCAGCCGTGCGTGAGCGCGTGGTACGCCCACCCTTCGCCGGGGGTCCAGAGGGGCGCCTGCGCCGCGATGATCGCGGACACCGCGTCGAAGTCCAGCAGCTGGGTGCGGCTGACGTCGACGCGCGGCGCCGAGACCCCGGCGCGGTGCGCGAGCGCGTCGCCGACGGTTACGGTGTCCTTCCCCTCGACGCCGAATTCCGGCCACAGCTCCGCGAGCGGACGGTCGTAATCGAGGCGACCGGATGCCACGAGCCGGGCGGCGAGGATCGACATCAGGCCCTTGGTGCACGAGAACACCACGGTCGGGGTGTCGCGATCCCACGGGCGGCCGACGCGGGAGTCGGCGATGCCACCCCACAGGTCCACGACCTCACGACCGTCGACGCGCACCGACAGGGCGCCGCCCATGCCCGGGTGGCTCTCGAACGCCGCGCGGAACGCCTCGGCGACCGCCTCGAACCCGGATGCCACGAACCCCTGCGCCGCGGTCATCGGACGAGCTCCGTCACCACGAGACGGTCGCCGTCCCACGCGACCGGCAGCGGGTCGGAGAGCGTGCCGACGAACGCGCCGTCGGCGGCGACGTTCTCGAACGCCAACAGCACGGGTCGGCCGTCGGCGTCCTCCGCGATGCGTCCGCTGTAGAGGTTCTCGGGTGCCACGATCGTCGCGCGGCCGACGTCGTACGGGCCGCGGGGGTCGTCCAGCGCCACGGCCCAGATGCCGCCGCGCTCGCCGGCCCGGTCGCCGGCGAGGTGCGCGGAGTCGCACGAGAAGACCAGAGCCCAGCGCCCGTCGACCTCCACCACCTGCGGCACCTCGAGGTGCGCGAACCCCGCGCCGGGAGTGCTGCGCGGCGGCCGCACCTCCCACCGCACGAGGTCCGGCGACCACGCGTGCCCGACGACTCCGCGGTCGCGCCCCGGGCCGTCGACGGCGCGGGCGGTGACGAGCATGTGCCAGCCGTCCCCGTCGGGATCCGCGAACACCCACGGGTCGCGCCACGCCTCCTCGTGCCAGGTGCCGGCGGCGAGCGTCTCGTACCAGCGCGGGTCGGCCGCGACCACGACGGCGGGGTCCTTCCCCCACTCGGTCAGGTCCCGAGAGGTGGCGGCGAGCACCGTCTCGACGTTGGTGATCCGCCCCGGCTCGAGGAACCGTGACCCCGTGTAGAACATGCGCCACCCCGCCGCCGCCTCGACGATGCTGCCGGTCCAGGTGGCCGTGGCATCCGGAGCCTCTCCCCCGGCGGGCTCGAGCACCGTGCCGTGCACGGTCCACGAGCGCAGATCGCTCGAGGTCGCGTGCCCCACCGTGGCGTTGCGGTGGCGCAGGTCGGGGTCGCCGAGACTCGTCGGCGCCTGGAGGAAGAGCATGTGGTGGGTGTCGCCGTCGCGGGCGAGCCAGAAGTCCCAGACCCAGTGGTCGGGCAGCGTGAACGTCATGATGTCCGTTTCGGAAGGAGGATGGGGCCGCTCAGCCCTTGACGGCGCCCTGGACGAGCGCGCGGATGAACTGCCGCTGGAAGACGAGGAAGAGCAGCACGGCCGGCGTGATGATGATGAGCGCGCCCGCGTTCAGCAGCGGGATGCTGAGCGAGTACTGCCCCTGGAAGAAGGTGAGCGCGCCCGCGACGGTCCGCTGCAGCGGATCGGCGATGAGGACGACCGGGAGCAGGAACTGGTTCCAGGTCCAGATGAACAGCAGGATCGCCAGGGCCGAGAGGGCCGGCGTCGCCAACGGCAACTGGATGCTGCGGAACTCGCGCCACAGCGATGCCCCGTCCACGCGCGCGGCCTCGGACAGTTCGCGCGGGACGTTGATGAAGTGCGCGCGCATCCAGAACACGCCGAAGGGCATGTAGAGGCCGATCAGGGGGAAGATCACGGCCCACGGGGTGTTCACGGTTCCCATCGACTGCGCCTGGTAGTAGAGCGGGATGATCAGGGCCTCGAACGGGATGGTGAGGCCCAGCACGAAGAAGACGAGCACCCCGCGACCGAACCGCACCTGCAGCGACCCGAGGGCGTAGCCGGCGAGGGTCGCCGCGATGAGGCTCACGGGCACGACGCCGAGGACGATCACGAGGCTCGAGCCCATGAGCTGCCACACGTGACCGGTCTCGAACGCCGTGGCGAAGTTGCCCCACTGCGGGTCGGTCGGCCAGGTCAGGCCGGTCGGGTTGCGGTCGGCGGGCTGCAGCGCCGCCGAGAACATGCTGATCAGGGGCAGCAGCGTCACCATCGCGGCGACGGCGAGGAGGACGGTTCCGAGCACGCGCTCGGTGCGGCTGGCGATCACGAGTCACTCGCTCTCGAGAGGCGTTGGATGGGGAGGACGACGACGAGCACCAGCACCATGAGCACGATGCCGAAGGCCGAGGCCAGGCCCACGTCGCTCTGCGTGAAGCCGATGCGGTAGATCGACAGACCGGGCACGAGCGTCGCGCGGCCGGGGCCGCCCTGGGTCGAGGTGTAGATGATGTCGAAGCTCGACAGCGCGGCGATGACGGTGACGGTGACGAGCACCGCGACCTCCTGCCGCAGGCCCGGCAGGGTGATGGTGAAGAACTCCCGCCACCAGCCGGCGCCGTCGAGCCGGATCGCCTCGTACAGTGAGACGTCGATCTTGCCGAGGCCGGTGAGCAGCAGCACGGTGCACAGTCCCGTGAGGACCCATGAGCCGATGAGGCCCACCGCGGGAAGAGCCGTGCCGTAGTCGGCGAGCCACGGCCGGGTGATCCAGCCGAGCCCGACCCAGCCGAGGATCTGGTTCACGGCGCCGGTCTGCGCGTACATCCACGACCACGCGATACCGGCGGCGGCGAGCGGGATGATCTGCGGCAGGAACAGCACCGTCTGCGCGGTGGCCGCGAACGCCTTGTACCGGATGCCACGGATCAGCGTCGCGAGAACCAGCCCGAGCCCCACGGGGATGATCGTGAAGAACGCGATGAGCACGAACGCGTTGCGGATCGCGCCGAGCAGGTCGGGGTCGGTGAAGACGGTGAGGTAGTTGCCGAAGCCCACCCACCTGGCCACGCCGATGCCGTTCCAGTCGTAGAACGAGTACTGCACACCCTGAAACAGGGGCCAGATGACGAACGCGACGTAGAAGCCGAGCGCGGGGACGAGGAGCAGCCAGCCGGCGAGGGTGGCCCGGCGGGCCACTGCGCGTGCAGCGGCCCGCCGAGGCGGTGCGGTCGTCGTCGCCGGGTCGGCGGCGTCTGTTCGGGGGGCCGCCGCGACGGCGACCGCACGATCGGTCATTACTTGCCGACCTCGCTCTCGTAGAACTTCTGCACGCGGTCGACGAAGTCCTGACCGGTGATCTGGCTGGTCACCAGCAGCTGCGACTCGGGGATGATCGAGCCCGCGTAGATGCCGGCGGTGGTGTTGGCCATGAAGTCGACCTGGCCGTTCTCGGCGCCGATCTGCGCCGACATCTTCAGCGCGTTCTCGATGAGGGAACCCGGCTGAACGGTCGGGAGCGCGAGGCTCGGGTCGCCACCGGGCGAGGCGCCCGTGACGTCGACGATGGTCTGCCGCGCCGCGGGGTCGGTGTGCACCCAGTTGAGGAAGTACACGATCTCGTTGAGGTGCTTCGACTTCGCCGCGACCGAGAACGAGTTGGCCGCCCCCATGGCGACGTGGTTCGCCCCGGCCTCGGCCGGCGGCACCAGGAAGAAGCTGACGTTGTCGCCGAGCGCCTTCTGGTAGTTCGCGGCCTCCCAGTTGCCGTTGAACGTGAACAGACCCTCGCCCGCCCCGAAGCGGCTCGTGAAGGTGAAGTAGTCGATCGCGTTGATGTCGGACGGGAAGTACCCGGCATCCGCCCACTTCCGGATGAGTTCGGCACCCTGGACGTTGCCCGGCTCGTCGTAGCGCGCGCCCGGCTCGTTGAACATCCACGACAGGAACTGGTCCTTGTCGACGTACTGGTTCATCGCGGCCTGCACGACGAAGTTCACCACACCGTCCTTGTCGCCCGCCATGATCGGCAGGATGCCGGCGGCCTTGGCCTTGGCCATGTCGGCCTCGAGCTCGGCCAGCGTCTGCGGCGGGGCGGTGATGCCGAGCTGCGACGCGAGGGTGTCGTTCATGTAGATGCCGGTGATGCTGTAACCGAGGCCGAGCTGGTACAGCGACCCCGAGCCGCGGATGCCGTCCTCGCTCATGCGCAGCGGCGCGAGCTGCGACGCCGGCCAGGCGTCCCAGCCGTACGCGTCGAAGTACGGATCGAGGTTGGCCACGAGCCCGTCGCGCACGGTGTCGCCGAGCGTGGGGAGGCGGATCAGGTCGGGAGGGGTGTCGCTCGCGAGGAGCTTGGGGGCGTTGGCGGTGAGGTTCTGGAACGTGTCGCGCGTGATGGTGAACGTCACGTTCGGGTGCTGTTTGGTGAACTCCTCGGTCAGCTTGTCGGTGACGGGGAATCCGGTCTCGTCGGCGATCGTGAGCTGCACCGGGTCGCTGGTGAGCTCGGTGCTGACGTCGGTCGCGGCGGCGGTCTGCGGTGCGGCGGCACCGGGGGCGCAGCCGGCGAGCAGTGCGCCGGTGAGCCCGGCGATCGCCGCGAGCGCGAGGGGCGCGACGCGACGGGTTCGCGAGCGCGGGGTACGGGTGGACATGTCGACTCCTTCGTCTGTGCTGCGGGTACCCGAACGGGGTGTTTCTGGCGCGATCCTTCCTGCGGTACAGTGCTGAAAGGATTTAGCAGGGCTATTTACTCAGACCGCTTCGGCCCTGTCAAGATTCGACGGAGGATCGTTACCGTCGGCACCGTCGCCGACGACCCGGGAGGTGGGCATGGTCAAACGCGTCACGCTGAGCGATGTCGCGCGCCGCGCGGGGCTCTCCCCCTCCGCGGCATCCATGATCCTCAACGGCCGACCCGACACCCGGCTCTCGCGCGACGCGCACGAGCGCGTCCTGGCCGCCGCCGCCGAACTCGGGTACCGCCCGAACGTCGCCGCCCGCGCGCTGAGGACCCGCACCTCCCACACGATCGGGTTCGTCTCGGACCTCGTCGCCACCACGCGCTTCGCGAGCGGTCTCATCAAGGGCGCGCTCGGCGCGGCGGAGGCCGCCGGACACGTCGTGCTCGTCGCGGAGACGGGCGGCGAGCCCGAACGCGAAGCCGAGGCCGTGTCGGCACTGCTCGATCGGCAGGTGGACGGGGTCATCTTCGCCTCGATGCGGGCGCGCGAGATCCTCGTCCCGCCGATCCCCGCCGGCGTGCGGGCGGTCATGCTCAACGCCACGAGCGAAGCGCACGGCTGCAGCGTCCTGCCCGACGAGGAGACGGGCGGGCGTCGAGCGATCGAGCTGCTCCGGGATGCCGGCATCCGCGACGACATCCTGCTCCTGGGGTACGACGCCGAGGCCGAGCGCGATCTGTTCCGCTCGGCGACGGTCGCCGCCCGCGTGCGCGGGATCTACGACACGATGACGCGCGAGGGCATGGCCTTCTCGCGCGAGGAGTCGATCTGGCTGTGGGAGCCCGATCACGGACACGAGGTCACGGCGCGGGTCCTGGCATCCGGTCCCCCTCCCCGGGCGATCGTGTGCCTCAACGACCGTCTCGCGTTCGGCGCCTCGCAGGCGCTGGGCGAGGCCGGGCTGCGGGTGCCGGACGACGTGGCGCTGGTCTCGTTCGACAACGACGAGCTGGCCGCGTACCTCCGCCCGGGCCTGACGACGATCGGCCTGCCGCACGAGGCGATGGGCCGCCGCGCCGTCGAGCTGCTCCTCGCCCCCGACGGCCCTCCCCCCGGCGAGCACCTGGTGGAGATGCCGGTGGTGATCCGCGCCTCGCTCCCCTGACGCTCCGCACGATCGCGTGAGGGGTCAAAAGTTGTCGCCTCGGCACGCCGGAAGCGACAATTCTTGACCCCTCACGCCAGACGAGCAGGGGGGATGCCGGGGGCCTAAGCGCTCCGGAGCCAGGCCGACGCCTCGCCGGGCAGCGCGCCGTCCGCGACCGGAGCGCTCGAGAGCAGCACCTCACCCGCGGGGAGCTCGACCGGCTCGGTGCCGAAGTTCGTCACGACGGTCCATCCGTCGGGGCGGGCGAAGGCCACCACGTCCTCGCGGCCGAGGTCGACCCACTCCAGCTCCTCGGCGGTCTGCAGCCCGTGCCGCAGATCGAGGGCGCGGCGGTACAGCGACAGGGTCGAGTCGGGATCGCCGTCCTGGCGGTCGACGGCGTACGCGGCGAACCACTCCGGCTGCGGCAGGTGCGCTCCGCCCGCGCCGAAGCCGAACGCGGCGTCGGAGGCGCTCCACGGCAGCGGCACGCGGCATCCGTCCCGCCCGATATCGACACCGGGGCTGCGGAAGAACGTCGGGTCCTGGCGGGCGGCGTCGGGGATGTCGGCCACCTCGTGCAGGCCGAGCTCCTCGCCCTGGTACAGGTACGCCGAGCCCGGGAGACCGAGCACGAACAACGCCGCGGCGCGGGCGCGGCGGGCGCCCCGCTCGGCGTCGAGCGCGGGCTCGGTGCCGCCGGCGAGCAGCCACTCGTTGCCGTGCTTGCGGGTGGGCCGACCGTCGGCGCCGCGCTCGGCGTCGGGCAGGCCGTAACGCGTGGCGTGGCGCACGACGTCGTGGTTCGACAGCACCCACGTCGTCGACGACCCCGACTGCGCGGCGAGCACGAGGTTGTCGGCCACGATGCGACGGAACTGGCCCGCGTCGAAGTCCGCCTCGAGCAGGTCGAAGTTGAACGACTGTCCCAGGCTCTCGATGCTCGCGTACAGCGGCACACGCGAGGGGTGCACCCACGCCTCGGCCACGGCGGTGCGGGGCGGGTCGTACTCGTTGAACACGGCGCGCCACTCGGCGTACACCTCGTGCACGTCGTCGCGGTCGATCAACGGGTGGTTCCCGTCGATCGGCAGCGCGGCGAGCTCGGCTGCCGAGGGCAGCGGCTCGCTGAGGTCCTTCGTGAGCATGTGCGCGACGTCGATGCGGAAGCCGTCGACGCCGCGGTCGCTCCAGAAGCGCAGGGTCTTCACGAAGTCGGCGCGCACCTCGGGGTTCGCCCAGTTGAGGTCGGGCTGCGACACGTCGAAGTTGTGGAAGTACCACTGCCCGTCCGCGACGCGCTCCCACGCGGACCCGCCGAACACCGACTGCCAGTCGGTGGGCGGCTCGGATCCGTCGGGTCCGGTTCCCTCGCGGAAGATGTAACGGTCGCGCTCCGCGGAACCGCGGCCGGCGGCGAGCGCCTCCTGGAACCAGGCGTGGTCGTTCGAGGTGTGGTTCGGCACGATGTCGACCACGACCCGGATGCCATGGGCGTGCAGCTGCGCGATGAGCTCGTCCATGTCGGCCAGGGTCCCCAGGCGCGGGTCGACGTCGCGGTAGTCGGCGACGTCGTACCCACCGTCGGCGAGCGCCGACGGGTAGAAGGGGCTGAGCCAGATGGCATCCACCCCCAGTTCGGCGAGGTACGGGACCCGGGAGGTGATGCCGGGGATGTCACCGAGGCCGTCGCCGTTGCTGTCGGCGAAGCTGCGCGGATACACCTGGTACACCACGGCCTGGCGCCACCAGTCGGGGGCGTCGGAGAGCTCGCGGGCGTGCACGGAGGGTGCGGCGGTGGTCACGAAGGATCCTTTCGAGGGGTGGCGGGTCAGCCCTTGACGGCGCCCTGCGTGACACCGGCCATCACCCATCGCTGGGTGAACAGGTAGGCGACGATCGCGGGGGCCATGGCCATGAGGTAGGAAGCGAAGGCGACGTTGTAGTTGTTGCTGAACTGCGTCTGGAACAGGTTCTGCCGCACGGGCAACGTCTGCAAGGCCGGATCGCTGATGATGAGCGACGGCATCATGAAGTCGTTCCACGCGTACAGGAAGGCGAAGATGCCGACCGTGGCGCTCATCGGGGCGAGGAGCGGGAAGATGAGCCGCCAGAACGTCTGCCACGTGGTCGCCCCGTCGATGCGCGCGCTCTCCTCGAGCTCGAGCGGGATGGAGCGCAGGAACGCGGTGAACAGCAGCACGCTGAAGCTGAGCTGGAACATCGTCGCGAGCACGATCACGCCGAACGGGTTGTCGAGGCCGACCCGGCCGGTCAGCTGGATCTGCGGAAGAGCGACGACCGGGAACGGGATGAACATCGCCGCGAGCAGGTAGAAGAACGAGTACCGGAACAGCTTGCGGTCCCAGTTGCGGGCGATCGCGTACGACGCGAAGGCCGCGAGGACGATCGTCGCGACCACGGTGCCGGCGGTCACGAGCAGCGAGATCGCCAGGCCGACCGGGAACTTCGTGAGCGTCCACGCCTGCACGAAACCGTCGAAGCTGATCGGCGTCGGGAACGAGAAGGCGTTGCCGTCGACGACCTGCGCGCCGCTCTTGAGCGCCATCGTGACGGTGACGTACAGCGGGAGCAGCACGGTCACGGCGCAGAGGATCAGGACGGTGGTGGCCGACCAGTTGATGCGTTCGGTGCCGACCCGGCGGAAGCGGCCGCCGGTGCGACGGCGGGACGGGACGGAGAGTTCTGCCTGCTCGAACGCGAGCGCGGGCTGGTTCACGGCGGTCATGCGAGGGTGTTCCTTCCGCGGGTCAGCGAGAGCTGCAGGAGCGAGATGGCGACGGCGACGAGGAAGAAGAGGGCGGCGTTCGCCATCTGGTAGGCGTAGTCGCCGCCGTTGAAGCCGAGGATGATCGACATCGCGACGCTGCGCGTCGAGGTGCCGGGCCCGCCGCCGGTGAGGCCGACGATGATGTCGTAGGCGTTGAGGAAGCCCTTGAAGCCGAGGATGACGTTGATCACGACGTAGCCGGCGACGAGCGGCAGCGTGATCCGCAGCAACTGCTGGGCCTTCCCCGCCCCGTCGAGCCCGGCCGCCTCGTAGACATCGCCCGGCACGGACAGGAGCCCGGCGATGTAGATCAGCAGCGTCCCCGGGATCGCCTGCCACGCGGTGACGATCACGATCGCGACCCACGCGAGGTCGGGGTTGGCGAGCAGGCTCGACTCGAGCCACGGGATGCCGAGGGCGCTCCCCGCCTGCGGCAGGGAGTTGCTGAAGAGGAAGTTGAAGACGTAGGCGATGATGATGCCCGAGATCACCATCGGGATGACGAAGACCGTCCGAAGCGCCTTTTTGAAGCGGATCTGCGCGGTGAGCCCGACGGCCAGGAGGAACGCCGCGACGTTCACGACGATGACCGTCGCCACCGAGAACCCGAACGTGAACAGGTAGGACTGGAGGATCGCCGGGTCGCTGAAGATCGCGATGTAGTTCGTGAAACCGACGAAGTTCCACTCCCCGATGCCGATGGAGTCGGTGAAGCTGAAGAAGATGCCGATGATGCCGGGCACCGTGATCGCCAGCGTGAACAGCACGAGCGTCGGGATGAGGAAGAAGTAGTAGATCGGCTCGACCCGGCGGGTGCTGCGGCGCGCGGACGCCTTGCCGCCGGTGACGATGGTCGTGGTGGTGGTCATCGCTGGCCCCCTTCGGCTGTGGCGGTCGGCGCGGTGGCCGCGGCCGACGCGTCGGCTGTGGCGATCGGCGCGGTGGCGGGCGCCGCGGCGTCGCTCGTCGATGCGGCGGGCTGCCGGAAGGCGAGGCGCGCCCAGTCCTGGTCCATCGTGCGGAGGGTGGCCTCGGGCGAAGCGCCGAGGATCATCGCCTGCGCATAGTTGAACGTCGGGATGGTCTTCGGCACGAGCACCGACGCGCCCTGGTAGATCCGGCCCTCGTCGTAGTACGGGATCATCCCGGCCACGCGCGGATCACTCGGGGCGGGGGCGTTCTTCGTCGGGGCGAACCCGAGCTGCGACTCGTTGTAGGCCTCGATGATCCGCGGCTGGTAGAGGTACTCGAGGAAGTCGCGAGCGGCATCCTGGTGTCGGGATCCCTCGGGGATGATGGCCGCGAGGTCCATGTTGACCCGGACTTTCAGGTCGTTCGGGTCGTCGGTCATCGGGAGTGGGAAGGTGCCCACGCGCAGGTCGGGCGAGGTCTTCGCGATCTCTCCGAGCGCCCACGGTCCCTGCAGGTACATGCCCGCCTGGCCCTGCGCGAACGCGAGGTTGCCGTCGCCGTACGCCCGGCTGTCGGCATCCGGGTTCGTGTAGGTCGAGGCGAGCTGGGTCATACGGTCCATGGCCTGGCCGAAGTCCTTCTGGAACGACACCGTCGAGTCGGGGCCGACCCGGTCGCCCTCGGCCGCGAGCGCGTCGAAGAAGTCGATCACGTTCAGCGAGCCGCCGACCGCGTAGTCGTACCAGCCCTGTCCGACCGTCCAGTCGTCCTTGAAGGTGCCGTAGAACGGCGCGATTCCGTTCGCCTTGAGGGTTTCGGCGGTCTGGACGAGCTCGTCCCAGGTCGTGGGCACCGAGAGTCCGAGCCGGTCGAAGATCTCCTCGTTGTAGATCACCGACGCGGCCATCACCGAGTACGGCAGCGCGCTCGTCCGTCCGGGGCAGACGCCGTACTGGTCCATGAGGGGCTGCAGGTCGTCGCGGACCGTCGCCGCGGCTGCGGTGCCGGAGAGGTCGCTGAGCGCGCACCGCTGCACGAACCGCGCGACCTCGTAGTTGTAGTTGGCGAGCATGATGTCCGGCGGGTTGCCGCGGACGAAGCTCGCGGACACGACGTCGACGCCCGAGGCATCCATCTCCACGCGGACCTTGTCCTGCGAGGCGTTGTACTCGTCGACCACCTGGCCCATGAAGCCGAGGGCTTCGCGCTTGCTGAACGTGAAGCGGATCGTCTCGCGGCCGTCGGCGGAGCAGCCGGCGAGCATCGCTGCTCCCAGAGCCGTTACCGCCAGCGCCGCGAGCCCGCGTCGCACCGTTGTCTTTCTCGACACCTGTTCCCCTCGCATCCTTGCGATCTTGAATCGGAGATTAAATCTACTCGCCAAATCAATGTGTTGACGGCAGTATTGCATCAGGCACGAGAGGGGTCAAGAACCGATGACGGATGCCACAAGCTCGCTGCCATCACTCCGGCGCCACAGTCTCGACGCGGTGCTGGCGTACGCGTGGGACACCGACGTGTTCACCGCCAGCGACGTCATGTCGGCGGTCGCCCTGACCCGCTCGACGACGATCGACGTCCTCGACGAGCTCGTCGCGCGCGGGCTGCTGGAGGAGCTGCCCAACGCGCGCGCCGTCGGCGAATACTCCAAGGGGCGGCCCGCCCGCCGGTTCGCGCTGCGCGCCGACGCCGCGCTCGTGGTCGGAGTGGATGCCGGCCGGGGGCACGTGACCGCGACGGTCGCCGACCTCCGCGGGGCCCCGATCGCCACCTCGCGCTTGTCGATCGACCCCGAGCGCGACTCCCCCGAGCGGCGGCGCCGCGCGGCCGAGAAGGTCGTCGACGCGACGCTGACGCGCGCCCACGCCTCGCGCGACGCCCTCGTGGCGGTGTGCGTGGGCGTGCCCGCCCCGGTCGACCGCGCGGGCCGCTCCCCCGTGCACCACGACGGCTTTTGGCAGCGGATGAACCCCGACTTCGTCGACACCTTCGCGTCGTGGGCGCCGGTCGTCCGGGTCGAGAACGACGCTTCGCTCGCCGCGGTCGCCGAGCACGCGCAGGGCGCCGCCGTGGGCTACGACGACTTCGTGGCGCTGCTCGCCGGCGAGCGGTTCGGCGCCGGGCTGTGGCTCGACGGGCGGCTGCTGCGCGGAGCGCACGGCGGCGCCGGTGAGACGGTGGCGTTCGACCGGGTCGAGGGCGTCGGCAGTGCGTACGGCCTCGCGCCGCGGTGCGTCGACGCCGCGCGCGCAGCGATCGCGGCGGGCACCCTGCCGTCCGGCAGCGCCTTGGCCGACGTTCCCCCGGACGACCTGGATGCCAAGCGCATCCTCGACCTCGCCGCCTCCGGCGACCCGGGGGCCCTGGCCGTCGCGGCCGAGGTCGGCGGTCAGCTCGCGATCGTGACGGGGCTCCTCGGGAGCCTCTTCGACGTGCGCCGGGTCGTGATCTCGGGCGCGATCGCCGCCGGCGCGGGGCCGATCATCGCCGCCGCGACCGAGACCCTCCCCGCCGCGCTGCACCTGCCGCCGCCCGAGATCGTGGCCTCGCCGCTCGGTGCCGACATCGTCTCGACCGGCGCCGTCGCCGCCGCGATCGAGGCGACCCGCGCCCGCGCGATCGACCTGGAGCCCTTTTCCCTGCCGGCCGAGCGCGCGCGGGCCTGAGTCCGCGCGCGCGTGAGGGGTCAGTTTTTGTCGCTTCGAGCGAACCGAAGCGACAGAAACTGACCCCTCACGCCCACCCGGGGGCGCAACCCGTCGCCCGGACGGGCGCCGGCGGATAGCCTCGGGGGCATGCCCGACTGGCCCGCGCACGTTCTCTGGTGGCACCTGTACCCGCTGGGGTTCGTAGGGGCGCCGATCCGCGACGGCATCGACCCCGACGCGGAACCTTCGCACCGGCTCGGGCGGATCGAGCCGTGGCTCGACCACGTCATCGAGCTCGGCCTGAACGGTCTGCTGCTGGGGCCGATCTTCGCATCCGAGACCCACGGGTACGACACCGTCGATCACTTCCGCGTCGACCCGCGGCTCGGCGACGACGGCGACATCGACCGGCTGCTGGCCGCGGCGCGGGGGCGTGGCATCCGGGTCCTGTTCGACGGCGTCTTCAATCACGTGGGGCGCGGGCATCCCGCGTTCCAGGCTGCCCTCGCGGGCGGGGATGCGGCGCTGTTCCGCGGCGCGTGGGTCGACGGCCGGTTCGAGCCCGAGGTGTTCGAGGGGCACGGCGCGCTCGTCGCGCTCGACCACTCCTCCGACGCCACCGCCGACCTCGTGGTCGACGTCATGTGCCACTGGCTCGCGCGCGGAATCGACGGCTGGAGACTGGATGCCGCCTACGCCGTGCCGCCGGAATTCTGGGCGCGCGTGCTCCCCCGCGTGCGCGAGCGATTCCCCGAGGCATGGTTCCTCGGCGAGGTGATCCACGGCGACGGGGCGGCGATCGTGAACGCGTCGACGATGGACTCGCTGACCCAGTACGAACTGTGGCAGGGCATCTGGCACGGCATCGCCGACGGCAACTTCTTCGAGCTCCGTCACGCGATCGAGCGGCACGACGAGCTTCTCGCGACCTTCGTCCCACAGACCTTCGTCGGCAACCACGACGTCACGCGGATCGCCTCGGCCGTGGGGTCGGAGTTCGTCCCGCACGCCCTCGCCGTGCTCTTCACGGTGGGCGGCACCCCGTCGGTGTACGCCGGCGACGAGTTCGGCTGGACGGGCGTCAAGGAGCAGCGCGAAGGCGGCGACGACGCGGTGCGTCCGGAGTTCCCCGCGACCCCGGCGGACGTGACCGACGTCGATGAGCGCATCCTCGACGCGCATCGCGCGCTCATCGCCCTGCGCCGACGGCATCCGTGGCTCTGGCGCGCCCGCACCGACGTCGTCGAGGTCACGAACGAGACCCTCGTGCTGCGCACGGCCGTGGATGCCGAGGCGGTCATCGTCGCGCTGAACCTCGGCGACTCGCCCGCGTCGCTGCCGGCCGCCGACGCCCGGGCCCTGTCCGCCGGCGACGCGTCCGTGCGGGACGCCCGGGTCGACGTCCCGCCCCGCGGCTGGGCGGTGCTGTCCTCGCACGCGTGAGGGGTCAATTTCTGTCGCTTCAACGGGATGGAAGCGACAGAAATTGACCCCTCACGCGCCAGAAACCCGGAAGCGGTGCTCGGGGCGGCCCGTCGAGCCGTAGCGGAGGCCCACCGTGACCAGGCCCCGCTCGGCCAGCGTCGTCAGATGCCGCTGCGCGGTCGCGCGCGAGACGCCGATGCGATCCGCGACCTCCGTCGCCGACGCCTCGTCGTCGCCGAGCGCCGCGAGAATCGTCTGCTCGGTCGCCGAGCGGGCGAGCGAGGCGCCGTCGCGCTCGCCCCGCATCACCGCCGCGGCGCGGTCGATGTCGTCCTGCGTCAGTGATCGCGGCGTCGCGAGCAGGTTGCGGTAGCGCGCGTAGCGGTCGAGGCGTTCGGCGAGGACGCGCGTGTCGAAGGGCTTCACCAGGAACGCCAGCGCCCCGGCCGTGAACGCGCGCCGCACGGTCGCGGCATCCGTCGCCGCCGACAGCACGAAGGCGTCGAGCCCGAGCGATCGGACGAGCTCGATCCCGTCGCCGTCCGGCAGATACACGTCGGCGAGCACGAGGTCGGGAGCGTGTGCCGCGACCGCCGCCCTCGCCTCGCCGACGGTGCGGGCGGGTTCCAGCGCCGCGAAGCCCGGGCGCGCGTCCACGGCGTCGCGGTGGAGCCCCGCCACCCGGAAGTCGTCGTCGACGACGAGCACACGGATATCGGTCATCTCTCCTGCTCCGTTCCGGAATGCAGCACGCCGGGCAGTCGCGCCGCCACCACCGCGCCGCGGCCGGACCCGCCGGCATCCACGATCCAGACGTCTCCCCCGCGCCGCCGGGCGAACTCCCTCGACAACGGCAGCCCGACCCCCAGGCCGTGCACGGCGGCGGGGTCGTCGGTTCGGTCGCGCGGGGCGAACGCGGCGTCGACGTCGACGATGCCGCCGCCGGTGTCGGCCACCGTCAGCACGATGTCGGCGCCGTCGCCGAGCACAGCGACCTCGACCTCGCGGGGTTCGCCGCCGGATGCCGCGGCGCTCACGGCGTTGTCGACGAGGTTGCCGAGCACGGCGACGACGTCCTCCACGTCGGCGACGGTCGACGGCAGCCACGTGTCGTCGCTCACCCGCAGCTCCACCCCGCGCTCCCGCGCGGAAAGCCCCTTCGCGCCGAGGAACGAGCGCAGCATCGCATCGCCGACCAGGTCGAGACCGGGAACGGCCCAGTCGACCGAGCCGCGGTCCACGAGGTCGGCGAGGAACTCCCGAGCCTCGGCGGTGCGCCCCGCGTCGAGCAGCCCGACGGCGGCGTGCACGCGGTTGGCGTTCTCGTGGCGCTGGACGCGCAGCGCGTCGCCGAGCGCGCGGACGCTGTCGAGACGGTCCGTGAGCGCCACGACGTCGGTGCGGTCGCGCAGCACGGCGACGCGGCCGAGCGCCCGCGGCCCGCGCCGGACCGGCCCGACGTCGACGAAGACGATGCGGTCGCCGATCGGCATCCCGGTCGGGGCTCCGGATCCGGCGAGCGCGGCGAGGACCGCGGCCGGCAAACCCAGGTCGTCGAGCCGGCGTCCGACGGCACCGGTCACCCCGAGGAGCGTCTCGGCCGTGGTCGTGCACACGCGGATGACACCGGTGTCGTCGATGGCCACGACCCCCTCGTCCGCGCTCTCCAGCACGGCTGTCTGCGTCTGCACGAGGGCGACGAGCTCCTCGGGCTGCACGCCGAGCGTGACCCGTTCGAGGCGTCGGCGCATGAGGAGCGCCACCGCGACGCCGAGTCCCACGGCCACGACCACCGCGATGCCGATGCCGATCAGCAGCGCGGGGAGGTCGTCGAACACGCTCGCGCGCTCGAACCCCACGCTCACCTCGCCGACCGGGTCGCCTCCCCCGGGCGGGTACACCGGCACTTTGGCGCGCGCGGATTCGCCGAGCGTCCCGGTCTCCCACGTCACGACCTCGCGCCCGGCGAGCGCGTCGGCGAAGCTCGTGCTCACGACCTCGCCGAGGCGGTCGGGGTCGGGATGCGCGAGACGGATGCCATGGTCGTCGGTGATCACGACGAACAGGCCCTCGGTCCGCGCGGTGACGTCGGAGGCGTAGCGCTCGAGCGTGCCGCCGCGCAGGGACGCGGCATCCGGAGTTCCCGGGTCGGCCGAATACTCCGCGACGAGCGCGCGAACTTCCGGGGCCTCGGCCACGGACCGGGCGATGTTGAGCGCGGACGAATCGGCTTCGGCGCGGAGCTGCTGGATGCCGAGTCCCGCGAACACCGCGGTGCACACGGCCACCACCGCGACCATCGTGGCGATCTGCACGAGGAGCATCCGGGTGGCGAATCGCATGACACCTCCGGACGCCGTCGTGCGCGAAATGCGCAGAACCTACGCTACGCGCACAACGCCGCTCAATGCGAGCAAGCGCGCGCGGGGGCACCGCGCTCCGTAGCCTCGGCCCATTCCCCGGCGCGGAGCGTGCCGGCATCCACGACGAAGGAGTCGCGATGACCCCCCACATCCTCTCGGCCGCGGGCCGACGACTACGCCGTGGCGTACACGCCCGCGGACGGCGTACTCGTGGCCCTCGGCTTCCTCATGGTGCTGTCGTTCATGGCGCTGATCATGACGCGTCGGCTCACCCCGATGGTCGCGCTGATCGTGGTCCCCACGGTCTTCGGCCTCATAGCCGGAGCGGGCTTCGGCCTCGGCGACATGGTGATCGACGCGATCGGCAAGATGGCGCCGACCGCGGCCCTGCTGCTCTTCGCGATCATGTACTTCGGCATCATGATCGACGTCGGCCTGTTCGATCCGCTCATCCGCGTGATCACGCGCTTCCTGGGCGACGACCCGGCCAAGATCGTGCTCGGCACGGCGATCCTCGCCGGTGCGGTGTCGCTCGACGGCGACGGATCCACGACGTTCATCATCACGACCTCGGCGATGCTGCCGCTGTACCTGCGCCTGGGCATGAGCCCGGTGGTCCTCACGTGCGTCGCGGGCCTGATGAACGGAACGCTGAACATCGTGCCGTGGGGCGGCCCCACGGTACGCGCGGCCACGGCCCTCGGCCTGCAGCCGACCGACGTGTTCGTTCCGATGGTCCCGTCGCTGCTCGCCGGTCTCGTCGTCGCGCTCGCCTTCGCGTGGTTCCTGGGTCTCTCGGAGCGCAAGCGCCTCGCGGGCTCGGTGGACACCTCGAAGCTCGACGGCCCCGGCGGATTCGGCCGCCTGGGTGCGCCGAAGCTGTTCCGCGGTGCCGAGTCGAAGCCCGGCGCGCTCGCGTCGCTGCGCACCGGCAACATCGTGACCGTCCGCGGCGGACGCGGCGCCGTCGCCGCCCCCGAGCTCGTCGAGGCGGCCGACACCGCGATGGCCGACACGATGCTCGACCCGAACCGCGCGACGCTCCGCCCGAAGCTCATCTGGTTCAACCTGGCGCTCACGATCGCCGTGATGGTGCTGCTCGTGCTCGACCTGTTCCCGCTGGCGTTCGTGTTCATGGTCGGCGCGGCCCTCGCGCTCATCGTCAACTTCCCGAAGCTGCGCGGACAGGCCGACGAGATCGTGGCCCACGCGCCCAGCATCGTCGGCGTGGTCTCGATGGTCCTCGCCGCGGGCGTTCTGGTCGGCGTGCTGAACGGCACCGGGATGGTCACCGCGATGGCCGACTGGATCACCCAGGTCATTCCGTCGTCGCTCGGACCGTTCCTCGCCGTCATCACCGGCGTGCTGTCGATCCCGTTCACGTTCTTCATGTCGAACGACGCGTTCTACTTCGGCATCCTGCCGGTGCTCGCCGAGAGCGCCGCGAATTACGGCATCACTCCGGTCGAGATGGCCCGCGCCTCCATCACCGGTCAGCCGGTCCACCTGCAGAGCCCGCTGGTGCCCGCGATCCTGCTGCTCGTCTCGCTCGCCGGCGTCAACCTCGGCGACCACCACAAGAAGGTGCTGTGGCGCGCGACGATCGTCTCGCTCGTGATGCTCGCCGTCGGCGTGCTCGTGGGGGCGGTCCCGCTCCTCGGCTGAGCCGCTCCGCACGGGCGTGAGGGGTCAAGAAGTGTCGCTTCGCGCCCCGCGAAGCGACACTTCTTGACCCCTCACGCGGGAACGAAGAGGACCCCGGATGCCATGGCATCCGGGGCCCTCTGGGTTCAGAGCGCTAGGACACGGTGCGGCGCGGGCGACGCGTGGTCCACACCACCCCTCCCGCAACGAGCAGGAAGGATGCCAGCAGTGCCGCCCCCAACGGAGCCTGCGCCCCGGTGGCCGCGAGCTGGCCGGCCGCGACCACCGTGATCGGCACGGTGGCGATCGTCCGTCCGTCCGCGCCGAACACCACGATCGAGTGGCTGCCCGCGGCGAGGTTGCCGGGGATCTGCACGTCGAACGTGACGCGGCCGCTGGCGTCGGCGGCGGGGATGCCGGCGATGCGGATCGGGGTGCTGCGCAGTTCGGCCGTGACCTGCTCGCCGGGTTGCAGCCCCGTCACCGTCACCTTCACGATGCCGCCCCGCTCGACCGTCGTCGTCGAGACGGACACCGTCGGAGTGGAGCCGGGTGCCGAGGTCGGCTGGCCGGTCGGCGTCGCCGTCGGGCTCGCCGTGGGGCCGCCCGTCGGCGTGGCCGTGGGCTCGACCGTCGGTTCCGGCGTCGCGGTCGGCTCCGGCGTGGCCGTCGGCGTGGGCGTGGCCGTCGACGTGGGAGTCGGCGTCGGCGTCGGGCCCGGGTCGTCCGGAACCTCCCGCGGTGCGACGCTCGAGAGCGTCGGCTTGACGGTCTGGAAGAGCCCGTCCGCACCGATCTCGAGACGGTCGATCGTCGTCTCGCGGTTGGTTCCGCCGCCGCCCGGGATCGCGAACCGGTGGTACGCGATGTACCACTCGTCGGTGCCCGGCACGTTGATGATCGAGCTGTGCCCCGTGCCGAGGATGCCCTGCGAGGCATCCTTCGACAGGATCACGCCGCGGGAGGTCCACGGGCCGTCGATGCTCGTCGACGTGGCGTAGCCGACGCGGTAGTCGGCCGAACCGGTGTCGTCGATCGAGTACGTCAGGTGGTACAGACCGTCGCGGTAGTTCACGAACGAGCCCTCGCGGAAGTCATTCAGCCCGGAGATCGGCTTGATCGTGCCCGCCTTGATGCTCTTCATGTCGTCCGACAGCTCGCCGTAGACAGGGTTGCCGTTCCCCCAGAACAGGTAATACTTGCCCGTCTGGGGGTCCTGGAACGCCGCCGGATCGATGGCCTGTCCGCTGTGGACGCTCTCGCCGTTCGTGATCATCGGCTGCGCCTCCGCGGTGAACGGCCCCTCGGGGCTGTCGGCCACGGCGACGCCGATCTCCTTGCGATTGTCCTGCGGGTTGTGGCCGCTGAAGTAGAAGTAGTACTTCCCGCCCTTCTCGATGATCGTCGGCGCCCACGCGTTACCCGAGGCCCACGGAACGTTGCCGTTGGCGCCGTCCAGCGTCAGGAACGGCTTGTCCGAGCGCGTCCAGTCGACGAGGTTCTTCGACTTCCACACGTAGAACGTGTTGCCACCCCAGCCGGGAGTGCCGTCGGTCGTGGCGTAGATGTAGTACGTGTCGCCGAACACCGCGATGTTCGGGTCGGCGTACAGCCCCGGCAGGACCGGGCTCTTCATCTCCACCGCCTTGAACGTCCACACGACGTCGGACTGTCCCTCGGTCTTCAGCGTCACCGTCACCGGCGTGCTGAGATTGCGGACCGTTCCGGACGCCGGGGTGGCCGTCGTGCCGGGTGCGGTCGTGAACGTCGGACGCAGCTTCGACAGGTCGGTTCCCGGTACGACGGGGAACAGCACGGTGCGGTTGTCGGCGTCGACGATCGGGGCGACCTTGAGCGCAGCGGCATCCTGCAGACCGATGCCGGTCAGGAGGCCCGGGTTCTGAGCGGCGATCTCCTCCGGGCTCAACGCACGGTTGTAGAGCGCGAACTCCCGCATCTGGCCGCGGAACAGGTTGTCCTCGTTGTACACGGACTTGCCGAGGTAGTTCGCCAGGGTCGCGCCCTTGCCGATGTCGCCTGGTCGAACGGTGACGTTGGTGTTCTCGGCGACCTTCTGCCCGTCCAGGTACAGCCGCGCGGTGTTTCCGCTCAACGTGTAGGTCAGGTGCACCCAGCGGTCACGCGGGAGAGCGCTGGCGGCGGACGCGTTCTGCTCCCCGGTCCAGTTGCCCGTGGTGATCGCGCCCCGATACTGGCCGTTGCCGGTCGAGAACAGGTAGCCGTTCCCCTTGCCGTCGGTGCCGGTGTTGCCGAAGCCGTACAGGAAGTACGGGTTCTTCTGCGCCGGGTCGATCCGCACCTCGGTGTCGACGGTGACCTCGGTCACCCCCGCCAGCACGTTGTCGGGCAGATCGACGTAGTCGTTGCTGCCGTCGAAGGTGAGCGCCCCGTCCGAGAACGTCGCGCCGCCCTGGATCTGCGCGTCGCGCCCCGCACCGGAGCGGTCGTGCAGCGTTGCGCCCGAACCGTCGGTGAAGTCGTACCGCAGCACCTCGCCCTTGTCGTTGGCCGTGACCGGGGTCACGGTCGGCTCGGTCGGGATGTTCTTCCGCAGGGCGGCGAGCTCGTCCGCGGTCACGGGCATGACCGTGCCGTGGCGCGGGCTGCTCGGCAGCTTGTAGCTCGCCGGGACCTGCCAGTTCGGGTTCGCGATGTCGGTCGTGGCGAGAGGGATGTAGCCGCGGCCGCCGTATTCGTCGACGAACAGGTAGTACTTGTCGCCGTTGACGTCGCCCGGGTTGGACTTGAAGATGCTCGGACCCTCGACCGCACCCGTGCCGGCCTTCTTGCCGATGCAGGAGGCGACCTGCGTCCAGTCCTTCAGCGGAGCGGTGAGGACCGGCGAGCTCTCCTGGATGATGTCGCTGCACCCCGTGGTGCCGGCGCCCTCGTCCTTGGTGAAGCGCTGGTAGACGCCGTTCGCCTTGATGACGGTGGAGTCGATGCGCGACATTCCGCCCTGCCACACCTTCGTGTCACTGAAGGTCACGAAGTCGCGCGTGGTGGCGTACAACATGCTGTTGTCGACGCCCGCGGTGTGGTTCGGGTCGTTCTCCGCGTAGAGCTTCGACGCCCAGAACACGACGTACTGGCCGAGGGTCTCGTCGTAGTACGCCTCGGGCGCCCAGGTGTTGCCCGCGGTGTCGGGCGAGACGCGGACGTGACGCTGGTCGCTCCAGTTCACGAGGTCGTGCGACTCCCATACCTCGATGTACTTCGAGCCCTGGCGCTGCGAGGTGTCCCAGGACGTGCCCCCGCCGATCGAGAGGTCGGTGGCGATCAGGTAGAACGTGTCGCCCTCGGGAGAGCGGATGATGAACGGGTCGCGCAGGCCCTTCTCGCCGTACTTCGAGGTGAGGACGGGCTTGCCGCCGTTCAGCTCGGTCCAGGACAGGGCGTTGTTGCCGTTGCTCGCCGCGAAGTAGATGTTCTCGCCGGCGATGGTGTTGCCGGTGAAGTAGGCGAACGTGTACCCCGCGAAGGCTCCGATGTGGGCAGCCTTACGGACCGTCACGACGATGTCGCGGGTCTTCGTGGTCGAGCCCTTCGTGACGGATGCCGTGAGGGTCACCGTCGTGTCGGTCTCCTGGCGCGAGACGACACCCGTCGTGGAGACCACGGCGGGGTTCGAGCTCGTCCATGTCACGGGCAGACCGCTCGCGGTCGTCGGCAGGGTCAGGTTGCCGCGCGCGTCGTCCGCGTTCACGACGGTGATGCCCTCGAGGGCCTTCTGCGCTGCTCCGGCGTCATCCGGAACGGCCAGCACCGTCGCGGCGAAGGCCGCGGTCTCCGTGGCGGATCCGCGCGTGAGCGTCGCCGTGAGCGTGACCTTCGCGTCGGGCTGTCCGGCCGCGGGGCGCGTCACGGTGCCGGTGGCGGATACGACCGCGGCGTTGGAGGACGACCAGGAGATGCTCGCGCCGTTCGTGCCGGTGGTGGGCAGGGCGATGTTCGCGGTGACGGCGCTGAGGTCTCCGAGACTCAGCGCGGCCTTGTCGCGTGCGACACGCTGCGCGTCGGTCGGGACGAGCGTCGTCACCTCGTCCGCGGCCAGCGCCCGGTCGTACAGGCGGAACCCGCGAAGGCTGCCCGCGAGTCGCTTGTCGGGGGTGTAGTTCGAGCGACCGAGGTAGTTGGCCGTGGTCGTCCCGTTGCCGATCGATCCGGGGGTGGTCGTCGTCTTGGTGTTCTCGGCGACCTTGACGCCGTCGATGTAGAGGCGCGAGGTCTTGCTCCCCGCGTCGAGGGTGTAGGTGAGGGTCTTCCAGACGCCGCGGTCGAGGTTGGCCGAGCCGCGAGTCTCCTGCTCCGTGGTCCAGTTCCCACTGGCGATACCCGTGCGTGCCGGATTTCCGGTCGCGAACAGGTAACCGTTGCCGTACCAGTCGGTCGTGTTGCCGAGGCCCCAGATGAAGTAGTTGCCGGACTGCTCCGGGCGTACGAGGACGTCCGTGCTGACCGTCACAGACGAGAGCCCCTTGAGGATGTCATTGGGAACGCTCACATAGTCGTCGACACCGTCGAGCCGCACACCGTCAGTGCCGGTGAGCGAGGGTCCACCGACGTACGTGGCATCCCGACCGTTGCCGGAGACGTCGTGCACGACGGTTCCCGACGTCTCGTCGAGCGGGTAGGAAACGACCAGGCCGGTCGAGGGAGTGTCCGCATTTGCGGCTATCGGGAGCGTGATCGGCGCCGCGACCAGCGCGGCGACGACCGGGACGGCAAGCGTCCAGGATGGGAGACGGCGGGGGAGCGCCGTCCGGTGGGGCGTAGGCACGGGGGTGCTGATCCTCTCGTGAATGCGACATTGCATGGAGTCGTCGACAGCGGCGACTGTCTGCGATGTTAGCGCTCACACTCCGCCATGACCAGGTTGTGACGCGATCGTTGCCGTGTGAGCGGTCCCACGAGAGCCGGGTGAACCGGGCGGCGCGCCGAGCGGAGTCGGGCACCGCGAACGGCTCGCGTCAGGGACGCAGCGGCGCCGAATCGCGCACGACGAGGCGCGTGGGGAGCGGCGTGCTCTCACTCACCGTGTCCGGCTCCTCCACCATCAGCAGAACCTTCTGCATGAGGATTTCACCCAGCGCGGCGAAGTCCTGGCGCACGGTGGTCAGCGAGGGGAACAGGAACGGCGCCTCGGGCACATCGTCGAAGCCGACCACCCCGATGTCCTCCGGTACGCGGAGGCCGCGCTCCCGCAGTGCGGACAGCACGCCGATGGCCATGTGATCGTTGGCGACGAAGATGCCCTCGCCGGGGGCGAGGTCGGTCTCGGTGGCGATCCGGTAGCCGCTCGCGGCCGACCAGTCGCCGTGGACGGGAGGGGTCGACTGCGCCCGAGCGGAAGCGATCTCTTCGCGCCACCCGCGGAGGCGCTCGACCGCGTCGGGGTTGCGCGCGGGACCGGCGATGTGACGGACCGTGCCGTACCCCGACTCGAGCAGGTGCCGCACGGCTGCCCGGGCACCGCGGTACTGATCGATGGCCACGAGGCGCGGGTGCGGACGGCTGGTCGTGGCCGCGGCCACGATCGGCACGTCGATCTCGATCGCCTGCACCGCCGCGAGCACTTCGACGTCCACGACGATGAGCACGATGGCATCCACGCGCTGCTTCAGGAGCCCGTCGATCGCCGCGCGGACAGCGGCGACGTCGTTCTGGGGCGAGCTGATGGCGTCGACGTTGTAGCGCGCGGCGCGCGCCGCGAAGTTGAAGTTCGTCGCGATCGACGAGGGGCCGTAGTCGACGGTCCCGGGGGTGACGAGGCCGATCGTGCGGGTACGACGCGTGACGAGCGCCCGCGCGGCGGGCGACGGGCTGTACCGGAGCTGCGCGATGGCCTGTTCGACGCGCGCCCGCGTCGCCGGGCGCACGTTCGGCATGTTGTTGAGCACACGCGACACCGTCTGGTGCGAGACGCCGGCCAATCGAGCGACGTCGAAGATGTTGGCGGTGCGGGATGCCTTCTCGTCAACCATCGGCCAGCCCCTCCTCCTCCGTGGCGGGCTTGGCCACGAGGGCGAGGAGGGCGTCGGACGTGAGTTCCGCGGCGGGGAGGATCTGCGCGAGCACGCCGTCGCGCATCACCGCCACCAAATGGGCGACGCGCAGCACCTCGTCGAGCTCCGCGGAGATGTAGACGATCGCCAGGCCGTTGTCGGAGAGCTCTCCCACCAGGCGCTGGATCTCGGCCTTCGCTCCGACGTCGATGCCGCGCGTCGGCTCGTCGAGCACGATGACGCGCGGCGACAGCGCGAGCAGTCGGGCCAGAAGCACCTTCTGCTGGTTTCCCCCCGAGAGCGTCGAGACGGGGCGATCGATGTCGGCGGGACGGATGTGGAGCGCCTCCACCCAGCTCGTCGCCAACTCGCGGCGTCGCGCGGTGCTCAGCCGGTGGAAGATCCCCCGCTGCGCCTGCAGCGCGAGCGTGATGTTGTCGAGGACGCTGAGGTCGCCGATGATCCCCTCGGTGCGCCGGTTCTCGGACGAGTAGGCCACCCGCCGACGGATCGCGTCGCGAGGTGACCCGAGCCGCACCGGCTCACCGTCGATGCGCACCTCTCCCCCGTCGGGATGATCGACGCCGGTCAGCGCGCGCGCCAACTCGCTGCGTCCCGACCCGAGGAGCCCGGCGACGCCGATGACCTCGCCTTCCGCGATGTCGACGTCCGCGTCGCGCAGGCGGGGTCCGGATGCCAAGCCCCGCGCGCGCACGATCGACGGCCCCTCCGCGGGCAGCGACGTCCGCTGTCCGAGCGGCGCCAGCGCGTCGGCCGCGGCGCCGAGCATCTTCTCGACGAGGTCGATGCGCAGGAGCTCGCGTGTGCCGTACTCCCCCACGAGGCGCCCGCCGCGGAGCACCGTGACGCGGTCGCAGATCTCGTAGACCTGGTCGAGGAAGTGCGACACGAAGATGATCGCGATCCCCTGCGTCTTCAGGTCACGGATGACGCGGAAGAGCTCGGCGACCTCGTCGGCATCCAGGCTCGAGGTCGGTTCGTCGAGGACGAGCACCTTCACGTCGATCGAGACGGCGCGGGCGATCGCCACGAGCTGCTGGATCGCCAGCGGATGCGTCGACAGGACGGACGACGGGTCGACGTCGACGCCGAGGGCGGAGAGCGCTTCGATCGCCCGTTCGCGCATCGCGCGGTGGTCGATCATCCCGAAGCGGCGCGGCTCCCGCCCGAGCGAGATGTTCTCGGCGACGGTGAGGTTGGGGAGGAGATCGATCTCCTGGTAGACGGTCGAGATCCCGACCGCCTGGGCGTCCGCCGGGGTGGAGAACTGCATCGGGCGCCCCTCCAGGAGGATCTCGCCCTGGTCGAGCCGGAGCGCGCCCGTGATCGCTTTGATCAGCGTCGACTTGCCGGCACCGTTCTCGCCCATGAGCGAGTGGACCTCGCCGGGGCGGAGCCGGAAGTCGACATCGGCGAGCGCCGACTCGACGCCGAAACGCACCGTCGCCCCGCGCACCTCGAGGAGGGGCGGGGCGACGGTCGACATGGGGTCAATCATGCCCTCGCGATGACCGCAGCGTGAACATCCTGTGCGGGCGCGTCATTTGCTGAGGGCCGAGCGGGACACGATGATCCGCTGCACGACGACGAACAGGAGCAGGAGCGCCCCGACGGTGATGCGCGTCCAAGACTGCTCGGCGCCCGAGAACGAGATGATCGTGCGGATCAGACCGTAGACGAAGACACCGATCATCGAACCGAGCACGAAGCCGCTGCCGCCGGTCAGCAGCGTTCCGCCGATGACGACGGCGGCGATCGTGTCCAGTTCCGTGCCGACGCCGTTCAGGGGGTATCCCGCACCGGAGTAGGCCGTCAGGACGATGCCCGCGAGACCCGCGCACACCCCGCTGATGACGTACACCGAGAGCTTCGCGCGGACGACCGGGAGACCCATGAGCCGGGCCGACTGCTCGTTGCCGCCCACCGCGTAGACGGTGCGCCCGAACCGCGTGAACCGGAGAACGAAGGCCGCGAGCGCGACCGTCAGCAACGCGATGATGCCCGTCGGCGTGATTTACCACCCGGCGAACGAGAAGCGGGTGGACTGCAGCCAGAGGATGCCCTCGTTGTCGACCTTGATCGATTCGAGGCTCACGACGAACGCCAGGCCGCGGGCCAGGAACATGCCGATGAGCGAGGCGATGAACGGCTGCACGTCGAAGAACTGCACCAGCACCCCGATCAGCAGGCCGATCGCAGCGCCGATCAGGATCATCGCGGGGATCGCGACGGCGACCGGAACGCCCTGCGAGAGCAGACTCGCGCACAGGATGCCGGTGAACGCCATGACCGCGCCGACCGAGAGGTCGATGCCCCCGGTGAGGATGACGAAGGTCATGCCGACCGCGAGGACGAGCAGGTACGCGTTGTCGAGCAGGATCGACGACAGGATGCGCGGGAGCTGGAAGTTGGGGAAGTACGCCATCGCCCCGGCGATCATGATCAGCAGGATCGCGATCGCCGCGAACACCGGGATCCAGGAGACGTGACGGTTCAGGAACCGTCGATACGTGGTGGTGGCGGCGGCGCCCGAGGGGCCGCGCTCGGCGGTGAGAGTGACCATCAGGACAGCACCTTTGCGTCGGGACGTCGGGTGAGGGGCCGCAGGGCCGAGCGGCCCGCGGTCTGGAAGAACGCGCGGAACCGGCGCGACTGCAGCAGCACCACGATCAGCACGGCCGCGGCCATGAAGACGGGGCTGACGGCGGGCGGCACGCCCAGGAACGTGATCGTGCTCTTGAGCGTCTGGATCGTGAAGACACCCACGACCGTGCCGGCCAGGCTGAACTTTCCGCCGGCGAGCGACGTGCCGCCGAGGACCACCGCGAGGATGGCATCCAGTTCGATGTACAGACCGGCCGCGTTGGCGTCGGCGGCCATGATGTTCGAGCTGTAGAGGACACCGGCCATGCCGGCCAGCGTGCCGCTGGCGATGTAGGCGCCCCAGATGATGCCGCGCGAGCGGACACCGGCCAGACGGCTCGCCTCGGGGTTGATGCCGACGGCCTCGGTGAGCATGCCCAACGCGGTGCGTCGCTCGACGATGCCCACGACGATCACCGCGGCGATCGAGACGTAGAACGCGAACGGCAGCCCCAGGACGTATCCCTGCGCCATGAACTGGTACGGGTCGCTGTTGATCGTGGTGATGAAGCCCTTGGTGATGAGCAGGGCGACGCCGCGACCGGCGAGCATCAGCACGAGCGTGGCGATGATGGGCTGGATGCCGAGCACCGAGACGAGGAACCCGTTCCAGACGCCGAGCAGTAGCGCGGTGCCGACGGCGGCGACGATCGCGATCATGACGACGCCGAGGTTGCCCGGGTCAGGCGAGGCCTCGATGATCGTCAGCGCCACGGCGCCGGAGACCGCCATGATCGCCCCGACCGACAGGTCGATGCCGCGCGTGGCGATGACGAGCGTCATGCCGAGGGCGACGAGCATCAGCGGAGCGCTGTTGCGCAGGATGTCGATCAGCGACCCGTACAGCTCGCCGTTCTGCACCGTGATGCTGAGGAACGACGGTCGCGAGATCGTGTTGACGGCGATGAGCGCCACGAGTGCGGCGATGGGCCACACGAGGCGGTGCGAAAGGAACTTCTTCATGCGATCTTCTCCCGATCGGACGACGTTGTCTCGGGCTGCCCCTCGGCGATGTAGGCCACCAGGCCGTCGAGGTCGACGTCCTGGGTGGCCAGCTCGCCGATCTTACGACGATCGCGCAGCACGGCCACGCGTTGGGCGATGCGCAGCACCTCCTCGAGCTCGGAGGAGATGAACACCACGGACAGGCCCTTCTGGGCGAGCTCGGCGACCTTGCGCTGGATGTCGGCCTTCGCGCCGACATCGATGCCGCGCGTGGGCTCGTCGAGGATCAGCAGTTCCGGCGCGGTGGCCAGCCATCGGGCGAGCAGCACCTTCTGCTGGTTGCCGCCCGAGAGGTTGCGGATGAGCGCGTTCGGGTTCGCGGGGCGGACGCCGAGCGCGGTGATGTACTCGTCGACGATGGCCTGAACCTCGGCGGCACCGAGCTTGCGGAGTGCGCCGCGACGGGCCTGCACGCCCAGGATGATGTTCTCGGCGACGGTGAGGTCGCCGACGATGCCCTCGGCGCGACGGTCCTCCGACGAGAAAGCGATGCCGCGGTCGAGAGCGTGACGCGGTGAGCCGAGGCGTGACGGGGATCCGGCCACGTCGACCTGACCCTGGTCGGCGCGGTCGGCGCCCGCGATCAGGCGCGCGAGCTCGGTGCGCCCCGATCCCAGGAGTCCCGCGAGACCGACGATCTCGCCGGGGTAGACCTCGAGGTCCACCGGTTCCAGGGCGTTCTTGCGGGCGAGCGAGACGGCCTTCAGCACCGGGGTGCCGGAGCGGTCGATGACGCGCTCGGCGCTGGCGGAGATGGCATCCAGTTCGCCGAGCTCACGGCCGATCATCTTCGCCACCAGCTGCTCGCGGCCGAGCTCGGCGATCGGGTACTCCCCCACCAGCGTGCCGTTGCGGAGCACAGTGAGGAGGTCGGAGATCTCGTAGATCTGGTCGAGGAAGTGCGAGACGAAGAGGATCGCGACGCCACGGTCGCGGAGATCCCGGATGACGCCGAAGAGCTGCTCGACCTCTCCGCGGTCGAGGCTGGAGGTCGGTTCGTCGAGGACCAGCACGGTGGTGTCGACCACCATCGCGCGACTGATCGCGACGAGCTGCTGCACGGCGATCGAGTGGCTGGCGAGGATCGAGCGCGTGTCGATGTTCAGGCCCAGCTCGGCGAGAGCCTTCGCGGCAGCGGCGTGGGTCGCGCGCCAGTCCACGAGGCCGGCGCGGCGGACCTCGTTACCGAGCATCACGTTCTCGCCGACGGACAGGTTCTGGCAGAGGTTGACCTCTTGGTACACGGTCGCGATGCCGGATGCCTGAGCGTCGGCGGTCGAGCGGAACAACCGCTCCTCGCCCTGGACGCGAATGGTGCCGGAGTCGATCCCGTACACGCCGGTGAGGGCCTTGATGAGGGTGGACTTGCCGGCGCCGTTCTCTCCCATGAGGGAGTGCACCTCACCGGGATAGAGGGTGAAGTCCACGCCGTCGAGCGCCTTCACTCCGGGGAAGGAGATGCTGATGCCGCGCATCGCGACGACGGCAGCACGTTCGGATGTCATGCTCGATCGCTTTCTCAGGGGGTGAGCGGAGGGAGGGTGTGCGGGGCCGAGTCGGCCCCGCACACCCGAGGGGGGTACGGACGTCGAGCGTCCGCGAGTGGATCAGTACTTGCGGTCGGGCAGAGCGGCCTTCGCCTGCTCCTGGTCGAACGCCTGGTCCTCGACGATGTACTGCTTGTCGACGGACTCGCCGGCGACGACCTTCTTCACGACGTCGGCGACCTTTTCACCGAGCAGCGGGTTGCACTCGACGATGTAGTTGAACTCGCCGTCGGCCAGAGCCGTCATGCCGTCCTTGACCGCGTCGATCGTCACGATCTTGATGTCGGTGCCGGGCTTGAGACCGGCGGCCTTGATCGCGTCGAGGGCGCCGAGGCCCATGTCGTCGTTGTGCGCGAACAGCAGATTGATCTGCGAGCCGTACTTCTGGAGGAAGCCCTCCATGACGGTCTTGCCCTCGGCGCGGGTGAAGTTACCCGTCTGCGAGTCGAGCACCTTGATGTCGGTGCCCTTGATCGCGTCGTTGAAGCCGGTCGCGCGGTCGGTCGCAGCCGACGAACCCGTGGTGCCCTCGAGCACGACCAGATTCGTGGGGGTCTTGCCGAAGTTGTCGGCGACCCACTTGCCGGCGGTCTCGCCTTCCTTCTTGAAGTCGAGGCCGACCCAGCTGGCGTACAGGTCCTTCGACGCCGAGACCGTGCGGTCCTCGAGGATCACCGGGATGTTGGCATCCTTGGCTTCCTTCAGCACGTCGTCCCAGCCGTCGGTGACGATCGGGGCGAGGACGATGGCATCCACACCCTGGTTGATGAAGCTGCGGACCGCGGCGATCTGCGCCTCGGGCTTGTTGTCGGCGGCGTTGAAGATGAGGTTGAAGCCGTTGGCCTCGGAGAACGCCTCCTTCATCGACTCGGTGTTGGCGCTGCGCCAGCCGCTCTCGGAACCGGTCTGGGCGAACCCGACCGTGATCACCTTCTTGTCGCCGCCGTCTCCGCCGGCCGTGGAGCCGCCACCGGCGCAGCCCGTCGCGGTGATGGCGATCGCGCCCACGAGCGCGAGTCCGGCGAGAGTCTTCTTCGCCTTCATGTTGAAACCTCCTCGTTTCGCCGGCTGCGTCGCCGGTCCATGTGATGCAGCCCCCTCGGGCGGGCTGACTCCTGAATGTTAGCGCTCACACTTGCCGTGCTGTCAAGAACGATTTGCAACGGAAAGATCACGGCACGCGCGATGTGAAGCCTCACAAAGCGCGGACGCTCCGCGGAGACGTGTGTCGTCGCGTTTCGCGTTCCGGCGCCGTGGCCCGTGGCGCGCGTTACCGTCGAAACATGACTTCCCTCCCGCAGGAGCGCCCCGAGCACACGCCGACCATCGGCACGTCCGTCACCGCGGACGACTTCAAGCGCGCGTTCCGAGGCCACCCCGGCGGCGTCACGGTCATCACGGCGTACGGCGAGCACGGCCCCGTCGCCCTCACCGCTTCGTCGGTGTCGTCGGTCTCGGCCGACCCGCCGCTACTGATCTTCTCGGTGTCGAGCCTGTCGTCGGCGACCCCCACGATCGTCGCCGCGTCGACCATCGTGGTGCACCTGCTGGACGTCGAGGACATCTCAGTCGCGCGCGCCGGTGCCACCAGCGGCCTCGACCGCTTCGCCGACACCTCGGCGTGGTCGCGCCTGTCGACCGGCGAGCCCGTCTACCACGGCGTGCGCGCGTGGCTGCGGTGCGCCGTGGTGAGCCGGATGGATGCCGGCGGCTCCACGGTCATCGCGGCCCAGGCCCTGCAGGTCAACATCGAGCGCGACCTCGAGCCCGGCGAACCCGGCGCAGCGCTGGTGTACTACAACCGCTCGTGGCACGGCCTCGGCGAGCACTCGCTCCTGGACTGACGCCTCACCCCGGGGTGCGTTGCGACGCGTGACCTCGACCAGGGCACGTGATCCGACGGCCTCGGGATCAGTGCGCGGCGGCCTCGCCACGAGAGAAGACCCGACGGATGCCGGTCACCACGGCGACGATGAGGAGGCCGAGGATCAGGCCGAAGACCGCCGAGATCGCGGTGTCCACGATCCACACGACGACCGGCCCCGTGGCCTCGATCGCGTGCTCCACGGCGTGCAGCAGGTCGGCCGGTCCCGCCCACAGCGTCTCGCCCAGGTTCTGGATCACGAGGTGGCCGCCGACCCACAGCATCGCGATCGTCCCGATGACGCTGATCACGCGGAAGACGGCGGGCATGGATGCCACGACCCGGGCACCGAAACGACGGACGCCGCGCGCCGAGCTCTTCATGAAGCGCAGGCCGATGTCGTCGATCTTCACCAGCAGCGCGACCGCGCCGTAGACGACCACCGTCATCGCCAGCCCGATGATGAGCAGCGCACCGAGCGTCATCCAGATGCCGAAGTCCGGGTCGAGACTCGAGAGCGCGATGAGCATGATCTCCGTGCTGAGGATGAGGTCGGTGCGCACGGCGCCGAAGACGAGCTTGCGCTCGTCGCGCGGCCCGTTCTCTTCCTCTTCCCCGTGCGCGACGCCGAACCACTCGAGCACCTTCTCCGCGCCCTCGTAACAGAGGAACCCGCCGCCGAGGATGAGGAGGAACGGGAGGACGCCCGGGGCGAAGGCCGTGAGCAGCAACGCGATCGGGATGATGACGACGTACTTGTTGATGATGCTGCCGAGGGCGATCTTCCAGACCACGGGCAACTCGCGCGCGGGCGTGATCCCCTGGACGTACTGCGGCGTCACCGCGGCGTCGTCGATGACGACGCCGGCGGTCTTGGCGCTGGCCTTGAGCGCGGCGCTGAGGATGTCATCGACGACGGCGAGCAGTCCGACCGACATGCGTGGATCTCCCTGGGTGGATGGCTGCGACGGGAGGCCCGCGCAGTGACGGAGTCGTCACAGCGACCCTAGCGGCCCGGCGCCACACCGGTCTCCGGGGAGCTTTCGCCCGGGGTGATCCAGTACTGTTGCGGCGCTCCGGCTCCATGGGGCGTGCGACGCTGAACGGATGCTCGAGACCCTCACGCTTCCCGCCCTGGTCGTCGCCGCGGTCTTCGCCGTCAGCGGCATCGGCAAGCTTCTCGACCTCCCGTCCGCTCCCGCCACACTCCGGGCGCTGCGGCTGTCGGGGCTGCCGCCGCGTCCGGTCGTCGCCGGCGTCGCCGGCGTCGAGATCGTCCTCTCCGCCGCGCTGCTGCTCACCAGCGGTCCCGTCCGCGTCGGAGCGGCGGTGGCGGCGCTCGCCGTGACCCTCGGCTTCCTCGCGATCGGTCTACGCGCCCAGGCGCACGCGTCGACCGACGACTGCGGCTGCTTCGGGCGACTGGCGTCCACGCGCGTCGGTCCCGCCATGACGGCGCGCAACATCGCTCTGGCGGTGCTGGCGACCCTCGCCCTCCTTGGCGCCGTGCTCTCTCCCCCCGCGTCGGCGGTGGCCCTCAGCCTCGTGATGTCGCCCCTGCTCGGGGTCGTCGTTCTGATCAGCATCGTGGCCGTGGGGGTGATCGGCGCGACGCTGTGGAGTCCGCCCACCTCGGCCGCCCCGGCGAGCGGGAGCGTCCCGGATGCCGCCCTGATCACCCCCGAGGGCGACGTCGTCGTCCCCCGCCAGCGCGCCCTCCGCGGACGGGCGCAGCTGCTCCTGTTCGTCCGGCGCGGCTGCAGCTCGTGCGAGAACCTCATCAGTCGGATGACGTGGGACCGGGAGCTCCTCGAGACCCTCGTCGACGTGCGGCTCATCGTCCCGGTCGGCGACGGCTCTCCGCTCAGCGCCGCGGACGAGGGTCTTCACGCGGATCCGTCCGGGGAATTCGCCGTCGCCCTAGGCATCCCGGGCAACCGTCCCGTCGGGGTCCTCCTGACCACGACGGGAGAGATCCTGCAGCCGGTCGCGGTGGGCGGCGACGAGACCGCGACGCTCGTCGACACCGTGCTCGCCGCGGCGGCCGACGCCCGCGCCGGCGAGGGTTCCTCGACGAGCTGACACGCGCGAGCGGGAGATCCGACAATCGTCCCTGTCGCGGCCACGATGACCTGGCTAGGGTGAATCACGTCCGCTCCGGGGAGGAAAGAGGCATCCATGTCGTTCATCACTCGAGGGTTCTCCGGACGCCGAGGCGACCGCGATCCGCGCCTCCCTCCCGGCCAGACGCTGGTGGGCGACTGGCCCGTGCTGTCGGCGGGACCGACACCGGAGGTCGAGTTGGACGAGTGGGAGTTCGTCGTCCGCACCGAGAACGGCGATCACCGGTGGAACGCCGAGCAGCTGCAGGCGCTCGGCGTGGAGGACATCACCGTCGACATCCACTGCGTGACGCACTGGACCAAGCTCGACATGCCGTGGCGCGGAGTCTCGCTCGACCGCATCTTCGACGAGGTCGAGACCGCGCACGACTACGTCATGGCGCACTCCTACGGCGGCTACACGACGAACGTGCCGCTCGAAGACCTGCTGGACGGCAAGAGCTGGATCGCCTTCGAGGCCGACGGTGAGCCGTTGACGCCCGAGCACGGCGGCCCGGCGCGGCTGCTCGTGCCGCACCTGTACTTCTGGAAGAGCGCCAAGTGGGTGCGCGGCCTCGTGACGATGCCCGACGACGACCCCGGCTTCTGGGAGCAGAACGGCTACCACCTGCACGGCGACCCGTGGCAGGAGGAGCGGTACTGGTGACGCGCCGCCCGACCGCCTGGCACACCGCGACGGTCGCGGACATCCGCGCCGAGACCCCGACCGCGCAGCGCATCGAGCTCGACGTGCCGACGTGGCCGGGGAACGACGCGGGCGCCCACCTCGACCTCCGGCTCACCGCACCCGACGGCTACCAGGCGTCGCGGTCGTACTCGATCGCGTCGTCGGGGGACGGCACCCGCGTGCTGCTCGCGGTCGACGAGGTCCCGGACGGCGAGGTCTCCCCCTTCCTCGTGCACGACCTCCGCGTCGGCGACGAGATCGAGGTGCACGGACCCCTCGGGGCGTTCTTCGTGTGGACGCCGCCCACCGAGGCATCCCCCCGACCCGTTCAGCTCATCGCGGGAGGATCAGGCGTGGTGCCGCTGTACGCGATGGCCCAGGCTCACGCCGCAGCCGGCGACGCCACCGACTTCCGTCTGCTGTACTCGGTGCGCACCCCCGACGACGTGTTCTTCGCGGACGAACTCGCCGCACTCGCCGCCACGGGAGCGGTCGACGTCGACCTCGTCTACACGCGCGTCGCTCCCCCCGAGGCATCCGTTCCTCCCGGCCGGCTCACGGCCGACCGGTTGCGTGACGCGGTCGTCCCGGCCGAGCAGAATCCGCGCGTGTACGTGTGCGGTCCGACCCCGTTCGTCGAGGCGGTCGCGCGCTGGCTCCAGGACGCCGGGCATCGCCCCGGCGACATCCGCACCGAGCGATTCGGAGGCTCGTGATGAACGTGCTCGACGGCAACGCGCTGGCCGGCCGGTTGGCCGACCTCCTCGGGTGGGATGCCACGGACTCCCCGATCCGCTGCCGCTCCTGCGGCGCCGGCGACGCGGTCGCCGTGTCCGCGGTGTACGTCAGCCCGATGGGAGTCGTCGCGCGATGCCGCTCGTGCGACTCCGTCCTCCTGACGATCGTCGACGCCGTCGGCGGACGGTCCTGGTTCGGGATGCCGGGCATCGACGCCCTCGAGGTGCGGCGGGCGTAGCGCGGCCGACCGGGCCGCCGACGGGGATCACCCCGGCAGCGGCCCGACCGTGCCCGCGGCTACAGCTGTTGCAGCCAGACGTCGTCGATCTGTTCCCATGTCCCTCCGCCCGCACCGTACAGCCCAGCGTGCAGCCGAAGGGAGGTGGCGGAACCATTGGTGAAGCTGACGACGTATCGGGCGTAGCCCGTGGCCTGGCCGTGCCGGAGCTCTCCGATGACGGCGTCCGTCGTGGTCTTGGCCCCGACCCAGGCGTTGTTCACGTTGTCCGAACTGCGCACCCACACGATGAGGCGGTACGTCGCGTTCGGCGTCACCGGAACGGTCTGACGGAGAGCTCCCCAGCCGGTCCCGGACGTCGCGATCCACCCATTGTCCAGTCCGGAGCGCGCCTTGCCGGCGTTGACATCGACACCGTAGGTGAGACCGCCGCCGTCGCTCCACCAGGGCGTCGTGGTCGCGGAGATGGTCGTCTGCGTCTCGAAGCCGCCATCGGCGACGAGGTTGGTCCCCAGCGCCGAAGGCGAGGTCTGCAGTTCATGGGCTCCGATGTCGACCCCGAGCCCCACGCCGGTCGGATTCCCGGCCAGGTCTGTCGTCGACGCCGCTGTCGTTCCGTTGTCGACCGCTGGACTCGTCTGCACCGGCCGATAGTCGCGGGCAGACGCGTTCACGTATGCCGGAGCGGCGATGATGTCTCCAGCGCCGAGGGCGTAGCTCACCTTCACGGACGGCGCGAACAGGTTGTGGTCGTGCGGGAAGTTGAAGAAGCTGAATTTCCCGGACGTCTGGAAGATGTTGTTCTGGATCGTGGCCCAGCCCGCGCTCGGCGACGGTCCGGTGACGCGGTAGTAGTACTGGTCGAACAGCGTCGCGGTGTCGGAGGACCGGATGACCGTGTTGTTCTGCACCACGTAGCCGCTCGGCGTCGTCGTGGTGTCCCACGCGATGAACTGCTGGTAATCGTCGCTGACGTTCTCGCTGACCGTCACATTCGCCGTGGACGTCTCGGTCACCTCGAGGAAGCCCTGCGACCCCCGGGAATAGTTGTGGTGAATCGTGACGTCGTCCTTCGTGTAGAGGAAGCCCTCGATCTCCACCGCACCTCCATCGGCGCCGTACGGGCTGTTCGTGGAACGACAATTCAGAAAATCGTTGTACGCGAGCTCGACCCCGCTGTTGTTCACCGAGACCCCGATGGCACCATAAGAGGTCTGGACACCCGAGTCCGGACCACGGTAGGCGATCCGAAGGTTCTGGAACGTGTTGTGCAGCACCTTTGAGGACGCCCCGTAAGTCTTGACCCCCACTCCCACGTCGCTGAACGTGCTGTCCTGCACGAGCGCTCCGATTCCGTTGCCGGTCACGGCGACCGCCCCACTCCGCTCGTACTTGAGCCCCGTGATTCCGGCTCCATCGGCGTTGTCGAACACGGCCCCGTTGGCGAAGGCGAGATCCTTCACGGCGACGTAGGGGGCATCGACGAGAAGCATGTTCCACCCGCCCGGGTTCGTGAGAAGAGGCTGCGCACCCGACCCGTAGGCGGTGAGGGTCACGGGATTCGTGCTCGTGCCCCCGCCGGAGATCGTCGCGGATCCGGTGAAGGTGTCGCCGCGCTCGAACGCCACGACGTCGCCCGGACCGAAGACGTGGGAGGTGACCTTCGCCAACGTCTTCCACGCGGAGGCGGGCGAGGTTCCGGCATTGGCATCGCTGCCCGCGGTGGCGTCGACGTAGAAGATCGTGCCCCCGGAACCCGCGGTCGGACCACCGGAGCTGGAAGGTCGGGCCCCGGTCGCGGGCGAAAGCGGGTCGGCCGTCGCGGGCGACGCGACGCCGACGGACGCGACCAGCAGCGCGAGAGTCGCCGTTCCCACGGCGACGGCTCGGATGGGTGTCATTTCTGCTCCTTTGCAGAGGAATGCCGGCGGTACTCAGCGCTCGGATCGCGCCAGCTGAACGATCCGAGAAGCGACGTCCACCGCTCGAGCGGTGGCGTGGTGCAGCGAATCCCCGAGCGCCAGTCGTCCCGCGAGGACGCCGGCGAACGCATCCCCCGCACCGGTCGTGTCCACGGCCATCACAACGGGGGCCGGAACCAGTTCGACCGTGTCGTCGAGAGCCACGACGGCCCCTCGGGGACCGTCGGTGACGACCACGGAGCGCGACACGAGCGAGAGATGACGGGCGAGGTCGGTCACCCCGGCCCCTCGAAGGCCGCTGAGGAGCTCGGCTTCATGACGATTGACGATCAGCGGATCCGCCGACGAGAGCACGTGCGGATCGAAGACGATCATCGGGCTGGGGTTGAGAAGGAACCGCGCGTCTCGCGACGCGCACCACTCCGCCGCCCGGTACACAGCGTCGAGCGGAACCTCGAGCTGACAGAGGACCACCGTCGGGCGGAGCGACTCGAGCGCGGCGAAGACCCGGTCGCCCGTCAGGTCGGCGTTGGCCAGCGGCACGACGACGATGCTGTTCTCGCCGTCGGGAGTGAGGGTGATGAAGGCTCGTCCCGTCGGTTTCGACGAGGGACTCACCGCCTGGACATCCACCCCCGCTCGCGAGAGGTCGGCGCGCGCTGCGCCGCCCGCGGCATCCGTTCCCAGAGAGGCCACCAGGGCGGTGTCGACCTCCCGGGCGGCCGCGAGGGCCTGGTTGGCCCCCTTTCCGCCGACGACCTCGGCCAGGTCGCGACCCGCGACGGTCTCGCCGGCGCCGGCACGTCGATCCGCGGTCACCACGACGTCGAGGTTGACCGACCCGACCACCGCGACGCTGCGAGCTGCTGCGCCGCGTGCACTCATTCCTTGCTCCCGGTGCTCGAGACGGATGTGACGAAGAACCGTTGCAGGCCCAGCAGGATGGCCGCGGGAATCACCGCGAGGATCGCGGTCTCGGCGAAGACCCGCCCGTAGTCACTCGAGAACGCTCCGAACGATTTCGCGATCGCAACAGGGGCCAGATCCATCGCCTGGGTCGAGGTGATGAGAATCGGCCAGAGGTAGGCCTGCCACTGGAACAGGAACAGGATCAACCCGGCGCCGATGAGGGCGGGTCTCGTGAGCGGGAGGTAGATCGACCAGTAGATGCGGAACCATCCCGCGCCGTCGAGGTGAGCGGCCTCGGACAATGAATGAGGGATGCCGAGGAAGAACTGCCGCAGGGTGAACACGGCGAGACCGTTGCCGAGGCCCGGAAGGATCAGAGCGACGAGCGTGTTGGCGAGTCCCCAGTCCGAGATGATGCGCGACAGCGGTATCGCGATCGCCTCGAACGGGATCAGGAAGCTCAGCACGACCACGGTGAAGACGGCACCACGGCCACGGAACGGGATCACCGCGAGAGCGAACGCCGCGGCGGAGCTGATCACGAGCCCGATCACCACGGTCGCCGCGGCCACGACGAGGCTGTTGCCGAGTGCCGTCACAAATCCGCTGGCCACCGCGGAGCGCAGGTTGTCGAGGGTCCACTCCTGTGGCCAGAGCACCTGCCAGCTCAAGGGAGAGCTGGACGCGAACGTCTCGGTGGCGGATCGGAACGTGCTCGCGAGGAGCCACAGCACCGGGGCGAGGAAGGCGAGCGAGATCACGACCGCGAGCGCGGTCAGAAGCGTTCGCGACAGCAGGCGAGGGCTGGCGTTCATTCGTCGGTCGCTCCGTTCCCGAGCAGTCGGAACTGGATCGCCACGATGACGATCATCAGGACGAGGAGCACGACGAGCTGTGCAGAAGCCTGGTAGGGATCGCTGAGCTCGAAGCTCCGGTGGAAGATGTCGTACATCAGAAAATCGCTGCGACCCTCCGGACCGCCACCCGTGAGGATCTGGACCGGCGCGAACAGCACGAAGTTCGAGACCGTGTCGGCGACGAGGACGAAAAGCAGGGGGCGTCGGAGCATCGGGAGGGTGACGGAGAAGAACGTTCGCAGGGCTCCCGCCCCGTCCAGGCGTGCCGCCTCGTAGTACACCGGCGGGATGTCGTTGAGACCGGCGATGAGGAACATCATCCAGTACCCGATACCGATCCAACTGGCCAGCACGATGATCGATATCAGAACCTGGTCAGGACTGGTGAACCACGGCTGTGCGGGTACCCCGAGCAGCTGCAGGAACCCGTTGACCGGCCCGTCCGGGCGCAGGGCGATCCCCCAGACGATGGTGCTCCCTGCCAGTGGCACGGCCGCCGGCAGGAAGATTAGCGTGCGCCACAGGCCGCGCCCGGGGAGATTCTGGGTCAGGAGGACTGCGAGCGCGAGCGCAAGGACGATCTGCAACGGATTGACGACGACGTTGAAGATCAGCGTCTGCAGGACGCTGTTCCAGAACGCCGGACTCGCGAACATCTTCCCGAACAGTTCGAGCCCCACGAACTCCGGCTCGGCGAGGCTGCCCGGCAGACCGCTGCGCGTCGCATTCACCACCGCGCCGATCGTCGGCCAGATGCGCAGCAGCACGATGAGGACGATGGTGGGGAGCAGAAAAGCCGCCGCAGCGAGCAGGTCGCGCCGCGCACGGCCACGGCGCCTGCTGCCCGCGCGGGCGGGAGCCGCTGCGACCGCCGTGGCGCGATCGACATGGTCGAGCCGGTGTGTTGCCGAAGTCATGATGTCTCTCCTGATGGCCGGTACCGGGGCGGGAACCCCGGTACCGGCCGCGGTGTCACTGGCGGTACTTCGACCAGGCGTCTTCGAGTTGAGTGGATGCCGAGGCAAGGGCCGTCTTGGCATCCGTGCCGTTGATGATGTCGTCGAAGGTCTTCGTCATGACGTCCTCGAACTCCACGTAGCCGACGGTCTGGAGGCGCAGCGTGGCGGTCTTCGCCAGCTCGCTCTTCATCAGATCGACCACCCCAGCCATGCGGGGGTCCATGAACGCCGACGATTCGTAGAACTTGGCGGACCCGTCCAGATTCGACGGAGGGACCGCGAGGGCGGACAGGTACTGCGCGTACCCGCCGTTGTCGATGCCCATGAACTTCATGAAGATCGCACTGGCGTTGGCCTTCTCCGCCGTCTCCTTGGGGTTCATGCCCAGGGACCACCCACCTGTCGGAGTCGCCGCCGTGCCTCCGGCGAACGCGGGGAACGGTGCGACACCGAAGTCGAGCCCCTGCTCGGCGACGAACTGCCCCGCCCACCAGGGGCCACCGACGTAGTAGGCCACCTTTCCGGCGGCGAAGAGGCTCGGCGTGTCCGCGACCGCGACCCCGCGAGGCGACAGGTTGTCCGCGAACAGCGATCCGTACCAGTCGAATGCCTTCTCCCATCCGGCGTTGGTCACGTCGGGAGTGAGGTTGCCCTCGCCGGTGCCGCCGGCTCCACCACCCGCGCTCTCGGCCAGCGGCTGGAGCTGGTAATAGCGATCGATCTGGTCGAAGACCAGACCGTACTGCGCGCCCGCAGCCTGTGCCTTCTTGGCATCCGCGGTGAGCTGCTCCCACGTCGCACGATCCGCGGGTTTCGCGCCGGGAGCCGAGATGCCTGCCTTCGCGAGAAGGCTCTTGTTGTAGTACATGATGTTCGTCGACGTCTGGTACGGCATCGTGACGAGCTTGCCGTCGACGGTCGCCGCCTTCAGACTCCCGGGATCGACGGCCGAAGCCAGGTCAGGGAAGGTCCCGGAAAGGTCGGTGAGCCATCCCCGCGCCGCGTATGCGGCCGTGCGCGGCATATCGACATCGAACACATCGATGGCGTCTTGCGACGACGTCAACCTCGCCGCGAGCACGCTGTTGAAGTCGTCGAACGGAACTGCTTCGTAGTTCACCGTGATGTTCGGGTGCTCCTTGTGGAACGCGTCGAGCACGGGCTGGATCTGCTTGGCGTCGTACGCCGCGCCGGCGTAGGTGACGGTGATCGGCTGCGTCGGCTCGGTCAGGCTCGTCGGGCCGACGCCTTGGGCGGTCCCTGAGCCCCCCGATCCGCTGCAGGCCGTCAGGGCTGCGAGGGTGAGCGCGGTTCCGGTACCGGCGGCAAGCCAGCGGGTCACACCATTGTGAGATCGCATGTCGGGTTACTCCTTCTGCTGTGGGGGTTCGATGCCCGATTCGGGCGCGGAGGTGAGTTCGATGCGGGAAAAGAAGAGTCGGCGGAACGCATCGACGTCGGTGTCCGTGGCGACGGTCGCGTTCGGAGCCGCGGGCACGGTGAGGGAGAGCCCCCGGTCGGCCACGACGAGGCCACGGGCGAGATCGCTGACGAGCTCCACCTCGACGTGAGCGGCATCCCAGTCGCAGATGCGCTCGTCGAGGTGGGCCGCGATGACCAGAGGGTCGTGGAGGAAACAGCCGTCGGCGTGCTCGGGACGCTTGGGGAAGGCGCGGGCAAGGTAGTCGATCCAGGCGTTGGTGCATTCCCCGACCCACTGCGCGAACGGGTCGGGAGACGCCAGCATCCGCTTCGCATCGGCACGGGTGAGCATGACCTTCGAGGTCTGATCCAGTCCGACCATCCTGATCCGGCCACCGCTGCGGAGAACGGCATCCAAGCCTTCGGGGTCGACATAGGCGTTGAAGTCCCCGACGACGGTGACGTTCTGGGCATAGGTCGTGGCGCTGCCGGCCATCAGGACGAACTCGCGGACGTTGCGCGCGAAGGACGGAGATCGTTGCATCGCGAGCGCCAGATTCGTCATGGGGCCGATCGCGAGGATCGTGATCTCCCCGGGGAAGCGCTCGACCTGTTCGATCATCCAGTCCGCCGCGTGCCCATGGGTGCTCGGGCCGCGAAGTCGTTCGACCGCGCGTCCCGCCTCATGACCGGGGACGGCGTCGAAGAGCGCCCGGACGGATGCCATGTCTCGGATCAACGGCGTGTCGGCCCCGGCGACCACGGGGAGGTCCGGGACACCGAGGCGATCAACGAGATTGCGGGCCACGTTCACGCCGGTCTCGAGGGTGACGTTGCCGTTGACGATGGTCAACCCGAGGACCTCCAACTCGGGGTCGCGCAGCGCCAGGGCGATCGCGAGACCGTCATCGATGTCGCTACCCGGCTCGCCGAGGCCCGGATCCGTGTCGATGATGACCTTGTGGCGGGTCATCGCAGCGCCACCTTGGACGGCGCCGCGACCGCGATCTGAACGACCGCGAGCGTGCGGTCGGCGAGTTCGTCGATCGTGATCCGATCGAAGTCCCGGATGCTGCTGCGCACTCGGCGATGCGTCGAGCCGACGAGTTCGGCGGGAATCGCGTCGTCGCCGTGCAGGGCGCCGTAGATGCTTCCCGTGGTCGCAGCGGACGAGTCGGTGTCGCGTCCGGCCGCAATGGTCAGGGCGACCGAGTCGGTGAATCCGCTCCCCCACAGCAGTCCGACGGCGATCGCCGCGGCGTTGTGGATGGTGTGTACCCAGTTGTAGTGGCCGAGTTCACGGTCGATCCAGTCAAGTGCGTCGACGGGTCCGACGCCGCTGCGGTGGACATCGAGGATGCCGTCGAGCGCCGCCGCGAGGCGGGAGCCGTCGGGCACGAAGCTGCGGCCGACGAGGAGTGCATCTTCCGCCTCGCCTGTGGAGAAGGCAGCCGCCACAACGGCGGCGGCCCACATCTCGCCGTAGATGCCGTTCTTGACGTGCGTGAGACGGGCGTCGACGAGGGCGAGCCGAGCGGCCGCGACCGGATCGCCGGGATGGACGTAACCGAAGATGTCACCGCGGATGAGCGCTCCGATCCACTCGCGGTACGGGTTGTCGACGATGGCTGTATCTGGGGCGCTCAAGCCGTGCACCAGGTTGCGATAGGCGGCCCGCTCCGCCGTGAAGGTCTGGGTGAACGGGATGCGATCCAGCCACTCGACGGCGATGTCGTCGGTGGTGAGTCCTCGACCGTACCGCTCGATGAGGTGCAGCCCGAGGATCGTCCAGTCGATGTCGTCGTCGCGGGGGACGTCGGCGAACCGGCCCGCGGCCGAATCGGGCGCGGATTCGTGCAGGTGCGACACGCCCGCCGGGAGGGGATCGAGCAACGCGACGTAACCGGTCTGCGGCCACTGCCCCGCGGCGCGCAGGTACGCCTCCACCTCGGCGCGGGTGAGCCCTTCGATGGGCTTGCCGAGCGTGTTCCCGACCGCGCGCCCCCGCCATGCACCGCGGAGGCGACGCGGCAGATCGTCGGGGTCGACGGGACGGGGAGCGACCCCGGCTCCGAGGAGCTCCAGGGTGGCCGGGTCGCTGGGCTCGTCGTACGTCCAGTCGGCTCGCCGTGGTGCCGCAGCCAGTTCTTCCCTGATTCGAGCGAGCTCCCGCAGGTCGGACGCTGATGCGGCGGCGCGGGCGCGGGCCCCGAGATCGCCGATGAGATATCCGGAGTGGGCGAGTTGTTCGGCCTCGTCGGGGACGAGGTCGCGGGGATCGAGCGCAGAGTGCACTAGGACTTCTTCCTGGGTGAAGGGACGCGATCGACGGCGGGTCGTCAGGCCGATTCGCGGATCTGGAGGGTGTGCTGCACGAGCACGTGCCGGTGGGTCGTCGTCATCCCCTCGGAGATGCGGTGAAGGAGGAGTTCGCCCGCGGCCCGGCCGATCTCTTCAGCCGGAATGCGGACCGTCGTGAGCGCGGGGCGCACCAAGGCAGCGGCATCGATGTCGTCGACACCCAGGATGGCGACGTCCTGGGGCACCGAGAGGCCCAGCCGCCGGGCGGCATCCAGGGCACCGATCGCCATCATGTCGTTCGCGCAGAAGACGGCACTCGGCCGGTCGCGTCGCGCCGCGAGTCGCATCATGGCCTCGAACCCGCTCTCGCGAGTCCATTCCCCGTGCTCAATCAGCTCCGACGTCACGGGCAGATCGAGGTCGGCCATCGCGCGCAGATATCCGACGTGCCGCGGCTTGCCGGGCGTGTGACCCAACGGCCCTGTGATCGTGGCGATCCGACGATGACCGAGGAGGTGCAGGTGCATCACAGCATCCGCCGCGATTCTCTCGTCATCGGCGGTGACCCAGTCGATGGGGAGCTTTGACGCGCCCGACCCGACGGCGACCACGGGTATACCCGCATCGCGGAGCCGAGCGATGTCGTCGTCGACGTCACTGATGGCGATGACCACCCCGTCGGCGCGCCGCTGGATGGCGTCGGTGACGAAAGCGTGGGTGAGCCCGCCCTCCCCCGCGCCGGCATCGAACAGCATGACGACCTGATCCCGGCTGGATACGGCCGCCTGCAACCCCCGCGCCAGCGACGGGTAGAAGGGATTCGTGATGTCCTGCGCGATGAGGGCGATCGTGTTGCTCCGGTTGCGATTCAGGGCCTGAGCGAAGAAGTTCGGGCTGAAGCCGAGCTCGTCCATGACCTTCTCGACGCGGCGACGGGTATCCGCGGACACGGGCCGGTTACCCGACAGCACGTGCGACACCGTCGTCTTGCTCACGCCCGCCGCAGTGGCAACGGCCTGGATCGTGACGGCCGAAGCGCCATCGCCCCGCTCGGAAGAATCCAAACCGGTTTTACGTGGAGCCATCGCGCGTGCCGCCATTCGTGGTTACTTTCGCTTTTTTAGGCCGCAAACAGTTTGCAAACCAGTTTGCGTGTTGAGACCATATCGCGTTGACTGAGAGCCGTCAACCAGCCGAGAGACCCAGCGCAGACGGTGGCGTGCCTCGAAGACCCGATCCGCCGCGTCGACCGCGCTCATCGACCCGAAGCCGTCCCCGTCAACCGGGCCCCGATCTCGGCCCCTTGCCGCGGACGCGGGATGCCGTCAGACTCGGGCGAGCACCGAGTGGGGCGGGCGAGAAGGGGGAGTCCGATGGCGGACGCACAAGCGGGCTGGTACGACGACGGTTCGGGCCGGATGCGATGGTGGGACGGTCAGCAGTGGACCGATCAGTATCAGACGCCGACCCCGCCGCAGCCGGGCATCGAGGGCTTCATCGCCCGCGCGCAGGCGGATGCCGTCGCGGGGGCGCAGCCGCGCCCGGCGCAGAACGGCTGGAACTACGTCGTGCTGCAGGTGGTCCTGAAGGAGAAGTTCTTCGGCACCGGATCGGGCAACCTCACCGAACTCGAGAACGTGATCAACCGGCAGGCGGCGCTGGGCTTCCGGCTGCACACGATCACCACGGCGTCCTCCGGCAGTACCGGCTTCGGTGGCGGTGACCGCATCCAGGCGACGATGGTGTTCGAGCGCGAGAGCTGATCCCGGTCAGTCGTCCGTTCCCGGCAGCAGCGCGATCGCCGCTTCCGGAGTCGCGATGCGGAAGCTGAAGGACTCCTCGAGGTACAGCTGGACCCGGTCCTCGGTGGTCGCGAGGTACCCGAGGGAGACGTCCTGACCCATCTCGAGCAGGAAGTCGCCGCCGCGGAGGCTGATCACGACGGCGCCCTCGATGCCGGGGGTCCACACGACGTCGCCGCCGAGGATCCGTTCGATGTGGCGCCGGAGGGGCTGCCCGCCGGCGTCGTTCCCACCGAGCACCTCGACCCATTCCCGCGATCCGACCGCCATGCCGTACGGACCGCCGACCCCGGCGTCGCCGAGTCGGCGGACGGCCCCGGCGGTCCGACGCGTGAGCCCGGTGGCATCCCCCGCTCCGTCGATCGGCTGATGCGGGGAACTCGGGACGATGCCGGCGAATCCGACCTCCGGCCACCCCGTCAGAATCGCCGCGTTCTCGCGCACCGCGAGCCGGTGCGCCGCCTCGTCGAGCGCCGAGAGGTCGGTGTCGACCGCGCCCCGCGCGGTGTCGTCGAGCTCGGTCCGTGCCAGGGCGAAGTCGGCGCGCACTTCGGTGAGCGGCAGCACGACGCGCTGGCGCGCCCGCAGTCCGGTGTCGTCGCCGACGGGGCGCACTCGACCGGTGTTCGTCGACGAGTGCTGCCACCCGAGGGGGCCGACGAAGTCGACGAGGCGGCGCGCGCCGAGGACGGGCTGCAGGCGCGTGCGGGCTTCGTCGTCGAGGGCGTCCCAGGTCTCGTCGGTGATCGGGGCGAGCGGGCGAGTGAGATGGTCCATCAAACCTCCTGGGAAACGCGGGCGCGGTTCGCGCCGATGCCGAGGGACGTGGGGGATGCCTCGACGCTCGGCGAGGCGGTGGCGGGCACATCGACGGCGTCGCCGAGCGTCGACAGCAGTCCCGCCGACGGCGCGAAGAACGTCGTACCGGTCTTCGGCACCGAGAAGTCGAGGAGCCGGTCGTGCACGCCGGGCGGATCGCCGACGAACATACGACGCAGCATCGTCTCGATCACCCACAACGCGCGCGACTGGCCGAGGAAGTACGTGCCGAACTCGGCGTGCCCGGGACGACCGAACGGCATGTTGTCGCGGATGATGTCGTGCTCGACCCCGGCGTCGTCGACGATCGTGGCGAGTGTCTTGTGCGACTTCTGGCCGGAGGTCGCGTCGTCCAGCTCCAGGTTGTCGGCCTTGGTGCGGCCCATGATGCGCTCCTGCGCCTCCGTCGGCAGGGCCTGCCATCGGTCCAGCGGATGCAGGTACTTCTGCACCACGACGTAGGTACCGCCGACGAAGGCGGGGTCCTCGTCGCCGACGAGGACTCTGTCGGCGGCATCCGTCCCGACGGGGTTGGCGGTGCCGTCGACGAAGCCGAGCAGATCGCGCCGGTCGAACGACCGGAAGCACGAGGTCTCGTCCTCGACCTGGATGCCATCGCCCAGCGCCGCGACCAGGAGCCGCTCGAACTCGAAGCACAGATCGGCCCGATCGCTGCGGATGTGGAAGAGCAGATCGCCCGGCGTGGACACCGCGGTGTGGACGGCTCCGGCGACGGGCGTGAACGGATGCAGTTCGCGCGGCAACGGGCCTCCGACGAGCACCGGCCAGATCCGCGCCCCGATGCCGACCGTGCACGAGAGCCCGTCCGCGGGATCGCGGAAGCGCACGGTCTGCACGAGGCCGCCGAGGTCGCGGAGCACATCGCGAACGCCGTCGACGGCCTGGTCCGACACGGTCACGACGAGGAAGACCGCGTGCCCGGTGAGCGGCGCGGTGAACCGCTGCACGCCGTCCGGCACCCCGCTCACCCGTGCACCCGCCGCGTAGCCCGCATCCGTCTCCCTTTCCTTCCCGAACGCTCTCGAACGCTAGGCGCTCGGACCCGGCATCCGCTCCGACACGAGTCGAAGAACGATCCGACGGGCGGTCAGCCGCGGTGGAGCAGGCGGCGCAGGACGTTGGTGTCGGCGAGGTCGATGAGTTCGTCGCCGCGACCCGAGAGCAGCGTCCGCAGCGCGAACAGGGCGAATCCCTTGGCCTGCGCCACCGTGATCGTGGGCGGGATCGCGAGTTCCTGCCGCGCCACGACCGCCGAGATGAGCGCGGGTCCCGGGGCGTCGAGGGCCTCGGCGAGCGCGTCCCGGAGCTCGTCTCCGGTCGTCACGCGATATCCCGGGATGCCGATGGCCCGGGCGACCTCGGCGAAGTCCGGATTCTTCAGGTCGGTGCCGGCGTTGACGATGCCCGCGGCCTTCATCTCGACCTCGACGAAGTCCAGCGCCGAGTTGTCGAACACGACGATCTTGATGGGAAGGTCGTTCTGGCGGATCGACAGGAGGTCGCCGAGAAGCATCGCGATGCCGCCGTCGCCGGCGAGCGCGATGACCTGGCGGTCACGGTCCACGGCCTGCGCCCCGAGCGCCTGGGGCATCGCGTTGGCCATCGAACCGTGCGTGAACGACCCGATGAGGCGGCGGCGCCCGTTCATGTGCAGGTAGCGGGCAGCCCAGATGACCGGGGTGCCGACGTCGGCCGTGAAGACCGCGTCGTCGGCGGCGTGCTCGTCGATGAGACGCGCGACGAACTGCGGGTGCAGAGGCGGCCGACCGTCGTCGTTCGCGAGCTCGTCGAGTCCTTTCCGCGCGTGCTGGTAGTGCTCGAGGCTGCGGCGGAGGTGACGGTCGTCACGCCCCTCGCGCAGCAGCGGGAGGAGGGCGCGGGCGGTGTCTCCGGCATCCCCCACCAGGCCCACGTCGATGGGGGTCCGGCGGCCGAGCTGTTCGCCGCGGATGTCGACCTGCACGACCTTCGCGTGGGAGGGGTAGAACTGGCGGTACGGGAAGTCGGTGCCGAGGAGGAGCAGGGCGTCGCAGTGCTCCATGGCGCGGTAGCCGGATGAGAAGCCGAGGAGTCCCGTCATCCCGACGTCGTAGGGGTTGTCGTACTCGATCCACTCCTTCCCGCGGAACGCGTGCACGATCGGCGCCTGCAGCCGCCCGGCGAGCGCGAGGACGTCAGCGTGCGCCCCGGCCACCCCGGCGCCCGCGAGGATCGTGACGTTCTCGGCGCCGTTGAGCACCTCGGCCGCGGCGGCCAGTCCGTCGGCGGCGGGGACGACGTGCGTGCGGGTCGCGACGATGGGCGCGCCGGCGCGGCGCTCCGGAGCCTTCTCGAAGAACACGTCGCCGGGGACCACGACCACCGCGACGCCCTGCTTCTCGACCGCGGCGCGCATCGCGGTCTCCAGGACCCACGGCATCTGCTCGGGGCTGCCGACGAGCTCGGAGTAGATGCTGCACTCGCGGAACTGCTCCTGCGGGTGCGTCTCCTGGAAGTAGCCGGAACCGATCTCGGCCGAGGGGATGTGCGACGCGATCGCAAGGACGGGCACGCGCGAGCGCTGGGCGTCGTAGAGACCGTTGATGAAGTGCAGGCTGCCCGGGCCGCAGCTGCCCGCCACCACCGCGAGACGGCCCGTGATCGCAGCTTCGCCCGCGGCGGCGAAAGCCGCGGATTCCTCGTGGCGCACGTGCATCCATTTGAGCGTCCCGTCGCGCCGCAGCGCGTCGGTGAACGCGTTGAGGGAGTCGCCGGGGAGGCCCCACACGCGCTCCACCCCCGCTCGACGGAGCGTGTCCACCATGGTCTCGGCGATGTTCATGTCTGCCTCCGGCTCTGCTCGTCCTGGGCGGGCGCCCGCCGCCAGCGACGCTACGCCGAGGGGCGGACGTACGGGTCGGACGTGCGCCGATGGTCCGTTCGACATCCGTCGGATCGCGTCGCGCGGACAATCGCCTAGCCTCGGGGCACGGCGGCGCGCCCGGCGACCGCCGCGACAGGACGGACCACACCATGACCGGAGCCGACGCGAGCGCCCTTCCCGATCTCACCGGATCGGTCGACGACCGCCTCGCGCTGCTCACCGAGCTGGAGCGAGCGCACCCCGTGCTGCCGGCCGACTGGCTCCATCGTCAGCTCCGCTCGGCTCTCGCGGAGTGGGCGGGGGATGAGACGCAGCTCGACATCGCGCGCGAGAACCACGACGACTACTGAGCCTCAGCCTCACACGGCCCCGGTTACCGCGTGCCGGCCGCTCCCGACGTGCACGGCCTCGCGGCCCGGGAGCTTGATCACCGCCGTGCAGCCGGGCGGGATGTCGGCATCCAGGCGGACGGCATCCCCGTCGAGCTTCCACCGCACGCGGATCGTCCCGAACCGGGAGTCGAGCGAACCCTCCGCCCAGGTCAGGCCCCCGCCGATGAGCGGGGCGATCGAGATCTCGCGGTACCCGGGGATCAGTGGGGCGATGCCGGCGATCCGGCGGTGCAGGAAGTCGGCCACGGCGCCGAGCGCGTAGTGGTTGAAGCTCGTCATCTCGCCCGGGTTCACCGTGCCGTCAGAGAGGAGCGAATCCCACCGCTCCCAGATCGTCGTCGCGCCGAGCGTCACGGGGTGCAGCCACGACGGGCTCTCGGTCTGCATCAGCAGGCGGAAGGCGACGTCGGCGTGACCGGTGTCGGCGAGCGCGTCGAGCACGAACGGTGTGCCCGCGAAGCCCGTCGCGATGCGGTAGCCCGACTCGGCGACGAGGTCGGCGAGACGGTTCCCGGCCCTCACCCGATCGGCATCCGTCAGGAGGTCGAAGACCAGGGCGAGCGCGTAGACCGTGACGCAGTCGCTCTCGACGATCCCCTCCGAGACGTAATGAGCGCGGAAGGCCTCGCGCACGTGGCCGGCGAGCGCCACGAACCGCTGAGAGTCCTCGCCGAGCACTTCGGCGGCGCGCGCGACGGTGGACAGCGTCCGGTACGCGCACGCGGTCGCGACGACGCCGCGGTCGGCGCGGGCACCGGCCGGGTCGTCCGGCGGGGCGGCGGGGTCGAGCCAGTCGCCGAACTGGAATCCGGTGTCCCACAGTCCCGTCGGCGAGAGAAGCCCGGCGATGCGGTCTGCGTGCGCGGCCATCGAGGCGAAATGCCGTTCGAGCACGTCCGGGTCGCCGTACGCCCGCCAGACCGCCCACGGCACCCACACCGCGGCATCCCCCCAGATCGCCGTGTCTGTGGCGGGGAGTCCGCCGTACGCGGGGTCGTATTTCAGGATGTCGGGCACCACGTGCGGCACCCGCCCGCCCGCGAGATCCTGCTCGATCGCGACATCGCGCAGCCAGTCCGACAGGAAGTCGTGTGTGTCGAACAGGAAGGATGCCGTGTCGGCGAACACCGCGATATCGCCGGTCCAGCCGAGGCGCTCGTCGCGCTGCGGGCAGTCCGTCGGCACGTCGACGAAGTTGCCGCGCATGCTCCACACGACGTTCTCGTGCAGGCGCGACAGCAGTGGATCGGAACAGGAGAACCTGCCGATGCGGCGCATGTCCGAACCGATCACGACGGCCTCGACGCTCTCCTCGAGGGGAGGAGCGGATGCCGGCCACCCGGTGATCCCGGCATACCGGAAGCCGTGGAACGTCAGGGTCGGCTCGAAGACGTCGTCGCCCCCGCTGAGGACGTAGCGGTCGGTTGCGCAGGCGCTCCGCAGTGGACGGGTGGCGAGCTCGCCATGCTCGAGCACCTCGGCGTGGCGCACGACGATCTCCGCGCCACGCGGTCCGCGTACGCGGAAACGGACGAACCCGACGAGGTTCTGACCGAAATCGACGAGGGTCGCTCCCGAGGGCGAGGTCCACACCCGCTCCGGCGGGATCGTCTGGGTGCGACGCACGGGCGGCGCGAGGTACGGCTCGAGCTCGTCGTGCCGCGAGGCGATGACGACGTGCGCACCTGTCGCGCCCTCACGTGAGGACCAGTCGTCGGAGAGGGTGGCATCCACGGTCTGCCCGTCGTACAGGTCGGCGCTGCGCACCGGGCCCTCGCTCCACTCCCACGTCTCGTCGGTCTCCACGGTCTGCGTGTGCCCGTCGCGGTAGGTGATCCGGAGGCTCGCGAACACCGCACCCCGATCACCGTAGATGTGCGACTGACCCCGCCAGCCCAGCCGCCCGAGGTACCAGCCGTCGGCGAGCTGCAGCCCGAGCACGAATCGATCGGAGAGGAGGGATGCCACGTCGGTCTCGGCATACCGGAGCCGACGCTCGTACGCGGTCCAGCCGGGGACGAGGAGCTGATCGCTCGCGGGCGTCCCATTGATCGAAGCCTCGACGATGCCCTCGGCGCTCCACCGGAGGCTCGCGCTCACGATCTCGGTCGACGGACGGTCCAGCGCGACGACGCGTCGGAAGCGGGGCGGCGCGTCCGTGGGGGTCGACGCGGCGATGAAAACGGCGGTCATGAGGCGCTCCCGTTCCTTCGTGCTGCATGGGCGTCCACGTCCGCCACCGTGGAGGCGCGCGCCACCAACGTCGGCGGGACGAGACGGTGGCGGTCCGGCACCGGCCCACCGACCCCGAGTTCGGCCAGCAGCAGGTCGACCGCGGTCTCGCCGACCGCCTCGCCCGACGTTCGGATCGTGGAGAGGGGAATGGCGGCGACCTCGGCGATGTCGTCGCCGTCGAAGCCGATCACCGCGACGTCGCGCGGAACCTCGATGCCGCACGACAGCAGCCCCCGAACGACGCCCAAGCCCACGAGGTCGTTCACGGCGAACACTCCGTCGGGCAGGGGCGAGCCGCTCGTGGCAAGCTCGACGCCGGCGGCGAAACCGGCATCCATCGTGCGCTCGTCCGCGCGGACGGCGGTGAGCGTCGCGCCCGGCGTCTCCCCCACGGCGCGACTCGCCCCGTCGAACCGCTCGGCGATCTGCGCGACGCGGAACGGGCCGCCCACGAACACGATCCGGCGCCGACCGAGGTCGAGCAGGTGTCGCGCCGCCAGATACCCGCCTGTCGCGTCGTCGGCCGACACCGACGCGATGAGGTCGGAGGCCGAGCGACGACCCGTGATGACCGTCGACATCCCGCGTTCCCGCAGCTCTTCGAGCCGGGGCTCGACGTCGTCGAGGGTCGCGACGATGATCCCGGCGACGCGCTTGCGCTCGAACAGCTCGAGGTACTCCCGTTGCCGGCGGGCCGAGCCCGCGGAGTTCGCGATCATCACCGTCCGGCCGCTCTCCGACGCTCGACGCTCGATGGCGTCGGCGATGACGCCGGAGAACGGATTCGTGAACTCGTACGCGATGTAGCCGATCGTTCCGGTGTCGCCCGAGCTGATCTTGCGGGCGGCGTCGCTCGGAACGAACTGCAGTTCCGCGATGACGCGGGCGAGGCGCTCCCGCGTGGACGCGGAGAGGAGCTCGGGGTGATTGAGGTAGTTCGACACCGTGGACCGGGATACTCCCGCGGCCGCGGCGACGTCGGTGATGGCCGCGCGTCGTGTGGTCATGTGTGTTCGCCTCATTGCGGTCTGTGGGGATGGGCGCGATCGAACTGGTTCAATCTCGACCGAATCATCCGATTCTGCGGCCCATCGGACGCGAACGCAAGCGATCGGGGCCATAAATTGGACCGATTCAAGTACGGGGTACAAGAGCTTCTCGACCCGACCCAAGAACCCGGGAATACGATCGCCCGCACGGCCCGTCACGCGGCCGTCCGCGTACACCGCCCCACCAGCGAGGAGCACCCGTGAGAGAACGCATCCTCGACCTGGTGTTCCTCATCGGCGTGCTGTTCAAGGGGATCGACGGTCTCCTGGAAACCGTCGGCGGCATCCTTCTCCTGGTCATCAGCCCCGAACGCCTCGTCTCGGCCGCGAACGCGGCCACGGCGAGGGAGCTGGCGGAGGATCCCCACGACGTCATCGCCAACCTGCTCGTGCACGGCGTCGCGCATCTGAACGCCGGGAGCAAGACGTTCTTCGCCGCCTACCTGCTCCTCCACGGCGTCGTGAAGCTCGCGATCGTGATCGCGCTCCTGATCGGCTCGCGACGCGTCTACCCGTGGGCCATGGCGGCGCTCGGCGCGTTCGTCGTGTTCCAGCTCTACGAACTCGTCCGATCGCCCTCCATCGCAGTCGTGGTCCTGACGCTCCTCGACATCCTGATCATCTGGCTGACCTGGCGCGAGTGGCGACGCAACCGCGAGCTTCGGCACACCTGGCGCGGCACGGTCGACGGGATCCTGCGGCGCCGGCGGGCGCGGTGACCCGGGGGGGGTTCAAAGGATGTTACATATTTCGCACACAGAGGCGGTGTTCGATTTACCTACCATGCTGGTCGTGGTATATTTTCCGAACACGCTATCTCGACGCTTTTGTCGGCCGTGAAGGAGGCGGCGCACGTGAAGCTGCAGACCTCGTCCGACCTCGCGCGCCTGATCAAGAACGCTCGTGTTCAGCAAAACCTCTCTCAGCAGGAGGTCGCCGACGCCGTCGGCATCACACGCCAGTCCCTTGCTCGCCTCGAACGCGGCAATGGGGCCACCTCCTTCGACACGGTGCTGCTCATCCTCGATCACCTCGGCATTCACCTGAACGTCACCACCGACCGCCGCTCCCCTGCTCCCACCACAGTCGCTACGAGGGGGTCAGCCCAGGCCGCGGCCAATGCGCTCAACGAGCGCTCTACACCGCAGATCAGCTCAGGACTTCGTGACGCACTCCGCACGCAGATTCTCGAAGCGCACCACGAGATCGATCCCGCGCTCCGTCCGAGGATCGACCTTGGCGACTTCCTGGAACAGATGACGGCCAAGATCGACCCGGCCACGGTTTCCTCCCTCCGCGAAGCCACCCGCGGACTTACTGCGCGTCTCGCCATCCCCGGCTCGGTCCTGAGTGATCCGCCGCGAGCGGTGGAAGCCGACTCCCCCACCATCGCCGAGACCCCAGCGGAGGCTGACTCGGATGCACCGGGGGGTACCGAGTGATCCGATCCCTCGACGTCCACCTCTACGACACCCACGTCGCCGTGATCACGCGGCAGGGCGAGAACGTGCAGCTGCGCTACCGCCCCGAGTACGTCGAATCGGACAACCCGGTCCCCATCTCCGTGACACTCCCCGTCGTCACGACCCCATTCGGGAACGACAGCACCAAGCGGTTCCTCGACAACCTCCTGCCCGACCGCGCCGACGTCCGCTCGCGCTGGGCACGGGAAGCGAGGTTGGCAAGCGACAGCACCTTCGACCTGCTCACCGTCTACGGCGCCGATGTCGCCGGCGCGCTCGAGTTCTCCCCGGCGGGCACAGCGCCTCGACAGGAGGAGAACCTAACGCCACTCACCGAGGTGGAAATCGGCGACCGGATCCGACAGATCCGCCGGGACGACTCCGACTGGCTGCAGCACCGTGCCATCGAGGAGGGGTTCTCGCTCGGCGGCGCTCAGGGAAAGTTCGCGCTCACTCTTCGCGACTCCCAGTGGTTCGAGCCGTCGGGGCGGCAGCCGTCGACGCACATCTTCAAACCGGGGATCCAGCCGCTGCCCGGCTCCGACGTCACCGAGCACATCACCCTGCACGTCGCGCGCCTACTCGGGATCGATGCGGCGGCATCCGTGATCGCTGAGTTCGACGGCGAGCACGTCCTCGTCGTGGAACGCTTCGATCGGTACGACGACGATGGCAGAGTCGGCCGACTCCACCAGGAAGACCTCGCGCAAGCCACCGGGACGTCGCACGTGCAGAAGTACGAGTCCGACGGGGGGCCCGGTTACCGCGACATCTTCACCGTCTTCGACCGCAATCTCGCTGCCGCCGACGCCAGAGCCGCCAAGGAGCGGTTCGCGAAGCTGCACGTCTTCTCCTGGATCATCGGTCACAACGACGGCCACTCCAAGAACTACTCCTTGACCCATGTTCCCGGTCGTAGCGTGCTCGCCCCGTTCTACGATCTCAACAGCTCGCTGCCGTTCCTGCCGCGAGAGCAGATTCTCGCCCACGACCCCGCCGTGTTCGACAACGTCGAACTCGCCTTTCGCGTCGGCGGAGCGAACACTCTCGGCACTTTCAACGCCGACAGCATCCGGCGTCTCGAAACCGACGCCGGACTCCCCGAAGGGCACCTGAGCGCGTTCGCCCTCGAGATCGCCGCGGGCCTTCAGCCCGCCGTAGCCGTCGCGACGGAAGCGCTCCCCGATCGCCTGAAGGAAATCCCTGCCGTCAGTCTCTATCCCCACGCGACGTACACGCGGACGCGGCGAGTCATCGACATCCTCACCTGACCGAGCCACCGTCGTCTTGGCGGGCGACTCCTCCCGCGAGCATCATCGGCCTGGAGCAGAGAGCGGCGTGCCCGTCGACGAAAAACGGAAAAACCCCCGGCAATCCTGAGGATTCCGAGGGCGTCGAGTCTGGCGGAGACGGAGGGATTTGAACCCTCGGTCCCCTTACGGGGACTCCACCTTAGCAGGGTGGTGCACTAGGCCTGACTATGCGACGTCTCCAGGTGATCGACGCCGGAGCGCGAGCACACCCGTCCATAGTAACGGGTCGGGGCGTGGCATCCGAATCCGGGAAAGGGATGCCACACCCCGCGCGTCAGCGGACGTTTCCGTTCGAGCAGGTGGCCTGTGCCGCCGTCTGACCGGCGATCGACGACGGGAGCGTGATCGTGGTCGAGGACGGCTCGGGTGTGGGGGCTGCGCTCTCGGCAGGAGCCGGCGACGCGGTGTCGGTGGGCGCCGGGGTCGCGCCGTCTTCCGCGATCACGCCGTTACCGTCGCTCAGGTTGCCGGAGAGCTGGATCGGCTGGTTCGCCGCCAGCGCCGACCACAGCGCGTCGGCCGCGTCGTACTCGGGCACGACGCGGTTCGGGTCGGCCGGGTCCGCGGCGGTCGGGTACTGCACGAACACGATCTCGTTGAACGGCACGTCCTTGACGGCCATGGCGATCTGCACGAGCGTCAGCGGGTTCGTCAGCGACGTCGACGGGTCGACGTTGCGCAGCGCGGTCGAGGCGAGCTTGTACAGCGTCGCCGGGTTCGACAGGACTTCTTCACTGCGGAGCTTCGAGGTCAGGCGCGACATGTACTGCTGCTGGTTCGAGATGCGCCCGAGGTCGCCGCCGTCACCGACGCCGTGGCGGGTGCGAAGGAACTGCAGCGCGTCGAGGCCCTTCACGGTGCGCATGCCGGCCGGCCAGTCGATGCCCGTGTACGGGTCCTTGATGCCATTAGCGATGCAGACGTCCACGCCACCGATGGCATCCGTGATGTTGATGACGCCACCGAAACTGACCTTGGCCGCGAACGGGATCTGCAGGCCGCTGAGGTCCGAGATGGTCTTCACCACGCAGGCCAGGCCGCCGTACGAGAAAGCACTGTTGATCTGCTGTTTCGACATCGCCGAGCTGACGTTGCCGTCCGCATCCGTGCACGACGGGATCGGCACCATGAGGTCGCGGGGGAAGGAGATCACCGTGACGCGGCGCGGCTCGTCGGAGATGTGGATGAGCATGTTGACGTCGTTGAGGTTGTCTCCCGCGTCCGGACCCGTGCAGCGGTCGCCGAAGTACTGCGCGAAGTCGGGTTCGCACTCGTCGGTTCCGACGAGGAGCAGGTTCACTCCGCCCTGCAACTCCCCGAGGTCCGGCGGAACGGCCGGCTGGTCGGGCAGATCCACGGCATCCGCGGTGAAGCTCGACGAGAGGTCGTACACGGCATAGGCGGCCACGCCCGCTCCGGCGACGAGCAGCACGGCCATCGCGACGGCGAGCGCGCGGAAGAACTGGCCGAGCGGCCCCACCGACCGCAGACGTCCATGGCGCGCGATGGTCGTGCGCCCGCGCGGGGTCGTGGTTCTGCTCACTCGGGTCCTTTCGGGAGGACGGATGCCACGAGGCGCGGCACGTCGGACCTCGACGAAGCGCAGGTCGGAGACAGTTTAAGGACGAGCTCCTGTGAACTGCGTGAGCAAGTGGACAGCAATCGTTCACGTGACGGCCATCTGAACCGAGACCTGCGTCCGTTGGCGCCTCGGCTGAGGCGCGTCTAAGAATCCGCGCTCTCGCGCCGCGACGCCCTCCACTTGCGGAGGACGGCGACCACCACCGGCAGGACCGAGATCAGGACGATGACGATCATCAGCACGTCGATGTTGTCGACGATGAACGGGATGCCACCGAGCAGCAGACCGACGACCGTCATGACGACGACCCACAGCGTGGCTCCCGTCGTGTTCCAGAGGAGGAAGCGGCGATACGACATGTGGGCGGTGCCGGCGGCGACCGGGACGTAGGTGCGCACGATCGGCACGAACCGACCGAGCACGAGCGACCCGCCGCCGTACTTCGCGAAGAAGCGCTCGGCATCCTGAAGTCGCTCCGGACGCAGGACGCGGGCTCCCTCGCGGAACAGCCGCCTGCCGAAGCGCCGGCCGAGCCAATACCCGGTCTGATCCCCGAGGATCGCGGCCGGGATGGCGACGAGCAGTACCTGCCACGGCTGGATGCCGAGCGGCCCGGCGAGCACCGCGGCGGTGACCAGGAGCGAGTCGCCGGGAAGGAACGGGAACAGCACGCCGGACTCGATGTAGATCAAGAGCGCAATGCCCGCCAGCACCCACGGACCGAACGCGTGGAGGATGGATGCCGCATCGGGGATGACCCCGCCGGCCGCGAGCGCGTGCCCGGTCGCCATCAGCACGGGGAGCCGATCTTCACGCGCATCTGCATGATGCTCAGCATGCGGCCCTCGGGGCTCCGGTCGGCGGCGTTGACGTCGTCATCCCGGCACGGTACGAGTGCGATTCCCGAGGTCGCGGAATCGGCTCCCTAAACGAGGCTCGCGATGAGCTCCTCGACGCGACCCTTGATGTCGTCGCGCACTCCTCGCACGACATCGACCGGCTGCCCGGCCGGGTCGGTGAGCTGCCAGTCTTCGTAGCGCTTGCCGGGGAAGATGGGGCACGCGTCCCCGCAGCCCATCGTGATCACGACATCCGCTTGACGCACGGCATCTGTGGTGAGGATCTGCGGGGTCGCGGAGGACAGGTCGATCCCTTCCTCCGCCATGACCGTGACGGCGGCAGGGTTCACGGCGTTCCCCGGTTCGCTTCCAGCCGAGAACACGTCGATGCGATCTCCGGCGAGAGCGCGGAGGTAGCCCGCGGCCATTTGCGATCGGCCGGCGTTGTGCACGCAGACGAAGAGGACGGCGGGCTTGGTGGAGTCGGTCATGGCATTCCTCGATTTCGGGTTCACGCGGGGGCGGGGGCGGGCTGGGAGAGGGAGAGCAACTGAGCGGACGGCACGCAGCACCCACCGGCGAGTGGCGCCCCCGCCGCGTCGAACAAGCCGGCGCCACCGCACACGCCGGTATCCGGCAGCGACAGCTCGACGCGGCGCGCGGCTTCGTGGTCTCCCGCGAGTTCCGCGACGACGCTGCGCACCTGCTCGTATCCGGTGAGCGCGAGGAACGTCGGCGCGCGGCCGTAGGACTTCGCGCCGACGACGTAGAAGTCGGGCTCGGGGTGGGCGAGATCCGCCGCCCCGGTGGCGGTGACCGACCCGCAGGAGTGCACGTTGGGGTCGACCTCGGCGGCGATGCGGACGGGCGCCTGCAGCGTCGGATCCAGGTCCAGGCGCAGTTCGGACAGGAACGACAGGTCGGGGCGGAAGCCGGTCAACACGACGACGCGATCGGCTGCGAGGGCGCGCCCGTCCTCGGCGACGAGCACGGCTCGGTCGCCGTCGCGGGCGATCCGCTCCGTCCGAAATCCCGTGACGAGAGACACGAGACCCGCGTCGACGGCCTCCTTCGCCCTCATGCCGAGCGCGCCGCGGGCCGGAAGCTCGTCGACGTCACCTCCGCCGAAGGTGGTCGCCGTCGTCGCGCGCCGCAGCGCCCAGGTCACGGTCGTTCCCGGATCGCGTCGCGCCATCCGGGCCAGCGCCAACACCGCGGTCACCGCGGAGTGCCCGGACCCGACGACGACGGTGTGCGCGCCCTCGAAGCCCACGCGGTCACGGAAATCCGGGATGCGGTAGGAGAGCAACGGCCCGGCCTCCGGTTCCCCGAGCGCGGGGAGCCCGTCGGCGCCGGCAGGATTGGGGGTCGACCAGGTGCCAGACGCGTCGATGACCGCGCGCGCCGAGAGCCGGTAGGCCTCACCGTCGGCGGGCTGCACGTGCACCGTGAACGGCTGCTCACCGCGGCCCGCGTCGACCAGTCGGTCGCGGCCGCGTCGGGACACCCCGGTCACGCGGGCTCCGTAGACGATTCGTTCGCCCAGAACTCGCGCGAGAGGGGCGAGGTACCTCTCGATCCACTGCTCTCCCGTCGGGAACCCTGTCGTCGGCGCCGACCAGCCCGTGGACTGCAGGAGTCGCGCGCTCGCGGCATCCACGAGTTCGGACCACTCCGAGAACAGACGGACGTGACCCCACTCGGATACCGCGGCGGCAGGCATCCGGCCCGCTTCCAGCACGATGACGGGCATCCGTCTTTCCGTCAGGTGGGAGGCGGCCGCCAAGCCGTGGGGGCCCGCACCGATCACGACGACGGGAAGCTCTTCGGCCATCCGGGACCCCTCCTCACATTGAAACCTGTCGATGGGACAAGATTCGTGGACAGATCGACAGATGTCAATATGAGGTGCAGAATCGTGGCATGCCGACCTTCCTGCCGCTGCTTTCGAACGACGCCGATGCCTGCTGCTCGACCGCGTCGGCGTCGGCGCTCACGGTAGAGGAGGCAGATCCCATCGCCCGCACGTTCAAGGCCCTCGGCGACCCCGCGCGGGTGCGGCTCCTGTCGCTGATCGCCGCGTCCGAGGGCGGTGAGGCTTGCATCTGCGACCTGACCGAGCCGGTGGGGCTGTCGCAGCCGACCGTCTCGCACCACATGAAGGTGCTCGTGGACGCCGGCCTCGCGACCCGCGAACAGCGTGGAAAGTGGGCCTACTACCGGGTCGTCACCGAGGCACTCGACAGCGCCGTGAGCGCCCTCCGCGCGTGAACGACGCGCGGATCCGCGCCCTGCGACCGGAGGACTGGCCCGCCGTCGAGGCGATCTACCGCGAGGGCATCGCGACAGGGAACGCGACCTTCGAAGCGGAACCGCCCTCGTGGGCTTCCGCCGCATCGGCCACCGCGAACGTATCGCGCGCATGACCTACGGCCCGTGGGCCGGCCAGTGGCGCGACACGATACTGGTGGAACGCCGCCGAGCGGTGTGAGCCGAGACACGAGGACGTGGCCGTCAGCGAGATGATGGGAGCGGATCCCGGAGGAGCCGCTCCCATCGTGGCGGAGGGTGTGGGATTCGAACCCACGGGACATCTCTGCCCACTGGTTTTCAAGACCAGGTCCATCGGCCGCTCGGACAACCCTCCCGATCGCCCGAGTCTACCCAGCCGCGCGCCCGCCCACCGCGCCAGCCCACACCGCCTCGAACGTCGTGAGTGCCCGCGTTCCGGTCGAGAGCACACGCTACGGTCGCCCCTACCGTGGGCGCTCGACCGGAACGTGTGCTCTCGAGGGCTGCCGCAGCCGCACCACGCCCACCGCGCCTCACCCACCCGACACTGCCCGCCGTTCACAGGGCTGTGAGCAACCCGTCACCTCGCCAAGTTACGATCTGCCGGTGACCGTGGGGACTCTGCAAGACGATCGCGCCGTCAGCCGCACCCGCCGGCGGGCGATGGGGGACCTCGGTCTCACCCGCACGCAGCCGGCCGCCCGTCACGCCGCGCCGGAGAGCGCGGCGCAGCGGTGGGGCCGCACCGCCGTGGTCGCGATGGCCGCCGTCGGTGGCCCGCTCACGGTGATCGTGTTCGCCGTCCTCCTCGCCGCCGGCGCGTTCGCCTGGCAGGTGATCCAGGTGCGCGACGATCTCGAGGGTGCGCTGGACCAGTCGAAGGCGCTCGCGCGGGCCGCCGCGAGCGGCGACGCCGGCGGCATCCAGAGCTCCGGCGAAGACATCCTCGAGCGGGCCCAGCACGCCTACGACACCGCGCAGGGCCCCCTGTGGGATCTCGCAGCGGAGATCCCGGCCGCGCGGCCGAACGTGCTCGCCGTCCGCGACGTGACCGAGATCGCCCAGACCATCTCGTCCCAGGTGCTGCCTCCGCTCATCACCACGATGGCCTCGGCGAGCGACGGCTCCTCCGACGGGATCAACCTCAAGCCGTTCCTGCACGCGGGGAAGATCATCCCCACGGTGCTGACGTCGTTCGACGAGGCATCCCGGATCGCGTCGTCCATGGACCGCACGGGCGTGCTTCCGCAGATCGCCGCTCCGGTGGACCAGCTCCAGAGCCTCATCCAGCAGGCGACTCCCGTGCTCAAGACGGTCGACGCGCACCTTCCCGAGCTGCTCCGCGCGGCCGGTGCCGAGCGCCCGATGCTCTACCAGCTCATGATCCAGACGCCGGCCGAGATCCGCGCGACCGGCGGTGGCGTCGCCCAGTGGCTGGTCCTCAAGGTCGACGACGGCCACGTCGACATGCTCAGCCTCGACACCGGCACCGACCTGATGTACTCGACCCTGCCCTCGCTCGGCTTCGACACCGTGAACGGGTCGCTGATCACCCTGCCCTGGCAGACGCGGGAGCTCTACCCGCCCGAGCTCACGAACTGGTCGTCGAACTTCAACATGACGCCGAACTTCCCGACGGCGGTGGAGCTCTTCCAAGCCACGCGCAAGTGGACCGACAAGCCGCAGTTCGACGGATCGTTCTCGATCGACCCGATCGTCCTGGCGCATCTCCTGGAAGCGACCGGCCCCATCACGCTCGCCTCGGGTGAGACGGTGGATGCCCAGAACGCGGCATCCAAGCTGATGAGCGAACCGTACGAACGGTACGGCGTCGACAACGCCGCCATGGACCGGTATTTCAGCGAGATCAGCGCGAGCATGTTCGCCAAGCTCACCGGACGGCAGTGGGACGTCGGCACGATGTGGAATCAGATCGTCCGCAGCGCCGGCGAGGGCCGCATCTTCGCGTGGTTCGACGACGCGGGCCTGGAGAGCCTTGCCCATCAGTACGGCCTCGACGGCACCCTGCCGAAGGACAACCAGGATGCCACCCAGCTCGGCATCTATTTCAACGACTACTCCATCGGGAAGCTGGAGTACCACCTGACGTACTCGCAATACGCGACCTGCAACGCGGACGACCGCACGATCACCGTCTCGATGGACCTGCACAACAGCATCACGGATGCCATCAAGAGCGGTTACACCCTGGGTCTGCGCAACATCGACCGGGGGATCGACCTCCGGACGATGATGCTCGACGTGCTGTTCTTCGCCCCGCCGGGCGGGGAGATCGTGTCGACGGATCCCGAGATCGGCGACTGGTGGGACCCGACGTTCCGCGACCGCTCCGGCTCGGATCACGGCAACCCCGCGGAGAGCAGAACGGTCCTCCTCCCCGAGGGCGAGACGCGCACGATCTCCTACACGGTGAAACTGCCCGAGGGGGACCTGGGGCCGCTGGAGCTCCGCCACACCCCCGGCGCGAACGACACCGAGGTGACGATCGACGCGAACTGCGCGCCGCTGTTCCGCAGCCCCGCGGGTTCGGACAACGTCCTGCTCTCGAAGATCGGCTGACCGCGGGCTCAGAGCTCGCGCAGCACCGCGGCGACGCCGCCGTCCGTCACCGACAGGCCCACCTCGCCGGCGGCGTCGTGCACCTCGACCGGGCCCTGACCCATCGCGATCGCGCGGCCACCGTGCGAGACCGCCCACTGCATCATCTCGATGTCGTTGCGGCCGTCGCCCATGACCAGGACGTTCTCGGGCGGGATGCCGAGCCACTCGCGCACCAGTTCGAGCGCGGTCGATTTGTTCACGCCCTGCGGCGCGATGTCGAGCCACGCGGTCCAGCCGATCGCGTACGACACCTGGCTGAGGCCGATGCGCTTCACCAGCTCGAGGAAGTCCTTGTCGGTCTTCTCCGGCGCCACGACGACGACGCGGCACACGGGCTGGTGCGAGAGCTCGGCGAAGCTCACCTTGTTCGCGCCCGTGAGGTTCCAGTCGTCGAGGTAATCGGTGAAGAGTCGCTGCCCGTCGGGCAGCTCGACGAGGAAGTGGGCGTCCCCGAGATGCTCGCCGAGCAGCGTGAGCACCTCGGTCGGGTCGAACGTCTCGACGTGCGCCCGCTCGTAGTCGGTGGCATCCGGTCCGCCGACCCTGCGCATCACGATGGCGCCGTTCGAGCACACCGCGTATTCGGGATGGATGCCGAGCAGGCTCATGACCGTGTGCGTGCTGTCCCAGCTGCGCCCGGTGGCGAGCATGACCTCGTGGCCCTGCTGCTGCGCGTGGCGCACGGCATCCACGACTCCGGGGCTGAGCGACTCGTCCTCGAGGAGGACGGTGCCGTCGATGTCGAGCGCGATGAGCATGCGGCCCACGGGAGCGGTGCGCGCGACGTCCGCGACGACCTCGGCCGCCTCGTGCTGCGGTTCCGCGTCGACGTCACCGATGCGGGGCAGGGCGGCCTCGTCGGTCACGCGATGGGCTCCATGACCTCGAGGCCGCCGAGGTACGGCCGGAGCACCTCGGGCACCGTCACCGATCCGTCAGCGCGCTGGTGCGTCTCGAGCAGCGCGACGATCCAGCGCGTGGTCGCGAGCGTGCCGTTCAGCGTCGCCACCGGCTGCGTCTTGCCGCCGTCAGCGGGACGGAACCGGGTGTCGAGGCGACGCGCCTGGTAAGTGGTGCAGTTCGAGGTGCTCGTCAGCTCGCGGTAGGCATCCTGCGTGGGAACCCAGGCCTCGATGTCGAACTTGCGCGCGGCGCTGGAACCGAGGTCGCCGGCGGCGACGTCGATCACGCGGTACGCGAGCCCCAGGTCCTGCAGCATGCCCTCCTGCATCGCGACGAGACGGTCGTGCTCGGCCTCGGCATCCGCCGGGTCGGTGTAGACGAACATCTCGAGCTTGTTGAACTGGTGCACGCGGATGATGCCGCGGGTGTCCTTACCGTAGGAGCCGGCCTCGCTGCGGTAGCACGTGGACCACCCGGCGTAGCGCTTCGCGCCGCGCTCGAGGTCGAGGATCTCGTCCATGTGGTAGCCCGCGAGAGGAACCTCGCTGGTGCCGACGAGGTACAGGTCCTCCTTGTCGAGGTGGTACACCTCGTCGGCGTGCTGGCCGAGGAAGCCGGTACCGCGCATCACCTCGGGTCGCACGAGCGTCGGCGGGATCATCGGCGTGAAACCGGCCTGCAGGGCCCGGTCGAGCGCGAGCGTCATGAGCGCGAGCTCGAGGCGCGCGCCGATGCCGGTGAGGAAGTAGAACCGGCTGCCCGAGACCTTCGTGCCGCGCTCCATGTCGATCGCGCCGAGCTTCTCGCCGATGGCGAGGTGGTCCAGCGGCTCGAAATCGAACGTCGGGATCTCGCCGTGAGTGCGAAGGGTCACGAAGTCCTCTTCGCCACCCGCGGGGACGCCCTCGAGCACGATGTTCTCGATCTTGGCGAGCGCCTCTTCCGCGGCCTCCTCGGCGACGGTCACCGCGCGCTGCGCGTCCTTGACCTTCTCACTGAGTTCCTTGGCCTCCGCCACGAGGGCGGCCTTCTCGTCCTTGGGCGCCTGGGCGACCTTCTTGCCGTGCGCGTTCTGCGCCGCCCGCAGCTCCTCGAACGCCGTGATCGCGGCGCGGCGTTCGCGGTCGGCGTCGATCGCGGCGTCGACGGAGTCGGGCGACTCCCCGCGCGCGATCTGGGAGCGCTTCACCAGTTCGGGATCTTCACGCAGCAGAGTCAGGTCGATCACGCGTCCATCCTACGGTCGGGGCGGGAGCCGCTTCCGCGCCTCACGCGGCCGGTGCCGTGGGGTCGAGCGCCTTCGTGACGGCGAGCACGTCGGCGTACTGCGCGTCGATCGCTCCGCGCCGCGCGAGCGCATCGGCATCCGCCGCCTCCACCGCGGCCGCGCGGGCCTCCAGGTCGGCGTGACGGGCGTCGAGGTCGGCCAGGCGCGCGGCGAGCACCTCTTGCCACGTCCCGCTGTGCCGTACGCCGTCCGTCCCCCACCAGTCCTGGTGCCAGCCTCCACGTTCCGCCGGATCGAGGGCGTTGTACCGGTCGGCATCCTGTTGGTAGAGCTGCCGGTCGCTCTCGTAGATCGTCCGATCGTCATCGAGCTCTGCGCGGGCGATCATGGCATCCGCCTGCGCCTGGGCGAGGCCTTTGAGTGCGGCCTCGTACTCCGCGAAGAGACCGTCGACTGCTCCCTGCACGCGATGGTCCACGTCCACGAGGGCGGCGCGGTCGGTGAAGTACCGACCGTAGATGTCCTCCAGCGCGGGATCGAACCCTCCGTCCGGCCACGCCTGTGAACCGAGATACGCGAAGAGCTCGGTGTCGCGTGATTCCTCGTGGTCGCCGACCGACCAGTCGATCTGCCGACGTACCGGGTCGTCGGCCGGGATCCGGTCGAGGGCCGCGCCGACGAGAACGTGCACCCGCTCCCTGTCGCCGGGGCCGAGCCGATCGTAGGCGGCGTGCAGGAGCTCGTGCGTGAGCGTCGTCACGGCCGCATCCGCGACGCGCGGATCGGACGGGATGAACACGAAGATGCCCGCCAAGCCGTAGCACCCGGCCACGGCGTGGTCGTCCGCGGCATGCGCCACACCGCAAGACCGCTGGAGAGCGTCGCCCCGCTCGGAGATCGCGCCGACGCTCGTGAGGAGGTCACGCCCCTCGTCGGTGAGGAAGGCGTGGTCGGCGACCGCCGCGATGTCGGCGGGAAGGGTGCGCGGGCCGGTCTGGTCCTGCACCCACGCGACGACGGCACGATCCGCTCCCGTGCCGAGCAGGACGATGCCGCCGAGGACGACCGCGACGGCGACCACGATCGCGACCGTCCACAGGCGACGCCGGCGGCGGTCCCGCGCGAGGGCGGCGAAGGGCCCCTCGACGGGTCGCGCCCGCCGAGGCGGCGGCTGCTCGAACAGGGTCACGGGCGCACGCTAGACCCGTCCGGCGAACGTGGGGAGGCGGCATCCTGAACAGTGCCCGTCACGCGGTCCGGGTCAACCCCCATCGGCCGAGGCGGAAGCGCGCGTGCGCGGTCCTATGGTGGATGCCATGGCCGACCCTCAAGAACCGCGCGACGACGCGGATTCCCCCGTCTCCCCCGAAGCCGAGAAGGACCGGGCGGCGTCGGAGGGCTCGCACGAGGACTTCCACGAGGCGACTCTGCGGCAGGAGGACGAGCCCGACACCGTCGTGACGGACGAGCCCGACCCCAAGGACGCGGCCGAGCCCGACGACGTCATCCACCAGCCGGGCGACGTCGACCCCGATTCCTCGGAGGGCGCCTCCGGTGAGGCCAAGCGTGTCTCCCCCGAGGGAGACGACGCCCCGATCGACGCCGAACCGACCACGAAGAAGCGCGCGGCACTGGTCTACAACCCCACCAAGGTCGACCCCGAGGTGCTGCGCCCGCGGGTGAGCGAACTGTCCGCCGAGGCCGGCTGGGCCGAACCGCTGTTCTACGAGACGACCGTCGACGACCTGGGCGACATCGCGACCCGTGCCGCCATCGAGGAGGAGGTGGATGCCGTCCTCGTGGCCGGCGGCGACGGCACCGTCCGCGCCGTGGCCGAGGCTCTCACCTCGACCGGCATCCCGCTGACGATCGTCCCGAGCGGCACCGGAAACCTCCTCGCACGCAACCTCAACCTGCCGCTGGACGACGCCGACGCGATGATCCGCGCGACGTTCGACGGGAAGGTGCTCGCGACCGACACCGGGATCGCACGGATCCGTCGTGCCGACGGCACCGTCGAAGAGCACGGCTTCGTCGTGATGGCCGGGATGGGCCTGGATGCCGCGATGATCCAGAACACGCGGCCCGAGCTGAAGAAGTCCGTCGGGTGGGTGGCCTACGTCGACGGCGCCGCGCGGTCGCTCGTCAATGCCAAGCCGTTCCGCGTCATGTACCAGCTCGACGGGCACGGGCACCGCCTGCACTCCGCGAAAGTGCAGAGCGTACTGTTCGCCAACTGCGGCGCACTCCCCGGTGGCGTGGCGCTCATCCCGGGTGCGTCGATCGCCGATGGCATCCTGGATGTCGCCGTCATCCAGCCCAGTGGCGTGTTCGGTTGGCTCGGCGTGTGGCGCAAGATCTGGTGGGACAACTCGGTGCTGCAGCGCTTCCGCGCCGGGCGTCGCGTGCTCGAACGCCGCCGTGACACGTCGGTGCGCTATCTCCGCGGATCCGGCATCGAGCTGGCGACCGCTCCTGCGCAACCGATCGAGCTCGACGGCGACGAGTTCGGCGAGGCGACCCGCATCTACACGCGCATCATCGAGGGCGGCCTGACGGTCGCCCTCCCGGCCGGTCACGACACGTCCGCCCTCTAGGGAGCCGAGCGCTCACGATCGGGTCGAGCGCTCACGAAGCGGCCGCCCCGAACGTGGGCGCTCGACCGGATCGTGGGCGGTGGGCGACCGGGCCGGGCCATGGCGTCGGGCGGCGACGCGGCACGGGGCCACGCCCGCGGCGGGGCCGGGCCGCGGCGTGTCAAGCCCGGCAGCGCGGAACGTCGGCTGGATAGCGTCGCTGCATGGCTTCTCCGTCCCTCGTATGGTTCCGTGACGACCTGCGGCTGACCGACCACCCGGCCCTCCGCGCGGCACTCGACCGCAGCGAGCCGGTGATCGCGCTGTACGTGCTCGACGAGGAGTCCGACGGCGTGCGCGAGATCGGCGGGGCCGCACGGTGGTGGTTGCACCACTCGCTGGCATCCCTCGCCCAGCGCCTGGAGGATCGGGGATCGACGCTCGTGCTGCGCCGGGGACGCGCAGCCGATGTCCTGCCGGCCGTGGTGGACGAGACCGGGGCCGGGGCGGTGTTCTGGAACCGTCGCTACGGCGGCGCGGAGCGCGAGATCGACGCGGGCATCAAGGAGAAGCTGCGCGGCGACGACGTCACCGTCGCGTCGTTCGCGGCGAACCTGCTGTTCGAGCCGTGGACCGTGCGCACGGGCGCCGACAAGCCCTACGGGGTGTACACGCCGTTCCGTCGCGCGGTCGAGAAGATGCCGTCGCCCCGCGCGCCGCTCCCCGAGGCGCGCAAGGTCCCCGGCCCCTCGAAGGCACCGGAGTCCGACGACCTCGATGCGTGGAACCTGCTCCCGACGAAGCCCGACTGGGCCGGCGGCCTGCGCGAGACGTGGGAGCCGGGCGAGCCCGCCGCCCTGACGCGCGTGCGCGAGTTCCTCGACGACGACCTCGGCGACTACGCCTTCTCGCGCGACGCGTTCGCGGGCGGTGCGACCTCGAACCTGTCACCGCGGCTGCGCTGGGGCGAGATCAGCCCGTATCAGGTGTGGCACGCCACGCTCGAGCACCGAGGCTCCGGGAAGCACGCCGAGTCGGCCACCGGGTTCCTGTCGGAACTCATCTGGCGCGAGTTCGCCTGGCACGTGCTGTTCCACTCCCCCGACCTCGCGACGAAGAACTGGCGCGAGCAGTACGACGCCTTCCCGTGGCCGCGACTGAACCGCGCACACCTGGAGACGTGGCAGCGGGGCGAGACCGGCATCGCCGTCGTGGATGCCGGGATGAAACAGCTCTGGCACACGGGGGTCATGCACAACCGCGTGCGCATGGTCACGGCATCCTTCCTCACCAAGAACCTGCTCATCGACTGGCGCCACGGCGAACAGTGGTTCTGGGATTGCCTCGTCGACGCGGATGCCGCGAGCAACCCGTTCAACTGGCAGTGGGTCGCGGGATCCGGGGCGGATGCCGCCCCCTACTTCCGCGTGTTCAACCCGGAGACGCAGCGCGAGAAATTCGACCCGCACGACGAGTACATCCGCCGCTGGGCCCCGGAGCATCTCGACGGCGGCGCGCCCGAGCCGATGGTCGACCTCAAGGAGACGCGCCAGCGCGCGCTGGACGCGTACGACAAGGTCCGGCACGGCGGCTGAGCCCCGGACACGCCGAAGGGCGCCACTCGGAGGTGGCGCCCTTCGTCAGGGGAACGTCAGTTGACGCGGGTCTCGGTGACCTCGTCCTCGTCGTCGTCGCCCGGGATGAAGACGTCCACGACGGTGACGTTGATCTCGGCGACCTTCATACCGACGAGCTCGGTGATGGCCTGGTGCACCGCGGCACGGACGTTGGCGGCCACGCGCTGCAGCTGCTCCGGGTAGTCGACCTGGATCGCGATGTCCGCGGCGACCTCGGTCTCGCCGACCTCGACGCTCACGCCCTGCGCGTAGTCCTTCGCGCCCACGGCCTGGCGGATGTTGCCGATGACGCGAGCCGCGCCGCCGCCGAGCGCGTGCACGCCGGGGACCTCGGCCGCGGCGATGCCGGCGACCTTGGCGACGACGGCATCCACGATGACGGTCGAGCCGCCGTCCTTCGTGGCGGTGGCGGGGGTGGTGGTGGCGGTGTTCTCAGCCATTGCGCTTTCCTTCCGTGAGTGCGGAACCCTGTGTTCCGCGAAGTCACAGTGGAGACGCGCTCGGGCCGGGATTCGTCACGAGGGAACGGCTGGGAGAACCCTGAGCGTCCGGGGATGCCGGTGTCACTCGTCGTAGAAGCCGCCGAAGGGGGTGTCTCCGTCGCCGCGGTCGTCTTCGGCGACGGTCTCGACCGAGAACGCCACGGACGTGTGCGGCGAGAACAACACGCTCACCTCGCTGTTCCCGACGACGACGAACGAAGCGAACCTGCCGCCCTGCGCGACGGCCGTCTCGATCTCGGACTTCAGGGACGCGATGTCCTGTCCCTGCGCCAACGCGAAGACGGCGTCGTTGACGACCATCTGCGTGCGGATCATGGTCTTGCCCCCGTTCATGCCGGGCACGCTAAGCCGGTGTGGAGAGACGGCAGAGGGGGTTGCGGTTCCGCCACCATGCGGAATACTGCGTCACCGGCCGGCGTTGCCGTCGGGGTGAACGACGCGATCCCCTCCCTCTCCGTTCTCGACCTCGTCCCCGTGCGTGCAGGTCAAAGCAGCGCGCAGGCCGTCGCCGCGTCGCTCGACCTCGTCGAGCGGGCCGACCGTCTCGGCTACCGCCGCTACTGGTTCGCCGAGCACCACAACATGCCCGCGGTCGCCTCGACGACCCCGCCCGTCCTCATCGCGGCCGCCGCGTCCCGCACGGCGCGCATCCGCGTCGGCTCGGGCGGTGTGATGCTGCCCAACCACTCGCCGCTCATCGTGGCCGAGCAGTTCGCGGCTCTCGAGGCCCTCGCCCCGGGGCGCATCGACCTCGGGATCGGGCGCGCGCCGGGCAGCGACCCGGTGATCACGCAGCTCCTGCACCGCTCGGGTGCGACGAGCGACGTCTCCCGCTTCCCCGACCACGTGACCGACATCCTGGCGCTCACCTCGCCCGACGGCGCCACCGTCCGGTTCACCTCCGGCACCGAGTACCAGGTGAAGGCGACGCCCGTGGCATCCGGGATTCCGCAGGTGTGGCTGCTCGGCTCCAGCGACTACTCCGCCCAGCTCGCCGCGTCGTACGGGCTCCCCTACGTCTTCGCGAACCACTTCGCCGGCGAGGGGCTCGAGCACGCACTGCGGCTGTACCGCGACCAGTTCCAGCCGAACGAATCCGGCGACGGTCCGCGCACGTTCGTCACGGCCAACGTCGTCGCCGCTCCCACCGCCGAGGAGGCGGAGGAGCGCGCTCTCCCGCAGCTGCGGATGATGGCGCGCCTGCGGACCAACCGCCCGCTCGTGCCGCTCGAGACGGTCGAGCAGGCGAAGGCCGACCCGTTCGACGCGATGGCGGAGTCGATCATGGCATCCAGTCGCCAGAAGTGGTTCGTCGGCACGGGCGACGACGTGCGCGCTCAGCTCGCGGAGTTCGCGGCGCGGTACGACGTCGACGAGATCATGCTCTCGCCGGTCGCCGGAGCGTACGACGGCGAAGCGCTGGACGTCGCGGGCGGCCGCGCGCAGACGCTCGAGCTCGTCGCGGGGGTCGCGGCGTCCGTCGCCGCCTGACGGCGGGTTACGCCTCGGGCTCGCCGCTCAGCAGGCCGCGCAGCCAGTCGCGCGCCTCGACGAACACGTCGTCGGAGTAGCGCTGCGGGTACCGCACGATCGCGCGGTCGGCGCGCGCGTACGACCCCAGGAAGATCACCTTCGGGCTGAAACGGCGCAGGCCCAGCAGCGCGTCGGCCATGCGCTCGTCGTGCACGTGTCCGTCGGCGTCGATCACGAAGCGGTAGCGCCCGAGGGCGTCGCCGATCGGACGGGATGCCAAGAGGCTGAGGTTGATGCCCCGCGTGGCGAACTGCTCGAGCAGCTCCAGCAGGGCGCCCGGGTGGTCCTCGGGCAGCTCGACGATGAGCGACGTCTTGTCGGCGCCGGTCGGCGGCGCGGGCGCGACGGTGCGGCTGACGAGGACGAAGCGCGTCACCGCGTTGGGGTTGTCGCCGATCCCCTCGGCGAGCACCTCGACCGTGTGATGGTCGACGATGCCGGGCGCCGCGATCGCGGCATCCGCCCCGCTCGATCCGTCCAGGACTCCGAGGGCGCTGGCGACGTTGCTCGAGGCCGGGAGGTGGGCGTGCGCGGGGATGTGCTCGCGCAGCCAGCGCAGGCACTGTCCGTACGCGACGGGGTGCGCGGACACGAGCGAGACGTCCTCGAGGGTGGTTCCCGGTCGACCGACGAGGACGAAGTTCACGGGGACGAGGTACTCGCCGATGATGCGGAGGCCGGGCACGGTCGCGAGCGCGTCCTGCGTGGTGGACACTCCCCCGTCGACGGAGTTCTCGATCGCGATCATCGCGGCATCCGATCGCCCCTCGACGACGTCGGCGAGCGCCTCCCCGACGTTGCGCACGGGGCGCCAGATCTGGTCGCGCGCCTCGGGCACCTGCGCCAGCGCGGCCTCGGTGAAGGTCCCGGCCGGACCGAGATAGCTGTAGGCACGGCGAACGGACGCGGAATCGGTGTCGGGCAGCACCGGCTCAGCCTAGTCCTCCCGTTCGAGCGGGCCACGCGAGGGCTGCCACGGGGCGAATTTCGAGGTGAACAGAACCACCGGAATAGGGGGTCGCGGCGGCCCCGCAGGTTGCGGTGGTGTTGACACGATGAACCGTGCCCGTCTGCCCGAGACGGGCACACCCGGCGCCGCGCGCTTCAGCACCGCGCGAGCAAGGAGCCCGATCCGATGGAACGCGCACGCCCGAAAACTCCGCGTCGACCTCGCCCCCGAGGCCCGCTCGACCCCACCCCGGGTGCCCTGCACCCCCGACCGTCGCCCGCGACCATCGTCCGCTCGCGCGTGGCCCTCCTCGCCACCGTCGGACTCTGGTTGCTGTACATGGCGACGGTCGTCGTCACGCTGTCGCGCGGGGACGTGCTCACCAACGTCGGGTACTTGATCGGCACCGTGGTCTTCCTCGTGTCGGTGGCGGCGCTGACGTTCTCCTCGAGCATGTACCTCCTCGCCCGTGTCGGCGCGTTGCCTCGGCTGGCCGCGCATCGTCGCGCTCGGCGTGCCGACATCGACGAACGCTTCGACCGAGACGACCTGAGCGTGCTCACGCTCCTGCCCTCCTACGGCGAGGATCCCGCCTACGTCCGGATGGCGCTGTGGTCGGTCGCCCTGCAGGAGGTTCCCGACCTCCGAGTGGTCCTCCTCCTCGACGACCCGCCGACCGACGACCCCGAGATCGTCGATCGGCTGGCCCGCACGCGCGCGATCATCGATGAGATCCGCCTGGAGCTGTCGGGTCCCCTGGAGCTCGCGCGCGAGGCGTTCGACCGGACCGAGACGGACTCCGTGGCCGACGCCCGCAGCGCCGTCGCCGCGGCATACCACATGGCCGCCTGGTGGCTCCGCAGCAGGGCCGACGTCGAGCCTCGCACCGGCCATGTCGAGGAGTTCTTCACCGAGAGCGTCCTGGAAGCCCTCGCCGACGAACTCGGCGCGGTGGCGTCCGCGCTCGACGAGGCGGAGGACGACGGAGAGCAGGGGTTGTCCCCCGCCCGGGTGCGCTCGCTGGCGCGCCGGCTCGTCCGCATCTTCAGCGCCGACGTCGCCGTGTTCGAGCGCAAACGCTTCCGCGAACCGTCGCACGAGCCCACGAAGGCGGCCAACCTCAACGCCTATCTGGCACTCGTGGGCGGCGAACACGAGCTGCACGACCTCGACGGCGTGCCACACGTGGTGGACATCCCGGCGTGCGATGTCGTCATCACGCTCGACGCCGACTCGATGCTCCTGCCCGAGTACGCCGCTCGTCTGGTCTACGCGCTGCAGCAGCCGAGCAATGAGCGCGTAGGGATCATCCAGACCCCGTACTCCGCGTATCGCGGCCGACGCAGCCACCTCGAACGCCTCGCCGGGGCGACGACCGACGTCCAGCACATCGTGCACCAGGGCCTGACCGCCTTCGACGCCACGTTCTGGGTGGGGGCGAACGCCGTCATCCGCTGGGCCCTGCTCGAGGACCTCCGCACCGTGGAGACCGTGGATGGACACGACGTCGTCCGCTTCATCCGGGGGCGCACGGTCATCGAGGACACCGAGTCCAGCATCGACGTCATCGCCGGCGGATGGTCCCTGGTGAACTACCCCGAGCGGTTGAGCTACAGCTCCACCCCGCCCGACTTCGGCACCCTGGCGGTCCAGCGACGGCGCTGGGCGAACGGCGGGCTGCTCGTGCTCGCCGGGCTCTGGCGCACCGCGGTCGCCCGGCGCGCAGCGGGGCATCCGATGCGTCTGTCCGAGATCCTGTTGCGGGCGAACTACCTCGGCTCGATCGCGTGGGTGACCGCCGCGCTGATCATCCTGCTGACCGTCGTCCCGCTCAACGGCGAGCTGGTCAGCGTCACGTTGATGCTCATGGCGCTGCCGTACTTCGTCGAGATGGCGCATGACCTGCGCGTCCTCGGGTACCGGCGGCGCGACATCTTCGGCGTGTACGGCCTGAACCTGCTCCTCGTCGCCGTGAACATCGCGGGCACGCTCGGCTCGATCGCCCAGGCGTTCACGGGACAGCGCGTCGCTTTCGCGCGCACACCGAAACAGGGCGAGCGAACTCCGGCCGGGGCCCTGCTCATCGTCGCACCGCTCATCATCGCCGGTGGTGCCGTGGTCGTCGCCGTCCGCTCGATCCAGGGCGGGTCCTGGATCGCGGCGGCCTTCGCGATCTTCACCGCCGTCTGCGTGGCCGCCGCCCTGGTCCGCCTCATCGGAATCGGAGCCGCGGCGGCGGACCTGTGGAACGGATGGTTGGAGTGGATCTGGGTGCCGACCGAGCGACGCGCGGCCCACGCGGCCGACACGACCGTTCCGGCGTGGCGTCGCGTCCTCGACGACGGCCTGATCGAACCGGTGCGCGCATGAACGCCCGGCGTCCGCGACGGTTCCGCGGCCGACGGGTGTCCTGGCTCCGGCTCGGCGCCAGTGTCCTCGGGGGACTCGCTCTCCTGGTGGCGGGCGTCGCCGCCGTCGCTCCCCCGTTCTCGTTCCTCCCGACGGGGACGCCCGTGGACCAGCGGTGGTTCGCCGGCTACTACGACGTGACCCTCGACCAGGGGGTCGCCCTCGCCGGTGACGAGATGATCGCGGCGCCGGGCGGGGCGGTCCTCGCCTTCGTGGTCGCCGCCGGCGACGCCGATTGCACTCCGACCTGGGGGAAGACGTACACGCTGGACGATGCCGCCACCCGCTTCGACCTGGACCGTCGAATCGAACGGATGCGCCGGGAGGGACATCCCGTGATGATCTCGTTCGGGGGCGCGATCAACACCGATCTGGCCGTCGCGTGCACGACCTCCGTGGATGCCGCGAAGGCCTACGGCGCGGTCATCGATCGGTACGGGGTCGACTCGATCGACCTCGACATCGAGGGCAAGACCCTCGCCGACCGGTCGTCGTGGGGACGACGCGCCAACGCCATCGCCCGCCTGCAGGGCGCCCGGCCCGCGGATCACCCCCTCACCGTGTGGCTCACGCTCCCCGTCGCGCCCGACGGCCTCACCGCCGACGGTCGTGACCTCATCGCCGGCATGCTGAGCGCCGGGGTGAAGGTGGCCGGAGTCAACTCCATGACGATGAACTACGGCATCCAGGATCCGAAGAATCTCGTCGACGTCTCGAAGCGTGCGCTGGAGGCCACGGCCTCCCAGCTCAGCACCCTGTGGGACGACGCCGGCCTGGACCTGCCGCCCGGCGGCGTGTGGGAGCTGATGGGCGCGACCCCGATGATCGGGCTCAACGACGTCACCACGGAGACCTTCACCCTCGACGACGCGCGAGCGTTCACCGCGTTCGCGAGCGATCGCGGGCTCGCCCGACTGTCGATGTGGTCGATCAACCGCGATCACACCTGCGGACCGAACTACCCCTTCACCGGGACGGTGTCGACGCAGTGCAGCGGCGTCGACCAGGGCGACGAGACGTTCGCGGGCGTTCTGTCGAACGGGTATCTGGGGCGCTATGCGAACGCTGTGGTGGAAACCGATCCGCCGATCATCGAGGACGATCCGAAGACCAGCCCCTACCCGATCTGGAACTCCACGACGTTCTACTCGGCCGGCGTGAAGGTGGTCTGGCACGGCTCGGTCTACGTGGCGAAATGGTGGAACCAGGGCGGCAACGCGCCCGACGACCCGACGCTCGACACCGGCGCCGCCGCGTGGAGCTACATCGGTCCGGTCCTGGCATCCGATCAACCCTTCCGACTGCCGCAGCTCCCCGCGAACACGTACCCGGAATGGGATGCCACGACCCTTTACAACCAGGGCGACCGCGTGATGGTCGACGGCACCGGGTACGAGGCCAAGTGGTGGTCGCGGGGGCAGAACCCGGCCCGCTCGATCCTCGACCGCGACTACTCGCCCTGGACGCCGATCGAGGGCACGGTCGACGCCGGCGCTTCCGGGGAGGGCACCGGCGGGAACGCCGCAGGCGCGGCCGGCCCCGCAGCGGGAGCGGCCGGCCCCCCGGCCACGGGGTAGATCGTCAGGCGCCCGTCCCCGACGACGTGGGCGAGGGAGAGTCGTCCGGGAGGGAGCACCCGGACGACCACGCGGTGTTCCGCTGTCTCCAGCCGGTCACGGACGAGGGCGGCGAACTCCGGCACCCATGTCTCCGCCCGCCCCGTCGAGCCCCCGTCATCGAGCAGGACGACGTCGACGCCGCGCAGACGCGCCTGCATCGCGGCATCCGCGATCCCGTGTCCGTGCAGCCGACCGGCGCGGTAGCCGTCGCGGAGGCGCCCCTCGACGGCGCGCGCCTGCCGTCGGTCCTCGTCCGTGATCGCACCGGCACGGACGACGCGTTCCAGTAGGGGACGGGCGTACTCGTCGACCTCCGTCAGGTGGGCCACCAGCTCGGCGTGGGAGGCGGCATCCCAGGCGGCGCGGCGGGCCGATTCGACGCGCGACTCGGCCTGCGCGGCGGCCGAACCGCGCAGCCGCCGAAGCACCGCGACGAACACGACGCTGAGTCCCACCATGGTGGTCACGCGAGTGCCGATCCCCAGCATCTGCTGCAGATCCGCGCTGCGCGTGATGGCGTCGACCACGAGGAGCCCCAGGAGGATTCCCCCGCCGATGAGCGCGACCCCGCCGCGATCTCGGAGAGCGAGGGCGACCGCGACGAATGCCGAAGCGGTGACGAACCATGCCGATCCGTAACTGATCGGCGCCGGGAGAGCGGAGATCCCGAGCGCGACGCAGCCGCTCAGGAACATGACGAGCGCCAACGCGCTGAGACGAGAGACACCCTCGCGAGCGCGCGCCACCATCGCAGTGAGGAGGAGAAGGAGGGCGAGCATCACGAGAGACACGATCCCGGTCCCCGCGATCCCCGCCTGGACGGCCGCGGCGAGACCCACGGCCGTCTGCGTGACGACGAAGATGGATCCCACGAGACGTTCGCGACTCCGGATGGTCCACGCGTCAGGCGGCGCAGGAGGAGGGGAAACCGGCGGCTCGTCGATGGTCCACTGAAGCCGCACCCGCGTCCCGGCACCGGGGGCGCTGTCGACCTCCGCCCGCATCCCCGGGATCTCCGCCGGCACGCCGAGCACTGTCATGGCGAGCCCGAGGCGGTTCGTCCGCACGTTCTCGGGGGCGAACCCGGGGCCGTCGTCGGCGATCTCGATGCGTCCCCCGCTCGCCTCGACGGAGATGCGGACGCTCACCGCGGCGCCCGGAGCGTGCCGGTGGGCGTTGTCGAGGGCCTGGGCGGTCGCGGCGACGAGGGCGTCGGTGATCTCCGGCGAGCATGTCGTCGCCTCTGGAGAATGCTCCATGTGGAGCCGCGCCCCGGCCTCCTCGGCGAGCGCGGCGACACGCGCGACGAGGTCCGGCGACGGCGGATGGGCGCGCACGGACGCCGTGGCCCGCGCCGCCTGCAGCAGGACGGCCTCTTTCGATCCGGGCGTCGCGTCGGCGACGCCATGCAACGCCGCAAGGACCTCGTCGTGCACGAACGCTGCCGCACGGGAACGGGCCGTCAGGCGCGCCCGCTCGGCCGCCTCTACCACCGCCGCGGCCGCCGCCCTTCCCGCCGCCCGATCGACGTGGACCGCGGTGCGCAGCGCGATGTCGGCGACGGCGCACGTGGTCACCGCCGACAGGAGGGCCTGGGTGTCGTTGGCGAGACCCGTGAGGGAATAGCCGCCGAGGACGAGGCGAGAAACCACGATGACGACGGTCCAGAGGCAGAGGAAGGCCGTCGTCCACCGCCACCCTCCGGCCACCAGGATCGCCAGCGACGGCGCGGACACCGCGGTCAGCAGCCAGGGAACGGTGCCCGGGCTCCCGGGGTCCATCACGGCGATCGCGGCGAAGGGATAGACCACCACGGCCGCCGCGAAGGCGACGGCCGCGATCCGAGCGACCCGTCGCCCGGCCGCAGCGCCCATGATCGCGGCGACACCCCCCGCGAGGGTGAGGGCACCGAATCCTCCGACCATCCAGGCGGACCACCACGCCGGGGCCGTCGCCGCGTTCACGGTCGACACGACGAGCACCGCAACGGTGGCGGAAGCGAGGATCGACACCGCGACCCCCAGCAGGAGCGCCCGTCGGGTCGCATCGACGGCTGACTCGACGCGCGGCTCAGTCACGGCGCGGAACCGGGAGGAACCCGTCCTCGATGCCGCGACGGTACAGGTCGACCTTGCTCGCGGCGGGGCGACCGAGGCGTTGGTATACGCCCTTGATGCGACGGAGGTGGTCGTTCACGGTGTTCTCCGTCACCCACAGGGCCGCCGCGACCTCGCGGGCCCCCATACCGGAGGCGTAGAGCGACAGCACCTCGCGCTCGCGCTCGGTCAGGGGCGCGGCGGTGAGGCCCGGGTCGGAATCGAGCGCCGACGCCCACTCTGTCGTCGGGACGTGGTGCCCCTCGGCTGCCTCGAGGATCGCGGCCAGCAGATCGTCTCCGGGCAGCGACTTGCGGGCGATCCCGAGAGCGGCGGTGCGGGACGCCTCGCGGACGAGGTAGGGGTTCTCCGCCGAGGTGAGCACGAGGACGTGCGCTCCCCACCGCCGGAGAGCCTCGACGTTGTCCTGCGGAGTGCTGCCGTCGCGCAGGCTCAGGTCGAGCAGGACCAGGTCGGCGTCCCGCACGTGACCCGTCATGGCCGGGACGGTCTGTTCGTGGCGGGCGAAAGTCACGAGCGGAGAGGATTCGACGAGGTTGCGCAACGCGAGGCCGACCAGGTCGTGGTCATCCACCAGTGCGACGCGTTTCACCAGCCCTCCCGATCAGACTTTATCCATCCCGCGCAGTCGTCGGGGACAGATGACGCATTCGGACTCCGACCGTCGTCACCAGCACTCCCCCGACGAGCAGCACCCCGCCGATCACCTCAGCGGGGGCGGGGATCTGGCCCAGCAGCACGGCGGCCGCGACCATCGCGACCACCGGTGCCAGCAGCACCCAGGGCACGACCGCCGCCGAGGGGTTGCGGGCGAGCAGACCGTTGAAGATCGCGTAACCGACGAGCGTGCACAGACCCGCGGTGTACAGCGTCGAGAGGGCGGCCGACCAGCCGAAGGCGGCGAGCCCCGCGGCGATCGCTGTCGGCCCCTCCACGACGAACGCGAGGACGAGCGCCGGAACCGGCACCACGAGTGCCGACCACACGGTGAGTGACAGCGCGCCGAGCCTCCCGCGGCCCGCGACGACCCCCGCGCGGCGCGAGATGACGTTGCCTACCGCCCACGACAGCGCCGCGGCGAGCGCGAGCACCACGGCGAGCGCGGGGGCATCGCCGCCCCGGCCGAGGGCGACCGCGGCCAGGCCGACGACCCCGATCGTGACGCCCACGGCCTGCCCGAGCGTCGGTCGCTCGCGAAGGGCCCCGGCCGCGATCACGACGGTGAAGACCGCCTGCGCCTGGAGCAGCAGCGCGGCGAGGCCCGGCTGCAGTCCGAGGGCGAGGGAGGTGTACAGCAGGCCGAACTGGCCGAGGCTCATGAAGAGTCCGACGCCGATGATCGTGGTCCAGGATGCCAACGGGCGCGGCACGATCACGGCGAATGCCGCCACGACGGCGAAGCGGATGGCCACGAACAGGAGCGGTGGGATGCCCGGCATCCCCCAGTCGATGACCAGGAAGTTGAAGCCCCAGGCGGCCGCCACCCCGGCGGCCAGGATCATGTCGCGTCGACTCACGGGTTCAGTCCAGCGCCTCGCTTGATGAAGCACCAGCGAACGTTTCTTCACGAAAAGCGGTAGCGTCGCTTCATGATCGATCTCGAGGCGGTCCGCTCCCTCCGCACCGTCGCCCGGGAGGGCAGCGTGTCCGCCGCCGCCGTGACCCTGGGCTTCACTCCCTCGGCGGTATCGCAGCAGATCAAGCGTCTCGAGCGCGAGACCGGAGTCGCCCTGCTCGAGCGCGTCGGCCGCGGGGTCACGCTGACCGATGCCGGGACACAGCTCGTCGTCGGCTCGACGCCGATCCTCGCCGAGCTCGAGCGCCTGCGCGCCGACCTCCAGGCGAGCGCCCCCGGAGACGGGACGGTGAGCGGCGAAGTCCGTATTGCCGCGTTCTCGACCGTCGTGCGCGGGCTCCTCGCGCCGCTCCTCGTCGACCTCGCCCGGACCCACCCCGACCTGCGGTTGCTCGTGCGCGAGAGCGAGCCGTGGGAGACGGTGGCGCTCATCGCCTCGGGGCAGCGCGACCTCGGCATCGCCCACCAGTGGGGCGGAGTCGCGCTCGCGATCCCCGAGAACATCGTGGTCACGCCGCTGTTCACCGACATCGCCGACATCATCGTGCGCCGCGACCACCCGCTCGCGGGCCGCGACGTCCTGCACCCGCGCGATCTCGCCGACGAGGCGTGGGTCGCGACGTTCGAGACGACGATCTGCCGGCAGTGGCTCCGACGGCTGTTCGACGGCGTCAGCAACGCCCCGCGCGTGATCTACGAGTCCATGGAGTTCGAGAACCACCTCGAACTCGCCCGCACCGGTGCCGTGGTCGCCCTCGTACCCCGCCTCGGACGCGCACCCCTCGGCCCCGATCTCGTCGCGATCCCGACGATCGACCCGGCGTCGACCCGCGACGTCGTCGCCGTGCACCGGCGTTCGCAGTCGGATTCCCCCGCGCTGCGCGCGACGCTCACGGCGCTGCGCGAACGCGGCGCGGCCCTGCAGACCTGATCGGGTCGACCTCTGGGGAGATTCGCGGGATCTTCTGCGCCCCGAATGTGCCGGTGCGCATGCACGAGCGCTCCACAGCGGGCAGACTGTGGGCATGAGCAGTCGCGCAGGACAGCCCGCCGAGGCATCCGATCTCATCGACATCGACGAACTGATCTCCGCCTACTACGACCGCAAACCGGATGCCACCGTGCCCGAGCAGCGCGTCGCGTTCGGCACGAGCGGGCACCGGGGATCCTCGCTGAGCACGAGCTTCAACGAGGACCACATCCTCGCCACGACGCAGGCGATCGTCGACTACCGCGCGGCGCAGGGCATCACCGGCCCGCTGTTCCTCGGTCGCGACACGCACGGCCTGTCGCTGCCGGCCGAGCGCAGCGCCATCGAGGTGCTCGTCGCGAACGGCGTGGACGTCCGCGTCGACGCGCGCGACTCGTGGGTGCCGACCCCGGCCCTCAGCCACGCGATCCTCACCTACAACCGCGACCGCGCGACCGACGACCCGGGCCGCGCGGACGGCATCGTCGTCACGCCCTCGCACAACCCGCCCCGCGACGGCGGCTTCAAGTACAACCCCCCGCACGGCGGCCCCGCCGACACCGACGCCACGGGCTGGATCGCCGACCGCGCCAACGAGCTCATCGCGGCGGGCCTCGAGGGCGTCCACCGCACCCCGCACGCCGACATCGACCTCGACGCCCTGGGCCAATACGACTTCCGTGACGCGTACGTGCGGGATCTGGCATCCATCATCGACGTCGATGCGATCAAGAACGCCGGTGTCCGCATCGGCGCCGACCCGCTCGGCGGCGCGTCGGTCGAGTACTGGGCGCTCATCGCGGAGGTGTACGACCTCGACCTCACCGTCGTGAACCCCGAGGTCGACCCGACGTGGAAGTTCATGACGCTGGACTGGGACGAGAAGATCCGCATGGATCCCTCGTCGCCGTCGGCCATGGCCTCGCTCGTCGCCGCGCGCGCCGACTACGACATCCTCACCGGCAACGACGCGGACGCCGATCGCCACGGCATCGTCACGCCCGACGCGGGCCTGATGAACCCCAACCACTACCTCGCCGTCGCGATCGACTACCTCTTCTCGCACCGCGAGGGATGGCCGACGGATGCCGCGGTCGGCAAGACCCTGGTCTCGTCGATGATCATCGACCGCGTGGCATCCGCTCTCGGCAAGACCCTGCTCGAGGTGCCGGTCGGGTTCAAGTGGTTCGTGCCGGGGCTGCTCGACGGATCCGTCGCGTTCGGCGGCGAGGAGTCGGCCGGCGCGTCGTTCCTGCGCAAGGACGGCACCGTCTGGACCACCGACAAGGACGGCATCCTGCTGTGCCTGCTCGCCGCCGAGATCCTCGCGGTGACGGGCAAGACGCCGTCGCAGCGGTACGCCGAGCTCGAGGCCGAATTCGGCGCCTCGGCCTATCAGCGCGTCGACGCCCCCGCGTCCCCCGCGCAGAAGTCGGCCCTGTCCAAGCTGTCGCCGGATGCCGTGACCGCCACCGAACTCGCGGGCGAGCCGATCATCGCGAAGCTGTCGCACGCGCCGGGCAACGGCGCCGCGATCGGCGGCCTGAAGGTGCAGACGGAGTCGGCGTGGTTCGCCGCCCGCCCCTCCGGCACCGAGGACGTCTACAAGCTGTACGCCGAGTCGCTCCGCGGCGAGGAGCACCTGCGCGCGGTGCAGGAGGAGGCCCGCGCGGTCGTCTCCGCCGCGCTCGGCGAGTAACGTGTCCGCCTGAGCGGCGCCGCTCCCTCGGGGCGGCGCCGCTTTCGCATGCAGTCCGGCGCCGCTCTCTCGGGCCGGCGCCGCTTTGCGTGCGCGCGGCACGCAGCGCGCTGGCGTTCGATGCTCGCCCCACCGCCCAGGCCGGCATAAACGCTCCCGCTCGGCGGAAACGCTCGGACCGGGCGTTTCCGCCGAGCCCGAGCGTTTATGCAGGAAGAGAACGACGGGATGCCGCGGCCCCGGCGCTCCGGAGAGCGTCGGGGCCGTGGCATCCGGGATCAGGCGAAGGTGGCGGCGTCGATCACGAAGCGGAAACGCACGTCGCTCTTGAGCACGCGCTCGTACGCCTCGTTGATCTGCTCGGCCGAGATGAGCTCGATCTCGGGCGCGATACCGTGCTCGGCGCAGAAGTCGAGCATCTCCTGGGTCTCGCGGATGCCACCGATCGACGACCCCGCGAACGAGCGGCGGTTGTTGAACAGCGTGAAGACCTGGATCGGCAGCGGCTCCGGCGGAGCGCCCACGTTGACCATGGTGCCGTCGAGCGTCAGGGTGCCGAGGTACTGCTTGAGGTCGAGGGGCGCGCTGACGGTGTTGACGATGAGGTCGAACGTGTTCTTCAGCTTGTCGAACGTCTCGGGGTCGCTCGTGGCGTAGTAGTGGTCGGCGCCCATCGCGAGCCCGTCGTCCTTCTTGCTGAGCGTCTGCGACAGCACGGTGACCTCGGCGCCCATGGCGTGCGCGATCTTGACGGCCATGTGGCCGAGCCCGCCGAGGCCGACGATCGCGACCTTCTTGCCGGGGCCCGCGTTCCAGTGATTCAGCGGCGAGTACGTGGTGATGCCCGCGCACAGCAGCGGCGCAGCCTTCTCGTACGGGATCGACTCGGGCACGCGCAGCACGAAGTCCTGGTCGACGACGATCTTCTCCGAGTAGCCACCCTGGGTGACGGTGCCGTCGCGGTCGATGCCGGCGTAGGTGCCGACGTTGCCGTTGAGGCAGTACTGCTCCTCGCCCGCGAGGCAGTTCGCGCACTCGCGGCACGAGTTGACCATGCAGCCGACGCCGACGCGGTCGCCGACCGCGTACTTCGTGACGTCGGAACCGACCTCGGCGACCGTGCCGACGATCTCGTGGCCGACGGTCAACGGGTAGGGCACGTCGCCCCACTCGCCGCGGATGGTGTGGATGTCGGAGTGGCAGATGCCGGCGTAGGCGATGTCGATCAGGACGTCGGCCGGGCCGACCGCGCGCCGCTCGATCGTCGTCGGTTCGAGCGGAGAGGTGGCGGACTTCGCCGCGTAGGCGTTGACGTGCATGGGTCTCCTCGGTGAGGGGTTTGGGGACACGTCCATCTTTCCGCGTGCCGCAGCCCGGAGGGCGGGGTTGCACGGACGTGCGCGAGGGGTATGGATGCCGAGCGGCAGGCGCCCCAGCGGAAACGGGGCCGCGCCGACCGCCCGAAGGCGACCGACGCGGCCCGTTTGCGTGGATCAGGCGCGCGTGTCGCCCTGTCCGCGACGACGACGCCACAGCAGGAGTCCGCCGCCGATGAGGAGCAGCACGATCGCTCCGGCCGCGCCGACCGCGATCCCTTCGCCGTGCAGACCGGTTGCGGCGAGGTCGCCGCGGGAACCGTTCGCCGATCCGGGGCCGGTGGACACCGCCCCCGATCCGGCGGAGGACCCGGTGCCCGAGCCGGCGCCCGTGCCCGTGCCGCCGCCGGTGCCCGAGCCGGACCCGCCGCCCGAGCCCGTGCCGCCGCCCGTGCCCGGGTCGACCGGCGCAGCCGCCGGCACGATCGCCGCGGACCGCGCCGTCCCGGCGGTGAAGCCGTCGGCGGACGCGGTGATCTCGACCGAGATCTCCCGCCCCTCATCGGCCGCGACCAGCGCGTAGGCGTCGGCCGTGGCATCCGGGATCGGCGAACCGTCGCGCAGCCACGCGTAGCTCAGCGCGGCGCCGGCCGGGTCGGTCGTGGCGCTCGCCCGGACGGTCGATCCGACGCGGGACTCCCCCGTGACGTCCGGGGTGCCCACCCCGACGGTGCGCTCGATCGTGACCGTGTACGTCTGCACGGTGCCGTCGGGGGCGGTCACGCGGACGGAGCCGACGCCGCCGACCGCACGGGCCGTCTCCGCCGTGTCACCGGGCTGCGTGACCTCGACCGCGGCATCCTCGTCCACCGCCAGCGCGTGGAGCTCCGGCCACGCGGCTCCCGTCGACGCGACGGTGTAGTCGAACACCTTCGGGTCGAAGCCCGCGACGGGCTGATCCCCCACCGTGAGCCGCGCGAGGTCGGCGATACCGGCCGGCGAAGCGGAGGCGGCGAAGATCTCGACCTCCGACACGATCATGTGCGTCTGCGAGCGCGCGTTCATCACGACCCGCACCTCATCGGCCGCGCCCGTGACGGGCACGTCGACACGCGGCGCGCCGCTCGAGGGAGCAGGCACCGGGACGAGGTCGCCCTGGATCCACTCCCCGCCGCGCACCCGGTGGTCGATGCGCATCGTGGCCGGCCAGCTCAGACTGTTGCCGTCGCGGTAGAACTGCACGGCGACGTGCGTGACCGTCTCGCGCTGCGCGAGCGCGTAGCTGAGGGTGTCCTGCTCGTTCTTCGTTCCGCCCTTCCAGTTCGACCAGCCCTTGTCGGTCGCGATGCCGTTGATCGTGTTGCTGACCGGGTAGCCCGACTCGGTGAACGTCGCCGACGGTCGGCTGTCCGGGGCGACGTTGCGTTCCGAGGCGGCGGTGACGATGACCGTCAGCTTCGCGTCGAGACGTTCCCCGGCGGGGCCGGTCGCAACGCGCGGGACGGTCACCGTTCCCGGCTGTGCGAACGCGGCATCCGTCAGCCCGTCCCACGTCCACTCGACCGGGATCCAGTAGCCGCCGCCGGACGGGGTCAGTTCGGCCTGCACGTCGCCGTCGGCCTTGCTCTGCACGAGCGACAACGCACTGCCCGCGGGCACCGTGACCGAGGCGGGACGCGTCGCCGCGAAGGGTCCGACCTCGACGGTCGCGGTCGCCTCGAACGCGGCACCGAAGACGTCGGTGCCCGTTCCGCGCACCTGCACCGTCCCCGGTCGCGACCAGTCCGCGCCGTCGAGCTGCCACGTCACCGCGGCCGCACGCAGCTGGCGACCGGCGTAGCGGACGACAGCCTGGGCCGGGAGCGTCGGAACGACGCCGACCGCCGTGGCGACAGACACCGGCTCGCTGCCCACGATGCGCGAGCTCGACAGACGCCACTGCTGGTTGGAACCGCCGTTGGAGGTCCACAGGCCCACCGTGGCGCCGGGCGTCGTGCTCTGCCCGTTCACGTCGAGCACCCGTTCGCTCGCGACGTTGAGCACCGAGAGGTACGTCCCGTCGGTCGTGGATGCCATCCACTGCAGGGCCGGATCCGCGGCCGCGGTCGCGGGGTCGGAGTCGACCAGCGCGGTGCCGCCGGCGCGGGACGCGAGAAACTTCCCGGTGCCGTTCTGGAGCGTGAACCGGTGCCGGTTCGTCCCGGCGCCCGAGACGGAGCGCACCGTCCAGGACTGCGCGCGGATCGCGTCGGTGGTGGTGGCGCTGCGCTGGAGCACGAGGCCCGCGCCCGACCCGTCGAGCGCGAGACCGCTCTGGAGCCCGGTCAGCTGAACGGTGTCGCCATCGCGGAACGCCGCGGCGTCGTCCGAGACGCCCGAGACGCCGTCGATCACGAACGTCGTGACCGACTTCGCGGGCACGGTGACCGTGGCGGTCCGGGATGCCGCGTTCACGGCGACCTTCGCCCCCTCCTTGAGCGCGTTGGCCGAGGGCTGATCCGCGGTGGACTGCGTCGTGACGATCGGGGTGACGGTCGCGCCGGGCGCGATGGTGCCGAAGTCGCGCAGGTCGATCTCGACCGTGCGGTCGGTCGCCTCGGAGTTCACGTGCACGATGGTCGCGCCCTGGCCGTCGGCATCCACGGCCGCGGTGGACTGGGTGTCGTCGGTCGCCATCAGGCGGTCGCCCGGGTGGATGTAGTGCGTGAAGTTGCGCACGGTGTTGAACTTCTCGTTGGTCAGCACCTTGCACGACGGGTCGGCTTCGCCGTCGGCGATGCGCCTCGCGGACTTGCCCTCGGCGTTGCAGTCGAAGTCGATGAAGACGCTGCCCCAGTTGAGCTTCTCGACCTTCTGCATGTTGTAGAGGTCTTCGACCGGCTGCCAGAAGACCCACGCCGTCGGCTCGAGCTCGCGCAGGTCGCCCACGATGTGCTGGGCCATGCCCAGACCGTTCTCGATGTCGTTGGTAACGAAGCCGCGACCCTCGGTCCAGTTCCCCTCGACCTCGCTCATCCACAGCGGCTTGTCGGCGGCCTTGGCGATGTCACGGACGACCTGGCGCCCGTCCGTGCTGTACGTGTGCACGTTGAGCTGGTCGACGAGACCCTTCGACTGGGGCGACCAGGCGTTCCAGTTCGTCGCGAATGTGCTCGGGTTCGTCTCGTCCATCGCCGAGATCACGGCATCCGTCGTCGTTCCGGGCTGCGCGAGGCGCGCCGCGAGCGCCTTGACCATGGCATCCTGCGCCTGCGGACCGATGTGCGCGCCCTCCTGGCGGCTCTTCGACGTCGGCCACTGAGCACCGTTGGGGATCTGCGTCTGCCAGTAGTCCGTGTTCGGCTCGTTGAACGGGTCGATCGTGTCGAACTTCACCCCGTGCTTCTTCTCGAGCTCGTCGACGACGTTCACGAGGTAGCCGGCGAATTTGTCCATGTCGGCCGGGGCGAGCTGCTCGCTGGTGGCGTTGTTGATGCCGCCCGAGACGTAGCCGCTCTGCGTGAGGAAGTACGGCGGCGAGTTGCTGAAGGCCTCCCAGTGGGTGACCTTGTCCTTCAGCGCGTCGATCCACCACCGCTGCGCGGAGTCGGCGTCGAAGTCGTAAGCGTTCGGGTCGTCGGGATTCCACGCGGCCTTGTAGCGGGCACGGTCGGCGTAGTTCGAGGTGATCGCGCCCTGGGAGTCGGAGGCACCGAGGTCGGGGTTCCAGAACCCGGGGACCGCACCGCCCGGCCGCAGGTACGCCGGCACGTCGGAAGCGTTGCCGCCGCCGATGTTGTAGCGGGCGATGTTGAGGTTCAACCCGTCATCGCCGAAGACGGCGTCGAAGAGCTTCTGCCGCACCTCGGGCGGGTAGTTGCCCGTGGCGTTGGCGAACCACACCAGGCTGGTGCCCCAGCCCTCGAACGGTTCCGCCGCCGTCGCGGGGTTCGGCGTGATGTGGACCGTCGCGTTCGGCGCCGCCACCGCGGGGGCGGGGGTTACGGCGCTGGTTGCGGCGATTCCGCCGGTCGCGAGGGCGACCGCACAGGTCATCGACAGCAGTCGAGCTGACTTCATCGTCATTCCGATTCCGGCCGCAGCGTCGCGGCCTTGGGGGGAGAGGGAAATGTTGACGTCAACATGTTGACGTCAACACCGAACCTATCGGAGGGTGCCGCAGTGACACAACGTCGACCCGGGTGATCTTGTCCAGTCGCGGCGGGCCTTCTGGCCGCGTCGCCGCGCGATCAGTGGAGGAAAGACGGCGAAGGGAGGACGGATGCCACCACTTCGGCCCTCCGCTCGCCGGATCCCCTCCGCTCGGCACGGCACGCGCCGCCGCCACGGCACCGACGCCGAAGCCCGCGCGTCAGGCTCGCGGCCCCGAGCTCTGCCGCACCACGAGCGACGTCGGGATGAGGGTGCGGGCGTGCTCGCCGCCGGCGCCCTCGATGTCGGCGATCAGTGCACTCATGGCCTCTTCGCCGACGCTCTCGAAGCGCTGGCGCACGGTCGTGAGCGGGGGCCAGAAGTTCGCGGATTCGGGCATGTCGTCGAACCCGACGACACTCACCCGCCCCGGCACCGCGCGCCCGGCCTCGTGCAGCGCGCGGATGACGCCGAGCGCCATCTGGTCGTTGGCCGCGAACACCGCGGTCACGGCCGGATCCTGCGCGAGCGCCGCGCCGATGCGGTGCCCCGACTCCGCGGTCCAGTCTCCGAGTTGGACCGGAGGGACCTGGCATCCACGTTCCTCCAGGGCCGCGCGCCACGCGTCACGGCGGCGCTCCGCGGCGAAGGACTCCGGCGGACCGGAGACGTGCCACACGGTTTCGTGCCCCAGGTCCAGGAGGTGCTCGGTGGCCAGGCGCGCGCCCTGCGCCTGGTCGTTGTCGACGACGGCGTAGGGGTAGTCGGCGCTCGAGTCGACCACGACGACGGGGAGGCCGGAGGGGATCGACAGCTCGTTCTCGCCGAGCCGGTGCTTCTCGATGAGGATCACGATTCCGTCGACGGCGTGCTCGCGCAGGCGGAGGAACGCCCCGGACACGTCGCTCTGCGACGCGGTCTGCACCGTGATGAGGGTGATGGAGTATCCGGATGCCGCGGCCACCGACGCGAGCGCGTCGAGGGTGCGCGTGTTGCCGTAGGAGCTGAGCGAGAACATGATCACGCCGATGCTGCGGAAGCGACCCGACCGCAGCGCGCGGGCGGCGCTGTTGGGGCGGTAGCCGAGTGAGGCCATGGCGTCGAGCACGCGCTGCCGCGTCTCGGGATCGACGTTGGAGCGGTCGTTGGCGACGCGCGACACCGTCTGCCCCGACACCCCCGCCGCGGCGGCGACGTCCGCCATCGAGACTTCGCGGCGCCGCCCGCGCTTGCCGGCCGTGGTCGACGTCATCGTCGTCTCGCTCACGTCTGCCCCCTTGGATGTTGACGTTGACATGCTAGCGGCCTCCGGCTATGTTTACGTCAACATCTCAGCGACCCGACCGAGATGCGCACCAACGAAGAGGCAATCGGACGATGACGACCACCGCGGCACCCCCGCCCGCACTGCGCGCCCCCCGGCGCCGGCGGCGCACTCGAATCGATGATCGCGGCTGGCTGTTCGTCGCTCCCTTCGCGATCGTCTTCGCACTGGTGTTCCTCGCGCCGCTCGTGTACTCGGTGTACCTCAGCCTCTTCCGCGACCAGCTCGTCGGCGGCAACGCGTTCGTCGGTCTCGCGAACTACATCGCCGCCTTCAACGACCCGAAGTTCTGGGACGGCCTGGGCCGCGTCTCGATCTTCCTCGTCGTGCAGGTGCCGATCATGCTCCTGCTCGCCCTGGCGGCCGCGCTCGCGATCGACAGCGCGCGCCTCCACGCCGCGGGCTTCTACCGCATCGTCATCTTCCTGCCGTACGCCGTCCCCGCCGTCGTCGCGGTCCTCATGTGGGGCTACATCTACGGCGACCAGTTCGGCCTCACGCGCAACCTCAACGACCTGCTCGGCGGCACGTTCGTCCAGCCGTTCGTCCCCGAATGGATGCTGCTGTCGATCGGCAACATCGTCACGTGGCAGTTCGTCGGCTACAACATGCTGATCTTCTACTCGTCGCTGAAGACGATTCCCGGCGAGCTGTACGAAGCGGCATCCATCGACGGTGCCGGCGCCTGGCGCACGATCTTCTCGATCAAGATCCCGGCCGTGCGCGGCGCGGTCGTGATCGCCACGATCTTCTCGATCATCGGCAGCTTCCAGCTGTTCAACGAGCCGAACATCCTCAAGCCCCTGGCCCCGAACACGATCACGACGTTCTTCACGCCGAACATGTACGCGTACAACCTGTCGTTCGCGGGTCAGCAGTACAACTACGCGGCCACGGTCGCGATCATCATGGGCGTCATCACCGCCGTCATCGCCTACGTCGTGCAGCTGCGCGGCTCTCGTCAGGAGGCGCGATGACCACCGCGACCGCTCCCCGCACCGACACCGTGGCCGTGACCACGTCCCGCTCGCGATCGCGCCGCGGCTTCGCCCGCACGTCGCCGACGCAGAGCAAGAAGTCGGTCGTCCTCACCATCGTCATGGCGCTGTACCTCGTGTACACGCTCGTGCCGCTGTTCTGGCTCGTCATCAACGCGACGAAGACGCAGCCCGACCTGTTCACGACCTTCGGCCTCGGTCCGGGCAACACCTTCGCCCTGTTCGACAACATCGCGCAGACGCTCACCTACCGCGACGGCATCTTCCTGCGCTGGCTCGGCAACACGCTGCTCTACGTCGTCGTCGGTGCGGGCGGCGCGACGCTGCTCGCCACCCTCGCGGGGTACGGTCTCGCCAAGTACAACTTCCGCGGCCGCAAGGCGGTGTTCGCCGTCGTGCTCGGCGCGATCGCCGTCCCCGGCACGGCCCTCGCCGTGCCCACCTTCCTGCTGTTCAGCCAGCTGGGTCTCACGAACACCCCGTGGGCAATCATCATCCCGTCGCTCATCAGCCCCTTCGGCCTGTACCTCATCTGGGTGTACGCGACGGATGCCATCCCCACCGAGCTGCTCGAGGCGGCGCGCATGGACGGTGCCGGCGAGTTCCGGACGTTCTTCACGATCTCGATCCGCCTGCTGACCCCCGGCATCGTGACCGTGCTGCTGTTCGCCGTCGTCGCGACGTGGAACAACTACTTCCTGCCGCTCATCATGCTGAGCGACCCGGCCTGGTACCCCCTCACGGTCGGCCTCAACCAGTGGAACGCGCAGGCCACCGGCGTCGGCGCCCAGCCGATCTACAACCTCGTGATCACGGGAGCCCTGCTCTCGCTGATCCCGATCGTCGCCGCCTTCCTCGTCCTGCAGCGCTTCTGGCAGTCCGGCCTCAGCGCCGGAAGCGTCAAGCAGTGACCCTCGACTCCCTCCCGAACCCGGAGCGTCCTGCCCCGGAAACCGCATCACCCATCCACAACAACGAAGTGAAGGAATCCCGATGACATTCATGCGCAAGGGCACCGCCGCCCGGCGGGCCGTGTTCGCCGTGGCAGCGACCGCGCTCACGGTGGGCGCACTGACCGCCTGCTCCGGCGGCGGCGCGGGCGGCGGCAGCAACGGCGGCAGCGCCGACGACATCGAGAAGGCGCTCCAGGAGGGCGGCGAGATCACGTACTGGTCGTGGACGCCCTCGGCCGAGGCGCAGGTCGCGGCCTTCCAGAAGAAGTACCCCAACGTGAAGGTCAACCTCGTCAACGCGGGCACCAACACCGAGGAGTACACCAAGCTCCAGAACGCGATCAAGGCCGGCTCGGGCGCCCCCGATGTCGTGCAGATCGAGTACTATGCCTTCCCGCAGTTCGCGCTGTCGGACTCGCTGCTGGACCTCGCCCCGTACGGCTTCGGCGACCTGGAGAGCGCGTACAGCGCCGGCCCCTGGAGCTCGGTCGACTTCGACGGCAAGATCTACGGCCTCCCGCAGGACTCGGGCCCCATGGCTCTCTTCTACAACAAGTCGGTCTTCGACCAGTACGGCATCGCCGTCCCCACCACGTGGGACGAGTACTACGCCGCGGCGCAGAAGCTGCACGCGGCCGACCCGACGAAGTACATCACCGCCGACACCGGCGACTCCGGCTTCACCACCAGCATGATCTGGCAGGCCGGCGGCACCCCCTTCAAGGCCGACGGCACGAACGTGACGATCGACCTGCAGGATGCCGGCTCGAAGAAGTTCGCCGAGAACTGGAACCGCCTCATCGACGGCGGCCTGCTGTCGGACACCCCGAGCTGGAGCGACGAGTGGTTCAAGGGCCTCGGTGACGGGTCGATCGCCTCGCTCGTGATCGGCGCCTGGATGCCGGGTGTCCTCGAGTCGTCCGTGAAGGACGGCGCGGGCAAGTGGGCCGTCGCCCCGATCCCGACGTACGACGGCAAGCCGGCCACGGCCGAGAACGGCGGCGGTGGCCAGGCCGTGACCAAGCAGAGCAAGAACCCTGCTCTGGCCGCGGGCTTCCTCAAGTGGCTGAACAACGACGACGAGAGCCTGAAGATCTTCGCGGAGTCGGGCGGCTTCCCCTCGACCACGGCGCAGCTGAGCGACCCGTCGTTCGTCGACCAGAAGTCGGACTACTTCGGCGGCCAGCAGATCAACCAGGTCCTGACGCAGGCGTCGAGCGACGTCGTGAAGGGCTGGAGCTACCTCCCCTTCCAGGTCTACGCCAACAGCATCTACGGCGACACCGTGGGCCAGGCCTACGCCACGAAGGGCGACCTGAACAAGGGTCTCTCGACCTGGCAGGACCAGCTCGTGCAGTACGGCAACGACCAGGGCTTCACGGTCAACAAGTAAGTCGATGAACCGGGGGCGGGCCGCAGTTCGAGCGGCCCGCCCCTTTCCTTCCCTTCCCGCTCCAGGAGAGCCCGCATGACCTCCCCCACCCGCATCTCGCTCGACCCGCGTCGGCCCGGCCCCGAGGTGCCCCGCCGCCTGTTCGGAACGTTCGTCGAGCACATGGGCCGCTGCGTGTACGACGGCATCCATTCGCCCGGACACGCCACCGCCGACGCGGCGGGCTTCCGCTCCGACGTGCTCGCCCTCGTGCGCGAGCTGGGGGCGACCGTGGTGCGCTACCCCGGGGGCAACTTCGTCTCGGGCTACCGCTGGGAGGACGGCGTCGGGCCGCGCGAGGATCGTCCGGTGCGACTGGATGCCGCGTGGCACAGCACCGAGACCAACCAGGTGGGTCTGCACGAATTCGCCGACTGGGCGGATGCCGCGGGCCTCGAGGTCATGGAGGCGGTGAACCTCGGCACGCGCGGCGTCGCCGAAGCCGCCGATCTGCTCGAGTACGCGAACCACCCGTCCGGTACCGCGCTGAGCGACCGCCGCCGCGCGAACGGGCGCGACGAACCGTTCGGCATCCGCCTGTGGTGTCTCGGCAACGAGATGGACGGCCCGTGGCAGATCGGGCACAAGACCGCCGACGAGTACGGACGCCTCGCCGCCGAGACCGCGCGCATGATGCGGTTCATCGACCCGACGGTCGAGCTCGTCGCCGCCGGCAGCTCCAACCACGAGATGCCCACGTTCGGCGACTGGGAGCGCACGGTGCTGCGGCACACCGCCGGCCTCGTCGACCACATCTCGGTGCACGCGTACTACGAAGAAGACCCGTCCGACCCGGCGAGCTTCCTGGCCAGTGGCGCCGCGCTCGACCGCTACATCGGCGAGGTCGTCGACATCATCGACGAGGTCGACGCCCGGACGCCCGACGGTGCGCCCGTGGGCATCAGCGTCGACGAGTGGAACGTCTGGAACCAGACGCGCTGGAACGAGGTCGACAAGCCCCGCGTCTTCACGGGCGACTGGCCGATCGCGCCCCGCCTCATCGAGGACGACTACACCGTGACCGACGCCGTCGTCGTGGGCTCGCTGCTCATCACCCTGCTGCGCCGCGCCGACCGTGTCTCGATGGCGAACCTCGCGCAGCTCGTCAACGTCATCGCCCCGATCCGCACCGAGCCCGACGGTGGACCCGCGTGGCGGCAGACGACGTTCCATCCGTTCCGCCTGACGGCCGAGGCCGCGACCGGACGCGTCGTCCCCGTCGACGTGCGCGGCGCCCGTATCTCCACGGCCCGCCACGGCGAGGTCGACGCGGTGGACGCGATCGCCACCGTCGACGACGACACCGCCCACGTCTTCCTCGCCCACCGCTCGCTCGACGCGGCGAGCGAGGTCGAACTGGACCTCGGGGCCGTGGCATCCGCCGACGCCGTCGTCATCACCATCCCCGAGGGCGGCGACCGGAACAGCACCAACTCGGCCGACGCCGAGCCCGTCGCACCGGCGGACCTGCCGGTCGCGGTGGTCGATGGCATCCTGCGCTTCACCCTTCCCCCGCTCGCGTGGGCCCGCGTGCGGGTCCAGCTGGCCTCCTGACCCGAGAGAGAACGTGACCACCTTCACCATCGGCGAGACCGACTTCCTCCTGGACGGCGACCCCTTCCAGGTCATCTCCGGAACGCTGCACTACTTCCGCATCCACCCCGAGCACTGGGCCGACCGCATCCGCACGGCCAAGGCGATGGGGCTCAACACCATCGAGACGTACGTCGCGTGGAACGCGCACGAGCCGGTGCGCGGGGAATGGGATGCCACGGGCTGGAACGACCTCGGACGCTTCCTCGACCTCGTCGCCGCCGAGGGTCTGCACGCGATCGTGCGCCCGGGCCCGTACATCTGCGCCGAATGGCACAACGGCGGTCTGCCGGTGTGGCTCACGTCGATGCCGGGCATCGGCCTGCGCCGCTCGGAGCCGCAGTACCTCGCGGCCGTCACGGAGTACCTCGAGCGCGTGTACGAGATCGTCGTCCCGCGGCAGATCGACCGCGGCGGCAACGTCGTGCTGGTCCAGATCGAGAACGAATACGGCGCCTACGGCTCCGACAAGGACTACCTGCGCGAGCTCGTGCGCGTCACGCGCGACGCCGGGATCACCGTGCCGCTCACGACCGTCGACCAGCCCATGCCCTGGATGCTCGAGAACGGCAGCCTCCCCGAGCTGCACCTCACCGGCTCGTTCGGCTCCCGCTCCGCCGAGCGCCTCGAGACCCTGCGCGAGCACCAGCCGACCGGTCCGCTCATGTGCTCGGAGTTCTGGGACGGCTGGTTCGACTGGTGGGGCAGCATCCACCACACCACCGACCCCGCGGCCTCCGCCCACGACCTCGACGTGCTGCTCGCGGCGGGCGCGTCGGTGAACATCTACATGGTGCACGGCGGCACGAACTTCGGCACCACGAACGGGTCGAACGACAAGGGCCGCTTCGACCCGATCGTCACGTCGTACGACTACGACGCGCCGATCGATGAGGCCGGGCACCCGACCGCGAAGTTCCACGCCTTCCGGGACGTCATCGCGAAGTACGCGCCCGTGCCCGACCTCGAGCCCTCGCCGCGGCCGGATGCGCCGGTGTTCGACGTGGCGCTCTCGGGAGAGGGCGACTGGATGCCGGCATCCACGGGTTCCGAGCCGACGTTCGACCCACAGACCTTCGAACAGCTCGGACACCTCGGGGCCCTCGTGCGGTACGACGTCGACCTGCCCGCGAACGCTCCCGCCGTGCTCGCGTTCGGCGAAGTGCGCGACCTCGCGTGGGTGCACGTCGACGGCGTGTTCGTCGGTCGTCTGTCCCGCACGCTGCACGAGCGCGCGCTCGCGATCCCCGCGGGGGCGACGCTCACGGTGCTCGTCGAGGACCAGGGTCGCGTGAACTACGGCCACCGCCTCGGCGAGGAGAAGGGCCTGATCGGCGGCGCGACCCTCGACGGCGCCCCGCTCACCGGCTGGACCGCGACGCCGATCGACCTCGCGTCGGCCGCGGGCACCGGCTCCGGCACGCTCGGCCGCGCGCTCCTCCGTGGCACGTTCGAGCTCGACGCGCCCGCCGACCTCTTCCTCGACACCACGGCGTGGGGGAAGGGCTTCGCGTTCGTGAACGGCTTCTTCCTCGGCCGGTATTGGCGCAACGTCCCGCAGGAGACGCTGTACGTCCCGGCGCCGGTGCTGCGCGCGGGCACGAACGAGATCGTCGTGCTCGAGCTCGAGCAGGCCGTTGCGCCGGTCGCACGCTTCGTCGCGCAACCGTCGTTGGGGCAGCTCGAGGAGTAGGACCGGCGCTGTGCGGGGCGCCGTCAGCGGGCGCTCTCGCGCACGGTCAGCGTCGCGGGAACCGTCTCGGCGACCGGCCCGGCACCCTCGATCGCAGCGACGAGGGCCGCGACGGCGCGGGCGCCGAGAGCGTCGAAATCCTGCCGCACCGTGGTGAGCGGGGGGCGGTACTCCGCGGCATCCACGATGTCGTCGAATCCCACGACCGCGACGTCCTCCGGGACGCGTCGGCCGGCGTCGGCGAAGGCGCGCAGCGCACCGAGCGCCATCTGGTCGTTCGCGACGAAGACCGCAGTCGCGTCGGTCAGGCACGAGACGGCGGCATGACCGGATGCCGAGGTCCAATCGCCGCGCACGAGCTCGGGCACGCGCCGCCCGGCGTCGGCGAGCGCGGCGCGCCAGCCGCGTTCGCGCTCGGCCGCGGCGAAGGAGCGCGCGGGACCGGCGACGTGGTGAACCGTGTCGTGGCCGAGGGCGAGGAGGTGCTCCACGGCCGCGCGGGCGCCGCCGGCGTGGTCGGTCTGGACGATCGAGAACCGCGGGTCGGGCGGCGAATCGACGACGACGAGGTGCAGGTCGCCGGGCGGATCGACGTCGCGCGCGAGCTCGGTCGCCTCGTTCAGCACCACGGCACCGTCGACGCCCTGCGAGCGCAGGCGGGCGAAGGCGTCCCGGATGCCGCGCTCCCCCACCGTGACCACCGCGAGGGCGTAGTCGCGCGCGGCGGCCGCTTCGGAGATCGCCTGCAGCATGCGGGAGTTGCCGACCGAGGCGAGCGTCGAGACGACGAGTCCGATCGTCGAGGTCTGGCCCGTGCGCAGCGCGCGAGCGGCGCGGTGCATGCGGTAGCCGAGGTCACCCATCGCCTTCTCGACACGGGCGCGAGTGGCGGGATCGACGCGCGGACTGCCGTTCGCCACGCGCGAGACCGTCTGCGCCGACACGCCGGCCGCCGCGGCCACATCGGCCATCGATATAGGCATCGAACCCCCTCGTGTTGACGATATCACGCCCGGTCTGTAGCGTGTTATCGTGAACACGCTCAGCCCCACCGCGGTGGCTCTCGGCGCCGGAGTCGTCAAGCGCTCCACGCGTCTCGCCGACGGCCGCGAACTGATCTACTTCGACGACGCCGACACGACGCTCGGCCCGGAGCGCGCGATCGACGCGCGCACCCTCGACCCCCGCCCTGTGACCGCGACGATGCGGCAGGACGTGCTGACGGGCGACTGGATCACCGTGGCATCCAATCGCCAAAACCGGGCGTTCCTTCCTCCCGCGCACCTCGACCCGCTCGCCCCGCAGACGGCGACGAACCCGTCCGAGGTGCCGTCGCGCTACGACGTCGCGGTGTTCGAGAACAAGTCGCCGTCGTTCGGTCCGGCGCTCGACGTCGTCCACGGAGACGCCCCGGCCGCCGTCGACCCGCCGCGCGGCGACGACGACCTGGAGCATCTCGGCCTCGGGCGTACACGCACGTCCGTCGGACGCTGCGAGGTCGTGTGCTTCAGCCCCGAGCACGAGGGGTCGTTCGGCTCGCTGTCGCGCACCCGCGCACGCACCGTCATCGAGGCCTGGGCCGACCGTACGGCGGCGCTGTCGGCGCTTCCCGGCATCCGGCAGGTGTTCCCGTTCGAGAACCGCGGGCAGGAGATCGGCGTCACCCTCCCCCACCCGCACGGCCAGATCTACGCCTACCCCTACGTCACCCCGCGCACGCAGCGCCTGCTCGACACCGTCTCGCGCACGTCGCCCGATCTGTTCGCGCGCATCCTGGAGTTCGAGGCATCCGGTCCCCGCGTGGTCCTGCGGGGCGAGCACTGGACCGCGTTCGTCCCCTTCGCGGCACGCTGGCCGATCGAGGTGCACGTGCTGCCGCACCGCCACGTCGCCGACCTCGCCGAGACGACGGATGCCGAGCGCGACGAGCTCGCCCCGTTCTACCTGCGGCTGCTGCGCGGCATCGACGCGCTGTACGAAACCCCCACGCCGTACATCGCCGCGTGGCACCAGGCCCCCGTGGGCCGTGCGCGCGACAGCGTGCGACTCAACCTGCAGATCACGTCGCCGCGCCGCGCCGCCGACAAGCTGAAGTACCTCGCCGGATCCGAGGCCGCCATGGGCGCCTGGATCGGCGACATCACCCCCGAGTCGCAGGCCGAACGCCTGCGCGCCGCCCTCGACACCGTTCCGGAGGTGACGGCATGACCGCCGTCGACGACGCCCGCGCCCTGCTCGCCACCCTGACCGACGCCCCCGCCGTGGGCGTGTGGTCGGCCCCCGGACGCGCCAACCTCATCGGCGAGCACACGGACTACAACGAGGGGTTCGTCCTCCCGTTCGCCATCGCGCAGCGCACTGCCGCCGCCGTCGCGCTGCGCGACGACGACGTGATCCGCGTCCGCTCGACCTTCGCCGACGACGCCGTCGAGGTGTCGCTGGCCGAGCTCGACGCCCGCATCGCCGCCGGCGGGCTCGACTGGGCCGGGTACCCGCTGGGCGTGGCGTGGGCGCTGCGCGCCGAGGTCCCGGATGCCGTGACCCGCGGCGTCGACATCGCCCTGGCGTCCGCGGTGCCGGTGGGTGCCGGCCTGTCGTCGTCTGCCGCGATCGAGGGAGCCGTGGCCTCCGCCCTCAACGATGTCTGGGGAACCGGTCTCGACAAGGTCGCACTCGCCCGCGTGGGCCGGACGGCCGAGAACGACGCGGTCGGCGCCCCGACCGGGATCATGGACCAGATGGCATCCATGCTCGGTGTGACCGACGCGGCGACGTTCCTCGACTGCCGGACGCTGCAGACGCGGCCGGTGCCGCTCGGGTTCGCCGAGACGGGCCTCGAGATCCTCGTCGTCGACACCCTCGTCGAGCACGCTCACGCGTCGGGCGGGTACCGCGAGCGTCGCGCCTCGTGCGAGAAGGGCGCCGCCGCGTTCGACGTTCGGGCGCTCCGCGACCTCACCGTCGACGACCTGCCCCGCGCGCGGGAGATCCTCGACGACGTGACCTTCCGCCGCGTGCGGCACATCGTGACCGAGAACCAGCGCGTGCTCGACACCGTCGCGGCCCTCGACCTCGCGGGTCCGAGCGCGATCGGCGACCTGCTCACCGCCTCGCACGCGTCGATGCGCGACGACTTCGAGATCTCGGTGCCCGAGCTCGACCTCGCCGTCGAGACGACGCTGGCCGCGGGCGCCCTCGGCGCACGGATGACCGGCGGCGGCTTCGGGGGCGCGGCGATCGCGCTGATCCCGGCGGAGCTCGTGCCGGCGGCGACGGACGCCGTGTACGCCGCCTTCGCGGCATCCGGTTTCCGCACTCCGAACGTGTTCACGGTGACGCCGTCGGAGGGCGCACGCCGCGACGCGTGACGCCGCCGGAGGGCGCACGCCGCGACGCGTGACGCCGTCGGAGGGCGCACGCCGCGACGCGTGACGCCGGCGGCCGCGCGGGCGCGCGGCGCTACGCCGAGCCGGTGATGCTGTACCGAGGGCGCGCGGGCGCGTAGCGTGCGGGGCATGGAATCGGATGCCGCGGTCCTCGCGTGGCTGCACGACAGCGACCCCGCGCTGCGGTGGAAGGTCGAGCGCGACCTGCTCGATGCGCCCGCGGCGCGATGGGAGGAGACCCGCGCCCGGGTGGCGCGCGAGGGCTTCGGCGCGCAGCTGCTCGCCCGGCAGGATCCCGACGGGCAGTGGGCCGGCGGCGCACATTTCCCCGCCGACTTCCGCGGCGATGAGCCGCAACCGTGGACGGCGACGTCGTGGTCGCTGATGTCGCTGCGCGAATGGGGCGTGGATGCCACCGCCCTCCGCCCCGACACGGCCGGGCTTCTCGAGCGCAACGCGCGCTGGGAGTATGAGGATCTGCCGTTCTGGGACGGCGAAGTGGATGCCTGCATCAATGCGTTCACCCTCGCGAACGGCGCGTGGCTCGGGGCGGAGGTCACCGGCATCCGGGACTGGTTCGTCACCCATCGTCTGCCCGACGGCGGCTGGAACTGCGAGTGGGTGGAGGGGTCGACGCGGTCGTCGTTCCACTCGACCCTGAACTCGGTGATCGGGATCCTCGACGACGAGCGGCGCACGGGCGGGGCCCCGGCCCTGCACGACGCGAGGCGCGCAGCCGAGGAGTACCTGCTCGAACGGCGGCTGCTGTACCGCCTCTCCACCGGCGAGGAGCACCCGTGGGCGGACCATCTCGGGTATCCGTTCCGGTGGCGCTACAGCGCGCTTCGCGCCCTCGACCACTTCCGCGCGGCCTCCCGACACGACGGAACGGCTCCCGATCCGCGCCTCGCCGACGCGATCGAGCGGGTGCGCGCGACCCGCGACCCCGACGGCACGTGGCACCAGGCGTACCCGCCCCAGGGCCGCGAGTGGTTCCCGGTCGACGTGCCGGCCGGCGAGCCGTCGCGGTGGCTGACGTTCTTCGCGCTGCGCGTCCTGCGGTGGTGGGACGAGGCGTAGGGGCGCGGCGTGCCGCACATACTCGGGGCAGCTCCGGCATAAACGCTCGCGCTCGGCAGAAACGCTCGGGCGCGGCGTTTCTGCCGAGCCGGGGCGTTTATGGCGCAGGGGTGTCGCGAAACATCGGCGCCGCGTGCGCCAGGATGGGGCGATGGATGCCACAGCCCGCGTCGTCGCCACCACCCGGGGCGGCGTGCGCGGCTTCACGCGCGGCGGAACGGCGGTGTTCCTCGGCATCCCGTTCGCGCAGGCGCCGGTCGGAGCCCTGCGGTTCGCCGCCCCGGAGCCCGTCGCGCCGTGGGAGGGCGAGCTCGACGCGACGGCCTACGGCCCGACGGCTCAGCGCGGCGACACGGGCATCACGCTCATTCCCGAACCCAGCGTGCCGGGCGACGCCACGCTGAACATCAACGTCTTCGCGCCGGCGGACGCGACTCCGGATGCCACCCTCCCGGTGCTCGTGTGGATACACGGCGGCGGCTTCGTCTCGGGGTCCCCCGCGAGCCGCTGGTACGACGGCGACGCGTTCGCGCGCGACGGCGTGGTGACGGTCACCCTCTCGTACCGGCTCGGGTTCGACGGCTTCGGCGCGATCGACGGCGCCCCGTCCAACCGCGGACTCCGCGACCAGATCGCCGCCCTGGAGTGGGTGCGCGACGAGATTCGCGCGTTCGGCGGCGACCCCGCGCGCGTGACGCTCGCGGGGCAGTCCGCGGGCGGCGGGTCGGTGCTCGCGCTGCTGGCGTCGCCCGCGGCATCCGGTCTCTTCGCCCGCGCGATGGCGCTGTCCCCCGCGGTGGGTGCCGTCGCCGCGCCGGCCGCGCGTCGATTCGCCGAGCGGCTCGCGGCCCTCGCCGGCGTGCGGCCCGACCGGGACGGCTTCGCCACCCTCCCCGAGGAACGGCTGCTCGACCTGCAGCGGCGGGCGCAGCAGCCCGAGCGAAGGGCGCGGCTCGCGGGGCTGACCGCGCTGCTCGACGACGGACTGCCACTCGGGCCGGTCATCGACGGCGACGTGCTCCCTCGGTCGCCGCTCGAGGCACTCGCGGACGGGGTCTCGGCGGGAATCCCCCTCGTCGTCGGCTCCACGGACGACGAGTTCACGATGATCACCGCGCGCACCCGGCGTCTGCTAGATCTGGCGCCCGTGCCGCTCGCCCTCGCGCTCCTCGGCCTCGGACGCTCGCGGCGCCGCGCCTACCTCGCCCGGTCACGCCGCCGGGGCGGAGCCGCGCGACTCGGTGGCTACGTCTCGGACCGCGTCATCCGTTCGGTCGTGCTGCGCACCGCCCGGGCGCGGGCATCCGCCCCGACCTGGGTGTACCGGTTCGCGTGGGCCTCGCCCTCGATCGGATACGCGTGCCACTGCCTCGACGTGCCGTTCTGGTTCGACCACCTCGACGCCGACGGCGTCTGCACGATCGCGGGAGACGCTCCGCCCGCCGACCTCGCCGCCACGATGCACACCGCCGCGGTCCACTTCGTCCGCGACGGCGATCCGGGATGGCCCGCCTGGGATGCCACGGCCCGCCGCGCGCGCGTGTTCGGCGCTCCGGCATCCATCCCGTCCGTCGAACCCGACGCCTACGCCGACGTCGCGCCGCTGGTCCCCCCACCCCAAGCGTGAGGGGTCAATTTCTGTCGCTTCCAGCGCGCCGAGGCGACAGTTCTTGACCCCTCACGCGTACGTCACAGCGCCGGAACCACCTCGCGCTCGAACAGCGTGATGCCGGAGGTGTCGTACGCGGCCTCGGGGAAGTAGTGGATGGCGTAGCCGAGGCCGTGCTCGGCGCGGGCACGGAGTCGCTCGACGATCTGCTCGGGGGTACCGAACGCGTCGGATGCGCGGTAGTCGGCCTCGATGGCATCCGCCCGCTCGTCGCCCACGTGGGGCCGGAGACGCGCCACGACCGCAGCGAGACGCTCGTCGGCCTCGGCTTCGGTGGGCGCGATGATCGTGTTGAAGTTCGTCGAGCGCGTGATCTCGCCGAAGTCGCGACCGAGCGTCTCGCAGTGGTCGCGCAGCACGGCCGACTTGTGGTCGAACTCGTCGAGCGAGCCGCCGAAGTTCGTGTACGAGGCATATTTCGCCGCGACCTTGAGCGTCACCTTCTCGCCGCCACCGGCGATCCAGAGCGGGATGCCACCGGGCTGCAGCGGCTGCGGCTGAACGATCGCCCCGTCGACCTCGTAGTACTTCCCGGCGAGGGTCGCCGAGCCCGTGGTCCAGGCCTGGTGCATGATCTCGACGCCCTCGCGGAGCCGTCCGAGGCGCTCGGCGATCGGCGGGAACCCGTAGCCGTAGGCGCGCCACTCGTGCTCGTACCAGCCGCCGCCGATGCCCATCTCGGCACGACCGCCCGAGATGAGGTCGACGGTCGCGGCGACCTTCGCGAGGTACGCCGGGTTGCGGTAGCCCATGCACGTGCACATCTGCCCGAGCCGGACGCGGTCGGTGACCGCGGCGAACGCGGCCATCAGCGTCCACGCCTCGTGCGTCGCCTCGGCGCTCGGCACCGGCGTCGTGTGGAAGTGGTCGTACACCCAGATGGAAGACCAGGGACCCTCGTCAGCGCTCTGCGCGAGCGAACTCATCGCCCGCCATTGCTCGGCGGGGTCGATGCCCACCAGATCGAAACGCCAGCCCTGCGGGACGAAGATGCCGAATTCCATGGGCTTCACCTTAGAGCCGCGGTCCGACATCCGCGCGGGCTTGCGCTCGATCCGCGCCGCGTCGAGCAGCCCACGCAGCGCCCCGCCTCAGCCGCGGAACGCCGCGAGACGCTCCTTCATCACGGCGACGGCGTCGGCGTTGTCGTCGATCAGGACGCTGTGGCGCCCCAACGGCGCCGCGACGGCGCCGAGCGTGCCACTGCCGGCGAACATGTCGAGCACCCGATCACCGGGACGACTGGATGCCTGGACCATCCGCCGCAGCACCCCCTCGGGCTTCTGCGTCGGGTAGCCCGTCTTCTCGCGGCCCGTGGTCGGCACGATCGTGTGCCACCAGACGTCCGTCGGGAGCTTCCCGCGCGCCGCCTTCTCGGGGGTCACGAGGCCGGGAGCCATGTACGGCTCGCGGTCCACGGCATCCGAGTCGAAGAAGTACGCGGACGGGTTCTTCACGTACACGAGGATCGTCTCGTGCTTCGTCGGCCAGCGGCGCCGCGTCTTCGCGCCGTAGTCGTACGCCCAGATGAGCTCGTTGAGGAACCGCTCGCGCCCGAACAGCGCGTCGCACATGACCTTGGCGTAGTGCACCTCGCGGTAGTCGAGGTGCAGGTACAGCGTGCCGTCGTCGGCGAGCAGCCGCCACGCCTCCTCGAGGCGCGGCTCGAGGAACGCCCAGTAGTCGTCGAAGCGGTCGTCGTAGGTGCGTAGGTCGCCGCGCAGCCGCGCATAGTCGCGCCCGTGGAATCCGCGCTGCACGACCGGCGCCGGAGCGGGTTCCTCCTCGTCAGGAAAGACGAGCATCGCCGGGTCGTGCGGGGGTTCGGATGCCAGGACGAGCGGTTCTTCGGCATCCGGAGCCTCTTCCGCGGGCGGCGTCCACCGCGCCGACTCGACGGCCTTCGAGCGCGTGCGGCCCGTGTTGAACGGCGGGTCGAGATAGACGAGCGTGAACGAGCCGTCGGGGAGGCCGGGCGTGATCGCGAGGTTGTCGGCGTGGTGGATCTCGACGCTGCCGTGGTCGAGGACGCCGTCCAGGGTCGTGCCGCTCACGGAACGCGCTGAAGCCACGCGTCGGTGGCGAACTTCGAGGCGACGAGCGCCTCCGCCTCGGCATATTCCTCTTTGGTGATATGTCCGGTGGTTGCGCCGTACAGCGTCGTGAAGGTGTCGATGAAGCGCTGGATCACGGCATCCCGGGGAAGGCCGGTCTGGCTCCGCAGCGGGTCGACGCGCTTCGCGGCCGACACCGTGCCCTTGTCACTGAGCTTCTCGCGGCCGATGCGGAGCACCTCGGTGAGCACCTGGCCGTCCATGTCGTAGCTGAGGGTCGCGTGGTGCAGGACGCCGCCGTTGGCGAGGCGCTTCTGCGCGGCCCCGCCGATCTTGCCGTGGGGACCGGCGATGTCGTTGAGCGGCTGGTAGACCGCGTCGATGCCGAGCGAGCGCAGCGCCTGCAGCACCCAGTCGTCGAGGAACGCGTAGGAGTCGGCGAACGTCATACCCGCCACGAGCGACGCCGGGACGTACAGCGAGTACGTGACGATCGAGTTGGCAGCCATGAGCATCGCGCCGCCGCCGGAGATGCGGCGGACGACGTCGAAGCCGTACTTTGCGGCCCCTTCGGGGTCGACCTCGTTGCGCAGCGACTGGAACGACCCGATCACGACGGCGTTCTCGTTCCACTCCCACAGGCGCAGCGTGGGCTTCCGCAGGCCCGCGCCGACCCGCGCGGTGAGCACCTCGTCGAGCGCGAGGTTCATGCGGGGCGAGACGGGAGCGTCGTGCACGACCTCCCACTCGAAGTCACCCCAGCCGGGGGCGGTGACGAGCGCGCGACGGATCGCCGTGGCCACCGACTCGGGTGTGAAGCCGAGCAGCTGCGCACCCTCGGGCAGCGCCGCGCGGATCGCGGCCGCGATCGTCGGGACGTCCGACTCGACCGGCAGACCGTTCACGGCCGCGTCGATGTCGTCCAACGCGTCATCGGGCTCGAGGAAGAAGTCGCCCGCGAGGTGGAAGCCGGCGATCCGGCCGTCGCGCTCCTCGAGGTCGACGACGACCAGCTTCCCGCCGGGGACCTTGTACTCGCCGTGCATGCTTCCAGCCTACGGCGCGCAGCCGGGCGTCCCGCCCGTCGTCGCGGCGACCGGCGATGCGCCCACATGACGTTCAGTCGCGCCGGGGGAACCGCGGATCCAGCCAGGCGGTGAGGTCGGCGCGGACCTCGGCCTGCGCCGCTTCGTTGAAGATCTCGTGGCGCGCACCGGGGTAGACGAGCGTCGTGACGTCGGTGAAGCCGGAGCGGTTCCGGTAGGCGTCGGCGAGACGGTGCACGCTGCGCGGGCCGCCGACGGTGTCGTCGCGGCCGACCAGGAGGAGCGTGGGGATGTCGTGCCCGAGATTCCGTCGCGGGCGACCGATCAGCTTCGCGGTCTCGATCGGGCCGAACAGCCGCAGCAGCGGCGTCGAGGTCGTCAGCGGATCGGCGAGGAAGTCGCGCCCGACCTGCTCGACGCTCGACAGCCACTCCAGGCCGGTGCCTTTGAGGTGCTTCCACGGCGCATTGAGGTCGCCGGAGTTCAGGGCACCGGGCCAGCGGAGCGCGGAGCCGCTCAGGACCAGGGCGTCATAGGCATCCGGATGCCGATCCACCAGCATCTGCGCGAGGAACGAGCCCCAGGAGTGGCCGAGGAGGACGAGCGGCAGGTCGGGGTGCTTCTCGCGGATGATCTGGGTCAGAGTCCAGACGGCGTCGCGGGCGGCGCCGAGCCCGCCGGGACCGAGGCGTCCGAGCTTGCCGTGGTCGCCGTCCCACTGCCGCAGGCCCGTGCGGCCGTGCCCGCGGTGGTCGTCGGCGAAGACGGTGTAGCCGTCGGCGACGAGGGCGTCGATCAGGGCGCCGTAGCGCCCGGCGTGCTCGCCGACGCCGTGCAGGAGCTGGACGACCGCGCGCGGCGACTCCGCCTCGTGGACGTCGTAGACCGTGGAGATGCCATAGGCGTCGACGAACTCGGGCATGCGCCGAGTCTAGGGGCGGGATCGCGGCCGGAGAACGACCGATCGAACCGTTAGCAAGACTAATGAGCTATGCTAATTAACGAGCATCATGAACGAACGCGTCGACGAATCCCCCCGATCCGGCCCGCGTGATGAGCTCCTCAGCCCGACCTCCGAGCTGAGGATGGCCACTTTCCGCCTCGCCCGTCGCCTGCGCGCCCAGCGCGCGGTCGACACCATGAGCGACGGGCAGTTCGCGGTGCTCGCGGCGCTCTCGATCCACGGCGAGCACACGCTCGGCCAGCTCGCGGATCGCGAGCGCGTGACCGCTCCCTCGATGAACCGCACGGTGTCGCTCCTCGAGGAGGCGGGCTACCTCACGCGCACCCCCGACGACGACGACCGCCGCAGGGTGACGATCGCACTGACGGATGCCGGGCGCCTCGTCGTCGCCGAGACCGTGCGGCGCCGCGACGCCTGGCTCGAGGAGGCCCTCGCCGCGCTGACCGCCGAGGAACGGAAAACCCTGGCCGCCGCGGCCGAGATCATGCGAAAGGTGGCAGACACATGAGTGCGATGTTCCGCTCGTTCTCGGTCTACAACTATCGCGTCTGGTTCATCGGCGCCCTGGTGTCGAACATCGGCGCCTGGATGCAGTCGACGGCGCAGAACTGGGTCGTCCTCACCGAGCTGACCCCCAACGACGCCGCCGCGATGGGCGTGACCATGGCGCTGCAGTTCGCGCCGCCCCTGCTGCTCGTCGGAGTCACCGGGTGGGTGGCCGACCGGTTCGACCGTCGCAAGCTCATCATGTGCACGCAGAGCGCGATGCTGCTCATGGCCATCACGCTCGGCATCCTGCTGCTCACCGGCGTGATGACGCTGCCGCTCATGTTCGTGTTCGCGCTCGCCCTGGGCGTCATCACGGCGTTCGACAACCCCGCGCGGCAGGCATTCGTGTCCGACCTGGTCGCGAAGGAGAACGCGTCGAACGCCGTCGCCCTCAACGCGGCATCCTTCAACACCGCGCGCCTGATCGGTCCCGCCGTCGCCGGGATCATGATCGTCGTGGTCGGCACCGGGTGGGTGTTCCTCGCCAACGCGCTCACGTTCGTCGGCATGCTCGGAGCCCTGGCCCTCATGCGCCCGCACGAGTTGGTCCGCCACCACCGCGGCGCCGGCCCCTCGCGTCTCGCGGACGGCTTCCGCTACGTCGCGAAGCGGCCCGACCTCGTCGTGACCTTCGCGATGGTGTTCCTGCTCGGGGCGTTCGGCATGAACTTCCCGATCTTCGCGTCCACCATGGCGCTCGAATTCGGTCGCGGCGCCGACGGCTTCGGGCTGCTGAGCTCGTTCGTCGCGATCGGGTCCCTCGCCGGGGCGCTGCTCGCCGCCCGCCGCGAGCGCGCCCGCATGCGGGTCGTGATCCTCGGCGCCGGCGGTTTCGCCGTGGCATCCACTCTCTCGGTTCTCGCGCCCAGCTACGAGACCTACGCCGCGACGCTGGTGCTGACGGGCTTCTGCGTCGTGACGACGCTCACCACGGCCAACGGTTACGTGCAGACGACGACCGACCCCGCCCTGCGCGGCCGCGTGCTGGCGCTGTACATGGCGATCCTCCTGGGCGGCACACCCATCGGCGCCCCGATCGTGGGATGGGTGGCCGAGGCGTTCGGTCCGCGTTTCGCGATCGGCCTCGCGGCGATCGTGGCGTTCCTCGCGTGCGGCATCGGCGTCGCCTGGACGATGGCGAGCGGTCGCGTGCACAAGCACGAGACGAAGCGGTTCCGCCTGACGCTCGACGAGACGCGTCCGATCACCACGATCGCCGTGGAGCCCGAGGACTTCAGCGACGAGGTCGCGGGCACGACGCCGATTCCGCTCCCCTCGGACCGGTCCCCGGCGGTGCGACCCGCACCGCACGCGCGGCCGTCGGCCTGAGCGGGGGCCGCCGCCCCACGCGCGACCGTCGGCCTGAGCGGGGGCCCGACCACCCCGCGCCGGCGCCGCGACCCCGCGTCACACGTAGAAGCCGTGCGCCTCGAGCACGGCCACCGCGGCATCGCGGCCGGAGACCTGCAGCTTCGCGTAGATCGAGCGCAGCTGCGACTTGACGGTGTTCGGTGATACGTCGAGTTCCTCCGCGATCTGCGGCAGGCTGCGCGGACCCCGCAGCGAGAGCGCGAGACGCTCCTCCCGCGGACTGAGGTTGGGCAGCGGAGGGCGGTGATCGTGCGTGGGCACGAGCTCGAGCATCGCGGCCAGACGCTCGGCCGCCTCCGCCGAGGCGGGGTGCTGCTCGGCGAGCCGCTCAAGCAGCATCAGGACATCGGCCTGCGGAAGCGTGAGATACGGCGTCAGCGATCCCCCGAGGGACTCCGAGAGGTGGAACCCTTCCGAGAAGGCGGCGTCGGCGGCCTGATCGTTGCCGAGCCGCACGTGGGCCACGGCGCGGCGGAGGAGGAGCGGCGTCAGCGTGCGGACGCAGTGCTGCGTCCCCATGCGGAGGCACGGGTCGGTGGTCTCGAGCACCTCGCGTTCGTGCCCGAGGGCGATGAGCGCCGCCGCACGCTGCATGTCGAAGCACAGGGCGTGCCCCGGCGGCGACACACGCCCCTCGAGCACGGCGAGAGCCCGGCGCGGTTCGCCGCGCGAGAGCAGCAGGTCGGCGTACACGCCCTGCGCGAATCCCCGCACCATGGCGTGACCGGACGACGCCTCGGTCCCCCCGGCCAGGGTCGCGACGAGCACGATGCCCTCGGAGTAGTCCCGACGGACGAGCGCGCACATCGCCTCGGCAGCCCGCGCGGTGTACTGCCAGAACGGGTCGTTCGGGGCTCCTTCGCGCAGCTCCATCGCCGTGGCCGCCAGGGCCTCGGCATCCAGTGCGGCGGACGAGACCAGGATCCGTGCCAGCAGCACCGCGTAGTCAGGGAAGACCGCGTCCCATCCGGACGTGGATGCCAGCTCCTCGCACACCGCGAGACTCGCCCCGGCCAGGCGGTACTCGCCGTTGATCGCCGCCGCCAGGGCGCGCACGGCGTGGGCGCGGTAGAGCGTCACCGCGTCGTCCGCGTACGTGATCGCGGTCGCGGCGTACTCGCCGGCGCGCCGGGAGGATCCGGATGCCGCGTACACCTCGGCGACCGCGGAGAACAGGGTGGAGCGCGTGGCGGCGGCGAGCCGAGCGGGGGCGCGCAACCGACCGTCCACGAAGTGCGCGTCGATCAGCCGGAGCCCGTCGTCGATGTGGTCGACGCGGGATCGCGCGATCAGGAGCGCCTCGAGCGCCTGGGCACTGGCATCCACCCAGGCCCTGGGCGCGGGGCCCGCTTCCACGTCGGCCAGAAAACGCAGATCGAGGATGTCGGGCGCAGGCGCGATCGGCAACGCCCCCCTGACGACCCGCGCCCCCACGGCCTTGACGTTCAGTATCGGGGAGGTCTCGGACACCGTTCGCTCCTCATTCCCCGATGCTAAGACACCGCTGCGCTCCGCGGCCTAAGGAACCTCTCACGATTGCTTCCCCATCGGCCATTTCGCTAGATAAGCTAGCGATATGAACGAACGCATGGCTGGGCGCCGCTGGGCGGGGCTCGTCTTCATCAGCATCGCCGTGTCGCTGATCATCGTGGACTCCACGATCGTCAACGTCGCCGTGCCCTCGATCGTGGAAGATCTCGGCATCTCCTCCACCGAGGTGCAGTGGGTACAGGAGGCGTACACCCTCGTCTTCGCGTCGCTGCTCCTCGTGTTCGGCAGCCTCGCCGACCGTTTCGGCAGGCGCCGGCTCATGCTCATCGGCGTCGTCGTCTTCGGCGTGGCGTCGATCGCCGCCGCGCTCGCGCCGAGCGGCGGGCTGCTCATCCTCGCCCGACTCGTGCAGGGCGTCGGCGGGTCGATGATCCTGCCGACGACGCTGTCGCTCATCAACGCGACCTTCCGCGGACGCGAGCGCGGCATCGCCTTCGCCGTGTGGGGCTCCACGATCGGCGGCATGGCGGCCGTGGGTCCCCTCCTCGGCGGCTGGCTGACCACCTCGTTCTCGTGGCGGTGGGCGTTCGGGATCAACATCCCCCTCGGTATCCTGATCGTGATCGGCGTCCTCTTCACCGTGACCGAATCGCGCAGCGACCGGCGCGAGAGCATCGACGGCATCGGGGCGCTGCTGTCGGTGCTGACGATGGCTCCTCTCGTCTTCGGGCTCATCGAAGGTCGCACGTACGGCTGGTGGACCGCGAAGCAGGGCGCGCAGATCGGCGACTGGCAGTGGCCGCTGCCGCTCTCGCCCGTGCCGATCGCGTTCGCCGTGGCGGCAGTCGCCCTCGTGGCCTTCATCGCGTGGGGCGTGCACCGCCGGCGCGCCGACCGCTCGACGCTGCTGGCGCTGGGCCTCTTCCGCATCGCCTCGTTCCGCAACGGCAACATCGCCGCGGCCGTCGTGTCGCTCGGCGAGTTCGGCATCATCCTCGCGCTCCCCCTGTGGCTGCAGTTCGTCGTCGGCTTCGACGCGCTGCAGACCGGCCTGCTGCTGCTCGCGCTCGCGATCGGGTCGTTCGTCGCGAGCGGCGTCGCGGGCGCGCTGAGCGGCCGCATCGCGCCGGTGTGGGTCGTCCGCGCGGGCCTCCTGGGCGAGATCATCGGCGTCGCCGGCGTCGCCTTCACCATCGGACCGGATGCCACCTGGGGCCCCCTCATCCCGTTCCTGTTCGTCTACGGCATGGGCGTCGGTCTCGCCACCGCGCAGCTCACGGGCGTCGTGCTTGCCGAGGTCCCGCCCGCGGAGAGCGGCGCCGCCTCGGGCACCCAGTCCACCTCGCGGCAGCTGGGCGCAGCCCTCGGCGTCGCGATCCTCGGCACGGTGCTGTTCTCCACGACCGGGAGCGTGCTGGCATCCGCCCTCGACGACCGCGGTCTGCCCGCCGACCAGCGCGACCAGGTCGTGTCGCAGGTCGTCGACAGCGCCGGCGCCGCGATCGTGGGACTCGAGCAGGCACCGCAGACGCAGGACCTCGCCTCCGACGCGAAGGCGGCGTTCAGCGACGGCACCCGCGCGGCGGCGTTCACCGCGGCCGGCTTCCTCGCCCTGGGTCTGCTCTCCACGCTCACGCTCGGCGCGGCCGCGAGCGCCCGGAGTTCGCGCGAGGAGGCTGCGTAACGGCGGTGGATGCGGCACAACCTCAGCGATCCGCGCTGACTCAGTGGCATCCACAGGATCCGGACTGACATTGCGCGAGTCGCCGACGCTGCACTCGCGCGGCGGCCGGCGGCCCGCGCCGGCACAACCTCAGCGATCCGCGCTGAGTCAGTGGCATCCGGGGGATTCGGACTGAGGGTGTGCGAATCACTGAGCCCCCGCACGCCGCCGGCGACCGGCGGCCCGCAGGGGCTCAGACCGACCCCCGCGTCAGACGCGCGCGTCGGCCCCGTCGGCCACCGGCACGAGACGCGTGAGCTGCGTGACGTGGCGGGGCTCGAGTTCGGCGAGCGACGAGACCCCGAGCAGCGCCATCGTGCGCTCGATCTCGCTGCGGAGGATCGCGATCGTCCGGTCGACGCCCTGGCGTCCGCCGGCCATCAGCCCGTAGAGGTACGCGCGCCCGATGAGCGTGAACTTCGCCCCCAGGGCGATGGATGCCACGATGTCGGCGCCGTTCATGATGCCGGTGTCGACCATGACCGTGGCGTCCTTGCCGACCTCGCGCACGACGTGCGGCAGGAGCCGGAAGGGGATCGGCGCGCGGTCGAGCTGGCGGCCGCCGTGGTTCGACAGGACGATGCCGTCGACGCCGAGGTCGACGAGGCGAGCGGCGTCGGCGACGTTCTGCACGCCCTTCACGACGAGCTTGCCCGGCCACATGCCCCGGATGATGTCGAGGTCGTCATAGCTGATCGTCGGGTCCATCGCGGCGTTCAGCAACTCGCCGACGGTGCCACCGGTCGTGCTGAGCGACGCGAACTCGAGCTTCGGGGTGGTGAGGAAGTCGTACCACCACCACGGACGCGGGATGGCGTTCACGATCGTGCCGAGCGTGAGCTGCGGCGGAATCGAGAAGCCGTTGCGCTTGTCCCGCAGACGCGCACCGGCGATGGGGGTGTCGACCGTGAACTGGAGCGTGTCGAAGCCCGCCTTGGCGGCACGCTCGACGAGACCGTAGGAGATCTCGCGCTGCTTCATGACGTAGAGCTGGAACCAGTTGCGCCCGACCGGGTTCGCCGCCTTCACGTCCTCGATGGACGTCGTTCCGAGCGTGGAGAGCGTGAACGGGATGCCGGCGGCCGCCGCCGCGGAGGCCCCGGCGGTCTCGCCCTCGGTCTGCATCAGTCGGGTGAAACCGGTCGGGGCGATGCCGAACGGCAGGGCCGACGGGCCGCCGAGGATCTCGCACGACGTGTCGACGTTGGCCGCGGGGCGCAGGATGTCGGGGTGGAACTCGACGTCCTCGAAGGCGCGGCGCGCGCGGTCGAGCGAGAGTTCGCCCTCGGCGGCACCGTCGGTGTAGTCGAACGCGGCCTTGGGCGTCCGGCGCTTCGCGATCGTGCGCAGATCGTTGATCGTGAGCGCGGCGTCGAGGCGGCGCTTACGGGCGTCGAGTTCGGGCTTCTTGAACTGCATGAGCTCGAGGAGCTCGCCGACCTTGGGGAGCTGACGCTGCACCATGGAGTCTCGCTGTCGTGTGGTCTGACCACAGACTACGCCGGTTCCGCGACGACGGAGCCGCGGGGCGTGTATCGGATCGGAGGGAAGGCGCGGGCGACACGCGCACGCAGGTTCTCGAGGCTCGCGTCGGCGCCGAAGCTGCCCAGCGCGCGCGCCTGGACCAGAACATTGCCGAGCGCGGTCGCCTCGACGGGCCCGGCCAGCACGGGAACGCCCGCGCGGTCGGCTGTCGCCTGGCACAGCAGCGCGTTGCGCGCGCCGCCGCCGACGAGGTGGATGACGTCGACCTCGCGGCCGGCCACCTCACCGGCGGTCTGCACGGCACGGGCGAACGCCGCAGCGATGCTCTCGACGATGATGCGCGCGAACATCGGGCGCCCGGCGCGTCCGGGACGGTCGGCGCCGAGGAGCGCGGCGATGCGCCCGGGCATGTCCCCCGGCGCGGTGAGCTCGGGCGCGTCGGCGTCGAAGAGGCGCGCCGGTGGCGACACCGCACCCGCCGAGGCGAGGAGCAGCGGCAGGTCGATCGCGGAACCGTCCTCCTCCTCCCACGCGCGCACCGTCTCACTGAGGAGCCACAGCCCGGTGACGTTGTGGAGGAAGCGCACGCGCCCGTCGACGCCGCCCTCGTTCGTGAAGTTCGCCTGGCGGGCGGCATCCGTCACGATCGGCTCCGGAAGCTCGAGCCCCACGAGCCCCCACGTGCCGCACGAGATGTACGCCGCGTTCGGGGTGGACAGCGGAACGGCGACGATCGCCGACGCCGTGTCGTGCGACCCGACCGCGACGACGGGCACCGCGCCCAGGTCGGCGGGGGTCTCGCCGATCGTCTCACCCGGGTCCACGAGCGGGGGCAGAACGGATGCCGGGATGCCGAGCACGTCGGCGAGATCCGTGTCCCACTCCCCCGTGCGCACGTCGAGCAGGCCGGTCGTCGAGGCGTTGGTGCGTTCGGCGACCGCGCGCCCGGTCAGGCGCTCGGCGATGAGATCGGGGATGAGCACGCTCGCGTCCGCTTCACCGAGGCGCGGGTCGGCCGCGTACTGGTATAGGGAGGTGAACGGCAAGAACTGCAGACCGTTGCGGCGGTACAGCTCCTCGAACGGCACCGCCGCGTGGACGGCCTCGACTCCGCGCGCGGTGCGGGCGTCGCGGTAGTGGAACGGTTCGGCGAGCAGCTCACCGCCGCGGAGCAGGCCGTAGTCGACGGCCCACGAGTCGATGCCCGCGCTCTCGATCGACGGCTCGCGCCGGAGGGCTTCGGCGAGCCCGGCACGAACGTGCCCCCACAGCGCCTCGATGTCCCAGTGCCACCCGTCGGCGCGCTCGACGGGTCCGTTCGGGAAGCGGGCGACCTCCTCGAGCGCGAGCGTGTCGTCGCCGACGCGGCCGATCATGACGCGGCCGCTCGTGGCACCGAGGTCGACGGCGGCGACGGCGCGTACCCCGCCCGGCGCCGCAGCGCCGGCCGCGTCGTCGGGCTCGGCCGGCGTCATCGCAGGAACGCCGCGGCGACGCCCGAGTCCACGGGGATGTGCAGACCGGTCGTGCGCGACAGCTCGGGCCCGGTGAGCACGTACACCGCGTCGGCGACGTTCTCGGGCACGACCTCGCGCTTGAGGATCGTGCGGTTGGCGTAGAACTGGCCGAGGTCCTCTTCCTTCACGCCGTAGGTCGCGGCGCGGTTGGCGCCCCAGCCGGCGGCGAAGATCCCCGAGCCGCGGACCACGCCGTCGGGGTTGATGCCGTTGACGCGCACGCCGTGCTCGCCGAGCTCGACCGCGAGAAGGCGTACCTGGTGCGCCTGGTCGGCCTTCGTCGCCGAGTACGCGATGTTGTTGGGCCCGGCGAAGACGCTGTTCTTGGACGAGATGTAGATGACGTCGCCGCCCATCCTCTGCGCGATGAGCGCCTTCGCTGCCGCCTTGGACACGAGGAACGAGCCCTTCGCCATCACGTCGTGCTGCAGGTCCCAGTCCTTCTCGGTGGTCTCCAGCAGCGGCTTCGACAGCGAGAGCCCGGCGTTGTTGACGACGAGGTCGATGCCGCCGAACGCCAGCAGCGTCGCGTCGATCGCGGCCTGGACGCCCTCGGCATCCGCCACGTTCGCGGCGACGCCGATCGCGACGTCGGTTCCGCCGAGTTCGGCGGCCGCGGCTTGGGCCTTCTCGAGGTCGAGATCGGCGACGACGACGCACGCGCCCTCCGCGGCGAGACGGGTGGCGATGGCCTTGCCGATCCCGGATGCCGCTCCCGTGACGAACGCGATGCGTCCCTGGTGCGTCTTGGGCTTCGGCATCCGCTGGAGCTTGGCCTCTTCGAGCGCCCAGTACTCGATGCGGAACTTCTCGGCATCCGAGATCGGCGCGTAGGTGGACAGCGCCTCGGCGCCGCGCATGACGTTGATCGCGTTGACGTAGAACTCCCCCGCGACGCGCGCCGTCTGCTTGTTCGCGCCGTACGAGAACATCCCGACGCCCGGCACCAGCACGATGAGCGGGTCGGCGCCGCGGATCGCCGGGGAGTCGGCATCCGCGTGCGCGTCGTAGTACGCCTGGTAGTCGGCGCGGTACTCCTGGTGCAGCTCCTGCAGCCGTGCGATCGCGTCCTCGACCGGGGCGTCGGCGGGTAGGTCCAGGATCAGCGGCTTGACCTTGGTGCGCAGGAAGTGATCGGGGCAGCTCGTGCCGAGCGCGGCGAGGGCGGGGGCCTTCTCGGATGCCAGGAAGTCGAGCACCACGTCGGAGTCGGTGAAGTGCCCGACCATGGGCTTGTCGGTGGACGCGAGCCCACGGATCGTGGCGGCGAGAGCCGCGGCCTTCGCACGGCGCTCGGGCTCGGGCAGGGCCGCGAAGCCCGCGCGGACACCGCCGAAGGGCTCGGCCGCACCGTTCGCGTCGATGTACGCCTGGGCGGTGTCGATGATCCAGAGCGAGTTGCGCTCGGCCTCCTCGGAGGTGTCTCCCCACGCGGTGATGCCGTGCCCGCCGAGGATCGTGCCGATCGCCTGCGGGTTCGCGGCCTTGATCGCCGCGATGTCGAGGCCGAGCTGGAAACCGGGGCGACGCCACGGCACCCACACGACCTTGTCGCCGAAGATCTTCGTCGTCAGCTCTTCGCCGTCGGCCGCGGTCGCGATCGCGATGCCCGCGTCGGGGTGGAGGTGGTCGACGTGGGCGGCATCCACGAGTCCGTGCATGGCGGTGTCGATCGACGGGGCCGCGCCGCCCTTGCCGTGCAGGCAGTAGTCGAACGCGGCGACCATCTCGTCCTCGCGGTCGATGCCCGGATAGACGTCGACGAGGGCGCGCATGCGGTCGAGGCGCAGCACCGCGAGTCCCTTCTCGGTGAGCGTCCCGAGGTCGCCGCCGGAACCCTTGACCCAGAGCAGCTCGACCGGCTCACCGGTCACGGGGTCGATGTCGGTGCCCTTGGCGGACGTGTTGCCGCCCGCGTAGTTGGTGACCTTGGGGTCGGAGCCGAGGCGGTTGCTGCGCGCGACGAGATCGGCGGCGGTGGAGCTGGTCATGTGGGGAGGTTCCTTTCACCATTCGGTGTCCAGAACACGCGGATGCCTGCGGGGCGCATCCGCGTGTCGTGGACACTCAAGCCATGTGGGGGTCGCCCGGCGCGGGGCGGGAGCGGGGTGGACACCGGGGCGACGGATTCAGGGCGCCGCCCCGGTGGGTCTGGATCAGGCGCCCCAGCCGGCCTGGGTGCCGCCGACGCGCTCCTCGGCGATGCGGGGCAGGTACCCGGATGCCGCGAACGCGGCCATCGGATCGGCGGGGAGCCCGCGCGACTCGCGCCACTCGGCGAGCGCGGGACGGACGTCGGTGTAGAAGGCGTCCATCAGCACCGCGTTGGCGGTGAGGACGTCGTTCGTCTGCTGGGCCGCCGTCAGCGCGTCACGGTCGACGAGCAGGGCGCGCGCGGACATCTCCTGCACGTTGAGCACCGAGCGGATCTGGCCGGGGATCTTGTCCTCGATGTTGTGGCACTGATCGAGCATGAACGCGACGTCGGGATTGTTGAGGCCCCCACCGCGGACGACCTCCGTGAGGATGCGGAAGAGCTGGAACGGGTCGGCGGCCCCCACGATGAGGTCGTCGTCGGCGTAGAAGCGCGAGTTGAAGTCGAACGACCCGAGCTTCCCCAGCCGCAGCAGCTGCATGACGATGAACTCGATGTTCGTGCCGGGCGCGTGGTGGCCGGTGTCGAGGCACACGAGCGCCTTGTCGCCCAGCGCGGCGACCTGCGCGTACGAGGTTCCCCAGTCGGGAACGTCGGTGTGGTAGAACGACGGCTCGAAGAACTTGTACTCCAGGACCAGGCGCTGGTCGTCGCCGAGCCGGGCGTAGATCTGCTGCAGCGAGTCCTGCAGGCGGTCCTGGCGGCCGCGCATGTCGTTCTGACCGGGGTAGTTCGACCCCTCGGCGAGCCAGATCTTCAGATCCCGCGAGCCCGTGGCATCCATCACGTCGATGCAGGCGAGGTGGTGGTCGATGGCCTTGCGGCGGATGCGCTCGTCGTGGTGGGTGAGGGCGCCGAACTTGTAGTCCTCGTCCTGGAACGTGTTGGAGTTGATCGTGCCGAGCTTCACGCCGAGGTCTTCGGCATGACGGCGAAGCGCACCGAAGTCGTCGACGAGATCCCACGGGATGTGCAGCGCCACGGTCGGGGCGAGCGCCGTGAGGCGGTGGACCTGGGCGGCATCCGCGATCTTCTCGAAGGGGTCGCGCGGGGTGCCCGCGGTCGGGAACACGCGGAAGCGCGTGCCGGAGTTGCCGAACGCCCACGACGGCAGTTCGATCGCCTGGCCTTCGAGGGTCGACAGGATCTCGGGGGTGAGGGTGCTCATGGGCGGTCCATTTCCACGACGGTGGGGGCGGCCGAAACGCGTGAATCGTTTCAGATTGTGAATCGTTTCAGACTGTAGTGTGGAAGCTTCGACTCGTCAAGCGGAGGAGGCACCGGTGTCAGCGAGCATCAAGGACGTGGCGGCCGCCGCCGGGGTCTCCGTCGGAACCGTCTCGAACGTGCTCAACCGGCCGGAGAAGGTCTCGCCCGCGATCCTCGAACGCGTCCACGCGACGATCGAGGATCTCGGATTCGTCCGCAACGACGCCGCCCGCCAACTGCGCGCGGGACAGAGCCGCTCGGTCGGGCTCATCGTCCTCGACAGCGCCAACCCGTTCTTCGCGGAGGTCGCGCGCGGAGTGGAGGAGCGCGCCGACGCCGAAGGCCTGTCGGTCCTGCTCGGCAACAGCGGGCAGCACGGCGCGCGCGAGGGCGCCTACCTCGACCTCTTCCGCGAGCAGCGCGTGCGCGGTGTGCTCCTGACCCCGAGCGATCCCGGCGCCGCGACGCTGGGGCACGCCGGCATCCCGCTCGTCCTGATGGATGGCGACTCGCCCGACGGGACCCTCCCCTCGGTCGCGGTCGACGACGTGGAGGGCGGCTACCTCGCCACCCGCCACCTCCTGCAGGGGGGTCGTCGCCGACTCGCTTTCGTCGGCGGGCCGCTCGCCGTGCGCCAGGTGGCCGACCGCCTCGCGGGCGCACGACGCGCCCTCGCCGAGGTCCCGGGCGCGCAGCTCGAGATCATCGAGAAGCCCGCACTGACCGTCCTCGCGGGGCGCGAGGTGGGCGAGGGATTCGCCGCCCGCCGTCCCGAGGATCGACCGGATGCCGCTTTCTGCGCCAACGATCTGCTCGCCGTCGGCGTGCTGCAGGGGTCGGCGATCCTCGGGGCGATCCGGGTGCCGGCCGACCTCGCACTCATCGGCTACGACGACATCGACTTCGCGCAATCGACGGTGGTGCCGCTGTCGTCGGTGCGCCAGCCGGCGCGCGAGATCGGCGCGACCGCGATCGATCTGCTGCTCGAATCCGTCGCCGATCCCGACGCCGCCCCCCGTCGGGTCCGGTTCCGGCCCGAACTCGTCATCCGCGCCTCGACGGGCGGCTGAGCACGATCGCGAGGCCGGCCCCGCGCGCCGGGGACCGGCCTCGCCGCTCGTCACAGGATGCCGATCTCCGCCAGTTGCATCCGGAACTCGGACGGCTCCTCGGCGACGACACCTGGTCCGCCCGCGGCAGCGAGTCGTGAGGACGCAGCATCGAAGGTGCGCACGCGATCGGGCCGAGGGCGACCGCGTGCGCACCGGATCGACTCAGAACTGCTGACGGATCACGGAGACCTCGCTGACCTGCACGTTGCGCGCCATCTCGGGGGTGCGGTCGTTGTCCCACGCCGCGGTGATCACCAATCGGATCGCATCGGCGGTGGTGAGCGGCACGGTATGGCTCGCGCTCACGCGCCCCTGTGTCACGTCCGCCAGCCGCACCCAGTTTCCGTTCACCCGGGCTTCGATGCCGAACGCCCGGATGCCCGACGTCGCATTGCGCGGGGCAACCGTCACGGTGTCGAAGCTCTGGGCCCGCCCGTAGGTGACGGTTAGCACTTCGGGTCGGGACGGCTGCGGCCCGGCTCCGTCCGTGGTGCCCCCGGAGACCCAGAAGCTGGAGGTCGAGCCGTCGACGGCGTTCGACGCGGCGTACCCGGGCTGTGCGCTCGAGGCCGCCGCCGTTCGGGTGACCGGCACGTAGGGAGTGGGAGCTGCCTGAGGGGTCGTCGACCGGGGCTGAGAGGCGGCGCCCGCAACGATGGAGAAGTCCGCCACGCGGAACGCCGACGGAGCGTTGGCCACCGGCCGTTCCTGGTACGCCACGCTCAGGACCGATTCGGTCGACAAGCGGGTGCGGTCCACGATGAGCTCGGCGATGTTGTCGACGGCGGGGTCGTCGAAGACGGTCCTCCAGTCCGTCCACCCGCTGGCCGCGGTGGACGCGACGATGCGGGCGTCGGGAAGCACGACGTAAGCGGTGTCGTTCGCATCGAACAGCAGTCGCGAGCGACCGGCACTGTTGTTGTAGAAGGGGAGTTCGAGACTCCTCCACGTGCCGTCGGCCTCACGCCAGTGGTGGAACGGCTTGGCGTACTGCGCTCGCTGCGTGTAGGTCTGCCGGTGGCACCCGCCGATCGCCGCGAGGTCGGCGTCGGAGAAAGAGCTCGTCAGCACGTGGGGACGCCCCTGCGCATCGAAGGTCATCGACTCCTGATTGATCAGCCCGCGATTGATGCCGATGGGAACGACCACGTGCGGGTCGGTCACGGAGATCAGGTCGGCCGTGCCCGCGACGCCGATCGTCGCACCGGCCGAGTTCTTCCACGTCTTGCCGCCATCGGAGCTCGTGGCGTACCCCAGATCGTGATTGCCGAGGCCGTTGGGGTCGCACCACGCGGCCTTGTTCTCGCGCCACGACCAGGTCGCCGTCAATTCTTTGGTGCGCGGATTCTCCTCGAATCCGTGGAGATACGCGTATCGATTCGTCGACGTGCCCCACTGCGACGAGTAGCTTCCGGTGGAGGAGGTGAAGGCACCGACGAATGTCCACGACCCCGCCACCGCGTCATAGCGCGCGAGCTGGTTACGTCCGTTGTCGGACGCGCCCTCGCGCCACGTGAAGTACAGCTGGCCCGCCGAGGTGGTCTCGAAGACGGGATACGTACCCGTCGTCGGTGCCCCTGCGGCTCCCGGGAGGCCGAGGGACTCGGGCAGGAACGAGGACGCACTCCAGGGAACCGTCGCGGGACGGGTGAGGAGTCCGGGAATGCTGCGGATGTACCGCAGGCTCGACGCGTGGGTTCCCAGCACGAGGTGCAGTCGGCCGTCCGCGGGCGACACCCCCATCGAGATGACGTTGTGCGAGTCGTCGATGTCGAGGAATTGCGGCATCTCGATGCTCTGCCACGCACCGGTGGGCAGCGCCCGCCTCGACAGCGCGACCTGCTTGTCGGCTTGGAACCAGGCGGCGTACTGGAACCCGTTGTAGGTGAGCAGTCCCTCCTGTTGGAAGCTGGCGATGTTGACCGTTCCCTCGTACGTCACCACGCCACGAGCGGCGGGATCGAGGATCCAGTCCCCCTGGCGTATCGCCGCGGGTGTCGGAGCCGCGGCTGTTGCGGCGTCCGCGGTCACGGGGACGAGCAGGGCGGTGAGAATGGCTGCGGCGAAAGAGAGGGCCGCTGCGGAACGAATGCGTCGTTGCATTTTCTTCCTTCGGTATCGGTTCCGGGAATCCGCCCCGGTCGCGGTTCAGTCGTCGGCGGGAGGCCGCGCGTCGAGGTGGAAGACCATCGGCACGAGCTGGAGTCCGGTGTCGGGCGTCCCCTCCGAGGAGTCGAAGAAGCGCGCCATCTCAGCCTGCCAACGCGCGTTGACCTCGCGCGCGCCCATCGCGGCCTGCAGCTCGTCGAATCCGAGAAGCGACTCCACATATCCGATGAGAAGGCCATCGGGACGAAGGAAGAGCGAGTAGTTGCGCCACCCGGTCTCTCGGAGCGCCTGCTGCATCTCGGGCCAGACGGCCTCGTGGTGCCGCCGGTACTCCCCCAGATGCTCGGCGAGCACACGCAACGTGAAGCAGTAGCGGTTCACCGCCGTCCTCCCGGGACGCGCCCCTTCTGCTCGTCCCCCAGGGGGACGGCATCCAGGAACCAGACATCGTAGGGACGGACCAGGACGTCCGCGATCAGCTCGTTGAGCCGGGCGAGAGGTTCGCCCGTCGCGTGGGCGTCGAGGGCGGCCGCGGTCGCCCATCGTTCGAACATCACGACGGCATCACCGTCCCTTTCCCGATGAGCGGCGTACGTCTCGCAGCCCTCCTCCGCGTGCACGAGGGGCGAGACCTTCTCGAACGCGTCGATCAGCTCACCTGCCCGCCCGACCTTTGCCGTGAGGACGGCGACCACCGTGACGGTCATTCACACCACCCGGTATTCGATGCCGAGAAGCGAAGCGGCGGCGCGGTAGGTCTGCGCCCGGTGCCCGATGGACAGGCTCCAGTGGTGCCCGACGCCCGTGGCCGACCAGGCATCGACCCATTCCCCGGGATCGCGACCGAAGTCGACGCGGCTCGTCGTGTTCCCGATCGCCAGCAGCGGGCCGGGCACGACCCGGCCCTCGGATGCAACGAACACCAGCGATCCGTCGCGATCCTGGCCGAGACCGAGGAGCGTTACCGGGCCCGGCTCGACGTCGAACTCGACCGATACTCCCCATCCGCGTTTGCCGTGGAACACCCCGAGCCCGCGCAGAAGCGGTTCACGCGCCGACACGGCCAGATGGGCGGGCCCGTCGTGACCCATTTCGACCACGTCGTCGTCGAAGTTCAGCGCCTGGATCTCGCAGAACGATCCGCCCGCGCCGATGACCTGCGTCGCCAACTGAGCGACGGTCGTCCGCAGTTCGTATTCGCCGGTGGTCGGTATCCCCCGCGCGGTGAGCAGGGAGGCTCCGAGGATCATGCCGGCACCAAGTTGTTCGTGCAGCTCTCCGCCGAGACCGCGGTGGTAGTACGACAGGGAGTCGAGATCGAAGTCGTCCACGAGCCGATCGAGACCGACCGACACGCGGGCCCCCCAGAGGAAGTCGTCGTCCACCACGGAGTCGTCGAGGGAGAAGATCTGGGAGGCCATCTGCATCCGCTCTCGCGCCTGCGCGTCGGTGACCTCGGCGACCCGCACACGCAGATCGTCGAACTCCAGCACCTCCACGTGCGATCCGAACGTCGCCGGCAGCAGGGTCAGATCGGTCGACACATCCAGCATGCCCGGATAGAGGTGGCCCATCAGACCGTGGCGGGCGTGACGCAGCGCCGCCCGAACGTGGGCGGCGTGGATCCAGCGTTCGATCCGCTCCCATGCCGACTCCTGACGCAACCACCCCGACACCGATCGGAACGGCACCCCGGCGCGGCGGAAGACGTTGCCCACCTCGGGCACGGGGCACTGACCGCAGTAGGCCAACCAGGCCCCCGTGTCGAAGCCGGCGTGATCCATCCGCTCCGTGGGTTGCAGGTCGATGATCAGCACGGGGGCATCCGCGCGCTGCGCGATGGGAAGCACCATCGAACTGGTCAAGTAGGTGGTCAGGAAGAGGACGATGAGGTCGCAGTCGGCCTGGCGGAGGGTCTCCGCCGCGGCGGCACCCTCTTGCGCGTCCGAGATGAAGCCGACGTCCGTCACGTCGGCATCCATCCCCGCGAACCGTTCGGAGACGTAACGAGCGGACTCCTGCAACTGGGGAAGGAGGTCGGGGAACTGCGGCCAGTAGGTGCCGAGGCCTCCCGCGACGAGACCGATACGCGGCTTGCGCCTCTGGCGCGGGGGAAGGAGGGTGGCCAGCGAGGCCGCGGGGAACGTCATGGAGCGTCAGCTTTCGTCGAGCGAGGCCCCCCGGGTGGCAGCATTCCCGCTGCCACCCGGGGGAGGGAATCAGAATGTGATGTAGTCGTACTGGTCGATGTTCTCGGCGTTGAACTTGAGCAGCTCTCCTACTAGGACGAGACCGTTCGCGCCGACGGTGTAGGTTCCGAGCTTGCCGGCTTCGAAGGTGTCACCCTCCGCGCCGGTGATGGTGCCATCCACCAGCGCCTTACCGGCGTATGCCGTCAGGTAACCGACCTCCGACGGGTCCCAAAGAGCGAACTCCTTCACGGTTCCGTCCGTCAGGTACTCCTTCATCTGACCGGGGAGCCCGAGACCGACGAGCGCGACCTTGCCCTTGTACTCGGAGGTCGACAGGTAACGCGCGGTGGCGGCGATGCCCACCGTCGTCGGCGAGATGATGCCCTTCAGGTTGGGGTAGGACTGCAGCAGGCCCTGCGCTTCCTGGAAGGATTTCGTGTCGTCGTCGTCGCCGTACACCGTGGCGACGAGGTTCCACTCGTAGTCGGGGTTGCTCGCGATCTCGGCCTTCATGGCTTCGATCCAGGCGTTCTGGTTGGGTGCCGCAGCCGTGGCCGAGAGGATCGCGATGTCGCCTGTGCCGCCGATCTGGTCGTAGAGCTGCTCGAGCTGCCCCTTGGCGACGTCCTCGACGGCGACCTGATTGATGAAGAGGTCGCGGCACTCCGCCGCCGAGTCGGAGTCGAACGTGATGATCTTGGCCCCGCCGGTCCGGGCGTCCTCGAGGGCCGGGCAGACCGCGTCGGGATCGTTCGGCGAGACGGCGATGATCTTGGTGCCGTTCTGCACCTCCGTCTGGATGAAGGGGATCTGGCTGTCTGCGCCGGCGTCCAGCGGAGCGGCCTCGGCGTAGGTGAATCCGAGCTCCTCGGCCGCCGACTTGGCCCCGGAGAGTTCGAGGGTGATGTACGGGTTGTTGAGATTCTTCGGGATGAACGACAGCGTGGTATCGCCGCCGTCGCCTCCCCCGGATGCGGTTCCCGCCCCGGAGCAGGCGCTGAGAACGAGGGCGAGCGCGGCCACGGCGCCCGCCGCGACGAGGGCGCGGTGGCGTGGGCGGTGAGTGCGGAGGAACGTCATTGTTTTTTCCTTTCAGGTGAGACGCCGGTGCGGGGCGTTCTCGGCCCCGGCCCGGGCGGGTCGGGGAAGTGTGCGCTGCACGCGACGCACGTGCAGAGAGCGACGGACCGCGGCGAAGATGCTCGGGCCGACGACGGAAACGATGAGAAGGGCGCCCGTGACGATGACGAGAGTCACGTCGGGGATCCGCTGCAGCCGCATCGCGTACGTGACGACCGCGATGACGAGCACTCCCGTGACTGCGCCGAGGATGGAACCCCGACCGCCGAAGATCGACACGCCACCGAGCAGCACGGCGGCGATCACGGTGAGCTCGAGCCCCGACGCGCTGTCGCTGCGCGCGCTGTACGACAGCGCCCAGAACACCCCGACCACGCCGCACATCAGACCGCTCAGCACGTAGAGCACGAACTTCACGCGCGGAACACGGATGCCGACGAAACGGGCCGCCTCCTTGCTGTACCCCACCGCGAACAACCCGCGGCCGAACGGGGTCGCGTGCAGGACGATCGCGAAGATCGCCACAGCCGCCGCGACGGCGATCGCCAGGACGGGGATGCCGGTTCCCCCCAGCTTCGCGCCGACCAGCTCGATCGCGGCATCCGGATACGAGCTGGCCGAGACCGATCGATCACCGATGACCACGAGCGCCAGTCCACGGAACAGCGCGAGCGTACCGATCGTGACGGCGAGAGAGGGGAGCCCGACGAAGGCGATGAGCACGCCGTTCACGGCACCCGCGATGAGACCGACGACGATCGCCGCGGCCGCCGCCGCACCGAACGGCCATCCGGCCGTGGTGAGGGTGCCGACCGTCACCGTCGACATCGCCACGATGCTCGCGACGGAGAGGTCGATCTCGCCCGTGATGATGATGAGCGTCATCGGCAGGGCGATCAGCAGCGCCGGCATGGCGTTCAGCAACAGGTATCCCGTCGTCACGGGGGACGCGAAGCGCGGTACGAACAGACACGCGACGAGGACGAGCAGTAGGAGCACCGCCACGAAGAGTCCGTCGCGGCTGAGGAGCAGACGCGAAAGACCCGTGCGGACGCGTGTCTCCTCGGTAATGGTGAACGTGGCGGTGGGTGCGCTGGTCATTTGCGGGCCTCACTCAGTCGGAGCGTGCGTGCGGCGCGCAGGGTCGCGACGCGATCGATGACGATGGCGGCAAGGATGAGGATGCCGACCACCGCCTGTTGCCAGAACTTGTCCACGCGCAGTGCGGTGAGCGAGCTCGTGATGGTGGTGAGCAGCACGGCTCCGATCGCCGCACCCGCCACGGTGCCGCTGCCACCGAAGATCGCGACGCCTCCCACGACCGCGGCCGCGACGACGTCGAGCTCGAGTCCGGTGCCGGTCGTCGCTCCCACCGAGCTGAAGCGCGATGCGTAGAGGACGCCGGCCAGGCCGGCCAGCAACCCGTTGAGGACGAACGCCGAGAACACGCGGCGCGCGAGGGGGATGCCGAACAGTTTCGCGGCGTCGGGATCCGACCCGATGGCGTAGAGGTCGCGGCCGCGCCTGGTGTAGCCGAGCGACACGGCCAGGACAGCGATCACCGCGAGCGCGATCAACGTGATGATCGGGAAACCAAGGACGGTGTCGACGGACAGATCGCCGAACGCGACAGGGCGGTCGCCCGAGAAGTACTCCTTGCCGCCCGCCCAAGCATTGTTGATGCCCCGGTAGATGTACAACGTCCCCAGCGTGATCACGAGCGCGGGCACACCCGCGAAGGTCACGAGCAGGCCGTTGACCGCGCCGAGGAGGGCCCCGACGACCATCGCGATGACGAAGACCACCGGGATGGGGATGCCGGGGACCGTGGCGAAGAGGGTGCCGGTGAGGAACCCCGTGATGCCGAGGATCGACCCCACGGACAGATCGACGTTGCGCGTGATGAGGACCAGGGCCTGTCCCGCGGCCAGGATCATCAGGATGGTGGCGTTGAGAAGCAGATCCTTCACGCTCTGGGGTGTCAGAAAGCGTGGATTGATCAGCGTCGTCACGACGATGAGAAGGACGAGTGCCCCCGCGACGGGGAGCTCTCGGAGTCGGGTGGCTTTCATCAGGCCCTTCATGCGCGAGCTCCCTCGACGGCTGTGGCGGCGTGCATCACGTTCTCGCTCGTGGCCTCCGCTCGATCGAAACGGCCGCTGATGCGTCCCTCGCACATGACGAGCACCCGATCGGACATGCCGAGGACCTCCGGCAGTTCCGACGAGATCATCAGAATCGCGATGCCCCGCCCCGCGAGATCTGACAGCAAGCGATGCACCTCGGACTTCGTGCCGACGTCGATGCCGCGCGTCGGTTCGTCGACGATGAGGAGCTTGGGGTCGTTGGCGAGCCACTTCGCGAGCACGATCTTCTGCTGATTACCGCCGGAGAGAGTCGAGACGGCGATGCGCGGGGAGCCCGCCTTCACCTGCAGTCGACCCGCCCAGTCGTCGGCTGTCCGTCGCTCGGCCGCGGCATCGATGATGCCGAAGCGGCTGAGCGAGCGCCGAAGGGTGAGGGTGATGTTGCGCGCTACCGAGAGGTCCATCACCAGTCCCTGCTTCCGGCGGTCCTCGGGCACGAAGCCGATGCCGGCCCGGATGGCCGCATCCGGGGCACGCTGCGGCAGCGCGGACCCGGCGAAGACGACCGAGCCCTCGTCGTACGGGTCGATGCCGAAGATCGCGCGGGCCACCTCGGTCCGCCCCGCGCCGACGAGTCCTGCCAGACCGACGATCTCGCCGGCACGCACGTCCAGGTCGACGTCGGCGAACACGCCCGCTCGGGTGAGCCCGCGCACCGTGAGGACGGGCTCGCCGATCCGGGCCGGCTCCTTCGGGAACAGCGTGTCGACGTCGCGGCCCACCATCGCCCGAACGATCGTGGGTACGTCGGTCCGGCTCGTCTCGTGCGTGGAGATGTAGCGACCGTCGCGCATCACCGTGATCCGGTCGGTCAGGTCGAACACTTCGTCGAAGCGATGCGAGATGAAGAGGATGGCGGCGCCCTGGTCGCGGAGGCGACGAGCGACCACGAACAAACGGTCCACCTCGGCGCCGCTGAGCGCGGCGGTCGGCTCGTCCATCACGAGCACGCGAGCATCCAGGGAGATGGCTTTGGCGATCTCGATGATCTGCTGATCCGCGATGGAGAGCCCTTCCGCCGGCCGATCGGGATCGATCGGGACACCGAGGCTGGCGAAGAGCTCGGCCGCGGCCGCACGCATCGCACCTCGGTCGATTAGTCCCAACCGCCCGCGGGGCTGTCGCCCGATGAAGATGTTCTCCGCCACCGAGAGATCGGGGAACAGGGTCGGCTCCTGGTAGATGACGGAGATACCCGCAGCCTTGCTGTCGGCCACCGATCGGAAGGCGACCGGAGCGCCCGCGACGAAGAATTCCCCGGCGTCGGGAGCGTGAACACCGGCCAGGATCTTCACCAGAGTCGACTTGCCGGCGCCGTTCTCACCGACCAGGGCGTGGATCTCTCCCGCTCGCAGGTCGATGGATCCGTCCGCGAGCGCCACGACGGGTCCGAAGGTCTTCACCGCCGACCGCAGACGCAGCACGTCGAGGTCGGGCGGTGGCGAGGTCTGCTCGGGCTTCATTGTCCAGCTTCTCCGTTTTTAATCGATTAAATTCGGGTTTACTATAGCCAAGAACGCGCAGCCGTCAACCTGGCGGAGCACAAGCATTGAGCGGCAAACCGCTCGGACGGGGACGAATGAAAGGCATCGGGCTCTCACGGGTCGCAGAGGCCGCCGGGGTCTCCGTGGCGACCGTCTCGAACACCATCAACCGTCCGCACCTCGTGGCGACCGCGACCCGCGAGCGTGTCCTGCAGACCATGCAGCGACTGGACTTCGTTCCCAACCGCGCCGCTGCGACGCTCCGCAGCGGATCGAACAAGCTTCTCGGCGTCGTGGTCCCCGAGCTGGTCAACCCGTTCTACGCCGCCATCACCGAGGCCATCGCGGTGGCCGCCGGCCGCCGCGGATACGCCGTCGCCCTCTGCGTCAGCCACGACGATGCCGCCGTCGAACTCTCGCACTTCGAGATGCTCGCCGAACAGCGTGCCGCCGGGGCGATCGTCGTCCCGTACAGCGCGTCGGGCCCGCGTCTACGGCAGCTGCGCATGGTGGGAACGCACCTCGTGCTGGTCGACCGCGTGGTCGACCAGCACGACGGGTGCGCCGTCGCGGTCGACGACGTCGCCGGTGGCGCTCTCGCGACGCGGCATCTGCTGTCCGCTGGCGGCGAGGGACTCACCCTGGTGAACGGCCCCGTCTCGATACCTCAGTGTCGCGACCGACGGCGCGGTGTGCTCGACACAGCCGCCGATCGAAGCGCGGTCATCGAGTTCACGAGCCCGCACATGACCGTCGACGAGGGTGTCCGCATCGGCCGGGAGATCGCCGACAGCGGGGCCCCGCGGCGCGTCTTCTGCACGAACGATCAACTCGCTCTCGGGGTCATCCGCGGACTCCGAGATCGAGGACTACGCACTCCCCTCGACGCATCGGTCGTGGGGTACGGCGACCTCGCTCTCGCAGTGGAGGGCGACACCAGCATCACCACCGTCGCACAGCCAAAAGCCGCACTCGGCGCGGAAGCGGTAACGAAAGTGCTCAGCGAGATCGACGAAGGCGATGCTCACCGCCACTCCACGATGATCTTCGAGCCTCACCTCGTGGTGCGCGAATCCGCCCCTCTAGGCTCCTGAGCGACTGCCGCCGTGGACGAGAACCGTCACGTCTCGCGCGTGATCGTCACCTTCACCTTGAGCTGGCTCTTGCCGGGCCCGGCATACACGCCGCGCAGCGGCGGGACGTCGTTGTAGTCGCGGCCACGGCCGACGAGGACGTGGCGGTCGCCGATCTCGATGTTGTTCGTGGGGTCGAAGCCCTGCCAGTCCCCCGCGAACCACTCGACCCACGCGTGCGACTCGCCCGTCACGGCCTCGCCGATCTCGGCCGCCGGCTTCGGGTGCAGGTAGCCCGAGACGTAGCGGGCCGGGATGCCGACTTCGCGCAGAGCACCGAGGGTGATGTGCGCGATGTCCTGGCACACGCCCTTGCGGGCCTCCCACGCGTCGACGGCCGTGGAGTGCACGCCCGTCACGCCCTGCATGTACTCGATCGCGTCGCCGATCGCCTCGGCGATCGCGTGCGCGGCGGGACCCGGACGCTCGTGCTGCGCCGCGATCTCGCGCGCGAGCGCCGCCACCTCGGGGTGGGGCATGGTGCGGCGCGTCTGCGTCAGCTGCTCGACCGTCGTGATGGAACGGGCCGCCTCCTCGCGGAGCCCCTCCCACGTGATGTCGGCGTGCTCGATCGGGCGCGGCCGCACCTCCACGAGCGAGCGGGCGGTGATCGTCAGACCGACGTGCGGCGAGAGCACGTCGAACGCCGCCACACGGGTGCCGAAGTAGTCGACGTACTGGTTGACCGACGTCGAGGGCTCGATGTCGAGCGACGAGCTGAGTACGAACTGGCTGTCGGTCGAGCCGGGCAGCATCCGCGCCTCGTTGTACGAGGCCACGACATCGCCCGGGTACACGAACCCGGTCTGGTGCTCGATGCGCAGACGTTTCACGAGATCTCTCCGATCCACGCGGGCTCGGCCTGCGTCGGGAAGAACCGCGACCGGATGGCCTCGGATGCCTCGCGGGTCACCGTCTGCACGCGCTGCATGTGCTCGGGGAGCTCGGCGAGGATGTCGCTGATCGGGCGGTACTCCAGGTCGTTGCGGATCTGCCCCAGGGCACGCAGCACGGTGTTGGAGTGGCCGACGCGGTCGGCGCGGGGGTCGATGGCGCTCATGCAGTCCTCGGCGCGCTGGATGGAGTAGATGATCGACCGCGGGAACAGGCGGTCGAGGAGCAGGAACTCGGCCGCGTTGCGGGCGCTCGGCATCCCGCGATACGTCCGGAGGTACGCCTCGTACGCGCCGCACGAGCGGAGGATCGTCGTCCACGACGGACCCGAGACCTCGGTGAGCGACCGGGTCGCGAGCAGCCGCGCGGTCATGTCGGTGCGCTCGATGCTCCGCCCGAGGGTGAAGAACTGCCACGCCTCGTCGCGGTTGGTCGAGGAGTCCACGATCCCGATCGCGAGCGCCGCGCGCTCGCGCACCCATTGGAAGAACTCGTGCACCTTCTCGGTCTGCAGGCGCCGTGGCATCCGGGAGTTCGTGGTGTTGAGGATCTCCCACAGCTCGGTCGAGACGATCTCGCGCGCGCGGCGGGCGTTCTCGCGGGCGGCGGTGATCGAGTAGGCGATGCTCGACGGGTTCATACGGTCGACGGCGAGACGCGCCAGCACGTCCTCGCGGCGGACCGAGTCGACGTTCTCGGGGAACGGCGACCCCATGACGCTGAGGAGCGACCGGCACGCGGTGTCCTCATCGATCCACGGGTCTTCGAGCAGCAGCTGCAGGTGGACGTCGAGGATGCGCGCGGTGCCGTCGGATCGCTCGATGTAGCGGCCGATCCAGAACAGCGACTCGGCGATGCGGCTCAGCACGACGCCACCTCCCCCGTCTGCTGCTGCTGTTGCTGCTGCTCGGCCTGCGGGCCGTGCTCCACGCCCGCATCGGCCTGTTGCTGCTGCTCCTGCTGGTCGCGGTCGGCACGCGGATCGCGAGGTGCCGTGGCGGGAGCGGGCTGCCCGTCGTAGACGATAGCGATCGCTTCGGTCACGGCAGCCTGGTCGGCGACGAGGCCGGACACACCGTTGCCCTGGCCGTACTCGACGTGCGAGGGGGCGGAACCGCCGACGACCCAGGTGTCCTTCGAGCCGCCGCCCTGGCTCGAGTTCACGACGAGCTGCCCCTCGGGGAGCGCGACGCGGGTCAGGCCGCCGGGGAGCACCCAGATGTCGTCGCCGTCGTTGACCGCGAACGGACGCAGGTCCGCGTGCCGCGGACGCATGCCGTCCTCGACGAGAGTCGGAATGGTCGAGAGCATGACCACCGGCTGCGCGATCCAGCCGCGGGGGTCGGCGAGCAGCCGCTTCCGCAGCTTCTCGAGCTCTGCGGGCGAGGCATCCGGTCCCACGACCAGGCCCTTGCCGCCCGAGCCGTCGACGGGCTTCACGACGAGTTCGTCGAGGCGGTCGAGCACCTCCTCGAGCGCACCCGGATCCTCGAGGCGCCACGTGTCGACGTTCTTCAGGATCGGCTCCTCGGACAGGTAGTACCGGATCAGATCGGGCACGTACGTGTAGAGGAGCTTGTCGTCGGCGACGCCGTTGCCCACCGCGTTCGCGATCGTGACGTTGCCCAGACGCGCCGCGAGCATGAGGCCCGGGGCGCCGAGCATCGAGTCGGCGCGGAACTGCAGCGGGTCGAGGAAGTCGTCGTCGACGCGGCGGTAGATGACGTCGACGCGCTGCGGGCCGCGGGTCGTACGCATGAACACCTTGCCGCCGACGCACAGCAGGTCGCGCCCCTCGACGAGCTCGACGCCCATGAGGCGCGCGAGCAGCGTGTGCTCGTAGTACGCCGAGTTGTACACACCCGGCGTGAGCACGACGATGTTCGGGTCGTCGATTCCGGGCGGGGCGGACGCGCGCAGCGCCGCGAGCAGCTTGTTCGGGTAGTCGCCGACGGGCCGGACGCGCATCGAGACGAAGAGCTCGGGCAGCGTCTGGGCCATGACGCGGCGGTTCGAGATGACGTACGAGACACCGGAGGGCACGCGCACGTTGTCTTCCAGCACCCGCATCTCGCCGTGCTCGTCGCGGATCAGGTCGATCCCCGACACCTGGATGCGAACGCCGTTGGCGCTGCGGATGCCGGCGGCCTGACGGTAGAAGTACTGGGACGAGGCGATGAGTCCGGCGGGCAGCACACCGTCGCGCACGCAGTGCTGGTTGCCGTACGCGTCGTCGAGGAAGGCCTCCAGCGCCCGCACCCGCTGCTTCACCCCCGCCTCGATGCGCGACCACTCGTCGTACGCGATGACCCGGGGCACGGCATCCAGAGGGAACGGACGCTCCTCGCCGGCGAAGTCGAACGTGACGCCCTGGGCGAGATACGAGCTCGCGAGCGAGTCGGTGCGACCGCGCAGCTCTTCCTGCGTCATCTGCGCCAGCGTCTGGTACAGCTCCCGATACGCCTCGCGCGAGGGTGCGGCATCTCCCGGGGTGGCCGGGACGCCGAACATCTCGTCGTACGCCGGGATGCCGGATGCGGTCTTGCGCGGCGCCAGCGTGGAGCCGTAACCGTCGAACAGGTCACCCATGCAGCGAGCCTACCGAGGCCCGTGTTGCGCAGATGTTTCCCCCGCGGCGCGCGCCGCCGTCGCTAGGCTGGCGCGACATCCGTCGCCTCCGCCGAAGGTGCCCTCATGCGCGTCCTCATCACCAGTTCCCGCAACACGTTCGCCCTGGACCTCGTCCGCAAGCTCGGCAGCGTCGGCCATACGGTCTTCGCCAGCGACACGTACGACGGCGCGGTCGGCAACCACTCCCGCTTCCTCGCCGGGCACCTGGTCACCCCGTCTCCCCGATTCGAGACGGATGCCTTCATCGAGACGGTCGGCGCGTACGTGCGCGAGCACGACATCGACGTGATCATCCCCACGTTCGAGGAGGTCTTCTACCTCGCGGCCCGCGTCGCCGACCTCCCGGAGGGCGTCGAACTGTACGCGGGGAGCTTCGCCGATCTGGCGCGCCTCCACGACAAGGCGAGCTTCCAGCGCCTGGCTCAGGATGCCGGGGTGCCGATCCCCGAGACGGTCGTCGTCACGTCGCCCGACGAACTCCGCGCGGCGATCGACCGCTTCCCCCGGTACTTCGCCCGCGCGGCGTTCTCACGCGGCGGGGTCGGGCTCCTCACGAACACCGGGCCGCTCGCGGGCAAGGTGCCGATCGAGGACTGCGTGCCGACGCCCGAGCAGCCGTGGCTCGTGCAGCCGTTCGTCGACGGGCCCATGGTCTGCACGTACAGCGTCGTCGTCGACGGTCAGGTCACGGCCCACACGACCTACAAGGCCGCCGAGCAGTGGGCGCACAGCACCGCGATCGGCTTCATCGCCGTCGACAGCACCGACACCCTGCGGTACACGCAGCAGCTCGTCGACGCCCTCGACCCGACGTTCACGGGCCAGATCTCGTTCGACTTCGTCGACCACGGCACACCCGACGCGCCGGACTACAAGATCATCGAGTGCAATCCGCGACCCACGAACGGCGTGATCCTGCTCGAGGCTGAGGACGTCTCCCGCGCGATGGAGGGCTCCGTCGATCGGACGGTCGTGGCGGTCCCCGGCACGCAGCGCCAGATCACGCTCGCGGTCCTCGCCGACGCCTTCACCGAACCGCTGTCGCACCTGCCGCGAACGCTGCACGACCTCGTGCGGGTCCGCGACGTCGGCGCCGGCTGGTGGGACGACGCCGCGATGCTGTGGAGCCCGGCGACCATCGTGCACGGGGCCAAGATCTCGCACGGCGACCGCAAGGAGGTGCTCGCCGCCCTCGGCGACGACATCGTCTGGAACGGCGAGCCGATCCCCGGCATGTCCCCCGCCGACGCCGCAGCTCTGGAGTCCGTGCACCGGGCCCCACGCGCGTGAGGGGTCAATATTTGTCGCCTGGCGGAGCCAGAAGCGACAAATATTGACCCCTCACGCGCCAGGAATCAGGGGCGCAGCACGACCTTGATGCAGCCGTCCTCCTTCTTCTGGAACGTCTCGTACAGGCGGGGGGCGTCCTCGAGCGGCGCGTGGTGCGTCACGAGGTCCATCACGCCGAGCGGGTCGGCGGGGTCCTCCACCAGCGGCAGCAGGTCGCCGATCCAGCGCTTGACGTTGCACTGCCCCATCCGCAGGTTCAGCTGCTGGTCGAACATCGTCTTCATCGGCAGGATGTCCGCCTCACCGGCATAGACGCCGCTGAGCGACACGGTTCCGCCGCGACGGACCACGTCGATCGAGGCGTGCATCGCGGCGAGCCGGTCGAGGCCCGCCGTGTCCATGAGCTTCTGGGCGATGGCATCCGGGAGCAGACCGATCGCGTTCTGCGCGAATTTGATGCCGCCGTTGCCGTGCGCTTCCATGCCGACCGCGTCGACCACGCCGTCGGCTCCGCGACCCTCCGTGAGGTCGCGCAGTTCGTCGACCACCGTGTCGGTGAGGTCGAAGGTCTCGACGCCGTGGCGCTGGGCCATCGCGCGACGCTCGGCCACGGGCTCGACCGCGAGGACGCGGTAGCCAAGGTGCACGCCGATGCGCGAGACGAACTGCCCCACGGGCCCGAGGCCCATGACAGCGAGCGTGCCGCCGTCCGGAACGTTTGCGTACTGCACGCCCTGCCACGCCGTCGGCACGATGTCGCTGAGGAACAGGTAGCGGTCGTCAGGCAGGTCGTCGCCGACCTTGATGTGGTTGTAGTCCGCGAGCGGGACGCGGAGATACTCGGCCTGACCGCCGGGTACCTGGCCGTACAGCTTGGTGTAGCCGAAGAGCGACGCCCCGCTGCCGTACTCGCGTACCTGCGTGGTCTCGCACTGGGACTGCAGCCCGCGCCGGCACATGAAGCAGTGCCCGCACGAGATGTTAAAGGGAACGACGACGCGGTCGCCGACCGCCAGGTTCGTGACGCCAGAGCCGATCTCGACGACGACACCCATCGGCTCGTGGCCGAGGACGTCGCCCGGGTCGATGAACGGTCCGAAGATCTCGTACAGATGCAGATCGGAGCCGCAGATGGCGGTCGAGGTGATCTTCACGATCGCGTCGGTCGGTTCGAGGATCTGCGGGTCGGGGACCTCCTCGACACTCACGTCGCGCGTGCCCTGCCAGGTCAATGCCTTCATCGTGCTGCCTCTCGTCGGGGGAACGAGGGGCCAGTGTCATCCGCGGCGTGTCCTCCGCCGACCCCGTTGACGAACCCGGCGTTCAGGGACAGGGGGTGCGGATGCCAGGGCTCAGAGCCGCGGGCGGATGGCGGTGTCGGCCTGGGCCAGGGCCTGCAGCGCCCGCGGGAACCGCCCGGAGACGCCGGTGCGGCGAAGGCGATCCAGCGCGGGCTCCTCGGCGGGCAGTCGGTGGTGCTCGCCGCGGACGAGCCGTCGCGTGGCGTTGAGGAGCGCCATGGGGTGGGTGTCCAGGGCGCTGTGTCCGTTGTGGAGCCGGACCAGGGTGGCATCCGGAGCCGTCCTCACCACCCGCTCGGCGATCGCCGGCGGCGTCCGCAGGTCGCGGTCGCCCGAGAGGGCGACGAGCGGCCACGAGAATCCCGCGGCGGCGGCCGTGAGGTCGTAGGGCTCTCCCGCGAAGGCGGGGAAACGCTCCGCGAGCAAGGCGTAGGTGAGCGCCGGGTCGAGCGGGAGTCCGTCCGGTGGGGCGCCGTAGTGCAGCTCGCGGAACGCGATCGTGCCGACGACGTCGAATTCGTAGATGCCCGGGACCCGCGCGATCGACGCGTCGCGCGTGGCGTACGCGGCGAGCGCGCGCCACGCGAGTCCGGGGCGGTGCCGCACGAGCGTCCGCGACAGCTCCGCGCCGGCGAGCTCGTAGGCCGCGCGGACGACGTCGAGCACGACGCGCTCGTCGATCCCCTCGTCGACGAGTCGCCGCACGCCGCGGGACAGGTCGTCGTCGGCATCCCAGAAGAGGGCCCGCAGACGCGCCCGTTCGAGCGCGAGGTCGTCGGCGGATTGCAGCGCCGAGTCGAGCAGCATGCCCGCGACCCGGTCCGGATGCCGAGCGCCGAAACTCGACGCGAGATAGCTGCCGTATGACGACCCGACGATGAACGCCCGGTCGACGCCCTCGGCATCCATCACCGCGGCGAGATCGTCGAGGACGGCGGTGATACGCATCGCGTCGGGCGGCAGGACGTGGCCGGCGAGGTCGTGCCGCGAGCGTCCGATGCCGCGGTGTTCGACCATCAGGACGTCGAGTCCGCCCTCGGCGGCGCGTCGGCGGAGTCCGCGGTAGGGCAGAACGGATGCCAGTCCAGGGCCGCCGGGGATGATCAGGGCCGGGGTCGCGGTACGCGGACCGGCGCGGACGTACGCGAGATCGAACGGCGGCACCCCGTCCGCCGCCGGGCGCCGCACGGTCCTCACTCGCTCGCGCATGCCCCCGACGGTACCCGCGCATCGAGCGCGTGAGGGGTCAAGAAGTGTCGCTTCGGGCGGGCGCAAGCGACATTCTTTGACCCCTCACACCTCCGGACGCGGCTCATGCGGCGACCGAGGGGCCCAGGACCGCCAGGAGGCGCAGCTTCTCGGCGCTCTCGCTGCCGGGGACCGCGGTGTAGACCAGCAGCGAATGCGACGTCTCGGGGTCGACGAGCGACTGGCAATGCAGCTCGAGCGCGCCGACCGCGGGGTGCACGAACCGCTTGGTCGCGCTCGGCCGAAGCCCGACCTCGTGCGCGGCCCACAGGGTCCGGAATTCCGCGCTGCGCTCGAGAAGATCGTCGGCCAGGGCGGCGGCCCGAGAACCCGGGCCGCGGCGGCCCGCGAGCTCGCGGAGACCTGCGGCGAAGAGCCGGCTGAGGAACTCGTGCTCCTCCGACGCGTAGAGCGCTCGCGACGCGGGATCACTGAACCACCGGTAGCCGAGGCTGCGCTCGGGCCCGGTCCGCCGCGACGCGTCACCGACCAGGGTGGCGCCCAGGGGCGACTGCCGCAGGGTCTCGCCGAGTTCGGTGACGATCTCGGCGGGGGTGTCGTCGAGGCGATCGAGGATGCGGAGGAGTCCCGGGCTGACGTGCTCGCCCGCGGCGGAGCGCTCGTCCGGCACGTGCCCGGCGAGGCGGAACAGGTGGTCGCGCTCGGCGCGCGTGAGGTGGAAGCCCTGCGCGATCGCGGCGAGCATCTGCGGCGACGGCTGCGGGCCGCGCTCCCGCTCCAAGCGCGCGTAGTAGTCGGTCGACATGTGCGCGAGGGCCGCGGCCTCCTCGCGCCGGAGCCCGGGGGTGCGACGCCGTGCGCCGCGCGGCATCCCGACGTCCTCGGGTTGGAGCGCCTCGCGCCGGGTGCGGAGGAAGTCCGCGAGGGCCGTTCGGTCGATCATGCTCCCTGTCTACCCCTCGGTCGGGCGCGGATCCAGGACGCGGCGATCCCCCTCTCGCGGTTCGTCGGGAGAAGCGGCCCGGCTCGCGGGACACCCGGCCCGCAGCAGCGGGAGACACGGAGCGCACCATCCCGCGTTCCGGTTGGCTGTGAGTTCGGGATGCCACGGCGCTCGCGCCCCGTGCGCTGCCTATGCTCCGAACGTGGCCTCTGCTTCCCGCTCCCTCGACCTGCTCGCGGCCGGCGCCGGTGTCGCGGCCGCCGTGCTCGGCGCGGGACTCGGCGAACTCACCGCGGCCGTCGTCGCGCCGACGGCGAGCCCGTTCGCCGTCATCGGCGGCGGGATGATCGACATCGCACCGCCGTGGGGGAAAGACCTGGCGATCAGCTGGTTCGGTACGAACGACAAGGCCGCGCTGCTGGTCGGCATCGCGATCCTCCTCCTGGCGATCGCCGCCGCGGCCGGTGTTCTCGAGCGTCGCCGCCCGCCGTGGGGGCGCGTGATCCTGGGCGGACTCGGCGTCGTCGGCGTGGTCGTGTCGATGACACGGGCCGACGCGGACGTGCTGTCACCCGCGCCGTCGTTCGTCGCGGGAGCCGTCGCCGTGATCACGGGGGCGCTGCTGATCGCGCGCCTCCGCCGAACGGGTGCCGCCGCCCCCGAGGACACCACCGGCCCGTCACGGCGCAACGTCCTCGCGTTCTCGGGCATCGCGGTCGTCGTCGGCGCCCTCGCCGCGGTCGGTTCCGCGGCCGTCCGCGGCGGTGCTCAGGCGGCGTCGGCGGTCCGTTCCGCCCTGCGTCTGCCGACCCCGGCCACCACGACCCCCGTCCCGGCCGCGGCGGAGCTCGGCATCGACGGCCTCGCGCCGGTGATCACGCCGGCCGCGGACTTCTACCGCATCGACACCGCGCTCGTCGTGCCGCAGGTCGATCCGTCGACGTGGAGTCTTCGCATCCACGGGCTCGTCGAAGAGGAAGTCGTGCTGACCTGGGACGACCTCGTCGCCCTCCCCCAGCGCGAAACCGTCGCGACCCTCGTGTGCGTGTCGAACGAGATCGGCGGCGACCTGATCGGCACGGCGCGTTGGCTGGGCGTCCCGATCCGCGACCTGCTCGAGCGGGCGAAACCGACGGCGGATGCCGACATGGTGCTGTCGCACTCGATCGACGGCTTCACCGCCTCGACGCCGCTCGAGGCGCTGACCGACGAACGCGATGCGCTGCTCGCGATCGGGATGAACGGCGAGCCGCTCCCGATCGCGCACGGATTCCCCGTCCGCATGGTCGTCCCGGGCCTGTACGGCTACGTCTCCGCGACGAAGTGGGTGACCGAGCTCGAGGTGACGCAGTACGCGGTCGCCGAGGGCTACTGGACCTCGCGCGGATGGTCGGCGCGCGGCCCGGTGAAACTGGCATCCCGCATCGACGTCCCCCGCGCCGGCGCGCGCGTCACCGCCGGCTCCACGACCATCGCCGGAGTCGCCTGGCAGACCCACGTCGGCGTCTCGGGCGTCGAGGTGCAGATCGACGACGGCGCGTGGCAACCCGCGAAGCTCGCGACGGCGATCTCGTCCGACACGTGGGTGCAGTGGAGTCTGCCGTGGGATGCCACGTCGGGCACGCACACGATCCGCTGCCGCGCGACGTCCGCCACCGGCGAGACCCAGACCCAGCAGCGCGCCGCGCCCGCGCCCGACGGCGCGACCGGCTGGGACGAGCTGACCCTCACCGTCGCGTGAGGGGTCATTTTCTGTCGCCTGGAGCGACCGGAAGCGACAGAAATTGACCCCTCACGCCTGGGTCAGGGTCAGGGCAGGACGTGACGGAGCTGCTCGATCGCCCAGTCGATCTCGGTCGCGCGGATCGTCAGGGGCGGCGCGATGCGGATCGTCTGCCCGTGCGTGTCCTTGACCAGCACGCCGCGCGCGAGGAGCTTCTCGGCGATCTCGCGCCCGCGGCCCGCGACCGGGTCGATGTCGACGCCCGCCCAGAGCCCGGCCACGCGCACCGCTGTCACGCCGTGACCGACGAGCGCCTCGAGCCCCTGCGTGAGATGCTCGCCGAGCGCCTTCGCGCGGGTCTGGAACTCTCCGGATGCCAGCATCTCGACGACCCGCAGTCCCACCGCGGCAGCCAGCGGATTGCCGCCGAACGTCGAGCCGTGCTCACCGGCACGGATGACACCCAGGACGTCCTCGTTCGCGACGACCGCGGACAGGGGCAGGATGCCACCGCCCAGCGCCTTGCCGAGGAGGTAGATGTCGGGCACGACGCCCTCGCGGTCGCACGCGAACGTCTCGCCCACGCGGCCGAGGCCCGACTGGATCTCGTCGGCGATGAACAGCACGTCGTTCTCGGTACAGATCTCGCGCACCCGGCGGAGGAACCCCTCCGGCGGGATGATGATGCCGGCCTCGCCCTGGATCGGCTCGAGGAGCACCGCGGCGGTGTTCTCGTCGATCGCGGCGGCGATGGCATCCGCGTCTCCGTAGGGCACGTGCACGAAGCCGGGCGCGTACGGACCGAAGTCGTCGTGCGCGACGGGGTCGTCGCTGAAGCCGACGATCGTCGTGGTGCGGCCGTGGAAGTTGCCGTTCGCGACGATGATGGTCGCGGCATCCGGGGCGATGCCCTTCGAGCGGTAGCCCCACGCGCGGGCGACCTTGATACCGGTCTCGACCGCCTCCGCGCCGGTGTTCATCGGCAGCACGAGGTCCTTGCCGCACAGCTGCGCGAGCGCCGTGGCGAAGGGGCCGAGCTTGTCGTTGTGGAACGCGCGGCTCGTGAGCGTGAGGCGCTCCAGCTGCTCGCGGGCGGCGGCGAGGATCGCCGGGTGGCCGTGGCCGAAGTTCAACGCGGAGTACGCCGACAGCAGGTCGAGGTAGCGCTTGCCCTCGACGTCGGTGACCCAGACGCCCTCGGCGCGCGCGGCGACGACCGGCAGCGGGTGGTAGTTGTGCGCGAGGTGCGCGCCCTCGGCGGCGATGAGCTGAGCGCCGAGGTCGTCGACGGTGGTGCTCATCGGGTGCCTCCGCGCAGCTCGAGCGTGCAGCACTTGATCCCGCCGCCGCCGAGCAGCAGCTCGGACAGGTCGACCAGGACGGGCGTGTAGCCGCGCTCGCGCAGCTGCGCCTCGAAGCCCTTCGCGCGCAGCGAGATGATGACGTTCTTGCCGTCGCTGGCGGAGTTCAGGCCGAACACCGCGCCGTCGGCATCCGAGACCCGGATGGCATCCGGATACCGCTCACGGAGGATCGCCTGGCTGCGCTCATCGAAGGCGTTCGGCAGGTACGCGATGTTGGCCTTCTCGACGCCGCCGGGACCCTCGACCGGGTCGAGCACGGCGATCGCGGTGTCGAGGTGGTAGAACCGCGGGTCGGTGAGCGTCAGCGACACGACCTCGCGCGAGAACACCTCTCCGACCTCGCGGTGGCTGTCGCCCGTCGAGCGGAAGCCGGTGCCGGCGAGGATCGTGTTCCCGACGAGCAGGAAGTCGCCCTCGCCCTCGTTGACCTCGACCGGCTCGGCGACCTCGAAACCGTTGGCGGCGAACCAGTCGATGAACGCGGGGGCCTCGTCGGCACGCTCGCGGAAGCGGAACTTCGGGCCGTACGCGACGCCGTCGATGACGAAGCCGCCGTTGGCCGTGTAGACCATGTCGGGCAGGCCCTCGAGCGGGTCGATGAGCTCGATCTCGTGGCCGAGCTCGGTGTACGTGTCGTAGAGCGACTGCCACTGGCGCAGGGCCAGGGCGGTGTCGGTGGGGCGCGACGGCTCCATCCACGGGTTGATGCTGTAGCTGACGGTGAAGTGCTCGGGCCGGCACATGAGGTACCGGCGGTGCTGCTGCACGCGCTCGACCGTTGCGGTCTCGGCGGGGGCGGCGGTGGGGTTCGCGGACATCTCTGCTCCTCAGGAGAAGGTGCGGCGGACGCTGTCCTCTGGGCCCGGTGGCCCTTCGACCCGGCGGCGCCTTCGCGCCGTGCGGGGAAAGGTCGGTCCGAGCACGCCGTGGCCATTGTCTCACGCGGGCGCGGGCGCGCGCGAGCCGCCGGGCGGGTTCGGCACAACCTCAGCGATTCGCGCCGGGTCAGTGGCATCCGGCCGAATCGGGCTGAGGTAGCGCGGATCGCGGAGGATGCGCCGATCGCGGAGCGGGCGCGGCGCATCGCCGCCGCCGCGGCACAACCTCAGCGATTCGCGCCGGGTCAGTGGCATCCGCCCGAATCGGGCTGAGGTTGCGCGGATCGCGGAGGATGCGCCGATCGCGGAGCGGGCGCGGCGCATCGCCGCCGCCGCGGCACAACCTCAGCGATTCGCGCCGGGTCAGTGGCATCCGCCCGAATCGGACTGAGTGTGCGCGGATCGCGGACGGGGCGCGTCGCGCGGCGTCACGGGCGCCGTCGCTGTCGGACGTGCGTGGGAGAATCATCGCGATGTCTGCCACGCTCGAGAACTCCGTCGTCTTCGACGAGTCGGCCGGTGTCGTCCGCATCCTCGATCGCCGCGTGTTCCCCGCGCGGGTGGAATGGGTGGATGCCACGACCCCCGACGAGGTCGCCACGGCCATCCGCGACATGGTGACCCAGAGCTCGGGGCCGCTGTACGCCGCGACCGCCGGCATGGGGCTGGCCGCGCTCCACGTGCGCGGGCTGCCGCTCGGCGAGGCGCGCACCGCGCTCGGCCGCGCGGGTCGCGCCCTCGCCACCGCCCGCCCGACGAATGCCCACCCGCGCGATGCCGTCGCCCGGATCCTCACGGCCGGACGGGATGCCGACGACACCGACGCCCTCGTGTCCGTGACGCTCAAGACGGCCGCGGCCGTCGACCGCGACTACCGCGAGGCGAGCCTGCGTCTCGGTCGCGCGACGCTGTCCCTGCTGCCGGCGTCGCCGCGCATCCTGACGCACTGCTGGGCCGACGCGTACCTGTTCGGGCTCGTCGCAGCCTCCCGCGAGGCCGGCCGCGAGATCGAGTGGATCGCGACCGAGACCCGCCCGTACCTGCAGGGCGCGCGCCTGACCGCGCACTCGCTGCGCGAGCTCGACCAGAAGGTCACGCTGATCACCGACGGCATGGCCGCAGCGGCCCTCGCCTCGCCGCGCGGTGTCGGCTCCGGACCGATCGACGCCGTCGTCACCGCCGCCGACCGTGTCGCGCTCGACGGATCCGTGGTGAACAAGGTGGGCACGCTCGCGCACGCGGCCGCAGCGGCGGCGTTCGGCATCCCGTACTACGCCATGGTCGAGGCGCCCGATCCCGGTGCTCCGACGGGCGCCGACGTCGTGATCGAGGACCGCGACCCGCGCGAGGTGCTCGAGGTCCTGGGGCACCGCACCGCGAGCCCGCTCGTGACCGACGCGTGGTACCCCGCGTTCGACGTCACGCCGCCGCGCCTGGTGACCCGGATCGCGACGAGTCGCGGAACCTTCGCCCCGGCGAACGTCGGCGAGCACTTCGCGACGGACCCGGATGCCGAGGCGCCCGCGCCCGCGCTCCGGCGCCGCCGCTCGCCCGCCGAGCCCGCGCCGGTCGCCGCGACCGTGCAGCCCGACACCATCGCTTTCCGCTCCGTGACCGCTTCCCCCGACGAGGACCCGCAATGACCGCCATCTCCGCCGACGTCGTCGTGCTCGACATCGAGGGCACGACGAGCGCCGCCGGGTTCATCCTCGGCGACCTGTACGACTACGCCCGCCCGCGCCTCGACGCGCTCCTCGCCCGCGACGACGACACCGTGCGCGCCGCCCGCGCCGACGCGATCGCCGAGACCGGACTGGATGCCGACGCCACCGATACCCAGGTCGCCGACGCGCTGCGCGAGCTCATGGCATCCGATGTGAAGTCGACGCCGCTGAAGACGCTGCAGGGCATCCTGTGGGCCGAGGGTTTCGCCGCCGGCGAGATCCACTCGCAGTTCTTCGAGGACGTGCCGCCGCGCCTGCACGCGTGGCACGAGGCGGGGATCCGGCTCGCGGTGTACTCGTCCGGCTCCGTCGCATCGCAGGTGCCGTGGTTCCGCCACGCGCCGCAGGGCGATCTGACGCCGCTCGTCGAGGACTTCTTCGACACGGTGAGCGCGGGTCCCAAGAAGGAGTCCGGGTCGTACGACCGCATCGCCGCGGCGCTGGGGGTCGCTCCCGGGCGCGCGCTGTTCCTCACCGACCACCCCGACGAGGTCGCCGCGGCCCTCGCGGCCGGCTGGCAGGTCGTCGCGCTCGACCGCGCCGGCGAGCCCTGGCACGGCGCGGAGTTCGCGGCGCCGGCGGTGGCCTCCTTCGACGAGATCGAGCTCACGCGATGACGCTCCCTCTCACCGCGCGCGTGCAGGAAGCCGGTGCCGCTCTCGCCACAGAGGCCGCCCGGTTCTCGGGGTACGGCTGGATGCGCGGCACCTCCGGCAACCTGTCGGTCGTGATCGACCGGCATCCGCTCGTGCTCGCGGTCACGGCATCCGGTCTCGACAAGTCCGAGCTCACCGATCGCGACGTCGTGCTGATCGACGCCGACGGCGCGGCGATCGACCCCGACGACCCGCGGCCGCCGTCCGCCGAGGCGGGGCTCCACGCGCACATCGCCGCGCGGACCGGCGCGGGAGCGGTGTTCCACGTGCACGCGTTCGACGCGGTCGTCGCGGGGCACCGGTGGCCGGGCGGGGTCGAGATCCGCGACATGGAGATGCTCAAGGGCATCGGCCACCGCGCGCACGGCGAGACCGTGACGATCCCGGTGATCGCGAACGACCAGGACATGAGCGTCGAGGCCGCCCGCTTCGACGAGGTCTACGTCCCGGCCACGGCCGACGTGCCCGAGGTCCCCGCGCTCATCGTCGCGAGCCACGGCATGTACGCGTGGGGCGAGGACGTCGCCGCCGCCCGCCGCCACCTCGAGATCGCCGAGTGGCTGCTGCGTTTCACCGTCGCGACCCGCTGAGCAGCGGCGCTGCGCTCTCGGCGTGCGTCGCGACCCGCTGAGCCGCGGCATCCGTCACCGCCCGGCCGCCTGCGGCCAGGACCAACTCCGCATAAACGCTCCGGCTCGGCAGAAACGCTCGGAGAGGGCGTTTCCGCCGACGCACAGCGTTTATGCGCGGGGGCGGGGCGGCGCCCCGCCCCCGTCAGCCGAGCAGCGCCACCGTCCGCGCGGTCAACACGCGCGGGTCGGCGTCCTCCAGCCGCGCGGTCCCGAGGGTCCGCGCGGCGCGCAGCACGAAACGGGCGGCGACCGCGCGCTCGGGCTCGGGCAGGGTCTGGATGTCGGCGACCTTCGAGAACCCGACGATGCGGCGCACGGCCTTCGCGGCGCCGTAGATCGCGGCATCCGATCGCACGACCGCGAGCGTGTGCTTCAGGACCTCGTCGCTGTACACGCGCGGGTCGACGCGGTCGGGCCAGCGGCGACGGAACTCCGCCTCGAACGCGTCGACGAGCTCGACGGGCAGCGTCAGCAGCGTCTCGGCATCCGCAGACCGCCCGAGCACGTGCGCGCGAGCCGCGGCGATCACGAGGTTCGCCCACACGGCACCGAGGTCGAAGCCCGTGGGGCCGTAGGTGCCGAACTCCGAGTCGAACGCGCGCACCGACTCCCCCTCGGCCCGCACGAACACCGATCCGGTGTGCAGGTCGCCGTGCATCAGGCTCTGCGTGCTCTCCTGGAACCGCAGCTTCGCCAGGCCGATCTCGCGCACGAACGCCCGGTCGGCGCGCAGCTCGCGCACGTCCTCGTCGTTCGCGGGCAGCCACCCGTTGTGCTCGTGGTCGACGTACGGCTCGGTGAAGACCAGGTCCTCGGTGATCTCACTCAGCTCGGGGTTCGTCGCGGCGGCGATCGCACGGCGGCGCTCCGGCCCCGGCGTCCCGAAGGCGCTCGTCGCGAACCCGACGGCCCCCACGTACTCGCCGAGCTGCGCGGCGGCGTAGGTGTGCAGCCGCCCGGCGTTGAGTTCTCCGCGCCAGACGGCGTGGTCGCTGAGGTCCTCGATCGACAGCGCGAGGTTCTCCGCGTCGAAGCCGTGGAACGCGGGCACGTGCGCCGGATCGATCCGCTCGTGCACCCCGAGCACGACGGCCTCCCGCGCCACCCGTTCGCGCGTGAGCGGCCAGGACGGATCGACGCGTACGTGCGGCAGCGACTGCTTCACGACGACACCGTTGCCTGCGGCATCCTTCACGATGAAGACGAGGTTCAGATTGCCGTCGCCGACCTCGTCGACGGACACGATGGATGCCGGATCCACCGGCCCCGAGAGGTGCGGGCGTGCGGCGAGGTAGGCGGGGACCGTGGCGACGGTCAGCTGATCGGTGAGGACGGTCATGATGCGGTGGTGCTCCCGGCGACGATGGTGGTCTTGCGACGGCGGAACGTGAAGCTGAACAGCAGGGCCACGAGCAGCACGAGGCCCTTCCCGAAGTCCTGGATGTAGTACGGCAGGCCCATCATCGAGAACCCGGTGACCATCACGGCCACGAGCACCGCGCCGAGCGCCGTGCCCCACGCGTTCGGGCGCCCGATGCCGAGCACCGAGACGCCGACGAGCGCGACGGCCACGGCATCCAGGAGCAGGCTGTTGCCGGCCGAGACGTCGCCCTGTCCGATGCGGGCGGCGAGGATGAGACCGGCGATGGATGCCAGGATCCCGCAGCCGATGTACGCGGCGGCGCGGTAGGCGCGGACGCGCACACCGGCGAGGCGCGCGGCCTCGGGGTTCGAGCCGACAGCGGCGAGCGCGCGACCCCAGCGGGTGCGGTCGAGGACGAACCACAGCACGACCGTGAGTCCGAGGAAGAGCACCACGGGCACCGAGATCGGGCCGATGAAACCGCGGTCGAACCACACGAAGTCGGGCGTGAAGCGGCCCGGCGCGGTGCTGCCGTCGTCGAGGGTCATCTGCGACGAGATGGACTTGCCGTCCACGATGATGAGCTTGAGACCGACGACGGTGAACATCGTCGCGAGCGTCGCCAGCAGGTCGGGGATGCGGGCGAACACGATCAGCGCGGCGTTGATCGCGCCGATCAGGGCACCCGAGAGCAGGACGACGCCGACGGCGATCCCGCCGACCTGGTTCGCGATCACCATGGTCCACGCGGCGATGGACACCGCGAATCCGGCGTTGGCGCCCACCGACAGGTCGAGTCCGCCGACGGTCATCGCGAGGGTCACGCCGAGGCCGGCGATGCCGATCGGGGCGATGTACTTCAGCATCCCGACGAGGTTCTCGGGGGTCGCGAACGCCGGCTGGCTCAGGGCGAAGAACGCGATCAGCAGGACCGTGACGGCGACGAAGCCCCACTTCGCGATGGCATCCACGATCCGGGAGCCGACGCTCACCCGCGCGGGGACGAGAGCGGTGGTCATGCGGTTTCCTTCCGGTGGCCGGGGTCGTCGAGGAGAGCGGCGACGATGCGCGCGCGGTCGAGCACTCCGGCGGGGGTGTCCAGAGCGATGCGCCCCGAGACGAGGACGACGATGCGGTCGGCGACGTCGAGGATCTCGTCGACGTCGCTGGAGAGCACGATCACGGCCGCGCCCTCGGCCGCGCGGTCGCGGGCGGCGTCGCCGATGCGGCGGCGGGCGCCGATGTCGACGCCGCGGAAGGGCTCGTCGAGCACCGCGAGCCGCGGCCCGGTGCGCAGCCACCGCCCCACGACGACCTTCTGCTGGTTGCCGCCGGAGAGGTCGTCGACGCGCGTGTCGGCGGACGGCGCGACGACGCCGTACGCGTCGATCACGTCGTCGGCGGCCGCGCGTTCGCGGCCCGGCGACACGACGCCCCAGCGCGAGATCTGTCGCAGCACCGGGAGTCCGACGGTCCGGCCGATCGACCAGCCGGGCTGGATGCCCTGCCGCTGGCGATCCTCGGGCACGAGCACGACGCCCGCGTCCTTCGCCGCGGCGGGCGAGGAGGGTCGGTACGGTGCGCCGTCCAGCCGCAGCCGCGCGTCACCGTCGACACGGACGCCCGCGATGAGTTCGGCGAGTTCGGTCTTCCCGGCCCCCAGCAGACCCAGGATGCCGGTCACCTGGCCCGCGGCCACCTCGAGGGTGAGCGGCTCGCTGCCGGGCAGCAGCACGGCGCCGTCGACCTCGAGGACCTGCGCGCCCGGGGGGAGCGGCTCGGTGACGTGCTGCTGCAGCTCGGTGGGGACGCCGAGCATCGCCTCGAGCGCGGCGGTCCAGTCGAACGGGCGCCCCGACTCGAGCTCGAGTCGACCGTCGCGCAGGACGACGATGCGATCGGCCAGCCGCTCGATCTCGCCGAAGCGGTGGCTGACGAACAGGATCGACAGGCCCTCGTCGCGCAGCACCCGCAGCACGGCGAACAGGCGGTCCGCCTCCGCCGCGGTGAGCGCCGACGTGGGCTCGTCGAGGATGAGCAGGCGCGGCGTCGAGCGCAGGGCGCGGGCGAGCACGAGCAGTTGCGCATCGGAGGTGCCGAGGCGCGCGGCATCCGCTCTCAAGACCTCGTCGGACCACGACAGGCCGAGCCGCTCGAGCGCCGCGCGAGCGACCCGTTCCGCCTCCGCCCGGCGCACGAGGCGGTGCCCCCCGGTCGCGAGGTCGGTGAGCGCGAGGTTGTCGGCGACGCTCAGTCCGGGCACGATGCCGTCGGCGATCCGCTGGTGGACGGTCTCGATGCCGGCGCGGCGGGCGCGGGCGGGTGAGGTGAGCCGCTGCGCCGACCCCTCGACCGCGATCTCCCCCGTGTACGCCGCGTTGGCGCCGGAGATCGCGCCGATGAGCGTCGACTTCCCCGCGCCGTTGGTCCCGAGGAGCGCCGTGATGCTCCCCGGGTACAGGTCGAGCGAGACGTCGCGGAGCACCTGGTTGGTGCCGAACCGCACGCCGACGCCGCTCAGGCGGACGACGGGGGCGTCGTTCACCTGAGCGGCGTGCGAGAGCGGAAAGGTCATCCGGAGACGGCCGGCAGCCAGTCGGCGACCACCGTGTCGTTCAGGAGCAGCGACGGCTCGGCCTCGCGCAGCTGGGCGACGTTGGTGATGCCCTTCTCGATCAGGAAGTCGCGCGTGATGGTCACGGCGGGGAACTGGACGGTGTCCTCGGTGAGCTGGCCGGCCAGCTTCAGCGCGAGAGCACGCACGACACCGGCGCCCACGGCCGAGGGGTCGGTCGCGCTCGTGGCGACCCACGGGCTGCCGTCGGCGGTCATGACCTCGATGTCGGCGTTGGAGATGTCGATGCCGTAGACCTTGACCTTGTCCTGCAGGTTGTTCTGCTCGACGGCCTGGACGACGCCCTTCGTGATCTCGTCGTACGGGGCGAAGATCGCCTGCACACCCGGGTTGGCCTTGAGGGCGGCGTCGACGAGCGGGATGTTGTCGGTCGCGGTCGACTCGGTCACCTTGCCGGTGAAGAAGAGCTGGTCGAGGCCGTTCTTCGCGATGACCTCGTCCCACACCTTCTTGCGGCGGTCGAGCGGGGCGAAGCCCTCGGCGCTGACGAGGCCGACCTTGGCACCCTGGCCGTTGTCCTTCACGAGCTGGTCGAGGACGCCCTGCGCCATCGAGGCATCCGACTGCGAGGTCACGACGACACCGGTGGAGTCCTTGAGCGCGAGGTCGTAGACGATGACCGGGATGCCGGCATCCACCGCCGCATGCACGCGCGGCTCGATCGTGTCGGTCTGGCCGTGGTCGACGATGATCGCGTCGGGCTTCGCGGCGATGGCCTGCTCGAGGTCGGACGCCTGCTTGGCGTTGTCGTTGCGCGCGTCGAAGACCGTGAGGTCGATGTTGACCGCGGCGGCCTGCGCCTTCGCGCCGGCCGTCCACGCGGTGAAGAAGTCACCCGCGCCGGACTGCTGGACGAGGGCGACCTTCAGCGGCGCGCCGTCGAACGGCGCCGGGAGGTTCTCGGCCTTCTGGACGGGGGCGGACGAAGCGGCGGGCGCGGCGGTGTTCTGCTGAGCGCAACCGGTCAGGGCGATCGCGGCGATGCCGGCGGTGGCGACGAGCGTCGCCCAGCGGTGGGAACGAACGGACACGGGGGTCCCCTTCGGAGGAGGTCGGGTGCGGGAAGCCGCGGCGGGTGCTGTGGGGCGGCGGCCGTCGAGCAGTAAATCAGCGGGCGCTGTGCGGAGCCGTCCGAGGTTGCGGTTTGTTACGGGTCGCGGCGGCGGGAACGCCCCGGACCCTCCCCGGGGGCGAGACAATCGACACGTCCCGACCGTATCCGTCCGAGAGGAGGAGCCATGACGCTCCTGACCGTCTGGAAAGAGACCGACCCGACCAGCCCCGTCCTCGAGACGACCGACGAGGACGAGATCCGCGCGGCCCTCGCCGAGCTCGGCGCCCGCTTCTCCCGGTGGGACGTGCACGAGATCGCCTCCGACGCCGCCCTCGACGACGTGCTCGCGCTCTACGCCGAGCAGGTCGAGAAGGTGAAGCAGGACGAGGGCTACACCCTCGTCGACATCGTGGGCCTCTCCCCCGCGCAGGACAACTACGACGAGGTCAAGGGCGCCTCGCGCGAGCGCTTCCTGTCCGAGCACCGCCACGACGACGACGAGGACCGCTTCTTCGCGAAGGGCGCCGGCGTCTTCTACCTGCACGTGAACGAGAAGGTCCACGCGCTCTACTGCGAGGCGGGCGACCTCGTCTCGGTCCCGGCGAACACTACGCACTGGTTCGACATGGGCACGAACCCCGAGTTCGTCAGCATCCGGTTCTTCCACGACGACGACGGCTGGGTCGGCCACTTCACGGGCAACCCCATCGCCGAGTCGTTCGCGACGTTCGACGAACTGCATGCGCGCCGCGCTCAGCTCGCCTGACGCCGCTTCTTCGCAGAAACGCCCCTTTCTCGCAGATTCCCCCGGGAATCCTGCGAGAAAGGGGCGTTTCTGCGAGTTTCAGCCCACGCGGCGCAGCGCGAGCGCGGCCCACGCGATCGGCGGGAGCGTCACGTGCAGGATGCCGTCCTCGATCCGCGCCCCCTCGAGCACACCCGGCTGCACGCGGTCGGGGTGCTCGAGCGTGTTGCTCGCGTACGGATCGTCGTCGTGCAGCAGGTGCGTCTCGACGAGCTCGACGTTCCCGAAGCCCGTGACGTCGATCGCGACCTCGACGGGCTGCTGCCGCCCGCGGTGGACGAGGAAGACCGCGGCCTCGCCCGTCTCGGCGTCGTGGGTGGCGACGGCATCCACCGCCGGGACCGTGCCGTGCTTCGCCGTGTCGATCGTGCCCGCCTCGATCTGTACGCGCAGCGCCTCACCCCGCGCGAGACGGGACGTGATCGAGAACGGGTAGAACGTCGTCTGCCGCCAGGCGGGCCCGCCGGGCTCCGTCATGATCGGCGCGATCACGTTCACCAGCTGAGCGAGGGACGCGGATGCCACCCGGTCGGCGTGCGCGAGCAGCGAGATCATGAGACTGCCGAAGACCACGGCATCCACCGCCGAGTACACGTCCTCGAGCAGGCGCGGCGCGACGGGCCAGTTGTCGATGCCGCTGAGCTGATCCACGTCGTGGAAGCGCGTCTGGTACCAGATGTTCCACTCGTCGAACGAGATGTCGATCTTCTTGTCGCTGCCGCGCACCGCGCCGACGTGGTCGGCGGTCGCGACGACGGCCTCGATGAACCGGTCGGTGTCGACCGACGACGCGAGGAACGAGTCGATGTCGCCGTCGTGCTCCTGGTAGTAGGCGTGGCACGAGATCATGTCGACCTCGTCGTACGTGTGCGTGAGCACGACGCGCTCCCATTCGCCGAACGTCGGCATCTGGGCGCCGGAGGACCCGCACACCACGAGCTCGATGGTCGGATCGAGCTGGCGCATGCCCTTGGCCGTTCGCGCCGCGATCTTGCCGTAGTCGTCGGCGGAGCGGTGGCCCAGCTGCCAGGGTCCGTCCATCTCATTCCCGAGGCACCACACGCGCACGTCGAACGGCGCCTCGCGGCCGTTGTCGATCCGCTGCTGCGACAGGGCGGTCCCGCCGGGGAGGTTGCTGTACTCCAGGAGGTCGATGGCCTCGAGCGTCCCGCGCGTGCCGAGGTTCACCGCGAGCATCAGCTCGCTGCCCGCCTTCTCGAGCCAATCGGAGAACTCGTGCAGCCCGACCTCGTTCGTCTCGGTGGAGTGCCACGCCAGGTCGAGGCGACGAGGACGCTTCTCGCGCGGGCCGACACTGTCTTCCCAGCGGAAGCCCGACACGAAGTTGCCACCGGGGTAGCGGATCATCGACACGCCCAGCTCGCGCACGAGCTCGAGCACGTCGCGACGGAACCCCTGCTCGTCGGCCTCGGGGTGGCCGGGTTCGTAGATGCCGTCGTAGACGTGGCGTCCCAGGTGCTCGACGAAGCCGCCGAAGAGGCGGCGCCGCACGGCCCCGATGGGGAAGCGGGGGTCGACGGTCAGGCGGGCGGTGGTCATCGTGCTCCTCGGGATGCGTGTGCGGCGAATCGGTCGGCCACCGGGTTACGCCGGCGCGCCAGGGTGGTCGGGGTCTCCACGAGGTCGTGGAGGCCCATGGTCAGAAGGTGAGCGGAGCGGGGGAGATCGCTGTGGCGATAGGTCCACTCGTACATGTCGAACAGCGGCCACCACGTGTATCCGACGACGTCGACACCGTCGGCGCGGAGACCCTCGACGGCGGCGACCGAGGCATCCAGCCACGCCAGGCGCGTGGGGACGTCGTCGGTGACGCAGGTCTCGGCGAGCATGACCGGAGCGCCGTAGCGCTCCGCGTACGTGCGCAGCATCTCGACCATTCCGTCGGTGCCGTCGTCGCGCGTGGGGCGCGGGTCGGCGAAGCCGCCTCCGTGATGGATGCCGGCTTCGAACAGCTCCGTCGAGTGACGCGGGTAGTAGTTCACGCCCATGACGTCGGGCTGTACCGCGTTGTCGCGGAACCACGCGAGCTGTACGTCGTCGACGCCGTTGGCCCGCAGGAGCGGGAGCAGCGGATGCCCCTCGGTCACGTGTCCCGTGACGAGATCCTCGACGAGGAAGGCCTGATGCGCGTAGCGGTGCGCGGTCTCGCGGTGCTCGGGAGCGTCGACGTCGCCGGCGTACCGCATCGAGGCGTCGACGTGCACGAAGGTCGCCGCGCCGCCGAGCACGTCGGCGACGGCGCGCTGCGTGCCCACGAACCCGCGCGCGATCGCGGTCGCGATCTCGACGAGACCGGCGGGTCCCGAGCGGTACGGCGGCCAGTACGCGTACTCGCCGCTGAACAGGGAGTGCAGCATCGGCTCGTTGACGGGGGTGTAGTCCGTGGCGAGCCCGCGGTAGCGCTCGGCGGCGCGGGCGGCGTACTCGGCGACGAACGCCGCGTAGTCGGGGTGGGCGAACTCCCCCTCGATCCACGTCGGCGTGCCGTAGTGCAGCAGGTCGACGATCGGGCGGAGGCCGCGCTCGGCGAAGCCCTCGAGCACGCGGTCGGTCCAGGACCAGTCCCACCGGCCGCGCTCGGGCGACACCACGTGCCACGGAATCCCCCAGCGCAGGAACTCGGCATCCACCGAGACGGCCAGGTCGAGGTCGTGCGCCCACTGGGTGTAGTGCTCGGTGAGCGCGTATTCGTCGATCGCGCGCTCCCCCGGCCGCTCCTGCGGCACGAAGGTGTTCTCGATCCCCGCACCGAAGTGCAGGCGACCGTCGCGGTACCAGGGCGTGTTCGGCATCCGTTCCTCGCTCATTTCAGGCCCGACGTTCCGACGCTGTCGACGAACCGTCTCTGGATCAGCAAGAAGAGGATCGCGAGCGGCAGCAGGGCGATCAGGGAGCCCGCCATCATCACGCCCTGCGGGATGATCCCGCCCGGTCCAGTCAGCAGCGTGAGACCGGATGTCACCGTGCCCATCTCGGACTGCGTGGTGAACACGAGCGGCCACAGCAGGTCGTTCCAGTTGTTGACGAACGTGAAGATCCCGAGGGTGAGCAGGGCCGGCACGGCGTTGGGCAGCACGATGCTGCGGAAGATGCGGAACTCGCTCGCGCCGTCGATCCGCGCCGCGTTGTCGAGATCGCGCGGGAGCGAAAGGAAGAACTGGCGGAGGAAGAAGATGCCGAACGCGTCGGCCGCGCGGGGGGCGATCAGCCCGGCGTACGTGTTCACCCAGCCGAGGTCGGACACCAACTGGTAGATCGGGATGAGCGTCGCCTGGAACGGGATCATCAGGCTCGCGATGATCGCGATGAGCAGCACGCGGCTGCCCCGGAAGTCCAGCCGCGCCAGCGCGTACGCCGCCAGGGAGTCGAACACGAGCGCGAAGGCCGTGACGCCGCCGGCGAAGACGAAGCTGTTGAGGATCAGCCGGGCGAACGGCAGGTCGGTGAAGATGCGCGCGAAGTTGTCGAGCGTCCACTGTCCCGGGAGCAGCGTCGGCGGGTACGCGTTCACCTCGGCGATCGGTTTGAACGCGGTGAACAGGATGATGAGGATCGGCAGCATCAGGACCAGCGTCGCGATCCCGACCACCACGAACAGAACGACCGACACGAGGGTACGGCGGCGGGCCTGGGGCGAACGGCGGCGGATCGGACGGGCGGATGCCGTGGCGGCGGGCGCGGAGGCGAGGGCGGTCATGCGGCATCCTTCTCTCGGCGTGAGAAGAAGAGGAACTGGGTGAGGCTCAGCACGAGCGTGATGAGCAGGAGCACGTACGACAGGGCGGACGCGAACCCGAGGTCGAGCTTGCGGAAGCCCGACTGGTAGATCTCCATGACGATGGTCTGGGTGCTTCCGTAGGGGCCGCCGCCGGTCATGACGTAGATCTGGTCGAAGGCCTGCAGGGCCGCGATGAGCGCGACGATGACGACGAAGCCCAGGGTGTTGGAGAGCATCGGCAGGGTGATGCTCCAGAACCGCTGCAGCGCGGAGGCACCGTCCACGCGCGCCGCTTCGTAGAGGCTCGTGGGGATGTCCTGCAGGCCGGCGAGGAAGATCACCATGGAGAAACCGAAGCTCTTCCAGACGGCCACGAGGACGACGGCCGGCATGGCGAGGTTCGGATCCTGCAGGACGTTCCCGAGTTGGATGCCGACGGCTCGCAGCCAGTAGTTGAGCAAACCCACCTGCGGGTCGAGGAGATACGACCACGCGAACGCGGCGACGGCGAGCGACACGATGAACGGCGTGAACAGGGCCGTCCGGAACAGGCCGCGCAGGGGAAGGAGCGGGTTGTTCAGCAGGAGAGCGAAACCCAGCGCGAGCGCGATCGCCACCGGGGTGAAGAGCACCGCGTAGACAGCGGTGTTCCCCATGGCCCGGAGGATGTCGCCGTCGGTGAAGACCCGGACATAGTTGTCGAGGCCGACGAACTTCTCACGGCCGAACCCGCTGGCGTTCGTGAACGACAGGCGGAGGGCCGAGATCATGGGCCAGGCGACGAAGACGGTGAGGATGACGATCGCCGGCGTGAGGAAGGCGATCACCGTGAGTCGGTGACGGGGGGTGTGGCGGAGCGATCCCCGGCCGCCGAGGGGAGCGGGCGGCCGGTACGCACCGGGGCGGCGGGTCCGCGCTCCCGGGGCTTGCGTGGTCATTGAGGATTCCTGTTCGTCGGGCGTCGAGGGGAGAGACACGGGAGGGGCGGCGCGGGCGCCCCTCCCGTGCCGCGGGTCACCCGATGGCCTGCTGGATCTTGTCCTGAGCGGTCTTCAGGAGGTCGGCGACGTTCCCGCCGGAGACGGCCTTCTGCGTGAGCTCGTCGATGTCGGTGAGGACGTCGACGCTGTTGACCACGCCGGGGAGCAGGGCTCGACCGGTCGAGGCGATCTCGCTCAGCGAAGCGACGACGGGGTTCGACGAGACGTCGCTCAGCGGGATGTCGGTGCGCAGCGGAGGCCACCCCGAACCGAGCGACCACTTCGTGGCGACGTCCTTCTGGAAGAAGTACGAGAAGAACGCCTCGGCGCCGGCCTTCTTCGCGTCGTCGGCCTGCGCGGTCACACCCATGGAGACGCCGATCGCCGAGGCGGCCTGCTCGGCGGGACCGGCCGGGATCGCGGCGATGCCGTAGTCGATGTTGTTGTCCTTGGCGATGGATGCCATCCACGGACCGCCGACGTGCATGGCGGCCTTGCCGGAGCTGAAGAGCTTGTCGGCAGCGATGCCGTCGAGTCCGGTCGGCGAGATCTTGTCCTTCGTGATCGCGTTGGTCCAGTAGTTCAGCGTCGCAGCGTTCTCCGGCGAGTCGATGACGGCCGTGGTGCCGCCGTCCACGATGTTCCCGCCACCGCTGAGGAAGAGGCTCGGCCACAGGCCGTTGGCGACCGTGGCGTGATCGGGGATCGCGACGCCGTACTGCTCGGGGGTCCCGTCACCGTTCTCGTCCACCGTGAGCTTCTTGGCATCCGCGACCCATTCGTCCCATGTGGTGGGGGCGGCCGTGATGCCGGCCGCGGAGAACAGGGCCTTGTTGTAGAACATCGCGAGGGGCACGAAGCCGGTCGGCACCCCGTAGGGGGTGCCCTTGACCGTGACCATGTCCTTGGCCTGCGACACCAGGTCGGCGGTGTTGCTGTCACTCGACCCGTAGAAGTCGCTGAGGTCGGCGAACGCGCCCTTGTCGGCGTAGACGGGGAGCCGCTCCGCGGGCATCGCGACGATGTCGGGACCCTGCTTGGACGAGAGCGACGGCAGGAGGGTGTCGTCGATGACGGCCCACGTCTTCGTCTCGGTCGTGATGACGTACTTGTCCTGCGAAGCGTTGAAGTCGGCGACGATCTGGTCGAGGACCTTGCCGTCGGCCTCGGTGTAGCCGTGCCAGAACGTGAGGGAAACCGGGCCGGAGGTGTCCGAGCCGGAGGAGCCGGAGCATCCCGCCAGCACGAGGGCCGTGGCCCCCACCGCCGCGAGGACGGCTGCGGTGCGCTTGATCATCTTCTTCGATGCCTTTCTGTGACTGCGTCGTCGGGTGTGCCCCGTGCCGGGGCCGCTGCGTTTACAACGATGTAGGTAAACGTTGTAAATGGATGATCACCCGCCGGTGCGGCGCTTGTCAAGCACCGGACTCAGGCGCGGGTCGACTCGCGCTCGACGAGCCGGAAGTCGGCGAAGACCTCGCGCGGCGCGACACCGTCGTCGCCGGTGATGCGGTCCACGAGCAGGTCGACTGCGACCCGCGCGATCTCGGACCGACCCGGGTCGATCGTCGTGAGCGCCGGCAGCGAGTAACGGGTCTCGTCCAGATCGTCGAACCCGACGATCGCGACCTCTTCGGGAATGCGCACGCCCCGCTCCAACAGGACGCGCATCGCACCAAGAGCGAGAGAGTCGTTGAACGCCACCACTCCGTCGAACGCGGTCCCGGCGTCCAGAACAGCGCGCATCGCGTCGGCCCCGTCCACCCGATGCCAGCGGTCGACGGGCACGACCAGTGCCGGATCCACAGCTCGTCCGGCTTCGGCGAGCGCCGATTCGTACCCGCGCAGGCGCAGCCCCGCGGACCCCACCACCTCGCCGGGGTGCGACCCGAGTGCAAGAATCCGCTGCCGACCCGCCGCGATCAGGTGCGCCGTGGCCGCGTGCGCGGCCTCGGTGTTGCGCATGGTGACGTGATCGTGCGCGGAGTGGAAGATCCGCTCGCCGAGCAGGACCATCGGCATCCCCACCTCGTCCAGCAGGGCCGCATCGTCTTCGCCGAGCGACAGCACCGAATACAGCACTCCGTCCAGACCGCGGCGCCGCGCACCGCGCAGGGCAGCGAGTTCGCTGTCGCGCTCGGCGTCGAACTGCTCGATGAGCACAGAGAACCCGTGCGCGCGGGCCGCGCGCATCACGTCGTCGGCGAGCTCGGCGAAGTACGGATTCCGGAGGTCCGGGACGATGAGCCCGATCATGTCGGCCCGGCCGGACCGGAGGCTCCGCGCCGCCTGGTTGGGGCGGTACTGGAGCTCATCGATCGCCGCCTCGACGCGCTCCCGCGTCGCCGACCGCACGTGCGGATAGTTGTTGATCACGTTCGAGACCGTCTTGATCGACACTCCGGCCGCGCGGGCCACGTCGTGCAGCGTTGCGCTCATGGCATCCCTCCCCCATCTCTGTGCGCCGACTCTACAACGTTGCAATCGACTCTTGACGGCGGGTACGTCCCACCCCTACCGTCGTGACGTCTCTACAACGTTGTAGTACACGGGGTGGAGCGTACCGATCACCAGAGCGGGTCGTCGCGCGGACGCGGCGCGTGCCGGCTCCGACTCCCCGACAGAGGAGCAGGAACCATGTCCCCATTGCCCAGCCCCCATCGACGGCGACGCGTCCTCGCGGCCGCGCTCACCGCGACCGCCCTGGCGGTCGCGTCCTTCCTCACACCGACCGCCGCCTCGGCCGTGACGACGGGCAACGGCTCGCTCGTGTACTCACCCGCCGCGGGCTCGTCGTTCAACCCGGAGGGCGGCACACCCGCGGGAACGACGTACGCGAAGATCATCGTCCTGAAGAACAACGGGTCGTACAACGGAACTCAGCTGGTCACCTTCGACAAGCTCGTGCTGCAGAGCGGGAAGCAGGTCTACCCGATCTATCGCAGCTCCGACAACGGCACGACCTGGACGAAGATCGCCGACATCGACCCCAGCGTGGCCTTCCCCGGCTACAACCGGACCGCGCAGCCGTTCCTGTACGAACTGCCGCAGGCCTCGGGCTCGCTCCCCGCGGGCACGATCCTGCTCGCCGGCATGATCATGCCGCAGGACCGGTCGGCGAGCCGCCTCGTGGTCTACAAGAGCACCGACCGGGGCACCACCTGGAGCCCGCTCAGCACGATCGACTCCGGTGGCCCGGCCGTCTACGACCCGAGCCCCACGTCGACGACCTCCACGGTGTGGGAGCCGTCGCTCGCCATCGACGGCGGCGGCGGGCTCGTCGCCTACTTCTCGGACGAACGCCAGAAGTCGTCCGGCGTCCTGCAGGCCGTCTCCTACCGCCGGTCCACGGACGGCGGTGCCACGTGGGGCGCCCTCGGCAACGTGTCGGCGCCACCGAACCAGAGCGATCGTCCGGGCATGATCACCGTCACCAAGCTGCCCGACGGCCGGTACCTCGCGACGTTCGAAGTGGTCAACCGCCCGAGCCAGTCGCAGAACACCGCGCCGGTGTACTTCAAGACGTCGTCCGACGGTCTGAACTGGGGCGACACCACCACCATCGGCACACCGATCCGGCTGGCCGACGGCCGGGGCATCGGCTCGTCGCCGTTCGTGAAGTGGGTGCCGAGCGGTGGGCCCAAGGGCACCGTGATCGTGGCATCCAAGTGGTCGCTCACCGCGAGCGGTGCGATCGACGGCGGCCAGAATTTCTACGTCAACTACAACCTCGGCGAAGGACCCTGGGAACGTCTGCCGATGGCCGTCACCTACGACGCGAGCGACACCCAGGGCGGCAACTTCAGCGGGTTCGCGCAGGGCATCGACATCGGCACCGATGGCCGCACGCTCTACCAGGCCACGAACGTCGAGAACACCGCCACCGCGCTCAATGACATCCGGGTCGGATCGATCCCCGTCGACGCGCAGCAGTACGAGGCAGAGAAGGCGACCCTGACCGACGCCTCCATCGTCACGCACCCGCAGGCCGCGAACGGGCAGAAGGTCGGCAACATCAACAACAGCGGCAGCGCGGTGCAGTTCACCGTGCGGGTGCCCGCGGCCGGCACGTACACGCTCGACGTGCGCTACGACAACGGCTACGGCAGCACCGCGACGCACAACGTCAGCGTCAACGGCGGGACGTCGTCGACGATCTCGTACCCGCCGACGGTCGACTGGGGCCGCTACGCCTGGGCGCAGAAGACCGTCACGCTCAACGCGGGCGTCAACACGATCCGGTTCGGCAAGGGCACCAACTTCGCCGAGCTCGACACCCTGCGCGTCTGGCGCACCTCGGGGCTGGACCCGCAGTTCCAGATCGCCAACCGCAACAGCGGGAAGCTGCTCGAGGTCACGGGGGCGTCGCTCGCGGACGGCGCGGCGGTCGGTCAGTGGGGTCCGACCGGGAACGCCACCCAGCGGTGGACGCTGACACCGACCGGTTCGAACACGCAGCTGGTCAACCTGAACAGCGGCAAGCTGCTCGAGATCCCATCGGCATCCACGGTCGCGGGAGCGAACGCCGGGCAGTGGGGCCCGACCGGCAATGCCACGCAGAACTGGAACGCCGCCACCTCCGGCGGGTGGTGGACCTTCACCAACGCCAACAGCGGGCAGCTCCTCGAGATCGACGGGTGCTCGACCGCCGACGGCGCGGTGGCCCAGCAGTGGCCGGCGAACGGCCTGACCTGTCAGCAATGGCGACTGACGCGGGAGGGCATCCAGTGACGCCCTGACCCCGGCCCCGACCCCGCCCGGCGCGACCGGGTGGGGTCGGAGCGGCCGCGTCAGATGACCTCGGCGCTCCAGTGGTCGGGGAGGCCGAAGCGGAACGCCTCGATCGACACCGCCTGCTCGCGCAGGAAGGGCAGCAGCTCGATGCGGCCGGCCGTCGTGACCTCGCCGGCGTACACCGTCAGCGTCGGGTCGCCGCAGAGCGCCTCGGCCAGCGCAACGCGCAGGCCCTCGCCCGACGCCGCCGTCCCCACGATCCGCACGCGCGACGGACGAGGGGCGACCGCCGCGTCATCGGCGGACTCGGCATCCGGGATGCCACCCGCCAGGCGCTGCAGCCACTCCGCGTCGGACTCGACCGACACGGGGACGCCGCTTTCTCCGAGCAGGTGCCGCACCGCGGCGGGGAGTCCCACCGGCGTACTGAGCGTGTAGCGGGACCCCGAACGGACGGCCGCGACGAGCACGCGCAGCACCGCCTGCCACGGGGCGTCGGCGGTCGCGCGCACGGCCACGTCGGTCGGTCGGTACCGCAGGAGGTTCCGCTCGACACCGAGGCGGGAGGCATCCTTCACCCGTCCGAATTCGCGATCCCACGCGACGGCGTCCGACAGCGCACCGCGCCGCAGCCATTCGAACGCGGCGTAGTCGAGGGTCGGCTGGGCGGCTTCGATGAGCGACGAGATGCGCGTGTCGAGCCCGCGCAGGTGCAGCGTCGACGACGCGGGGCCACCGGACGACGGCCGCCACGACCCCAGCGCCACGAGTCGGTTCGGGCCGCCCGACATCGCGCCCGGACCCACGCCCGCCGCACCCCAGCCGCCGAGCGGCTCGCGCTGCACGGCCGCGCCCGTGGTGGGACGGTTGACCCGGAGCACCGCCGCCTCCGCCGTGTCCAGCCACAGCTCGAGATCGGCGGCATCGCGGGTGTGCAGCCCCGCGACGAAGCCCGAGCCGACGAGGTTCTGCAGCTCGATCGCGCGGGCCAGGGTCGGAGCGTGCAGGATGCCGAGTACCGGCGCCGCGACGGCGGTCCGGGTCAGGTGCGAACCGGCGTGGACGCCCGTCCGGACGCCCGGCGTCCAGAAGCGGCCCGCGGTCTCGGGCCCGAGGTCGAGTTCGCGCGGCTCGACGAGCCACCGCTCGCCGTCGGCGAGGACGGTCAGTGCGCGGCGGACGTCGCCGGTGGGCTCCTCGACCAGCGGACCGACGTCGGACAGCGGATCGTCGGCGGGCCCGACGCGGAGCGACCCGACGGCATCCTTCAGCTGCGCGAGGAACCGCGTCGAGCGCGCGACGGCCCCCACGAGGATCACGAGCGATGACGCCGTCGCCGCCTGACCGGCGCGGACGAACGCCCCCGACACGATGTCGGCGACCGCACGGTCGACGTCGGCCGACGGCGTGACGATGACGGCGTTGCGCCCGGCCGTGAGTGCCTGCAGCGGCAGATCGGGGCGCCATTCGACGAAGCGCTCGGCCGTCGCGCGCGCCCCCGCGAGCAGCACGCGGTCGACGCCCGGGTGCACGATCAGGGCGCGACCGGATGCCTCTTCGTTCAGGTCGACGTACGCGAGTGCGTCGCGCGGGACCCCCGCGGCCCACAGCGCCTCGGCGACGACGGCTCCGGCTCGCCGCGCGCGCGGCGACGGCGTCAGCACGATGCCGGAACCGGCGGCGAGCGCCGCGAGGGTCTCGGCGGCGCACAGCCCGACCGAGGAGTTCCAGCGGGGCGCGACGACCGTGAGCCGATCGGGCACGAATACGGCGCCCGCGACCCTGTCCAGTTCCTTCGCGGTGGCGGCGGAGTACGCGGCGGCGTCGATGGCCTGGTCGACCTCCGCGTCGGCCTCGGCGAAGAGCGCACCGCTCTCCGACGCGAGCACCTCGACCAGCTCCGCCCGGCGTTCGGCGAGCGACCGGGATGCCGCTTCGATCACCGCGGCGCGGTCGGTCGCGGCCCGGCTCCCCCACTCCTCGGCGGCGGCGCGGACGCGCGAGATCACGGCATCCAGGCCCGCCTCGTCGTCGATACGACCGGCGGCGGCCGTCGCGTCCCCGGCCGTCGAGCCGGCGACGGCGGTGAGGACGTCGTGCGCCCACGCGCGGTCCTCGGGGACGCTGGGGTCGGCGGCGGGCACGTTGCGGAAACCGGGTGCCGCGCCCGACAGCTCGGCGGTCTCGCGCACCGAGAACACGGCGGTGTCGACGAACGCCTGACCACCGAAGAGCATCTGCTGCGCGTCCGGTCCGAGCGCCTGCGTGTCGCCGGGGGCGGCGTCGCGGGCGATGCCGAGCACCGCCTGCGTCAGGCCCGGCTCGTCGGCGTCGTCCGCCGCGGGCTCGCGCAGGATCGGCGGGGTCGGCGCGATGCCGCGCTGCGGGGCGCGGGCGGGCGCGGGCGTCGCCTCGGGGGTCGCGAACGCGGCCGCGATGCGGGTACGGGGATCGCCGTCGCCGTCTTCGGGATGCCACTGCGCCGCCCGGGCGGCGAGCCCGGCGATCACCGCGTCGACGTCATCGGGATGCGCGACGGGCGCGAGCAGGACATGCCGTTCGTCGACAGCCCAGCCACCGAGGGGCAGCGCGAGATCGATGTGCCCCTCCGCGTCCTCGGCGAGGGCGCGCACGATCGCGGCGCGCACCGGGTCGCCCGTGGCGAACTCGACCCGCAGTCCCTCGGTCGCACGGCGACCGAGCGCTTCGCGCGCCGTCGCCACGGTGAGCGCGTCCAGGTCGGCCGTGGCCGTGACGGCGGGAGCGGGCCAGCCGCCTCGAGCCGCGCGGAGGGCGTCGTCCGTGACCGGGATCGCGTCGTCGAGGCGCACCGCGAGCGGCGCTCCGCCGTCGCTGACGCGCACCCGCGCCCACGCGGCGAGTTCGCGCAGCGCCCCGAGCGTCTCGGGCACGGCGACGGGCAGCGCGATCCCGGCGGACGCGTCGCGCAGGCGCGGCTCTTCGAGCACGCGGGTGAGGACGGCGACGGTGAGGTCGAGGTCGTCGCGCCCCTCGGCGACGAGCGTGACGCGCGTGCCCGAACCCGCGGCATCCAGGAACAGCGGAAGGAGCCGCTCGGCCGCGTACTCGACGTCCGCCTCGAATGCCCATCGCGACAGCCCCGCGACGACCTCGGTCACGGCGACGGAGACGCGCGGCACGTCCTCGCGCGCGACGAGGGCCCGGATGCCATCGAGCCGGTGCCGCGCGGCCGCCTCGCCCCGCACGGCGGGCGCGGTCAGCCGCAGGTCGGGGGTGACGTCGGGGCCCAGCGCGGCGAGCGCCGGACCGAGGTGGTCGCCGCGCGCGTCGAGGAACAGGGGCGAGAGCGCGTCGGAGAGGAAGCGCCGGGCGAGAGGCACGGCCGGGGACGGCAGCACGGGGGCGATCGCCGCGCCGAGCTGGACCGCGCCCCGCGCCACCCAGGGCAGTCCCGCGGGGACCTCGCCCGACAGGCGGTGGAGAGCAGCGGCCGGCGCGGTCGTCCCCTCGGGCCGCAGCACACCGTCCGCGGCGCGGGCGAGGAACCCCGAGATCTCCGCGGATGCGGGATGGGTTTCCGCGAACGTCGCGGCGTAGGAAACGGCGCGCTCGACCGGGTCGGTGGAGAGCAGGGGACCGTGCGCGTGCGGCTCGTTCTGGCTCATGCTCCACAGCCTAAGGAGCCGATGCGCCCACCCCCGGCGGCCCCGCCGCGCGGCCCCGAATCGACGCGGGCACCGGCCCGCCCCGATGCCCGGGCGCAGACCGTCCGCCCGGCTCACCCGGTACGGTCAGCCGACCGCTATCCCGCCCGCAAGTAGGCGTCGATCGCGTCGCGCATGATCTGGCTGGGACGAAGATGATCCCGGGCCGCCCGCTGAGTCAAGAGATCGTCGAGTTCACGTGGGAGCCGCACCTGCCGTTTCGGCGAGGGGCCAGAACCTGCCCGACCGCTGAGCCCGGGCCGACCCCCGAGGGCGATGAGTTCCTGCAGATCCTCTTCCGTGGCACGACCGCCGGTGACACCGGGTGGTGTGGAGGAGGTGGGGAGGTCGTAAATACCCTCGACGAGCTCGTCGAGCTCATCGAGAGTCGTGCTGCGTTCTGTGGCGAGCTTCGCCGCGTGTTCGATCGGGGAGTAGTCCTCGTTCTCCGCTCGTGCTGCCATTGCGGCGTAATGCGCCTGCTGCTTCTTGCTCAGTGTCATGTGTTCCCCTCCTTGTCATGTCGTGCCGCGATGATCGCCTGCGCTCGCGACTTCGTCCTCGGCCGAAAGTGCAGGACGTGGAAAATGTAGACGATCCGCGGCGAGCGGCGATGGACGAAAACCTCGAGGAGTTGCCCATCACGCGCCGGGCCGATCACCAGGTCGACGACTTCCCCCGTCTCGGGGTCCACATCAAACCCCGCCAAGAAGAATCTCTTGTGCTGAATGGCGTGGACTCCGTCGGCGATTGGATAGTGCTTCTCGGCGCTCTCCGCCCAATCCAATGCCACGGCCTCAGTGTACTCCAAAACCCCAGTTTCGTACTACAGAACTATCCGACACGGGACCGCTTGCTGCTCCCGCGGGACACGCCAGTGCCCAGGCCGCGCAAGCGGCCGGGGCACCGCGCGCTCCGTCCTCAGCCGATCACGCGGCGCCTCCGCCGGATCACCACACCCGCGGCCAGCGCGAGCAGACCGAGCACGAGTGCGGCGATCGACACCATCCCGCCGGTCACGGCGAGGGGCGTGCTCGCGGTCGGAGCGGCCGGAGCCGGGGGCGTGACGCCGGCCGCCCCACGGATCTCCACCGGCACGGACGCCTGCACGTCCCCGACGATCGCGACCAGGTCGTGCGTCCCCGCGGGAACGTCGGCCGACAGCGTCACGGTCACCCGGAACGTCCCGTCACCGTCGGTGCGCAGCGTGCCGAGGTCGATCGGCGTCGAGTGCAGCGCGAGGCGACCGTCGGTGTTTGCCGGCCAGCCGGTGCCCGTGACGGTGATCGTCCCGCCCGCGACCAGGTCGCCCGACACCGCCAGCGTCGGGTCGCCGGCGGCGGCGCCGACCGAGGCCGAGCCCGTCCCCCCGACGTTGCCGGCGACATCGACCGCGCGGTACGACACCGTGACGGGCCCCGCCGGAGCGGTCACCGAGGCCTCGGCGCCGGACACGGCGGTCCAGGTCGCCGCGTCGCCCAGACGGTACTCGATGCGGTCCACGCCGGAGGCGGCGTCGGCCGCCGTCAGGCGCACCGTGCGGGCCGTGGCATCCACCGCGCTCGTCACCGTCGGCGCGGCGCGGTCGACGCGCACCGTCGCGGGAACGGATGCCGAGACGTTGCCGGCCGCGTCCGTGGCGCGGAACGCGAGGTTCGCGGTGCCATCGGCCGGCGTGACGGCGCCGGTGTACGCCGCCCAGGTCGCGCCGCCGTCGGTGCTGACCTCGAGCCGCGGGGCGGCGTCGGTGTCGTCGGTCGCGGTCGCGGTGACCGAGACGGGCGACACGAACCAGCCGTTCGCCCCGTCCGGCGCGGCGGGCGAGGTCGCGACCGTCACGCTCGGCGCCTGAGTGTCGGGCGTCCGGGTGTGCATCCGGAGGAACGTCACCGAGTACGGCGCGAACGTCCGCGTGAAGCTTCCGCTCACGGTCACGTCCGTCGTGGTCGGTGCCACCGGAGAGGCATCCGCGGTGTTGACCGCCCCCGGGGCGGCGGCCAGCACCGTCATCTGCGCGGTCGGCAGCACCGAGAGCCCGCCGAGGTCGACCTTCGTCACGGCCTCCTTCGCCTGCGCGTTGACCACCTTGAGGATGACGTCACCGGTCGCCTCGTCCTTCGTCATCACCTGGGCGAAGGGCTCGACCGCGGTGTTGGTGAAGTGGCCGGCCTGCTGACCGTCGACGAAGAGCGTCACCTCTGGGCCGCGCACCTGGATGCGCAGGTCGTAGGTGCGTCCCGTCTCGACGCGCGGCGTCCCGGTGTCCGTCACGATCGACTTCGCCCCGTCGACGGCCTTCTCCACGACGCTGCGGGTGTTGCCCCAGCCGCCGAGGTTCCACCACAGGTAGTCGGCCGCCCCCTTCACGCCGAACCCGACGAGGAAGCCCTCGGCGCCGGCGAGCTTGGTGGCCTTCAGCGACACGTCGTAGTCCGTGGCATCCAGGGCGGGACCGGCGACGAGCGTATTGTTCGCCGTCGTCGACGACTGCACGTAGCTGCCGTCGGCCGCCGACCACGACCCCGCGTTCGCGAGCTTCGTCCAGCCGTCGTCGTTCTTGTCGGAGAAGTCGTCCGCGAAGAGCGTCTTCCCGTCCGGGTCGGTGACCTTCACGTCGTCGTAGCGCGCCGACGTGCTCCAGGTCGAGAGCCCCACCGAACCCGCCAGACCCGTGGATGCCAGGTCCCCCGCGGCCGAGGTCGGTACGACGCGGTCGCCCGTGTTGGTCATGAAGAGCTTCTGCACCTCGTAGTTCGCCGAGCCCCACACCTGGTCGCGGTCGAACCAGATGAGGTCGGGCCGCCACTGGTTGCTGCTCTGGTCGGCGAGGAGCGGCGCGTACGACGCCATCTTCACGACGTCGGCGTTGCGCTCGAGCCCGGTCATGTACGCCGCCTCCGACAGCGCGTTGAAGAAGCGGTTGTCGCGCGAGGCGTACTCGCCGATCCACACCTTCGGCCCGTTGCGGTCGTACGAGTCGTAGCGGATGTTGTGCGAGAGGAACCACGACGGGTCGCGGTAGTAGTGCTCGTCGACCATGTCGACCTTCTCGGCCCGGTTCTGCTCCCAGTGCTTCTCGAAGTTCGCCCCTTCGGCGTCCGGCCCCGAGTTGCTGATCAGGATCATGTCGGGGTACTTCGCCTTGATGGCATCCCGGAACTTCACGAAGTTCGCCATGAACGCCTCGGGATAGTTCTCCTCGTTGCCGATCTCGATGCGGTCGAGACCGAACGGAGCCGGGTGTCCCATGTCGGCGCGGAGCTTGCCCCACGTCGTGTCGACGCCGCCGTTGGCGAACTCGATGAGGTCGAGCGTGTCCTGGATGTGGCGCTGGAGCAGCGCGGGGTCGGTCTGCTGCAGGCCCTGGCCGCAGCCGTTCAGCAGCGCCGGAACGTCGGGCACGGGCTTGGCGCCGATATCCTCCGCGAACTGGAAGTACTCGTAGTACCCGAGACCGAGCGACTGGTTGTAGCCCCAGAAGTTGGCGTTGGTGGCGCGAGTCTCCACCGGCCCGACGCTGTCCTTCCACTGGTACGACCGGGCGCGCTGATAACCGGATGCCGCGGAGTAGTCCTGGTGGCTGTTGACGTTGACGATGCAGCCACCGGGGAACCGGATGAATTTCGGGTGCAGGTCGGCGATCTTCTGCGCGATGTCCTTGCGGAGACCGTTCGCGTGGCCCTTGAAGGTGTCGCGCGGGAAGAGCGAGACCTCGTCGAGGCGCAGCGTCCCGGTGCCCCCGGCCTGCACGAGCAGACGGGCGCGGTCGGTGGTCGCGGATGCCGTGACGGTCCCGGTGTATTTCACCCACCCGTCGCCGGCCACCGTCGCGGTGACCGCGTCGGAGAGCGCGGTACCGTCGGCGGCGCGCAGCACGAGCGAGACCGGCGTCCCGGCCGGGGCGGTGGTGCGCGCCCAGAACGACACGTCGTACAGCCCACCCGACGTCAGCGCGATGCCCGTGTCGAACCCGGCGTTCTCCACCCCGAACGTGCCGGCGCCGGCGTTGGTGAGGTCGAGCTGCAGGTACGTACGGTTGCGGTCGTTCATGCGCGCGGCGTCGTTGACCGGCTTCGCCGACCCCGTCCCGCCGCCCAGACCCACGGGGGTCCAGGCCGTCATGCCCGTGAAGTCACGGTTGTCGACCGGGAGGAACTCGAACGACCGGTTGCGCGCGAGCTCGGCGTACAGCCCGCCGTCCGCGGCGTTGTTGATGTCCTCGAAGAACACGCCGTACATCTCGTCCGAGATCTCGGCACCGTCCTTCGACGGGTCGGCGGTGATCGAGTAGTCCGCGGTCTCGTCGGTCGGGTACGCGGCGTTCAGACGCTGCTGCTCGGCGACGCTGATGGGCAGGACCGTTCCGTGACGCGGACGGCTCGGGAGCCCGGCATCCGGGACCGACGTCCAGTTCCCCGACGCGATGTCGCGGGTCTCGAACATCATGTAGCCCTGACCGCCGTGGTAGCTCGGCTGGTCGATGAGCATGTACCAGTGGCCGGCTTCGGCGTTGTCGCGGAAGACGGTCGGCCCCTCGCCGTTCGTGAACGTACCGCCCCAGGGGTTCGGCTGGCCGACGCCGATCTGCTCCTTCACGAGCTGCCAGCCGGGCGTCGAGGTGGTGGTGGGGAGCGAGCCGGTGACGGTCGCGGTCAGGTCGGTCGAGCGCTCCTGACGGACGGTCATGGATGCCTCGTCCTTGAGGAAGCGGTAGTACACGTCGCCGTCGCGCACGACGGTGGCGTCGATCGTGCCCTTGCCCGCGCCGCGCTTGACGTCGACCCACGGCTGCGGCTCGCTGAACGTGACGAAGTCACGGGTGGTGACCATCATCATGCGGTTGTAGCTGTCGGCGGCGCGACGGCCGTCGGTCGACGCGCTCGGGTACAGGTTCGAGGCCCAGTACACGACGTACTCGCCGCGGTCCGGGTCCCACGTCGCCTCGGGCGCCCACGTGTTGCCGGCGAGCGCGCTCGACACGGTGATCTGCCGCAGCGGGCTCCACGTCACGAGGTCGTCGGACTGCCAGACGTTGAGCTTGCGGCTGCCGACCTCCTGCGCGCGACCGAAGTCGCCGTTGTAGCGGTCGAACATGTTGAGGTCGGTGGACAGCATATAGAAGCGGTCGCCGTCGGCCGAGCGCATCACGAACGGGTCGCGGATACCTTCCTCGCCCTGGTTCGAGGTGAGCACGGGCTTGCCGTCGTTGAGGGTCAGCCAGCTCTTCGGGTCGTTGCCGCGCGACGTCGCGAACGAGATCTCCTCGTCGGTCGTCGTGCTCTCACCCGTGAAGAACGGGAAGAAGTACGCACCGAGCTCCTGCTTCTCCGGAAGCGGCTGCACGACGAGCGAGAAGGTGCGGGTGGCGGAGCTCGAGCCCTTGCTGACGGTCGCGGTGACTTCGACGGTCTTCGCGGCGGAGCCGTGCGCGGGGCGGGTCACCTCGCCGGTGGCCGTGACGACCGCCGCGTCGGACGACGACCAGGCGACGGTGGTGCCGTTCTGCCCGGCGGCGGGCAGGGTGACGTTGCCCCGGACGTCGTCGGCGCCGGGGATCGCGAGCGCCGCGGCCGCGGCATCCACGTCCTGCTGGTTCGAGGGCGTGCCCTCGGCGACGAGCGCCTTCACCTCGTCGTCGGTGAGCGCGGAGTCGTAGATCGCGACGTCGCGCACGCCGCCCTTCCAGATGCGGTCGGGGTACGACGACTTGCCGATGTAGGAGACGAGCCCGGTCCCGAAGTCGGCGACGGTCCGGGTGGATGCCACGGTGCCGAGCTTCGTGCCGTCGAGGTACGCCGTGATCGAGGTGGGCGTGATGACCGTCGTGTACAGCGCCCACGCGTCGGTCGCCGCGGGGCCGGCGACGCCGCGCGACCCGTCGGTGGGCGAGATGCCGCGCTCGAGCGTCCACGGCTGTCCGATGCGCGGACCGTCGGTGAGCACCGACTTCACACGGCCGGCGGGGTTCGACGGGTTCAGCAACCAGTACTGCTGCGGCAGGTTCTCGGTCGTGCCGAAGAACATCGCGGCTTGGTTCCCCGCCCCGGTGCGATCCTGCAGCCACGCGGACACCGTCACGGTGCTGTGGCCGTCGAAGAGCCCGGTGGGCAGTTCGACGTACGCGGCGTTGGATCCCGCCGCCCCGCCCGGGAGCGACAGCTTGTCGCCGTCGACCGCGAAGCCGGTGCCGCGGATCGTCGCGGCGTGACCGTGGCCGGACGCGTCGGGGACGGTGGTCCCGGTCGTCGCGGCGAAGTCGTACGACGCCAGGGGCACGGGCAGCGGGGCCGCGGCCGCCCCCACCGCGGGCACGAGCCCGCTCAGGACGACGGCGGCAGCGGCCAGGAGAGAACCGGCGCGACGGAGTGTCCTCCCGCGCGCGGCCTCAGGGGTTCGGGGGCGTGACAGCACCAAGATCGTCCTCCTCGACGATGGGTGATCCGGCGGGGGCCGGCGGAAGCGGGCTCGAATTGTGAGCGCTCACTTTTTCATCATCTTTGAGGTTGTCGAGCGTCCGTGTCAACCGTTATCGCCCGTGGTAGCGCTCCCGATCACGAAATGTGAGGCCTCACACGCGAACGCGAGTGTGGCGTCTCACGCGCTTCGCGTCCCCGGCCGTGACCCTGGTTCGCTACTGTCGATTCGCCCCGACCACTGGAGATCGCCATGGCTCAGACCTTCACCGACATGCCGCTGGACCTGCTGCACGAGTACCGGCCGGAGCTCATCGAGCCCGAGGGCCTGGATGCCTTCTGGACCGAGACGCTCGCGGAGGCCCGCGCCGCCGCCCGTCCCGCGACGCTCACCGCGGTGGACGGTCCCGTCCGGGCCCTGTCGGTTCAGGACCTGACTTTCACGGGGTACGCGGGCGACGAGATCCGCGGCTGGGTCGTCCGCCCGCACGGCGACGAGCCGCTGCCGGCGGTCGTCGAGTTCATAGGGTACGGCGGTGGGCGCGGCCTCCCCGGCGACAAGATCGCGTGGGCCGCCGCCGGCTACGTCCACGTCATCATGGACACCCGCGGCCAGGGCTCGGGATGGAGCATCGGCGACACCCCCGACCCCCACGGATCCACCGCCGCCTACCCGGGCGTCATGACCCGTGGCATCCACGATCCGCGCGAGTACTACTACCGCCGCCTGTACACCGACGCCGCGCGGCTGGTCGACGTGGTCCGCGAGCTTCCCGGAGTGGATGCCACCCGCATCGCCGTCACCGGCGGCAGCCAGGGCGGCGCGCTCGCGATCGCCGCGGCGGCGCTGTCGGGCGACGCGGTCGCCGCGGTGATGCCCGACGTGCCGTTCCTGTGCGACATCCCGAACGCGATCGTGCGGACGCCGTCCCCGCCGTTCACCGAGGTCACGCGGTGGCTCTCGATCCACCGCGACGACGCCGCGGCGGCCCTGCACACGCTGTCGCACATCGACGGCGCGATCCTCGCGCGACGGATCGCGGTGCCCGCATTCTTCTCGGTGGCACTGATGGATGACATCGTGCTGCCGTCGGGGGTGTTCGCGGCGTTCCACGCCCTGGCATCCGAGGACGCCGCGATCGAGGTCTACCCGTACAACGGCCACGAGGGCGGCGGATCGCGGCACTGGGCGCGTCAGGTCGCGTGGCTCGACGCCCGTTTCGGCCTTTCGGACGCGGGGTCCGCGCAGGGCTGAAGCGTCTCGCCTCTGCGCGCCCAGCGCGCCCGGGATCAGCGCCAGTCGCTCGGGGCGGGCCGCTTCGTCGAGGGCAGCGCGGAGGCCGCGGCCCAGTCGTGCACCCACGGCTCGACGTCCGGCACGCCCTCGGGGCGTCCGACCGCGGCGAACAGTTCCTCGTGCGGCACGGTCCCGCCGGTGCGGCGCAGGATGCGGGCGCGGATGATCGCGCGGGCGAAGATCTCGCCGCCGACCACGGCGCGGTGCTCGAGGTAGACGGCGCGGTCGTCGTGGCCGAGCATGCGCGTCTCGAGCTCGAACCGCTGCCAGAGCTCCAGCGACCGGCGGAACGTGATCGTCTCGGCCGCGACCACGGCGTACCAGCCGTGCGCCTTCATCGCGCCCGCGATGCCCGTGCGGGTGAGCAGGTCCCAGCGCCCGAGGTCGAACAGCGACAGGTAGCGGCCGTTGTTGAGGTGACGGAGCAGGTCGATGTCGGTGGGCAGCACCCGGATGCGGATGCGTCCGACCGAGTTCGGGTCGACGGGGCCCTCTCGCCGCAGGCGACCCTGCGCGCGGAGGAGGACGAGGAGGGTGCGCCAGAGGACGTTCACGAGCCGCGAGCGTAGTGATCTTCCTACGAAGCGGCGATTCCTTTGTGCGCAGCCGACAAGGCCGGCGCGTCGGGTTCGCGCGGCGGATACACCCAGGCCACCAGCACGACCGACACGATCATCAGCAGGAACCACGACGACAGCTTCGACGCGTCGACCGGATGCCACCCGCCCACCTGCGACGGATACAGCCACGCGCCGGCGTACGTGGCGATGTTCTCGGCGAGCCAGATGAACACCGCGACACCGGCGAACGCGAGGAGGAGTGGCATCCGGAATGTGCCGCGGAAGAAGCGGAAGTGCATCATCGTGCGCCCCCACAGCGCGACGACCGCGACGACGAGCACCCAGCGCAGGTCGACGATCCAGTGGTGGGTGAAGAAGTTCGCATAGATCGCGGCGGCCACGATCGCCGTGAGCCACCGCCGCGGATAGCGCGTGAAGCGCAGGTCGAACAGCCGGTAGACCCGCACCATGTAGCTGCCGACCGCGGCGTACATGAAGCCGCTGTAGAGCGGGACGCCGCCGATCCGGAGGACGCCGTCGGCCGCGTACATCCACGACCCGACGTCGGTCTTGAACAGCTCCATCAAGGTTCCGACGACGTGGAACAGCACAATGACGCGCAGCTCGCGCAGCGTCTCGAGCCGAGCCACCACCATGACGACCTGGATCAGAACGGCGGCGATCGTCAGCGCGTCGTTCCGCGCGAGCGCGGCGTCGGCCGGGTACCAGGCCTTCGCGGTCAGAACCACCGCGAGGAACGCCGCGCCGAACACGCATGCCCACGCCTGTTTGAGGACGAAGACGGCGAACTCGACGAGACGCGCGCGGACACCGGTCGCGGGAGCGGAGCGCAGCAGCCGGTTCGCGTACGCGTCGATGCGCGCCTCGACCGACGTGAGGGCGGGGCGCGCGATCATGCCCCGGATCGTGGCACGCGAGTCTGGCAGGACGCCGATGCGTACCGCATCCCGAGGTCGTCGGCATCCGATTTCCGGGTGACGGGAGGGCCGCGTAGAGTCGCGCCATGACTGCGGAAACCCGAACCGACATCGTCGTCCGTCCGGTACGCGACGTGGATGCCGAGGCCCTCGGCCGTGTGCACGCGACGTGCTGGCACGAGACCTACGATCACCTGATCAGCACCGCCGCTCTCGAAGCCGTGTCCCCCAAGCGCATGGCCGAGCTGTGGACCCACTGGGCCGCCCAGGGCGAGGACTTCCGCATGCGCGCGGCGCTCGTCGACGGCGAGATCGTCGGCTTCGTCGGCTCGGGCCCCGCCCGCGACGAGGACGCCCCGCGGGCGCGCGAGCTGTACTTCATCTACCTGCTCGACCAGTTCCACGGAACCGGCATCGGCCAGCAGCTCTTCGACGCCGCCGTCGACGAGGGCGAAGAGCTGTATCTGTGGGTCGCGGAGGACAACCCCCGCGCCCACCGCTTCTACGCGCGCAACGGTTTCGCGCTGGACGGCGCCTCGCACGTCGAGCCCTTCCTCGGTGAGGAGCTCACCGAGGTGCGCTTCGTCCGCTGACGTGCTGCAGATCTGGGCCCTCGAGGGCATCGGCGAGATCACGCCCGGCACCGACCTGGTCGGGGTGATCCTCGAGGCCGCGGGCGACACGCTGCGTGACGGCGACATCGTCGTCATCACCAGCAAGATCGTGTCGAAGGCCGAGGGCCGGATCCTGCACGCCGACGACCGCGAAGACGCGATCACGCGCGAGACCGTGCGGCTCGTGGCATCCCGCACCTCCCCCTCCGGGCACGTGACGCGCATCGTCGAGAACCGCCTCGGGATCGTCTCCGCCGCCGCCGGGGTCGACGCCAGCAACACCCCCGAGGGCACCGTGCTGCTGCTGCCCGAGGATCCCGACGCCTCGGCCCGTTCGATCGCCGTGGGGCTTCGCGCCACCGGCTCGCGCGTCGGCGTGCTCATCACGGACACGCTCGGCCGCGCCTGGCGCGAGGGTCAGACCGACCACGCGATCGGCGCCGCGGGCGTGCACGTGTTCGAGGACCTGCGCGGGACCGTGGATGCCGAGGGCCGCCCCCTCGTCGTGACGCTGCCGTGCGTGGCCGACGAACTCGCCGCCGCCACCGACCTCGTCAAGGGCAAGGCCGCGCGTCTGCCCGTCGCCGTGGTGCGCGGCCGTGGCGACCTCGTCGGCGACCTCGACCTTCCCGGCGCCCGTTCGATCGTGCGGCCCGCCGAGCGCGACATGTTCGCGCTCGGGTCGGACGAGGCGTACGCCGCCGGCTTCGCGGCGGGGCGCGCGGCGCGCGCCTGAGCTGCGGGCTGAGCTGGGGTCACCGGGCTCCCGGCATCCCGTCGTCCCGCTCCGATGAGGCATGTCCCACTTTGTGCGGTGCGTGTCCCACTTCGTGCGGTGGGTGTCCCACTTTGTGCAGCTACGGGGGCGGATATCTGCACAAAGTGGGACACGCCAGCCCGACGCCGCGCCCGTCACCCCGACCCCGCACCGCCGCTGCAGCGACCCCAGCCGAGTCATGTCCCACCACGTGCAGCTACGAAGGGCGAAATCTGCACAAAGTGGGACACGCCAGCCCGACGCCGCGCCCGTCACCCCGACCCCGCACCCCGCACCGCCGCCGCAGCGACCCCCAGCCGAGTCATGTCCCACTACGTGCAGCTACGAAGGGCGAAATCTGCACAAAGTGGGACACGCCAGCCCGACGCCGCGCCCGTCACCCCGACCCCGCACCGCCGCCGCAGCGACCCCAGCCCAGTCATGTCCCACTATGTGCAGCTTGGGGACCCTTAACCTGCACAAAGTGGGACATCAGGAGAGCGGTCAGCGGACGCCGCGGGCGGCGAGCGCCTCGCCGAGCTGGTCGGCGTGGCGGAGCGACAGCACGAGGAACGGCACCAGCCCCGCGCGCAGGGACGGACGGATGCCACGGGCTCGCTGCGCCTCGCGCACTTCGGCGGCGAGCCGCGCGAGGACCGGAATCGTCGTGATCGTCACCGCGAGGAGGAGCGCTGCGCGCTCGGCATCCATTCCGATCCGGCGCAGCGGACCGAGGCCCCGCTCGAGGGCGTCGAGCATGTCGTCGACGCGCGTCGTGAGCGGGAGGAGCGCCGCCACGAGCAGGGCCGCGGTCACCCGCGCGGTGTTCGCGAGCGCGGGTTCGGGGCCCAGGAAGATCAGCTGCCCGAGGGCGGTGACCGCGATGATCCAGCGCAGCCCCCACACCTGTCGACCGAGTTCGCGCATGCCGACACCCGAGCCGACGTACGCCAGCAACACCGCTCCGGCGCAGACCGCGGCCGTCCAGGCCACGGTCGGCAGGCCCGCGAGTGCGATCGCCGCGACGGCGAGCACCAGCATCTTCGGGCCCGCGGGCAGGCGGTGCAGGATGCCGTTCCCGGGGCGGTAGAGGCTCAGCACACGAGCGCCCGTTCGTATTCGTCGACGACCTCGGATGCCACGCCCGCGGCGCTGAGGCTTCCGTCGGCGAACAGCACGGCGGCGTCGCACCGGCGGGCGAGGGCGAGGTCGTGGGTGATCAGGACCAACGCGTGGCCGGCGTCGGCGAGGAGGTGGCTCGCGATGCGGCGGGCGTTGCGCGCGTCGAGGTACGCCGTGGGCTCATCGGCGACGACGAGGTCGGGCTCGCGCACGAACGCCCCCGCGAGCGCGAGCAGCTGCTTCTGGCCACCGGACAGGTCGTGCGCGGGCCGCTCCGCGAGGTCGGTGAGACCGAACCGCTCCAGCGCCCGTGCAACCCGCTCGGCGCGCTCCGCTCTCGGGAGCCGCTGCGGGCGCAGCGAGAACGCGACGTCCTCCGACACCACCGGCATGACGATCTGCGCGTCGGGGTTGCTCAGCACGAGCGCGACGCGGCGGCGGTGCTCCGCGGCATCCGTGTCCGGGTCGAGTCCGAGCACCCGCACGTCGCCAGCGTCGCGACGGACGAGCCCCGCGAGCACGCGCGCGAACGTCGACTTGCCCGAACCGTTGTCGCCGATCACCGCGATCGTGCGGGCGTCGAGATCGAGGGTGACTCCGCGCAGGACGTCGCGGCCGTCCAGCCGCACGCCGAGGTCGCGACAGTGCAGGATCACGCGGCGACGCGCTCCTCGACCGGCGCGGCGCGCCACTGCCGACGGAAGCCGCGCGGGTACACCCGCACCAGGAGCGTCACGACGATCGTCGCGACCGCCGCCTTCAGCAGGTCGCCCGGGATGAACACGAGGCTCGCGATGACGGTGTCGCCGAGGGGCAGGCGCGTGACGAGACTCTGCACCGGGATGCCGAGCGCGTAGATCGCGACGACACCGCCGGCGACCATGGCGATCGCGGTGCGCCACCAGACGGGGCGGCGGTTGCCCGCGTGCACGATGAGGCCGACGACGATCGCGCCGAGGATCCAGCCGATCGCGTACCCGGCGGTCGGGCCGAGGAAGACCGCGAACCCACCGCGACCTCCGGCGAGGAGCGGGAGTCCGACGGCGACGAGGACGAGGAGGACCGTGACCGACAGCGCCCCGAGCCACGGCCCGAGGATCGCGCCGGCCAGCATGACACCGAGGGTCTGCGCGGTGATCGGCACGCCACCGAACACCGGGAAGCTGCCGGGGAGGCCCAGCACCGCGATCAGTGCGGCGAGGACGGCCACGCGCGCGAGGTCGGTGGCATCCGGGGTGCGAAAAGTCATGGTGCGATCCTTACCTGAACAGCGTTCACCTGAACGGTGTTCACTATAGTGGGGTCGTGACTCCTTCCGCACGCGGCCGTGGACACTCCGCCGACGACGTCGCGCGCACCGCGCTGCGGATCCTCGACGACGACGGCCTCGCCGACCTCACGATGCGCCGCCTCGCGATGCGGCTCGACGTCCAGCCGAGCGCGCTGTACTGGCACTTCCCGAACAAGCAGTCACTGCTCGCCGAGCTGTCCGACCGCATCGTCGGGCAGGCGGCATCCCTCCTGCGCGGATCCGGAGTCGTCGCCGAAGCCCGCGCGCTGCGCGACGCGCTGCTCGCCTACCGCGACGGCGCCGAGGTCGTGTCGAGCACGCTCGCGCTCGGGCTGGGCTCGTCCGCGGCGTTGGATCGGCTGACGGCCGCGGTCGCCGCCGAGGGCTTCGCGCCCGAGGTCGCCGCCCGCGCCGCCACGACGCTGCTGCATTTCGTCCTGGGGTTCGTCTGGCACGAGCAGCAGCGGCTCCAGTACGACAGCGTGGGGGTGGTGTCGCCCGGCACCGGGCACGTGCCCGAGGCGGACTTCGCCTTCGGCGTCGACCTCATCCACCGGGGCCTGCACGCCGCCGCGGGCGCGCGGCCTGCGTAGGCCGGGGCGGTCGGGCCCGGCCCCGCATGCCCGAGCGCCCACGATCGGGTCGAGCGCCCACGGCTAGGGCGACCGTAGCGTGAGCGCTCGACCGGATCGTGGGCACCCGGCGCGACCGGGCGGGATCAGCGCTGGCGCACGTCGCCGAACAGGCGCGCGACCGGGATCAGCAGGCGCGGACGGGCGGCGATCCACGCGGCGGCCATCACCAGTAGGGATGCCGCGAACAACAGCAGGCCGGTCGGGTCGGTGGCGAAGGCGTCGGGGTCGACCGAGCCGCGAGCGGCGTACATGTGGTCGAGGTTGCGCAGGGCACCCGTCGCAAGCACGAGGAACACGTGCACCGCGATGAACACGACGAAGAACAGCATCACCGGGAAGTGGATGCGACGCGCCCACTCCGCGGGAAAGAGCCGGTTCAGCCGCTCGGCGTCCTTCGGCCAGACCCCTGACAGCCGCACGCCGGTGACGATCGCGAGGGGCGCGGCGACGAACGTGATCGCGAAGTACGACAGCTGCTGGAGGCTGTTGTAGTTCACCCATCCGTTCTCGGTGGGCCAGTCGAGCGAGGCGTACTGGAGCGCCGCGGAGACCGCGTTCGGGAAGACGTCCCACGACGTCGGCACCACGCGCATCCACTGTCCCGTCACGAACAGCAGCGCGATGTAGATGACGCCGTTGGCGATCCAGAGCACGTCGATCGCCTGGTGGAACCACAGCGCGAGGCTGATACGGCGGCGCTTGTTGCCGCGCGGCGACCAGAAGGCATCCGGCCGCTTCTGGCGGCGGAACTGCAGCCCCGAACGGATCACAAGGAGCAGGAACAGGCTGTTGAGGAAGTGCTGCCACCCGAGCCAGGCCGGGATGCCGACGGGGGCGGCCGCGGGGAGTTCGTACGCCCCGGGGTAGTCGGCGACGAACTCTCGGACCGGTCCGAGCGAGATCAGCACCCGCGCGATCAGGACGAGGAAGACGGCGAGCACCAGCGCCGCGAAGCCCAGCAGGAGGACGGACCCGATCCATTGCACGGGCGTCAGCTCGCCGAAGACGCGCGACGGCCCGCGCTGGGGGGTGCGGGGTGTGGACGGCATCTACTTCTTCGGGCGGGAGCGAGCGCTGACTTCCCGACGATACCGAAAGCGACGGCCTCCCGACCGGGCGCGGTGTCCCCTTGGCCGCCGCGGCGCGCGGTGGTAGGCGGATCAGCGGTGCGTGAAGTTCGGCGACCGCTTCTCGCGGAACGCCGCCATCCCCTCCTTCTGATCGGCGGTGTCGAAGAGGGCGGCGAACGCCTGCCCCTCGAAGCGCAGCCCCTCGGCAAGGGTCGATTCCAACGCGACGTCGAGCGCCGCCTTCGCCGCGTAGAGCGCGGGGAGCGACTTCGCGGCGATCGTCTGCGCGACCTTGTCCGCCTCGTCCAGCAGCTCGGCGGCGGGCACGACCCGCGAGACGAGGCCCGCACGCTCGGCCTCGGCGGCGTCGATCATGCGCCCCGTCAGCACCATCTCGGCCGCCTTGTAGTACCCGATCGCCCGCACGAGTCGCTGCGTGCCGCCGAGCCCCGGGATGACACCGAGCTGGATCTCGGGCTGCCCGAACTTCGCACGATCGGATGCCAGGATGATGTCGCACATCATCGCCAGCTCGCACCCGCCGCCGAGGGCGTATCCCGACACCGCGGCGATCACGGGAGTCCGCACCGCGGCGAAGCGCCGCCAGGCCCCGAAGTGGTCAGTCAGGGTCATGTCGAGCCCCGACTTCGTCTCCATCTCCTTGATGTCGGCGCCGGCCGCGAACGCCTTCTCGGAACCGGTGACGACGATCGCCCCGATGTCGGGAGACTCGTCGAATGCCGTCGCCGCGGCGACCACCTCGACCATCGTGCGCGTGTTCAGGGCGTTCAGCGCCTCGGGGCGATCGAGCGTGATCCACCCCACCCGCCCGCGCTGCTCGACCCGGATCGTCTCGTACTCGACGGTGTGATCGGCCATGCCGCTCCCCTCGTGGTGTCCTCCCGGCATCGTCGCACGCCCCTCCGACATCGCCGAGGGGGTTCCGCTCACGCCCGGGACAGCCCGGTGTCAGCCAGGCGCGGGCCCGGACTGCCCGGCTCAGCCCGCCGCAACCCCGAACAGCGCCCCCACCGCGTACGTCGCACCCAGTGCGAGGGCGCCGCCGATGACGGTGCGCAGAATCGCGCGCACGCGACGCGCGCCGCCGATCCATGCGGCGAGGTATCCGGTCACGGCGAGCGCAACCAGCACCGCGACGAACGTCAGCGGTACCCGCACCTCGACGGGCGCGAGCAGGATCGTGAGCATCGGCAGGATCGCGCCGACCGTGAACGCCACCGCCGACGCGAGCGCCGCGGCCCACGGACTCACCACGTCCTCCGCGTCGATGTTGAGCTCAACCGCGAGGTGGGCTTTCAGGGCATCGGATGCCGTGAGCTCGGTCGCCACGCGCGTCGCGGTGTCACGGCTGAGCCCCTGCGCCTCGTACAGGCCGATGAGCTCGGTGAGTTCAGCATCCGGGTCCTCCGCGAGCTCGCGGCGCTCCTTCTGGATGAGCGCGTGCTCGCTGTCGCGCTGGCTGGATACCGAGACGTACTCGCCGAGGGCCATCGAGATCGCGCCGCCCACAAGGGCCGCGAGACCTGCGATCAACACCGGACCGACCTCGCTCGTCGCGCCCGCCACACCGACGACGACGGCGGCCGTCGACACGATGCCGTCGTTCGCGCCGAGGACTCCGGCGCGCAGCCAGTTCAGGCGCTGCGCGAGTCCTTGGCGGTGGGGTTCATCGGGGTGCGCTCCGGCGGGCGAATCGGTCACGCGATCAGGTTAGTCGCGTGGGGAATCGCCTCGATCCGATCGGTCACATCGCGGCATCCCGCCCGGTCTCTTCCCGTCCCGTTCACCGGATCGTCACCATCGGCCGACACAGTGGAGCGACCGGCGCCCCCGCACCGGTCGTTCCCCCTCATCCCCCGCACCCGAGGACACAGCCATGCCTTCGACGTTCCTTCGCCGTGCCGTCGCGTTCACCGCGACGACCGCGGCGGTGTGCGCGCTCGCCCTCTCGAGCGCGACGGCGGCTTCGGCCGCCATCGTTCCCACGCCCGTCTCCGACAGCGCGCCCGGCGCCGCGATCGGCCTGACGCCGGTCGGCTCCTACGACACGAACGTGTTCAATAAGTCCGCCGCCGAGATCGTGCAGGCGTACCGCGACCGCTTGTTCGTCGTGAACGCGCAGGCCGGCGCCGTGACGGTGCTCGACAACAGCGACCCGAAGAACCCGACGAAGCTGTTCGAGATCACCTCGGACGGCGTCGCCAACTCGGTCGCCGTGCGCGATGACGGCCTCGGGGTCGTGGCCTTCGAGGCCGCCGACAAGACCGCGCCCGGTCACCTCATGTTCTTCGACGCGAACAAGGACGACGCCGCGAGCGCGAAGCTCGGCGAGGTCACCGTCGGAGCTCTCCCCGACATGGTCACGTTCTCCAAGGACGGGACGTACGCCGTCGTCGCCAACGAGGGCGAGCCGGCCAAAGACTTCTCCACCGATCCCGAGGGTTCCGTGAGCGTCGTCACGCTGGCATCCACGCTCTCCGCTCCCGCGCAGACGGCCGTCAAGACCGCCGGCTTCGGCGCGTTCGAGCAGGGCGGATCGAAGACGCTCGACCCGAAGGTGCGCGTGTTCGGCCCCGACGTCGCCGCGCCCGACCAGGGCTCGAAGCCCCTGTCGGCGAACCGCGTCTCGCGCAACCTCGAGCCCGAGTACATCACCGTCGACGGCACCGTCGCCTACGTCGCGCTGCAGGAGGCCAACGCCATCGCGACGGTCGACCTGACGAAGGCCGAGGTCACCGGCATCCTCCCCCTCGGCTACAAGGACTGGGGCGCCGCGGGCAACGCGCTCGACACGAGCGACAAGGACGGCGGGATCAAAATCCGCAGCGTCGACGGTCTGAAGGGCCTGTACATGCCCGACGGCATCGCGTCGTACTCCGTGCCGGTTGCGGGCAAGGCCACGACCTACCTCGTCACCGCGAACGAGGGCGACGGCCGCGAGTGGGGCAGCTTCACGGACGAGGCCCGGATCAAGGATCTCGGCAAGAAGGACCTCGCCCCGATCTGCGCGACCTCGCCGCTGGCTGGACGCTCGGCGGATGCCGACCTCGGACGCCTCAAGGTCGTCACCGACCTCGGCAAGACCGCCGACGGCTGCTACAGCGAGCTCTACGCGTACGGCGGCCGTTCGTTCTCGATCTGGGACACCACGGGCGCGCTCGTCTTCGACTCCGGCGACGACTTCGAGCAGAAGCTCAAGGAGGTCGCCCCCGAGCTGTTCAACGTCTCGAACGACAACAACACCGTAGACGACCGCAGCGACGACAAGGGCCCCGAGCCCGAGGGCGTCGCGATCGGCGTCGTCGACGGCCGCACGTACGCCTTCATCGGCCTCGAGCGGGCGGGCGGCGTGATGGTCTACGACATCACCGACCCGAAGAACGCGACCTACGTCACATACGTGAACAACCGCGACGCCTCGGCGAACGTGGAGTCCGCCGCGGCGGGCGACCTCGGCCCCGAGGGCCTCACGTTCGTCTCGGCGCTGCGTTCACCCACGGGCGTTCCGCTGCTCATCACCGGCAACGAGGTCTCGGGCTCGACCACCGTCTTCGAGGTGCGTCCGACGCAGCCGAAGGCGCCCGACCTGCAGATCCTGACGATCAACGACTTCCACGGCCGTCTGCTGCAGGAGACCGGCGGAGTCGCGGGCGCGGGAGTGCTCGCCGGCGCGGTCGAGAAGTACCGTCAGCAGAACCCGAACACGCTGTTCGTCTCGGCCGGTGACAACATCGGCGCGAGCGCGTTCGAGTCGTTCATCGACCAGGACACCCCGACGATCAAGGCCCTGAAGGCCGCGACGCTCGACGTGAGCACGGTCGGCAACCACGAGTTCGATCGCGGCTTCGCCGACCTGACCGACCGCGTGATCCCGGCGTACGGCGGCAACACGGGCGACTTCAGCGACTTCGCGCTCGGCGCCAACGTGTACGAGAAGGGCACCAAGACCCCCGCCCTGAAGCCGTACACGATCAAGGACGTCAACGGCACGAAGGTCGCCTTCGTCGGCACCGTGACCGAGCAGACCGCCGGCATGGTCGACCCCTCGAAGATCACCGAGATCGAGTTCGGCGACCAGGTCGAGGCGGCCAACCGCGAGGCGAAGAACGCCCGCGCAGCCGGTGCCGACATCGTGATCCTCCTCGCCCACGAGGGCTCGGAAGGCACCGACTGCACGAAGATCGCCACCGAGTCGGGAGACTTCGGCGATCTCGTGCGCAACGCCTCGAGCGACGTGGATGCCATCGTCTCGGCGCACACGCACCAGAAGTACGCGTGCGAGATCGGCGGCCGCTCCGTCATCCAGACCGGTCAGTACGGCACGAACCTCGGCACGCTCGACATCGACCTCGACGACGCCGGCAAGCTCGTCTCGATCACGCCGGGTGTGCGTGCGCTGTACGACTCCACCGTTTCGCAGTGGATCGCCTACCCGCAGACTCAGGTCGCCAAGATCGTGGCGGATGCCAAGGCCACCGCCGACGTGAAGGGCCAGGTCGAGGTCGGCACGATCACGACCGACATCACGCGGGCGAAGAACGGCTCCGGCGGCGAAGACCGCGGCGCCTACTCGACGCTCGGCAACACCGTCGCCGACGTGTACCTGTGGGCCACGAGCGAGAACCCCTCCTTCAACGGCCAGGACGCGCAGATCGCCTTCATGAACCCCGGCGGACTGCGCGCCGATCTGCTGTACGGGACCGACAACGGCTCGATGTCGTACCGCGAGGTCGCGAACGTGCAGCCCTTCGGCAACACGCTCGTGACGCTCTCCCTCACGGGCGCGCAGCTGAAGTCGGTGCTGGAGGAGCAGTGGCAGCCCGCGGAGGCGTCGCGTCCGGTGCTCGCGCTCGGTGTCTCGAAGGGCTTCACGTTCGAGTACGACCCGACGGCGGCGAAGGGTTCGCGGATCGGCTCCATTGCCCTGAACGGCACGCCGATCATCCCGACCGCGTCGTACCGCGTTGTGACCAACTCGTTCCTCGCGGGGGGCGGCGACAACTTCGGCACCTTCGCGCAGGGCACCGGCAAGGCCGACTCGGGTCAGATCGACCTGCAGGCCACCGTGGACTACTTCGCCGCGAAGGGCACGGTCGCACCGTCGCCGCTCGGCCGCGCGTACCTGAAGGGCACGCAGCCGGTCGACGAGGGCACCGGCTCCACCCCCACCCCGACGCCCGACCCTTCGGCGTCGACGACGCCGACGCCGACGCCGACCCCGACGTCGACGTCAACGCCGGGCGCAACGGCCGGTCGGCCGGGTTCGCTGGCCACGACGGGCACCGAGCTGCCCTGGGGCCTCGCGCTCGGCGGTGCGTTCCTGGTGGTCGCCGGTGGTCTGGCCTTCGTCCTGCGCAAGCGCCGCACGGTCTGACCCTCGCCTCAGGAACGGCCCTCACCCTTCGGGATGGGGGCCGTTCCCCTTCGCGTGAGGGGTCAATTTTTGTCGCTTCGCGGCTCGCGAGGCGACAGAAATTGACCCCTCACGCAGCTAGAAGCGCCGGAGCAGCGCGGCCAGGGCCTGGCCGCCGCCGATGCACATCGTCACCACGGCGTACTCCAGGTCGCGGCGCTGCAGGTCGAGGGCGGCGCGGACCGTCAGGATCGCGCCGGTCGCTCCGACCGGATGCCCCAGCGCGATCGCGCCGCCGTACGGGTTGACCTTCTCGGGGTCGAGGCGCGCGTCGCGGATCACCGCCACCGCCTGCGCCGCGAACGCCTCGTTCAGCTCGATCACGTCGACGTCGGCGGGCGTGAGCCCGGTCTGCTCCCACAGCCGCTGCAGCGCCAGGACCGGGGCGTACCCCATGATCTCGGGGTCGACGCCCGCGGTCGTCACGGCTTCGAGGGTCGCGAGGCCGGTCAAGCCCCGCTCCCGTACGTCGTCCTCCCGCATGAGCACGGTCGCGGCCGCGCCGTCGTTGATCCCCGAGGAGTTGCCCGCCGTCACGGAGCCTTCCGCGGCGAACGCGGGCCGCAACCCGGCGAGCACCTCGAGCGTCGTGCCGGGGCGCGGGTGCTCGTCCGTCGCGACCTCGACCGGGCGCTTGCCGCCGGTCGTCACGGGCACGATCTCCTCCGCGAACGCCGCACGGCTGGCATCCAGGGCCGCCCTGCGCTGGCTCTCGACGGCGAAGGCGTCCTGCTCGGCTCGGGAGACGGAGTATCGGGATGCCACGGTCTCGGCGGTCGTGCCCATGTGCCGGCCGCTGAACGGGTCGGTGAGGATCGCGAGCGTGCCGTCGAGGAGCGTCCGGTCGCCGAGCCGCGCGTTGCCGCGCGCGCCGTACTCCAGGAACGGGGTGCGCGACATGCTCTCGTCGCCGCCCGCGACGACGATGTCGACGCCGCCCCAGCGCAGCTCCTGGGCGCCGGACCAGATCGCCTGCAACCCCGACCCGCACAGGCGGTTGACGGTGAAGGCGGGCACGCGGGTCGGCAGCCCTGCGGCGAGCGCGACGCGGCGGGCGTTGTAGGCGTCGGGTCCGTTCTGCGCGATGCAGCCCATGATCACTTCGCCCACGGCATCCTTCGGGACCCCCGCGCGCTCGAGGGCGGCCGACACCGCCGCCGCGCCGAGCTCGTGCGCGTCGACGCCGGAGAGGGCGCCGCCGAAGGAGCCGATCGGCGTCCGCGCCCCCGCGACGAGGACGATGCGGGGCGGGGCCGGGGAGACCGTCATGGTGATCCTCCAGGGGTGGAACGGAAGGCTAGAAACGGTACGCCGTGCGGCGTAGTGTCCGCCATATGGACGCGGTGATCCGCACGGTGGGGCTGCGCAAGTCCTACGGTCGTACGAACGCTCTCGACGGCCTCGACCTCGAGGTGGCGGCAGGGCAGATCCACGGCTTCCTCGGCCCGAACGGCGCCGGGAAGTCGACGACGATCCGCATCCTCCTGGGTCTGGCGCGGGCCACCGGCGGGACCGCAACGGTGTTCGGGGAAGACCCGTGGCGCGATGCGGCGCGCCTGCACCGACGCGTCGCCTACGTCCCGGGCGACGTGAACCTGTGGCCGGGGCTGTCGGGCGGCGAAGCCATCGACCTGCTCGCGCGCCTGCGCGGCGACGGACGTTCCGTGGCCTATCGCGACGAGCGGGCGCGACTCCTCGAGGCGTTCGACCTCGACCCCCGCAAGAAGGGCCGGTCGTACTCGAAGGGCAGTCGGCAGAAGGTGGCGCTCGTCGCCGCGTTCGCCGCGCCGGCCGATCTCTTCGTCCTCGACGAGCCCACGAGCGGACTCGACCCCCTCATGGAGGTCGTCTTCCAGCGCGAGGTGCGGCGAGCCCGTGACCGCGGAGCGACCGTGCTGCTGTCGAGCCACATCTTGTCCGAGGTCGAGCAGGTCTGCGACCGGGTCAGCATCATCCGCGCCGGCCGGGTCGTCGACGACGGCTCCCTCGACGACCTCCGGCACCTCACCCGCACCCAGGTCTCGTTCGCCGACGCGGGCGGCGACCTGCCGACCCTGCCCGGCGCGCACGAGGTGCAGCGACGCGACGGGCGCGTGCACCTCACCGTCGACACCGCCGAGGTGGCATCCCTCCTCCCCGCGCTCGGGGCGCTGGGAGTCCAGGCGCTGCGCGTCGAACCGGCGTCGCTCGAGGAGCTCTTCCTCCGCCATTACGGGTCGCAGCCGTGACCGGATTCTCGCTGCTCCTGCGGGCGCGATGGCGACGGGATGCCGTGCAGCTCACGATCTGGATCGCCGGTGCCCTGCTGCTCGCCGCATCGGCGGTGGTCGGGGTGCGCGGGACGTTCCCGGACGAGACCGACCGCGTCACGCTGCTGGCCACCGCGGTCGCGAACCCGGTGGTGCTGCTGTTCCGCGGCCTGCCGTCGGGGACGGACGAGGGCGCGTTCACGGCGTTCCTCATCCTGCCGTTCGTCGCGCTGCTCGCGGCGCTCATGAGCACGTTCCTCGCCGTGCGGCACACCCGCGGAGACGAGGATGCCGGCCGCGCCGAGCTCGTCGCCGCCACCCCGGCCGGCCGGGTCGTCCCGCTGGTGGCGACGGTGGTGCACGGCATCCTCGCGAACGTCGTCCTGGGGGTTCTCGTGACCCTCGCCTACCTCGCGATGGGGTTCGCCGGGGCGGGAAGCGTGCTCATGGGGGCCGCCTCGACGCTGACCGGCGTGGCGTTCCTCGGGGTGGGGCTCGTCGCGGCGCAGGTCGCGGCATCCGCGCGGACGGCGAACACGATCGGCGTGTGGGCCGTGCTGCTGAGCTACCTCGCGTGCGGCCTCGGCAACGCCCTCGGCACGCCCAACGCCGACCTGCAGCGGATGACGAGCGCGCCCCTGGCGTGGGTGTCGCCGTTCGGGTGGGCGGAGAACACCCGCCCGTACGACTCGAACGCGGCCGGGACGCTCGCGCCGTTCGCCGGGGTCATCGTCGTCGCGCTCGTCGCGGCCTTCGCCCTGTCGAGCGCCCGTGATGTCGGCGGTTCGCTGCTGCCCGCGCGCCGGGGACACGCGACGGCGAGCGTCGCACTGTCGGGACCGATCGGTCTGGTGTGGCGCGAAGCGCGGGGCTCGCTCCTCGGGTGGACCGTGGGCGGGGCGATCGTGGGCGTGATGTCGACGCGACTCGCGGCGGCGATCGCCGACATCGGCGACTCGATCGCGTCGGTGCAGGCGCTGCTGCAGGCGCTCGCATCGCAGGGATCGCTCGCGCAGGGCGCCATCGAGGTGTTCTTCACCCTGGCCGGGGTGCTCGCGGCGTGCGCCGGCATCCAGACGGTCACGCGCGCCCGGCAGGATGAGGCCGCGGGCCTCGCGGAGCCCGTGCGTGCGGCGGGCGTCGGACCGGTGCGGTGGGTCGCGGCGTACCTGGTCGTGGCGGTGGTCGCCGTCTTCGCGTGCCTCGCCGCGGCGACCGCGGGCGCGGCCCTCGGCCAGCTCGCGACCGACGCCTCGCAGACCGATCTGATCCGGGATGCCGCGGTGGCGGCGGCAGGCCAAGCGGTGGCGGCTCTGACGCTCGTCGTCGTCGCCGCGCTGGTCGTCGTGGTCGCTCCCCGGCTGTCGCTGCCGGTGGGCTGGGCGCTGGTGGGCGTCGCGACCGTTGTGGGGCTGTTCGGTCCCCTGCTCGGACTCTCGGATGCCGCGGTCGACGCGTCACCCTTCGCCGCCGCACCCCGCATCGACGGGGATGCCCTGGATGTCCGCGGCGGCGTCTGGCTGGCCGTCGCGGTGATCATCGGGGTGGCGCTGCTCGCGGCGGCCGCCCGGCGCCGCGAGCTCGCCCCGGAGCGGTGAGCGCCCTACCCCCAGGAATCGAGCGTCGGCGGGATGGATGCCAGCGTGGCCACGGCCGCATCACGATCGGCGCGGGCGAGGGTCAGCGCCGCCACCACGAGCGACGCGCACACGGCGGAGAGGGAGTCCACGGCATCCGGGGTCAGGTCGGGACGCCGGTCGGCGACGGCGGCGCGGATCGCGGCACGCATCTCGGCGGCGTACCCCGATACGAGCGCGCGGACCTCGGCGTCGTCCGACGCCAAGGGCGATGAGCCGGCGTTGAGCAGCAGGCAGCCGAGACGGGCACGCGGGGTGTCGGCCGCGATGGCGGCGCGCATGTCCTCGACATACGCCTCGAGCGCGCCGGGATCGCCGCCGCCGAGGGGCCGGAGCCGCGTGCGCACGACGTCGTCGAGGTACGCCCCGAGCACCGCGTCGAAGAGGCCGCGCTTGCTGCCGAAGGCGTTGTACAGGCTCGACCGCGTGAGTCCGGTCGCGTCCTCGAGCTCGGTGATCCCCGCCTCGGCGTACCCGCGCTGCCAGAACACGTCGCGCGCAGCGTCGACCACCGCGCGGCGGTCGAACGTCGGCATCCTGCCCATGGGTTTCCTTCTTCCCGATCCGGGTCTATATTAGACCGGTCGTTACAAAATAACCACCAAGGAGAGACATGCGCGCCATCGTGCACCCCCAGTTCGGCGAACCGACCGACGTCCTCGACGTCGAAGACGTCGAGACCCCCGAGCCCGGCCCCGGCCAGGTGCGGCTGCGCATCCTTCTGTCTCCGATCCACAACCACGACCTGTGGACGATCCGCGGCACCTACGGGTACAAGCCCGAGCTCCCCGCCCGCGCCGGAACCGAGGCCGTCGGCATCGTCGACGCGCTCGGCGAGGGCGTCGAGGGACTCGAGATCGGCCAGCGCGTCGCCACGGGCGGGACGTTCGGCGTCTGGGCCGAGTACGTCGTCGCCCCCGCCGCCGGCCTCATCCCCGTCGCCGACGCTCTGCCCGACGAGATGGCCGCGCAGCTCGTCTCGATGCCGTTCAGCGCGATCAGCCTGCTGCACTCGCTCGACCTGAAGGCCGGCGACTGGCTCGTGCAGAACACCGCCAACGGTGCGGTGGGGCGCATGGTCGCGCAGATCGCGAAGGCTCGTGGCATCCATGTCCTGGGTCTGGTGCGCCGCGCGAGCGCCGTCGACGAACTCGCGCAGCAGGGCATCACGAACGTCGTGTCGACCGACGCGGACGACTGGCGCGACAAGGCCCTCGCGATCATCGACGGCGGACGCGTCGTCGCCGGCGTCGACTCGGTCGGCGGATCGGCGGCGAACGACGTGCTGTCGCTGCTGTCCGAGAACGGCACGCTCGTGATCTTCGGGTCGATGGGCGAGAGCACGCTCGAGCTTTCCGCGGGCGACATCATCTTCCGCCAGGCGACCGTGAAGGGCTTCTGGGGCAGCGTCGTCAGCAAGACGATGGATGCCGAGACCCGCGGCGCCCTCTTCGGTGAGCTGTCGCGCTACCTCGCCGACGGCACCATGACCCTCCCGGTCGCGGCGACGTTCGCGCTCGAGGACGTCCGCGACGCCGCCGCCGCGAGCTTCTCGCCGCGCGTCGGCAAGGTGCTGCTGCGCCCGTAAGCCCCGGGGCCCCGCGCCCCTCGCTCGAGTGTCCAGGACACGCCGTTGCGGCCCGCTCGCACACGGCGTGTCTTGGACACTCGGCGTTTGGGCGGGCGTGCGGGGTGGGTGGCGAGCGCGGGGCGTGCGGCGCCGGCGGCGAGTTCGGTGTCCAAGACACGCGGACGGCGGCGCGTGGCATCCGCGTGTCTTGGACACTCAACGGGGGAGACGGACGGCACCGATGTTCAGTGTCCAGGACACGCCGTTGCGCCCCACCCGCACACGGCGCGTCTTGGCCACTCGACGGGGCGCCACGGCGCGAAACCTCAGGCGAGCAGGCGCTCCAGCGCGTCGAGCGCGGGGCGCTGACCCTTCACGAGCGCCTCGCGGGCGGCATCCAGGTCCCTCCACTCGGCCCGGTCGACCTCGGGGAACGACGCCGTGCGGCCCGACCGCGGCGGCCACTCCATCTCGAACTCGCCGAACGAGAACCCGGATGCCTCGAACCCGGTGCCGTCGAGGGCGAAGACGACGAGCTTCTTGCTCGACGCCGCGGCGAGCGTCCCGAGCTCGACCCACTCCCCCGCGGGGGGTTCGAGGCCGAGTTCCTCGACGAACTCGCGGTGCGCGGCATCCCGGGGCTCCTCGATCGCGGGGTCGAACTCGCCCTTCGGGATCGACCACGCGCCGGCGTCCTTGCGTGCCCAAAAGGGACCGCCCATGTGCGCGATGAGGACCTCGAGCGCGGGATGCCGCCGATACAGCAGCAGTCCCGCACTCCAGGCGACCATCAGACGCCCGCCGGGACGCGCGCGGCTTCGTCGGCGATCACGTCCGCGCGCTTGCGGAACGTGCGGGCCGTGACCCGGTCGAGGGCGATCTGTCCGCGCATGCGCTCGGCCTTCTCGTACAGCGACGGACCGCCGAACCCGGTGAGCACCTTCACGAGCACCGGCAGCAGCTCGATCATGAAGAACAGCGCGGCGATGAGCCAGTGCGCCCACCGGAGCGTCGGCTCGCGCTCCGACAGCCGCTCGAGCGCCGAGATTTGACTGAGCAGGCCCACGGCGCCGGCGTTGCCGTTCGCCACCGACGCGGCGCGATCGTTGTAGGCCGTCAGGGCCGACTCGTACTGCGCGCGGGCCGCGGGGAGCTGATCCTGCGCCTGCTGCTTGTTCTGGTCGGCGGATGCGGCTGCGGCCTCGGCACCGGCCGAGTTCGCCGTGGCCAGCGACGACTGCGCCTGCTGCAGCTGCGCCGCCAGCGCGTCGTACGACGACTGCGCCTGCGCGAGCTGCGCCTTCGCGGCCTCGGAGCTGGCGCCGTCACCGGCGACGCCGGTGCACCCGGGCACCTGCCCCGCGCCCTGCCCGGTCAGCTCGCACTGGTACACCGCACGCGCCTGGTCGATCACGGTCTGCTGCGCGGCGAGCTGCTGCGTCAGCTGATCGACGGTCTGCTGTGCGGCGGCGGCCTCGGCCGACGTCGAGGACGTTCCGGCGACGATTCCGGTCGCGGCCTGGTTCTCGAGCGCCGCGACCTGGGCGCTCGCGGCATCCAGGGCCTGCTTCTCGGGGCCGTTCGTCACGGCATCCTGATCGCTCAGCGCCTGGGTCACGTTGGTCGAGTTGACCTCGCGGACGATGTCGTTCTGGAACACCTGCAGCACCAGCGGCTCGGCGACCACGATGCCGATGAGCGCCGCCATGACCACGCGCGGGAACGCCAGGCCGAGCAGCCGGAAGACGTTCTTCGTCGACCGCATGGTCGAGGTGAGGAAGCGGTCGAGGTTGAAGATGATGAGGCCCCACACCAGCGCGAGCGGGATCGCGAGGAAGATGCTGATCCGCACGCCCGTGAGCAGCGCGAACATCATCGACAACGACGAGACGAGCGCGGTCCCGGCGAGCACGAGGAACATCTGCACGAAGCGCGGAACCTCTTCGGGCACCTCGTCGAGCACGTCGTTGTCGGCGCCGCCGAGGACCGCCATGCGGCGCACGAGCGACAGGCTGGGGCGGCGGGGATCGGCGCGACGCAGACGCGGCGGACGGGGGTCGGATGCCACGGGCGCGGGGAACGGCGCGGCCTCGGGCAGCACGGGCTCGGGCGCCGCGGCCTCAGCGGCGACGGGCTCGGACTCGGCCGCGGCGGGCGCGGGCGCGGCCTCAGCGGGCTCGGCGGGCTCGGGCTCTGCGGCAGCGGGCTCGACGGGCGCGGGCTCCGCAACGGGCGCGGGCGCGGCCTCAGCGGCGGCGGGCTCCGCAACGGGCGCCCGCGCGGCCACGAACGGCTCGGGCTCGGGCCACTCGAACGGACCGGTGTCGTCGTCGCCGGCGGGCGGCGCGCCCCAGGGCTCGGTGGGGTCGTCGAGGGTCACGGCGTCGGCCGACGCGTCGGCGTCGTCACGCTGCTGGGCGAGGATGTCGTCGAGGTACTGGGGCTCGCGGTCATCGTCCGTCGTGAACTCGATACGGCCGTCGGAGCCGAAGCGACCGGGCCGGTGAGCGGAAAAGGACATTCGCACAGGGTACGACGCCCGTCCTGCTCTCTCCTGAGCGGGGCCTGAGGCACCCCCCAGTCCCCGCTCAGGTGCGGATCAGACCAGGCGGCTCTTCGGCGAGACCTCGTACGTGTTCTCGGGGTCGGAGAACACGGCGTCACCGAGGGCCGTGTCGATCGCCGCGAGGGTGTCGGCGTCGAGCGTGACGCCCGAGGCCTTCACCGTGTCGGCGAGCTGCTCGGGACGCGAGGCGCCCACGAGAGCGGCCGCGACGTTGGGGTTCTGCAGGACCCAGGCGATCGCGAGCTGCGGCATGCTGAGCCCGGCCTCGTCGGCGATCGGCTTGAGGCGCTGCACGGCCTCGAGTACGTCGTCACGGAGGAACCTCTTGATGAAGTTGGCGCCGCTCTTCTCGTCGGTCGCGCGCGAGCCGTCGGGCACGGGCTGACCGGGCAGGTACTTGCCGCTCAGCACGCCCTGCGCCATCGGCGACCAGACGATCTGCGAGATGCCGAGCTCTTCGCTCGTCGGCACGACCTTGCCCTCGATGACGCGCCACAGCATCGAGTACTGCGGCTGGTTCGAGATGAGCTGGATGCCGAGCTGCTTCGCCAGCGCGTGTCCTTCGCGCAGCTGCTCGGCGGTCCACTCGGACACACCGATGTAGAGCGCCTTGCCCTGACGCACGATGTCGGCGAAGGCTTGGAACGTCTCTTCCAGCGGGGTCTCGTAGTCGAAGCGGTGCGCCTGGTAGAGGTCGACGTAGTCGGTGCCGAGACGCGTCAGGGAGCCGTTGATCGAGTCCATGATGTGCTTGCGGCTGAGACCGGTGTCGTTGGGGCCCATGGGACCGGTGGGGAAGTACACCTTCGTGAAGATCTCGAGCGACTCGCGCCGGTGACCCTCGAGGGCCTTGCCGAGGACAACCTCCGCCGCCGTGTTGGCGTACATGTCGGCCGTGTCGAACGTCGTGATGCCCGCGTCGAGCGCGGCGTGCACGGTCTGGATCGCGGCGTCGTCTCCGACCTGCGAGCCGTGCGTCACCCAGTTGCCGAGGGTGATCTCCGAAATCTTGAATCCACTGTTGCCGAGGTAGCGATAACCGACCATGGGTCAACGCTATCGGCGGCATCCGACATCGAGGGCCGCCATTGGGGCGGATCCGTTGCCCTTCACCGATCAAACCCATATGATGGCTGACGCCTGACGGCGTATGGATCGCGCGGGCAGTTGCACAAAGGAGTCAACCCATGAACGCGAGCGACGCCCTCCGCCCCTTCCCCGCCGACCGGACGGTCCCCGCAGCCGAGGTGCGCGACCTCTCCGCCGGACTCGGCTCACGTCTCGTCGTGCTCGACGACGACCCGACCGGAACGCAGTCCGTCGCCGACCTCCCCGTCCTGACGGGCTGGGACACCGCCGATTTCGCCGGCGTCTTCGCCACCGACGCCCCGGCCGTGTACGTCCTCACCAACGCCCGCAGCCTCGGCGAGGACGATGCCCGCACGCGTAACCACGAGGTCGCCCGCAATGCCCTGACCGCCGCTCGCGCCGCCGGCGTCGATGTCGAGTTCGTCAGTCGCGGCGACTCCACACTGCGCGGCCACTTCCCGCTCGAGACCGACGCCCTCGCCGACACGATCGCGGAGTCCGGCGGCGGCTCGATCGACGGCGTGGTGATCGTCCCGGCGTTCCCGGATGCCGGTCGCGTCACCGTCGGCGGCATCCATTACATGCGCGAGGGCGACGAGCTGCGCCCCGTCGGCGAGACCGAGTTCGCTCGCGACGCGACCTTCGGCTACCGCTCGTCGGACCTCGCCGCCTGGGTAGAGGAGAAGTCACTCGGCCGCCACCGCGCCGAAGACGTCATCGTGCTCGACCTGGCCGTCATCCGTTCCGGCACTGCGGCCATCGCGGACGCGATCCAGGATGCCGCCCACCGCACGCCCATCGTGTGCGACGCCGTGACCGAGGACGACCTGCGCCTGCTGTCGCTCGGAGTCATTGAGGCGCGGCGACGCGGCAAGGCCCTGATCCATCGCGTCGGGCCCCCGTTCGTTCGCGCACGCATCGGCGCGGAGCGCCGCTCACCACTCACCACCGAGGAGATCTTCCCCGACGGCGGCGCTCCGCGCGGCGGACTCATCGTCGTCGGCTCCCACGTCGCCGTCACGACGCGCCAGCTCCAGCGCCTGCGCGCGGTGAACGGCGACATCACCGACATCGAGATCGACGTCGCCCGCGTCCTCGCGACCGACACGGCATCCGTCTACCTCGCCGAGGTCGTCGACGCGACCGTCGCGGCGCTCGAGACGGGCGACGTCGTGGTCAGCACGACTCGCACCGTCACGACCGCGACGAGCGCCGACGCGAGCCTCGCGATCGCCCGCACGGTCTCGGCCGCGGTCGTCGATCTGGTCCGCGGGGTCGTCGCGCGCACACACCCCCGCTTCGTCGTCGCGAAGGGCGGCATCACCTCCAGCGACGTCGCCGCCCACGGTCTGTCGATGCGGCGCGCGACGGTCCGGGGCCCGATGCTCCCCGGGATCATCTCGCTGTGGGAGCCCGCCGACGGCCCGGCGCTCGGCATCCCCTACGTCGTGTTCGCGGGCAACGTCGGCGACGACGACGCCCTCGCCCACGTCGTCTCGACCCTGACCCGTTCCGCGGTCGCCGCCGCGAACTGACCCACCCCGCACCACGAGCGAAGGAGCTTTCATGACCACCGACTACACCGTCGCCGTCCTCGGGCTGGGGGCCATGGGCCTGCCCATGGCCTCGCGTCTGGCCACCGGACTCACCGTCCACGGATTCGACATCGCGCCCGCGCGTCTGGACCTCGCGCGGGAGCGCGGCGTGAAGCCATTCCCGTCCGCGCGGGAGGCGGTCGCCGACGCGGATGCCGTGCTCCTGGCCGTCCGCGACCAGTACCAACTCGACGACGTGCTGTTCGGCGATGCGGGCATCGCCCCGGCCCTGCGCGCGGGCTCGGTCGTGATCCTCACGAGCACCGTCGGCACCGCGGGCGTCCGTCCCGTGGCCGAACGCCTCGCCGCGAGCGGCATCGACCTGGTCGACGCGCCGCTGTCCGGCGGGCCGGCCCGCGCCGGCGAGGGTGACCTGCTCATCGTGGTGGGCGCCGCGCCGGCCGCACGCGAGAAGGCCGCGCCCGTGCTGGAGCTGCTGGCATCCACTCTCACCGTCGTCGGCGACAACGCCGGGGACGGACAAGCCCTCAAGACCGTGAACCAGCTGCTCTGCGGCGTGCACATCGCCGCGGCCGGCGAGGCGCTCGCCCTCGCGGACGCCCTCGGCCTCGACCCCGCCAAGACCCTCGATGCGCTCATGGGCGGCGCGGCCGCGTCGTTCATGCTCGGGAACCGCGGCCCGCGGATGCTGCAGGCCTACGACGACGAGGGAGCCGAGGTGCTGAGCGCCCTCGACATCTTCGTGAAGGACATGGGCATCGTCGGCGACGCCGCTCGGCGCCTCGGCCTCCCGACGCCGGTCGCCGCCGCCGCCGAGCAGCTCTACCTCTCCGGCAGAGCGCAGGGTCTCGGCTCGCGGGACGACTCCAGCGTCATCCGCGCCGTGGCGCCCGAGCGACGCCACCCCTGACTCCCCCACATCACTCGAATCGAAGGAGATCCGACATGCTGCTCGTTCCCATGGCCGACACCCCTCCCATCGCCCCGGCGGTGGAGCTGGGCACCGGTCCTCTTCTCGGCATCGCGGCAGCGGGCATCGCGCTGCTGCTGGTGCTCATCATCCTGTTCAAGGTCCACGCGTTCGTCGCGCTCCTCATCACGAGCATCGCGGTGGCCCTCTCGGCCCAGATCCCGGCCGGTGACGTGTTCACCCTCGTGGCCAACGGCGTCGGCTCGACGATGGGCAAAGTCCTCATCATCATCGCCCTCGGCGCGATCCTCGGGCGGCTCATCGAGGTGTCGGGCGGCGTGCAGAACCTGGCGGAGCGATTCACCGACCGACTCGGGCCCCGCCGGGTGGCCGTCGCACTCACGATCGTGGCGTTCGTCGTCGCGATCCCGGTGTTCTTCGAAGTCGGCGTGATCGTGCTCGTTCCGATCCTCTACGCCTTCAGCAAGATCGCGGGCGTGCGACCGATCGTGTTCGGCCTCCCGATGTTCGGCCTGATGCTGGCCGTCCACGTCTCGGTGCCCCCGCACCCGGGCATCGTGGCCGGCGCCGGCGTCTTCGGGGCCGACCTCGGGCTCATCACGGCGATCGCGCTGCCCATCTGCGCCGTCCTGGGCCTGCTGTGCTTCTGGGTCGCCCGCATCATGAACCGCACCGAGTACGCGCTCGCCCCGCGCGTCGCCGAGCAGATGGCCGAGTTCGGCCAGACGTCCACGGTCATCGAGTCGCGTCGCGCGGACGGCACGGTCCTCGCGCCGCCGCGCCCGCTGACGGTGGTCGCGCTCATCGCACTGCCGATCGTGCAGATCCTCGTCGGCACGGTGCTCTCTCTGAGCCTCCCTACGGGTTCGGCCGCGCGCGGTGTGGCGACCTTCGTCGGAACCCCCGCGTTCGCCCTGCTCGTGGCGGTGATCGTGGCGTTCTTCGTGCTGCCGGTCCGCCGGCGCTGGGGTCTGGCCCGCACGAACGAGGTCTTCGAGAGTTCAATGCCCCCGATCGCGTCGATCCTCCTCGTCGTCGCCGGCGGTGGCGTGTTCGGGGCGGTGCTCCAGGCATCCGGGATCGGCGCGGCCCTCTCGGTCACCCTCGAAGGTCTCGGCGTTCCCCTGCTGGGCGCGGCATTCCTCATCACGCTCGCGCTGCGCGCGGCTCAGGGATCGGCGACCGTCGCGATCGTCACGACCGCGAGCCTGCTCTCCGCGGGGGTCGCGGCCGCCGGATACAGTCCCCTGCAGATCGCGGCGATCTCGGTCGCGGTCGGCTTCGGGTCGCTCGGTCTGTCGATGGTCACGGATGCCGGGTTCTGGATCGTCACGCGCTACCTCGGCCTCAGCGTCGCCGACGGCCTGCGGACCTGGACCGTGCTCACCACGATCCTCGGAATCGCCGGGTTCCTCCTCACTTGGGCGGTGTTCGCCCTGGCGGGCTGACGCCCGCGAAACGCCCCGGGCGGAGCGCGATTCACGCCCGGGGCACATCTCACCGCCGGGTCGGGGACGGACGTCCCCGGCCCGGCGATTAGGTTGGGAGCCGGAGAGGGGATGCCATGGCCCGACGTTCACGTGTCGAGGAGGTCGTCGACGGGATCTTCGACGACATCGTCGCCCGACGCCTCGTCGCCGACCAGGCCCTCCCCAGCGAACCCGAACTCGGGGATCGTTTCGACGTCAGCCGCGTGACCGTCCGCGAGGCCGTGAAGACTCTGCAGGCCCGCGGCGTCGTGCGGGTCGAAAGCGGACGCGGATCGTTCGTCGAACCGGTGTCGCGGTGGACGTCGCTCTCGGCGGTGCTGGCGGCCACGGCCGCGGTCGACGACGCGAGCGCCGCGGAGCAGCTCATCGAGTTGCGGCGCCTGTTCGAGACCGGTGCGGCGGCCCTCGCCGCGGAGCGCGCGCAGCCGGAGGAGCTGAACGCCATCGCCGCCGAGCTCGCCGCGATGCGCCACGCCCACGAGATCGACGATCTGGCGGCGTTCGTGGCTGCCGACCTGGCGTTCCACGACCGCATCCTCGCGGCATCCCGCAATCCGTTCCTGACGGTGATGTTCGCGCCGCTCACCGAGGTGCTTTCGGAGCGGCGGGCGCAGACCTCGCGAGTGCGCGTCATCCAAGCGCACGCCATCACCGAGCACGAGCACGTTCTCGCGGCGCTGCGCAGCGGCGACGGCGAGGCCGCGCGCCTCGCGATGGACGGGCACATGCAGCAGACCCTCGACGATCTCCGCACGCACGTGCTGCACGCCGGGGCCGCCTGAACCGACCACTGCGGGAGCCTGTGACGGTGCGGTAGCTTAGGCCTCGGAGGGGGGCCATGAGTCAGCGCAATGTGATCCAGACGACCTTCGACGAATTCGGAAGAGCGGCTTTCACGACCAAGAAGTCCGGTTCCCGGCATCGGCAGAGTGCCGAGACGATCGTCGTTCTCCACCTCCAGAAGTCGAATTACGGGCCGCGGTACTACGTCAACGTCGCGGTCTGGCTGCTCGAGGCCGGCCCCGCCACTGCCCCGAAGCCGTGGGAATGTCATGTGCAGACGCGCCTGGGACGAGTGGTTCCGCGCGGGGTGGACGACCGCCTGCGCGAACTCCTCGACCTCGATGCTCCCATCGCGGACGACGTGCGGCGCGAGGAACTCCTGGGGGTGTGGCGCGAGCACCTGCTGCCCGTGCGGGAGGCGGCGGCGACGCTGAACGGTCTGCGCTCGGGGGACGGCCTGCGGCTGGTCCAAGCGTCCCTGGTGAACGGCGAAGGCCAGCGACTGCTCGCCGGGCGCTGACCGGCAGGCGAGCTCTCCCCACGACGATGCGTCCGCGGGTCCTTTCGGACCGGCCGTCAGGCGACCGGCGTCTCCGCCGCGGCGGCCTCGTCCTCTTCCGTCGCGACGAGCTGACCGCACGCGCCGTCGATCTCCTTACCGCGGGTGTCACGGAGGGTCGTCGGGATGCCGGCGTCGTTGAGGCGACGGACGAATTCGTTCTGCACCGGCACCTCGGAGGCCGTCCAGATGGACCCCGGCGTCGGGTTCAGCGGGATGGGGTTCACGTGCACCCAGCCGCGGCCGCGGGCGTTGAGCTTTTCCGCCAGCAGATCGGCACGCCAGGCGTGGTCGTTCATGTCCTTGATCAGCGCGTATTCGATCGAGACGCGGCGGCCGGTCTTGTCGAAGTAGGCGCGGGCGGCATCCAGGGCCTCGTCGACCTTCCAGCGGGAGTTCACCGGGATCAGCTCGTCGCGCAGACCGTCGTCGGGCGCGTGCAGCGACAGCGCGAAGGTCACCGGGATGTCCTCGTTCGACAGCTTCGTGATCGCCGGAACGAGCCCCACCGTCGACACCGTGATGCCGCGGGCGCTCATGCCGAGGCCGTGCTCCTTGTCGACCATCACGCGCACCGCCTGCATGACGCGGGCGTAGTTCGCGAGCGGCTCGCCCATGCCCATGAAGACGATGTTCGAGACGCGGTCGAGCGAGTGGTCGTCACGCTTCTTGCCGCCCAGGCCACCCTCGGCGATCAAGCGGTTGGCGCGGACGATCTGCTCGACGATCTCCGCCGCCGACATGTTGCGCGTGAGGCCCGCCTGCCCGGTGGCGCAGAACGGGCAGTTCATGCCGCACCCGGCCTGGCTCGACACGCACAGCGTGATGCGACCGGGGTAGCGCATCAGCACCGACTCGACGAGCGCGCCATCGTGCAGCTTCCACAGGAACTTGATCGTGTCGCCGCGGTCGGTCTCGAGGCGGCGCACCTCGGTGAGCAGCGGCGGCAGCAGCCCCGCGACGAGTTCTTCGCGACCGGATGCCGGCAAGTCGGTCATCGCGGCCGCGTCGGACGTGTAGTGGGTGAAGTAGTGCTTCTCGAGCTGCTTCGCACGGAACCCGGGGAGCCCGAGCTCCTTCACCTTGGCGACGCGCTCTTCGGCGGTGAGGTCGGCGAGGTGCACGGGCGGCTTGCCGCGCTTCGGGCTGGCGAACTGCAGCAGCGGCCGCCCGGTCTCGTCCTTGGCCTGCTGCCAGCCCTCGGTCTTCGGCCGCACCTGGCGGGGCTTCGTCTCGCGGATACCGGTGTCGGCCGGAGCCCCCGCGGGACGCCCCTGCCGGGGCGGGGTCTCGCGCACGGGGGTCTGATCGGTCATACGTCCCAGGGTACCGGCGCCCACCTGCGCCGAGGCTGGGCGCTCCGGCCGGGCGCCGCCGCGCGCCGGGCCGCCCGGCGCCGCGGCGGGACCGCACGGCCCGCGCCGGACACAACGCAGGAATAACGGGATGCCACGGCCCCCGCACCCGCGGCATCCCGCGGTTCCGCAGGAGTTGTGCCCGTCATGTCCGCGCGGGCCCCGGACACCCGCGCCCGCCCGCACCGAGGGTGTGCGCCGCGGCCGCGCGGTGCTGCACCCCGCCACCCCGGGCACAACGCAGGAAAACCCGGATGCCACAGCCCCCGCACCCGCGGCATCCCGCGGTTCCGCAGGAGTTGTGTCCGCCGTGTACGCGCGGGGGCCGGACACCCGCGCCCGGTACGGTGGCAGTCGACCGCCGGGGCAGCCCGCGCCCCGACCGGCCGGTCCGGCGCCGACCCACGGAGAACCATGACCCGCATCGCCTTCCTCGACGTGGACGGCACGATCGCCGAGCACGGCTCGACGATCGCCCCCTCGACCGTGACCGCCATCCGCCGCGCCCGCGCGAACGGCCACCTCGTGTGGCTGTGCACCGGACGGGCGGACGGCGACATCCACCCCGACGTGCGCGCGATCGGCTTCGACGGCGCGATCAGCAACGCGGGGGCGTACGCCACGAGCGGCGACGAACTGATCGTGGAGCACCCCATGCCCCGCGCGGACGTGGCGGCGATCGAGACGTACTTCGAGGCGCATGGCATCCACTACTTCCTGCAGACGCACGAGGCGGTGTTCGCTTCGCCGGGTATCGAGCCGATGATGCGCGAGTACGTGCGCGAGCGTCTCGCGAAGCGGGCAGCCGAGATCGCGGCGCGGGGGCTCGACGGGGAGCCGACGACGTCGATCCCCCGTGCCCGGCCCCTCGCCGAGGTCGATCGCGGCCGGGTCGCGAAGGCGGTGTTCATCAGCCCCGTCGCCGACACGGTTGCGCACGCCGGTGCCGAACTGGGCGAGCGGTTCCACGTCATCCCCGGGTCGATCCCGCTCCCCGGCGGCTCGAACGGCGAGATCGGGCTCGCGGGCGTCACGAAGGGGTCGGCGATCCTCGAGGTGCTGGAGCACCTGGGCCTGGATCGAGCGGAGGCCATCGGCATCGGCGACTCCTGGAACGACGTCGAGATGTTCCAGGTCGTCGGCACCCCCGTCGCGATGGGCAACGCCCCCGTCGAGCTGCAGCGTCTGGCCGGCCGCGTGACGACCGCGGTCCTGGACGACGGCGTGCACAACGCCTTCGCCGAGCTCGGCCTGCTCTGACGCGGCGCCCCTCACGCCTAAACGCTCCTGCTCGGCAGAAACGCCCGGCCGCAGCGTTTCCGCCGAGGCACAGCGATTATGCCCCCCTTGCGCCGTGCCCCGCGCCCCCGAGCGGACGCCCGGCCTCAGTCCAGGAAGATGTCGGGGTACATCGCCTCGTCGGGCGTTCCGGGGACAGCGGCGTAGCCGGAGAAGTCCGTCACCCCGGCGGCCTGCAGCACGTCCTCGACGATCAGCATCTGGCCGGTGAGGTCACGCGACGGGGACGTGAGCACCTCGTACGCGGCATCCGCGTAGATCTCGGGCGTGCGCGAGACGCGCATGAGCCGGTCGCCGCCGATGACGTTCTGCACCGCCGCGGTCGCGATCGTCGTGCGCGGCCACAGGGTGTTGGCCGCGATCCCGGCCTCGGCGAACTCCGCCGCGAGCCCGAGCGTCGCCATCGTCATGCCGAACTTCGCGAGGCTGTAGCCGGTGTGCGCTCCCAGCCAGCGAGGCGTGACGTTCAACGGCGGCGAGAGCGACAGGATGTGCGGGTTCTCGGCGTCCTTCAGAACGGGCACGGCCGCGCGCGAGAGCAGGAACGTCCCGCGCACGTTGACGTCCTGCATGAGGTCGTACTTCTTCGTCGCGAGGTCGAGCGAGCCCGACAGGTCGATGACGCTGGCGTTGTTCACCACGATGTCGACGCCGCCGAACTCCCCCACCGTACGCAGCACGGCCTCGGTGATCGACTCCTCGTCGCGGACGTCGCCGACGATCGGCAGCGCGTGACCGCCCGCGGCGCGGATCGCGTCGGCCGCGGTGTGGATCGTCCCCTCGAGCTTCGGGTGCGGGGTGTCGGTCTTGGCGAGCAGCGCGACGTTCGCGCCGTCGCGCGCGGCGCGCAGCGCGATCGCGAGGCCGATGCCACGGCTACCGCCCGACATCAGGATGGTCTTGCCGGCGAGCGTCGTCATGAGCGTCCTTTCGCGGAGGCGGCGGCGAAGGCCGCGACCCGCGCCCGCGCCTCGGGGGTCTCGAAGGCCGCGCCGATCGTGGCGGCTTCGTCGGCGAGGTTCTCCGCGAACGTGCGCCCGGCACCGACGCGCACGAGCCGCGTCGCCTGACCGAACGCGGCGGTCGCCCCCGCCAGCCAGAACCGCGCGATCTCCTCGACCCGCGACGCCAGATCCGTGGATGCCACGACCTCGGCGACCAGCCCCCAGTCGAGGGCCTCCGCGGCGTCGATCATGCGGTCCTGGAGCAGCAGCTGCAGCGCGCGTCGCTGTCCGATCGCGGCCGGGAGCAGCGTCGAGACGCCGAGGTCGGGGGTGAGGCCGATGTTGGCGTAGCGGCTGACGAAGCGGGCGTTCTCGCTCGCGACGACGTAGTCCGCGGTGAGCATGAGCCCGAGTCCGCCGCCCGCGACCGCCCCCTGGACGGCGGCGACCATCGGCAGCGGCGCTTCGACGAACGTGCGGATGCCGTCGTGGATCGCCTCCGCGGTCTCGGTCACGTCGACACCCGACGCGCCGGTCGTCGCCATGGCCACGACGTCGCCGCCGGCGCAGAACGCGGGGCCCGTGGCATCCAGGATCACGGCTCCGACGGAGGCGTCGGACGTGATCTCATGCGCGACCTCGCGCCAGCGCCGGGCCATCGGGAAGTCCATCGCGTTGAGCGACGCGGGACGATCGAACGTGACGCGGGCGAGACCGGCGTCGATGGAGAGCAGGATGCCGTCGGTCATTTCGGCGCCATCCGGATCGCGCCGTCCAGGCGAATGGTCTCGCCGTTGAGGTAGCCGTTGTCGACGATCGCGAGCACGAGTCGCGCGTACTCGTCGGGCGCGCCGAGCCGCGAGGGGTACGGCACCTGCTGTCCGAGCGAGTCCTGCGCGGCCTGCGGCAGCCCCTTGAGCATGGGCGTCTCCATGATGCCGGGGGCGATCGTGACGACCCGGATGCCATGGCGGGCGAGCTCGCGCGCGATCGGAAGGGTCATGGCGTGAACGCCGCCCTTGCTCGCCGAGTACGCGGGCTGGCCGATCTGCCCGTCGAAGGCGGCGACGCTCGCGGTGTTCACGATGACGCCGCGGTCACCGCCCTCCGTCGGCTCGGACGCGGCCATGAGCGCCGACGTCTGCGCGATCACGTTGTACGTGCCGACGAGGTTGATGCGGACGAGCCGCTCGAAGTCGGCCAGGGGCGTGGGCTTCAGGTCACGGTCGAGGACCTTGGCCGGCGGCGCGATGCCGGCGCAGTTCACCACGACCCGGAGCGCGCCGGACTCCGCGGCGAGCGCCGCGGCAGCCGCCACCTGCTCGGCATCCGTGACGTCCGCCGCCGCGAACGTTCCGCCGAGATCGTCGGCGACGGCCGCACCCGACGAGGACGGCAGATCGATGATCGTGACGTGGGCGCCCGCGGCGGCGAGGCGACGCGCGGTGGCGAGACCGAGGCCCGAGGCCCCTCCGGTGACGAGGGCGGATGCTCCCGCGATGTCCATGCGTTCTCCTTCGAAGCAGAAACTCAGTGTCACTCTACCCGGGACTCAGGTTCGCGGAATACGGCTCCGCGACCAGCCGATCCTGCGCCGCACGGGCGTCCGGATCGCCCCCGTCGAGGCGCCGTCCGCGAGCAGCGTGATCTCGTCGGCGCTCCAGCCGAATTGCGAGCGGAGGCAGTGCGCGAGGGCCGTCAGGGGCTGCGCGACTCCCACCTCGATCCCGCGCGGGACGTCGGCGGCGTCCGGGTCGAGCGTGCGCCCGGCCTCACGGAGGTCGCTCACCAGCCCGCGCATCCGATCCGTGCCGTAGGCGGCCGACGCGAGGTCCCAGTCCCCGAGAACGACGATCGCTCCCGCGGGGCGACCCGCGGGACGCTCGGGTACGGCGCTGCGGGCCGCGAAGAGGCGGACGACGGCGATCCCGATCATCAGCACCGCGAGGCATCCCGCGGCGGTCACCGGGGCGAAGGAGAACACCGCGGTATAGACGGCCGACTCCAGCCCCAGGAGGAGGCCGACGAGAAGCCGGACGACGCAGAACACCGCGTACCCGCCGCACGTCACTATCAGCAGGCGCATCGGTGCCCGCGGCTCGACGTCCGAACGCGCGGCCGCCACCCCGCACGCGGCACACACCACGGCGAGCACGACGACCTTGACGACGCCCGACGTCGAGAGGGGCGCGCTGGCCGACACGATCGCGACACCCAGCCCCACGGCGACGACGGCGACCGACCAGCGCCGCGCGTGATCACCCGACAGCACCCGGAGCGCGATGAAGAACACCGCCGGGGCGAGCACCATCGCGGTGTCGCCGACCACGCGCGGAACGATCCCGCCGCCGGCGATGAAGATGAGGTACATCACGCTCGACGCGACGGCCGCGAGGCCCGAAACCACGGTCAGGCGCAAGAACAGCGTCGGGGCTCCCGGCTTGCCGAGCCGCGGAAGCGCGACGAAGAGCACCGCGGCCGAAACGGCGACGCTCACGGCCACCAGGCCGAACGAGAATCCCATCGCGCCCCCGGACTGATCCAGCCCCGACGAGAAAAGCACTTACCGATTAGGCAGGACGAGCGTCGGATGCGCAAGTGCCTATCGCCTCGCGGCCAGGTTCTCTACGCTCGTGCCCTGGGTGATCCCGGCTTCGGTGCCGAGACCGCTGGCCGGCCGAACGAGTCCGAGTTCACCCGCCGACGAAGCGGAAGGCCCCCGTCGCCACGGCCACCGCGAAAGCCACGCCGATCACCACCAGCGCGCCCGCGAGCGCGACGACGTCGCGAGGGTGCAGGCGCGACGGGCGCGACCACGTCCGCTCGACGGGGGCCCCGAAGCCACGGGCCTCCATCGCGGTCGCGAGGGTCGTGCCGCGCCGCACGGCGAAGACGAGCAGCACGAACGCCATCCCGAGGAATCGCCGGAGCGCGCCGTGGTCGCCGAGGCCGCGCGCGCGGCGGGCGAGGGTCATGGTGCGCCAGTCGTCGACGAACAGCCCGACCGTCCGCGCGCCCGCCAGGATGCCGAGGACGAACCGACTCGGCAGCTTCGCGACCTGCGCCAGGCCGTCGGCGAGCTCGGTCGGATCCGTGCGCCCGAACAGCAGGATCGTGGGGAGGCCCAGCGCGATGACGCGGAGCATCACGGCCAGGGACAGGGCGATCGAGTCGTCGCTCACGGCGGCGAACAGGAACCGGCCGTACACGGTTCCGCCGGGCTTCGCGTAGAGCAGCATGCTCACGCCGGCGACGGGCGCGAACACGACCACGGGCACCAGTCGCCGCAGGACGGTCCCCCACGCCAGTCCCGTCAGCGGCACGCAGGCGAGTTCGAGCACGATCGCGACCGACGCGCTCACCGGGTCGAGCGTCGCGAACAGCGGCACCGACAGCACGAGCGCGATGACGATGCGCGTGACGGGGTTCACCCCGTCAAGCCAGGGCCGGGTGCGCTCGGGCACCGTGAGCGCCGCGGTCATGCGGCGCTCCCGAGGACGATGCGGTGCTGCCCGAGATGCCGGATCACGTCGGCGTCGTGAGTGACGGCCACGACGGTGCGTCCGCGCGCGATCTCGCGCTGCAGCAGCGCGACGAGCTCGCTCCAGCCGCGCCGGTCCTGACCGAACGTCGGCTCGTCCAGCACGATCACCGCGGGCGACGACGCGAGCACGGTCGCGACCGACAGCCGTCGCTTCTGTCCGCCCGAGAGGGTGAACGGGTGGGCTTCGGCGAGGGATGCCAGGTCGAGCCGCTCGAGCAGCTCGTCGACGATCGCGTCGACCTCGGTCGCCGGCATCCGGAGCGCGCGCGGGCCGACGGCGAGTTCTTCGCGCAGCGTCGAGGCGAGGAACTGGTGCTCGGGTTCCTGGAACACCGTGCCGATGCGGGTGAGGAGTTCGGTCGACCGCCAGCGCGACGGGCGCCGCACCCCCCGCGCGGCCAGCGACGGCGCGGCGACGACCTCGCCCGCGAGCTCGGGCAGGAGCCCCGCGAGGGTCAGCGCGAGCGTCGACTTGCCCGCGCCGTTCGGTCCCGTGATCACCATGCCCGCGCCCTCCGGAACGACGATGTCCAGCCCCGCGCGCACGGGCGTGCGGCGCTCGCGACCGATCGTGAGAGCGGATGCCGAGAGCGTGGCATCCATCGACGGGGAGGCCGGAGGGAGCACGGGCAGGTCGACCGGACGCCCCGGCACCCACACGCCCGCCGCGGCGAGCGCGTCGCCGTGCTCCGCGAACACCCACGCGGGCGGCCCGTCGGCGAGTAGGCCGCCGCCGGGCGCGAGGACGATCACGCGCGTGACGAGGTCGGCCCACACCGCGGTGCGGTGCTCGATGAGCACGAGGGTCGTCTCGTCGCGGGAGACCACGCGATCCACCGCGGCGCGCACCTCGCGTACCCCGTCGGGGTCGAGGTTGGCGGTGGGTTCGTCGAGGAGCAGCAGCCCCGGGCGCATCGCCAGCACGCCGGCGAGCGCGAGCCGCTGCTTCTGGCCGCCGGACAGTGCCTTCGTCGGGCGGTCGAGCGGCACGTCGAGACCGACGGATGCCAGCGCCTCGGCGACGCGCGAGGGAATGGCATCCGCCGGTATGCCGAGGTTCTCGCAGCCGAAGGCGACGTCGTCACCGACCTTCGACAGCACGACGCCGGCCTCAGGGTCCTGCAGGACGAGACCGATGCGTCCGCGCTGCGCCTCCGGCGGTTGCCCGTCGACGAGGATGCGGCCCGTGACCTCGCCCTCGTCGCTGCCCCCGAGCAGGCCGGCGAGACCGGCGAGCAGCGTCGACTTCCCGGCCCCGGAGGCGCCGAGTAGAAGCACCCGCTCCCCCGGTTCGATCGTCAGGTCGACGTCGCGGGTGGCCGGCAGCCGGCGCCCGGCGTACCGCCACCCCCAGCCGTCGACGTCGACGCGCGCCGGATGCGGCATCAGACCTCTCGGCGGCGTTCGCGTCCCGCGGCGAAGCGGCTGAGCGCACCGCTCGCGGCCAGTGCCCGGACGAGCAGCCAGCCCACGACGCCGCCGAGCACCGCGCCCGAGACGATGAGCGTGGTGAGGTACAGCAGGTTGAACTCGGCGGTCTTCGCGATGTTGCCGGTGAAGAACTCCAGCACCCACGCGCCGACACCGGCGCCCGCACCGGCGAGCATCGCGACCGGCAGCGAGAAGCGCAGGTAGAGGAACGCGAGGAAGATCAGCTCGGCGCCGAGACCCTGCGCGAGACCCGAGTAGATCGTGCTGATGCCCCACACGTTGCCGATGAGGGCGGACACGATCGCGGCGATGAGCTCGACCAGCAGCGCCGCCCCGGGCTTGCGGATGATGAGGCCGCCGACGATGCCGCCGAGCAGCCAGATACCGACCGCGATGCCACCGAGGCCGGGAGTCAGGCCGTCCATCGCGGTGAACCAGAGGCCGCCGACGGTGTTCCAGCCCCAGAAGACGAGACCGATCGCGACACCCAGCACGGCGGTGACGACGATGTCGACGACCCGCCAGCGGAAGCGGTCGGTCGTGGCGACGGCGGGGGCCGTCCGGGCAGACGTGGACGTGTGCATTTCTCTCCTCCCTGCGCCGGCATGATCCGGATCAGGTTCGACGGTCGAAGCGTGGGTCGCTTCCTCTCAGCCCGGCTCACCGGACTCCCGTGGTTGTGAAACCAGAGTATAGGCCGGTCCCCGGGGTAGCGTGGGCGAGTGCACGACCAGACCCCGGCCACACGGCGCGAGCTGCGTGACCGGGACGATCCGTCCGTCGAGACGGATGCCGAGGACCCGGCACCCGCGAGCACCCCGGCCCCCGCGCCCTCCCCCACGCCCGCGCCGTCCGCCGCCGCGCCGTCCGCGGCTGCGCGCGTGACGGAGGGAGGAGATGCGGCCGAGGGAGGACCCATCCCCGCCCCGGCATCCTCCCCTCCTCTGAAATCCTCCGCTCTTCCCGAGGTCGCGCCCGCCACCGCCGCCGCCGACGCCCCCGCCATCGCCCCCGAGCGCATCCTCATCGGCGCACCGATCGCGCTGACGTGGGTCGATCCCGCCGCGGCGGCGGCCCCGCGCCCCGCGCCCGAGCTCGCCCTCACCGCGAGCGGCCCGCGCCCGCCCGACCTCCTCGCCGGGCGCCGCCGCCGCGCGCTGCGCCCGGGCACGGTCGTGCCCCCGGTGGTCCTGCTGCTGCTCGTCGCGGTGTACGCCGCGGTCACGCTGCTGTGGCCGCTGAACGCCGTGGCGCCCCGCGTGACCCCGCTCGTCGTGCAGACCGCCGCGGCGCCCGCCGCCGTGCCCGCGTGGCCGTCCCAGGGCGAGGCCGCGATCGCGGTGCAGGGCATGGGCGGCGTGCTGTCGTCGGCCGATGCGCCCGAGTCGATCGCCAGCATCACCAAGGTCGTCACGGCACTGCTCGTACTCGACCGGCTGCCGCTCGCCCCCGGCGAGCAGGGGAAGTCGTACGCGTTCACGCAGGCCGACAGCGACGACTACTGGCAGTACCGCTTCCGTGGCGAGTCCTCGCTCGACGTCCCGGTGGACGGCAGCCTCACCGAGCTGCAGATGCTCCAGGGCATGCTGATCGCTTCCGCGAACAATTACGCCCAGCGGCTGGCATCCGATCTCTGGCCCTCCAACTCCGACTTCGTCGCCGCCGCGACCGCGTACCTGGCCGACCGCGGCATCTCGGGCATCACGATCGTGAACCCCACCGGGATCGAGGCGGGCAACACCGCGACCCCGTCCGCCCTCATCACCCTCGCCGAGAAGGCGCTGCAGAACCCGGTGATCGCCGAGATCGTCCGCACGCCCGAGCTCACGCTGCCGGGCGCCGGCACGTTCAAGAACGGCAATCCGCTGCTCGCCGATCCCGGCGTCGTGGGGATCAAGACCGGGACCCTGGATGCCTGGAACCTGCTGTCCGCGAAAGACCTGACGGTGGGGGCGGTCACGGTGCGCACGTACGCGTCGGTTCTCGGACAGCCCGGCCCCGACGAGCGGACGCAGGCGGCACGCGACCTGTACGCGAGGCTGGCGGAGGAGATCCAGCTGCGCACGTCCGTGCCCGCGGGGACCGTCGTCGGCAAGGCGACGACGCTGTGGGGCGAGGATGTCGCGCTCGTCACCGCGTCCGACGCGCAGAACGTGCTGTGGAACGGCGCGAGCGCGACCCCGGACACGTCGTTCACGCTCGGGGAGTCCCGCACCGCCGGCGACACCGTCGGCGAGCTGATCGCGACCGGGCCGCTCGACGCCGCCACCGTCGACGTGCGGCTGCAGGACGACATCGACCCGCCGAGCCCGTGGTGGCGGCTGACCCACCCGCTCGACCTCTTCGGGCTGAACGACTGACCACCCGCGGGTCTCCGCGGCCGTCCCGCGCCCCGGGGACGGGAGCCCTCCTGCACGGCCCGTGTGCGGTCGCATCCATCCCCAGAATTCCCGTTGCGCCGGGGTCGATGTCGGAGGCCCCCGCTAGCATGCACACATGTCTTCCGACGTCGCTCCCGACACTCCCTCCGGCGCCCCGACGGGCCAGCCGGCAGGGCTGTCCGCCGTGCTCGACGACGTGCTTCGCGCCGGGGCCCAGCTCGCCGCCGCAGAGGTTGCCCGCACGCGCGCCCTCGCAGCGGCCGGTCACCTCGCCCTCGACGTGATGGCCGATCGACGGGCGTCCGCTCGAGCTTCCGAGATGGCGCTGCGCGAAGTCGCCTCCGAACTCGCGGCTGCCGAGTATCTGTCCGATCGCACCGTGCAGACGCAGATCAGCCGCGCCCTGACGCTGGTCGACGACTACCCGCAGACCCTCGCCGCGTGGGAGGCGGGGGTGATCACCCGCGCCCACGCACACGCGATCATCGACGTCGGCGCGCCGCTGCCGGTCGAGGTGCGCGGTGAGTTCGACCTGCTCGCCGTGGCAACGGCCGAGGGCCTCAGCCCCGGCCGACTGCGCTCGCGTCTCGCCGCCCTCGCGGAACGTCTGCAGCCGACCACCCTGACGGAACGGCACCACCGCGGTCGCGAGGCACGGTGCGTCCGCGTCGTGACCGGGCAGGACGGCATGTCCGACATCGTCGCCACGCTGCCGACGATCCTCGCTGTGGGAATCCACGACCGCCTCACCCAGCAGGCCCACGCCGTCATCGACGCCCGGAACGAGACTTCCGAGACGGGCACGGACGAGCGCACGGCCGCCCAGCTGAGGGCCGACATCCTCGCCGACCTGCTGCTGACCGCCGCCCCCGACGCCGACCCCACCCGCGTCGACGACGGCCCCGGCACCCTCGGCGCGATCCGCGCGCGCGTGCAGGTCGTCGTGCCGGCGCTGACCATGCTGCGACCGGGGGAAGAGAACGTCGACCCCGCCGCCCTGGTCGGCCATGGCCCCATCGATGCCGATACCGCTCGCGCTCTCGCCGAGACGACGTCGCTCCCCTGGGACCGAGTCGTCACACAGCCGGTGACCGGCGCAGTACTCCACACCGACACCTACCACCGGAGCACCGCCATCGATCGGTTCCTCCGTGCCCGCGACCGCCACTGCCGGTGGCCCGGCTGCACGGTTCCCGCGGTGCGCGCCGAGGTGGACCACACCCGCGACTACGCCCTCGGCGGTTCGACGGACGTCACGAACCTCGCCCACCTCTGCCAGCGGCACCACACGCAGAAGCAGTTCACGCGGTGGAGCGTGAGTCAGCTGCCCGGCGGCGTCCTGAAGTGGACCTCCCCCACCGGACGCACCTACACCGACGAACCGCTCCCCTACTCACCGGCCGCGCGCTTCGTCCCCGACGATCCACCTCCGCCCGACCCCGGCGAAGCTCCGCCCCCGTTCTGACGCCCACGGCACTCGGCCGACCGCTTCTCGGCCTGGCCGCGCCCGCCCGCGTAGCCTCGACCCATGCCCCTCGTCCTCGTCACCGGCGCGGAACGCCCGAACAGCACTGGGACAACTCCTGCACACCGACGGCGGCTTCTCCGCGCGGTACTGACCCGGCGGCGCGTCGAGCCTCCGCCGTGCTACCTTCGCGGCAGTGACACGGGGTGCCCCACGGGGGCTGAGAACACACCCGTCGAACCTGATCTAGTTCGTACTAGCGAAGGGATGTCGCGAATGGTCGTTCGCACGTCGCCGTCTCCGTCCACCGTTCTCGCCGACCTGCGGGACAGCCCGCCGCTCGTGCAGTGCATCACCAACGCGGTGGTGACGAATTTCACCGCCAACGCACTGCTGGCCCTCGGCGCCTCGCCCGCGATGTGCGACATCCCCGGCGAGGCCGGGCTCTTCGCGGGGATCGCCGGAGGCGTGCTCGTGAACCTCGGCACCCCGACCGCCGAGCAGCGCGACGCCGCGCGCGAGGCCGCCGCCGCGGGCACGCCGTGGGTGCTCGACCCCGTCGCGGTCGGCGTGCTGCCCGTCCGCACCGCGCTCGCCCACGAACTGCTCGAGGCCCGGCCCGCGATCGTCCGCGGCAACGCGTCCGAGATCCTCGCCCTCGCGGGGGCCGGGGCCGGCGGTCGCGGCGTCGACTCCACCGACAGCCCCGAGGCCGCGCTCGACGCCGCCCGCGCGCTCGCGGTCCGCACCGGCGGGACGGTCGCCGTGTCGGGTCCGGTCGACCTGATCGTGGATGCCGACCGCGTCGCGCGCGTGTCCGGCGGCAGTGTCCTGCTCACCCGCGTCACGGGCGGCGGCTGCGCCCTCGGCGCCGCGATGGCGGCGCTGCTCGCGGTGACCGACGGATTCGCGGCCGCGACGACGGCGAGCGCGATTTGGGCCGTGGCATCCGAGCGGGCGGAGGCCACGTCGAGCGGACCGGGGTCGTTCGCGGTCGCGTTCCTCGACGCCCTCGCCGCGATCGCCCCCGCCGACCTCGACGGCCGGGTCGCCGAGTGAGTCGGCACGACCTGTCCCTGCACCTCGTCACCGATCACCGGATGCCGTTCGCCGACGTCGTCGAGATCGTGGATGCCGCTGCCTCTTCGGGCGCGAGCATCGTGCAGTTCCGCGACAAGGACGCGTGCGGCCGCGAGCTGTTCGACCGCGTCACGGCCCTGGCCGACGTCATCGCGGGGCGCGCGACGTTCGTCGTCGACGACCGCGTGGACCTTGTGCTCGCCGCGCGCGCGGCCGGCGCGCGCGTGGACGGCGTCCACCTGGGCCAGGACGACCTCCCCGTCATCGCCGCGCGCTGGGTGCTCGGCCCCGACGCGCTCATCGGCCTGACCGCGAACACCCCGGCCCACTTCGTCGCCGCCGCCCACCTCCCGGCCGGGACCGCGGACTACCTCGGCGTCGGGGTGATCCGCGCGACCGCGACCAAGCCCGACCACCCGCGACCCCTCGGGGTGGACGGGTTCGCCGAGCTGGTGGCATCCGCTCCCTTGCCGTGCGTCGCGATCGGGGGCATCGAGGTGGGCGACGTTGCTCCCCTGCGTCGGGCCGGGGCCGCGGGTGTCGCCGTGGTGTCGGCCGTGAGCGGTGCCGAGGATCCAGCGTCGGCGACCCGGGCGCTGCGGGAGGCGTGGGCATGATCCCCCGCGTGCTGAGCATCGCCGGGACCGACCCGACCGGGGGTGCCGGCATCCAGGCGGATCTGAAGAGCATCTCGGCGTTCGGCGGATACGGGATGGCCGCCGTGACCGCGCTCGTCGCGCAGAACACCCTCGGTGTGCGCGAGGTGCACGTGCCGCCGACGGAGTTCCTGTCGGCGCAGCTGCGGGCGGTCAGCGACGACGTCGAGATCGACGCGGTCAAGATCGGGATGCTGGGGTCGACCGATGTCGTCGCGGTCGTGGCCGCGTGGCTCGCCGAGGTCCGCCCGCCGGTCGTCGTGCTCGACCCCGTGATGATCGCGACGAGCGGCGATCGGCTGCTCGACGCCGACGCCGAGGCGGCCGTCCGCGACCTGTGCCGCCTCGCCGACCTCGTGACCCCCAACCTGCCCGAGCTCGCGGTGCTCGTCGACGCCCCGGTCGCCGACGACTGGGACACCGCGGTCGCGCAGGCGCGGACCCTCGCCGCGCGCGCCGACACCGCGGTCCTGCTGAAGGGCGGGCACCTGCGGGGTGCGGAGAGTCCGGATGCCATCGTCGACGCGGCCGGCGTCCAACCGGTATCCGGCCGCCGCGTCGACACCCCGCACACGCACGGGACGGGATGTTCGCTGTCGTCCGCGATGGCGACGCTCGCCGCGCACGGACTCGCCTGGCCCGCCGCGCTCGAGCGCGCGAAGCCGTGGCTCACCGGGGCTCTCGAGCACGCCGCCGCGCTACGCGTGGGGCGCGGCAACGGTCCGATCGACCATCTCCACGAGCTGCGGCCGCACCTCGACCTCGGACCGGCCTGGAGTGCCGTCGCGTGGGCCGAGGCGGCACCGGTGCGCGCAGCCGTGGACGACTCCGCGTTCGTGCGGGGACTGGCATCCGGTGACCTCGAGCGCGCCGCCTTCACCTGGTATCTCGAGCAGGACCTGCTGTACCTGCGCGAGTACGCCCGCGTCCTTGCGCGCTCCGCCGCGCTCGCCCCGACCACCGAGGAGCAGCGCTTCTGGGCCGCGGCGTCGGCGTCGTGTCTCGCCGAGGAGGCGCGCCTGCACGAGAGTCACGTGGATGCCACCGCCCTCCAGCCCGCGCCCGACACCGTCGCCTACACCGACCACCTGCACGCCGTGTCGGCGGGCGGCTCGTACGCGGTGCTGGTTGCGGCGGTGCTGCCGTGCTTCGTGCTCTACACCGACATCGGCGCGCGCTGGCGCGGCACCTTCGCCCCGGACCACGCCTACGCCGACTGGCTCACGGCCTACGGCGACGAGGTGTTCGCGGCGTCGTCCGCCGAGGCGTCCCGGATCGCGGATGCCGCCGCCCGGTCGGCCTCTCCCGCCGTCCGCGCCGCGATGTCGGTCGCGTACGCCCGGTCGATGCAGCTGGAGCTGGCGTTCTTCGAGGCGCCGCTGCGGCCCGGCGGTGTGCGGAACTCCTGAGTTCCGCTGGACCCGGCGCCCGTCCCGGCGGGGAGGCGGGCCGAACTCCTGAGTTTTCGTCGCCGCGGCCGTCTCCCGGCGTCGTGGGGACCGCGAGGGGTCCGGATCTCAGGAGTTCGGCCCGCCCGGCGGCGAGTCGGTCGGCTGATTCGAAACATCGGTCCGCATCGCCTGACGGCAGCGTGGCGAGCGGCAACTGCATCTGGTGTGTCACGACGTCTGGTCTTGAATTGAGACGGATGCGAACATGACAACATGCAGCGCCGCAGCGCCATACTCTCGGCAGTATCGGCACTGACCGTGCTCGTCGTGACGGGATGCTCATCGGCCGCCCTAGCCTCATGGGCTACCGACACCTGCAACATCTCTGCATCGTGGGACAACTCCGACCGCCCTGAGTCTGATCGGGCCCGCGTCGCCAGGTCCCTCTCGGCGGCGGTGCCAGATGACGATACAAGCACGATCGCGGAACTGTCGCGTGCGTTCGTCACAGCCGTTGCCGACAGAGACGACGCGGCCCTCCCTGATGCGGGGGAGCGTCTTCGCGACGAATGCATAGCAAAGGGGTGGGAACCAGCCGAAGGCTGATCCCCACCCCTTTGCTTCCGGGCCGGTCTCCCGCTGCTCGACGCGCTGCTGCTGCAGCTCTGGGCGCCCGCCCCCTGCGATCCAGTCTGGAGGTCAGCCGCTCTTGCGGCGGAACTCCCGCTTGGTCACGGCTCCGTGGGTGCCCTGCACGGCCGAGTGACCGTCCAGGTGAGCCTGACCCGACCGCTGCTGCCCGTTCTTCTTCGCCAGGGCTTCCTTGAACTTGCGCTTCATCTCGTCGGATGCCGCGCCGGTGGTGGCATCCGGGGTCTCGTCGGTACTCATGTGCCCACCCTAGGCAGGTCCGGCCGCCCGCGCGCAGTTCGCCCGCTTCGGAACCCGGATGCCAGGCCCCCGGGCTCAGCTCACGTCGCCGCCGTGGTCGCTCCGTCGTCGGCCGCGTGGTGGCCGTTCTGGGCGTCGCCGACGGAGGCGACGCCGCGTCCGAACGCCTGCCCCTGCAGGATGGCGCCCAGGTCGACGCCGGTCGCCGACTTCACGCTGCTGAACGTGGCGGCGAGACCCGCGGCCTGCTCGCGGGCGATGTGCGTGCCGGCCGAGTCGCCGCCGACGAGGGTGACGCTGCCCACGTTCTGGTAGCCCTTCGAGAACTCGGCCATGAGCGCCGGAAGCTGGCCGATGAGCTCGCGTCCGAGGATCGCCTCCTGGTTCTCGCGCAGCGCCTCGGCCTCGGCCTTGATCGCCGCGGCGCTGGCCTCACCCTTCGCGCGGATCGCTTCGGCTTCCGCGACGGCCTTCGCGCGCAGCGCTTCCGCCTCGGCGCCGGACTGGGCCCGGAGCGCTTCGGCCTCGGCCTCGGCCCGTGCCCGGACGGCGGCGGCTTCGGCCGCGGCGGACGCCTGCCGCGCCTCGGCCTGACGCTGCACCGCGTAGGCCTCGGCGTCGGATTCCTGCTGCGCCACCTGCCGGTCGGTCTCGGCCTTCTTCTGCCGCGCGTAGGACTCGGCATCCGCTTCGGTCTGCTTGCGGTACTTCTCCGCGTCGGCGACGCGCTTGACGTCGGCGTCGAGCTCGGCCTGGCGGTTCTCGGCCCGCTGCACGAGCACCGCCTGCTCGCGCTCGGCGCGGGCGAGGTTCTCGGCCTGCTCGGCCTCGGCGTTGGCGCGCCCCACCTCGGACTTGGATGCCGCGGTGTTCTTGTCGAACGCCGTCTGCTCGACGAGGTTCGCCTCCTCGGTGGCGATCTGCCGGGCCTTGACCTCGCGAGCGGCGTTGATCCGGGCGACCTCGGCTTCGCGCTTGACGCGCTCGACCTCCTGCGCGCCGAGCGCATCGATGTAGCCGTTGCGGTCGGTCACGCCCTGGATGGCGAAGGAGTCCAGCACCAGGCCCTGGGCGAGCAGATCGCCCTTGATGCCCTCGGCGATCTCGTCACCGAGCTTCTGCCGGTCCTGCATGACCTCCTCGACGCTGAGCTTCGCCACCACACCGCGGAGGGCGCCCTCGAGTTGTTCGGTGGTGAAGACGTCGATCGCCTGGTCCTGCGAGGCGAAGCGTTCCGCGGCGGCGCGCACCTGGTCGGGCAGCGACCCGATCTTCACGAGCGCGACGCCCGCGAGGTGGATCGTCACGCCGTTCTTGGTCTGCGCGACCGGCTCCATCTTGATCTGGCGCGAGCGCAGCGAGATCCGGTCGGACCGCTGGGTCAGCTTGTTGACGAACGCGCCGCCGCCGGTGATGACCGTCATGTTGGAGGTCAGACCGTCTTCGCCGCGCTGCTTCTTACCGACGATGACGATGGCTTCGTCGGCCTGCGGCACCTGATACCAGGCGCGGAAGAGGAACAGGCCGATCACGGCGATCACGAGGATCGCCACGACGGCGATGGTCACGCCGATGATTCCGAAAAGGTCGATTGGCACCGTAGCCCCCAAGACACTCGGTTCACGGGTGCCGGAACAGCCCCCTCCCTCCACGCTATCGGGCGTTCGCGCGACACGACGAAGGAAATCGGATGCCGATACCGGGCGCGGGCGCCGGGTTCCCGGCATCCACTCCCGCCGTCAGACGTGGCGGACGCGCTGCTGAAGGCGGGTGCGGATGTCGAACAGCTCGGTGCCGCCGACCTCGCGGGCACCGGGGATGCCACGGCGCAGAAGTGTCATGAGGGCGCTCCGCTGCACCAGCACCACCGGCGTCCCGCGGACCTTGCCGAGGTCGGTGACCGCGTCGAGGATCGCGTCGTCGGGCAGCACGACCATCGCGCCGCTGAACCGGACGCCGGCCGCCCGCGCGATCACGCGCGCCCGCGACACGAGCTGCGTCACGGGCGCTCCGATGACGTTCGGGCCCGTGATCTCGCCGCGACGCACGCCCACCGGACCGCCGAAGTCCTCGCTGAGCATCGCGTAGAGGCCGCTGGGCCCGAGCACGAGGTGGTCGATCTTCTGCTCCGGGTCGAGCCCGTCGCGGTCGGCGAAGACGTCGTGCCAGACCGTGTACCCCATGCCGAGATCGGCCACGAGGCGCGCGGTCTCCTCCTCGGCGAGCGCGTCGGCGAGGATGTGCCGGATCTCCGGCGGCGCCGACCGCACCAACGCGGGGTCGTACGGGTCGGCGACCTCGACGCCGCGGCCCACCCACTCGCGGATCAGCGACAGGTACCGCTCGCGCCGCCACCCACCGGGCTGCCCGTACGCGCGGGCACGCGGCCGCGTGTCCGGACGGGGAGGAGGGGATGCCGCTGTCCCACCGCCCCATTCGGCCGACGCGTGTCCACGGCCGCGGTCGTACGCGGCGCGGGCCTCGGGAGTCCCGACGAGCTCCCACGCGCGCTGTACCTGCACGAACAGCGCGGCGTCGCCGCCGGTGTCCGGGTGCGTCTCGCGGAGCCGGACGCGGTAGGCGCGGCGGAGTCCCTCGTCGTCGATGTCGACGTCGACACGCAGCACCTCGTACGCCGAGGCCGACATGGGGCTGTCGAACACGTCCGTCATCCGTTCCGCCGCTCGGGTGCGGCATCCTTCAGGCTATCCGCCGCCGTCTGTGCAACCCCCGGGATGCACCCGAGGTTTCGCTGACGGCGGCACAACTCCGGCACACCCCTGCCCCACCAGCCCACCCCGGCCCCACCGGCCGATCCCGCAGGAGTTGTGCGCGCCACGGCATCCACCCGCACAACTCCGGCACACCCCGGCCCACCACCCCACCCCGGCCCCCACCGGCCGATCCCGCAGGAGTTGTGCGCGCCACGGCATCCACCCGCACAACTCCGGCAGAACCGCACACTGCGCCCCACCCGGGCGGATGGATGCCGATCCCGCAGGAGTTGTGCGCGGGCCCGGGTCAGCGGCGCTCGTTGCGGCGGGCGTAGGCTGCGGCATCCCGGCTCGACAGGGCGAGCAGCACGAGGATGTCGAGGCTCACCGTGACGAGGGTGGTGCCGACCGTGATCTCCTGCCCGAGTTCCCACCAGCCGACGAACGCCGTGGCGATCGAGGAGGTCGACACGAGCATCACGATCACGCGGGCGACGTTGCTCCCGCGGAGCAGCAGGATGCCGAACACCGCCTGGACGAGGGTGATCACGCCCAGGATGCCGAAGAACACGCCGACGCCGATCCCCAGGTCCGAGAGGGCCAGGGTCGGCTCGGCACCGGAACCGTCCGCCGCGCCGGCGACGACCTGCAACCACGGCGGCAGATCGAACGCGACCGCGAGCCCCCACACGATCCCCGAGAGCGCGCGCAGGAGCACGAGCACTCCCCCGGCGACCGTCGCGATCGGACGGCGCATGGCCGGGTCGCGCGCGACCGGGGCGGCGATCGGTTCGAACGCGGCCCTCTTGGCGGGATGCCTCTCGCTCATGGCCGCCCCTCTCTCGAGGCACCGTGGCTGACGGCATCCACCGAAACGCCCCGTACGTCGAGGATCGGGAGGTCGCCGTCGGTCGTGATGCTGTCGCCGCCGCCGTTGCGCGAGTGATACCCGGTCGAGAAGTCGCGGATGACGTCGACCACCACCCCCGGCAGCGGCCGCACGGTCGCGACGATGTGGTCGCGCTCGATGTCGGTGTCGGCGTCGATGCGGTGCGTGACCTGCAGCGTGAAGAGCGACAGGCCGACCGCGCGGTCGAACGTCCCCGCGGCGAGCCAGTCGACGCGTCGGCCGCCGGGCAGGAGCCAGCCGTCGGGGCAGCGCCAGAGCCGCACGTGGTGCCGCTGCGCGGGCGAGCCGGCGACCTCCTGCTGGTACGCGAGGTCCTGCATGCGGCCGAAGAGGAACAGCGGGCTGACCGGGGCCGTCGGGTAGCTCCGGCGACGCAGCGTCGACACGATGATGCGCCATGACGAGCCGAGGCCCACCGGGTCGGCGGGGATCCACCCGGCGGCGGCCATCGCCGCCTCGACCTGCGCACGCTCGCCCTGGAACGCGAGGTTCACCGGGTCGCCGAGCAGCCCGTCGGATGTGCGCGTGCGACCCATGAAGTAGTCGGGCACGTAGATGGCGGTCAGGATGCGATGCAGCCGCGGGAGCACGAGATACGCGAGGAGACCCCAGAACACGATAGCCATGAGGATGCCGCCCCAGCCGAGAGTGAAGGTCTGGGTGAAGCTCAGGTACGCGAGCCAGACCGCGGCGAGACCCGCGAAAACGAAGAAGAACCCGTCGAGCAGCCGCCCGAACGACCAGCGCCTCCGCCTCGCCATGGCTCTACCAGAGCGCGGGTTCGGGCTGGTGGGCGAACGCCTCGGCCACGCGGCCCGGCGGCAGGTCGAAGCGGTGCGAGGGCGACCACGACGGCGAACGGTCCTTGTCGACGAGCTGCGCGCGGATCCCCTCGGCCAGGTCGGGCTGCGTCGTCGCGAACCACATGACGAGTCCGTACTCCTGCGCGAGCGCGGCGCGCAGCGACGGCAGGGCGCGAGCGCGCCGGACGGCCTCGAGCGTCACTGACACCGCCGTCGGAGCCGACGCCTCGAGCAGGTCGGCGGTCGCGTGGGCCTCGGGCTCCCACCTCTGGCGGAGCCGATGCAGGATGCCATCCAGGTCGTCGGCCGAAAACGCGTCGTCGATCCACGGACGCCAGGTCTCCAGGTTCGACCGCTCGGGACTCTCGTCGAACAGCAGCACGAGCTCGGTCGGGCTCGACGGATCGGCGCGGTACTCGAGCGCCTCGTGCAGCGCGGAGAGGTGCGCGACGGGCACGAGGTGGTCGGCGAATCCCGCGTACAGGGCGTCCGCGGCATCCATCGTCGCTCCGGTCAGGCCGAGGTATTCGCCCAGGCGACCGGGCGCGCGGCCGAGGAGCCACGACCCGCCCACGTCGGGGGTGAACCCGATGCGCGTCTCGGGCATCGCGAGCTGCGAGCGCTCAGTGACGATGCGGATGCGCGCGTGTCCGGCGAGGCCGATGCCGCCGCCCATCGTCACGCCGTCGGCGAGCGCGACGATCGGCTTCGGGTAGGTCGCGATGCGAAGGTTGAGGGCGTACTCCTCGCGGAAGAAGGTGTGCACCTCGTCCGTGCGCCCCTGCACGACGAAGTCGTAGAGCGCCCGGACGTCGCCGCCGGCGCAGAAGCCGCGATCGCCCGCGCCGTCGAGCAGGACGAGGTCGACGTCGGAGTCGTGCTCCCAGCGGTCGAGCGCCGCGGACAGGAGCCGGATCATCCCGAGATCGAGCGCGTTGATGGCGCGGGGACGATTGAGCGTCAGGTGACCGACGCCCCGCCAGGCTCGCGCGATGACGGCGTCTTCGTCGGATCGCTGTGCGTTCACGCTGCCACGTTACACATCACCCCAGATGGGTTTTCGGCTCGGGATCGGGGAAGATGGGGCGAACGCCCGCCGAACGAAAGGTACTCGATGCCCGAAGGACAGGTGCTGGAATTCTCCGGGCTGACCAAGCGCTTCGGCGCCGTGTCGGCCGTCGACGGCCTGACCGCGCGCGTGGAGCCGGGCCTGGTGACCGGCTTCCTCGGCCCCAACGGCGCCGGGAAGACCACGTCGCTGCGCATGCTGCTCGGACTCGTCCGCCCCACCTCCGGCTCCGCGACGATCGGCGGCCGCCGCTACGCCGAGATCGATCGGCCGCTGCAGTCCGTGGGCGCCGCGCTCGAGGCATCCAGTTTCCATCCGGGTCGTTCGGCCGCGAACCACCTCAAGGCCTACGCCCGCGCCGCGCGGCTTCCCCTGTCGCGCGTGGACGAGGTGCTGGGGCTGGTCGGTCTCGCCGACGTCGCGGGGCGCCGCGGGGGCGGCTACTCGCTCGGCATGCGGCAGCGCCTGGGCCTTGCGACCGCGCTGCTCGGCGATCCCGGCGTCCTCGTGCTCGATGAGCCGTCGAACGGTCTCGATCCCGAGGGCATCCGCTGGATGCGTTCGCTGCTCCGCCACCTCGCGGAAGAGGGCCGCACGGTGCTGATTTCGTCGCACCTGCTCGCCGAGGTGCAGCAGACCGTCGATGCGCTGCTCATCATCTCGCGCGGAAAGCTCGTCTTCCAGGGCGGCACCGAAGATCTCGCCGATCCCGACGAATACTCCACCGTCGTGGACTCCCCCGACCGCGAGGCGCTGTCGCGCCTGCTCGAGGAGCGCGGCATCGAGTTCTCCCTGCTGCGCAACGGCTTCACGATCCGGCACGTCGAGCCGATCGAGATCGGCACCCTCGCCGCGGGCGCCGGCATCGTGCTGTCGCACCTGCAGAGCAAGGGCGCGAGCCTGGAGGACATCTTCCTCGAGCTCGTCAGCGGCGTACGGACGCACCCGAGCGCGGCGGGGGTGACGGCGGTTCCGGATGCCGCGGCCCCGACGCCGGAGCCCCCGGTCGCTACCGCGGCGGAGCCCGCCCCCTCGACCGACCTGGTGGCGATCGTCCCCGCGCCGCGGAGCGCGGTCTCCGCGCCCGAGCCCGATCCCGGTCCGCGGTCCTCGTACGCCGTGGCATCCACGGGGGTCATCGACATCGTGCCGGCCGCCGATACCCGCGCCGAAGACACGGAGGTGCCGCGATGAGCCTGGTGGCATCCACTCGCTCCGAGTACACGAAGCAGTTCAGCACCGCCGGCTGGTGGGTGCTGGGGATCGTGCTGCTGGTCTACGTCGGCTTCACCGCGGGCGTGCTCGCGCTGGCGTTCGGGGGCGTGGCATCCGGCAAGCTTCCGGGCGCCTCCGGGCCGGCGCTTCCCACGGACGGTCTCGCCGCCCTGGTCTACAGCTCGGCGAGCGCCGTGGGGTACGTCTTCCCGCTGCTGGCGGGGACGCTCATGGTCACGACCGAGTTCCGGCACAAGACGCTGACGCCCACGTTCCTCGCCACGCCCCGGCGCGGCGTCGTGCTGGGCGGGAAGTTCGCGATCGGCATCCTGGTCGGGCTGCTGTACGGCGTCGTCGGCTCCATCGCCGCGATCGGCGCGGGAGCGGCGGTGTTCAGCCTGTTCGGGCTCGGCACCGAGCTCGGCTCGTCGGACACCTGGGTGCTCGTGGGCCGGATGCTCCTGGCGTTCGCGCTGTGGGCGCTCGTCGGGATCGGCGTCGGCACCGTCGTGCGGAACCAGGTCGCCGCGATCGTGATCGTCCTCGCGGTGACGCTGTTCATCGAGCCGATCGTGCGGACCATCGCGGGCGTCGTCGACGGCCTCGGAGAGGTCGCACGGTGGTTCCCCAGCGCGGCGAGCGACGCCCTCGTGGGCAAGACGATCTTCGGCGCGGTGGGCGCGGGCGGCGCGCAGCCGCTGGACTGGTGGCTCGGAAGTCTCGTGCTCCTCGGCTACGCCGTGGTGCTGGTGCTCGTCGGCCTCGCCACCACCTGGCGCCGCGACGTCGACTGACGCGGCGGGCAGGCTTCGACCGGCGCGGGGCTTCGGCCGGCGCGGGCGGTGTGGCCAGGCGAGTGCCCACGATCCGGTCGAGCGCTCACGTACCGGTCGACCCGATCATGAGCGCTCGACCCGATCGTGGGCGCTCGGCGGCAAGGACCCGCGTCAGGACACCAGGTCGGCGACGTCCTCGGGTTCGGATGCCACGTGCAGACGCAGCGCCTTGAGCAACGCCACGCCGTGCTTGGTCGTGAGGACGAGGCGCTCGAACTCGTCGTGGCCGCTCAGGTCGATCACGACGCTCGACTTGCGACGTCTGATGATGACGAAGTCGTTGCCGCCGGCAGACTTCCAGGTGCCCGCGGCCACGACGACGGGCAGGTTGGTGCCGGGGTTGGGCACACCGCGGAGCCACGTCCACGCGTCGTCGGTCAACTGCACGCGGTCGATCGTCGCGCGCGGCACGACGATGTTGCGCTTGCGGAACGAGAGCGCACGCTCGGTCGGCGAGAGCACGACCTCGAGCTGCGTCGAATCGAGCAGCAGGGTCACCATGGCATCCATCCTGCCAGCGACGAAGGATGCCATCGGCCCCCGCGCCTCACGAGACGGCAACGATCCGCTCGGCGGCAGGCCGTCCTGGCCGCGAGACTGCACGCGCCTGACGAAACCGCCGCAGCCTGCAGTGGGGTTGTCGGGCAGATGCAGTCTCGCGGCCGAGGCCCCTCGCGGTGCGGCCCGCACGGCCCGGGTGTCGGAGGGGAGGGATAGCCTGGAGCGATGAGTACGGGCAGCGCTGCGCCGCAGGCCGCACCGGCCCGGGGCGATTCGATCGACGACCTCCTCGCCCGCGTGCGCGACGGGCACCGGCCCGACGTCGACGAGACCGAGCGGCTGCTGCACGCCCCACTCGACGTGCTGTCCCGCGCGGCAGCGCAGCTCCGCGACGAGGGGTTGGAGCGCGCCGGGCGGTCGCGGGTCATCACGTACTCGCGCAAGGTGTTCGTGCCGCTCACGACCCTGTGCCGCGACCGCTGCCACTACTGCATCTTCGTCGACACCCCCGGGCAGCTCGCGCTTCTCCGCAAGCCCGCGTACATGACCGCCGAGCAGGTGCTCACGGTCGTGCGGCAGGGGCAGGCGCTCGGCTGCAAAGAGGCACTGCTGACGCTCGGCGACCGCCCGGAGGAGCGCTGGCCCGAGGCCCGCGCGTGGCTCGACGAGCACGGCTTCGCCTCGACCATCGACTACGTCGCGCACATCGCGCGGCTCATCACCGCCGAGACGGGCATGCTCGTGCACGCCAACCCCGGCGTGATGCACCCCGACGAGCTCGCGACGCTCCGCCCGGTCGCCCCGTCGATGGGCATGATGCTCGAGACCACCTCGCGCCGCCTGTACGAAGAGCCCGGTCAGGTGCATTTCGGCTCGCCCGACAAAGACCCCGACCTGCGTCTGCGCGTCATCGACGACGCGGGGGCCGCCGGCATCCCGTTCACGACCGGCATCCTCGTGGGCATCGGCGAATCCGTCCGCGACCGCGCCGAGTCGCTCATCGCCCTGCGCGACCTCGACGACCGGCACGGCCATGTGCAAGAGGTGATCGTGCAGAACTTCCGCGCGAAGCCCCGCACCGCCATGCAGGGAGCCCCGGATGCCGACATGCACGAGTACCTCGCGACGGTCGCCGTCGCGCGACTCGTGTTCGGGTCCGACATGCGCATCCAGGTTCCGCCGAACCTCTCCGACCCGCGCGAGCTGGGGCTGCTGATCGGGGCCGGGATCGACGACTGGGGCGGAGTCTCGCCGCTCACCGCCGATCACGTGAACCCCGAGCGCCCGTGGCCGCACATCGACGACCTCGCAGAGCACACCGCCGCGCACGGCTTCGCGCTCCGCGAGCGCCTCACCGCGCATCCCGAGTACGTGAGCGACGCGGCGACGTGGATCGACCCCGCCCTCCACGCCCCCGTGCGGGCGTTGGCGGATGCCACGGGCCTCGCGGCCGACGTGATCCCGGGGGGTGCAGGGTCGGCCGCGGGAGGAGATCCCGCGACGGGAGGACGCGCCGAGGCTGCGGCATCCTCCGCTCCCCGAATCTTCTCCGCTCCCGCCAGTGCCGCTGCCGCGCGCAGCGCCGACCCCGGCGTGCAGCGCCTCGCCGAAGCCGCGGCGGGCGACCCGCTCGCGCTCGACGACGCCGACTGGACGCGGCTGCTCCACGCCACCGGCGCCGAGCTCGACGCCCTGACCGCCGCGGCCGACGACGCCCGTCGCTACACCGTCGGCGAGCCGGTGACCCTGGTCCGCAACCGCAACCTCACCTCGACCGGCTACCGGCGCGCGGGCCGCGCGGGCGTCGGCGAGTTCGACCTCGCGGATGCCGAGGCGATCGCCGCGGATGCCGCCGACCTCGGCGCCACCGAGATCTGCATCCAGGGGGCGCTCCCCGCCGACGAAGACCCCTCGGGGTACCTCGACCTCGTGCGGGCCGTGAAGCGCGGGGCTCCTGGCATCCATGTCCACGCGTTCCGTCCGCTCGACGTGCGCGACCTCGCCGACCGCAGCGGACTCGGACTCGAGGGCGCCCTCGCGGCGATGCGCGAGGCCGGGGTCGACACGGTCCCGGGGACGGGGGTCAAGGTGCTGAGCGAGCGCGTGCGCGGGCTCGTCGCGCCCGGCGACCTCGAGATCGACCGCTGGGTCGAGGGCATCACGGCCGCGCATCGGGCCGGGTTCCGCTCGACGTCGGTGCTGTTCTACGGCCACGTCGAGACCGCCGCCGAGCGCATCGCGCACCTGCGCCTGCTGCGCGGCATCCAGGCCGAGACGCGAGGCTTCGCGGAGTTCGTGCCGATCCCCCTCCCCGGCGGCGACGTTCCGCTGGTCGCGGGGCGTTCCCCGCTCGACGAGCACCGCGCGATGGTCGCCGTGTCGCGGCTGCTGCTGTCGGGCGCGATCCCGCACGTGCAGATCCCGTGGACCCGCGTGGGCCGCGAGACCGCCGCCGTGCTCCTGCGCTCCGGCGGCGACGACCTCGGCGGCACGCTGTACGACGGTCGCGTGCTGCCCGACACGGGCATCGAGCAGGGGCTCGAGCTGCCGGTGAAGGATGCCGAGCGCCTCGCCCGCAGCCTCATGCGGCCGTTCCGCCTGCGCACGACCGACTACGGCGTGGCCGCCGCGCACGCCGCCGCCGGAGCCCTCGCGTGAGCGTCGTCGACGTCGTCGTGGTCGGTGCCGGCTTCGCCGGGCTCGGCGTGGCCGGTGCCCTGCACCGCGCGGGCCGCGACGACGTCGTGATCATCGAGCGCGCGGGCGACGTCGGCGGAACCTGGCGCGACAACACGTACCCCGGTGTCGCGTGCGACGTGCCCGCGCACCTGTACAGCTACGCGGCGCACCCGCACGCGGGGTGGTCCCGCACGTTCGCCGAGGGACGCGAGATCCAGCAGTACCTGCGCGACGTGGCCGCGGGCGTCGGCGAGCGCATCCGGCTGCACACCCCGCTCGTGGGGGCGGAGTGGGATGCCGACACCTCGGTCTGGCACATCGACACCGGTGCCGAGGTGCTGCAGGCGCGCTCGCTCGTCCTCGCGTGCGGGCGCCTCACCGAACCGCACGTCCCCCCGATCGACGGCCTCGAGTCGTTCCCCGGTCCGCTGTTCCACTCCGCGCGCTGGGACCACGACGTCGACCTCACCGGCAAGCGCGTGGCGGTCGTCGGGACCGGCGCGAGCGCCGTGCAGCTCGTCCCCGAGCTCGCGCGGCGCGCCGCCCACGTGACGCTGTTCCAGCGCACTCCGGCGTGGATCGTCCCCCGCGGGGGCGGCGAGATCCCCGCCGAGGAGCGCGAGCGCCTCGCCGAGAACCCCGGCGCCCTCGCGCGCCTCCGCGCGGAGCTGTACGCCGAGGGTGAGGCGCGCTTCGCGTCCCGGTCCGGCGACGCCGCGGCCTCCGCCGCCGCGCGCGACGCCGCTCTTGCGCACCTGCACGCCCAGGTCGCCGATCCCACGCTGCGCGCCGCGCTGACCCCCGATTACGCCTTCGGCTGCAAGCGCGTGCTGCTCTCGGATGCGTTCTATCCCGCCGTGGCATCCGATCGGGTGACCCTCGAACCGAGCGCGCTCGACCGCGTCGACGGGTCGACGCTCACCGCGGCGAGTGGGCGGCAGCACGAGGCCGATGTGCTCGTGCTCGCCACCGGCTTCGCCTCGACGCAGCAGCCGTACGCCGACCTCGTGCGCGGCGAGGACGGCACGCTCGCCGAGCACTGGTCCGAGGGCATGACGTCGTTCGGATCCACGGTGGTCGCCGGCTTCCCGAACCTGTTCGTCCTCAACGGCCCCAACGCGAGCCTCGGGCACAACTCGGCGGTCCTCATGATCGAGGAGCAGGCCGCGTACGTCGTCCGTTCCCTCGCCGAGCGCGATCGTCGCCCCGATCGCGTCCTGCGCGTCCGCCCCGAGGCCGAGGCGGCCTACACCGACGAGATCGCCGCCGCCGCGGCATCCACACCCTGGATGACGGGCGGATGCCGCAACTGGTACGTCGACGAGAGATCGGGGCGGCTGACGCTGCTGTGGCCGGGCACCGTGCAGGCGTTCCACGAGAGACTGACCGGTACCGACGGGTCGGAGTTCGAACCCGCGCACACCCCCGTGCGCGGCTGACGCATCGCCCGCGTGGGCGGGTCACGAAGAAGGAGAATCATGGTCGTTCCGCTGCGATTCGGATACAAGGCGTCGAGCGAGCAGTTCGGGCCGAACGAACTGCTCGACTTCAGCGTGCTGGCCGAGGAGGTCGGGTTCGACTCGGTCTTCCTGTCCGACCACCTGCAGCCGTGGCGGCACGAGGGCGGGCACGCCCCGAACGCCCTGCCGTGGCTCGGTGCGCTCGGCGCCCGCACTTCCCGGGTGATCCTCGGCACGTCGGTGCTGACCCCCACGTTCCGCTACCACCCGGGAGTCATCGCTCAGGTGTTCGCGACGCTCGGCGTGATGTTCCCCGGACGCGTCGCCCTCGGCGTCGGCACCGGCGAGGCCCTCAACGAGGTGACCCTCGGTCTCGAGTGGCCCGAGCCGCCCGAGCGCTTCCAGCGTCTGAAGGAGGCGATCACCCTCATCGACAAGCTCTGGACGGAAGATCGGGTCACCTTCGAGGGCACCTACTACTCGGTGAAGGATGCCACGATCTACGACCGCCCTGAGCAGAAGGTGCCGATCTACATCGGCGCCTCCGGGCCGGCGGCGACGCGGCTCGCCGGACGCATCGCGGAGGGCTACATCACGACGAGCGGCAAGGACCCGTCCCTGTACACCGACACGCTGCTGCCGGCGCTCGACGACGGCCTCGCGAAGGCCGGCCGCACGCGCGACGACGTCGACACGCTCATGGAGGTCAAGGTCTCGTACCACCCCGACCGCGAGACGGCGCTCGAGAAGACGCGCTTCTGGGCTCCCCTGGCCCTGTCGGCGGAAGAGAAGATGAGCGTCCACGACCCGATCGAGATGGCGCGCCTGGCCGACGAGTTGCCGATCGAGCGGGCGGCATCCCGGTTCATCGTCTCGACCGACCCCGACGAGCACGTCGAGCGCATCGCGCACTACGTCGACCTGGGCTTCCGCCACCTCGTGTTCCACGACCCGGGCCACGACCAGGAGGAGTTCCTGCGCACGTACGGCGCGGAGATCCTGCCGCGGCTGCGGGCGCGGTTCAGCTGAGGCCGGGGCGGCGCGGCGGCGCACGCGGCGTCCCGCCCGGCGGCACGGCGCGGCGGCGCCCGCGGCGTCCCGCCCGGCGGCGTCGTGTCCCGCGCTCCGGAGATTCGCCGCCGCCGCAGCACGAATCGCGGGCGCACCGCTACCCCCGTCCGGAAATGTCCGGAGTCCGGCACACAATGGAGCCGATGAGCATTCCTGAGATCCGCGACGGGTGGACGATCATCGTGCCCGTGAAGCCCGCCGCGCTCGGCAAGACGCGGCTGACCGCCGTGACCGCCGAGCGCGAGGCCCTCGCGCGCGCGATCGCGCTCGACACGATCGCCGCCGCCGCCGCGACCCCGCGCGTCTCGCACGTGCTGGTGGTGACCGACGACGCCGAGGTGTCCGCTCTCGTGTCGCAGTGGCCCGCGGTCGACGTCGTCCCCGAGGGAGACGTGCGCGGCCTCGACGCCGCGATCGCCCTGGGTGCGGACGCCGCTGGTCGGGGCGCGCCCCGCGCGGCGCTGCTGGGCGACGTCCCCGCGCTCACGCCGCAGGATCTCGACGCCGCGCTGAAGCTCGCGGGCGGGGTCGAACGGGGCCTGGTCCCGGATGCCGAGGGCACCGGCTCCACCCTCGTCACCGCGCGTCCCGGTGCGGTGTGGGTGTCGGCCTTCGGCGCCGACTCCGCGGCCCGGCACCGGCTTCTGGGGTGCACCGATCTCGCGGTGCCGCGCGGCTCAACGCTGCGCCGAGACGTCGACACCGCCGCGCAGCTCGCGGAGGCCGTGGCGCTGGGCGTGGGCCCGCGGACCGCCGCGGTGCTCGCGGCAGCGGCGGCGTGACGCCGCGGGTCCCGGCCTGACGCGGCCTGACCGGCCTGCCGCTGCCTGACTGGCGTGGGGCGGCCTGACGCGGCCCGCGAATCTCGCAGAATCCCGCGAACTTCGCAGATTTCGGCCCGAATTCTGCGAGATCGGGGCGAATCTGCGACGTTCGCGCCGACCCCGCGCCTTACGCGCCGAGCGCCGCCTCGGCGATCGCGGCTGAGGCGTCCTCGTCGCGCATCCACAGCGGCGCGACGACCGCGCGGATCCCCGCCGCCTCCACCTCGGGAGCCGCGGCGGCGTCCTCCTCAGCGAGCAGCCACGCGTCGAGCAGGCCCTCCGCGGACCGCGCGCCGTAGTGCCGGGCGACGGCCGCGGCCGACGTCTCGACGCCGATCGCCGTCAGGCACACGTCCGCCATGCCCCGCACGACCCGGCCGCCGATGATCGGCGAGACGCCCACGACCCGCGCAGTCGTGGACCGCAGCGCCTCCCGGATGCCCGGCACCGCGAGGATCGGCCCGATCGAGACGACCGGGTTCGACGGGGCGAGCAGCACCACGTCGGCCTGCGCGATCGCCTCGACGACGCCCGGGGCGGGTCTGGCATCCACGATTCCGGGGTTCTCGAACCGGGTCGGAGCCAGGGCGGCGCGGTAGCGCGTCCACCACTCCTGGAAATGCAGACGCCGACCGTCCTCGACGTGCACGTGCGTGTCGACCTCGCTGTCGGTCATGGGGAGCAGATGGATGCCAAGAGGCCACCGCTCCGCCATCCGACCGAGGACCTCGGTCGGGGTGAGGCCCTCGCGCAGCCACCCGGTGCGGGCGAGGTGCGTGCCGAGGTCGAGGTCGCCGAGCGTGAACCACGGCCACCCGGCGCCCCACGCCTGCAGCTCCTCGTTCACCCGCTCGGTGTCGCCCGCGCGCCCCCAGCCGCGGACGGTGTCGTTGACTCCGGCGAGCGCGTACGTGATCGAATCGACGTCGGGCTGCAGGCGCACGCCCGAGAGCCACAGGTCGTCACCGGTGTTGACGACGACGGTCGCCTCGGGCGCGCCGAGCCGCCGCAGGGCCGCGCGGACGCCGAGGGTGAACTTCGATCCACCGACACCGCCGGCGAGCACGACGACGCGAGGCTGAGGGTTTGGCATCCGTCCAGTCTTCCACCGCGCCGGGCGGGTCTGATGCGTCAGGCGCCGCCGATCGCGGACCACACGGCGCGTGCGCCACTGTCGCCGACCAGAACCAGGTCGATGGTCGTGCCGATCGCCACGGCGATCGCGACGACGGCGATGACGCCCGTGATGACCCGCACGCCGCCGATGGGGCGATCAGTCCGCCGGGCGCGCCACCAGAACCACGCCCATTGTCCGACGGCGATGACGATGAGGAAGAACGCCCAGATCACCGGGCCGTTCCCCATCTCGGTGTGCGCCTCGACGAGAGCCGTCTCGGGCACCTGGCGCTCGAGCGCTTCGCCCGCCTGCTTCGCCAGCAGCGCGAATCCGCCGCCGACGATCGCGACGATGGGGGTCAGGATGCCGAGCCGCTGACGCGCCGCGGGCCAGAGGCTGCCGACGATGAGCATGAGCGCCGCGAGCGGCAGCAGCACGACGACGGCGTGGACGAGGAGGGGGTGAAGCGGGAGGCCCGCGAGCTGCCACATGCGCTGATCACAGCACAGTGCCGGGCCGCAATCCAGGCAGGTAATGCTGCCCTTCCGCCGTGGGATGATGCGGCGTTTCGGGACGGTCGGTGCGCCCCAGCGGCCCCGCCATAAACGCTCTCCCTCGACCGAAACGCCCGGACACAGCGTTTCTGCCGAGCCGGAGCGTTTATCGGCGCCCGGACGAGGCGAAACTCAGCGCGCCGAGCGGCGCCGAGCGAGATGCGCCCGCCAGCCCCGCCCTACTGCGCGAGCAGCGTCGGATCTGCCGCCCCGGCGGCGGCCCGCGCGGCCCCCGGCAGCGCCTCGAGCACCCGCTCGAGCGCGAGGTCGTCGTGCGCGGCAGTGAGGAACCACGCCTCGAAGACGCTCGGGGGCAGGGAGACGCCGGCATCCAGCATCGCGTGGAAGAACGGGGCGTAGCGCCACGACTGCTGCGTCAGCGCCGTGGCGTAGTCGCGCGGCACCTCGGGGAGGAATGCGACACCGAACAGGGATCCGGCGCGCGGGACGGCGTGCACGACGCCCTCCGCGGTCAGGGCGTCGTCAAGGGCAGAAGCAACGCGTGCGGCCGAGGCGTCGACCGCGGCGTACACCTCGGGCGTCGCCAGACGCAGCGTGGCAAGGCCCGCGGCGACCGACAGCGGGTTCCCCGACAGCGTGCCGGCCTGGTACACGGGTCCGAGCGGCGCGAGCTGGTCCATGACGTCGGCGCGGCCGCCGAGGGCGGCCAGCGGCATCCCTCCGCCGACGACCTTGCCGAACGTGAGGATGTCGGGCAGGTACGTCTCACCCTGCGACGCTTGCAGGCCCCAGAAGCCGGCGGGGTGCACGCGGAATCCGGTGAGCACCTCGTCCATGATGAGCAGCGCGCCGTGGCTGTGCGCGATGTCGGCGAGCGCCGCGTTGAATCCGGGCAGTGGCGGGACGACACCCATGTTCGCAGATGCCGCCTCGACGATGATCGCGGCGATGTTGTCGCCGTGCACCGCGAACGCCTCGCGCACCGCGTCGAGGTCGTTGTACGGCAGGACGAGCGTCTGCGCGGCGATCGGCGCGGGCACGCCCGCGGAACCGGGGAGCGCGAGGGTCGCGACGCCGGACCCGGCGGCCGCGAGCAGCCCGTCGGAGTGCCCGTGGTAGTGGCCCGCGAACTTGATCAGCAGGTCGCGGCCGGTCGCGCCGCGCGCGAGACGGATCGCCGTCATCGTCGCCTCGGTTCCGGTGGAGACCAGACGCACCTTCTCCACCGGCGCCAGATCGCCGACCCGAACCCGGTGCGCGATGAGGTCGGCGAGCTCGACCTCGGCGCCCGTCGGAGCGCCGAAGGACAGACCCCGGGATGCCGCCGACTGCACGGCCCCGACCACTTCGGGGTGCGCGTGGCCGAGGAGTGCCGGACCCCACGAGGCGACGAGGTCGACGTACTCGCGGCCCGTGGCATCCGTGATCCGGGCGCCCGCGGCGGACTGCACGAACCGCGGCGTTCCGCCGACGGATCCGTACGCCCGCACGGGCGAGTTCACGCCGCCCGGGATGACGTCCTTCGCGCGCGCGAACCACTGGTCGTTGAGGTCTGTCATGTCTTCCATTCTCCCGGGCACCCGCGCGCGAGGGGTCAAGAACTGTCGCTTCGCCGCCGCACAGGCGACAGAAATTGACCCCTCACGCGCGCGGAGCGCCGGCCTACACGTCGGCGCGGAGCGGCGGCCTACAGGTCGGCACGCAGCCAGTGCGACGCCTCGAGGGCCCAGTACGTCAGGATCGCGTCGGCGCCGGCGCGACGGATGCCGAGCAGGCTCTCCAGCACGGCTCCGCGGCGGTCGATCCAGCCGTGGGCGGCGGCGGCCTCGATCATCGCGTATTCGCCCGACACCTGGTACGCCCACACCGGCACGTCGACGGCAGCGCGCACGTCGGCGAGCACGTCGAGGTACGGCAGCGCCGGCTTGACCATCACGACATCGGCGCCCTCTTCGACGTCGAGCAGCGCCTCGCGCACGCCCTCGCGGCCGTTGCCCGGGTCGAGCTGATACGTCCGGCGGTCGCCCTTGAGCTGCGAGTCCACGGCCTCGCGGAACGGACCGTAGAACGCCCCCGCGTACTTCGCGGAGTACGCCAGGATCAGCGTGTCGGTGAAGCCCTCGGCATCCAGCGCCTGCCGCACCGCGCCGACCTGGCCGTCCATCATCCCGGAGAGCCCGAGCATCGCCGAGCCGGCCCGCGCCTGCGCGAGCCCCATCGCGGTGTACCGCTCCAGGGTCGCGTCGTTGTCGACGGTGCCGTCGGCCGCGAGCACACCGCAGTGGCCGTGGTCGGTGAACTCGTCGAGGCACAGGTCGGTCTGGACGACGAGCGCGTCCCCCACCTCGGAGATCACGGTCTCGGTCGCGACGTTCAGGATGCCGTTCGGGTCGTCGGCACCCGACCCCACCGCGTCGCGGCTCTCGGGCACGCCGAAGAGCATGACGCCGCCGATGCGGGCGGCCGCGGCCTCGGCGACGACCCGACGCAGCGAGTCGAGCGAGTGCTGGACGACGCCCGGCATCGAGCCAATCGGCACCTGCTCGCTGAGGCCCTCGCGGACGAACAGCGGCAGCACGAGCTGCGACGGGACGAGGTGCGTCTCGCGGGCCAGGCGGCGGATGGCGGGGGTGCGGCGCAGGCGCCGCGGGCGGTACTCGGGAAAGCTCATGCGGGGGTCTCGGACTCCGGGGGGAGGGTGAATCGGGCGACGGCCTCGATCAGGGAGTCGACGGTCTGCCGCTCGGCGACGACGTCGACGGTGAGGCCCGCGCGCTTGGCATCCTTCGCGGTGCGCGGACCGATCGCGGCGATCACGGTGGATGCCGGGATCTCGGGGAACTGTTCGACCACCTGTTCGGCGACCGAACCACTGGTGACGAGGATCGCGTTGATGCGTCCGGAGTGGACGTCCGCGGCGATCTTCTCGGTGACGGGGACGCCGACCGTGCGGTACGCCACGACGCTGCGGACGTGGTGCCCGGCCTCGATGAGCAGACGCGTGAGCACGGGCTTGGCGATCTCGCTGCGGAGCGTGAGCACACTACGCGGCTCGGTCTCGAGAGCGATCATCTGCTCGGCCATGCCCTGCGCGGAGTTGTCGCGGTCGGGCACGAGGTCGACACGGTAGCCGACGGCCTGCATCGCGGCGGCGGTGGTCTCGCCGACGGCGGCGACCTTCGTCGTGGCGGGGATCACGGCCCGGTAGGCGTACAGCACATCGACCGTGGTCGCGCTGGTGAGCGTGAGCCAGTCGAACGCTCCGTCGGCGAGGTCGGCGAGAGCCTGGTCGAGCGTCGCCTGGTCGTTGGTCGGCGCGAAGTTGATCAGCGGTGCGATGACCGGGACGGCCCCGCGCTGACGGAGGCTCGCGGCGACACCGTCGCCCCACGGGCCGCCGCGGGGCACGAGGACGCGCCGGCCGGCGAGCGGCTTGTCTGGGGTCGGCATCTGCCGGTGGCCTTCATTCATGTGGTCGACTCTCGTGGTACCAGGTCGGCCGCCCCGCGTTCGAGCAACCGACGCGCGGCTTCTTGGCCCGCTCGCGTCGCGTGCGCGATGGGTCCCCCGTCGTCGGCAGCATTCGCACCATTGCCACTGCCAGTTTCCCCACCATACCCCGGCTCTACACGCACGGTCCGATCGATACCGATCCGATGCGAGCCGTCCAGGGCGTACACGATGGCCCGTAAACGCAGATCGCCGTCGACGAGCGCAGCGTGGGTGGCGACGGGCGCGTGGCAGCCGGCATCCAGGACCGAGAGCACCGTGCGCTCCGCGGTGATCGCGATGCGCGTCGCCTCGTCGTCGAGCGCCGCGAGGGCAGCGAGGGTCTCGGGATCGATGTCGGCGCGGGTCTCGATCGCGAGCGACCCCTGCCCCGGCGCGGTCGGCCACTCGGCGAGGCCCAGGTACTCGGCCTCCAGGCCGCCCAAGTCGCCGCCGAGCCGCGAGATCCCCGCGGCCGCGAGGATCACGGCATCCAGGTCTCCGTCCCGGACGCGCGCGAGACGCGAGTCGACGTTGCCGCGGATGTCGCGGACGTCGACGCCCGGGTTGTGCCGCAGCACCTGCGCGATGCGGCGCGGAGACCCCGTGCCGACGCGCGACCCGGCGGGCAGCTCGGACAGCGGCGTGCCGTCACGGGTCACGACGACGTCGCGTGCGTCCTCGCGGCGGGGAGTCGCGGCGATCACGAGCCCCTCGGGCTGCAGCGTCGGCAGATCCTTGAGGGAGTGCACGAGGAAGTCGCAGCGGTCGGCGGCGAGCGCCTCGCGCAGACCGTTCGCGAACACGCCGCGGCCGCCGAGCTGCGACAGCGACGCACGGTTGACGTCGCCCTCGGACACGATCGGCACGAGTTCGACCTCGCGACCGGATGCCTCGGCCACCGCATCGGCGACCATCTGGGACTGCGCCATGGCGAGCGCGCTGCGCCGGGTGCCCAGGCGCAGGGCGGCGCTCACTGGAGGATCTCGGGGATCTCGTCGAGCGTGACGCGGCGACCCGTGTAGAACGGCACCTCTTCGCGGACGTGGCGGCGGGCCTCGGTGTAGCGGAGGTCGCGCATCATGTCGACGAGGTCGGTCAGGTCGTCGGCCTCCATCGGCAGGAGCCACTCGTAGTCGCCCAGAGCGAAGGATGCCACGGTGTTGGCGATCACGCCGGTGTACTGCGACCCCTTCTTGCCGTGCTCGATGAGCATCTCGCGACGCTCGGCCTCGGGCAGCAGGTACCACTCGTAGCTGCGGACGAACGGGTACAGGCAGAGCCAGTCCTTCGCGTCGATGCCGCGGAGGAAACCGGGCACGTGCGACCGGTTGAACTCGGCATCCCGGTGCACGCCCATGGCGTTCCACGTCGGGAGCAGGTTCTTCAGCAGCTCGGTGCGGCGCAGGCGCCGCAGGTCGCGCTGCAGCGCCTGGGGGTCGGCGCCGTGCAGCCAGACCATGAGGTCGGCGTCGGCGCGCAGGCCGCTGACGTCGTAGAACCCGCGGATCGTGACGCCGTCCGCCTCGATCAGGTCGACGAGGTCGGACAGCTCGGTGGCGTCGGCCTCGGTGACGGGGTTCTCGGGGTCGCGGCGGAGGACCGCCCACAGGGTGTAGATGGAGGAGGAGTCGTCGTGGGCCATGCGTCAATCCTCACCCTCCCCGCGCGCCGCTCCAAACCGGTTGACTCACCGCCGAACCACCGGCATCCGTCCCCGTGGCTCGAACGCTCACGATCCGGTCGAGCGCCCACGTCCGGGACGACCGCTTCGTCAGCGTTCGACCGGATCGTGGGCTCTCGGCAGGCGAAGGGATGCCGGGACGGCTACGCCGCGGCGGCGACGGTCAGCGCGTGTAGGCGCGGACGAGGGCCCAGACGGTCAGGCCGACCGTGGCGGCGACACCGACGACCACGGCGGCGGCCGCGGCGGGGTTGCGGCGAGCGGACTCGCGCGCCTCGGCGACGCGTTCGTCGACGGCCTCGCTGAGCCGGCGCGGCAGGTTCGCCTTGACCTCGATCGCGGCGAGGGCCGCCTTCAGCTCGGCGCGGGCCTGCTCGACGGGGTCGGCGATGCCCAGGGGCACGGCCGTCTTCGGCACGGGAACGGGACGCTCAATACTCATCGCCGGCCTCCTTCACGATGCGGACGTCCTGCGCGATGGCCTGGCCCGGGTTCTCGCGCTTCGACAGCTTCTTGAATCGCAGGTATCCCAGCAGCGCGAGGATCGCGGTGACCACGAGCATCACGCCGAACACCACCAGCGCGGAGAGCCACACGGGCCACCACGACGACAGCCCGGCGATGACGAACGCGAAGAAGACGGGAACCGCCCAGAAGACGACGATCAGGGCGCCGACGAACCAGCCCGCGCCGATCCCGGCGTCCTTGGCGGTACGGGCCGCCCAGGCCTTCGCCCCGTTGATCTCGGCGACGACGAGGTTGCGCACGAGCTCGGGGATGTCCCCGATCAGCGTGAACAGGCTGTCGTCGGCGCGATCGCGGAAACCGCGGGGAGTGGTCATCGTCAGCTCTCCGAGGGCGTGGAGCTGTTCTTGTTGGCCCGAGCGCGCGTGGTGGCGGTCTTCTCGGCGCTCTTCGCGTCGTCGACGGAATCCTCGACCGCGTCGGCGACCTCGTGGGCCGAGGCCTTCGCGGCGCGGCCGGCACGCTCGGCGCGCTCGGAGACGGTGCCCGACTGCGAGGCGGCACCGGTGACCGACTTCGCGCCCTTCCACACCACACCGGGCACGGACTTGAGGGCGGAGACGCCGAACGCCTTCACCTTCTCGACCTGCCCCTGGACGACGGGCTGCTCCCAGACCTTCTCGGCCTGCGCCTTGATCTGCTCGTACCGTTCGCGGCCCGCGCGTGCTCCGAGCACGTAGCCCGCCACGAGTCCGACGACGAGTGCTGCTTTGCCCCTCATGGGGTCTCCTCACGCTCGATCAGTGCTGGTCGAGTCTCACGATAGCGATGTATTCCCGTTCCGGCATCCGCCCTTGACATGATCGCGCCGGACACGGACGATCCCCGTTCTCCCCGGTCAGCCGCGGTGCCACAGGGCCGCGCTGCGCACCCGGTCGGCCTCGGCGCGGGCATCGGGAATCACCTGCGCGAGACCCGTTCCCGACAACCAGGCACCCGTCGCCCCGAGCCCCGGGACCGCGCGCACCGCGCCGCGCGCCGCGGCAGTCTGCGCCGCACGCCCGATCGCCGCGCCGGGCTGCGACTGGACGTACCGGACGCGGTGGGACGCGCGCAGCGCGGACGGGGCAAGCGCCACCCCGAGGAGCGCCGCCGCCTCGGAGAGGGCGAGCGCACCGGCGGCATCGTCGTCCAGCGCCGCCGTCGCCGGCTCCTCGCCCTGTGCCCCGAACGACACCCGGACGACGTGGATGCCGGGCTCGGTGGCATCCCGAACCCAATCCCACTTGGCCGTGGAATGCGTGAGGGCCTTCGCGACGTGGCTGCCGGGAACCGTGAGGACACCGGTTCCGCGCGGGGCCGCGTCGAGCGCGGGAGCGTCCACGACGAGCGTCACGACCTCGACGACGGGCGCGATCGGTTCGGAGTCGTCGAGGTTCGGGACGACGGGGGCGAGCAGCCGACGCGCGATGCCCTCGGGGAGCGCCACGATCACGGCGTCGGCGTCCAGGGGCTCGTCGTCCGTGTGGACGGTCCAGCCGCCGTCGCGCGGTGCGAGTCCGGTGACCGTGACACCGGTGCGCAGCTCCGCGCCGAGGTCGCCGAGCCGCGCGACGAGCGCGTCGACGAGCCGCGACATCCCGCCGACGATCCCCTCGACCGCGCCGCCGGGCGCCGGGGTGCGCGGCGCGGCGCCCTCGACGACCGGGACATCGGATGCCGGGGCGTCCGCCGGCGCGGGAGGGTTCCGGGCCGCGCGCAGCTCGGCCACGGCACCGCCCAGCGAGCCGGTACGGGTGAGCGCGGCGTTGAGGCCGGGGGCGGCGAGGTCGACGTCGATGTCGTCCGGACGCGCCGAATACACGCCGCTCGTGACGGGCGCGACGAGCCGGTCGAGCACGCGCGCCCCCATGCGCTGGCGCACGAGCGCGCCGAGGCTGCGCTGGTGGCCGATCGTGAGCGGCGGCCGCAGGCGATCGACGTACGCACGCCAGGCCCCTGCCCACCCGATCACGCGCCGCACGTCGGGTGCCCACGGATTATCCGGAATGCCGAGCACCCCGCCCTTCGGCAGAGGGACCGCCCCGACGCCCGGCACGCCTGCGACCCACGCGCCCGCGCTGTTCGGGGGCACGACCTGGTCGTCGAGGCCGAGCTCGGCCAGAAGCTCCCGGACGATACCGCCGCGCGTCGCGAAGCTCTCGGCTCCGACGTCGAGGGTCAGCCCGCCGACCTCGGCGGATCGCACGACTCCCCCGAAGGCGTCGGATGCCTCGAGCACGGTCACCCGCATGCCGACCTTGGCGCACTCCAGTGCCGCGACGAGTCCCGAGACGCCGCCGCCGGCGACGACCACGTGGCTCTCGTGAGCGTGCTCCGCGAGACGCTCGAGCGGATCGCTCACTCCGCCTCCCCGTGCGCGCGGGCGACGATGCGGGTGAGCACCGTCGGGTCGGTGTCGGGCGGCACGCCGTGGCCGAGGTTCAGGACGTGGGCGCGGGCCGCGCGGCCGCGCGCCAGCACGTCGTCGACGTGCGCCGCGAGGACGGGCCACGGCGCGCCGAGGAGCGCGGGGTCGATGTTGCCCTGCAGCGTGGTGTCGGGGCCGACGATGGCGGCCGCCTCGTCGAGCGGCATCCGCCAGTCCACCCCGACCGCGTCGGCAATGCCGCCGAGGCGCATGTCGGCGAGGAACGGTCCGGTGCCGACGCCGAAGTGGATGCGCGGGACGTCGATGCCCTCGAGCGCCGCGCGCGAGTGCGGCGCCACGAACTCGAGGAACGCCGCGCGCGAGAGCGAACCGGCCCACGAGTCGAACAGCTGCACGGCCTGCGCCCCGCCGTCGATCTGCGCGGCGAGGAACGCGCGCGACACTTCGGCCAGCCAGCCCGCGAGACGGTGCCAGGCCTCGGGGTCGGCGTGCATCATGCCGCGGGCGCGCAGGTGCTCCTTCGACGGGCCGCCCTCCACGACGTACGCCGCGAGCGTGAACGGCGCCCCCGCGAAGCCGATGAGCGGCACGGCGTCGTCGAGCTCGTCGGTGACCAGGCGCACCGCCTCGCGGATGGGCTCCGCCGCAGCCGCGACGTCGGCCGGATCGATCGACGTGACGCGGGCGACGTCCGCGGCGGTGCGCACCGGCTCGGCGAACACCGGGCCGCGCCCGGGCTCGATCTCGACGGCGACGCCGGCAAGCCGCAGCGGCACGACGATGTCGCTGAAGAAGATCGCGGCATCCACCCCGTGGCGGCGGATCGGCTGCAGCGTGATCTCGGCCGCGAGGTCGGGGGTGAGGCACGCGTCGAGCATCCGCGTGCCGACGCGCAGGTCGCGGTACTCCGGCAGCGAGCGCCCGGCCTGCCGCATGAACCACACCGGCTGCCGCTCGGGGCGGTCGCCGCGGAGGGCACGGAGAAGGGGCGCGTCGGGGGAGGCCATGGCATCCATCCTCCCATTCGCGTTCTGTGAAGAACGGGGATGCCTCGACGTCGAGGAGCGACCCGGAGGACCCCGAGGAAGCCGGGCGTAGAATCTTTCCGTGCTGCTCTGCGTGAGCGCGAGTCACAAGACCGCGTCCTTCGACCTCCTCGAGCGGCTCAGCGTACCCACCACCCCCGTCGCCCCCCTGATCGCCGCGCACGACGAATGCGTGCAGGGAGCGGTCGTCGTGGCCACCTGCAACCGCTTCGAGGCCTACGTCGACATGGACGAGCCCGTCACGGCCGCCGTCGCCGTGGGCGTGGAGGCCACGCTGAGCGCCATCGAGGCGGCCACCGGCGTGCCCGCGAGCGAGCTCGAAGGTTCGTACACCGTGCTGGGCGGCGGCGACGTCGCCGAGCACCTGTTCTCGGTGGCATCCGGTCTCGAATCCGTCGTCGTCGGCGAGGGCGAGATCGCCGGTCAGGTGCGCCGCGCACTGACAGAGTCCCGCGCGCTCGGCACCACGTCGGGCGAGCTGGAGCGCCTGTTCCAGCGGGCGTCCGAGGCGCAGCGCGGCGTGAAGAACGCCACCGCCATCGGCCGCGCCGGCCGTTCGCTCGTGCGCCTCGGCCTCGAACTGGCCGACAGCCGCATCGCCGACTGGTCCACGCAGCGCGTGCTGCTCGTCGGCACGGGCGCGTACGCCGCGGCGACCGTCGCCGCCCTCCGCGACCAGGGCGCCGAGAACATCTCCGTCTACTCCCCCTCGGGGCGCGCCGCGAAGTTCGCCACGAAGCACGGGCTGCGCGCCGTCTCGGCCGAGACGTTCCCGAGCGCCGTGGCCCACGCCGACCTGGTCATCACGTGCACGACGAGCGAGAACCACGTCGTCAGCGCCGCGACCTTCGCCGCCGGACGCACCGCCGCCGAAGCGACCGCCCCGGCCGCCGCGGGCTGCCCCGTCGACCACACCGGCCGCCGCCTCGTCATCGACCTCGGCCTGCCGCGCAACGTCGACCCCGACGTCGCCATGGTCCCCGGCGTCGACCTGCTCGACCTCGAGACCATCCGGCTCCACGCTCCACTCGAGGAGCTCCAGGCGACGGATGCCGCGCGCGACCTCGTCCGCGACGCCGCCCGCCGCTTCGCCTCGGTGGGCGAGCGCAAGAACATCACTCCCGCGGTCGTCGCGCTCCGCGCCCACGTCTTCGGCGTCCTGGACACCGAGGTCGCCCGGCTACGGGCACGCGGCGACGAGGGCGGCCAGACCGAGGCGGCCCTACGGCACCTCGTCGGCGTCCTGCTCCACACCCCCACGACCCGCGCGCACGAGCTGGCCGAATCCGGCCGCGGCGACGAGTACGTGGCCGCGCTGTCCGCGCTCTTCGGCATCGAGGTGCCGCCGGAGGCGCCCGCCGCGCGCATCGCCGACGCCGGCTGACGCTGCGGCGTACGCCGTGGCCTCGCGCTGCGGCTGCGGTGTGCTGCTTCGCGCTGCGGCTTCGCGTTGCGGCTGCGGGGTGCTGCGCGCGGGGTGCTGCTTCGCGCTGCGGCTGCGGGGTGCTGCTGCGGGGTGCTGCGCGCGGTGACCAGCGGAGGACATCGGGCGAGCGGAGGACCGAAACCCCGGCATCCATCCTCCCCTCCCCGAATCCCCTCCGCCCATCACCGGGATCGCTGACCCCGCCGCTGCGCGCGGTGACCAGCGGAGGACATGCGACGAGCGGAGGACCAAAACCCCGGCATCCACCCTCCCCTCCCCGAATCCCCTCCGCCCATCACCGGGCAGCACGCCGGCACTGACCTACCGCCGCTGAGCGAGGGCCGCACCCAGACACTGACCTGCCGCGGCTGGGCACGGTGACCAGCGGAGGAGATCAGGCGAGCGGAGGACCGAAACCCCGGCATCCGTCCTCCCCTCCCCGAATCCCCTCCGTTCGCCACCCCGCACCGCCCCGCGCGCCCCCGCGCGACCTCTGCTCATCACCGACCCGCCCCGCGAACACCGGGCGCCCCGCCCATCACCGGCGCGCCCCGCAAGACCCCGGCGCGGAGGACCCGGCAGGATGTACGCATGGGCACTCCCGCATCCGAGGTGTACCGCGTCGCCGGTGAGGATCGCCGCCGCAACGGCCTGCGGTGGGTCGCCACGGTCGCGATGGGACTGCTCGATGCGGGCTCGGATGCGCCGTCGACAAGCGAGGTCGTGATCCGCCGCATCGACGGATCGGTCGTGAGACGGCTGAAGCCCGGCAGCGTCGAGGATTTCGAGCGCCAACTCAGCGAGATCACGGGCGATCTGCACGACCTGGACGCCGTGCCCTTCGCCGAGAAGTGGCTCGCCGCTCCTGCCTGACCCGCGGGAGAATGGCGGCATGAGCCTGCACATCACCGACGACCCGGCCGCCGACGAGCTGCTGTCGACGAACCCCCTCGCGCTGCTGATCGGCATGCTGCTCGACCAGCAGGTGGCGATGGAGACGGCGTTCGCGGGGCCGCTCAAGATCCAGGAGCGGATCGGATCGGTGGATGCCACGACCCTGGCGCACGAGGATCCCGAGGCGTTCGCCGCGGCGTTCTCGCAGTCGCCCGCGGTGCACCGGTTCCCCGGGTCGATGGCGGCGCGCGTGCAGTCGTTGTGCACCGCGATCGAGCAGGACTGGGGCGGGGATGCCGCGCAGCTGTGGACCCGCGACGACCCGGACGGCGTGACCGTGCTGAAGCGGCTGAAGGCGCTGCCCGGCTTCGGCGAGCAGAAGGCCAAGATCTTCCTCGCGCTGCTCGGCAAGCAGTACGGCTACGACGGCGCGGGGTGGCGTGAAGCCTCGTCTCCGTACGGCGAAGACGGCTCGTTCCGGTCGGTCGCCGACATCACCAGCCCGGAGTCGCTCACGAAGGTCCGAGAGTACAAGCGCGCCGCGAAAGCAGCGGCGAAAGCGGGCAGCTGACCCCACCTACACCATGGGGGAGAAAAAGGAGAGTTCTCTCATCTTCGTTCCGCGACGCGTGCCCCGTGGTTAGGGTTTCAGGGTTCGTTGCAGGTTGATTCGCGATCGAAGGGTGGGCTCTCGTGAAGTTCGCAATGGGTTCCGACACTCTGGGTGTGCTGGGTAAGGCCACCTCGGGTTCGAGTGATGAGCTGTCGCTGCTGGTCCGCCAGCTGCTGGAGGCGGCCGAGCCGCTCGAGGGACAGTTCCAGGGCGCGGGTCGTGCCGCGTTCGACCGCTTCAAGTCGCGCACCGACGCGATCTCGGCCGAGTTGAAGCTCGCCCTCGATGGCGTCCTCGGCGGCATCTCCGGCATGGACCGCTCCTTCCAGGAGGGCGAGTCGTCCATGGTCGACCAGACCACGAGCCTCGAAGCCGGATCGTCGTTCGACGCCGCGCGCTTCGGCAGCCGTTGAGAATCGGAAAGGACTGACTCATGGTGAACCAGGGAGACCGTCGCGATTACTCGATCGCGGCCTCGCAGAACGCTCAGGACAACTTCAACCGCGTCGCTTCGCAGCTCGAGTCGCTGATCGACCAGCGCGACCGCGACGTCCAGGCCGCGATGTCCGACTACTCCGCCGACGGGGTATCCGAGGACTACCGCGGCAAGGAACTCCGCTGGAAGAACGCCGCCGCCGAGGTGCGCGGCATCATCCAGACGCTCCGTTCGTCGCTCGAGCGCAACGACGAGTCCGCCCAGACCGCGCTGAGCAAGGCTCGCGCGGCGGTGGAGTCGATCGGCTGACGATTCGTCGCTGAACGCCGGGTGCCCCGCGCACCCGGCGTCGGTGGTGGCCGCGCGCGGGGCCGCGCGGATTCGAGGACATGAAGGGGTCCGGCGATGACCAGTTGGAGCATTCAGCCATCCGGCGTCGTGGCCGTGCTGAAGGATGTGAACGTGGATGCCGAGGCACTCGGCGCCGCGCTGCAGTCCCTCGGTCCGGCGCTCGAGGGGGCCGTGACCGCGACCCAGTCGGGCGCGATCTCCGAGGCGGTGCAGAGCTACTTCCAGCAGGAGGAGACTCCGCGCATCCAGGGGATGAGCGCTCGCATCGGCGCTGCCGCGCAGGGCGTGGTCAGCGCCACCGAAGCCTACGTCGCGGGTGACATGGAGATGGCAGCGAACGCGCAGTCCGCGGCCGTCGCCGCCGTGTACCCGCCCACTCTTCCGCACGGGGTGATGTGATGCCGGATCCGATCGACTACGAAGCCATCCCGGGCGAGAAGATCGACCCGGATGCCATCGAGGCCAACGCCGCAACCGTAAGCACGATCTCCGGCCAGGTGTCGGAGCACGGCTCCAACGTGCAGTTCAAGTGGCAGGGCATGGCCGGGGTCTACGAAGCCCCCGAGTCCCCCACCCTGCTGGGCCTGATGGCCCCCGTCAGCTCCCAGGCGACGCAGGTAAGCGACAACCTGGCCGAGGTCTCCGCTGCGCTGACCGCGTTCGCCGCGGACGTGCGTCCGATCAAGGCCGAGCTCGACTCGCTGCGCGCGCAGGCGAAGACGTTCGTCGACTCGATCCAGGGCGGCGTCCGCGTGCAGGAGATCAACCCCGCGTGGACGGCGGCGCAGTCCCCGTACGGCGGGGCCACGGCGACACCGACCTATCAGGGTTCGTGGGGCTCCTCGACGACGTCGTCGACGAGCCCGGCGATGCCCGACAAGTACCGCACGGTCACGAAGGAGTGGCACGAGGTCCAGGAGTACGTCGACCGCAACAACGAGTTGCTGTCCGCGGTGAACGCCCAGCAGGTGAAGCTGTGGGAGGCCGAGCGCGCGTGCGCGAATCGCATCCGCGCGCTCTACGGTGCCCAGCCGCTCCACGCCGCGACCTCGGAAGACGACGCGCTGGGCTACGGCCTGTCGGAGATCCCGGAGGGCACCGACATGCCGTGGGGTGCCGAGGTCGAGCGCACCGAGGGCTGCGGTGAGGCCACCGCGAAGTTCGTCTTCAAGGACTTCCTCTGGGAGGGCATCGCCGTCGGCGGTGTGTGGGGCACGATTCAGGGTCTCGGCACGCTGGTGCTCGGGTACAACCCCGAGACAGGCGAGTTCTTCTCGACCGACGCGTACGGTTCGGCGTGGGGCAACCTCGGCATGCTCCTGTTCGCCGGAGCCGCGAACACGGGTGTGCTCGCGCCGATCTTCCAGACCGACACGCTCATGCAGGCGATGGGCATGGGCGGATACCTGCCGCAAGAGGTCCGCGACTTCAAGAAGTCGGCCGACGAAGCCGCCCTGAACACCGGCAAGGCGCTCATCGCCTGGGACAAGTGGCAGGACGACCCCGGCACCGCGCTCGGTGAGTCGGTGTTCAACGTCGGCACGGCGTTGATCCCGGTCGGCGGCGCGGCGGTGGCGGGCGTGAAGACCGCGTCGACCGCGGCATCCGTCGTCTCCAAGATCGCGAAGGTGGCCGACTTCGTCGATCCCGCCGCGTTCGCCATGAACGGCGCGATGAAGCTCGGCGGCGCCGGGCTGAAGGGACTCGACGGCCTCATCGGACGCCTCGGCACGGATGCCACCGGCGGCTTCCACCTCAACACCCCCGACATGCCCTTCGTCGCCGACGATGCCACCTCGGCGCTGCGCGCTCTCGACGACGCCGGTGTCGACCTCAACAGCGTCACGGCGCGTGTCGAGGACGGCATCCCCGTGTACGAGTTCCCGCCGACGGATGCCATCCCGTCCGGCCGCATCGAGATGCCCGCCGGGTCGTTCGACGGCGTGGGCGGCGGCGACGTGCCCGTGCGCGGCGACGGCGGAGCGGATGCCGGTGTCGTGGCGCCCGTGCGCGAGCCCGAGCTCGTTTCGGCCGGCGGCGTCCGCGGCGTGACGGGCCCCGGACCGGTGAACTCGATCGTCGAGGATGCCCCCGTCCGCACGGAGACCGGTGGCGCGGGTGAGTCGACGGTCGTTCGCGAGCCCTCGACCGAGACCGGCGGCGGCAGCAGCCACGCCGGCGGCGAGAGCGGCGGCCACGGCGGCTCCGACACCGGGAGCGGCGGTGGCCTGGGCCGTGGCGAGGACGCGGGCAACGGCGGCGGGGGACTCGGCCGCGGGGACGACGCCGGCGGTGACGGTCGCGGCGATGACGGCGCGGGTCGCGGCGACGAGGGTGCGCACGCAGGTCGTGCCGACGACGGCTCGACGCACGGCGACCACACGGACGTCTCGCAGGATGTGCACCGTGGCGATGACACCATGACCGATGGAACCGCGACGCCTGGGGATGGCGAGGCCGCGCCAGGCGTGCACGCCGACACCGATGGAGCAGTTCCGTCTCCGGCCGACACCGACGTGGCGTGGCGGAGCGCGGAGGATCCTCAGCTCACGCTTTCCTCAGACCAGAAGGCGTTCGTCGACCAGTACCTCACCGGATCCCGGGGAGCCGAGCCGCGGCTGACAGGCATCATGCAGGATCTCCGTTCCACGTTCCCCGAGGCCAGGCTGGAGGGACTGGAGTATCGACTCAAGGGCGACGAGTCGCTCTATCGCAAAGTTGCGACCGAACTCGCGGACTTCGCTCCTGGTGTGCCCATGGAGAAGGTTCTCGGGACGATCAAGGACAGCGTTCGCTACACGGTCGTGGTTCCCGACAGCAGCTATGGTTCGGCCGTCCCCCGCATGCTTCACGACCTGCAGTCAGACGGTCTCGTTCCCTACGGGAAGCTGAAAAATTCCTGGGGCGCGGACGGTTACCAGGGCATCAACAGCACATGGTTCGATCCGGTAGGAAACCGAAAGATCGAGGTGCAGTTCCACACCGATGCCAGCTTCGACGCGAAGATGGACTCGCACGTGGAGTACGAGGCCGCCCGGCTTCCCGGAACCGACGACGCCACGCGCGCCGAGCTCGAATCCGCGATGAACGAGCGCTTCGCGGCCGTGCCGCACCCCGTCGGAGCCGATGCGATCAGTTGGCCGGACATCATGCCGGGCACAGGTTTCGTCGATGTCACCGCTCACGTCCCGGCTGAAGCGTTCCCGGCCGATATCTCGCGAACCCCATTGGACGATTCGCTCATCGACCACTCGATCGTCCAAGAGTTCCAACCTTCCTCGCCCTCGGACGGGGCAGTCTTCTGGTCGGGTCGAGTCACCGTCGGCGAAGACTTCGTGTCTTCCATGGATGGCGCTCGCGTCGTCGCATCGTCGTACGAACGGTCCACGCTCGAGCAGATGCTTGAGCACCAGGGTCTGGCGGATGCGATGCCTTCCGACTGGTCGCTGCCGTCGACGACGGAGACGTGGCGCGCCGTGTCATCCGCCATTGCGGAGAATGCGCGGGGACACGTGTTCGCTTACGTCGGTGACGTTCGGCCGGGGTCCGTGTGGAACCTATATGAATTCCCGCGCCTGATCGAGAATGAAGCAGTGACCAGGATCACCGTCATCGACGCACACACCGGAAGGCCTCTCCATGTCTACGAACGATGACTCGCTCTTGTCAGCGGCGGTAACCGCATTCCTCGGCTGGCCGACAGCCAAGATGCCCCTCGCCGACGAGAACGCCGTCGCCGACCTCGCGAGGACCCACTCGGTTGACCCGGACGCTCTGCTCGCCGGCGTGTATGACGCCATCGCGGCATCCGACGATCTGACCATCTCGGATCTCAGCACCTACTCCGACGGAGGGGCCTCCACATACAAAAGTCGGCTGGCGGCGGCCCGACCCAACCTATCGTCTGCTGCGATTGACGCTCTCGCCTCTCGTTGGTTCTTTCGTCTCCGGTGGTTGGGGATCGAATCAGGCATCGACGCCCCCCGGTACTTCGTGCGTTATGGCGGTGAAGGCGCCACCCCTATTCCCGTCGCTCTCTACCGACGGCGCACGGCCGAAGGAGCCATCGTCGACGAGGTCCTCAAGGACGTCGGTGAGTGGCGGCCAGACACTCGGCGTCAGATCCACAACTTCTTCGCGTTCTCGCTCGAATCAGACCTCGAAGAGGTCACAGCCGCCGCGGCGGCAGAGTTCGAGGAGATGGTGCGCGCACGCGAGTACGTTCCCTTCAGGTCGACCGCGGCGCCCCGGTGAGAAGTGGGGGCTTCCCGGAGCGCTCTCGGCACGGTTTCGTCCGACTTGCGACCCCTACTCCTCCACGGCACGAGGACTTGCCTGATGCATGAGAAGTGACGACGATCCGCTGGAGCACGTGCGGAGCTACCAGGTGGCGAAGGAACCCGACATGACAGAGCCTCGCCCCGAGAACGACCTCGAAGTCACCATGAGGTTGGTGCGGTCCGGCGAGCTGCCGTCTGAGCGGCTGGGACCGGCTCTCGTGGAAGCCGAGTTGGCCGTTCTCGTCGACAGAACGCCCGATCCGACGGCGATCGAGCCCCTCGTCGTACACCGCGACGAGGCGAACTTCCTCGCCGTGTTCACCGCGACGGAGCAGGTCCCGGCAGAATTCGGTGAGGGCCGCAGCGCCCTGCTCCTGCCGGGCCGCCTCCTCATCAGCGGCGCTGCCCCCGAGGTCGGTCTGGTCGTGAACCCGGGGTCGGCGGGAGCGATGGAGATCCCACCGTCGGCTCTTGCTGCTCTCCGCCAGGCATCCGCGGCACCGTCCACGCGCTACTTCATCCGCGAGCAGATGGTGGACGGCCAGGTCGTCCCGGTCTCGGTGTTCCGCCGCCGCTCCACTCCGGAGGGGCCGGTCGACGAGCGTCTCCTCGACGTCGACTCGTGGGCCGACGACCGGCACGGAACGGTCGACAAGGCCATCCGTTTCCCCCTGGATGCCGACATCGAGGAGATCTCCCCCGAGGCCGCTCAGGACGTCTTCGACATGGTCGCCCGCCGCACCTACGTTCCGCTGCAGCGCCGCTGACCACCCCTCCCACATCGTCGCGAAACGAGGTTCACATGATCGATGCAGAGTCCGCGCGGGAGATCGTGCGCGACGCCCTCCGACACGCGGAGGACGGCAGCGGCGTGCGCTGCGTCCTCGTGGGAGAGACGCTCGACTACGGCGCGTGGTGGGTGCAGGGGTATCAGTCCGAAGCATTCGCCGTTCATGGCGATGCCTTCCAGGCGCTGGCCGGCAACGGCCCCTACGTGATCCCGAAGAACGGCGACGCCGTTTTCACGCTGTCGAGCGCAGAACCCGTCGATGAGCAGATGGCTCGCCTCGCCGCAGCCGGCTAGGTCATGAGGCGGGCGCTGATGCGGGCGGGCGCTGATGCGGGCGAGCGATTCGTCGACGACGTGGCTGAATCGGATGGCCTGGCGTTTGCCCGCGATCGCAGCGCTCCGGCCGTTCCACCGGACCCAGTACGCGGCCCCCTCCTCGCTGATGACGACGCCGGGATCAGGCTGGGCGCGGAAACCGTCATCAAATCCCTGCTCGAGCCGCCAGAGGACCCCGAAGCGCATCAGGAGGAAACGATTCGCGTCCTCCTCCGTTTCGAGGAACGCCTCCGTCGTTCGAGTGCCGCGATTTTCGATGTCCACGTGCCAGGCAGAATCGGCGACTCGGCGCACCGCGAACGCGGCCTCCGGGTTCCACCACCCGCGTGTGGCATCAGCGGGGCGCAGAGGGCTGGAGAATCCGGCCCGCTGCGCCCACATCTCGAGGATCTCGTCATCGGCCATTGATCCATCATCCCGGCAGCCGCGGAGCGTCCTCGTCGCGGTGCGACCCACGGTGCGGGCCGTATCGGAGAGAAGATTGGCCATGGACGAAAGCGGGAACCGCGATTTGGCAGCCGCCGATCTGCTCGTCGGCGGAGAGAACGCATGACGCCCGACAACCGCCCGGCGCCACCGCTCTCCGCACGAGAAGCGGAGCAGATCGCCCTTCGACTTCTCGCCCGATCGACCGAGGATGACGGCATCCCGCGGGTTATTCTCGGCTCGCCGGTCGAAGCAGGGCCGAATTGGGTCTTTTTCTTCCAGGGCCGCGGTTACGTGGAGCGCGGTGATCTCGCGGAGATGCTGGTGGGCAACATGCCGATCGTCGTCCCCCGCGATGGCGGCGCACCGTATTCGCTCAGCTCCCAAGAGGACACCGATGTTCAGATACAGAGGATGGTCCACGATGCAGATCGGTGAGTTCCGCAGAATCGTGGATGCAGAAGATGCGGTGGACGCCCTCCGTCTCCTTCGGGACCTCGAGGAGTATCGACCCGGATGACGAACGTGCCCGTCAGCCAGACGCTGCTCGAGTACCGCGGCGAGCGGTACCCGCTCCACTCCGGAGGAGACGGCTACGTCCGCCTCCAGACGGACGGCGCACCGTCGCACCAGAACTTCCCCGATGCGATCGAATTCAATGACGATCCTCACGATCCGTGGGTAAAGCTCCCGCGCACTGCACTTTCCGCGCGCTACGCGCAGAAAGTGACCGCCAGGTGGCACGGCGTTCCGGTCATCGTCGGCGAACGCGTCAGGCGCGGCCTCAGCCGTGGAATGGTGATGATCCGGCACGAAGGGGTCGAGCCTGCCACCGCGATCGCGGCGGGACTCAGGGGTAACCGGAACGACGGATGGTCGGCACTGGTGTCGCCGTACGAGCTCGAGAGGGTGCGCGTGAAAACGACGAGACTTCCCCTGGTGCGGGAATGATGGAGCAGCCGTCGATTCCGGAGAACGTGACGGGTGGTTTCATCGCTCGCAGTTCCGGAACCTGGGTCCAAACGTCTGAAGGCTGGTTCGCCTCGACATGGGCGATAGCTGAGGGCGGGCCCATTCAGGACCTCTTCGTCTACGACCACGAGGGGATGGACTCCCGCCAGGTACCTCTGGCAACGGTTATCAGCGCCGAAGACGTCGCGTCGGAGGCCCTCTACAACGGGCATTGGATTCCGCTCGTATCGATGTGGAACGACGACTCGATAAGGATTCGCGCACCGATCGCCTCGTCCGAGACCGGCTATTGCGCGGTCCTCTACGTCTACTCCAGCCCGGAATGGGAGGCGTTGGTCTCCCTGCCTCACGCCGAGCTGCACGACCAGCGAGGAGGAAACGGTGGCGTCTCGTTCCGCGTCCCGCTGACCGAAATCGAGGACTATCGAGAGACCGTCACGCCGATCTTCGGTGCCTCGATGGCATCCGAGCGGACCATTCCGCTTTCGAAAAATCTCAGCGCCGTGGACGAGCTGGCCCGCCTGGCGCCGAGCGCCATCAGCGTGGCGCGCACCGATACCGCGGTCGTCGTACAGGCCGGCGAGCTGACTTTTCGGGTCACCCTGATGGGGCGTGCATGGCGCGTGCGGAAGTCGGGGCGATCGGACGACCGCGGAGTGGCGTTCGAGGCGACCGACGAGACAGACATCGCGCGATTCCTGATCGCGATGTTCGCGAACGACATCCGGCGCGCGCGTGGGCTCGCGCCCCGGCAGAGAGCGGTGACGCTGTCGGACGATGGACTCGCTGAACCCGCAGCCTCATTCATGCTTTCCGGGAGTCCCGATGCCGGATTCGTGCTGACGGACACATACCGGCAGATCCGCTGGCGCTTTGCGAGCGACCTGGATGCGGCCCGATTCAGTTGGATCGCGCCGCTGGCGTGGACGGATATCCGCGCCGAGTTCGGCTGGAGCGAGGAGGCCCCGTGACCCCTGAAGAAGCGCTCGCGACGATCCGCGCCGAGGGCCTCGGCAGGTACCGCTGGTTCGAGGACGCGACGAACGATGCGGACATCGTGGCGATCCAGCGCACGGAGTCCGGGTGGGTGGTCTTCGCGACCGATGAACGCGCCACCCCGCAGGGCCGCCGCGAATTCGCGGCGGAGGCTCCGGCGATAGAGAACTTCCTGTCGCGCCTCCGCTCGGCCAACAGCGTCGCCGCGTGGCACGAGAAGCTTCGCCGAGAAAACGGCCCCCGCTACTTCGTCCGCGAGCTCCGCATCGACGGTCGGCTTGTCCCCGCGCGGTTGTTCCGGCGCCGCGAGACCGACCACGGACCGGTGGACGAGTACCTGATCGACGTCGACAGCTGGGCCCCGGATACGCGCGGCGTCCTGGATCGTGGCATCCGCTTTCCCCTGGATTCCGACCTCGAGGAGATCTCGGATGCCGCTGCGCGAGAGATCTTCGCGATGGTCGCGCGGCGCGAATACATCCCGCTGACCCGGCGCTGAACGGCAAATTCTGCCGTCCCACGGGTTATCCACGCAAGGGAGGACCGATCTCGGCACCGCGGAAGCGTCCCGCCTAGGGTGGAAGGTCGGAAGCAGGGAGGGGGCCCGATGACGAGCACGCACGATCCATTGCGCCTGGCCGACGTCGATCCGCTCGTGTTCACCGAGCGTGCGGGCGCGGGGCAGGTCGTCGGGGCCGTCGCGTTGGATGTCGTCATGCCCGTGGCGCTGCTGGCGGCCGGGGTCATCCTGCTCGTCGCCGACCAGCCCGCCCTCGGCTGGCTGTTCCTCCTCGCCGCGATCGCGCTGCTCGCCGTCGCCGTGCGGCTGCTCGGGCGCACCGGCCGCACCCTCGGCGCCGCCACCGTCGACGCACGGATCGTGCGCCGCACGACCGGTGCGGCTGCGGGCGCGACGGCGCTCGGCGCCCTGCTCACCGGCAAGCTCGGCATGTTCGACCTCCGGCGGGGCCGCGACCCGTTCGCCCCGGCAATCGCGGCGTTCGAGTTCCCCGACGCCGCCCCGAGCACCGCCCCGAGCCGCGCCCGCCGCGGCATGGTCCCGACGCTGCTGCTCGATTCGGGCGAGCGCCTCACGCTCGACACCGCGCTCGTCCTGGGCCGCGACCCCTCGGCCGCGGCCGACGCCCCCGCCGAGGTGTATCGATGGGCGGACATGTCTCGCACGCTGTCGAAGTCGCACGTCCGCCTGGAGTGGGACGGCCGCCAGGTCTGGGTCACCGACCTGGGTTCGACGAACGGCACGTTCGTCCGCGGCGCCGGCGCGTCGACACCCCTCTTGCCCCACCAGTGCACGCCCGTGCCGACCGATGTCGTCCTCGAGATCGGTGACCGCACTCTGACCGTTCGGGATGCCGCATGAGCACTGTCGCCCACCCTCTCCTCGATGCCGCCGGCCCCGGTTGGGCGGGAACCGAGACGCGCGCGCCGATCGTCGCCCTCACGACCGCGATGAGCGACTTCCTGCACAAGACGGCGAGCGAGGGCCTGCGCCCGATCATCGTGACGGGCGAGTTCTCGCGCATGACGCAGCCGCTCGCGCAGGTGCTGTCGGCCGTCCAGGGGCACTGGGTCGTGCGGACCCGCACCGACGGGTTCTACGACGCTCGATCCGGCGTCCGGCTGGACGCCCCCGCCGACGCGCTGACCGCGGTGGCGCCGACCACGGAGAACGTGCACCCGTTGTTCGTCCGGGCGCAGGTGGCATCCAGCCTCCAGGTGGTGGCGACGGTGTCGACGCGACACCGCGTGACCCGCCCGGTGCGGCTCGGGGGCGTGGCCGAAGCGGCGGTCGCGCTGTTCACCGGGGCGGAACCGACGGCGTGGGGCGCGGTCGAGCCGCTGCTCGCGAAGTGGGACCGCGACGACCTCACCGAGCGGTCGCGACGGCGCATCCCCCTCGACAGCCACTGGGTCGCCGTCGGCGGCCGCGATCGCGCGGTCCTCTCGACCGTGCAGGTCGGCCGCACGAGCGAGGGCCTCGAGGAAACGACGCGCGTGTGGGCCGCGGTACCGGGCGTCGGCCGCGAGAGCGGCGCGACGGCGACCGCGGAGGCGCGCGAACTCCTCGCCCGCGCCGCGACCGTGGGCCTGCCGCTCATCGGACTCGCGTTCGCCGCGATCGGTGCGCCCGACCTGGCGCGTCGGGCCACGGCATCCCCCCAGCCCGAACCGCTCGCGCTGCTCATCGGCCCCGTCGGCATCCGCGCGCTCGGCATCGACGCGAAGCGCTGGATCGACGAGGTCGGCGGCACGACGGTCGGCAGCCCGCGACTTCCGGGCGCGCTGCTGCCCCTCGGCTCGGTCGACGGCGGCGGGTGGGGGCGCCTGAACGACGTCCTGTCGACCCTCGACCCGGAACGCCTGGGCGAGCTGCTGAACCTCGCCCCGCACGTGCGCGCGCAGCTGCGCTCCACCGAAGGAGTGCACTGATGCCCGACCAGCGCGACACCGTCCTCATCGAACAGGCCAAGATCCAGCGGATGCGCCTGGGCGCGGCCCTCGTCTACGGCCACATCGGCGAACGCCGCACCGTCAATGACCACATGAAGCGCCTGATGGGCTCGATCGTGGTGGCCGCGATCGCGTGCGCCGCGTGCGTCGGCGTCTCGTTCGTCTCGCAGCTGCTCGCGCAGCGGGCGCAGCAGCCGACCTCGATCGTCCAGACCCCCAGCGGAGGCCTGATCCCGTGAGCATCTACACCCGTCTGACCGTCGCGGGATCCGAGCGTCGCGCCGAGGTCGTCGTCCCGAGCGGCGAACCCGTCGGTGCCGCGATCCCGCGCCTGCTCGACCTGCTCGGCGAGACGGCCGGAACCGTCGCGCGCCCGCTCGCGGTCATCGCGCCCGACGGCGAGCAGATCGACATCGCGCTCACCCCGCAGCAGCTCGACCTCGCCGACGGCACGCTCGTGCGCCTGGTCCGACTGGATGCCGCGCCCCCGCCGCCCGTGGTGATCGACGTCACGGATGCCGCTGCCGACGCGCACGACGCCCGCCCCGACCGCTGGGACGAGCGCGCACGCACGATCGCCGGAGGCACGGGCATCGCTGCGGCTTTCGCCGTCGCCGGGTGGCTGTCGCCGTGGTCGTCGCCCACGCTCGCGGCCTTCGCGCTGCTCGCCACCGCCGTGGTGCTCGCCGCGATCGCGACGGGCCTCGGGCTCGGGGGTCTCCGCCGCCTCTCGACATGCGTGGCGGCGGCCGCCGCGGGGCTCGCGCTGCCGGTGGGGAGTGCGACGGCCGCGGCCGTGGCATCCGGTCCGACGGCGATCCTCGCCGGCATCGCCGCCGCGCTCGCCACGGGCTTCACCGTCGCGCTGCTCGGCGTGGGGATCGCGCACCGCCGTCGCGGAGCCGCCTCCGGTGGCGCGCTCGGCGCCGTCCTCGCCTCGCTGTACCTCGGCCTGCTGCTCGCGGGAGTGGATGCCATCGCGGCCTCGGCCGTCGCCGGCGTCGTCGCCGCCTTCGCCACCGGCCCGCTGCCCTGGATCGCGCTCTCCTCGGCCGGGCTCACCGACCTCGACCAGCGCGCCGCGGAGGGAGCGCCGCCGGCCCGGCCGCGCGCGTTCGCCGCGATCGACGAGGCCTACGCGGCGCTCACATGGAGCGTGGGGGCCGTGGCATCCCTTCTCGGCGTGACCGGGGTCGTGCTCGCACTGTCGGGCACGATCTGGACCGAGCTGCTGGCCCTGGCGTTCTTCCTCGTCGCGGCGCTCCGCACCCGCGCGTTCCCGCTGCGGTGGCAGGGGTGGCTGCTGTGGATGGCCGCCGGCGCGATCGCGGCCGCGGGGCTCACGGTTCTGCTCGTCGGCGGCCTCGGCTGGATCGGCGCGGGGGTGGCGGTCGTCGTGGCCGTCCTGCTCGCCACGATGGTGCTCGTGCAGCCGCGCCCGCACGTGCGCGCGCGCCTGCGCGGTCTCGGCAACGTCGTCGAGACGCTCGCCGTCGTCGCGCTGATCCCGCTGCTCGTGGGCACCCTCGGCATCTACGCCGAACTGCTGGCCATGTTCGGCGGCCGGTCGTGACCGTGCTCGATCTGCGGGCGTTGTCGACCGCGGTGTTCGGCAGCGGCGCGAACGCGCGTACCGAGCTCACCTCGTGGGATGCCGCGATCCGCGGCGGTCTGTCCACGACCCGCCGCGTCGGCGTGGTGTCGCTGTCGCCCGGTGCCGGAACCAGCACGGTCGCGCACCAGCTGGTCCGCGCGGTCGCGGCGCGGCGGAGCGAACCGGTGCTCGCGGTCGACGTCTCGACCGGGACCCCGGGCCTCGCGGCACGCCTCGGTGCGGAGCCGGTGCCGCCGGACGACACCCGCGCCGCGGCACGCACGACAGCGGAGGCGCTGAGCGGACTCGACGTGCGCGACGGCGTCGTCGCCCTGCGCCCGCGCGACGCCGACGACGCCGTAGGCGCGTGGCTCGGTGAAGCCGCACCGATCGCCCGCTTCTTCGACGTGTCGGTCACGGACTTCGGCGCGCGACATCCGCTCGCCGACCTCGCCGGATGCGCGGCGCTGTGCGACGTCGTGTGCCTCGTCGCGGACGGGCGGCGGTCGCCTGCCGAGCACGCTCGCTCGGTCGTCGACGCGATCACGGGGCTACCCGAGTCGCCGTCGGTCGTACTCGCGCTCGTCGATCACGCGCGTGAGGGCGACGGGGTGGCCCGCGCCTTCGCGGCGGGAGCAGAATATCCGGTCGTCGCGGTGCCGTTCGATTCCGGCCTCGCCGCCGGCGGCCGTGCGCGCCGCTCGGCGACGCAGCTCGCCGTCGTGCGGCTGGCCGCGGCCGTGGTCGCCGCGGGGAGCGCCGGGCGGGGAAGCGCCGGCCGCGGAGGCACCGGCCGCGGAGGCGCCGCCGGCGGGAGCGCCGGTCACAGCGCCGCGAGCGCAAGCGCCGCAAGCGCCGCCCCGGGGAGGACCGCATGACCGTCCGCATCGTCCACCGCCCCGCGCGCATCAGCGAGGCCGTCGAGCCCGCGGCCGACGTCATCCTCGCCCCGCCGCCGCCGATCGGCGAAGGCGCGACGGGCTTCCCGCTGCAGTCGCTGCTGCCCATCGTCGGCAGCCTGTCGTCGATCACGATGATCGTGCTGCTGCGCAACAACCCGATCATGGTCGTGGTCGGTGCTGTCATCCTGGTCGTCGCGCTCGTCGGCGGCCTCGGCATGGCGCTCACGCAGCGCGGAAACGCCGCCCGTCAGCGGCGCGTGCAGCGCGAGCGCTACCTCGACTACCTCGAGGAGACGCGCGAGGCCGTCCGCGAGACCGCCGACGCGCAACGCACCGCGGCCCTCGCGCTCCACCCCTCCCCCGGCACGCTCGTCGAGATCGCCGCCGACCCCGCCCGGCGCTGGGAGCGTCGACCGGGGGATGCCGATTTCCTGCGCGTCCGCATCGGCACGGGCGACCTGCGCGCGGTCGAGGTGGCCCTCCCGCCCGAGCAGAACCCGGTGCAGCCGTTCGATCCGGTGATGCGCGAGTCCGCCGAGCGCATGGTGCGCCTGGCCGGGATCGCGCAGGGCATGCCCGCGACCGTCGACCTCGAGCGCGGCGGTCAAGTCTCGCTCGTCGGCGCGCGGCCCGACACGCTGCGCGTCGCGCGGGCGCTCGCAGCGCAGATCGCGGCGTTCCACTCCCCCGACGACGTCCACATCGCCGCGGCCATCGCCCCCGGTCAGCGCCACGACTGGCACGGCCTCGACCTGCTGCCCCACCTCGCGAGCGACACGCCGCCCGCCGGTGCCGTCGCGGCCCGGCGCCTCGCTCCGAGCCTCCCCGAGCTGCTGTCGCTCCTGCGCGACGAGCTGCGCGACCGCGTCGCCACGGCCGCCGCCTCGCGCCGCGCGGGCCGCAAGACCAAGCCCGGACGCTTGGTGATCTTCGTCGACGAGGCCGATCACGCCGCGTCCCCCGTCCCCCGCCTGGATGCCGCTCTCGACCTGACCGCGCTGGGCGTCACGGTCGTGCACCTCGTCGACGACCGCCTCAAGGAGCCGACCTCGGTCGCCGTCCGCGTGACCGTCGAGAACGGTACCGCGACGGTGGAGACCCCGGGCACGGGTGAGGCGGCGGTCAATGGCATCCGGATCGATCCCGTCACGCCCGCCGCTCTCGACGTCGTGGCGCGCCCGCTCGCGGGGCTCCGGCTCACGCGCACCTCCGCGCAGGACTCGGGCACGGCCCTCGCCCCCGACGTGACGCAGCTCCTCGGGGTCGCCGACGTGGATGCCATCGACACGTCGGCCGCGTGGCGCACCCGCAGCGCCGCGGAGTTCCTGCGCGTACCGATCGGCGTCGACGACCAGGGCGGCCCCGTGCTGCTCGACCTGAAGGAGTCGGCGCAGCTCGGCATGGGCCCGCACGGGATCTGCATCGGCGCGACGGGCTCGGGCAAGAGCGAGCTGCTGCGCACGCTCATCCTCGGACTCGCGCTCACGCACTCCCCCGACGACCTCAGCATGATCCTCGTCGACTACAAGGGCGGTGCGGCGTTCGCGCCGTTCTCCCGCCTCCCGCACGTCGCGGGCATCATCGACAACCTCGCCGACGACCCGCAGCTGACCGAGCGCGCTCGCGCGAGCATCCAGGGCGAGGTCGTGCGTCGACAGCGTCTATTGAAGGATGCCGGGAACGCGGCATCCATCGGTCACTACCGGCAGATGCGCCGCGAACGTCCCGAGCTGCCGGCGCTGCCGCACCTGTTCCTGGTGATCGACGAGTTCGGCGAGCTGCTGACGGCCGAGCCCGATTTCGTGGAGCTGCTGCTGACGATCGGGCGCATCGGCCGCTCGATCGGCGTGCACCTGCTGCTGTCGAGCCAGCGCATCGAGGGCGGGCGCCTCCGCGGTCTCGACACGTACCTGTCGTACCGGATCGGCCTCCGCACGTTCTCGGAGTCGGAGTCGGCCGTCGTGCTCGACACCCCGGATGCCTTCCACCTTCCGGCGATCCCCGGGTTCGGGTACCTCAAGGTCGACACGTCGGTCTACACGCGGTTCCGCGCCGGATACGTGTCGGGTCCGGTGCCCGATCCGATCGAGTCGGGCCCGCGGCACGACGACGCTCCGCCCGTGCTGCGGCTGCCCGCGTACGACCTGCCCGACGAGTCGCCCGAGGCCGAGCAGCTCGACAGTGCCGAACCCGAGACGCCGACCACCGGCCGCACGCTCGTGCAGGCGGCGACCTCGCGGCTCGCGCGCGGCATCGCCCGCACGCGTCCGGTGTGGCTGCCGCCGCTCCCGCCCGTGCTGACCCTCGGCGGTGTGCTGCCGCAGGCCGACGGCGCGGGGACGCTCCGCGCACCGATGGGCCTGCTCGACGACCCGTCGAAGCAGACGCAGTCGCCGTGGATGCTCGACCTCACGCGCTCGGGCGGCCACGTGTCGATCACCGGAGCGCCGCAGTCGGGGCGCTCGATGTTTCTGCGCACGCTCGCGGCGTCGCTGTCGTTCACGCACTCGCCGCGCCAGGTGAGCATCTACGGCATGGACCTCACGGGCGGCGGCCTCGCCCGCATCGAGCCCTTCCCGCACGTGGGTGGTGTCGCGACGCGCGGCAACCGTGAGCGGCTCACGCGTCTGCTCGAGGAGCTCACCGGCATGCTCGCCGTCCGCGAGCGGGTGTTCCGCGACCACGGCCTCGACTCGCTCGCCGACATGCGCCGTCAGCACGCCGACGGCCGCCTCCCCGCCCTCCCGAGCGCCGACGTCGTGCTGCTCGTCGACGGTCTCGGCGCGCTGCGTCAGGACTTCGAAGACCTCGAGACCCCGCTCGCGCAACTGCTCGAACGCGGCGGAAGTTTCGGCATCCACGTCGTCGTCGCCCTGTCGCGCTGGAACGAGCTGCGCATGAACCTGCAGGGACTCATCGGCACGCGCCTCGAGCTGAAGCTCAACGACCCGGCCGATTCGCAGATCGCGCGGAAGCTCTCGCAGACGCTCCGCGCCGACGAGCCGGGCCGCGTGCTGACCGACGAGAAGCTGTTCGCGCAGATCGCGCTGCCGTTGCTCGAGGAGGTCGACGACGGCGACACCGGCGAGGCGCTCGAGCAGCTCGCGCGCGAGAGCGCAGCCCGCTGGGGCGGTCAGGGCGCGGCGCCGATCCGACTGCTGCCCGAGGTGCTGTCGCCGTCCGAGCTGCCCGACGCGATCGACGAACCGGATGCCGTGCCCCTGGGCCTGCGCCAGGACACGATGCAGCCGGTGTCGCTCGACTTCGTCACGCGCGACCCGCACCTGCTCGTGCTCGGCGACAGCCGCTGCGGCAAGACGACGCTGCTGCGCGGCATCGTGCAGGGCGCGATCGACCGGCACTCGGCGGAGGAGCTGGTCGTGGCCCTGATGGACGCGCGCGGCGAGCTCGCGGCGGAGGTTCCGGATGCCTACCTCGGCGGCCACGCGTCGTCGGGTCGGCAGGCGCGGCTGCTGGCCGAATCGATCGCGGTCGAGCTCGAGAAGCGCGCGAACGATCGGGATGCGGGTCCGCGGATCCTCGTGATCGCGGACGACTTCGACATCCTCGCCGCGGGCGGCACCGAGCCCCTGCGTCCGCTGCTGCCGTACCTGGCGTCGGCGCGCGACCTGCGCCTGAACGTCGTGGTGAGCCGCCCCGTCGCGGGTGCGTCGCGCGCGATGTTCGACGTGGCGCTGCAGGGCATCCGCGACACCGGCGGCACCGCGCTGATCATGTCGGGCGACCGCTCCGAGGGCGCGCTGCTGCCCAAGCTGTACGCCGAGCCGATGATCGCCGGCCGCGGCCGCCTGGCCCGTCGCGGCGAACGTCCGACCCTCGTCCAGGTGGCGAACTTCGTCGCCGGCGAGGGTGAGGCGTTGGGTGCTTCCGTAGTGGGCGCGCCGGCGGAGGCGGAGCCGGTGGTGGATGCCGATGGAGCGGATGCCGTGGACGAGACGACGCGGGAGGTGGTTCCGGCTGCCGCGACGCCCGTCGAGGCCGCCCCTGCGGAGGCGCCCGAGCCGGTGCCCGCGCCCGCGCCCGCTTCCGCGGCGCCTTCGAGCGGCGAGGAACAGCCCCTGACCCGACGGAGGAGAGAGAACCGTGCCCCGTAACAGCGTCGCGTTCACGCGCGAACCCGTCGACATCGAGGCGCTCGCCTCCGCCGTGTCCGCGGTGCTCACACCCGAGGAACTCGCGGCGACCCCGGTGGAGATCCGACCCCTCGACAACGGCGCGGCGGCCCAAGTGCTCATGCTGGACCGGGTCGTGCTGACCGTTCTCCGGCCGCGGCTGACTCCCCCGCCCGCGGAACTGGCGCGGGTCTACGGAGCGGTTGAGGTTCCGGGCGAGGCGCGGTGGTCCTCGGATTGCTTCACGATGTGGGAACCGGAAGGACTCATCGGGGTGCGTCTCCTCGAGGCCGCGGCATCCGCGCGCGGGGGTGTCGCGGCGCACCTGGGCTGAGGTTCACCCGCGGTCCGAGCCAGAGCGGCGGCCGGATGCCATCGCGGCGGGGTTCCGAGAATCGACCGTTACCCGGTCGCTTCAGCAACGGCCCCACCCGAAAGGCACACCCATGTCTCCGACACCCGACCAGAACTCAGCCATTACCCCCCCCCCC
>NZ_LQQP01000024.1 GCF_001619615.1 Microbacterium sp. T32
ACGCCGCCGGCACATACACACTCACCACCTACCAGCGAACTTTCTGCTGACCCGATATCGAGGAGAGCTGCAACGCCTCGCAGACACGCAGCTCTCCTCGATCCCCGTCCGCGTGCGAGCCGAGAAGTTCGAAAGCTGCTGGAGCGCCGTGACAACGGGCCTGTCCCATGCCGGTTTCGGGGGGGGTGGGGACTCAGCCGAAGAGGCCACCCTGCAACCACTTCCGTGAACCTCGGTCTCGGCGCGCGGGCGCACCCCTATTGCGGAACGCGGCCCCGCCTCCGCACTACCTCACTGGCTCAACAGCCAGCGCCCGCTCCGCAATCACCCGCGCGTACGCCAGCCCGGAGTCCTTCACGGACCGCACCTGCGTCGCGTAGTCGACGTGCACGATGCCGAAGCGCTTGTCGTAGCCCCAGGCCCACTCGAAGTTGTCCAGCAGCGACCAGTAGAAGTACCCCCGCACGTCGACCCCCCGGTCGATGGCATCCAGGACGGCGGCGAGATGTGCCTCCACGAACTCCACCCGCTCGGTGTCGTGGACGCGCGTCTCGCCGTCCTCCGTCACCGGGACGTCGTCGTAGGCGGCTCCGTTCTCGGTGATGTACAGCGCGACACCGGGCTCGGCGGTGTACTCGGTGCTCACGCGCTCGAGCAGGCCTGTCAACGCCTCGGGCTGCACCTCCCAGCCCATCGTCGTGCGGGGGAGGCCCCGTTCGTGCCAGAACAAGTTCTCGTGCGCCGGGAACGGCGACGCGATCGGACGCACCGTCGGGGCGTCGCCCCCGGGCGGGTTCACGAGGGGCGGCGTGCCGCCGACGAACTCGCCGTGGTAGTAGTTCACGCCGAGCGTGTCGATGGGGGTCGAGATGACGTCGAGGTCGCCCGGCTGCACGGCGTCCTGCCAGCGCCGCACGGCGTCGGCATCCACGTTCCGGAAGTCCTGGATGATGTCGGACGGATAGCTGCCGCGGAACACCGGGTCGAGGAACCAGCGGTTGAACTGGCCGTCGATGCGGCGCGCCGCGTCGAGGTCGGCCGAATTCGTCGGGTCGGCGGCATCCGCGACGGTCAGGTTCAGCGTGAGCCCGAGGTTGAGCGAGGCATCGCGGGCGCGCAGCTCGCGCACGGTCTGGCCGTGCCCCAGCAGCAGGTGGTGCGCGGCGAGCATGCCCTCGGCCTGCGAGTAGTGGCCGGGGGCGTGGGCACCCGCGGTGTAGCTGAGGAACGACGAGCACCACGGCTCGTTGAGCGTCGTCCACACGTTCACCCGGTCGCCGAGCGCATCGTGCATGTCGAGCGCGTACTCGGTGAAGAGGTCGCTCGTCTCGCGGACGGTCCACCCGCCGCGATCCTGCAGGGCCTGCGGGAGATCCCAGTGGTACAGGGTCAGCCACGGGAGGATGCCGGCATCCAGGAGCTCATCGACGAGCCTCTTGTAGAAGTCGACGCCTTTCGCGTTGATCGCGCCGCCGTCGGGCCGCACGCGCGACCACGAGGTCGAGAAACGGTAGGTCTGCAGGCCGAGGCCCTTCATGACCTGCACGTCGTCGGCGTACCGGTGGTAGTGGTCGCACGCGACATCGCCGTTGTCGGCGTTGATCACCGCGTCGGGGACCCGGCTGAAAGCGTCCCAGATCGAGGCTGTGCGCCCGTCCTCGAACGCGGCTCCCTCGATCTGGTACGCGGCGGTCGCCGCTCCGAAAAGGAAGCCCTTGGGAAAGGCTCGGGTGTGGGACATGGCTCGGGTTCCTTCCGCGGGCGCGCGTGTCACTCCTTGACGGTACGCCCGCCCGATATTACGGGAGCGCTCCCACTTGCGGACCATCGCGATGTCGACGGCGCCCGTAGAATGGCACCCATTGCCCTTCCGACACCTGGAGCTGGAATGCCCACCATCGTCGTCGACGTCATGCCCAAGGCCGAGCTTCTCGACCCCCAGGGAAAGGCCGTCGCCGGCGCCCTGTCGCGACTGGGCGAGACCCGCTTCTCGGACGTGCGGATCGGCAAGCGCTTCGAGCTCACCGTCGAGGGCGAGGTCGACGAGGCCACGCTCGTCCGCGCCCGTGAACTCGCCGACGAAATGCTCTCGAACGCCGTGATCGAGGACGTCGTGAACATCGAGGTCGTCGAGTGACGACGCGCATCGGGGTCATCACCTTCCCGGGGTCGCTGGACGACCGCGACGCGCAGCGTGCGATCCGTCTCGCGGGCGCCGAGCCCGTCGCGCTGTGGCACGGCGAGCACGACCTGCGCGGAGTCGATGCCCTCGTCCTCCCCGGCGGCTTCAGCTACGGCGATTACCTGCGCGCCGGCGCGATCGCCGCGTTCGCACCGATCATGGCCGAGGTGAAGGATGCCGCGGCCAAGGGCATGCCGATCCTCGGCATCTGCAACGGCTTCCAGATGCTCGTCGAGGCGCACCTGCTGCCCGGCGGCCTGATCCGCAACGCTCACCAGCAGTTCATCCGCCGCGACCAGCGCCTGCGCGTCGAGAACGCCTCTACGGCGTGGACGAGCGCGTTCGACGAGGGCGACGAGATCGTCATCCCCCTGAAGAACGCCGACGGCGGATACATCGCGGATGCCGAGACGCTGGCCCGCGTGAACGGTGAGGGCCTCGTCGCGTTCCGGTACCTCGGCGTGAACCCGAACGGCTCACTCGACGACATCGCGGGGCTCACCAACGAGCGCGGCAACGTCGTCGGACTCATGCCGCACCCGGAGCACGCCGTCGAGCCGGGCTTCGGCCCCGGCACGTCAGCCGCGATGCGCTCCGGCGTCGATGGCCTGGGCTTTTTCACCTCGGCGATCTCCGCCGTGGTTTCCGCGGCCGCGTAGGACTGCTCCTCCACACCCGCCCACAGGCGACGGCTGCCCCCATTCCGAGGTAACGGCGCAGACGAAAGCTGCACGTTTGTCATATCCTCGTGAGTGGAATCGTTCCCCGGGGGTAGGCGGTTCCAGCGGCCGCTCGCGAACCCGAAACCGCGTCCGACCGCCCGTCCTGGGTGTCTGTCAATCCACGACGCGATCGCCGCGCACACCTGCGGTGCGGACTTCGCGCGTTCGGCGGAGGTCACATGAGCGATTCCACTGGTTCCATCGAGCCGAGCGCGCTGCTTCGCGCGGCGGCCGCCCACACCGCCCTCCGACTCGAGCCCGGGCGCGGGCAACCGCTCCCGCGCCACCTGTCCGTCCTCGCTGAAGCCGAGCCCGGACCCGCACCTCTGGTGTGGACGGACACGCGGGCGATGCTGCTCTCCGCGATGCTCGCGGCGCGTGCCCGCAATGACGCGCTCGGGGACGGGCTCGAATTCGTGTTGCGGTACTTCGACAACAACCGCCTCACCCGCCCCGCGGCGCTCTCCGGCCCCGCACGTTCCGGGCTGTTCGCCAGCGTCGCGGAGTATTGCGCGACGATCGGCTGGCCGCAGATCGGGGCGCTGTACGCCTCGGAGGCGCTCGTGTTCGCCGAGACCCCGGCTCAGCGATACCGCGCCCTCAGCATGCAGGCTTTGAACCTGGCGTTCAACGCGGAGTACCCCGCGGCCGCCGCTGCGGTGACCGAGGCGCGAAGCCTCTTCGCCGAACAGGGGTGGCAGATCGAGGACACGTCACAGGGTCTTCTCCTCGGCGAGGCACTGATTGCCGTCAGCCGCGTCGACTCGGCGCGGATGCGGTCGGTGGCCGACGAGATCGGCAGCGCGCAGCCGGATGACCCCTATTGGCATTTCAGCGCGGACACGATCCGCGTCGTTGCGACGTTCTTCGATCGCGACGTGACCCAGGGCATCGCCAAGAGCCGTGAGCTCCTTTACGGCTCGGCCCGTGCGCGCAGCTATCGCGTCATGCGTGAACTCTTGCTCGGCCTCTACGCCGACATGCTCATCACTCACGGCGAGTACGACGAAGCCCTCGCCGTACTGTCCAATGCGGTGACTCACCCCGGGCATGCGATCTGCTTCCCGATGCAGCGGGCTTCCGCGCTGCTTCAGATGGGGCGGGAGCGGGAGGTGATCGAAACCACCAACGCCTGCGTGGCGCTGCATGACGAACACTGTCTCCGCACCCTGACGCCCCTTCTGACCCGACGTGCCGTCGCCTTCCTGCGGCTCGGAAGCGAGAGGCGCGCGGTGCAGAGCATGGAGTCGGCCATCCTGCTCATCCAGCGCACCGGAGGTTCGGCCACGCCGTTCTTCATGATCCCCCTCGGTGACACCGACCGCCTGCTCGACCTCGTCGCCAACGACAACCCCGACCTCGCTCCGGTCGCGACGGCAATCCGGCAGATGCTGCCGGCGATCGCCGCGCGCGCGAACACCCCCGATGCACTGGCGGCGCTGACCGCCACGGAACGCGAGCTCGCCTACCTGCTGACCTCCAGCCTGGGCCTCCCGGAGATCGCCCGCGCCCGCAACGTCTCGCTGAACACCGTGAAGTCACAGGTGCGATCCATCTACAGCAAGCTGGGGGTCTCGAGCCGGGAGGATGCCGTCGCTCTGCTGAAGAGCTCGGAGGAGTGACCGGCCCGGGTACCGTGTTCTCGTGACTCCGCGCGGTGCGACAGGTGCGACCGACCAGGATGCCGTCATCGACCGCATCCTCGCCCTCTGGAGCGGCGATCTCGAGACGCTCCCGTCCGAGCCGCGGCTCGCCGAGCTGACGGGGGCGTCTCGCGCGTCGGTCCGCGAAGCGCTCGTCCGGCTCGAGGAGCGCGGGTACGTGCACCGCACGCAGGGCACGCGCACGACCCCGAACCGCCGACTCCCCGACGTCGGCCGCCGCATCGACGAGCAGTTCGACCACTCCCTCTCGATCCGTGGCGCCGGGTACGAGCCGCAGCTCGAGGTCGTGGCATCCGGTGTCCGCGTGCTCCAGGGCGGAGACCCCGCACGCTTCGACGACCTGCCCGACGGGACGCGGGTCTTCCGCACCGTGAAGGTGTGGCGGGTCGACGGGGTGCCCTACGCCCTCGCGGAGGATCTTGTCCCGCTCGTTCGCGAGCTCGACCTCGACCCGGAGCGCCCCGTCTTCGACCTGGCCGAGGCGGCCAATGGCATCCGGGTCGCGTGGGAGACGCTGTGGGTCGACGCGGTGAGCCTGGATGCCGAGCGCGCGGGGCTGCTCGACGCGGTGCCGGGGATCCCGGTGGTCGAGATGACCTACTGCGGGTACGGGACGGGCGACGCCGTGGGGTATTGGTCGCGCGAGGTGCAGGTGTCGGCGCCGGCGGGACTGCGCAATGCGCTCATCCGGCGGGTCCGCCACGATCGAGGCGTTTCGGGGGCGTAACGAGGTCGTGAACGTGTCCGACAAGCAGGTCTTCAACTTGTCTGACAGGTGTACGGTCGGAATATGACCGAGACGCTCCCCGCCCACTCGCTGACCGCCGCGACGGTCACGGCTGAGAACTTCGCCCCATTCGGCGTCATCCTGACGCCCATGGCCGACGGCACCCCCTTCACGTCGGAAGAGGCCGTGCTCGACGTCTCCGGTGGCATCCCGCGCTTCTATCTCATGTCGCTCGACGACAAGAAGCCCGAGTTCGTCCGGGTCACGCGGCACCTCGAGACGACCCAGACGCTCATGGCCGTCGGCGACGTCGAGTGGACGATCGCCGTCGCGCCCGCGGGCATCGACGAGCCGACGCTCGAAGACCTGCGCGCGTTCCGCATCCCGCCGCGCACCGCGATCACGATGCTGAAGGGCACGTGGCATGCGGGACCGTTCTTCGCCGAGCCGAGCATGGACTTCGTGAATCTCGAACTCGACGACACGAACGTCACCGACCATCACAACTTCCGGCTCGACGACGCCTACGGCGTGCGCGTCGTCGTCGAGTGAGCGCGCTCACTCCGCTCGCCGACGCGGGCGCCCGCCTGGCCGCCCTCGAACGCGAGGCCGCACACCAGGAGGCGCTGAGCGCCGGAGACGGACGGGCGTGGGTCGGCGAGCGCGACGGCGAGCACCCGGTCGTGATCGTCGGCGGCGGACAGGCCGGGCTCGTGCTCGCCCGCGGCCTCCGCCGCCGCGGGATCGAGGACGTCGTCGTGCTCGACGCCGCCCCGGTCGACGCCACCGGGCCCTGGACCACCTACGCTCGCATGCACACGCTGCGCACCCCGAAGGACATCGCGTGGCCGACATGGGGCGTGCCGGCGGTGAGTCCGCGCGCGTGGTTCGAGGCCGTGTACGGCGAAGCGGCCTGGGACGACATCGCCTTCTTCCCGACCGTCGCGTGGCAGGGCTTCCTGCAGTGGTACCGCACGGTCGCCGGCATCGAGGTCGTCGGTTCCACCGCGGTCACGTCGATCACCCCGCCGGACGCCGATGGCCCCCTGCGCCTGCACCTCGAGGGCCCCGACGGCTCCTGGGTGCTGCTCGCTCGGCACGTCGTCCTCGCCACCGGCATCGAGGGCGCGGGTGGGCGGCACGTCCCCGCGCTGCTCGACGGACTCCCCGCGGACCGCGTGCACCACACCCACGACGCGATCGACTTCGCCGCCCTCGCCGGCAAGCGCATCGGCATCCTGGGCGCCGGCACGGGCGCGTTCGACAACGCCGCCACCGCTCTCGAGCACGGGGCGGCCTCGGTGGACGTGCACATGCGGCGGCCCGCGATGCCGCAGGTCAGCCCCTACCGGTGGATGGAATTCTCGGGCCTCATCGAGAACTACGGCTCACTCACCGACGCACAGAAGTGGACGTTCAACGTGCACCTCTCGGCCGTCGACCAGCCCGCGACCCAGAACGCGATCTGGCGCGCGCACGCCTTCGACGGCTTCCGTTTCCTGACGTCGTCGCCGTGGCTGTCCGTCGAGTGGGACGGCACCGACATCGTCGTGACGACGCCGCATGGCATCCATCGGTACGACGTCGTCATCGCCGCGACCGGGATCGTCGCGGATCTCTCCCGCCGCCCGGAGCTGTCGACGGTGGCTCCGGATGCCACGCTCTGGAGCGACCGTCTCACCCCGGCGCAGATTGCGGAGAACCCCGGGCTCGCCGCGTTCCCGTACCTCGACGACGACTTCGGCCTCGTCAGCCGGAGTGCGGCGGCGGGGTCGGCGCTGTCGCGCATCCACATGTTCAACCATGGCGCGCGGATCAGCCAGGGCATGCTCAGCCACCAGATCCCGGGACTCGTCGGTGGCGCGACGAAGCTCGCCGCGGCGCTGTCGCGGCGGCTGTTCACCCGTGACGCCGAGGCGCTCATGGCGGAGTACCTCGCGTACGACGTCCCTGTCGGCGTGCACATCGGGCGGCGGCCCGTGCCCGCGGACGTGACGGGGTGAGTCGGCGGGCCGCTGCGAGCGTCAGAACTCGCCGAGTGTTGCGCGCGCGTCCTTGGTCAGCAGGTAGAGAGTGCGGCTCTGCCCGGGGAACCGCGTGAAGCCGAACTTCTCGTAGAACGGCACCACGTTCTCGCCGAGGGCGTGGACGAGAATCGCACGGATGCCGATGGTCTCGGCGGCCTCGAGCGCCCTCAGCGTCGCATGCTGCAGGAGCGAGAAGCCCAGGCCCATCCCATGGAACTCCTGGTCGATCGCGAGTCGGCCCAACAAGACCACCGGAACGCTCGACGGCATCCGTGCGGTGAGCTCCGCGGGACCGTCCTCGCGTTCGAGCGAACTGGAGGAGAGGCAGTAGTACCCCGCGACCCGCTGCTCGCCCCGCGTCACCGACACGCTCGTCCGAGAGGCGCCGGTCTTCTCGTTGCTCCGTGCGCGCGTGCGGAGCCAGACGTCGAGCACCTCTTCACCCGACCGGAACTCCGAAAGCTTGTCCCCCGCCGCGATGGGCCGAGGGGTCAGGAACTCAGTCACCGTCGACGAAGACGCTCGTCCGCGTGAGGAGGTTTCGGAGGCCATCGACGGACCGGGCCGGGCGGTCCATCACCGATTGGAAGGCGTCGAAGGCGTCGGCATCCACACGCAGCCGACGATCCTGCTGGATGACTTCCTGCGCGCGTTCGGTGAGGACCTCGGTGGAGAACGCGGTGACCGTCCGCCCGGAGATCGCGGCGGCGCTCTCGATCGCCTCCTTCTGCGCGGCGGTGACACGAAGCTCGATCCGTGCGTCCTTCGGGGATGTGCCCATGCGGAAAGTGTACGGCACTTTTCCGTACAGATCTCGGAGCGGCCACGCGCGCCGGACCCGCGGGTAGCGTGGGGCGGGTGACTTCCTCGCTGATCGTGTCCGTGCCCACCGCCCAGCTCCGCGACGATCTGCAGCCCCTGCCGGACGGTGTGGAGGTGCTCGTCTGGGACATGACGGATGCCGCGCCCCGCCCCCACATCGACATCGTGGTTCCGCCGTACATGTCGATGGACGGCGTCATCGCGCGGTTGGCCGAGGTGTCGACGCGGCTCGTGCAGGGCCAGTCGATCGGCTACGACAACGTCGAGGGCCGCCTGCCCGAGGGCATCGTGTTCGCCAACGCCACGAGCGTGCACGAGACCGCGACCGCCGAGCTCGCCGTCGCCCTGACGCTCGCCGCCCAGCGCGCGCTGCCCGACTTCGTCCGCGCGCAGGATCGGGCCGCGTGGAAGGGGAAGTGGACGCCGGGCCTCGCCGACGCCCGCGTCACTCTGCTCGGCTTCGGCGGTGTGGGCCGGGCCATCGCGGCGCGACTGAAGCCCTTCGAGGTCGAGCTGCGCGCGGTCGCCTCGCACGGTCGGCTGCAGGACGACGTCGAGGTCCTCCCCCTCGGCGAGCTGTACGACGTGCTCGCCGCCACCGACGTGCTGATCGTGTCGCTGCCCGGCGGTGACACGACGCAGCACCTCGTCGACGACGCCGCGCTGTCGGCCCTGCCCGACGGAGCGCTCGTGGTGAACGTCGGCCGCGGCCCCGTGATCGACACCGACGCCCTCGTCGACCACGTGCAGCGGGGGCGCATCCGTGCGGCACTGGACGTCACCGACCCCGAGCCGCTGCCCGCGGATCACCCGCTGTGGGCGCTCGAGGGCGTGCTCATCGCGCCGCACGTCGGCGGCGCCACCGGTGCCATGCGCCCTCGGATCGCGCGGCTCGTCCGCCGGCAGATCGAACACTTCCTCGCGGGCGAGGAGCCCGAGAACGTGGTGCTGCGCGGCTGACCGACGCTCAGCCGGCGGCGCGAGCGGCGTACGTGTTGGCCATGGCGGCGACGTCGTCGACGTAGCTATCGAGGTGGTTGTACGAGAAGATCGCCCGCCGCCAGCCGGACGCGCTCGTCATCTCGCCGGCCGCGCACAGGTAGCGCCCCGCGGCGAGCGCGGCGTCGTCGATCTGGTTCGGGTCGGCCACGCCGTCGCCGTTGCCGTCCGCTCCCCACCGCTGCCACGTCGCAGGGATGAACTGCAATGGGCCCACGGCGCGGTCCCAGGTGGCATCCCCGTCCCACTTCCCGCCGTCGCTATCCGCGATGGCGGCGCTGGCCGTGCCGTCGAGGGGGATGCCGCGGATCGCGGGCTGAGGGTAGCCGGCGTCGTCGAGGTGACCGCCCGAGTGGGTGCCGTGTGCCGACTCGATGGCCCCGATCCCGGCGAGGGTGTTCCAGCCCAGCCCGCACGAGGGCTGCTCGGCCTTGACGGTCAGCGCGGCCGACGCGTAGGCGCGGAGGGCGCGTTCCGGGATGCCGGTGACCGCGGCGGTCCGCGCGCTCCAGGTCGCGTCGGCGGTGACGAGCTGCACCGTGGACGGAACGTCCGCCGGGGCAGGATCGGCGACCGGGGTATCGGTGCTCTCGGTGCCGGTGACGGCCGTGGTATCCGGGGTCACCGTCGCCGGAATCGCCGCGGCAACCGGGTCGGCGGCCGCCGCCGGGGCGTAGGCGCTGACGCGGTCCTCGAGCGGGCGCTCCTGCCCGCTGATCTGCGCCGACACCACCAGCACGGCCGCGATGCCGACGAACAGCGCGGCGATGACAGCGGCGAACAACGAAGACCACGAACGACCGCGGCCGGCGTCGAGATCCACGCGGGCCCTCCCCTGGCATCCGCCCGGGTAGCGAACGCCGCCGCGAGAGTAGTCCCGCGAGGCGACGCCTCGGTGAACGGCCGCTTTCAATCCGGGGCGGCTCCCCCGGTCGAGTGTCCAAGACACGCGGACCGGGCGGTGCAGCGTCCGCGTGTCTTGGACACTCGACGTCTGTCGGCAGCGCGGAGGGGGAAACCCCCGGGCGTCAGCCGCGGGCCGCGGGCGCAGCGCCGGGGCGCACCCCGAGGCGTCAGCCCCGGAAACCTGCAGGATTCGCGAGGAGGTCCGCGAACGCCAGCTCGGCGGGGCCGATGAGCATCAGGCGCGACCGCAGGTGCGCGCGCTCCAGGCGGATCGTGCGGCCCTCGGCGCCGAGCGGGTGCACGCGCACGGCCTCGGCGAGGCGCTCGCGACTCACCGACAGAAGGGCGCCCAGGTAACCGGACAGCACCACGGTCTCGGGGCTGAACGCGTTGACGAAGTTCGTGAGGGCGAGCGAGAGCACCTCGACCTGGCGCGTCACCTCGGCCAGCACCCGCGGATCGCGGGCCACGCCGAGCTCGACGTCGAGCTCGTCCTCGTCGAGCTTCCGGCGTCCGAGCAGCGGCTCCAGGAGATCGAGCCGGACCTCGGCCTCGAGGCATCCATGCCGTCCGCACACGCAGGCGCGTCCCCGCGGGTCGATCACGGTGTGCCCGAGTTCGCCGGCGTAACCGGAGGTCCCGCGCAGCAGGGTGCCGTCGATGATGAGACCGCCGCCGATGCTGTGCATCGCGCCGCCGAGGTACAGCAGGTTCGAGACGCCGACGCCGACGCCGAACCGCGACTCGGCCAGCGCACCGATGCTCGCGTCGTTTCCGGCGGAGACGGGGATGCCGAGCTCGTCGCTCAGACGCGCGGCCACCGGATCGCGCCGCCACCCGAGGGTCGGCGACACGAGCACCGAGCCGTTGGCGTTCACGAGTCCAGGGACCGCGAGCCCCGCGCCGACGACGCGGTAGTGCCGGTCGATGTCGGCGCGCATCGCCTCGACGGACGACGCGACGATCTGCACGAAGCGGCGGGGCGACGGCGCGGTCGCCGTGTCGTGGCGGAGCCGCGCGTGCACGACGCCGCCGAGTCCGACGAGGGCCACGGTCACGGCGTGCGGTTCGGCGCGGACGCTCAGCGCGGCGACGTGGTCCTCGGGCTCGATGTCGAGCGTGGGCCGACCGACCTTGCCGGTGCGCTCACCGGCCGCGACCTCGCGGACCAGTCCCAGTTCGGTCAGCTCCATCACCAGACCCGTGACCGTCGAGCGGTTGAGGCCGATGGTGGCTCCGAGCTGCGCACGTGAGAGCGCTCCCCGCAGGTGCAGCAACGACAGTACGGACGCGAGGTTCTGCTGACGGATCAGGTCGTTCGTCGTACGACCTGCGGGTGGTGCGAGCGGCGTCGCGGGCTCGAACACGGCAGGGGTCATGAGGGGAGCACCTCCACCATTGTCGCATCGCCCGAGTCCCGGTTACGGCCGGTGTGGGGAGCGTGACGCGAGGCCGCGCTCCCCACCCGATCAGACACCGCCGTTGCGTCGCTTGTTGAAGATGTCGAACGCGACGGCCAGCAGCAGCACGATGCCCTTGATCGCCATCTGCCAGGCCGCGTCGACGCTGAGGATGGAGAGGCCCATGTTGAGCACACCCATCACCAGACCACCGACGACCGCGCCGACGACGGTACCGATACCACCCTGGACGGCGGCGCCACCGATGAACACCGCCGCGATGGCATCCAGTTCGTAGTTCTGACCAGCGGATGCCACGGCGCCACCGGCGCGCGCAGTGCTGACCACCGCGGCGAGGCCGGCGAGCACACCCATGTTCACGAAGATGAAGAAGTTGACCCACTTCGTCTTCACACCGCTCATCACGGCGGCGAACAGGTTGCCACCCATCGCGTAGATGTGACGGCCGAACGTCGTGCGGTTCAGCACGAACGTGTAGGCCAGCACGAGCACGGCGAGGATGATGAGCACGATGGGCGTGCCGTTGTAGGCGGCGATCGTGAACGCCACGGCCATGATCGCCACGACGGCGATGGCGTTCTTCAGCCAGAACGACCACGCGACCTCGCGAGGCAGCTCGAGGCGACGCAGCGTCGCGCGGGTGCGCAGCTGCTGCACGATGAGCAGGACGCACGCGATCGCGCCGAGCACGAGGGTCAGGCTGTCCCAGTTGCCGACGTATCCGAGTGCGGGCGGCAGCCACCCGGCGCCGATCGCCGTGAAGCCGTCGGGCAGGCCGCTGATCGTGCCGCCCGTGAGGAGGACGAGCGTCAGACCGCGGAAGAGGAGCATGCCCGCGAGGGTCACGATGAACGCGGGGATGCCGACGAACGCGACCCAGAATCCCTGCCACGCGCCGACGACGGCGCCGACGACGAGCGAGAGGAGTACGGCGATGTACCAGGGCAGACCCCATTGGTTCATCGCGATCGCCGCGATCGCGCCGACCATGGCGACCACCGACCCGACCGACAGGTCGATGTGGCCGGCGATGATGACCATGACCATGCCGATCGCGAGGATCAGCACGTAGGCGTTCTGCTGGATGAGGTTGTTGACGTTGCCCGGCATCAGCAGGCGCCCGCCGGTGAGCACCTGGAACAGCACGATGATGATGATCAGCGCGGCGAGGATGCCGAACTGCCGGAAGTTGATGCGCGCGAGCAGACCGCGGCGGCGGGGCCCGGGCTGCGTCGGCGCTTCGACCGTCTGAGTGGATGCGGTGGCCATTGCTGTCAGTTCCTTCCGGCGGTCATGTGCCGCATGAGCGTCTCCTGGGTGGCATCCGCTCGGCTGACCTCGGCCGTGATGCGTCCCTCGGAGATGGTGTAGATGCGGTCGGAGAGGCCGATGACCTCGGGCAGCTCCGACGAGATGACGATGACGGCCTTCCCCTGGGCCGCGAGTTCGTTGATGATTCCGTAGATCTCGTACTTCGCCCCGACGTCGATGCCGCGGGTCGGCTCGTCGAGGATCAGCACGTCGGGTCCGGTGAACATCCACTTCGACAGGACGACCTTCTGCTGGTTCCCGCCGGAGAGACGTCCGGTGATCGCGGCGACGCTGGGCGCCTTGATGTTCATCTTGTAGCGGTACGAATCGGCGACCTTGTACTCGCGGTACCGGTCGACGACGCCGAGGCGCGCGAGACGGGCGAGGGCGGATGCCGAGACGTTGACCTGGATGTCGCCGATGAGGTTGAGACCGTACTTCTTGCGGTCCTCGGTGGCGTACGCGATGCCGTTCTTGATCGCGGCATCCACGGTCCGCACGTCGATCTGCTCGCCGCTCTTGTAGACCTCGCCGGAGATCCCGGTGCCGTACATGCGCCCGAAGATGCTCATCGCGAGCTCGGTGCGGCCGGCACCCATGAGGCCGGCGAAGCCGACGATCTCTCCCGCGCGCACCATGAAGGACGCGTCATCGATGACCACGCGCTCGGTGTCGACGGGGTGGTGGACGGTCCAGTGCTCGACGCGGAACAGCTCCTCGCCGATGTCGGGCTCGCGCGGGGGGAAGAGGCTGTTGAGGTCGCGGCCGACCATCGCCCGGATGATGCGGCCCTCGTCGGTGTCGGGGTCGTCGCGCAGCATCGTCTCGATGGTCCGGCCGTCGCGGATGATCGTGATGCGGTCGGCGATGCGCAGCACCTCCTTCAGCTTGTGGCTGATGATGATGCAGGTGATCCCCTGGTCGCGCAGCTGGTCGATGAGGTCGAGCAGGTGCGCGGAGTCGTCGTCGTTGAGGGCGGCGGTGGGCTCGTCGAGGATGAGGAGCTTGACCTCCTTGGCCAGCGCCTTCGCGATCTCGACGAGCTGCTGCTTGCCGACACCGAGTTCGTAGATCTTGGTCGCCGGGTTCTCGCGGAGCCCCACGCGCTTGAGCAGTTCGGCGGCGGCGGTGTTGGTGGCGTTCCAGTCGATCACACCGCGCTTGGACTTCTCGTTGCCGAGGAAGATGTTCTCGGCGATCGAGAGGTAGGGGCTGAGCGCCAGCTCCTGGTGGATGATGACGATGCCGGCGGCCTCGCTGTCGTTGATCGTGCGGAACGCGACCGGCTCCCCCTCGAGGGTGATCGTGCCGTCGAAGCTGCCGGCGGGGTAGACACCGCTCAGCACCTTCATCAGCGTCGACTTCCCCGCACCGTTCTCGCCGCAGATCGCGTGCACCTCTCCGCGGTACACGTCGATCGAGACGTCGGCGAGGGCCGGGATGCCGTTGAACGACTTGGAGATCCCCGACATGCGCAGGATCGGTTCGGTCATGGTGTCTCCCTCCGTCGCCGCTCGGGCGACAGGTAGCTGCGTCGCCCGTGGGCGACAGAGAGAGCGGCGGGGCGGGCGAACCCGCC
>NZ_LQQP01000025.1 GCF_001619615.1 Microbacterium sp. T32
GGGGGGGCAGTATCGGGACGATCGCGCGCTCGCCGAGCTCGTGGGGGAGTTGTCGATGAACAACCCGGAAGGGTTACGCCTACGGACTCGCCGGATCCCCGGCGGCGAGGCCGAAGAAGCGCTCGAAGAACGCGCCGAGCTTGCGGATGACCCGCTGCTTTTTCTCGCCATGGCCTCCGTCTACGGCGAAACGCGAGACCGGCGGCAAGACTCTCGTGATCGCGGTGCCGCTGGTTCGGATCTGGCCATCGCGGAACGCGGTCTCGACGAAAGCTCTGGTCTCGTCAGGCTTGAGGCTTTCGTCGCGGATGATCGCCTGCAGCTCAGCCTCGCGCTTCGCGGCGATGAAGGCGCGCCATTCCTGGTCGACCTCACCCCTCGCTGAAAGAGAGTCGACGAAGTCCTCGACGAGGTCCTTCTTGTTTCGGAGGGAGGGGCTGGCATCAAGGGCCCGGGTGATCTCCGCGCGCATTTCCTTGTCGTCACCGTCGCCGCGCTCATCTCGATACTTCTCGACGAGCATGAGGATGTAGTCGACGTTGATCTCCACCTGCTTGATCAGCTCGATCTCGAAGACTACGTCGTCGATGATCTGTTCCTTGTCGGCTTCTTGGTTCTTGCGGAACTCGGCGTACAGGTCGAGATAGACGCTGCGATAGTCCTGGCCCTGCCGCGGGCTCAGGAGCGCGGAGTCTTCGAACTCGTCGAACGAGGTGAGGATGTTCTGTAGGCGCAGGATCGAACCGAAGAGCGCGATGAAATCCTTCTGCGCGGCTTCGCCCACGATCGGCTGTCCCAGCGGGAAGGTGTTCAGCAGTTCCGTCACCTTATCCGCATAGTCGTTGTAGTACTCGGTGTATGGCTTCAGGAGCACTACTCCGCGAGCATCCTTGTTCCCGAAGAGGGCGATGGCGTCGTTGGTCTCTTTTTCGAGATTACGAAAACTGATGATGTTGCCGTAGGTCTTTACGGAGTTAAGGATGCGATTCGTGCGCGAGTAAGCCTGGATCAGCCCGTGTGCACGCAGGTTCTTGTCGACGAAAAGCGTGTTCAACGTGGTCGCGTCGAAGCCCGTGAGGAACATGTTCACGACGATGACTAGGTCGATCTCTCGATTCTTGAGCCTGAGCGAGAGGTCTTTGTAGTAGTTCTGAAACCGGTCGGCGGAGGTGTCGAACGACGTGCCGAACATGCCGTTGTAGTCCCCGATCGCGTCTCCGAGGAACGACCGATCGTCCATGAACAAGGCGCCGGTGTCAAAACCCTCTTCGTCAAGAGCGCCGTCTTCGACGGCGTCGTTCGCTCCGTAGGAGTAGATGAGGCCGACCTTCAACCGCCGATCCGGCGGGAGCCCTTCTTGCTCGATCTGGAAGTGGTTGTAGTAGACCCGGGCCGCCTCGATTGACGCTGTCGCGAACAGCGCGTTGAAGCCCCGCACGCGGCGCTCGCCGAGTCTGTAGTGCTCGGCGCGCTTGGTCTTCTGATCGAAGTGCGCCAGCGTATACCTCACGACGTCGGTGATGCGGCGCGAGTCGAGCAGGACGCTCTCTTTGTCGATCGCGGGCACCTGGCTGTCGTCAGGGTCGCCGACCTTGATCGTGTTTACGTAGTCGATCCGAAACGGCAACACGTTCTTGTCGGTGATCGCGTCGACGATGGTGTACGTGTGCAGCTTCTCCCCGAACGCCTGCTCGGTGGTCTTAAGCTGCGGGTTCCCGCCGCTCACGGCGTTTGCGGAGAAGATCGGGGTGCCGGTGAAGCCGAACAGGTTATAGCGTGCGAAGGCTTTCGCGATCGCGGTATGCATGTCGCCGAACTGCGACCGGTGGCACTCGTCGAAGATGATCACGACGTGCCCGTCGTAGATCGCGTGTCCCTTGTTGGCAGCGATGAATGTCGTAAGCTTCTGGATCGTCGTGATGATGATTCGTGCGTTCGGGTCTTCCAGTTGCTTCTTCAGGACCGCCGTCGAGGTATTGGAGTTCGCCGCGCCCTTCTCAAAACGGTCGTACTCGCGCATCGTCTGATAGTCGAGATCCTTGCGGTCGACGACGAACAGCACTTTGTCGACGCTCGGAAGCTTCGATGCGAGCTGCGCCGACTTGAAAGAGGTGAGGGTCTTGCCCGACCCAGTGGTGTGCCAGACATACCCACCCGCGGCGACGGTACCGAGGCGCTTGTAGTTCGTCGCGATGTCGATCCGTTGCAGGATTCGCTCGGTCGCGACAATCTGGTACGGACGCATCACCAGCAGCATCCGGTCGGCGGTCAACACGCAGTACTTCGTCAGGATGTTGAGCAGCGAGTGCTTTGCGAAGAACGTCCGCGCGAACGCCGTCAACTCTTGAATCGGCTTGTTCTGCGCATCCGCCCACCACGACGTGAACTCGAAGGAATTCGACGTCTTCCGTACTCGCTTCGAGCCCCCCGCCTCGCTCAAGTGCTGGCGGCGCGTGGTGTTTGAGTAGTACTTCGTGAGCGTGCCATTGCTGACGACGAACAACTGCACATACTCGAACAGCCCGGATCCCGCCCAGAAGCTGTCGCGCTGGTAGCGGTCGATCTGGTTGAACGCTTCTCGGATGTCGACGCCGCGCCGTTTGAGTTCGATATGTACCATCGGCAGCCCGTTCACCAGCACGGTCACGTCGTAGCGATTCGATTGGGTGGCCCCACCATCGGCTTGGCCGATCGCGTACTGATTGATCACCTGAAGCCGGTTGTTGTGGACGTTCTGCTTGTCGATCAGCAGCACGTTCTTCATCGACCCGTTGTCGCGCTTGAGCAGCTGGACGTGGTCCTCCTGGATGCGGACGGTCTTCTCCACGATGCCATCGTTCGCACCCGCGATCCGCTCGGAAAAGAACACACTCCACTCCGCATCCGAAAACCTGATCGCGTTGAGAGCTTCGAGTTGCGTACGGAGGTTGGCAATGAGTTGCGTCTCGGACGTAATGGCCAGGTACTCGTACGCCTGAGATTGCAGCAGCCGGATCAAATCGCGCTCGAGCTCCGCCTCCGATTGGTAGGACACCGAGGCCGCCGGGTCGGGGATGTACTCGGCGACGACAGTACTTTCCGACGAGACAGCGATCGGATCGTACGTCCGTGGGACCGCGTCGCTCATGCTGGTGCCTCCTCAAAGGTCAGCAGCTTGTCACGGTAGTACTCGTACTGCCTGCGGCGAGCGGCAAGTTCAGCAGGGAGCCCCACGCTGGGGTCATTCACAAGCGCATCGAACTTATCTAGGGTAGCAACAATACAACGCTGCTCATCCAACGAAGGAAGCGCGACTGGGTAATGAAGAAACATTGGACGCCGCAAAGAAGTCACGGAAGCATGAACGGAAGTACGTTCGAGGTAACGCGAGAAATCAGCAAGAAGGTAATGATAGATAAATCTCGCGTCAACTCGCGCATGAGGGACTATACGATATGCGCGCTGGTGGAGCGCATATTTCCCTCGAGCAAAATGGAATACTCTCCCGACCCCGACCCCATCGCCGGCGGTAATGATTGCGTCTTCCTCGAAATCAAAGGTGTCAAGCTTGAGCGGCTCTCGCCCCCGAGCGTAGAAAATAAACCGACCGTCGTCCTGAGCATCCTGGGTGTCATGGCTACCCGTACCGATCGTGGCTATGTCCCCGAGAAGCGCGGTTTCTGCGCGGTCTCGTTCAAGAATCAATGCGCCGCGATAGTGCTCAAATTGACGGCGTCGCATTTTTAGCTCCGCTTCCAGCTCCACTTCCAGCTGAGTGAACTGGTCCAATATTCGCACGATCTTCCGTTGCGCCTCGATGGTCGGGACTGGGATCCGATAACTCATGATCGCCGCCTTGTCGCCCCGCGGCATCTTGGCCCCCTTCGACTTCTGCATGTTGTAGGCGAAGAAGCGATCAGAGGAAAGAAGGTAATAGAGAAAGGTGGGATCCAGCAGCTCGCGATGCTGCCGCCTAACGCGAACTGCGAGAACGTCGCCGCTGCAGCCGCCGGAGTTTGTTGCTAGCCAAACCTTTTTCAGGTACGGCCGAATGTTGCCGAGGAGAATGTCGCCTGGCTCGTATGCGGTCAGTCGCGCCGTGTTCGGAGGATAGGTTGCGTCCAGGCGTCCTCGCTTGTTCGGGAGGAGGTTGTCCACACCAACAAAGTTCTTCCGGTCAAGATCCGCCGCGTCGACGCGCGTGGGCGAATACTCGGCCACCTCCGACAGGTCGACGTAACGCGCACCCGGAGCGCCATCTGCGATCGGCTCATCGATGCGGCTCACTCGGCACCCTCCAAATCCGCAACGATCGCATCGATCGCGGTGCGGAGCTCGGCTTGGCGAGCGACGATCCGGGCGATCTCGGCGTTCAGTGCCCTGATATCGACAGTCTCGCGGGTGTCCTTTGCCTCGACGTAGGAGGAGACGGCGATGTTGTACTCGTTCCTGGCGATTTCGGCGTTTGGCACGAGCTTGGCGACGTGGTCGACGCTGGCGCGCGCGGTGAAGGTGTCGAGGATATGCCGCTGGTGGGCGTCCGTCAGCTTGTTCTTGTTGCCGACGCGAGTAAGCTCGGCAGAGGCATCGATGAAAAGTACCGCGTTGTCGGTCTTCGACTTCTTTAGCACAATTATGCAGGTGGCAATCGTGGTGCCGAAGAACAGGTCGGGAGGAAGCTGGATCACGGCGTCGACGTAGTTGTTGTCGATGAGGTACTTCCGGATCTTCGCTTCCGCGCCCCCGCGGTAGAGCACGCCGGGGAACTCGACGATCGCCGCCGTTCCGTTGACCGCCAGCCACGACAGGATATGCATCGTGAACGCCAGGTCGGCCTTCGACCTCGGTGCGAGCACGCCCGCAGGTGCGAAGCGCGGGTCGTTGATGAGAAGCGGGTTCGCGTCGCCGTCCCATTTGATCGAGTACGGGGGATTGGAGACGATCGCCTCGAACGGTTCGTCGTCCCAGTGGGCTGGGTCGAGGAGGGTGTCCCCGTGCGCCAGGTTGAACTTCTCGTAGTTAACGTCGTGCAGGAACATGTTGATCCGCGCGAGGTTGTACGTGGTCAGGTTGATCTCCTGCCCGTAGAAGCCCTGACGAACGTTGTCCTTGCCGAGCACCTTCGCGAACTTGAGAAGCAGCGATCCTGATCCGACGGCGGGGTCGTAGACCTTGTTCACCTGCGTCTTGCCAACCACGGTGATCCTCGCGAGGAGCTCCGACACTTCCTGCGGCGTGTAGTACTCGCCACCGGACTTGCCGGCGCTGGAGGCGTACATCTGCATGAGGTACTCGTACGCGTCGCCGAACAGGTCGATGGAGTTGTCCTCGAAGTTACCCAGTGGCAGGTCGCCGATCGCGTCGAGCAGCTTCACGAGCTTCTCGTTGCGCTTCGCAACCGTGTTCCCCAGCTTCGAGCTATTCACATCGAGGTCGTCGAACAGGCCCTTGAGGTCGTCTTCGGCATCCGTACCCAGCGCCGAGCCCTCGATGTTCTTGAAGACGCGGGCCAGGGTCTCGTTGAGGTTCGCGTCGGCGGCCGCGCGAGTGTGAACGTTTCGGAACAGCTCGGACGGAAGGATGTAGAAGCCCTTCTCGACAACGGTCTCTCTGCGTCCGAGTTCCGCCTGCGAGTCGGGGAGGCGGGCGTAGTCGAAGCTCGAGTCCCCGGCGTCTCGTTCGCTGGCGTTGATGTACGCAGTGAGGTTCTCCGAGATGAATCGGTAGAACAGCATGCCGAGCACGTAGGACTTGAAATCCCACCCGTCGACAGAGCCCCGCAGGTCGTTTGCAATACGCCAGATCGTCTTGTGAAGCTCCGCGCGCTGCGCTTCTTTCGTAGTGGGCGTCATCGACTCGTGTTTCTCCTCGTGCGAGACCGGGCGCGATCGCTCCCGGTCGGGGCCTCAATGTAGTCTCACCCGCCGACACGATCGGGAAATGCGTCTAGGGCGGGCCGCGAGCTCAGGCGGTCGTGCTCTCGTCGATCACCCAGGAACGACGGAGCGGGATGATCGCTCTGATCGCCTCAGGCATCACGTCGTAGTGCTTCAGCAGGCGGTCGATCACCTCTTCGGCATCCCAGACGGCAACCCGAAGACGTTGGGCATCTACCTTGGCCTGTGCGGGTCCCGTGAGACCGCCCATCGCCACCAGAAGACCGTGGTCTGCCTGATGCTGGCCCACTACCCCGCCGAGCTGATCGAGAACCTCGGACCCGACACGGCTGGTCTGCGACTTCACCTGCACGATGATCGTCGGGGCCGAGATGCCGAGGACCCCTGATCCGGCGATGATGTCGATGCCGCCGTCCGCTCCCTTGGGTGGAACCTTGCAAGTCATCCCTTCCGCTCGCAGGATCTCGGCGACGAGATCCTGCAGTGCATGCCCTGCGAAATTCTCCCTGATCAGGGTGAGGATTCGGTCCCGCGAGTAGCGGATGATGTCCTGCCCGTCACTCGCAATCGCTTCGTCCGTATCGACCACGTCGTCGGCCGTCTTCGACATCACGAGGGGGACGCCCGCTCGCGCGCCAGGGTCAGTTTCTGCCCCCTGGAGCACCCTTCCGAGTCGGTACGCGGCGTCGTTTCGGCTGATTTGCACGACCGTGCTGAAGGCGCCCAGGGAGTAGAGAAGATCCTGACTGATGGCTGTTCGTGCCACGTCGGGACGTTTCCAGTCGACGGCCCGGACATGGTTCAGCACGCCCGTACCAGGAAGGTATCGATAAGGCCCCGTCACCACGCCGAATGCGAGACGCCCGACATTCTTGAGCGGAAGAACGACGATGTCGCCGATCGACATGCGATTCGCGAAGGCGTTGAGCTGTGCCGCGTAGTTGCCGACAGCTTTCTCGTTCTTGTCTGGCATCGTCGGGGAGAGCAGGGCCCGCATTTCTGGCAGGTCTGTAGCCACAGACAGGTCGCCGACCTCACTGAAATCGACTGCGGTGTAGCCGTTCTCGAGCATCCAGCTGTCGTACGCGTAGTTCTTCGACCCGCGAACAAGCCAGGCCCTCGGCTCCGTCGTCCCCATTGCTCGAGCTTATCTTTCGAGGCCACCGCTCATTCGCGCCGGTGGGTCGCGCCGCCGCCGCACGAACTCGGTGGCCGACCGCACGTCATCCCGCCACCTCATCCCTGGCGAGATGGCGGGTGTCCACCCGACGCGAGCCCCCACTAGCCTGACCCCACCCCCGCCCCGATCAAAGGAGACAGCCGTGACCCAACCGCTCCGCTACGCCATCAACGTCTCCCTAGACGGCTGCGTCCACCATGAGGCGGGCCTGCCGCCGGACGCCGAGTCGATGGCGTTCTGGACCGACGAGCTGCGCCGCTCCGACACGCTCCTCTATGGGCGCGTCACGTACGAGCTGATGCAGGGCGCGTGGCGGCGACCGGCGTCGGGACAGTGGCCGGACTGGATGGACCCCAGCGAGGTTGCGTTCGCGGAGGTGATGGATCCGATGCGGAGGGTCGTGGCATCCACGACCCTCGACGCCGTGGACTGGAACGCCGAACTCCTCCACGGGGATCTCGTCGACGCGGTGCGGCGGCTCAAGGGGCAGCCGGGGCGGGGGATCTCGCTCGGGGGTGTGCGGCTGCCGGTGGCGCTCGCTGCGACGGGGCTCATCGACGAGTACACGTTCGTCGTGCATCCGGTGATTGCCGGTCGCGGGCCGCGGTTGCTCGACGGCGTGGAGCTGACGCTCGAGCTGATCGAGCGGCGGGAGTTCCGTTCGGGAGTCACGGTGCAGCGGTACCGGCCGACGTCGTAGGGAAGGGCCCCACGCGACCTGATCGCGTGAGGCCCTGCCTACCGTGTCAGTCCGCGGCGACCGACACACTCCACGTCACGCCGAACCGGTCGGTCAGCATCCCGAACCCGGCGCTCCACGCCGACGCCGCGAGGGGCTCGACGATCGTGGCATCCACCGCCAGGGCATCCCAGTAGCCCCGCAGCTCGTCGAGCGTGGGCGAACTGATCGAGACGAACAGCGCCTGCTCGGTGATCGTCGTGTTGTTCTCGCGGCGGGTGGAACCGCCGGCGGCGATGCCGCCCTCGGTCTGGCCGGGGATGTCGTACCCCATGAGGCGGAACCCGTTCTCGGCGGCGACGAGGCCGAACACGACCTTGTCGGCGCCGGGGATCTCGGCCGGCATCCCGAAATCGGCGTACGTGTTGATGACGGAGTGCCCGCCGAAGACGGACTGGTAGAACTCCAGCGCCGCACGCGCGTCGCCGCGGAAGTTCAGGTGAGGGGTGGTCTGCACGGACATGTCTGCTCCTTGGGTCTCGGGCCGGATCGGCTCGTGCCACGACCCTCGCAGCCGTATAGGGCGGTTTCTGTCCTAGACCGGAAATACCCTGGATGCCATGACCACGACATCGCGGCTGCTCACCCTGCTGTCGCTGTTGCAGACGCGGCGCGACTGGCCGGGGTCGCTGCTCGCCTCGCGGCTCGGCATCACCGACCGCACGGTGCGTCGCGACATCGATCGCCTGCGCGAGATGGGGTACCGCATCGAGGCCACGATGGGTCCGGACGGCGGGTACCGTCTCGACTCCGGCGCCGAGCTGCCCCCGCTGCTCTTCGACGACGACCAGGCGCTCGCCGTGGCGGTTGCGCTGCGCACCGCCCCGGCTCTCGGCGCGAGCATCGGCGAGGCCGCGATCCGCGCGCTCGCGACGATGCGGCAGGTCATGCCCTCACGCCTGCGGCACCGCCTGGACACCCTCGACGTCACGACGGTCGCGCGGCCGGGGGAGGTGGCATCCACCGACATCTCTCTCGACGTGCTCGTGACGCTCGCGCAGGCGATCCGCGACCGGGTGACGCTGCGTTTCGACTACGGAGACGCGCTGCGGCGGGCGGAGCCGCACCACCTCGCCGTCTCGGACGGCCGGTGGTACCTCGTCGCGTGGGATCTCGACCGCGACGACTGGCGCATCTTCCGGGTCGATGGCATCCATCCGCGCATCCCGCACGGTGCCCCCTTCACCCCGCGCACGGTGCCCGGCGGCGATGTCGATGCGTTCGTCTCGGCCCGGTTCAAGGGAGCGGATGCCAACGCCTGGCCGTGCCGCGGGACGGTTCTGCTGCACCTTCCGGCGCGTGACATACGGCCCTTCGCCGGCGATGGGACGGTCACCGCGGTGGATGAGCGCAGCTGCACGCTGGAGGCGGGGTCGTGGTCGTGGGGAGCGCTCGCCGCGTCGTTCGGGCGGTTCGAGACGGAGGTGGAGGTCGTAGGGCCGCCGGAATTGGCGGAGGCATTCGGGGTGGTGGCGGGGCGATATGCGCGGGCTGGGGCTACAGCCCGGGGATGACCACGTCGGCGAGGTAGGCGCGCAACAGCGGAACGTCGACGGTCAGCGTCCGCCAGACGCGGTTCGGGTCGAGGTCGTCGTACTGGTGGGCGGCGAAGTTCCGCATGTCGATGATCTGTCGCCACGGCTGCTCGGCGAAGCGTTCGCGGACCGGAACGGGAATCTTCGCCACGCCCTCGCCGATACGGATCAGCCCCATCTCCGCCGCCCACTGCGCCTGAACGTCCGCGAGGAAGGAGTCCTTGCCGCCAGCCACGATCTGCGCGATCACCTCGCACACCGCGATGACCCGGGTCGCGGCATCCTGAGCCTTCTGCGCCTCCGCGTTCACACCGGCACCGCTTCGCGCAGGATGCGGTCGCGAAGATCCCCCCGAAGGGTGTCGGATGCCACGACGTCGACGTCTGCGTGGAGGAGATCCGCGAGTGCGAGGCGCAGGCCGATCTCATCGAGCAGACCGGCTTCGGGTGTGAAGTCGACGAGGAGATCGACGTCGGAGGACTCGGTGGCCTCGTCGCGCGCCACGGATCCGAAGACGCGCGGGTCGGCGGCGTGGTACTCCACGACGATACGACGGACTTCGTCGCGGTGGCGGAAGAGCCGGTCGCGGAGGTTGCCCGCGAGCGCTCGCCGGATGCGTTCGAGAACTTCGGGGCTCGGTTGACGACGGCCGTTCTCGTACGCCGAGATGTTCGGCTGCGGCACTTGCGCGGCGCGGGCGAGTGCGGCCTGACTCAGGCCGGCCGCTCGTCGTTCCGCCCGGATGTCCATATGGACAGGATATCGCCGGGGGTTATCGGGGGCGATATGGCTGTGGCATCCGGTCCGTCCTGCGTTGATCAGGCCGTGCGGATCGTGCCCCCGTCGATCACCATCTCGGTGCCGACGATCCCCGACGCGCGGTCGGACACGAGGAAGCCGACGAGGTCTGCGACCTCGTGCACCTCGGCGAACCGCCCGAGGGGGACTCCGCCGAGCGAGTCCATGACGCGCTGGAGCGCGGCATCCATGCTGATCCCGTTGGCTTCGGCGATCCGCTCGTAGAAGCCCTGGCTGCCTTCGGTGCGGATGCCTCCGGGGCTGATCGCGTTCACTCGGACGCCTTTCGGTGCGAGCTCCGTCGCGAGCCCCTTGCTGTAGGTGCGGAGCGCAGCCTTGGCCGCCGCGTACGGCAGGGTCGACTCCCACTGCGGCACCTGGCGCTGGATCGACGTGAAGTGCAGCACCACGCCCGAGCCTTTCTCGACCATGTGGGGGATGAGCGCGCGATCCAGGCGCACGGCACCCAGGAAGTTCAGCTGCAGCTCGGCGATCCACTGCTCCTCGGGGACGGCCGCGAAGCCGCCCGCCGGAGTAGAGGAGCCGCCCACCACGTGCACGAGGATGTCGACGCCGCCGGCGTTCTGCATCTCCGCGGCGACGCGGTCGGTGCCTTCCTTGGTGGAGGTGTCGGCGGCGATGAATCGGTCGGGATAGGCGTAGCCCTCGGGCATCGAGCGGGCCGACACCCACACGTCGGCGCCCAGTTCGCGCAGGCGCTCGGCGACAGCGTGTCCCGTCCCCCTCGTTCCTCCGCTGACCAGTGTGCGGCGGCCGTCCAGGCGGTCGCGATCCGTGTTCGGCATGCGTATCTCTTCCCTCGTTCGAATACTGTCCTGCAGGACGGTAGCACGAATGCTGTCCTGTGGGACATGAACGTCCGAAGTTCAGGAATCGAGAGGGCGTAGGCCTCGCTCTCGCATCCGCTCGCTGGAGGCGATGGCATCCTTCACGAATCTCGACGTCAGGGCGGTGTAGGCGTGGACGTCCTCCGCCGACCACCCGTCGAGGACCTCGGCGATCATCCGGTCACCGAGCGCATACACGCCGTGTGCCGCGACTTCTCCGGCCGGGGTGAGGGCGATGAGCGTCGCCCGCCCATCGGAGGGGTCGGTCGCCCGCTCCACCCACCCGTCGGCTTCGAGCTTCCGGACGATCTTGCTGACGTACGACGCGCCCGTTCCCAGCGCATCGGCGAGAGCGGACGGGCGCATCGGGCCCCAGGCCAGCAGGTGGCTGAGCGTGGCGTGGGCCGGCTGATCGATGGCCTCGCCGCTGCTGGCGAGGATCTCACCCTGGAATCGGGGGGAGTCCCACAGCAGGATCAGCGCGCTGAGGTTGGCCAGCAGCTCGGACCGGTACGGGAAATCGCTCGCGCGCCGCGGGCGCGACGCGTCGTGGTCTGCAGCAGTGCTCATTCCCCGATCGTATCGAGCGCCTGCTGTCGGACAGGACATCATCGGGAATATGTCCTGGAGGACAGGAGTTGATGTTACTGTCCCGCAAGACAGTTTCATCGAGAGGAAACATCATGAGTACCACGCTGCAAGAGACCGAGCTTCCCGCCGCCGCCCAGGGCTTCGTGGACGGATGGCAGGGAGGGGATGCCGACAAGGTCGCCGCCCTGTTCACCGCCGACGCCGTCGTCTCCGACCAGGGCGAGACCTTCCGCGGTCTCGACGAGATCCGCGGCTGGATCGACGGGTCCATTCATCTCTTCACGACCACGCTGACGTTCCTCGGGGCGCGGGAGGTCGACGGGATGGTCGGGGCGTCGTACCGTCTCGAGGGCGACTTCCCCGGCGGCGTGGCGGAGCTGGAGTACCAGTTCCACCTCTCCGAGGACGGGACGATCGAGCGGCTCGACTTCGCCCCGTCGGCGGTCTGAACAGGAAAGGGACCCGCGCGAACGGATCGCGCGGGGCCCTTGGCATCCCGTCCTCAGTCCTGGAGGAACGGGTAGTCCGTGTATCCGCGCTCGTCGGGGCCGTAGACCGACGCCTGGTCGACCTCGTTCTCGTCGGCGCCGCGCTGCCAGCGGGTGACGAGGTCTGGGTTGGCGATCGCGGGGCGTCCGACGGCGACCAGGTCGGCGATGCCGTCGTCGATTGCCTGCACGGCCTCGTCGCGGGTCGTGACGCGCGAGAAGCCCGTGTTCACGATGAACGTGCCGCCGAAGGCGCGGCGGAGGTCCTGGATCAGCTCGCTCGCCGGGTCGTGGTGCAGCACGCTGAGGTACGCCAGACCCAGGGGCGCGAGTCCGGCGATGAGCGCCTCGTACGTCGCGCGGGTCTCGGCGTCGTCCTTCTCCCAGACGTCCTGGATGTTGTGGGCGGGGGAGATCCGGATGCCGACACGGCCGGCGCCGATCTCGGCGGCCACGGCCTGCGCGACCTCGATGACGAAACGAGCGCGAGCTTCGGGCGACCCGCCGTAGCCGTCGGTGCGCTGGTTCGACGCGGGGGAGAGGAACTCATGCAGCAGGTAGCCGTTCGCCGAGTGGAGCTCGACGCCGTCGATTCCGGCATCCACGGCTCGGCGGGCGGCGGCGACGAACTCGTCGCGGACGGTCGCGAGCTCTGCGGTCTCGAGCGCGTGCGGCACGGGGAAGGCGACCTTCGAGCCGTCGGCGAGGCGGGTCTCACCCTCGATCGCGATCGCCGAGGGCGCGACGATGCGATCGGTGCCGGTGATGCCGGTGTGCGAGACGCGCCCGCCGTTCATGAGCTGCATGAAGACCGCTCCGCCCTCGGCGTGCACGGCATCCGCCACCTTCGCCCACCCGGCCGCCTGCGCGTCGGTGACGATGCCGGGCTGGCCCGGGTACGCCTTCGACTCGGCGCTCGGGAACACGCCCTCGGTCACCAGCAGACCGATGCCCGCGCGCTGCGCGTAGTACGTCGCGATGAGGTGTCCGGGAACGCCGTCGGCGCTCGCGCGCAGGCGGGTCATCGGGGCGAGCGAAACGCGGTTGCGGACGTCGACGGCGCCGACGGTGGTGGGGCTGAACAGGCTCACGCGGGTGTCCTTTCGTGGGGGAACAGGGCCGGGTGTGGCCAACACGTTTCGCTGGGCGGGTATTCCGCGTGCGCCCGCCCGCGGCGCTGACGCGTGAAGAGGGGAGGAGATGGGGCGAGCGGAGGACGGATGCCACGGGGTTCGTCCTCCGCTCGGTGGAAATCCTCCCCTCGTCCCGCTGCCCGGGCCGTACGATGGTGCCTCCCGAGCCCCACCGGAGGACCGCGCGATGACCGAGAACCCCCTCGCCCACCGGCTCGACTACACGCTCGCCGAGCTCGACGACAGCACCGTCACTGCCTCGCCGATCGCGCTGTTCCAGCGGTGGCTGGCCGACGCCGCCGATCTGCCCGAGCCGAACGCGATGGTCGTTTCGACGGTGGATGCCGCCGGCGCGCCGACCTCGCGCACCGTGCTGCTACGCGGGATCGACGACGACGGCGCGCTGTGGTTCTTCACGAACCGCGAGTCGCGGAAGGGGCGCGCGCTCGCCGGGAATCCGGCGGTGTCGGTGCTGTTCCCCTGGTACGCGCTGCAGCGTCAGGTCATCGTCCTGGGTCGCGCGGAGCCGCTGCCGGCCGAGCGCGACGACGCGTACTTCGCCTCGCGTCCGCGCGGTTCGCAATTGTCGGCCTGGGCGAGCCACCAGTCGGAGACCGTGGCATCCCGAGCCGCTCTCGAGGAGCAGATGGCGGCGGTTTCGGCCCGATTCGGCGACGACCAGCCCGTGCCGCGGCCGCCGCACTGGGGCGGCTACCGGATCGAGCCGCGCGAGATCGAGTTCTGGCAGGGCCGTCCGTCGCGGCTGCACGACCGGATCGTGTTCACGCGCGACGGCGACGGGTGGGCGGCGGTGCGCCGGCAGCCGTAATCCGCCGTTCGGCCTTCCGCTGAGATCAGCCGGGGACGCCGTCCTCGACCACCAGGGTGTGCCACGTGTCGAACGTCAGGTTCGATGCGCCGGCCGTGTCGCCGGCGGCGAGGAGGGCGATCAGTCGTTCGTGACGCTCGAGCGACTCGCGGCCGTGCTCGATGAAGCGCGCGCGTTCGGCGCGACGCACGACCGGACCGAACTGGTCGAGCACGGACTGAATCGCAGTGTTGCCGAGCGCCGCCACCGGGATGCGATGGAAAGCCTCATCGGCATCCATCGCCGCCGGAATGTCGCCGGCGTCGAGAGCGGCGGCGAAACGCTGATTGGCCTCCCGCATCCGCTCGATGTCGGTCTCGTCGACCGCGGCGCCCTGGACGGCGAGCAGATGCATCGCCGCGACGACGTCACGCGCGTCGCGCACGGCCTTCGCGTCGATCGTGCTGACGGTCGTCGAGCGACCGGGCTTCGCGACCACCAGTCCGGACGCGCCCAGACGCAGCAGGGCCTCCCGCACCGGCGTGCGGCTGACGCCCAACCATTCCGCGAGTTCGGCGTCGCGTAACTGCTCGCCGGGCTCGAACGTCCCGTCGACGATGGCGTCCCGCAGCCGCCGGAAAACGTCGTCGCGGAGGAGCGAGCGGTCCACGCCCGGAACCTGTTGAGGAATCGGCATGCAATATATTGCGACGGCCTCGGGGCGGGAAGCAAATCGGGGGCGGCGCTGGTTAGCCTCATTGGATATGCAATATATTGCGTATCTCTGACGTTGCACACGGCGTCGACACCGACCCCGGCTCCGCGAGAGTCGCACCAGAAAGGCAGAACCATGACCGAGCAGAACATCACCAACGTCGTCCTCGTCCACGGCGCATTCGCTGACGGATCCGGCTGGCGGCGCGTCTACGACCTGCTGACCGCGCGCGGCTTCCGCGTGTCGATCGTGCAGAACCCGCTCACCTCGCTCGAGGCCGACGTCGCCGCGACCACGCGCATCCTCGACAAGCAGGACGGACCCGCGATCCTCGTCGGTCACTCGTGGGGCGGAACCGTCATTACCGAGGCCGGTGTTCACCCCCACGTCGCGGGACTCGTCTACGTCTCGGCGATCGCGCCCGACGCGGGTGAGTCGTCGGGTCAGCAGTACGAGGGCTTCGGGCCGACCCCCGAGTTCGTCATCGACGTCGCCGACGACGGCTTCGGCTTCCTCAACCGCGACGCATTCCACGCCGGATTCGCCGCCGACCTGAGTGAAGAGGACGCCGCGTTCCTGGCCGACAGCCAGGTGCCGGTGGCCATGTCGGTCTTCGGCGAGGCCGTGACGAACGCCGCGTGGCGCAACAAGCCCAGCTGGGCCGTCATCGCCACCGAGGACAAGGCCTTCGACCAGGCGATGCTGCAGCACATGGCCAGCCGCATCGGGGCCGAGATCACGAACGTTCCCGGCAGCCACGCGCTGTTCATCTCTCAGGCCGAGACCGTCGCCGACGTGATCGCCAAGGCCGCGCAGAACGCCGCTCGCTGACGCATCCCGGAGGGCGTGTGCCGCGTCAGATCCGCGGCACCGCCCCACCCGCGAGCCACGCGCGCAGCGCGTCGAGGCGTGGTTCGTCGAGGCCCACGACATCGATCGTCTTCACGCCGCCGATGCCATCGGCATCCTTCCGTCCCGACCGGCGGGCGAGTCCGTCGGGCATCCGGTGCGCGGTGAAGTCGAGCGTCGAGTCGACGACCACGACCTCGTCACCCGCGGGCAGATCGCGTGCGCGCTGGATCAGTGCCTGCACCTTCCAGTGCTCCCACAGCACGTTCGGTCCCACGTCGACGGGGTCGATGGTCGGGGCCGCCTGCAGCTCGGTGGCATCCGGGAATCGCACCGTGTCGGCGAGACCGAGGTTCTCCGCGAGCTCGCGCAAGGCGTCGGGATCGGTCAGGCGGCGGGTGTGCCAGACGATGTCGGCACCCGCGGCGGGTTCATCGCGGCGTAGTCGCGGTCCGGCGAGTCGATCTCGACGAGCAGCACCCCATCGACGCCGAGGAGGATCGTGTGACGGCTCATCCCCGCAGTCTGCCAGGAGTGCCCGATGTCACCTCGTCCGCGCGACGCCCGCGGCGAACCCGCGCACCACGGCGGCGAGCCCCTCGTCGTCCCGGGTCGCGAGCCACCATGCCGTGATGCCCTCGGCCGACGCGTGGATGCCATCGGCCACACGGTCCACGTCGACCTCGGCATCGGAGTGGGTCGCCGCCCACTCCGCCACATGCGCACGGATGCGGGCGCGGGTGAACTCCGTCTCCTCGCGGGTGGCGTCGACCAGCTGAGGAGAGAGGCGCGCGGTGGTCGTCAGGGCGACGAGGCACTCGGCGTACCGCGGGTCCTCGCGGAGCGAGTCGGCGAAGGCCGAGAGGGCGGTGGCGACGGCATCCTCGATCCCGTCACCGGTCATCGGTGATCGCCAGGTCACGTCGATGGCCGCCCCCGTCTCGCGCAGCAGGAGGGCCTTGACCAACTCGACCTTCGAGCCGAACGCGTACGACACCAGTCGATGGGCGACCCCGGCTCGGTCGGCCACGGCTCGAAGGGAGAGGGCTTCGGGACCGCTCTCGCGGAGGACGTCCGCGGCGGCGTCGAGCAGAGCGTCGCGTCGGTCCTCTCGCGCGAGGTAGGGGCGCGGGGAACTCACAGCCGTCTCCGAGACATGTCCTCCATCCTAGTTTTATCCACTCGGACCAAAGGAGAGGAACATGACCTCGCTGACGATCGCCCCCGCCGTCGCCGACGACCTCGACGAGGCGGCCGTCGTGCTCGCCGAGGCGTTCCGGCTCGACCCGGTCCTGCGGGCGGTCGTGCCCGAGGGACGCGACCGCGACCACCGGCTGCGCGAGCTGTTCCGCGTGACCCTCGCGGCGGGCCCCTTCCCGACCGGCGCGGTCGATCTCGCGCGCGACGACACCGGGCGCATCGTGGGCGTCGCCGCGTGGGAGGGGCCGGCCGGGGTGCGGGGGGAGACGCGTCGCTACGTCCGTCACCTTCCGACCCTCCTCCGCGCGCTCGGGCTGTCGGGCTTGCGACGCGCGGCCCGGATTTCGGCGGCGAGTCAGGTGTATCGGCCCCGCCAGCCGCACTGGTACCTGGCCGAGATCGGCGTCTCATCGCGGGCGCGGGGACTCGGGGTCGGAGCGCGACTGCTCACGACTCGACTCGATGCGCTCGACCGCATGCGGCTGCCCGCGTATCTCGAATCCTCGACTCCGGTGAACCGGCGGCTCTACGCGCGTCTGGGATTCACCGAACTCGGCGCGATCCCGGGCATCGACGGCGCCGAGCCGGTGGCGATGCTGCGACTGCCGCGAGCGGACTGACGCCCCCCTTTTGTTGCCCGCGCCAACTTACCTCTTGCGCTCGTGCGCGGGGTGGTTTAGCTTTGCCGTCGAAGCGCTTCCCGGAAGCGCATCGACAAAGCTACGAAGGAGTCGCGATGGCCAAGATCGACGAGGTCGCCCGTGCCGCGGGCGTGTCGATCAGCACGGTCTCCTACGCGCTGAGCGGCAAGCGCCCGGTGTCGGCCGAGACGCGCCGCCGCATCCAGGCCGCGGTCCACGACCTCGGGTACAGCCCCAACGCCGGTGCCCGCATGCTCGCCGGCAGCCAGACCAACATCTTCGCGCTGTCCGAGCCGCTCCGCGCCGACAGCCACGCGCCGAGCCACATGGCCTTCATGCACGCGATGACCGTCGCTGCGCGCCGCAAGGACTACGACATGCTCCTCCTCACCGACGAAGACGCGTCGGCGGGTATGAAGCGCGTCGCGGCGAGCGGACTCGTGGATGCCATCCTCGTGCTGGACGTCGCCCCCGACGACCCGCGCGTCGAGATCGCGCGCTCCAGCGGCATGCCGACGCTGTTCGTCGGCATCCCGAACGACCACGACGACCTCGTGTGCGTCGACCTCGACTTCGAGCGCGCGGCCATCGACGCGGTCGATCGGCTCGCCGACGCCGGGCATCGCGAGATCGGGCTCATCGGCGGGTCGCGGCGCGCGTACGAGAAGTCGAACTTCCCGCCCCGCGTCCGGACGGCCGTCACGGACCGCGCCACCGAGCGCGGGATGACCGCGCGGGCCGTGGCATCCGGTGAGGTCGTCACCGACCGCGCGCACGTGCGCGCCTCGGTGCGCGAGTTCGTCGCCGCGGGCGTCACCGGAATCGTCCTGCACGCCCCGGAAGAGGTGCTGCAGGTCGTGCTCGTCGAGCTCGCGGCGCTCGGCAAGAGCGTCCCGGGCGACGTGTCGATCGTGTCGGTCGGCAGCAGCTTCGACACCGACGCGCTGCCGACGCCCGTCGACTCCATCCCGCTCGTACCGCAGAGTTCGTGCGAGCTCGCGGTCGACCTCGCCATCGAGCTGATCGCCGGTCGGCCCGTGGCATCCGGTCTCCATCTCATTCCACCGACCTACCTGGACCGCGGCTCCGTCGCCGCGGCCCCTTCCGCCTGACCCACCCAACTCCACAGCCCGCGCTGTTCGCCCGTTATCGAAGCGCTTCGACGACTTCCGATAGCGGGCAGACAGAGCATCCGCCCCCGCTAGCGGACACCCACGAACCAGCGGATCACAGTGAAAGGAGTGCCAACGATGGCACGCACGAACGCACAACGACGCGCGACCCGAGCCCTCGCGGCGATCGGCTCGGTCGCCGTCGCCGCCCTCGCCCTCTCCGCCTGCAGCGGCGGCGGAGGCGGAGACGCCGGCTCCACCGACGGCGCGGGCAAGACCCTCACGCTCTGGCACTACGAAGGTGCCGACAGCGCGATGGCCAAGGCCTGGAACGCCGCCATCCCGATCTTCGAGGAGAAGACGGGCGCGAAGGTGAAGGTCGAGGAGAAGTCCTTCGAGCAGATCCAGAAGACCGCGAGCCAGGTGCTCGACACCGACGCCGCGCCCGACCTCCTCGAGTTCAACAAGGGCAACGCGACCGCCGGCTTCCTCGCCAGTACGGGACTGATCGCCGACATCAGCGACGCCGTCAAGGAACACGGATGGGATGCCAAGCTCGCCCCGTCGCTGCAGACCACCGCGAAGTACACCTCCGACGGTGTCATGGGCGGCTACACCTGGTACGGCGTGCCGAACTACGGCGAATTCGTCGGCGTCTACTACAACCTCGACGCGTTCAAGGCCGCGGGTCTCGAGGTGCCGAAGACCTATGACGAGTTCGTGAAGGTGCTCGACGCATTCGTCGCGAAGGGCATCACGCCCCTCGCCGAGGCCGGTGCCGAGTACCCGCTCGGACAGCTCTGGTACCAGCTCGCGCTGACCAAGGCCGACCGCTCGTGGGTCGACGACTACCAGCTGTACAAGAACCCGGTCGACTGGAACGGCACCGAGGTGAAGTACGCGTCACAGACCCTCAAGGACTACGTCGACAAGGGCTACATCGCCAAGGACGTCTCGTCGGTCAAGGCCGAGGACGCCGGCGTCTCGTTCATCAACGGCACCTCGCCGATCTTCGTCTCCGGCTCGTGGTGGTACGGCCGCTTCGCGACCGACGCGAAATTCGACTGGACGCTCTCGGCCTTCCCCGGCTCGAAGCTGTCGCTCGGATCGTCCGGCAACCTCTGGGTGGTGCCCGAGCGCTCGAAGCAGAAGGACCTCGCGTACCAGTTCATCGACATCACGATGAGCCCCGAGATCCAGGCGATCATCGGCAACAGCGGCGGCGTTCCCGTCGCGGCGAACACCGCCGACATCACGGATGCCAAGAGCAAGGAGCTCATCGACACGTTCAACGGCATCCTCGAGGACGACGGGCTGTCGTTCTACCCCGACTGGCCCGCGCCCGGCTTCTACGACGTGCTCGTCCAGGAGCTGCAGGGTCTGGTGACCGGTAGCCAGGATGCCGCGACCACCGACACCAACCTCGGCAAGAAGTACGACGAAGGCACGGCGGACTTCCGCTGATGGCTCTCCTCACGCGACCGGCTGCTCGGGTGGCACTCCCGCCCGAGCAGCCGGCCATCCCCCAACGCAGCGGCGGCACCGCCGGGTACTGGCTTTACCTGCTGCCCGGCTTCGTGCTGCTGCTGGTGATCGTGGTCGTGCCGCTCGTGTGGAACGTGTTCCTCACCTTCACGAAGTGGCGCGGCGTCGGCGACCCCGAGTTCATCGGCCTCGACAACTGGGCGAAGCTCCTCGCCGACGAGGACTTCTGGACCTCCTTCACCAACTCGGTGTGGATGGTGCTCGCGATGGTCGTCGTGCCCACCGTCATCGGGCTCGCCGTCGCGGCGCTCCTCTTCGACGTCGTGGGCCGCAAGTTCGGTGGCAAGGTCGGCAGCTTCCTCCGGGCGACCTACTACCTGCCGCAGATCCTCCCCGTCGCGGTGGCCGGCATCGTCATCGGCTGGATCGTCCGGCCCGGCGACACCGGTGCGTTGAACCAGATCCTGGGCGGGCTCGGCATCCCGTCGTACGACTGGCTCGGACAGATGCCCTCGGCCCTCATCGTGCTCATGGTCGTGCTCGTGTGGGTGCAGATCGGATACCCGGTCGTCGTCTTCATGGCCGCGCTGCAGCGGGTCGACCCCGAGCTGTACGAGGCCGCCGAACTCGACGGGGCGAACTGGTTCCAGCGGTTCACCGCGATCACCGTGAGCATCGTCCGGCCCGAGATCTTCGTCGTGACCCTCACCTGCACTATCGCGGCGCTGAAGGTCTTCGGCCCGGTGTACGTCATCACGCAGGGCGGGCCCGCGGGCTCGACCATCGTCCCGGCGTACTACGCCTACCTCGAGTTCTTCACGAAGCGGAACGTCGGCTACGGCGCGACCATCGCCACGGTGCTGACGATCCTCGTCGTCGTCGTGTCGATCGTGTTCATCCGTGTGCAGACCTCGCTCGAACGCAAGGAAAGGGCCGGACTGTGACCGCCACTTCCGTCATCACCACCGGACGCCCGCCGCGCCGGGGCGCCCGGGGCGGCATGACCCGCCGTCGCCCCGTCGACTGGCTGCTGCTCGCGCTCGTCGTCGTCGGCGCGCTGCTCGTGCTCGCGCCGTTCTACCTCGTGCTCGTGAACTCGTTCAAGTCGCCGGTGGACTACGCCACGTCGGGGCCGCTCGCTCTGCCGCAGCAGCTCGACTTCGCCGGGATCATCGACTTCTGGAACCGCGTCGACTTCCCCCGCAAGGTCGGCAACTCGATCCTCATCTCGGGCGTCGTCGCGCTGCTCGCGGTGCTGATCTCGGTGCTGAACGCCTTCGCGATCGGCATCGGGCGGGTGCGCGGACGCACCGGGATCGTGCTGCTGTTCCTGCTGGCGAACCTGCTGCCGCAGGAAGCGCTGCTGTACCCGCTGTACTACATGTTCAAGTCCGTCGGTCTGTACGACAACGTGCTGTCGGTCGTCATCGTGTTCACGGTGATCCAGGCGGCGTTCGGCACGTACCTGCTGTCGTCGGTCTACGGCACGTTCCCGCGCGAGATCCTCGAGGCCGCCGCGATCGACGGCGCGACGCGGTGGCAGATCCTGTGGCGCGTCGTCTTCCCCATCAGCCGCCCGACCCTGTCGGTGCTCGTCATCTTCTTCTTCATCTGGACGTGGAACGAGTTCCTGATCCCCCTGACGTTCCTGGCATCCAATGACAACCAGACCGTGCCCGTGGCCATCAGCGTGCTGCAGGGCGACCGACTGATGGATGTCACCACGATCAGCGCCTCGGCGCTTCTGGGGATCATCCCGACGCTGATCTTCTTCCTCATCTTCCAGCGCACGCTGACACGCGGCATCACGGCAGGAGCAGTCAAGTAATGAAGTTCACCGATGGTTTCTGGCTCATGCGGCCGGGCGTCACCGTCGACTACGCCGCCGAGGCGTACGACATCGAGCGGACCGACACCCCCGACGGGCCGGGACTGGTCGTGCACGCGCCGACGAAGGTCATCGCCAAGCGCGGCGACGTGCTCAACCGCAGCGTCCTCACCGTGACGCTGTCGTCGCCGCTCGACGGCGTCGTCCGTGTGCGGATCGTGCACCACGACGGCGCACGGCGGTCCGCGGGCTTCGCGCTGCCGGGGGCGGTCGTGGGGGGCGGGTCGGCCTCGGCCGGCGTCGAGGGCGGCACGCTCACCGCCGGGCGGCTGACCGCCCGCGTGACGCCGGGGGCGCCGTGGGACCTGTCGTTCGAGGTCGACGGGGCGCGGGTCACGGGCAGCGGCTTCCGGTCGCTCGGCCGGGTGAGCCTCGCGGACGGTGCGGACGTGGAGAGCGGCGTGATCTCGAACGCCGGGGCGGACACGGGCGTGCCGTTCTCGCGGCACTTCGTGCACGAGCAGCTCGACCTCGGCGTCGGCGAGACGATCTACGGTCTCGGTGAACGCTTCGGACCCGTCGTGAAGAACGGTCAGACCGTCGACATCTGGAACGCCGACGGCGGAACGTCGAGCGAGCAGGCCTACAAGAGCGTGCCGTTCTACGTGTCGTCGGGCGGGTACGGCGTGTTGGTGAACGACCCCGGACACGTGTCGTTCGAGATCGGGTCGGAGAACGTCGAGCGCGTGCAGTTCTCCGTCTCGGGCGAGGCGCTGGAGTACTTCGTCATCGCCGGGCCCACCCCGAAGGACGTGCTGGAGCGGTACACGGCCCTCACCGGACGGCCGCCGGTCGTGCCGGCCTGGTCCTTCGGCACGTGGCTCACGACGTCGTTCACGACCGACTACGACGAAGCGACGGTGAACTCGTTCATCGACGGCATGGCCGAGCGCGACCTGCCCCTGTCGGTGTTCCACTTCGACTGCTTCTGGATGCGCGAGTTCAACTGGACCGACTTCACGTGGGACGAGCGGGTGTTCCCGGATCCGGATGCCATGCTGCAGCGCCTCCACGACCGCGGCCTGCACGTCTCGGTGTGGATCAACCCGTACATCGCGCAGCGTTCGCCGCTGTTCGCCGAGGGGGTCGCGAACGGCTACTTCGTGCGACGTCCGGACGGCACGCCGTGGCAGTGGGACCTGTGGGTGCCCGGCATGGCGCTCGTCGATTTCACCAACCCGGATGCCGTGCGCTGGTACCAGTCGTACCTGCGGCGCCTCATCGCGCAGGGCGTGGACTGCTTCAAGACCGACTTCGGCGAGCGGATCCCGACGGACGTCGTGTACTTCGACGGGACCGACCCCGAGCGTATGCACAACCTGTACGCGCAGCTCTACAACGCGGCCGTGCACGAGGTGCTGGTGGAGGAGCGGGGCGTCGGGGAAGCCGTGCTCTTCGCCCGATCGGCGACGGCGGGCGGGCAGACGATGCCCGTGCATTGGGGCGGCGACAACTCCTCGACGTTCGCGTCGATGGCCGAGACGCTGCGCGGCGGCCTGTCGCTCGCGTGGAGCGGGTTCTCGTTCTGGAGTCACGACATCGGCGGGTTCGAGGGCACGCCCGACCCGGCCGTGTTCAAGCGCTGGGTCGCATACGGGATGCTGTCGTCGCACAGCCGTTTCCACGGGTCGGACTCCTACCGGGTGCCGTGGGCGTTCGACGACGAAGCCGTCGACGTGACGCGGCAGTTCTCGCGCCTGAAGCTGCGGCTCATGCCGTATCTGTACGCGGCGGCGCGGGCGGCTGCTTCCACGGGCGCTCCGATGATGCGGCCGATGGCGCTGGAGTTCCCCGAGGATCCCACGACGCTGCACCTCGACCGGCAGTACATGCTCGGCCCCGATCTGCTCGTGGCGCCGGTGTTCTCGGCATCCGGTGAGGTGACGTTTTACCTGCCGGCCGGCGAGTGGACGCACCTGCTCACGGGGGAGCGGGTCGTGGGGGGCGGCTGGCGGCGCGAGACGCACGGCTTCGACTCGCTGCCGCTGTACGTGCGGCCCGGCACCGTGCTGCCGTGGGGCGCGCGCGACGACCGGCCCGACTACGACTACTTCGACGGACTCACGCTGCGCGTGTTCCCGGGGGGCTCGGGCATCGCGGACGTCACGGTCACGGCTCCCGACGGCCGGGCGGAGACGTTCCGCGTCGACCGCGCGGAGGTGACGGAGTAGGGGGGCGACCCGGGCGGGGGCCGCGGGGGGAGGAGATTCCGGGAGCGGAGGATGGATGCCGCGGCAGTCGTCCTCCCCTCCCCGTTTCTCCTCCGCTCGGCGAGATGGCGTCGCGGGGTTCGTAGGCTGGGCGCATGCCCGCCCTTCGCGAGGTCGCGCCCGGGGTGCTCGTCGCGACCAGTCGTGTCATGCAGATGAACACGACGGTGGTCGTCGACTCCGGTCGCGTGCTGCTCATCGATCCGGGATGGATGCCGGACGAGCTCGACGCACTCGCCGTGACGCTGCGCGAGCGCGGGCTGACCGTTGCCGAGGGGTTCGCGACTCACGCGCATCACGATCATCTGCTGTGGCATCCCTGGTTCGGGGAGGTACCGCGGTGGGCCTCGGCGCGGACGGCCGAGCTCGCTGTCGTCGAACGCGAGGCCCTGGTGTCTGCGCTCGGGCCGGAGCTTCCCGCCGAGCTGGTCGAACTGATGGGGCGGGTGGATGCCGGCTCCCCGACGTTCGACGTCGAACTCGTCGTGCACGACGGTCACGCTCCGGGGCACACGGCGGTCTGGCTGCCGGGGCCGCGGGTGCTGGTCGCCGGGGACATGCTGAGCGATGTCGAGTTGCCGTTGCCGTTCGACCCGGACGACGTTCCGGCGTACGAGCGCGCGCTCGAGATCTTGGAACCGTATGCGCGGGCCGCTCGGGTGGTGATACCGGGGCACGGCAACGTCGGCACGGACCCGTTCGCGCGGTGGGAGGCCGACCGTCGGTACATCGCCGACGTGCGACGGACGGGAGAGTCGGACGATCCACGGCGAGCGAACGCCGGCATGGAGGAGGAGTACGCGCGCCTGCGGGAGCTGCTGGCGTAGATGAGGCACGGGCGTCCCGCCTGTTCGTTGGTTTCGGTTCTGGAAGCGAGCCGACGCCCGCGCGCACCCACGCGGCAGCCGGACCGCCGGACCCACGGGGCGCGAAACCGCGCCCGTATGCTCGTGCACTCGCGCCCGCATGCTCGCGCACTCGCGCGCCCGCGCACTCGCGCAGCCGCGCAGCCGCGCCGACCGACGGCCTCAGAACGGCGCTGGTTCGCGGTCATGGCCGGTCGGGGGTGCCGGGTTGGTCGGGGGTGCCGGGTCGGTCGGGGGTGGCGGGTCAGCCGCGGGTGGTGGTTCGGCGGTGGGGTGGTCGGGCAGGAATCGGACTGCTGGTGAGTAGGGCAGGGGTTCGTCGATGTAGACGCGTCCTGTCGGGGAGGTCCATTCGAGTACCCCGCCGGGGCGTTGGTGGACGTTCCAGCGGGTGAATTGTTTCTGAGTGTGGTGTCTTTGGCACAGGTGGGCGAGGTTGGTGACGGTGGTGGGGCCGCCGAGAGCGTGGTCGTGGGTGTGGTCGACTTCGCAGCGCACGGCCGGGGCGACGCAGCCGGGCCACCGGCAGTGGCGGTCGCGGGCACGGAGGTGCCGATCGATCGCGGCGGTCCGCTGATACGTGTCGGTGCGGAGCACTTCCCCGGTGACGGGGTGGGTGATGACGCGGTCCCAGGGGACGGGGGTGGCCTCGGCCAGAGCGCGGGCCGTGGGAGCGTCGATGGGTCCGTGACCGACGAGGTGCGCAGGGTCGGAGTTCTCGGCCCCCGGGCGGAGCATCGTCAACGCCGGGACCACGACCTGCACCCGCGCGCGGATCGCGCCGAGAGTGCCCGGGCCGTCGTCGCGACGGGTGGGGTCGGCATCGGGCGCTGCGGTCAGCAGCAGGTCGGCGAGGATGTCCGCGCGCACCTGGTCGGCCGTGCGGGCGTCGGTGGCGCCGCGCGCGGCGTCTCGCCGCTGGTCGATGATCGCGGCGCTTTGCTGCACGAGCCGGTCGTAGATCCCCACCGCCAGCACCGTGGGAAGCGTCGCGATCAGGTCGGACATCCCGTCCTCCCCCGCCACCACCCGCACGCACCGGGTCACCCGTCCCCGCTGGTGCCGCTCCGCCAGGGTGGTGGGCTGCAGAGACTCCGCCAACGCCAGAAGACGGGCCTTCAACCGCCCCGGGCTCAGCCCGTCGGCGGTAGCGACGGCGAGCACATCGAACTCCCCCCTCCGCTCCTGCGGCAGGGGGAAACCGGCATCCACGATCACCCGCACATGCGCCCGGGTGAGCGCCCCCGCCTCCCACGCGTCCAGGGTCACGGGGAAGTCGTCGGTGAGGGTCATCGCCCGACCGATCTGCGCCTGCACCGACCGATCCGACAGGGCGGAGGCCGCCGCGATCTCGGACGCGACCTCCCGCAGCGCCAGCTCCGCCGCTTTCGCCGACGCCCGCACCCCTACCGATGCGTCGAGGGCGAGGTGTCCTGCGCGGGCCAGCGCCCGCACCCGCCGGGCTTCGGCGGAGGCGAGTTCGGCATCCACTCCCCGCACCTCGACCAGCACCGACGACAGGGACGAAGCCCCCTCATCGGGTGGTGTCGGAACCGGATCGAAAGACATGCATGCATGCTAGCGACGGCCTCCGACATCGAACCCGCCCCACCCACCCCGATGGGGATAGATCAGCCACACGGCGCGCTGGGGAGGAGGGGTGCCGCGCCTCCGAGCCCGAACAAATCACCTACTCGTCAGGTGTTTCCCCGCCGAGAA
>NZ_LQQP01000026.1 GCF_001619615.1 Microbacterium sp. T32
CGACCCATCCACACGTTCTTGCCTATAAGCCGAATCCGTCGCTCCCGATTCCCGCCGGCAACGACGAAGGCCCCGGAAGATTCCGGGGCCTTCGTCGTTCTGTGCGCGAGGGGGGACTTGAACCCCCACGCCCTTGCGGGCACTGGCACCTGAAGCCAGCGCGTCTACCTATTCCGCCACTCGCGCGAGTCATGGCATCCGAGGATGCCTCGTACTCAACTTCCCGAGAATATCACGGTCGCGCGGGGCGGAAGAACCGTGTTCGACCCCCGCATCCATGACCTCCCCAGGCGCGCTGACTACGATGAGGCTACTGGTCTGCCTGCCTGAAGGAGTCTCGTGGGACTACTCGACAGTTTCGAGAGAGGTCTCGACCGCGCCGTGAACGGTGCGTTCGCGAAGACCTTCCGCAGTGGCATCCAGCCGGTGGAGATCGCCTCGGCGCTGCGTGCCGAGCTCGACAAGAAGGCCGTCGTGGTCACGCGTGAGCGCATCCTGGTGCCGAACGCTCTGACCGTGCGCCTCTCCCCCGCCGACGACGAGAAGATGAGCGCGTTCGGCTCGACGCTCGTGTCCGAGCTCGACACCCTGGTGAAGCAGCACGCGCGCACGCAGGGCTACTCGTTCGCGGGTCCTGTCACCATCTCGATCGAGCGCGACTCCTCCGTCTCGACCGGCACCCTGCGCGTCGACTCGGGCACGACCGAGGGTCAGGTCTCGTGGCGGGGTGTCGTCGACATCAACGGCACGCGGCATCCGCTGGTCAAGGCACGCACGGTCATCGGCCGGGGCAGCGACGCCGACATCACGATCCCCGACGCCGGCACGAGCCGGAAGCACGTCGAGATCCTGTGGGACGGCGAGCGCGCCATGGTCCGTGATCTCGGCTCCACGAATGGGACGACGCTCAACGGACGCAAGGTGAGCGAGGCTGCTCTGCCGCCCGATTCGAAGATCTCGATCGGTCGCACGGATATCGTCTTCCGTGTGGTCGCGCAGGCGCAGACCGCGCGGCGGTCGACGCCGTCCGACGCGACACAGCTTTTCGACGTCCGGGACCGGGGGCCCCTGTCATGAGTCCACTGACTCTTCTTCTCCTGCAGGGCGGATTCCTGATCCTCCTGTGGTTCTTCGTGTTCGGCGTCGTGTATTCGCTGCGCGCCGACCTCTTCGGCGTGAAGGTGCGCAAGCTCCCCGAGCCCGAGGCATCCGCCCCCGCTCCGGCCGCCCCGGCGCCGGTCGCATCGCCGAACGCCGTGACGACGCAGGTCAAGCGTCCCGCAGCTCCCGCCCCGGCTCCGGCGGGGGGCCTCGCGACGACCGCCTCAGTGTCCCGCATCGTCATCACGAGCGGCCCCAAGGCCGGGCTCGAGCTGCCGCTCGGCACCGAACCGCTCACGATCGGCCGCTCGAGCGAATCGGGTCTCGTCATCCGCGACGACTACACCTCGAGCCACCACGCACGGCTCGTGCTGTGGGGCGACCAGTGGATGCTGCAGGATCTCGACTCCACGAACGGCACCACGCACGACGGGGTGCGCGTGGCATCCCCCGTTCAGGTGAAGGTGGGCGCGCCGATCAAGGTGGGCGCGACGACCTTCGAGCTGCGGAAGTAACGCACCTTGGTCTTTCAAGGCTCGAGCGCGGCGATCTCCCACACGGGCAAGGTCCGCTCCAACAACCAGGACTCCGGTTACGCCGGGTCCAACCTCTTCATCGTCGCGGACGGCATGGGCGGGCACGCGGGCGGTGACGTCGCCTCGAGCCTGGCGATCGCGCGACTGACCGACCTCGACCGGCCGTTCCCCAGCACCAGCGAGGCCGAGCACGCGTTGCGCGATGCCCTGGCCGACACGGCGACCGACCTCATCGACACGGTCGCCCGGCGTCCCGAGCTCGCCGGCATGGGCACGACGGTGAGCGCGATCATCATGGTCGACGACTACGCCGTGATCGGCCACATCGGCGACTCCCGCGTATACCTCTACCGCGACGACACGCTCACCCAGATCACCACCGACCACACCTTCGTGCAGCGTCTGGTGGACTCGGGCCGAATCACCCCCGAGGAAGCCCGGTATCACCCGCGCCGTTCGGTGCTCATGCGTGTGCTGGGCGACATGGACCCCGACCCCGAGGTCGACACGTTCATCATGCCGACGCAGGACGGCGACCGCTGGCTGCTGTGCTCCGACGGGCTCTCCGGCGTCGTCGACGACGCGCACACCACGAAGGCCCTCGCGCTCGGGATGCCGCCCGCCCGCACCGCGGACGCGCTGCTGAAGCAGGCGCTCGACGGCGGCGCGCCCGACAACGTCACGGTCGTGATCGTGGACGTGGGCGGCCAGCACCCGGTGTTCATCGGCACCCCGACGATCGTGGGCTCGGCCTCGAACCCGAGCGGCGTCGTCGTTCCGCCCGTCCGCGCCGCGCGGTCGTCGTGGCTGCACTCGGCTCGGCAGGCGGCGAACGAACCGACGCACTTCGAGCCCGCGGCGGAGTTCCTCGAGGAACTCATCGAGGAAGACCGCCGCCGCGCGCGCCGCCGCCGGCTGGGGTGGCTCGCCGCCCTCCTCCTCGTGCTCGCGGCGATCGGGGTCGCCCTGTTCGCCGGATACAACTGGACACAGACGCGCTACTACGTCGGCGCCGACGACGACACCGTGGTGATCTACCGCGGGGTCCAGCAGTCGATCGGACCGATCTCGCTGTCGTCCGTCTACGAGGACACGGGTATCGTCCTCGCCGGTCTGTCCGACTTCGACCGTCAGGCCGTCGAGACGACGGTCCAGGCGCGTTCTCTCGCGGATGCCGAACAGATCGTGGCCCGACTGCGTCCGAAAGCGGAGGCCACCGGATGACCGACCAGAAACTGACGCGATCGGGCGAGGTGTCCACCGACACCGCCGTCATGCGGGCGCTCAAGAAGATCCGCACGCCCGCGAAGCAGCGCAACCGCGAGTTGGGTCTGCTGCTGTTCGCGATCGCCGTGTACGGCTCGGCCATCGTGCTCGTGCAGCTCGGCGTGAACGGCACCGTGGAGTCGGGCTACCTCATGCTCGCCGCCATCCCGGCCGTGCTCGCGCTGATCCTGCACGTCGTCCTGCGCCTGCGCGCCCGTGACGCGGACCCGTTCGTCCTCCCCATCGCCACGGTCCTCACGGGCATCGGCATTGCGGAGATCTACCGCATCGACCTCGCGGTCGGCCTGAACGGATGGGATGCCACGGCCATCCGCCAGATCGCCTGGGCGGCGATCGCGCTGGTCGCGGCGCTGCTCGTCGTGATCTTCGTCCGCAACTATCGGGTGCTGTTCCGGTACACGTACCTCTCGGGCCTCGTCGGCATCCTGCTGCTCCTCCTGCCGTTCGTCCCGGGCCTCGGGACCGAGCAGAACGCCGACGTGTGGGTCTCACTGGGCTTCGTGTCGTTCCAGCCGGGTGAACTCGCCAAGATCGCACTCGCGATCTTCTTCGCCGGATACCTCGTCCGCACCCGCGAGAGCCTGACGTCGACGGGAACGCGCTTCCTGTTCATGACGTGGCCGCGCGCCCGCGAGCTCGGCCCGCTCCTCATCATCTGGCTCGTCTCGCTCGGCATCATCGTGCTGCAGCGCGACCTCGGCACGGGTCTCCTGATCTTCGGCATGTTCGTCGCGATGCTCTACGTCGCGACCGGCAAGACGAGCTGGGTGCTGATCGGTGTGGTCCTGGCCGCGACCGGAGCGTTCCTGGCATCCCGTGTCCTGCCGTACGTCAACGGCCGCTTCACGAACTGGCTCGACGCCTTCAACCCCGAGGTCGTCAACGCCGACGGCGGCAGCTACCAGCTGACACAGGGCATCTTCGGCCTCGCGCACGGCGGTCTGTTCGGCACCGGACTCGGCCAGGGCCGTCCGTACATCACTCCGCTGTCGCAGAGCGACTACATCGTCCCGAGCCTCGGCGAGGAGCTGGGACTGGTCGGCCTGTTCGCGATCCTCGCGCTGTACATGGTGTTCGCGAGCCGCGGCATCCGGGTCGGTCTCGCCGGTCAGGACGACTTCGGGAAGCTCCTCGCGACGGGCTTCTCATTCACGATCGCGCTGCAGGTGTTCATCATGGTGGGCGGCGTGACCCGCGTGATCCCGCTGACGGGCCTCACGACGCCGTTCCTCGCGGCGGGTGGTTCATCCCTCGTGGCGAACTGGATCATCGTCGCGTTCCTCCTGCGCATCTCGGATGCCGTGCGCAGCCGTCCGCGGGTGGTGATCGGCTGATGAACGCCCTCATACCCACCCGCAGCCGCACCCCGGAGGAGGCACCGTGACCAAAGAGCTCCGACGCCTCAGCATCGTCATGCTGGCGATGTTCCTCGCGCTGTTCGTGTCGACCAGCGTCATCCAGGTCGGCCAGGCGGCCAACCTCGCGAACACCCCCGGCAACCGGCGCGCGCTGTACGACTCGTACGAGATCCAGCGCGGATCGATCATCGCCAGCGGCACCGCGATCGCGTCGTCCGTCCCCTCCGACGACGTCTACAGCTGGCAGCGTCAGTACGTGGATGCCGACATGTGGGCGCCCATCACCGGCTACATGAACCCGGTGCTCGACGCGCGCACCCGGATCGAGTCGGCCGAGAACGCGGTGCTCAGTGGCTCTGACGAGAACGACTTCTTCAACAGGATCGAACGCACGGTCACCGGAGAGATACCGCGCGGAGCCAACGTCGAGGTGTCGGTGGACGCCAACGTGCAGCGCGCGGCCTGGGACGCCCTCGGCAACCAGCAGGGCGCCGTCGTCGCCATCGAGCCCTCGACGGGACGCATCCTCGCGATGGTGTCCAAGCCGAGCTTCGACACCAACACGCTCGCCTCGCACGATCCGGATGCCGTGAATGCGGCGTACGACCAGCTCGCCGCCGATCCCTCGCAGCCGCTGGTCAACCGCGCGATCGAGGGCGACCTCAACCCACCCGGATCGACCTTCAAGCTGGTCGTGGCCTCGGCAGCCCTGGCATCCGGGAAGTACACACCCGACTCGTCGTTCCCCAACGTCGCGTCCTATACGCTGCCGCAGTCCTCGAGCGTCGTGAGCAACGCCGGCGGCGGCACGTGCGGCGGCGGCGACACCGTGACGATCGCGACGGCCCTGCGGCTCAGCTGCAACATCCCGATGGCGGAGCTCGCCGTCGAGCTCGGCGACGACGCGATCCGCGCCGAGGCCGAGAAGTACGGCTTCAACTCGTCCTTCTCGCTGGTCCCCGACTCGACGACGTTCGCCTCGACCCCCTCGAGCTACCCCGCGAACCTCGACGCTCCGCAGACCGCGCTGAGCGGCTTCGGGCAGGGTCAGGTGCGCGCGACGCCGCTGCAGATGGCGATGGTGTCGGCCGGGATCGCGAACGGCGGCGTCGTGATGAACCCGCGCATGATCGACCGGGTGATCGGCACGGATCTGTCGGTCCGGACCGTGGGCGCGAACAGCGAATACGGCCGCGCACTGGAGCCGAACATCGCCGCGCAGATGGTCACGATGATGACGGCGAACGTCCAGGACGGCGCGGCGTCGAATGCAAGAATAGACGGGGTCCAGGTGGCGGGTAAGACCGGCACCGCAGAGAACGACGCCCGTCCCTACACTCTCTGGTTCACCGGCTTCGCCCCGGCGGACGACCCGAAGGTCGCCGTCGCTGTTGTGGTGGAGAACGGCGGGGGCCAGGGGCAGAGCGGGAGCGGCAACGAGATCGCCGCCCCGATAGCGAAGAAGGTCATGGAGGCGGTGCTGGGCAAATGAGACCGACGCAAGGAGTGACCTTCGGAGGACGCTACGAGCTGGATTCGCGGATCGCGATCGGCGGCATGGGCGAGGTCTGGGAAGCGACCGACCACGTCATCGGACGTACCGTCGCGATCAAGATCCTCAAGGACGAGTACATGGGCGACCCCGGGTTCCTCGAGCGCTTCCGCGCCGAGGCCCGTCACGCCGCACTCGTCAACCACGAGGGCATCGCGAGCGTGTTCGACTACGGCGAGGAGGACGGCAGCGCCTTCCTCGTGATGGAGCTCGTGCCGGGCGAAGCCCTCTCGACGATCCTCGAGCGCGAGGGGTCGCTGTCGACCGACAAGACCCTCGACATCGTGGCCCAGACGGCCGCGGCCCTGCAGGCTGCACATGCCGCAGGCCTCGTCCACCGCGACATCAAGCCCGGCAACCTGCTCATCACGCCCGACGGCCGCGTGAAGATTACCGACTTCGGGATCGCCCGCATCGCCGACCAGGTGCCGCTGACCGCGACCGGGCAGGTCATGGGCACCGTGCAGTACCTGTCGCCCGAGCAGGCCTCCGGTCACCCGGCGTCGCCGGCGACCGACATCTACTCGCTCGGCATCGTCGCGTACGAGTGCCTGGCCGGAAAGCGCCCCTTCACGGGCGAGTCGCAGGTCGCGATCGCCATGGCGCAGATCAACGAGCAGCCCGCCCCGCTGCCGCCGACGGTGGCCGTGCCGGTGCAGAACCTCGTGATGGCCATGATCGCGAAGAAGCCCGACGACCGTCCGGCTTCGGCCGCGGCCGTGTCGCGCGCCGCGACGGCGCTCCGCCGTGGCGACCTCGCCGCGGCCGCCGGCGCCGTGCCCGCGATCGCCGCCGGTGTGGCGGTGGCCGACGAGGCCACGCAGCTGCTCACGGCCGGCCAGACCTCGGCCGCGACCCGGCTGCTCCCGACGCCCGCGCCCTCGCTCCTGACCGAGCAGCACGTGGAGGAAGACCAGCGGCCCCAGAAGAAGCGCAGCCCCTGGACGTGGCCGCTCGTGGCGCTGATCCTGCTCCTTCTGCTGGTACTGGGCGGCACGCTGTTCGCCGTCCTCAGCAACCAGAGGACTCCGGATGGCTCTGCATCGAGCTCGACGCCCAGTGCGTCCGCTCCGTCGCGGAGCCCGAGCGCCTCGGCATCCCCGTCGCAGACCTCGCAGCAGCTCGTCAACGTCAACGCGCTGCAACTGCAGGGCAAAACGTGCGACGAGGCCAGCTCGATCCTCAGCGACAACAAGCTCGGCGCCAACTGCGAGCCGGGTAACGCGGCGACAAGTCCCGACCAGGTCGGCAAGGTCGACACCGTGACCCCGACCGGCAGCGTCCCCGCGGGCACGATCATCACGCTGCGCGTGTTCGGCGAGGAGACGCCGCTTCCCACTCCCGCAACGCCGACGATCCAGCCGAGCCAGGCGACGGCCGGTGGCACCGTCGAGGTCACGTGGGACGCGTACAGCTGCCCCTCGGGGACGGGCAACGTCGCGTCGTACAACTTCAGCGCGACGCAGGGCACCTTCGCCAACGGCCAGTCGAACTCGGCGTTCGCTCCCGACGCGCGCAGCGCGAAGCTGCAGGTGAGCAACTCGCCCGGCGAGACGCTGAAGGTGTCGTACACCGTGAGCTGCTCCGGCACCGACCGCACGGTCGAGTCCGCCGCCGCGACGGCATCCATCACCGGAGCGAACACGCCGTCGCCGAACCCCAGCGCCACGCGCTGAGTCGCGCCCCCTGATCCCCCATCCCTGGAGTACCCCGTGACCACTGAGACGCGCGTCCTCTCCGGACGCTACCGTGTCGACGACCTCATCGGTCGTGGCGGTATGGCCAGCGTCTATCGCGGCTACGACCAAACCCTGGGGCGCACGGTCGCGATCAAGATCCTGAAGGCCGACCTCGCCGGCGACGCCGCGTTCCGCACCCGGTTCCGCCTCGAGGCGCAGGCCGCGTCGCGCATGGCCCACCCCACGATCGTGCGCGTCTTCGACGCGGGCGAAGACGTCGAGGTCGGTGCCGACGGCCAGGAGCACCCGGTCCCGTACATCGTGATGGAGCTCGTCCACGGGCGCCTGCTCAAGAGCATCATCGACGCCGGTCCCGTCCCGCTCGACGAGGCCCTGCGGTACGTCGACGGCATCCTGGAGGCCCTCGAGTACTCTCACCGCGCCGGAGTCGTCCACCGCGACATCAAGCCGGGGAACGTCATGATCACCGACTCCGGTCGCGTGAAGGTGATGGACTTCGGCATCGCCCGCGCGGTGTCCGACTCGTCGTCGACGGTTGCGGAGACGACCGCGATCGTCGGTACCGCCGCCTACTTCTCTCCCGAGCAGGCGAAGGGCGAGTCGGTCGACGCGCGCGCCGACCTGTACTCGGCGGGTGTGGTGCTCTACGAGCTGCTCACGGGCCGCCCTCCGTTCCGCGGTGACACTCCGGTGGCCGTCGCGTACCAGCACGTCAGCGAGGCACCGCTGCCGCCGAGCGAGATCAACGACACCGTGCCCCGCGCCCTCGACGCGGTGGTGCTCCGCGCTCTGGCCAAGGATCCCTTCCAGCGTCCGCAGGATGCGGCCGGCTTCCGGGAAGACTTGGATGCCACGGTCGAGGGCAAAGAGCCCACGAAGCGGCAGATGTCGGCGTTGTCGAACGAGCTCTACGGACCGAATCCGCGCCAGGCCGCGGAGACCGCACGCTCCCTCCGTCAGCTCAGCACCGACACGACGATGCGCCGCACGCAGCCCGGTCCGCCGGTCGCGTGGATCTGGGCCGGCGTTGCGGTGCTCGCCGTGCTGCTGATCTCCGTCCTGCTGTGGGTCGTTCAGATCCAGCCGTCGAACGATGTGCCCTCTGCCGGTCGCACCATCCCCAACGTCGTCGACATGCCGTACGACGACGCCGTCACGGCGCTCGAGAAGGAAGACCTGACCGCCAAACGCGTCGACGTCGCCGATGCCACCATCGCCTCCGGCAACGTGGTGCGGACGACACCCGAAGCCGACACCTCGGTGGCCTCCGGCCAAGAAGTGGTCCTCTACGTCTCGACGGGGGCGGACACGGCGAAGGTCCCCACCCTCGAGGGAATCACGGAGACGGAGGCGCGATCCGCTCTGCAGGCCGCCGGTCTCTCACTCGGCCTGGTGCAGCGAAAGACGGATCCGGCTCTGGCGGCGGGCGTCGTGATGTCCGCGAGCGTGGCATCCGGTACCGAGGTCGCCAAGGGCACGACCGTGAACCTCGTGATCGCGAGCGGCACGGTCGTCATCGTGAACTATGAGGGCTACCCCGTCGACGTCGCGAAGCGCGAGCTCGAGTCTCAGGACCGGCAGCTGACGGTGAAGACCGAAGCGGATGCCACCTGCCCGGCGACGACTCCGTCGCTGGTCAAGACGCAGTCACTGGCTCCCGGTGAGGTCCCGATCCACAGCGAGATCACCCTGACCTACTGCAGCGGATCCTGACGCCGGCGCGGGTGGAGGCGGCGCCCCGCCTCCGCGGCGCCACGGAGTCCGGCATCCTCGAGCCACGTGCCCAGCAGGGCGTGGCCGCCGTCGGTGAGGATGCTCTCGGGGTGGAACTGCACGCCGACGAGCGGCGCCTCGCGGTGGGCGAGACCCATGATCACCCCGGACTCCGTCCGCGCGGTCACCACGAGCTCATCGGGGAGCGTGTCCGCGTCGACGGCGAGCGAGTGATAGCGCGTCGCCTCGAACCCCCGCGCCATGTTCACGAACACGCCGGCGCCGTCGTGGTGGATCCGGCTCGTGATCCCGTGCAGCAACTCCGGAGCACGCACGACGCGCGCACCGAAGGCGACCGCGAGCGCCTGGTGTCCGAGACACACCCCGAGCAGGGGGATGCCACGCTCCCGCGCCGCGTGCACGACCTCGATCGACGAGCCGGCGTCGATCGGGTGTCCGGGGCCGGGGGAGATCAGCACCGCATCCGCCTCAGAGAGGGCGGCGTCGACCGCCAGCCCGCGGGCCGCGCGCAGGTCGACAGTGGCCCCCAGATCGGACACGTATCCGGCGAGCGTGTGGACGAAGCTGTCGCGGTTGTCGACCACGACGACCCGGAAGCTCACTGAACCGTGACGTCCTGTGGATAAAGGATGTCGCTCACCCAAGGGAACACGTAGAAGAACAGGCCGTACAGCACCGCCGCGACCAAGACGAGGACGATGAACAGACGGACCCACCAGGGTCCGGGCAGCACGCGCCAGAAGGCTCCGTACATCAGGCGGCTCCGATACTCAGCGACGCGGGCGGGCCGTCCGCGCGAGGGGTGAATGACTCGAAGACCCCGTACGCGATGGCGCGCTCGGCGGAGCCGTACCGGGGACTGCACGTGGTCATGGTGATCAGTTTGTCGGTCGCCTGGACCTCGGGCTGCTGGGGCACCGGCAGCAGGACGCCCACGCCGTCGGGGCGGACGTACTCCAGATTGCGGAAGCGGTACGTGTACCAGCCGTCCGGGGTCTCGACGACGACCGCGTCACCGACCCGGAGCGAAGGCAGATCCGCGAACGGGGCACCGTGGCTGCCCCGGTGACCGGCGATCGCGAAGTTGCCCTGCTGGCCGGGCATCGCGGTGTCGGGGTAGTGCCCCACACCGATGGGGTCGAGGGTGACCGACGCGCTCACGCCGCCGGCGAGCTTGAACTGGTAGTCGGGTCCGAGACGGGGGATGCGGATCACCCCGAAGACCTCGCCGTTCCCCGGCTGCGCAAGGGCAGGCGGGTCGGCGAGGCCGGTCGCAGTCGGGCTCGGAGTCGCGTTCGGCGTCGCCGGTGCGGCCGCCCATTCCTGCGTCAGCGCGCCGGCTTCGCTCTTGAACTTCGCCCCGATGATGGCGTCGCCGATCCACAACTGCCACCCGACGAACAGCAGCACGACCACCCCGGCGGTGAGGAGCAGATCGCCGAGAACACCGAGGACCGTGACGCGTCGGCGAGGCGGTCGGTGTCGACGCGACGACCGGCGCGTGTGGGGTTCATCAACCGAGGACACCGGGGCAGTCTAGTTCTGTGGGTCGAGAGGGACCTGCCCGTTAGACTGGCCCGCATGGCACGTACTGGCAACGGCGAAGACCCGATCGCCGAGCGCAACGACAACGGATCCGCGCCGAACCCGGTGTGGTTCCTGCCGATCATGATCGGTCTCATGCTCGTCGGCTTGGTGTGGGTGCTCGTCTTCTACCTGAGCAACTCGCAGTTCCCCGTGCCCGGCATCGGTGCGTGGAACCTCGTGATCGGATTCGGAATCGCCTTCGTGGGGTTCTTGATGACCACGCGGTGGCGCTGAGATCACCCGACTTACACCCGTGTAATTCATCCCCACCTGTGGATGAGCCTGTGGATAACTCTCAGTAGTACACTATCGCTGGCACGGCGAGCAGCGCGACAAGGGCCACGCCGACGGCGATCAGCAGCCCGATCTGCAGGGGCCGCTGACGGATCGCTCGCGTACTGGCGTAGATCAGGCCCACGATCGCACCGACGACGAGTCCGCCCAGGTGCGCCTGCCACGAGACCCCGACGTCGTTGAGCGCGGCGAAGTAGTCGCCCGTCCGCAGCGACGTGAAGATCGCGACCACGAACGGCCACGCAAAGTTGATGGCAATCAGCACCGCGATCGTGCGGATGTCCGCACCGATATGGCGGCCGATCACCAGGAGCGCACCGAACAGCGCGAAGATCGCTCCGGACGCGCCCACGACGATGGTGGTCGGCGCCAGGAGCGCCACGGCGACCGAGCCTCCGAGCGTCCCGAGCAGGTACAGCGCCACGAACCGCCACTTGCCGAGGAGCGGTTCGAGGTTGCGACCGATGAACCACAGGGCCAGCATGTTCAGGCCGATGTGGAAGAACCCCGAATGGACGAGAGCCGCGGTGAAGAGCCGCCACGGCTCGATGGGCCCCAGTTGCGGGACGAGGAACGGCGGGTAGAAGGCCAGCGCGTTCCCGACCATGGTTCCGACGACCGGGATGAGTCCGATCACGTAGAAGATGCCCGTGACGGCGATGATCGTGAGCGTCGCGATCGGACGACCGCTCGAGACCACCGCGAGAGGGGCCGAACGACGACCCCAGCGGCGCTGGGCCTTCTTCTGCGCCGGCGTCTCCGCCGCGCGCTGCTGGGCCATGCACTCGGGACAGATGACGCCGACGGCGGCAGGTGTGCGACAGTCCGGACAGACGGTCCGCAGGCACCGTTGACAGAGCACGAAGCTCTGCCGGTCCGGATGCCGGTAGCAGAAGTTGTCGCTGTTGCGACGGAACTCCTCGGTCGTGGACACCCGCCGCCGCCGAGGGTCAGACGGTGACGACGTCGACCGACTCGAGCACCACGGGCTCGATCGGACGGTCGCCCGCGGCGGTCCGGACCTTGCTGATCGCGTCGACGACCTTCTTCGACTCGTCGTCGGCGACCTCACCGAAGATGGTGTGCTTGCCCTGCAGCCACGGGGTGGGGTCCGTCGTGATGAAGAACTGCGAGCCGTTCGTGCCCTCGGGCTGGCCGGTGATGGCGTTGCGGCGCAGACCGGCGTTGGCCATGGCCAGCTTGTAGGGGGCCGAGAAGTCGAGCTCGGGGTGGATTTCGTCGTTGAAGGTGTAACCGGGGCCGCCGACACCCTGACCGAGCGGGTCGCCGCCCTGGATCATGAAGCCGGGGATGATGCGGTGGAAGACGACGTTCGAGTACAGCGGACCCTCGCCCTTGGCGCCGGTGGCCGGGTGGGTCCATTCCTGCGTCCCGTCGGCGAGGCCGACGAAGTTGCGAACGGTCCGGGGAGCGTGGTCGCCGAACAGGTTGACGACGATGTCGCCGTGGTTGGTGTGAAGGGTCGCGACGGCGGTGTGGGAAGCCATGGGTACATTCTCTCAGAGTTATCTGCAAGGGTTCCCGGACCGGGACCCCCGTTCTGGCAAGATGAATCGCGTACATCCCATCGACAGGGAGGATGAAGCCGTGGGCCTCAGCCGCAAGAGCAAGAAGGAACTGCGCAAGCTCCAGAAGCACGCCGCGAAGGTGTGGGAGTCCCAGCAGGTTCTGCTGGGCGAGAGCGGAAAGGTGGCCCGCGAAGCCGGTCGCCAGCTCGGTCGCTTCAGCCGCGAAGACCTCGTTCCCACCGTCCAGGACGGTTACGACAAGTACGCTGCCCCGTACGTCGACAAGGGCGTCACCTACGCCAACCGCTTCCTCAGCCACAAGCTCGTCCCGGCGGCCGGTGCCGTCGTCGGCGGCGCGCTGTCGGTGTGGGATGCCGCGGGCGACACCCGTGATCGCCTGGCCAAGGGCCGCGGTTTCGAGCTCGACACCCACAAGTACGCCAAGCGCGCCGAGAAGTACGGCAAGAAGGCCACCAAGCGCCTTTCCGCCAAACTTCCGAAGCAGAACGACGGCATCGGGGCCGGTGGCGTCATCGCCATCCTCCTCGGCGTCGCCGCCGCGGTCGGTGTCGCGTACGCCGCCTGGCAGACGCTGCGCGCCGACGACGAGCTGTGGGTGGCCGACGACCCGCTGCGGGCCCCGGACGCGTGAGCGACCCCACCCAGAGAGTCCGAGAGGCCGCGCTCCAGCGCGGCCTCTCTGTCGATGTGCGCGAGCGTCCCGCCGCGAGCTCGCTCGACGAAGCGGCAGAACTGCTCGGCATCCTTCCGGACGACATCGTGAAAACGCTCGTCGTGAAGAGATCCGACGACACGTTCCTGTTCGCCCTCGTCCCGGGCGACAGGGTCATCTCGTGGCCCAAGCTGCGGGCCCTGGTGGGCGTGAACAAGCTGCGCCTGCCCGAGCCCGAGGTCGCTCTCGCCGCGACGGGATACGAGCGGGGCACCATCGTCCCGATCGGCAGCACGCACGACTGGCCCGTCTACGCCGACGAGAGCATCGTCGGCCGGCGCATCGCGCTGGGCGCCGGCGCCCACGGGTACAGCCTCTTCGTCGATGCGGACGACCTGATCCGGGCGTACTCCGCCACCGTCGCGGACATCACCGCACCGCGCGGTTGACGTCTACAGCTTCGCCATCCGGAAAGCGATGTCGACCAGCTGCACGCGCCGCAGTCGCCGCGCGGCCGTCAGCGTGAACCACGCCGCGCGGTCCGTCGATCCGTCCACCTCGTAGCGCAGCCGACCGCCCACGATGTGGGCGCGGTACACGATCCGGAGCGCGTGCAGCGGCCCCTGCGCGTCGTCGGAGAGCCGGGCTTCGGCCGGGATGACGCGGGAGTGGATGCCGAGCAGCTCGTCGACCGCGACCCGGAACCCGGTCTCCTCCCGGACCTCGCGACGCACCGCACGCTGAGGGTCCTCCCCCTCCTCGAGACCGCCGCCGGGAAGGGTCCACGCCGCGCGACGACCCTCGACCCAGTGGGCGAGCAGCACGCGGTCGTCGGCGTCCGTGATGACGGCGTACGCGGCGACTCGCATGTCCATTGCGATCACCCTAGCCGCGGGACCGCGCAAAGGATGCCGGAAAGACGAAGAGCCGGCCGACGCCGACTCGACGGGATGTTGTGGAGCCTAGGAGATTCGAACTCCTGACATCCTGCTTGCAAAGCAGGCGCTCTACCAGCTGAGCTAAGGCCCCGAGAGGGGAACGGGTGGGGCTACCAGGACTTGAACCTGGGACCTCTTCATTATCAGTGAAGCGCTCTAACCGCCTGAGCTATAGCCCCGTCTTGCTGACGCATCGTGGTCAACCTCGAAGACTTTACCCGAATCTCGAGGTTTTTCCGAATCGGCGTCAGTTCGAGGTGAAGCCGACGAGCAGACCGCCCGTGACCTTGACCGCGAGGTTGTAGATGCCGGCGACGACGGCGCCCATCACGGTCACGACGATGAGGTTCAGGATCGCGACGATGGCCGCGAACGCCATGACCTGGGGCAGACCCACGTACTGCGACAGCGTGGCGCTGCCGTCCGTGAAGCTCGCGAAGAACTCGTCGGCCTTGCCGATGAGTCCGGTGGCGCTCACGACGAGGTAGACGAGGAAGTACGAGACCACCGTGACGACGGCGATCGCGACGGCCGCGAGGAACGAGAGCTTCACGGCCGACCAGAAGTCGATGTAGACCAGGCGCAGACGCACCTGCTTGGCCGAGGTCTTGTGCGTCGACTTCTTGGCGAGTTTGTCGGCTACCGTGCTCATGCGTCAGTACTTTCCTCGGGGGTCTCGGAAGAGGAGGCGGTCTCGACCGCGTCGGGCGCGGCCGGATCGGGTGTCGTCTCCGTCGTCTCGGCCAGGTTTCGTTCGCTGTTCCGGGCGATCGCGATGATGCGATCATCGCCTCCGGCACGGGCGAACACGACTCCCATCGTGTCGCGACCCTTGGCAGGCACCTCGGCCACGGAGGAGCGTACCACCTTGCCGCTGGCAAGAACCACAAGGACCTCGTCGCCCTCGGACACCATCAGACCACCCGCGAGAACCCCACGATCCTCGGTCAGACGGGCCACCTTGATGCCCAGTCCGCCGCGGTTCTGCATGCGGTATTCGGTGACCGACGTGCGCTTGGCGTAGCCACCCTCGGTGACGATGAAGACGAACTCGTCGTCCTTGGCCACGGATGCCGACAGCAGGCTGTCGCCGGCGCGGAAGTCCATGCCCTTCACGCCCGACGTCGAGCGCCCCATCGGGCGCAACGCGCTGTCGGTCGCGGAGAACCGCAGCGACATGCCCAGGCGGCTGATGAGGAGGATGTCGTCGCCCTCGTCGACCAGCAGCGCGCTGACGAGCTCGTCGGCCGCACCCTGCTCGGCATCCTCACCGTCGTCCGAGACCTGGCCGCGGAGCTTGATGGCGATCACGCCGCCCTGGCGGTTGGTGTCGTACTCGTCGAGGCGGGTCTTCTTCACGAGACCATTACGGGTCGCGAGCACGAGGTACGTCGCGACGCTGTAGTCGCGGATGTCGAGGATCTGTGCGATCTCCTCGTCGGGCTGCAGCGCGAGGAGGTTCGCCACGTGCTGGCCCTTGGCATCCCGACCGGCCTCCGGAACCTCGTACGCCTTCGAGCGGTACACGCGGCCCTTGTTCGTGAAGAAGAGCAGCCAGTGGTGGGTCGTGGTGACGAAGAAGTGCTCCACGACGTCGTCGGCCCGCAGCTGCGCGCCCTTCACGCCCTTGCCGCCGCGGTGCTGCGAGCGGTAGTTGTCGCTGCGCGTGCGCTTGATGTAGCCGTCGCGGGTGACGGTGACGACCATCTCCTCCTCGGCGATGAGGTCTTCCACCGAGACGTCGCCGTCGAAACCGTGCAGGATCTCGGTGCGGCGGTCGTCGCCGAAGCGGTCGACGATCGCGGTGAGCTCATCGCGGATGATCGTCCGCTGGCGTCCGGGCGTCGCGAGGATGTCGTTGTAGTCGGCGATGCGCGCTTCGAGCTCCTGCGCTTCGTCGACGATCTTCTGCCGCTCGAGGGCCGCCAGGCGTCGCAGCTGCATGTCGAGGATGGCCTGCGCCTGGATGTCGTCGATGTCGAGGAGCTTCTGCAGGCCCTCGTTGGCATCCTGGGCTGTCGGCGACCGGCGGATGAGCGCGATGACCTCGTCCAGCGCGTCGAGCGCCTTGAGGTAGCCGCGCAGGATGTGCATGCGCTCCTCCGCCTTGCGGAGGCGGTAGCGCGTGCGCCGGACGATGACCTCGATCTGGTGCTCGATCCACAGGCTGATGAAGCCGTCCAGCGACAGCGTGCGCGGCACGCCGTCGACGATCGCGAGCATGTTCGCGCCGAAGTTCTCCTGCAGCTGCGTGTGCTTGTACAGGTTGTTCAGCACGACCTTGGCGACCGCGTCGCGCTTCAGCACGATCACGAGGCGCTGGCCGGTGCGGCCCGACGTCTCGTCGCGGATGTCGGCGATGCCGGTGATCTTGCCCTCGCGGGCGAGGTCGCCGATCTTCACCGCGACGTTGTCGGGGTTCACCTGGTACGGCAGCTCGGTGATCACGAGGCACGTGCGGCCCTGGATCTCCTCGATGTTCACCACGGCGCGCATCGTGATCGAGCCGCGACCCGTGCGGTACGCGTCCTTGATGCCGCGGGTGCCGAGGATCTGCGCGGCCGTGGGGAAATCGGGCCCCGGGATGCGATCGATGAGCGCTTCGAGCAGCTCCTCGCGGCTCGCATCCGGGTTCTCCAGCGCCCACAGGGCGCCCGCGGCGACCTCGCGGAGGTTGTGCGGCGGGATGTTCGTCGCCATACCGACGGCGATACCGACCGAGCCGTTGACGAGCAGGTTCGGGAAGCGCGCCGGGAGGACCTTCGGCTCCTGGGTCTGGCCGTCGTAGTTGTCCTCGAAGTCGACGGTCTCTTCCTCGATGTCGCGCACCATCTCGAGCGCGAGAGGAGCCATCTTCGTCTCGGTGTACCGGGGAGCCGCCGCCCCCTGGTTGCCGGGAGAGCCGAAGTTGCCCTGGCCGAGCGCGAGCGGATAGCGCAGCGACCACGGCTGCACGAGACGCACGAGGGCGTCGTAGATCGGGGCGTCGCCGTGCGGGTGGTAGTGGCCCATGACCTCGCCGACCACGCGGGCGCACTTCGAGAACGACTTGTCGGGGCGGAAGCCGCCGTCGTACATGCCGTAGATCACGCGGCGGTGGACGGGCTTGAGTCCGTCGCGCACGTCGGGCAGGGCGCGCCCGACGATCACGCTCATCGCGTAGTCGAGGTAGCTCCGCTGCATCTCGAGCTGGAGGTCGACCTGGTCGATCTTGCCGTGGTTGTGGGCGGCTTCTTCGCGCGCGCCGGCGGGCTCGGGAGTGGTGTCGTCAGCCATGGATTCTCAGTTTCGTATCGAGTCGACCGGGATCAGATGTCGAGGAAGCGGACGTCTTTGGCGTTGCGCTGGATGAAGCTGCGCCGCGACTCGACGTCCTCGCCCATGAGCACCGAGAAGATCTCGTCGGCGGACGCGGCGTCGTCGATCGTGACCTGACGAAGCGTGCGGGTCTCGGGATCCATGGTCGTCTCCCAGAGCTCGTGGTCGTTCATCTCGCCCAGACCCTTGTAGCGCTGGATGCCGTTGTCCTTGGGGATGCGGCGACCGGCGGCCTGGCCCTCGACGAGGAGCGCGTCGCGCTCCCGGTCGCTGTACGCGTACTCGTGGGGGTGGTTCGACCACTTCAGGCGGTACAGCGGCGGCTGGGCGAGGTAGACGTACCCGGCCTCGATGAGCCCGCGCATGTAGCGGAAGAGGAGCGTGAGCAGCAGCGTGGTGATGTGCTGGCCGTCGACGTCGGCATCCGCCATCAGGACGATCTTGTGGTACCGGGCCTTGGCCATGTCGAAGTCCTCGCCGATGCCCGTGCCGAAGGCCTGGATCATCGCCTGGACTTCCTTGTTGCCCAGCGCCCGGTCGAGGCGCGCGCGCTCGACGTTGAGGATCTTGCCGCGGAGGGCGAGGATCGCCTGCGTGTGCGGGTCGCGGCCCTGCACCGCCGAGCCGCCAGCGGAATCACCCTCGACGAGAAAGATCTCGCTGATCGACGGGTCCTTCGAGGTGCAGTCCTTGAGCTTGTCGGGCATCGCGGCGGACTCGAAGACGCTCTTGCGACGCGCGGTCTCGCGCGCCTTGCGGGCGGCCAGACGCGCGGTGGCCGCGTCGATGGCCTTCCGGATGATGTTCTTCGCCTGCGCGGGGTTGCGGTCGAACCAGTCGCCGAGCTTGTCGCCGACCACCTTCTGCACGAACGCGCGCGCCTCGGTGTTGCCGAGCTTGGTCTTCGTCTGACCCTCGAACTGCGGCTCGGACAGCTTGACCGAGATGACGGCGGTGAGTCCCTCGCGGATGTCCTCACCCGTGAGGTTGTCGTCCTTCTCCTTGAGGAGGTTGTTCGCGCGCGCGTACCGGTTGACGAGCGTCGTGAGCGCGGCGCGGAAGCCCTCTTCGTGCGTCCCGCCCTCGTGCGTGTTGATCGTGTTCGCGAAGGTGAAGACGTTCTCGGTGTAGGCCGTCGTCCACTGCATCGCGAGCTCGAGTGCGATGTTGCGGTCGGTGTCCTCGGACTCGACCTCGATGATCTCGTCGTTGACGACGTCGGCCTTGCGGACGCGGTTGAGGTGCTCGACGTAATCGACGAGGCCGCGCTCGTAGAGGAACGAGTCGTGGCGCGCGACAGTCGTCTCTTCGCCGGGCTCGCCCTCGGTCACGATCGACTGCGGACGCTCGTCGCGCAGGCTGATGCGCAGACCCTTGTTGAGGAAGGCCATCTGCTGGAAGCGCGTGCGCAGCGTGTCGTAGTCGAAATCGACGGTGTCGAAGATCGTGGCATCCGGCCAGAACGTGATCGACGTCCCGGTCTCTTCGCTCTCCTCGCCCTGCGCGAGGGGTGCCTGGGGCACGCCGCCGTCGCGGAACGACTGGCGCCACACGTGGCCCTGACGCTTCACCTCGACCTCGAGGCGCGTGGACAGGGCATTCACGACCGACGAACCGACACCGTGCAGACCGCCCGACACCGCGTAGCCGCCGCCGCCGAACTTTCCACCGGCGTGAAGGACGGTCAGGACGACCTCGACGGTCGACTTGCCCTCGGTGCGGTGCATGTCGACCGGGATGCCACGGCCGTTGTCGATCACGCGGACGGCACCGTCCGAGAGGATCGTGACGTCGATGGTGTCGCAGTAGCCGGCGAGGGCCTCGTCGACGGAGTTGTCGACGATCTCCTGCACGAGGTGGTGCAGGCCCCGCTCGCCGGTGGAGCCGATGTACATGCCGGGACGCTTGCGGACGGCCTCGAGGCCCTCGAGCACCTGGATGGCGTCTGCCCCGTACTCGTTGGGAACCTTCGCGGGGTGAGCGGTCGACTCGGCTACGGGTTCCTCGGAAACGCTGTCGGGGTTTTCGGACGTCATGACTTCGCGAGCTCCAGATCGATTCGTCGGAACCTCCATCCTATCGCGCAGGGCCTCCCAAATCGGTGTGTACGCCCCTAGGAGGGGAGAAAAGATGACGAACCGACCCCGACCATGGCTCAGCCGTAGGTATCGCGCGGGCCACGGCCTGGAACGGCTCTCGTCCCCCATTTCCAGGAGGGGACGTCCGGCCCAATGAAGCGGATCGCCTCGACCCCCGCCTCGGGGAAGCGCCGGATGATCTCCGACAGGATGTGCGCGCGCATCAGCTGCAGCTGCTTCGCCCACGCCGTCGAGTCGGCCTGGACCGTCAGCATCCCGGCATCCAGGGCCACCGGACGCGTGTGCGCGGCGGTGTCGGCGCCGGCGACGTCGTGCCACGTACGGACCAGGTCCTCCCGCGCGAGCTGCGGCTCCCACCCGGCGGATTTCGTCAGCGTCGAGAGCACGTCGCCGAGTCCGCGCGGGTCGCGCCCGGGCGTGAACGGGGCGTTCTCACCGTCGTCGGCGCGGCGACGCCGCTTCTTCTTCCGGTAGGGCGACGGTTCGAGACCGCGCAGCCGCAGATACGTCGCGAGGGTCTCGGGAAGATCGGGCTCGTCAGTCATCGGCGTCCTTGATCCGACCGGCCTCGACCCGGACGACGTGCGCACGCAGGCCGTCGGGCACGTCTTCCTCCACCGCCGAGGTCACGATGACCTGTTCGAACCCGGCCACGAGCTCGGCCAGACGCGTGCGCCGGCCCGCATCGAGCTCGGCGAACACGTCGTCGAGGATCAGCACCGGATCCCCCAGGCGCGACTCGGCGCGGAGGAGTTCGGCGGATGCCAAGCGCAGAGCGAGCGCGACCGACCACGATTCGCCGTGTGAGGCGTACCCCTTCACCGGCAGACCACGCACCTCGAGGACGAGGTCGTCGCGGTGAGGACCGACGAGCGTCAGCCCGCGCTCGAGCTCCTGCGGTCGACGGGCTGCCAGCGCCGCGCGGAACTGATCGGCGAGCGACCCGGTGGTGCCGGTGTCGGCCGCCGCGTCGCCTTCCTCGGGGTCGCCGCCGACGACGGACAACGCCCAACGGAGACGCGGATCGTGGTCGGCACCCGCGATCGCCGTGTAGGCGTCGGCCACGGGGACGGACAGATCGGATGCCAACGCCAGCCGCGCCTCGATCACCTCGGTGCCGAGCGAGACGAGCTTGTCGTCCCAGACGTCGAGCGTTCCGAGGGCGTCGCCGCGGACGCCGCGTGCGCGCGCCGACTTGAGCAGGGCGGTGCGCTGGCGGAGTACGCGGTCGTAGTCGGCGAGGACGCCGGCGAGCCGAGGGGCGCGCTGGACGATGAGCTGGTCGGCGAACCGTCGGCGGGCCGAGGGGTCGCCGCGGACGATCTGGAGATCCTCCGGCGCGAACAGCACGACCTGGGCGTAGCGGGGAAGCTCGGCCGTGCGGACGTTCACGCCGTTGACCCGCGCTTTGTTCGATCCCTGGCGGTTGAGCTGCAGCTCGAGCAGCACGCTGCGCTCGCCGTGGCCGAGACGCGCGCGCACGATCGCGGCATCCGCCCCGTCGCGCACCATCGGGGCGTCGCTCGAGACGCGATGCGAGCCGAGGGTGGCGAGGTAGGCCACGGCCTCGACGAGATTGGTCTTGCCCTGCCCGTTGCGACCGACGAAGAGATTGGCCCCCGCGGAGAGCGAGACGTCGGCAGCCGCGTAATTGCGGAAATCCGTTAGTCCGAGCTGCTCCACGATCACCGGGTCAGACTACCCGCCGCCCCCGACATCCGCCGGGGTGGGGGGCGACTCAGCGCAACAGGAGGTTCGGCTGCAGCAGGTACTTGAACGAGCCCTCGCCACCCTTGTCGACCGAGGTCTGCGGGGTGATGAGCACGGGGCTGAGCTTGTTCGCGTTGTCGCTCGACGTGAATGTGATCCGCGCGAACTCGCTGCGCACGGCACCGAGCGACTCGAGCAGGTACTGCGGGTTGAGACCGAGGGTGACCTCGTCGCCGACGAGCGTCGCGTCGACGGATTCCGTCGCGCGCGCCTGCTCGGTGCCCGAGGCATCCATCGACACCCCGTCGGGACCGAACGTGAACCGCAGCGGCGCGGAGCGGTCGAGCACGAGCGCGACACGACGCACGGCCTCGGCGAGTTCGGCGGTGTTGACGACGCTGTGGTGCTCGGTCTGCGCGGGGAAGAGCCGACGCACGGGCGGGAAGTTGCCCTTGATGAGCAGCGACGTCACGGTCTTGTTGCCCGAGGAGAACGCGATGATCTCGCGGTCGCCCGAACCGGAGAACGCGATCGAGATGTCGCCGCCGTGTGCGAACGTCTTGCCGACCTCCTGCAGTGTGCGCGCCGGCACGAGGGCGGTGGTGGGCTCATCGGATGCCGCGGACCCGCCGTCCCAGGGGATCTCGCGCAGCGCGACGCGGTAGCGGTCGGTGGCGACGAGGCTGAGCTGCGTGCCCGTCACCTCGAGCTGCACGCCGGTGAGGACGGGCGTCACGTCGTCGCGCGACGCGGCGAAGGCCACTTGCGCGATCGCGGTGGCGAAGTCGTCGGCCGGGACCAGACCAGATTCGCCGGTCACCTCGGGAATCGCCGGGTACTCCTGGACGGGCATGGATGCCAGCGTGAAGCGCGCCGAGCCGCACGTGAGCAGGATGCCGCCGTCGTCGTCGACCGCGATCTGAATGGGGGCGTTCGGGAGCCGGCTGGCGATGTCGGAGAGGAGACGTCCGTGGACGAGGATCGTGCCCGGCTCATCGACCGTGGCCTCGATCGTGGTGCGCGCGGATGCCTCGTAGTCGAAGGCCGCGAGAGTCAGACCCTGCTCGTTCGCCTCGATCAGCACACCCGCGAGGATCGGCTGCGGGTTCCGCTGCGGCAGGAGCTTGACCACGAACGAAACGGCTTCGCTGAAGACATCGCGATTGACGTGAAACTTCACGGGCGCTCCCTTGACGGCGGTATGGCTTTCCCATGCTAGTGCCCGACCGCGTCGGCACACGTCGACCCGCTTCCGCACCACAAGGTCATCGGATCTCTGTTAACTCATCAATGGATTCTTCATCTTGTTAACAGCTGTGGAGAGTGTGGATAACTCGCGCGATGCGTGTTAACAGCAGGGAACTACACGGCTGTGACCTGTGGACGCGCTGCGGAGAGCCTGCGCAGTTAACACGATCGGGTCGATGCGGGTTCGCGCCGTCCTCCACAGGCGTCCGCGTGTCGTTCACATGTCTTCCGCAGAGATTTCGAGTTATCCACAGGTTTTCCACACTGTGTAGAACCGGCTGAAACATCGTGATGAGAGGCCGTCCGAGCCCCGTTCGGGGGCGAAAACGACGAAGGGGTTCGCCCGCGGATGCGGACGAACCCCTCGGTTCAGGCGGGCGCTCAGCGCATGCGCCCGAGCTGCGTCGTGATCTCCGAGACCTGGTTGTAGATGGAGCGCCGCTCCTTCATCAGGTCGCTGATCTTCTTGTAGGCGTACATCACCGTCGTGTGATCGCGGTTGCCGAAGAGCTGACCGATCTTCGGCAGCGACAGGCTCGTGCGCTCGCGGCACAGGTACATCGCGATCTGGCGCGCGGTCGCCACGGCCTGAGAACGGCTGGATCCGTAGAGGTCGTCGACCGACAGCTTGAAGTACTGCGCCGTCGCGGTGATGATGTCGGTCGGCGAGACCACGTTCGCGTCGTCCTGATCGATGATGTCGCGGAGCACCGTCTGCGCGAGCGACATGTCGAGCGTCGAGCGGTTGAGGCTCGCGAACGCCGAGACGCGGATGAGCGCACCTTCGAGTTCGCGGATGTTCGACGAGACCACGGTGGCGATGTACTCGAGCACGTCGTCGGGGATGAGGAGCCGCTCGCTTTGCGCCTTCTTGCGGAGGATCGCGATACGCGTCTCGAGGTCGGGCGCCTGCACGTCCGTGATCAGACCCCACTCGAAACGGCTGCGCATGCGGTCTTCGAACCCGGTGAGTTGCTTGGGCGGCAGATCGCTCGTGATCACGACCTGCTTGTCGTGATCGTGGAGCGTGTTGAAGGTGTGGAAGAACGCCTCTTGCGTCTCGGCGCGACCCTGCAGGAACTGGATGTCGTCGATCAGGAGGATGTCGACGTCGCGGTACCGCGCCTGGAAGGCGGAGCCGCGGTTGTTCGCGATCGAGTTGATGAAGTCGTTCGTGAACTCTTCGCTCGAGACGTATCGCACGCGGATGCCGGCGTACATGCTCGCGGCGTAGTCGCCGATGGCGTGGAGGAGGTGCGTCTTGCCGAGTCCCGAGTCGCCGTAGATGAAGAGCGGGTTGTAGGCCTTCGCCGGCGCTTCGGCGACCGCGACCGCGGCCGCGTGCGCGAAACGGTTGGACTGACCGATGACGAAGTTGTCGAAGGTGTACTTCGGGTTCAGTCGCGTGTCGTTCCGGGATGCCGGGACGATCGGGTCGGGCGCCTGTTCGGGCAGCGGCGTCGGGGCGATCGCGTTCGTCGACGCGGATGTCGAGCGTTCGTCGGCGGTGGTCGGCCGGTGCGACTCGATGAGATCGGGGTTCACGACGACGCGGAAGTTGCTGACCTCGGGGTCGACGCCCTGCACCTGGGTGAGGGCCTCGAGGATGGGTGCGCGCATGCGCTTGTTCATCTGCGCGGCGGTGAGGTCGTTCGGCACGTCGAGGTAGAGGGTGCCGCCCATCACGCCCTGCGGCACGGCCAGGTTCAGGAAGCCGTGGAGCTGCGGCGTGACGCGGTCGTCGGTGAGCAGGTGGTCGAGCACGGCGGACCAGACAGGGACATCCGGTACCTGGTGCAAAGACATATCCCCTCCGGGAACTCGGCGCGCGACTGTCGACGTGCATCGCGCCGAACCTGTGGATAACTTCCGGGGACACGCTAGTTCGCGGTCCGCACGGAGCAAAATCAACTGTAGAACGCGCTCGCGTGTCTTTGCCACGGGTGTGGATGACGCTTGGGGATAATGAGCGGTCGGCCTCTCGGTTTGAGTTAACGTCGCGCGCGACGTAGCCTTAGTCGGTTGACTTATGCCTACACGGCAGTCCCGACCACGTCCCCCGGCAGAAGAGCATCGGGTGACATCACCTCCGGAGTGACCCCATGAGCAAGCGCACCTTCCAGCCCAACAACCGCCGCCGCGCCAAGAAGCACGGCTTCCGCGCCCGCATGCGCACCCGCGCCGGCCGCGCGATCCTGTCGGCGCGTCGCGCCAAGGGCCGCACCGAGCTCTCGGCCTGACCCACCCAGTGCTCGCGAAGCCGAACCGACTCACCCGCGGATCGGACTACAAAGCCACCGTCCGTCGGGGTTCTCGCTGTGCCGGAACGCACACCGTGACCTATGTCGGCGGCGCCCCGGACGAGGGTCCGGCGCGCTTCGGCTTCATCGTGAGCCGTCAGGTCGGCTCGGCCGTCATTCGCAACACCGTTCGCCGCCGTCTCAAGGCGGTGTGCGCCGAGGCGCTCCCGTTCGTTCGCGGGGGCGCCTCGGTCGTCATCCGAGCACTTCCGTCGGCCGCCACGGCCGACTATGCCGATCTCCGCGCCGACGTCGTTCGGTGCCTGGAACGCAAGGCCGCCGCGTGAGCACCTCGACGCTCCCCACCTCATCCACTGGTGTCGGACACCTGGAATGGTCCACGGTCGCGGCATCCCTTCCCCTCCTCCCCCGTAACGCCGGCCTCGCCCTTCTCCACGCGTACCGGGCGACGATCTCGCACGTCTACGGCGATGTGTGCAAGTACTACCCGTCCTGCTCCGCCTACTCGGTGGGCGCCGTGCAGCAGCACGGACTCGTCAAGGGAGCCGCTCTGACCGCGGCCCGCCTCGCCCGCTGCCACCCCTGGGCTCAGGGAGGCATCGACGATGTCCGTCCGCACCGCGCCTTCCGCCACGAACTCACTCCGCACGGCTTCGTCGTGCCCTCCCGAAAGGACTGATCCGTGCCGGATCTCATTGGAATCGTCCTCTGGCCCTTGAAATGGGCCGTCGAGCTCGTGCTGGTCGGCTGGCATGCGCTCTTCACGTCGCTGGGCATGGCGCCCGCGGCCGGTCTCACCTGGGTGCTGTCGATCGTCGGGCTCGTGCTCGTCGTGCGTGCCGCGCTCATCCCGCTCTTCGTGCGCCAGATCAAGAGCCAGCGCAAGATGATGGAGATCGCCCCCGAGCTCCGCAAGGTGCAGGAGAAGTACAAGGGCAAGCGCGACCAGCTCTCCCGCGAGGCGATGAGCCGCGAGACCATGGCGCTGTACAAGAAGCACGGGACGACTCCGGTCTCCAGCTGCCTGCCGCTGCTGGTGCAGATGCCGATCTTCTTCGCCCTGTTCAGCGTGCTGAACGATGTCGCGAAGCATGCCACGAGCGGTCTGGGTGGTGTGGGTCTGCTCACCCCTGAACTCACTCGCGAGTTCTACGACGCGCGCCTGTTCGACGTGGCATCCATGCACGTCAACCTCGTCACCGCGTGGGGTCAGCCCGACGGACAGTTCACGGTCGCGATCCTGCTGACCCTCGTCGTCCTGATGATCGCGTCGCAGTTCTTCACGCAGCTGCAGATCATCTCGAAGAACCTGTCGCCCGAGGCCAAGACTGGTCAGGCGTACCAGATGCAGAAGATCATGCTCTTCATCCTGCCGCTGGCCTTCATCTTCTCGGGTATCTTCTTCCCGCTCGGTGTCGTCATCTACTGGTTCGTCAGCAACATCTGGACGATGGTGCAGCAGTTCATCGTCATCCGCGAGATGCCGACGCCCGGATCCGACGCCGCCAGGGCTCGCGAAGAGCGTCTGGCGCGCAAGGGCAAGGCGATCGATTCGAACGGCAAGGTCGTCCCGATCGAGAAGTACGAGGCCGAGCAGCAGCGACTCTTCGAGGAGGCGGAGCGTGCGCGCGCGGCGCAGCCGAAGCGTCAGCAGCCCGTGGGCAAGCAGCGCGCCAAGAAGCAGCAGCAGTCGACCAAGGCGCCCGGAACGGCACCGCGGACGACCGCCAAGCCCGGCACCGACACCCCCTCCTGAGCACCCGGAGACCATGATGACGACGTCCGAGCAGATCGCGACCGAACCCACCGCCGCCACGGAAGAGCAGCTCGAGCAGGAAGGCGACGTCGCCGCCGACTTCCTCGAGGGGCTGCTCGACATCGCCGACATCGACGGTGATCTCGCTCTCGACGTGCGCGCCGGTCGCGCGTACGTCTCGGTGGAGGCGGAGGACGCCTCGGCGCTCTCCACGCTCTCTCACCCCGACACGGTCCAGGCGCTGCAGGAGCTCACGCGCCTCGCCGTGCAGAACGCGACGGGCCGGTTCTCGCGCCTGATCCTCGACATCGGAGGCTCGCGAGACGCACGTCAGCGCCAGCTCGAGACCCTGGTGGATCGCGCGATCCAGCGCCTCGAGGAGGGTGCCTCGCAGGCGTCGCTGCCGGCCATGTCGAGCTACGAGCGGAAGCTCGTGCACGACATCGCGGCCGCCCGCGGATACGCGTCCGAGTCGTTCGGTGAGGGCGCCGACAGGCACACCGTGCTGCGTCGCGGCTGACCCGTTGGACGTGACGAACGAACTGGAAGCGGAACCGGATGCCGCCGCCTCGGTGTTCGGCGACCGTATCGACCTGGCTCGTCAGTTCACGCAAGCGCTGGCCAAGCACGGTGAGCAGCGCGGTCTGATCGGCCCGCTGGAGGTGCCGCGGCTCTGGTCGCGTCACATTCTCAACAGCGCGGTCGCCGCCCCCTTCTTCACCGGTCGTGTCGCGGACGTGGGCTCGGGCGCTGGCCTCCCGGGCATCGTGTTGGCGATCGCCCGCCCCGACGTGGAGTTCACGCTCATCGAGCCGATGGAGCGCCGCACCGTGTGGCTGACGGAGCAGGTGGAAGCACTCGGTCTGGACAACGTCGTCGTCGAGCGCCTTCGCGCCGAGGAGTGGGCTAAGGGACGCGTCTTCGACGTCGTGACCGCACGTGCGGTGAGTGCGTTGCGCACCCTCATCCCCTGGACGGCTCCGCTCGCGCGCGTGGGCGGTCGGCTGGCGTATCTGAAGGGCGCGAACGTCGCCGCGGAAGTGGATGCCGCGGAGAAGCAGATCCGCCGGTTCGGCGTGACCGGCGTCGAGATCCACATCGTCGGCGAGGGCGTCGTCGAGGAGCCGACGCGTGTGCTGACGGCCACGGTCTCGCGGTAGCCCACTCCCATTCATTGGGAACGGGTGGACCAAGCCTTCACTCTCCGCACCGTCGTCGACTTGGGGTAGGTTCCGGTGCCCGGTGACATCTCGAAGATGTCGATGAGCAACATCTGCGGGTAGTCCGGTGACTGGTCGAACTCGGCAACGACGATTCCTTCGCATCCGATCGTGGTCACTCCCCCACCCCACACGACGGTCCACGTGAGATGTTCCCCGGCGTCGTGCGGGACGGTCGTCGTGATCATGTCCGTCGTCAGGCGATCGTCGTGATGGGCCTTGATCCCGCACCTGATACTCGTGTGCTCCCCCAGTGCGTCGGCGTCGATCTCGACGACGCAGATCTCACCCGAGTCGCGCGGGTCTTCGTGCTCGGTCCCCACGAGCCAGATCGCGGTCATGCAATCCGCGTCCGAGCTCGCGCGTAGGGTCACATCGACACGGCCGGCTCGCGGGGCGTAGCGGAGATCGGTGGGGGTCGGTGTCCGCACGGCGAGTCCGTCGGGACGATGGCGGTGGGTGCCGACCGCTGAGCCGGCAGGGCCGGAGAAGGTCGCGGTCTGCAGATTGGACACGCGGAGGGGTGCGTCCTCCGGCCGCCAGTCGAGCTGGTCTTGGTCGATCCGCAACGCGAGGCCGGCCGACGTGAATCCCCATCGTGCGGCCGAGCGCTCGGGTGTCGTCCAGTGCGGCAGGTAGTGCAGGACCCAGGCGTCGCTGAAGGCACCGCGCGAAAAGTCATCGTCGATGTCGGGAGCGACGCGGGGTGCGGGCGGGAGCGGGTCGCCGGGTTGAAGGGTCATGAGGGAGAGTCTGCCGTGGGGGTCCGACATGCGGGTGCGGTTGTCGCCGGTGGCGTGTCGTCGAACGTGGCGCCGTCGCGTGCGCGCCGGGAGTGAGGGTTCCGTTCGGCGTCCGGTGCGCGTGTGTGGGTGGCGCCGCCGCGATGGTCGGGGCGCTCCCCTGGGCCATCAGCGGGCGCGCTGCGCGACATGGTTGCGGCAGATACGTCGTCCAACTCCTCACCACACCGGATCCGTGGGTGCGGCGGCGCACGTTGTGACGTCCGACAGTCCTCGGTGCGGGGGTGGCTGTCGTCGTGTCCTTCTCTGAGCGCCGGGCTCTCTCGTCGTGGGCGACCGTGGAGTGTAGTCCCGGATGCCGGAGCGGCACGGAAGAAGTCGAGCGTGGCGCATTCGCGTTCCCGACGGGCGCCTGGCCGATGGCGAGTGATCGTGCCGCGATTCCTGGCGCGTCAAGCGGTCCGCTGTCGTAGGTCGTGGCCGTGTGTGCAGAGCGGTATGTTTTCGCGTGAGTCGTAACGTCGCTGTCGGCTCCGACCTGGCGACGATGGGTCCTTGTGATGGCGAGGGTGGTCCCGGTCGAGTGTCTCTCGGCCCGGCTGTCGCGACGTGCCGGGATATTGCTCTTTGCCGCCCACCACTGTCAGCGGGCAGGCTCGCGGACGTGAGTGCGCGATGGGTCTGTGCCTGCAACGCGTGGCTCACTCGCCGTTTCACGTGAAACATCGACCACATTCGGGTTCGTGCGGTTGCCTTGGGCGGGGGGGGGGGGGGGGGG
>NZ_LQQP01000027.1 GCF_001619615.1 Microbacterium sp. T32
CCGGGGCGACAGAAGTGGCCCCGGGGCCACTCGCGAACTTCGCGACCACGGGCGGCCACCGCATCCCAGCCCCTCCTCCCCATGCCGAGCGCCCTCTAGTTGATCCCCATATCGGGCTGAGGACCCAGCGCTACGGGGAGCGCGAGTGAAGACTCAGAACGGTGACCAACGGATTCATCGTTCCTCTGCGCCGACGGCGTGACCTCGCGGAGCTCGGGTACGACTCACGTCGAATTCGACGTGCGGTCGACTCGGGCATGTTGACCATGCTGCGGCGCGGGGTATTCGTCCGAACGTCGGAGCTCGCGCCCTTGACCGTCGAGGACAACGCGGTTCTCCGTGCCCGGGCGTACAGCGCCATCGCTGCCATCCCACCCATTTTCGCCGGGCGCACCGCAGCCGCCATCCACGGGCTTCCTTTGTTGTCAGACGATGGGAAGACCCATGTCGTATCGCCGAACGGTCGACCGGGCTCGGGCTACGAGATCGTTCGTCACCGGGGACTTCTCGACAACGCGGATGTGACAGAGATCGGGGGCCTGCTCTGCACGTCCCTCGCGCGGACCGTGGCGGACGTCGCACGGGCCGAGTCGAAAGAGCTGGCAGTATCCGTGGCGGATGCCGCGCTTCGTCAAACCGCGTACCGCTCGCCGGGCGTGTACGACGAGGCTGCGGCTGAGGCACTCAAGGAAGCCGCGCGCCGGACGCTCCTCACCCAGGCTGTGGGCCGCGTGCAGGCTCGGAGAGTTCTGGAGTTCGCGGACGGCCGCGCTCAGCTTCCTGGGGAGAGCATCAGCCGCATCCGTCTGGCAGAACTCGGCTTCGCCGTTCCCTCGCTGCAGGTGCCGATTCGGGGTCCGCGTGGACGAACGTACTGGGTCGACTTCGGTCTGGACGACGTGGAAGCCTGGGGAGAGTTCGACGGCAAGACGAAATATGGCGCGCTCGCCTCCGCCGAAGGGAAGAGCCCAGGCGAGATCGTCGCCGAGGAGAAGCTTCGCGAGGACTGGATCCGCGGCGTCACCCGACGCCCCGTCGTCAGATGGGGGTGGGGCGATATCACGGACGCTGCCACGCTCGGGCGTCGATTGGCGGCGTTCGGTATCCGCCCCAACCCGTCTCGACCGGGGACTTCCTCCCCGAAGATCGCGTCAGCATAGATGCTCTGTTCGCCGGCCCCCCGAAGTCACCACGGGCGTCCCAGCGAGGCGTGGTGGCCCCGGGGCGACAGAAGTGGCCCCGG
>NZ_LQQP01000028.1 GCF_001619615.1 Microbacterium sp. T32
CCGGGGCCACTTCTGTCGCCCCGGGGCCACCTGCAAGCGTCGCTACGCTGCCGCCCCAGCACCGCGGTCCCAGCACCGCTCCCCGAGCGCCGTACCCTGGAGGCGTCAGCGCACCGCGGCGAGCAGTTCCTCGGCACCGGCGCGCAGCGCCTCGAGGCGGCGGCGGGCCTTCTTCGCCGACGAGCCGCGCACGTCGAGGTACAGCTTCAGCTTCGGCTCGGTGCCGCTGGGCCGCACGATGAGGCGAGAGCCGTCCTCGAGCCAGATGCGCAGCACGTCGCCCGGGGGCAGCCCGTCGATGCCGTGCAGCAGGTCGTCGATTCTCGACACCGCGACCTCGCCGACCGCGGACGGCGGCTGCGCGCGGAGGGATGCCATGATCCCGCCGATCTCGCTGAGGTCGGTGACGCGCACCGAGATCTGGTCGCTCGCGAACGCGCCGAACGTGTCACGGAACTCCTGCAGCAGGTCCGCGACCGTGCGGCCCTCGGCGCGCGCGGCCGTGGCGAGGCCGAGGAACGCGACGGCGGCGGAGATGCCGTCCTTGTCGCGCACGGTGTCGGGGTTCACGAGGTAGCCCAGGGCCTCCTCGAAGCCGAAGACGATCCCCGGCGCACGCGAGATCCACTTGAAGCCCGTGAGGGTCGCGTGGAAGTCGAGACCGTAGTGCTCCGCCACGACCTGCAGCCCGGGCGACGACACCAGCGAGCAGGCGAGGGATGCCGGCTGCCCGACGCCTCGATCCGACTCGGCGTGGGCACGCGCCGCCCGCCACCCCAGCAGCAGCCCGATCTCGTTGCCGGTGAGTCGGCGCCAGCCGCCCTCCGCATCCGCGTCCGGAATCGCGACCGCGAGGCGGTCGGCATCCGGGTCGTTGGCGATGACGAACTCGGCGTCGGCGGAGCGCGCGGTCTCGAAGGCGAGGTCCATCGCCCCGGGCTCCTCCGGGTTGGGGAAGGCCACGGTGGGGAAGCGCCCGTCGGGGTGGATCTGCGCCTCGACGACGACCGGGGCGGGGTAGCCCGCCGCGGCGAGCACGCGCTCCACGGTCTCCCACCCGACGCCGTGCATCGCGGTGTAGACCCAGCGCGCGCCCTCCGCACCGGCGGGGGCGGGGGCGACGGCGGCGGTCGCGGCGACGTACGCCTCGACGAGCGACTCGGGCGCGTTCTCGTACCCGACGGAGCGGGGGAGGATCGTGACGTCGCCGGCATCAGCCACGCGCTGGATGTGCGCGGCGATCTCGGCGTCGGCGGGCGAGACGATCTGCGCGCCGTCGTCGGCACCGCCGAGGTAGACCTTGTAGCCGTTGTCGTCCGCCGGGTTGTGGCTGGCGGTGACCATGACCCCCGCGTCGGCCCCGAGGTGCCGCACCGCGAACGCGAGCACGGGCGTCGGCAGCATCCGCGGCAGCAGGATCGCGCGCAGCCCCGCCCCCGCGAAGATCTCCACCGAGTCGCGTGCGAACACGTCGGAGTTGCGGCGTCCGTCGTACCCGACCACGACGGTCGGTGTTCCTTCGGGCTGCTTCTCGCGCAGGTACGCGGCGAAGCCCGCCGCGGCCTGCGCCACGAGCACCCGGTTCATGCGGTTCGATCCGGCGCCGAGCGTGCCGCGGAGCCCGGCCGTCCCGAAGGCGAGGCGCGTCGCGAAACGATCCTCCAGGTCGGCGGCCGCCTCGGCATCCCCGTGCTCCACGCGCGCGAGCAGCGCGGTGAGTTCTTCGCGGGTCGTGGCATCCGGGTCCTGGGCGAGCCAGGCGCGCGCGGCGGCGACGTGCTCGCTCACAGCGCGCCGATCACACGGGCCAGGAGCGCCGAGATCACGGGCTCCGCCTCACGGCCGGCCTCGAGCACCTCGGCGTGGCTGAGGGGCGTCTTCTGGATGCCGGCGGCCAGGTTCGTGATGAGCGAGAAACCGAGGACCTCCATGCCGGCCTGCCGGGCGGCGATGGCCTCAAGGGCCGTGGACATGCCGACGATGTGACCACCGATGGTCTTGGCCATCTGCACTTCGGCGGGGGTCTCGTAGTGCGGACCGCGGAACTGCGTGTAGACGCCCTCGTCGAGCGTCGGATCGATCGACCGCGCCAGGTCGCGCAGACGCTGCGAGTAGAGGTCGGTGAGGTCGATGAACGTCGCGCCCTCGAGGGGGGAGTCGGCGGTGAGGTTGATGTGGTCGCTGATGAGCACCGGCTGGCCGGGCTTCCAGGTCTCGCGGATGCCGCCCGCGCCGTTGGTGAGGATCATCGTGGTCGCGCCGGTGGCCGCCGCGGTGCGGACGCTGTGGACGACCCGACGGACGCCGTGCCCCTCGTAGTAGTGCGTGCGTGCGCCGATGACGAGGACGTTCTTGCCGCCGGGGGTGCGGACGCTGCGGAGCGTGCCGACGTGTCCCTCGAGGGCGGGCTTCGAGAAGCCGACGACCTCCGTCGCGGGGAACGCCGCGGTCTCCTCGCCGATGAGTTCGGCGGCGCGGCCCCAGCCGCTGCCGAGGGTGACCGCGATGTCGTGACGCTCGACGCCGGAGAGACGTGCGATGTCGGCGGCCGCCGCCGCCGCGATCTCGAACGGGTCGACCGCCGGGTCGTCGAGCGGGTGAGAGTTGCTGTGTGCCATGGACCCACTCTAGAAAGCTCTGGCGCCTCGGGGCCAGGCGAACGGGGCGCGCGCCGCACTAGGGAAGAATGGATGCCATGGTGCAGAGCTTCGAGCGCAAGCAGTCCGTCGCGATCGTCGGCGGTGGCCCCGGCGGCTACGAAGCGGCTCTCTCGGCCGCCCAGCTCGGCGCCGACGTCACGCTGGTCGAACGCGCGGGCGTCGGTGGTTCGGCCGTCATCACGGACGTCGTCCCCTCGAAGACGCTCATCGCGACCGCCGATGCGGCCGTCGCGATCCGCAGCGCCAGTGAGCTGGGCGTGCAGCTGTTCGCGAAGGACGACCACGGCAAGCCGCTGACGCCCGAGGTCGCGATCAACCTCGCCGCCGTGAATCAGCGCCTGCTCTCGCTCGCACGTCAGCAGTCCGACGACATGCGCGCGTCGCTGCTCGACGCGGGGGTCCGCATCATCTCCGGCCACGGGCGCCTCGACGGCCCCGGTGCCGTCGTCGTCTCGACCGAGGCCGGCGGAACCGATTTCGACCGCATCGAAGCCGAGACGCTCGTGGTCTCCGTGGGGGCCTCGCCGCGCGAGCTGCCGTCCGCCCGCCCCGACGGCGAGCGGATCCTCACGTGGACGCAGCTCTACAACATGAAGTCGGTGCCGCAGCACCTCATCGTCGTCGGCTCCGGTGTCACGGGCGCGGAGTTCGCGTCGGCGTACATGAACCTCGGCGCCAAGGTCACGCTGGTTTCGAGCCGCGACCAGGTTCTGCCCGGCGAGGATCAGGATGCCGCGGCGGTCCTCGAGCGCGTCTTCCAGCGCGGCGGCATGACGCTGCTGGCGAAGGCCCGCGCCGACTCGGTCGTGAACACCGGCGACGGCGTCACCGTGACGCTCGCGGACGGCCGCACGATCGAGGGCAGCCACTGCCTCATGGCCGTCGGGTCGATTCCGAACACGGCCGGCATCGGTCTGGAGCAGGCCGGGGTGCAGATGACGCCGTCGGGCCACATCCGCGTGAACCGCGTCGCGCGCACGTCGGTGCCGAACATCTACGCCGCGGGCGACTGCACGAACTTCTTCCCCTTGGCCTCCGTGGCATCCATGCAGGGGCGTCAGGCGGTCTTCCACGCGTTCGGTGACGTCGTCATCCCGCTCGAGACGCGCCGCATCACGGCCAACATCTTCACCGCCCCCGAGATCGCCACGGTCGGCTTCAGCGAGCAGGACATCGTCGACGGCAAGTTCGCGGGCTTCGTGAAGAAGCTGCCGCTGTCGGCCAACCCGCGCGCGAAGATGCAGGGCATCACCGACGGCTTCGTGAAGCTCATCGCGCGGCAGGGGAGTGGCACCGTCATGGGCGGTGTCATTGTCGCTCCGCGTGCGTCCGAGCTCATCTACCCCATCGCGATCGCCGTCGAGCGGCGTCTCACGGTGGACCAGGTCGCCCGCGTGTTCGCGGTCTACCCGTCGCTCACGTCGAGCATCACGGATGCCGCGCGCGCCCTGCACATCGTCGACCGCGACGACCCCGGCGAGGACTGATCCGGCTGCCGTTCCGGCATCCCCCCGGCGGCGTCCGCATAAACGCTCCGGCTCGGCGGAAACGCTCGGGCGGGGCGTTTCCGCCGAGCCGGAGCGTTTGCGCGGCACGAATGCCCGCGCAACTACCGGCGCCGGGACCCGCGCTGCACACGCGGATCCGAACGAACGACGGCGCCGCGCCCCGGGAGGGACGCGGCGCCGGGCGCGAGCGGGATGCCTCAGCTGATGAGCAGCAGCTGGTGACCTGCCGAGACGGTCGTGCCGGGGCTGGCGTCGATGCCGCCGATGGTCCCGTCCTTGTGGGCCTGGATGGGCTGCTCCATCTTCATGGCCTCCAGCACGACGACGAGGTCGCCCTTGACGACCTGCTGGCCCTCCTCGACGGCGACCTTCACGACCGTGGCCTGCATCGGCGACTTCACGGCGTCGCCGGTCGCTCCGGCGGTGGGGGATGCCGAGTGCGAGCGGCGCGACGGCGGAGCGACGACGGGGCGGCCGGGCTTGGCGGCGGGCGCGCCGAGGCGGTCGGGGAGGCTCACCTCGAGGCGCTTGCCACCCACCTCGACCACGACCGTGTGTCGGCCGGCCGTTTCGGCGGGGGATTCGAGCTCGCCGTCCCACGCGGGGATGTCGTTGACGAACTCCGTCTCGATCCAGCGGGTGTACACGCCGAACGTGCCGTCCTCGGCGGTGAACGCGGGGTCGCGGGCGACCTTGCGGTGGAACGGCAGCACGGTGGGGAGGCCGGCGACCTCGAACTCGTCGAGGGCGCGACGGGCCCGCTCGAGCGCCTCGGCGCGGTCGCGGCCGGTGACGATGATCTTCGCGAGCAGCGAGTCGAACGCGCCCGAGACGCTGTCGCCCGCGGTCACACCCGAGTCGAGCCGGAGGCCGGGGCCGCCGAAGGTCTTGAAGACGTGGATGGGGCCGGGCTGGGGCAGGAAGTTCCGGCCCGGGTCCTCGCCGTTGATGCGGAACTCGAACGAGTGACCGACCGGGGCGGGGTCGTCGTAGCCCAGCTCCTCGCCCTCGGCGATGCGGAACTGCTCGCGCACGAGGTCGAGGCCGGTGACCTCCTCGGACACCGGGTGCTCGACCTGCAGGCGGGTGTTGACCTCGAGGAACGAGATCGTGCCGTCGGCCCCGATGAGGAACTCGCACGTGCCGGCTCCGACGTAGCCGACCTCGCGGAGGATGGCCTTGGATGCCGAGTACAGCACGGAGATCTGCTCGTCGCTGAGGAACGGCGCGGGGGCTTCCTCGACGAGCTTCTGGTGGCGGCGCTGCAGCGAGCAGTCACGGGTGGAGACGACCACGACGTTGCCGGCGGCGTCCGCGAGGCACTGGGTCTCGACGTGGCGGGGCTTGTCGAGGTACTTCTCGACGAAGCATTCGCCGCGACCGAACGCGGCGACGGCCTCGCGCGTGGCGGACTCGAACATCTCGGCGACCTCGTCGAGCTCGCGCGCGACCTTCAGTCCGCGGCCACCCCCGCCGTAGGCGGCCTTGATGGCGATGGGGAGGCCCACCTGCTCGGCGAACGCGATGACCTCGTCGGCTCCGGCCACCGGGCCGGGGGTGCCGGGCGCGAGCGGTGCGCCGACCTTCTCGGCCACGTGACGGGCGGTGACTTTGTCGCCGAGGGCCTCGATGGCATCCGGCGAGGGGCCGATCCAGACGAGGCCCGCGTCGATGACGGCGCGGGCGAAGTCGGCGTTCTCGGCGAGGAAGCCGTAGCCGGGGTGCACGGCGTCGGCGCCGGAGCGGCGGGCGATCGAGAGGATCTTCTCGATCGAGAGGTAGGTGTCGGCGCTGGTGGCGCCGTCGAGCGCATACGCCTCGTCGGCGAGACGGGTGTGCAGGGCGTCCCGATCCTGGTCGGCGTAGACCGCGACGGAGGCCTTGCCCGAATCGCGTGCGGCGCGGATGACACGGACGGCGATTTCGCCGCGGTTGGCGACGAGAACCTTGGCGATCTTCGGCATCCACCCAGCCTAGCGACGGGTGATGCGGGTCCTTTGACCCACCTCCACAAGAAACGCCGGAAAACGTGTGGGGGAGTCTACGAACGGTTCCAGAGCGCGGTCCACGAGCCGCCGAGCTGCCGCACGAGCCCGCGGACGGTCGACAGCGACATCCCGACGACGGTGGACGGGTCGCCCTCGACCCGCTCGATGAAGGCCCCGCCGAGCGAATCGACGGTGAACGCCCCCGCCACGAGCAGCGGTTCGCCGCTGGCGACGTAGGCCGCGATCTCCTCGTCATCGACGTCCGCGGCGAAGCTCACCGCCGCCTCCGCCACGGCGAACGCCTCGCGGGGTTCCGCGCCGGGCGCGAGTCGGAAGACGCTGTGCCCCGAGTGCAGCACGCCGGTGCGCCCGCGCATGTCCCGCCATCGCGCGGTCGCCGCCTCGGCGGTGTACGGCTTGCCGAGGATCTCGTCGCCGAGCGCGAACATCGAGTCGCCGCCGATCACGAACCCGTCGAACGCGGGGTCCTCGGCGCGGAGCCGCTCCGCGACGTCCGCGGCCTTGCGGCGCGCGAGCAGCAGCACGTGTTCCGGCGCGGGGAGGGTGCGCCGTTCCGTCGCCTCCACCTCGGCGATCACGGCCTCCTCGTCGACCTGCGGGGCCCGGGCCTCCGGTTCGATCCCCGCCTGCCGGAGAAGCATCAGACGGGCGGGAGAAGTGGATGCCAAGCACACGCGCATGCGTCCACGCTACCGACGGCGCGGCCCCGGGGTGCCGCCGTGTGACAGGCTCGGGGGATGCAGAACGGCGACCTCATCGATCTCGACATCACCGGAGTCGCCCACGGCGGCATCTTCGTCGGGCGGCACGAGGGCCGTGTCGTCTTCGTGCCCGACACGCTTCCGGGCGAACGCGTGCGGGCGCGGCTCACCGACACGCGTAAGAGGGCGTTCTGGCGGGCCGAGGCCCTCGAGGTCCTCGACGCCGCGCCCGAGCGGCGCCCCCACGTGTGGGCGTCGGCCGCGATCGACCGCGCGCCCGAGGACCGGGTGGGTGGCGCGGAGTTCGGGCACATCGAGCTCGCGCACCAGCGCGTCCTGAAGGAGCGCGTCATCCGCGAATCCCTCGAGCGCGTCGGTCGCCTCGAACTGCCGG
>NZ_LQQP01000029.1 GCF_001619615.1 Microbacterium sp. T32
TAGGTGGTGAGTGTGTATGTGCCGGCGGCGTATTGGGAGGTGGCGGCGGCGACGTTGGAGTCGACTTTGGTTGTGCCGTAGTACAGGTCGCCGTCGGGGGTGAGCCAGAGGTCCCAGCCGGTGGGTGTGGCGTTGGCGGGGACGCCACCAGCGGTGCGGCTCTGGATGCTTCCGGAGTAGATGAATGCGCCGGCGGCGGTGGTGTAGGTGACGACGACGTTGGTGGAGTAGTACGACCTGGCGGCTGTGACGCCGGTGTCGATCAACGTTGCTTGGCGGTAGAGCTCGCCGGTCGGGGTGAGGTAGGTGTCCCAGCCGACGGGTTTGGCGTTGGCGGGTACTCCTTGGCTGGTGCGGTTGATAGTGCCCTGGCTGGTGACAGAGGTGACGCCGGCGGCGGTCTGGTACATGTAGCCGACCGATGACAGATCGATCGAGTACTGCGCGTAGGCGGCCATCACGCCGGTGACTGCTTTGGTCGTTCCTCGGTAGAGGTCTCCGGTGGGAGTGAGGTAGGTGTCCCAGCCGACGGGTTTGGCGTCGGCGGGTACGCCCTGACTGGTGCGATTGGTGACGGTGGTGTCGTTGGCGAAGAACACGCCTGCGACGGTTTGGAAGGTTGTTCCGACGTAGGGGCCGTACTCCGCCGTTGCGTAGATCACGCCGCTGGCGATCTTGGTGGTGTCGCGGTAGAGGTCGCCGCCCGGGGTGAGGAAGGTTCCCCACCCGACCGGGGTGGCGTTCCCAGGTACACCCGCGGCCGTCTTGTCCGTCGACGTCCCCGCACCCGCATACGTGT
>NZ_LQQP01000030.1 GCF_001619615.1 Microbacterium sp. T32
CCAGCCCGCCTCCGCAGGAGTTGTGCGCGGCGGCGGCAAGGGCCTGTCGGATGTCCGGAGGGGATGCCACGATAGCGGCATGCCCGAGATGCCCGAGGTGGAAGGACTCGTCGAGTTCCTGCGCGGTCGCGTGACGGGGCTGACCTTCACGAAGGCGAGCGTGTCCGCCATCAGCGCGCTGAAGACCTACGATCCGCCGATCGACGCGCTCGTCGGTTCGGCCGTGACCGGGGTCGAGCGCCACGGCAAGTTCCTCGACGTCGCCACCGACGGCGGCATCCATCTCGTCTTCCACCTCGCGAAGGCGGGCTGGCTGCGGTGGTACGACACGCTGCCCTCGACGATCATCAAGCCCGGAAAGACGCCGATCGCGCTGCGCGTGGGGTTCGACGACGGCTCGGGGTTCGACCTGACCGAAGCCGGGACCAAGAAGTCGCTCGCCGTCTACGCCGCGCGCTCTCCCGCCGACGTGCCGGGCATCGCGCGGCTCGGTCCCGACCCGCTCGACGACGCTCTCGATCGCGACGCGTTCGCCGCTCTGCTCGCGCGGCGCCGCACGCAGATCAAAGGCGTCCTGCGCGACCAGTCGATCGTCGCCGGTGTCGGCAACGCGTACTCCGACGAGATCCTGCACGCGGCGAAGATGTCGCCGTACGCGCTGGCGGCGAACCTCACGGATGCCGAGATCGACACGCTGTACGCCGCGATGATCAGCACCCTGACCGAGGCGATCGACACCGCGCGCGGAAAGCCCCCGGCCGACCTGAAGGATGCCAAGCGCCGGGGCATGCGCGTCCACGGCCGGCGCGGCGAGGCGTGCCCCGTGTGCGGCGACGAGGTACGCAGCGTCTTCTTCGCCGACAACTCGCTGGAGTACTGCCCGACGTGCCAGACGGGCGGCAAGATCCTCGCCGACCGGCGCCTGTCACGGCTGCTCAAATAGCACGGTTTCGTCCCGAGTCGGCGGGAATGAATCCGTGTCGGCGGTGTTGATTAGACTTCGACCAAGCAATACGTGCTCCGGGGTCGGTGTGAATCCGAACCGGCGGTGACAGTCCGCGAACCCCTCCGCTTCGGCGGTGGGGCCGATCCGGTGGAATTCCGGAACCGACGGTGATGAGGCGAGTGATCTCCTCTAGTCCGGATAGGAGGCAGCACGGTCGGCGCGCCGCGCCGTGCCACCCTGCGCTCCTGCCCGTTCACGAGGGGAAGGACAGGGAAGATGGCATCCGCCGCCGAAACAGACGCGATGCGCCGTGCGCTGCGTCTCGCGCGGAACGGCCCGCGCGGCCTCAATCCGCAGGTCGGTGCCGTGATCCTCTCCCCCGCCGGCGAGGTGCTCGCCGAAGGGTACCACCGCGGAGCGGGCACCGCCCACGCGGAGGTCGATGCGCTTTCGCAGCTCGCACCCGGCGAAGCCCGCGGTGCGACAGCCGTCGTCACGCTCGAACCGTGCAACCACACCGGGCGCACCGGGCCGTGCGCGGTCGCGCTGCTCGAGGCCGGGGTCGCTCGCGTCGTCTACGCCCTCGACGACCCGACGGATGCCGCGGCCGGCGGCGCCGAGCGGCTCCGGAACGGAGGGGTCGACGTCGAGGCGGGCCTCGAGCGCGACGCCGCGACCGAGCTCGTGCGCGACTGGGTGCACCTGCAGCGCACCGGCCGTCCCCGCGTGACCGTGAAGTGGGCGCAGAGCCTCGACGGGCGCGCCGCCGCCGACGACGGGTCGAGCCAGTGGATCACCGGCGACGCCGCACGCCGTGACGTGCACGACCGTCGCGCCGCCGCCGATGCGATCCTCGCCGGCACCGGCACGGTGCTCGCCGATGACCCGGCGCTGACCGCCCGCGACGCGGACGGCGCGTTGCTCCCGCAGCAGCCCGTCCCCGTGATCGTGGGCGCGTCCGAGATCCCCACGGATGCCGCGGTCCACCGCCACCCGCGCGGGGCACTGTTCTTCCCGACGCACGACCTCGGCGCGGTCCTCGACGATCTCGGCGGCCGTGGCATCCAGACCGTCTTCGTCGAGGGCGGTCCCACCCTCGAGAGTGCGCTGCTGCGGGAAGGGCTGGCCGACGAGGTGCTCGTGTACCTCGCCCCTGTGCTCCTCGGCGGCTCGCGGCTCGCGCTCGGCGACCTCGGCGTGCCCGACATCGCCGCCGCACTGCGGCTCGAGGTGGCATCCATCGACATCCTCGGCGACGACATCCGCGTCGTCGCCCGTCCCGTCCACGACACCCAGGGAGATTCCTGATGTTCACCGGAATCGTCGAAGAGATCGGCGAGATCACCGCGGTCGAGCCCGCCGGAGACGGCGTGCGCGTGACCGTGAAGGCCCCGCTCTCCGTTTCGGACGCCGGCCACGGCGACTCGATCTCGGTCAGCGGAGTGTGCCTCACCGTCGTCGACCAGGGCCCCGACTGGTTCACCGCCGACGTCATGAAGCAGACGCTCGACATGTCGACGCTCGCGGGTGTCGGCGCGGGTCGCCCCGTCAACCTCGAGCGGGCGACCGCCGCGCACGGTCGCCTCGGCGGCCACATCGTGCAGGGCCACATCGACGGCACGGGCGTCGTCCGCGAGGTGCGACCGGGCGCCCAGTGGAGTGTCATCCGCATCGGCATCCCTCCGCACCTGGCTCCGCTCGTGGTCGACAAGGGGTCGATCGCGATCGACGGCGTCTCGTTGACCGTCAGCTCCGTGAGCGACGCCGCCGACCCCGAGCCGTGGCTCGAGGTGTCGCTGATCCCCGAGACCCTCGAGGCCACGACCCTCGGCCGCGCCGAAGCAGGCACGCCCGTGAACCTCGAGACCGACATCCTGGCCCGGCACGTGCAGCGCCTGCTGGCCTTCCGCAGCACCGAGAATCCCGCGGCTCCGGCCGCATCCACCGAGAGGGGCTCCGCATGAGCCTGTCCACCATCCCCGAGGCCCTCGAGGCCCTCCGCGCCGGGCGACCGATCCTCGTCGCGGACGACGAGAACCGCGAGAACGAGGGCGACGTCGTCATCTCCGCTCAGCTCGCGACGCCCGAATGGCTCGCGTGGACCGTGCGCTGGTCCAGCGGCTACGTCTGCGCCCCGATGCCGACCGACTGGGCCGACCGCCTCGACCTCCCCCCGATGGTCGAGGTCAACCAGGACGCCCGTGGCACCGCCTACACGGTGAGCGTCGACGCGGCGTCCGGGGTCACCACGGGGATCAGCGCCGCGGATCGCGCCCACACGCTCAACGTCCTCGCCGACCCGGAGTCGGTGCCGTCGAGCCTCATCCGCCCCGGTCACGTGCTGCCCCTGCGCGCGGTCGACGGCGGCGTCCGCGAGCGCGCGGGTCACACCGAAGCGGCCGTCGACTTCATGCGCCTCGCCGGCCTCGAGCCGGTCGGGGCGATCGCCGAGGTCGTCGCGGAGGACGGCAGCATGATGCGGCTCCCGGGGCTCCTGGAGCTCGGCGAGCGCGACGGCGTCCCGGTCGTGACGATCGAGCAGCTCATCGAGTACCTCAACGAGACCGAGCCGGTCGAGACCGCGCCCGTCCCGCGCCGCCGCGTGAGCCTGCGTGCCGAGGCCAACGTCCCGACGTCGCACGGCACGTTCCGCTTCCTCGCGTACAAGGACCGCATCACGGGCACCGATCACATCGCGGTGGTGTCCGGCGAGATCACCGACGAGGCTCCCCTCGTGCGCGTGCACTCGGAGTGCCTGACCGGTGAGGCCTTCGGTTCGCTCAAGTGCGAGTGCGGCCCGCAGCTGGATGCCGCGCTCGACACGATCGACCGCGAGGGCGGCATCGTCATCTACATGCGCGGCCACGAGGGGCGCGGCATCGGCCTCATCAACAAGCTGCGCGCCTACAGCCTGCAGGAGCGAGGCCTGGACACCGTGGATGCCAACCTCGCCCTGGGCCTCCCCGCCGACGCGCGCGACTACGCCGCCGCCGCCGGGATCCTCACCGACCTCGGTGTCGAGCAGGTGCGCCTGCTGACGAACAACACCGACAAGGTGGCGCAGCTGCGCAGCTTCGGCCTCGACGTCGTCGAGCAGGTTCCCCTGCTCGTGGGCGTCGGCCCGAACAACCACCAGTACCTCGAGACGAAGCGCGACCGTATGGGTCACATCATCGCCGAGGACGATCTGCGCGACGCGCTCGCGCACATGAAGGAAGGACTCGTCTGATGGCGGGAAGCGGAGCACCCGAGACCGGCGGCATCGACGCGACGGGACTGAACGTCGTCGTCGTGGCGGGCACCTGGCACGAGGTCATCACCGATGGTCTGATCGCCGGAGCGAAGCGGGTCCTGGATGCCACGGGCGCGACGTACCGCGTCGTGCGCGTGCCGGGCTCGTTCGAGCTGCCGGTCGCCGCGGTGGCGGCGTTCGAGGGCGGGGCGGACGCGGTCGTGGCGCTGGGCGTCATCATCCGCGGCGGCACGCCGCACTTCGAGTACGTCTCGTCGGCGGCCACCGACGGCCTCACCCGCGTCGCGATCGACGCCGGCAAGCCCGTCGGCTTCGGCGTGCTGACCCTCGACGACGAGCAGCAGGGCCTGGACCGCGCCGGGCTCGAGGGCTCGAAGGAGGACAAGGGCGCCGAGGCGGCCGACGCCGCCCTCCGCACCGCTCTGGTACTGCGCGACCTCCGCGGCTGACCGCGACTCGGCACGGCGCGTCTCCCCTGACGGTGAGGCGCGCCTTGCTGGCGCGGGGGCCCTGGCCTCCCTAAGGTGACGGGCATGGAGATCCTGCGTCACGTCGTCGTCGTCATCCACCTGGTCGGGTTCGCGGTGCTGTTCGGCGCGTGGGTCGTAGAGGCCGTCGCCCGCCGGGTCCAGGTGACGCGCCTGATGAGCTACGGCCTGCTGATCTCGCTCGTCGCCGGCCTCATCCTGGCCGCCCCGTGGGGCATCGAGTACGAGCTCAACTACGCCAAGCTCGGTGTGAAGCTCGTCGTCCTCATCGTCATCGGTGCGCTGCTCGGTATCGGTTCGGCGCGGCAGAAGCGCACGGGATCCGTTCCGCCGGTGCTGTTCTGGCTCGTCGGCCCGCTGACGCTGCTAAACGCGGCGATCGCCGTCATCTGGCGCTGAGCCCACAGACCGCCGGTGCCCTCTCGGCGAGCGCATAGACTGGAGGGTCTGGACCCACACCCGGGCCCTTCCCGGTGCCCCCCGCCGCGCGCCCGGACACGCACACCTCCCGTGTCCGCTCCACGCCACCGCTGCGCCCTCACGACGGACGCGATCGCTCGATCTCTCGTCAGGCCCCCATGACCACTTCGTCCACCCCTGCCACCCGCTCCTCGTCGGCTCCCGCCAATCCCCGCTCGCGTGTCATCACCGCGAGCCTCATCGGCACGACGATCGAGTTCTACGACTTCTACGCCTACGCGACGGCCGCGGTCCTCGTCTTCCCGGTGCTCTTCTTCCCCACCGGCAACGAGACGACGTCGCTCCTC
>NZ_LQQP01000031.1 GCF_001619615.1 Microbacterium sp. T32
GCCCGCCGCGAGAACGGCGGTGATCCACGCGGCGGCGAGGGCCGCGGCCGCGACCGGTCCCGGGCCGACGGCGGCGGTGATCCCGAGCGGGGCGAGATCGAGGCCGGTGGCGCGTACGAGTGTCGGCAGGGGGAACCATGCCGCGACCGCCGGCCACGGCGCGGCGACCAGGAGCGCCGCGCTGAGCGACAGCGGGGCGAGGAACAGCGACGGCAGGTGCGCCTGCACGAGCAACCCGATGCCGAGCCCCCAGACGGCCGCGGCCGCGCCGACGATCGCGACGGCACCGACGGCCGCGGGCTCGAGACCGTGCAGGCCCAGGGTCGCCGCGACGGCAGCACGGCCGCCGAGCAGGGCCGCCACCCCGACGAGCGCACCGCCGAGCGCGGTGAAGGGGATCCGCGCCGCGAGGCCCCACTGCCGCGGCTGGAGCGTCGCACGTTGGGCGATGACTCCCCCGCGCCGGTCGACCGTGTAGCGGAACGAGCCGTAGATCGCCGCCATCACTGCGGCGTACACCGCGAGGACCGTCGACAACGGCGCCGCGATCGCGTCCTTCGCCGCGTCGGGCGCGGCGGCGACGTCGCCGGGCATACTGGCGCCGATCGACGCGGACAGCACGAGCGCCGCGGCGCACACCCCCGCCAGGGGCAGATCGCCGACCGTGGCACGGGCCTGTGCGCGCAGAGCACGCCCGAGCCCGAGCAGCGGCGCCGCAGAGGCGCTCACCGGAACCGCCGACGTCCGACGACCCACGCCGCGGCGGTCAGGACGAGCGTCCAGCCCAGCGCCACACCGAGACCGGCCCACGGCTCGAGGAGCACCGGGTGGTCGCTCGGCGACGCGAGGGCGGCGAGGGTCAGCCCCGGCGAGAAGCGGGCGACCTCGGGCGCAGACCCCAGGAACGCCATCTCGAACGCGATGGGTCCCGCCAGCACGACGGCCGCCGCGGCGTAGTAGTTGCCGACGATCCATCCGACCGCGGCACCGAGGAGCGCGCCCAGCACGGCGCCGGGAAGCGCCCCGAGCACGGTCCGCGCCGCGCCGAGGCCGGGAACGAACGCCAGGCCGTTCACGCCCAAGACCACGGCCGCGACCCCGCACCACGCCGCGGCGATCCCCGCCGTGAGGACCACCGCGACCCCGATCGCCGCGATCCCTTTGCCCAGGAAGGCGCGGCGGAAGCCGATCTGCGCGATCGTGCGGCCCATCGAGCCGTAGTAGAACTCCCGCGTCACCCCGAAGGCGCCGGCGAACGCCGCCACGACGAACGACCACGCGAGCGGCGCGAGGAGGAGTTGCGTCGCGGTGGTGGCATCCATCGCGGTCATCCGTCCGAGGGTGTCGTCGCTGGTGAGGACGATCACCGGGACGAACGCGCCGAGCAGGAGGACCGCGAGCGTGTTCGCGCCGCTGCGGGCGCGCAGGAGCTCGGAGCGGATCACGCCGATCACGCGTCGCGCCCCTCGACGAGGTCGAAGTAGCGCTCCTCGAGCGAGGCCCCGCCGTCGCCCGGGACGAGGTCGCTCAGGGCGCCGGAGTACAGCACCGACTGCTTCAGGATCACGACCTCGTCGACGGTGTTCTCGAGCTCGGCGAGCTGGTGACTCGAGACGAGCACGGTGCCGCCCGCCTGCGCGAACGCGCGGAGATGGCGACGGAGCCACCGGATGCCATCGGGGTCGAGGCCGTTCGAGGGTTCGTCGAGCACGAGCGTCCGTGGCGATCCGATGAGCGCCGTGGCGAGGCCCAGCCGCTGCACCATGCCGGTCGAGAAGGTCTTCACGCGGCGACGGGCATCGGCGGCGAGTCCGACCTCGTCGAGGACCTCGTCCACCCGGCGCCGCGGGGCGCCGACGGCGAGGCGCGCGATCTCGAGGTGTCGGCGCGCGGTGATGCCGATCTCGAAGCCGAAGCCGTCCATCTGCACGCCGATGTGCGCCGACGGCTGCGAGAGACGGGCGAACGGCATCCCGTCGATGAGCGCCTCGCCGCGGGTCGGGGCCGAGAGTCCGACGATCGTGCGCAGGGTCGTGGACTTGCCGGCTCCGTTCGGGCCGAGGAGTCCCACGATGCTGCCGCGACGAACCGCGAAGGAGACGTCGTCGACGGCGGTGCGGGAGCCGTAGGTCTTGGTGAGGTGGTGCACCTCGAGGGCGTGGTCGGTCATCGGGGATCTTTCGTGTCGGACGTCGGGGGGTCGAAGGAGGTCAGCAGGACGGACGCGGGGTCGACGACGTGCGTCGACCACACGGCTCCGAGCAGCGAGCGCGAACCGAGGTGGACGACGGCGCGGCCGGATGCGGGGAGCGTCGCGGCGGGCACGTCGACGGTGCCGATCGTCCGGGCCTCCACCTCGAGGCCCGGCACCTCGACCGGCGAGAACGCCGTGAGCGGCGCGGTGATCGTGCGCGCGGGCGCGGGGCGTGCGACTCCCCGGGCGACGACGGCGTCGGCGAGGATGCCGCTCGTCGTCAGGTCGACCGGGAGGTCGGCGGTGAGGCCCGCGTCGTCCGTCGCGCTCGCGGGGACGACCAGCTCGACGCGGTCGCCGACGGACGTGAAGCCGAGAGTCCGGGTGTCGTCCACGGGGATCACCGCGGCGGCGCCCACGACGGCCGCCACGGCGGCGACGCCGATCAGCACGAACCGGGTCCTCCCGCGTCCGCGGGACCACCCGGCGACGACCCATCGGACGACACCGACCCCGACCGCGACGACGACGGCCGTCGGGAGCGCGAGCACGATGAGCGCGCCGACCGGTCCGGTTCCCGCGAGCGCGTGCACGGTCCGCTCGATCGCGGCCACGACGAGCGCGATCGGCACGAGGGCGCTCAGGATGCCGAAGGGGACGCTCCACCACCGGGCGAGAGCCCGCGGACCGGGTGCGCCCCCGAACAGACCGCGACGCAGGGCGTCGGCGGCATCCGCCATCGTCCGGGCGCGCAGATTCGGTTCGTCCAGTGCGCTCATCACCGCGATGTAGCCGTCGAACCGCACGAACGGGACGAGGTTGATCACGACGACGACGGCGCACGCGCAGCTGAGCACGAGCAGTGCCCGCCGCACGTCGGGATCGGGCACGGCGAGCGCGCACAGCGCCGCGGCGCCCGCGAGGGCCGCGTGCACGGCGGGTCCGGCGAGCGCGACCCGGACGCGGGACGCGCGGGACGGGAGCCGCCAGGCATCCGTGACGTCGACGAAGAACGCCGGTCCGAGATAGAGCAGCATGACACCGGCGCGTCGCGGCTGTCCGCCGCCGTGTGCCAGGGTCACACCGTGCGCCGCCTCGTGGAGGAGCGTCGCGGCCACGAGCACGACCGCGACGACGAGGACATCGACCAGTGGCAGCGGCGACGTCAGCGCGGCGACCACGTCGGCAGCCTGGGCACCGAGGGCGACGAGGCCCGCCACGATCAGCGCGGCGAGGGGCCACGCCAGCCACCCGCGCAGCAACGGGCGGATCAGCCGGTGCAGTCGGTCGAACAGGCGCGGCGCGCGCAGCGTCGCGAATTGAATCGTCAGCGGCGGGCGATACGTGACGCGCCCCGCGGTCCGCCGTTCCGAGCCGCGGAGGAGCCCTGCCCGGCGGAAGCGGGCCGCGAGCGCGGCGAACTCCTCGGGCGTCTGATCGGGCGCGAAGCGTCGGCGCAGCTCGTCGAGGCTCGCTCGCCCGTCCATCGCCCGCAGCGTCGCGGCGACGGTCGACGAGGCGCGCGACACGGGCACGCCGTCCACGCTGACGAGCCAGTGGTCCCCGTCCGCGGCGGGCTCGATGCGCACGACGTCGGCCAGCCGCGGAGCCGCGTCGTCGGGGGCGAGGGTGTCACGCGACATCCGCGGTCCCGTCATCGACCCGGGTGTGCAGCAGCACCATGCCCTCGCCGGAGCGGATGCCGTTCGTAAGCACCGGGATCACCTCGGGCGGTGCGAACCCGCCGTCGCGCAGTTCATCGGTCACGACCGACTCCTCGAGGAGGTGCAGGCGTGTGGTCAGCACGGGCACCGGACCCGGCGCAGGCGGCAGCGGGAGTGGCATCCAATTCACGACCCGGCGGGCACCGTCGGACTCGACCTGCTGCGACTGCAGGTAGACGGTCGAGCCCACCGGGATCTCTCGGTCCGCGGACGCGCGGAGCGCGGACAGCGCACCTGCGCCCGCGACAGAGAGCACGAACGACCCGCCCGGTGCGAGGTGACGGCGCACCGTCGCGAAGAGCCGTCGACGGTCGGTCGGCCCGAGCAGCGTGATCGAGGTCGCGGCGAGGACGATCAGGTCGAAATCGCGTCCGAGGTCGACGTCGCACATGTCGGCGACGACGACGTCGCAGGTCGTGCCGGCGGGCAGCGCGGCCCGCAGGCGCGCGAGCATGTCGGCCGACAGGTCGAGCGCCGTGACGCGCTTGCCGGTCCGCACGAGCGGAAGCGTGATCCGTCCGCTTCCGGCGGCGAGGTCGAGCACGTCGGGGCCGACGCGACGCGCGATGTCGAGCACCTCGCGGATCTCGGACCGGTCCGGGCCGACGAGGTCGTCGTAGAACCGGGCGCCGTCGCCGGCGTACACGTCGCCGGGCGCGGCGACGCACCCGGCGTCCGCCAGGCGGCGGCGCACGGAGTCGGTGAGCGGGGCGGTCATGGAACCTCTTTCTGGGGGGATGCGGAAGTCGAGGGGGACACGCGCCCGGCGTCTCCCCCTCGACGGGTCAGGTGGCGATGGCGACCGTCGCGGCGACGATGGCGATGATGTAGCCGGCGTGCTCCCACCACTCCAGGGGCGCGTCGAGCTCGTCGAGCTCTTCGAAGCGCAGTGCGAGATCGTTGGACATGAGTCACCTCCTCGGGTGCATGCAGGGATGGGATGAGGGATGCCGGAACCCCGGCCTCCCGCGGATGGCTCAGGTGGCGGCCAGGGCGATGAATCCGAGGGCCACGCCGTAGCTGAAGCCGCGGAACCAGTCCCATCCGTCGTCGGGGGCGTCCAGCGCGTCGAGCTCGACGAAGTCGAGGGTGGAAGTCATGTGCAAGTCACCTCCTTCGGTGAGGGTGAGGGCTGACGCCGGGCGTCCGGGATGCCTCAGGTCGCGATCGCGACGCCGATGCCGACGACCGTGAGTCCGGCGAGGACCCCCTGGTAGAAGCTCTCCCAGCTCGGCGCCTCCAGCGCGTCCAGTTCCTCGAACTGCAGCGGGGCACTCATCGTGAGACTCGTCATGTGTGTTCACCTCCTCCCGCGGGTGTCGGAGTGACCGTGGGGCGGAGGCGGGACGCCTCGGCGGGTGGGTTCGGGTCCCACCGCGCCCGATCGAGGACGTCCCGCACGTCGGGAGCCGAGAGGCCCGACAGCGCCGGCCCCCGACCGCCCCACCACCGCTCCGCCCGGGCGGCCATGGCCTCCCGGGCCTCCGCGTCGGGTCGCGGAGCGAGCGGCAGTCCCCAGCGCGCGATGAGGGCGTCGATGCCGGCCGCCGGGGCGAGGGGAAGCCGCGCGTCGCGGGTCGCCTCGCGCCAGAACGCCTCCAACGGCTCGGCCGAACCCCAGCGGGTGTCGCCGTCCTCGATGCACTGCCACACGCGGGAGACGACCGAGGCCGTCGCCCGCATCTTCGTCGTTCGGGCGATGAAGGAGACCTCGGTGGCGAGGTACCAATGGCGGGGGCTGAAGGGCGCACGCCCGCGCAGGGCGGCGCTGCGCTGCGTTGCCGCGCTGAGACGCGCGATCCGCAGACGGCGCGCCGGCGTGAGGGCGCTGTGGCCCGCGGCCAGCAGAGCGCGCGCGATCGCGACGGCGTGCGCATGCCCGCGCGGGTGGGCGCGGTCGGCGGTGCTGACGCCTGCGAGACGCAGGAAGGCCTCGAGGCATCCCGCGCGGACGTCGGCGGCGTCGAGCGTCCCGTAGTGCCTCGCGTCCAGGACGGCATACCGCGGCCGCACTGCTTCGCCGACGAGGACCCGCGCACCCGCGCTCGTGCGGACGATCGCGACGGCGTTGGTCTCCGCCGAGGTGCCCACGGTCGTGGGGACGGCGACGACCTCGATCGACGGGTTCGCGGGTGCGGGCAGCGACACGACCGCCGCGCCCTCCGCCCGCCGGAGGGCCCACGCCACGGTGGCGCGGCCCATCGCGGCGACGGCGACCGCGTCGAGGACCGTTCCCCCACCGACGGCCACCACCGACTCCGCGCCCGCGTCGCGCAAGCGGTCCGCGAGAGCGGCGACCGTTCCGGCATCCACTCCTCCGACCTCGAGCGGCACGACCGCGACGCAACGCGGGAGGTCCTCGGCCAGGGGCAGCAGGTGCGCGTCGACCACCACCACGGTCCGGCGTCCGGCCGTCACGCGCGCGCACGCGGCGCGGGCGATGCCCGACCCTGCGATGAGCGTCGACCTCGGGCGACGCGAGACGGCGCTCACGCGGCCGCCTCCGTCACACGGGTCAGACCCGCCCGGATCGCGGCGTCGAGCTCGGTGAACGCGGCATCGTCGTACCCGTAGCCCGGGATGAGCTGGATGCCATCCACCCCGGGATGCACGATCGCACCGGCCGCGGCGATGGCGGCCACGGCATCCGGGATCCGTTCGGGCGAGAACCGCGCGCCGTCACTGCCGGCCAGAGCCACGGCGAGGAACGCGCCGCGCCCCCGGACCTCGGCGGCGAGGCCGTCGCGGACCAGCGCGTCGGCGAGCGCCCGCGCGCGCACGCCCACGCGGGTCGCGGCGGCACGGATCTCCGGACGTCGGAACTCGTCCACCGCGGCGAGGATGGCCGCGGACACCGCGGGGGTTCCGGCCTGCGTCTCGCCGTGGACGAACGTCGCGCGCCGGTCGGCGAACGCCGACACCACCCGGGGACCGACGAGGACGGCCGCGGCACCGAGCGCGCCGTTGGTGAGGGCCTTGGACAGCACGAGCAGATCCGGTGGCCGCGACCACTCCCCCGACGCGAACAGCGGGCCGGTGCGCCCGAAACCCGTGGCCACCTCGTCGGCGACGAGGAGGAAGCCGTGCTCGTCGCGCGCGTCCAGCGCCGCCTCGAGGAACGCCTGCGTGACAGGGTGCGCTCCCGTGCCGAGGACGGGCTCGACCACGACCGCCGCCACGCGGCCACCCTCGCGCCGCAGCAGGTCGGTGAGCTCCCCCGGGTCGGCGGCGTCGACGTGTCGCACCGCCCGGCGATCGAGCGCGTAAGCCGCCTGGCCGAGGGCGTCGCCGCTCAGCGCGTGGCTGCCGTACATCGTGCCGTGGTAGCTGCCGCGCAGCCCGACCACGAGCGTGCGGGCGGGCTCGCCCCGCTCGATCTGGAACTGCCGCGCGAGCTTCATCACGGCGTCGTTCGCCGCGCCGCCGGAGGTCGAGAAGATCACGCGACGGTAGCGGTCGTTCCCGGCGAGGTCGATCAGCGCCGCAGCCGCCTCCCGCGCCGGTCGATGCACACCGCGGAAAAGGGTGAGGTACGAGGCCTCGTGCAGGGCGCCGGCGACCGCCTCGGCGATTCCGGGGTGCCCGTAGCCGAGCGGGACGTTCCAGAGTCCGCTCGTGGCGCAGAGCCGGTCGGATCCGTCGGCGAACCGCACGCGGTGCCCGCGCGCCGAGACCGCGACACGGTCCGGGGCGAACGCAAGGTCCGCGGGCGACATCGCCGACCAGACGGGCGTCACGCCCCCGCCCCGACGGCCACGGGATCGGTCGCCGGAACACCGGGGCGCACGCCCAGCAGCCGCTCCGCCTCGGTGCACAGGACCCGTGCCGCCTCGACGGTCAGCCGCTCGGTGCGGGCGAGGCGATCCGCCGCCGCGGTCACGTCGGTCGAGGCCTGCAACGACGCAACGACGCGGACGGTCCGCTCGGGTAGACGCTGACGCCGGCGCGTGCGGAGGTCGACGAGCAGGACGCCGTCGGGCGTGCGCACGAGGAACGGGTCGTCGGCGCGGGCGACCCCGCCGCCGCCCTCACCCGCGTCGGAGAGCGCGGACCAGCCGAACCCGTCGATCCGGAGATCGGATGCCGCGAGCCCGAGGATCCCCGCGAGCTCCGCCGCGTGCACGAAGCGCCCGAGCCACCGCCGGGCGGAGAGGTCGCGGGTCAGGTCAGCGGGCGCGGCGATGCCGGCCAGAGCCTCCCACCGGGGACGCGGCGTCGCGAGCACGTTCGCGAGGTCGTCCGCCACACCGAGCACCGCACCCTGCGCCCCCGCGGTCAGCCGCCCGTCCGCGTGCACGTGCGGGGCCCGCGGTGCGGCCGCGGCGAACGGATCGTCGAACACGTCGGCATCCGCGAGACGAAGACGCGGGTCGGTCATCGGCGACGTGAAGACGCCGGAGGCGCGAGCGAGGTCGGCGTCGGCGAGGAACGCCCGCCACCCGTCGGCGTCGAGGAAGCGCATCGCGGTCGGCCCGACGAGTTCGACGTACGCGGCCGAGGCGTAGTGCTGGAGTTCGACCGCGTGCCCGGCCACGTGGAGGACGTCGCCGACCTCGTCGAAGGCGCCGTCGAAGCGGACGACATGCGCCGGGGTTTCGACGGCGACGTCGGAGGCGACGAGAAGGATGTCGTCCACCGTCACCGCCGCGGCGGCCGCGTCGACAGGTGCGCCCGGAGCGCAGAACACCGCCCGCCGGAACGACGCGTGGCGCCCCGTGATCCATTCGCCGACGATCCGCGCGTCGTGCGCGTCGACTGCCCCTCGTGTCACCGACAAATCCCCCTCGCTACCGCTCCGCGCACTTCCGGAGCGCGGAGGCCCTCCGCGAAGCGGGGACCGAGAGAAAATGTATACATGCACTCGTGCGAGTGCCAGGGTGCGAACGCCGAATCACCCGTCCGCTTCGACGCGATCACCAGCGCGTGCGCCGGGCGTCACATTCGACCGGGAAAGACGGCCGGGAATGACGGCCGGGAAAGACGGCCGGGAAAGACGGATGCCACGACCCCGAGGCCGTGGCATCCCTTCCGCTTGCGTCAGACGAGCGACTCCCGCCACGACGCGTGCAGCTGCGCGAACTTGCCGGTGCCGGCGATCAGCGCCTCCGGCGTGTCGTCCTCGATGATGCGGCCGTGCTCCATGACGAGCACCCGGTCGGCGATCGCGACCGTCGACAGGCGGTGCGCGATGATGATCGCCGTGCGGTCGGCCAGCAGCGTCTGCAGCGCGTCCTGGATGAGCCGCTCGCTCGGGATGTCGAGCGACGCGGTCGCCTCGTCGAGGATGAGCACCGCGGGATCGGCGAGGAAGGCGCGCGCGAACGAGATCAACTGCCGTTGGCCCGCCGACACGCGTCCGCCGCGCTTGTTCACGTCGGTGTCGTAGCCGTCAGGGAGCTTCTCGATGAACCCGTCGGCGCCTACGGCGCGGGCGGCCGCGCGGATCTCCTCCATCGTCGCGTCGGGCTTTCCGAGGGCGATGTTGTCGGCCACCGTGCCGCTGAACAGGTACGCCTCCTGCGTGACCATGACGATCGCGCGGCGGAGGTCCTTCGGGTGCAGACGGCGGAGATCGACGTCGTCGAGGGTCACGGCACCGCGCGTGGGGTCGTAGAACCGCGACACGAGCTTCGCGAGCGTCGACTTGCCGGCACCGGTCGTGCCGACGAGCGCGATCGTCTGCCCCGCGGGGATGTCGAGCGTGAAGTTCGGCAGGATGACCCGGTCGTCGGAGTACCCGAACGTGACCTCGTCGAACCGGACGTGACCGCGCGCGCTCCAGAGGTCGACCGGGTCGGTCGGGTCGGGAACCGTGGGCTCCTCCTCCAGCACGCCCGACACCTTCTCGAGCGCCGCCGTCGCCGACTGGTACGAGTTCAGGAAGAACGCGACCTCCTGCAGCGGAGCGAAGAAGTTCCGCACGTACAGCACCGCGGCCGCGAGCACACCGATCTCGAGCGCCCCGCCGATCACGCGACCCCCGCCCCACAGCAGCACCACGGCCACCGAGACCGAGGCCACCGCCATCAGCGCCGGCTCGAACGTTCCGAACAGCCGGATCGAGCGCATGTTGACGTCGCGGTACTGGCCCGCGAGGTCGCCGAACTCCTCGTCGTTGCGCGGTTCCTTACGGAACGCCTTCACGGCCCGGATGCCGGTCATCGTCTCGACGAACTTGACGATCACCTGCGCACTGACGACGCGCGACTCCCGGTAGACGACCTGCGAGCGGCGGTAGAACCAGCGCATCAGGAGGTACAGCGGAATACCCATGACCGTCAGCACGAGCCCGGACTGCCAGTCGAGGAGGTACAGCGCGCCGAGCGTGAACAGGCCGTACAGCACGCCCGACACGAGCTCATTGAGCCCGCCGTCGAGCAGCTCGCGGATCGTGTCGAGGTCGCTCGTCTGACGCGAGATGATGCGGCCCGACGTGTACGACTCGTGGAACTCGAGGCTCAGGCGCTGGGTGTGGAGGAAGATGCGCTTGCGCAGGTCGAGCATGATCGCCTGCGTCAACCGGGCCGCCACGACCACGTACCAGCCGATCAGCACCGCCCCGCCGATGCCGGCAGTGAGGTAGATCGCGACGACGAGGATGGTCGGCATCCAGTCGTTGTTCTGGATCACCGCGGGCAGCGCCGTGTCGATGCCGATGGCGATCAGCGCGGGACCGGCGACCCGCAGCGCCGTCGAGACGACGAGCACCGCGGCGGCGAGCACGAGCTGCCAGCGCAGCGGCGACACGAGCGATCCGAGGAGCCGCAGCGAACGCTGCCGGATCGCGCGACTCTCTTCGCGCGTGTAGTCCGAGCGGTCTTCGCCGCTCGTCCCGGTGACGGTGGTCGCGCTCATCGGGTCGCCTCCTTCGCGGGCTGGGATTCGTCGATGGATGCCAGGGCACTCCCGCCGGAGCGGATCACGGGGATCGCGCCGGTCTGCGCCTCGCGCTCGGCCTCGGCCTCTTCCAGGCTCGAGATCACATGCCGGTACGCCTCACTCTCGCGCAGCAGGTCGGAGTGCGTACCGACGGCCGTGATGCGGCCGTCCTGCAGCAGGGCGACACGGTCGGCGAGCGTGACCGTCGAGGGACGGTGGGCGACGACGAGCGCCGTAGTCTCGCTCAGCACCTCGCGCAGCGCGTCCTCCACGAGGGCCTCGGTGTCGACGTCGAGGGCCGACAGCGGGTCGTCGAGGACGAGCACGGCGGGGCGCGCCGCGACCGCGCGGGCGAGCGCGAGTCGCTGACGCTGGCCGCCGGACAGGCTCAGCCCCTCCTCGCCGATCACGGTGTCGAGGCCGTCGGGAAGGTCGTGGACGAAGTGCGCCTGCGCGACCTGCAGCGCCTCGGTGAGCACCGCCTCGGCTTCGGGCGACCCCGGTTCGAGGTCCTCCCGACCGAGCAGGACGTTGGCACGGACGGTCTGCGAGAACAGCGTGGCATCCTCGAAGGCCATGCCGACGTGACGTCGGAGTTCGGACAGCCGCAGGTCGCGCACGTCGACGCCGTCGAGCAGCACGCGGCCACCCGTGACGTCGTACAGCCGCCCGGGCAGCGTCGTGAGCGTCGTCTTGCCGGAACCGGTCAGACCCACGAGCGCCATGGTCTCCCCCGGCCGCAGGGTCAGGTCGACGCCGTCGAGGAGGTCGGGCTCGGAGTCCGCGGCATCCTGGTACCGGAAATGCACGCCCTCGAGCACCAGCTCGCCGCGGGGCGCGGGGATCGTGCGCGGCTCGGCCGGGTCGACGATCGTGTTCTGCTCGTCGAACACCTCGAAGATGCGGTCGGTCGCGGTGCGCGCGTCGAGCAGGAACGAGAAGAGGAAGCCGATCGACTCCATCGGCCACCGCAGCACCGTCGCCATGGCGAAGAACGCCACGAGTTCGGCGACCTGCAGCTGACCGAGCTGCGTGAGCACGATGCCCGCGCCCAGGCACACCGCGAACGCGATGTCGGGCAGCAGCACGAGCCAGAACCAGATCCAGCCGACGGCGCGCGCCTTGCCGAGCTCGGTCTCGCGGAGGGACTCAGCCTGCCGCGTGAACTTCTGCAGCGCGTGCTTGCCGCGGCCGAAGGCCTTGAGGACACGGATGCCGTGCACGCTCTCCTCGACCGAGGTCGCCAGGTCGCCGGCCTGGTCCTGGCTCTGCCGCGTGAGGGCGCCGTAGCGCTTCTCGAAGCGGTAGCCCGCGTACCAGAGGGGCGCGGAGGCGATGAGGAACAGCGTCCCGAGCAGCCAGTGCCAGCGGAACAGCAGCACCGCACCGATCGCGATCGTGAGGATGTTGACAACAAGCAGGATGAGGCCGAACGCGAGCCAGCGGCGCAGCATGCTGATGTCCTGCATCATGCGCGAGAGCAGCTGCCCCGACTGCCAGCGGTCGTGGAACGCGACGGGCAGACGCTGCAGGCGCGAGTAGAACGACTGCCGCAGGTCGTACTCGACGCGGGTCGCGGGCGCCAGCACGAACCAGCGCCGCAGCCACACCATGCCGGCCTCCGCGAGCCCGAGGCCCAGGATGAGCACCGCGCCCCACGCCAACTGCGCGGGGTCGCCCGAGCCGATGGGACCGGCGACGAGCTGCTCGAGGACGAGGGGGATGGTGAGCGCGAGCACGCTCGCGCCGAGCGCGCTGACGGCGCCGAGCACGAGCCGGGGAAGCACGGGCCGGGCGATCGGCAGCAGGCGCGCGAGGGAACGGAGCGTCGACAGCTGAGGGCGGTTTTCTGCGGTGGTCATGATCCTCGTGGGGTCGAAGCGACGCGCCGGATGGACGCGGGAAGGGGATGCCAAGGGCCGGCGGAGTCCGCCGGGACGTGCGATGCGCGAGCGGTCGGAGCGCTACGGGCGCCGCGCGGCGAAGGCGGAGAACGCGGCACGCACGACGGTGGAGTCGATCTGGTCCATGGCATCCTCCTCGTTCGGTGCGCCACCACAGAGGCCCGGGGGGGGCGGGGCGCGGCAGCTTTTCAGGATATGCCTGAGCGTTGCCTGGGGGCAAGGACGGATTCTGCGGGCGGCTGGCGCGGGGCGGGCCGGGGCGCCCGGGGCCCGCGGCACAACCTCCGCGATCTGCCCAAAGTCAGTGGCATCCGGCCGCGTCCAACTGAGGTTGCGCGAATCGCTGAGGTTACGCCGCGCGCCGGGGGCCGAGGCCGCGGGCCAGGCGCGCGGCGGCACCGGAGCCCCGGGCGGCACAAACTCCGCGATCAGCACAAGCTCAGTGGCATCCGGCCCCACCCGGCTGAGGTTGCGCGAATCGCTGAGGTTACGCGGCGCGGCGCGTCAGGCTGCGGCTTCGCGCTCCAGCAACCGGCGCTTCACGTCGACGCCCCACGCGAAGCCGCCCATCGTGCCGTCGCCGCGCAGCACGCGGTGACACGGCACGAAGAGCGCGGGCGCGTTGCGGGCGCAGATGGATGCCGCTGCTCGCACGGCCGAGGGTGAGCCCAGGGCCGTCGCGAAACCGGTGTACGTCAGGGGTTCCCCCGGCCGGATGCTCCGCAGCGCCGCCCACCCCCGCTGCTGCAACGGCGTGCCGAACTGCACGACCTCGACGTCGTCGATCGCGGCGAGGTCGCCGTCGTAGTACGCCGCGACGGCTGCGGCCGCGCGCGTCTCGCCCGGCAGGATCTCGGCGGGACGGTTCTTCGGGTGCAGCCGGGCGAGCACGGCATCCGTGTCGTCCGTCCATCCGGCGACGAGCACGCGATCGGCGTCGTCGGCGAGGATCGCGAATGCCCCGTCGGGAGTGTCGAGGAACTGGAGGGTCGCGGTGCTCACGGGGCGGGCTCGCTTTCGGTCGAGGGGGTCGGGGTGCGCCACGCCTGGGTCACGGGGGCGGCGTACCAGTAGTGGGCCATGGCGTAGCTACGCCACGGGGCCGCGCGCTCGGACCAGGCCGTGAAGCCGGCCGGATCGGACGGGAGCCCCAGCGCCGCGGCGCCGGCGCGCGCAGCCACGTCTCCGGGAAGCAGCACGTCGGGGTCGCCGGTCACGCGCATGCGGACGTAGTCGGCGGTCCACGGGCCGATCCCCCGCATCGCGAGGAGCCGCGCCCGCTGCTCGGCGCCGTCGTCGCCCGGCCCGAGCGGCAGCGAGCCGTCGGCGAGTGCGGCGGCGGCCTCGACGATCGCGCGGCGGCGCGCGGCGGGTCCGCGCAGGACGTCGAAGCCGTGTGCGGCGATGACGGCGGGATCGGGGAAGAGCCTCATCGGGATGCCACCGATCTCGGTGCGCTCGCCGAGTTCGGCCGACAGCCGGCCCTGCATGGTGCGCGCCGAGGCGACGCTGATCTGCTGGCCGATCATCGCGCGCAGCAGCATCTCTTCGGCATCCATCGCTCCCGGGACGCGGACTCCCGGAATCGCGGCGACCGCGGGGGCGAGTTCGGGATGTCGGGCGAGCGCCTCGTCGATCGCGAGCGGATCGGCGTCGAGGTCGAACAGACGTCGGACGCGCGCGATGAGGGTGCCGAGGTCGGCGAGGGCGCTGAGCCGCGCGCGCAGACGCAGCCGGGAGTCGGCGTCGCGCCGCACTTCGAACCACGCCGGTCCGCCCGGCATCCGGATGACCCGCGCGAAGGACGCGTCGCCGCCGACCTCGACGCCGGGGATCGCGTGCGCGCGCATCCAGCCGAAGAGTCCGACGGTGTCGATGGGCCCGCGGGCGGGGAGCGCGAGGTCGATCTCGCCGACCGGAACGGTGCCCGCCGCCCGGGACCGCCGGGCGCGGAGGGCCGTCGGCGACAGGCCGAAGACCTCGCCGATCGTCTCGGTGAACTGCCGCACGCTCGAGAAGCCCGCCGAGAACGCGACATCGGATGCCGACAGGTCGGTGCCCACGAGGAGCGCGCGGGCCGTGTGGGCGCGCTGCGCTCGCGCGAGGGCGAGCGGCCCCGCGCCGAGTTCGGCGGTGAGGAGGCGCCCGAGGTGGCGGGAGGAGTAGCCGAGTCGCCGCGCGAGGCCGGGGACGCCCTCGCGGTCGACGACACCGTCGGCGATGAGGCGCATCGCGCGCGCCGCGACGTCGCCCCGGACGTCCCACGCCGGGGACCCGGGCGCCGCCTCGGGCAGGCAGCGCTTGCACGCGCGGTAGCCCGCCTCGTGCGCCGCCGCTGAGGTCGCGTAGAACGTGACGTTCGCCTCTTTCGGCGTGCGCGCGGGGCAGCTCGGACGGCAGTAGATGCCGGTCGAGCGGACGGCCGTGACGAACTGCCCGTCGAACCGCCGGTCGCGCGACTGGATCACGCGGTAGCGCTCGTCGAAGCCCCGAGCGTCGGCGGCGGTGAGGGTCATGGCATCCACCCTGCCATCCCCCACCGACATGCACCGGCGGAAATCGGACACGAGGGTGGGCCCCGGTGCGGCGAGCTCGCGCCCCGTCCGCTGTTGAGTGTCCAAGACACGCGGACGGGGCCGAGGCTGCTCCGCGTGTCTTGGACACTCCACGGATCAGCCCCGGGCCACGAGCGCACCCGGCGGCACCCTGCATATTCACCGTCCAAGACACGCGGACGGGGCCGCGTGGCATCCGCGCGTCTTGGACACTCAGGGGTGCCGCGCGGGCCGGGGCGTCACGCGAGCGGCGCGGTCTCGCGGAGGATCACCAGGCCGCCCCAGATCGACAGGGCCAGCACCAGCAGGACGAAGCCGAGGAACACCGGCACCAGTGGGAGGGCGAGGAGCGCGACGCCGACGGCCAGCGGGGGCACGGTCATCCCGGCGAACGCGAGGAGGAAGACGCCCGAGGTGATCTCGCCGCGAGTGCGGGGGTCGGCGAGCGATCCGGCCGTCGCGAGGGCTCCGCGGAAGAGGAGGCCGACGCCGGCGCCCGCGACGATGCCGCCGACCACGAACAGGATGCCGGAGGTCACCAGATCCGCCGCGCCGAGGCTCAGCAGCCCGGCGATTATGGCGACGAGTCCCAACCGCAGCTGCGTCCGCGTCGAGCGACCCGCGAACACGACCTGGGACACCGCGGCGGCACCGAACACCGAGAAGGACACGGCCCCGGCGACGAGGTGATCCGTGACGCCGAGCCGTCCGGCGAGGAACGTCGGGGCGACCGAACCGAACAGCCCCGTCACGGCGAAAGCGGCGAAAGCCGCGGTCCCCGCCGCCCAGTAGGCGCGGCGCCCGTCCGCGGGGATGCGGACCCGCTGCGGCCGGTAGCGGAAGGAGCGGTCGACCTCGACGGTCTCGGGGACGAACACGTACGCGAGGCCCAGGGCGAGGAACCCGACGAGGAACACGACGTACGGCAGTACGAGCGGCGCCGGGGTGAACTCGGCGAAGAGGCCGCCGATCAGCGGGCCGAGGGCGAGGCCGCCCATGTTCGCGACGCCCGCGACCGTGGCGGCGAATCCCGGGGATGCGGGGTGCGACACACGCCGCAGGTCGGCGAGGTGCGCGGTGGCCGAGGCCGTGAGGAGGCCGATGCCGAGCCCGGCGACGAGGCGGGCGGCGATGACGCTGGCGGCGTCGGCGCGCAGCACGAACACCAGGGCCGCGGCGATCTCGAGCACCGTCGCCGCCAGGATGAGCGGGCGGCGACCGAGCCGGTCACTGAGGTGCCCGGCCAGGTACAGCGACACCATGACGCCGATGGAGTACGCGGCGAACATCACCGTGATGAGGAACGTGGGGAAGCCGTCGCGCGCCTGGTACAGCGCGTAGAGCGGCGTCGGCACCGTGTTGAAGGCCATGAGCGCGAGGAACGTGGCGGCCGTGACCCAGAACCCGGTCCGGTGCGAGAGGCGCGCGGATGCCGCGGGGGCGGCGACCGGAAGGGCGATCGAGGAAGTCATGACCTCAGGATGCCGCGGACGTCGCATCGAGGGAAACGAACGTTTTCGATCATTGCGATCGATTCGCTCTATCATCGCCCCATGGAGACGCGCCTGCTCGAGTACTTCGTCACGGTCGCCGACGAACGCAACGTCACGGCCGCAGCCGCTCGGCTGTTCGCGGCGCAGTCCACGGTCTCGGCGGGCCTCGCGAGCCTCGAGCGCGACCTGGGCGTGCGCCTGTTCGAGCGCTCCACCAAATTCGTGCGCCCGACGGCCGCGGGCGACGCGCTCCTCCCCCTCGCCCGCGTGCTGCTCGCCGATCTCGACGCGCTCCGCGGGGTGGCATCCGAGTCCGGGACCGGCGTCCGCGGACTCGTGCGCATCGGGACCTTCGCGGGCCTGCGGGTCATCGACCTTCCCGAGATCCTCGCCCGGCTCCGCCGCACGCACCCGCTGGTCGACGTGCGGGTCACGGTCTCGACCACCGGCTCGCGCGGGCTCTTCGACGAACTCGATCGCGATCGTCTGGATCTGGCGCTGACGGCTCTGCCCCCGGCATCCGGTGCCGTGTCGAGGCACCTCGCGTCGTTCCCCTACATGGCCGTGCTGCCCGAGGCGCACCCGCTCGCCCGCGTCGACGGACCGGTCGCCCTCGCCGACCTCGCCGATGACGACTGGATCGATGTGCTCCCCGGGTTCGGCAACCGCGTGCAGCTCGACCGGGAGCTCGACCGCCTCGGCATCGCACGGCACGTGCTCGCCGAGGTGGGCGAGCTCGCGGCCGTGCCCGAGTACGTCGCGGCCGGGCTCGGCGTCGCCGTGATCCCGGACGTGGTGCCGACGACCGGATGCCGTGTCCGCCCCGTCGCGGACGACCTCCCGCCCTGGACCGTCTCGCTCACCGTGGGCGCGGCCGCCGTGCACCGCCGGCACGTGCAGGCGGTGGTGGAGGCGATCCACGCCCCGGGGTGAGGTCGTCGGAGCGGGGAGACCTGCCGCGCGTCGGCGGGGCGGCGCTCAGCGCGCGCGGGTGGGGGCGGCGCGAGGGGCGGCGCTCGTGGCCCCGGGGCGCTGGATGTGGCCCCGGGGCCACGAACGCGCGCGAACCACCGGATGCCACCGCGGCGCCGACCCACGCGAGGTCGGCGCCGCGGTCGAGCAACGTCGGCGCTCAGCGCTCCGCGACAGCGAAGCCGCCGGAGGGCAGGAGCACCGTCATCTCGCCGTCGAACGCCGTCGTGCGCAGCAGCCTGCCGCGCGCGTCGTAGACACGCACCGTTCCGCCGCCCGAGAGGGTCGTGCGCTCGACACCCGGCGCGCTCGACTGCACGAGCTCGCTGCGGCTCCCGGCGCCTTCGAGGACGAGACGCGACACAAACGGCCGCACGATGAGCCCGTCGAGCACGAGGTCGCCGCGCTGCGCGGTGACGTTCAGCTCCGTCTGCCGCTCGGACACGGGGGCGGTGAGCGCGTGCGGCAGCAGCGCACCGGGGGTCGGCGAGATGCCCCGCGCGGGACCCGTGACCTTCAGTACGCCGTTCCCGCGCCAGCGCGAGAGCGACTGCTCCCCCGGCTGCGAGAACACGACGGGCTCGAACCAGCGCCTTGTGTCGGCGGAACCGATGTTCCACGTCGCGCTCTGTCCGGGCTTCAGGGTGAGGGCGTCGCCCGACCAGCTCGACTCGCCCGTCCACGACGTCGGCGTCGACACGGTGCCGTCGGTGGACGTGGCATCCTCCGCCTGAACGAACGTCAAGCCGACGCGATCGGTGACGGACGTGAGCCCCGTCGCCCGTGCGGCGATCGCCGGATGCGCGTCGAGCGCGAGGGCGGTGAGCAGGCCGTGGATCGTCGACTCGGCCCCGCTGTTGCGGTTCACCGTGCCGTCGGGCTGCAATCCGTCGAACGTCACGCCGGTCGCGGGGTCGTACATGCGCGCGCCGGCGTGGTTGCCGCCGAAGAACCACGCGGCCTGGATGCCGGCGAGGTCGGCGAACGCGCTCGATCCTGTCGTGTCCGCGAGCGCAACGAGCGACTGCACGCGGGAGTCCGCGCCGTACGCGATCTGCACGCGGTCGGTCGGGCTCGGGAACCAGCCGTTGTCCGGACCGCCCGCGGTGAGGAGCGTCGTCGTGAAGCCGGTGGCGTCGGCGATCGCCGGATCCGCCAGTGCGGGGTCGTCGAGCACGTCGGCCGCGACGGCGAGCGCCGCGGGCATCTGCGAGCCCCACGCGTGCCACATCGCGGGCGATTGCGCCCACGGGAGCACCGCGCCGTACGGCCACTCGCGGGAGGTTCCGGATGCCATGGCCGCCACGCCCTCGGCGAGCTCCCGCGCCGCGGTGGCCGAGGAGTCGTCCCCGGCCCGCACGGCGGCGGTCAGTCCGAGGACCGCTTCGGCAGAGGCATCCGCCCCGTCCACGATCAGCCACGCGGGCACTTTCTTGCCGTCGGCCTCGACGTACTGGCCGTACTTCGACAGGACGTCGCGCTCGATCGCCCCGCGCGACAGGGCCAGGCGGTCCTTGAGGAACGCGGCGAAGTCGGGGTCGTCGTCGGCGAACGCCGCGTACCCCTCGCCGAGCGCCCACACCGTGCGCGCGAGCCAGTAGCTCGGGCCAGAGTCGGACGGATCCGGCAGTTCCACCGGTTCCGCGGAGGGGTTGAGCTCGCCGTCCGGCTGCATCCACAGCACGACGTTCCCGGCGTCGGGGCCGTCGGTGGTCTGGTGGTACGCGACCGTGCGGAGCAGCTCGTACGCCTTGTGGCGGCTGTCGGCGTCGCCCGTCTGCTGCCAGTGGCGCAGGTAGACGACCGCGGCGCGCGTGGTGTCGTCGGCGTTGTAGGCGCCCTGACCCCAGTCGCCGGTCGCGGGGTCGAGGGTGCCGCCGCCGATCCGCTCGAACGTTCCGCCGTCGCGGGCGTCGGCGTAGGTCCACGGCGCGAGGAGCGTCGGTTCCTCGGCCAGGCGGTAGGTGGTGTGTCCTTCGATGCCCGCGGGCGTCGGCGAACCGAGGAGGAAGTCGAGGTGGTCGAGGTTCGTCAGCGGCGCGGCCGGGGTGGCGGTGGCGGCCGGGGCGGCGGCGGGGGCCAGCGCCGACGCCGGTGCGGCGCTCAGCGGCACCGCCAGGGCGACCGCGCCCGCGAGGGCCAGGCCGCGCGCACTCCATCGTGCGTTCATGGGGGGATCCTTTCGATGGGGGTGGGGCACAACTCCTGCGAAACCGCCCGCCGTCCACCCGAGGGCGGTGGCGAGGGCGATCCCGCAGGAGGTGTGACCGCGCCGCGCCCGGGCCCTCACGGCGCCGGACGCGACGCGGGTCTCAGTCGGTGCGCTCGAGCAGAGCGACGCCGATCTTCGAGTCGGCCATGCCGTAGAACACGAAGTGGCGGCCGTCGATCTCCTCGATCGCGGTCGGGAAGACGACGTTCGGCACGATGCCGCTGCGCTCGTCGTCGGTCTCGGGGGCCAGCAGCGGCTCCGGCGTCCGGGCGATCACGCGGCTCGGGTCATCGGCATCCAGGATGAGGGCACCCGCGGCGTAGTTGACCTTCTGCTGCTGCGAGAACGCGCTGTCGATCACGCCGGTCACGCCGTGGTGCAGCACGAGCCAGCCCTCGGGGATCCGCAGCGGCGGCGGCCCCCCGCCGATCTTCACGGCCTCGAACGGGAACGCAGGGCCCGCGACGAACCGGTGCTGCTCCCACAGCGCGAGGTTCGCGAGGTTCTCCCGGACGGATGCCACGGGCACGTAGCTGATCCAGATGGACTGCCGCTCGTCCTCGATGCCCGCCGGCACCCGCACGCCCTGCCCGGGCTTGGTCTCGCCGAGGTCCCACATGGGCCGGTGCAGCACCGCGAACGCCTCGCTGCCGTCGGGGGCCGTGACCGTCTCGGGGAAGAAGACCGTGTCCTTGTTGTGGAACAGGTTCAGGTCCGTGTCGAGGTCGTCCTGGTAGCGGAACAGCACGGGTCCGAGACGCCGCCAGTCGCGCAGGTCCTCGGAGACGGCGACGGCGGTGCGCGGGCCCAGGGGGCCATAGGCGACGTACGTCATGACGTGCAGGCCCAGGGCTGCGATCCAGGTCGTGCGCGGGTCTTCGGTTCCGGCATTGTCGGCGCCGCGCTCCCACCCGCGGTCGGGCTGGAGCACCACGCCCTCGCGTTCGACGGCGACGGGCACACCGTCCTCGACGACGACGCGGGCGAGGCCGACGCGTGAGACGTTGCCCTCCGCGACCAGGCGCGGCAGCAGGTACAGCTCGCCGTCCGGGCCGCGACCCGAGGCCGGGTTGAGCACGCCCTCCGCTTCGTCGGCGTTGCCGGGCTCGGGGGTCATCACCACACCCACACGCGTGAGGCGGTAAGGGACGGGGGATTCGGGGGTCATTGTCATCCTTTCACTCCGGATCCGAGGTCGTTGGAGGTGAAGTAGCGCTGGAAGATCAGGAACAGCGCCACCGCGGGGGCGGCGAGCACGACGGCGCCGGCCATCATCGCGCCGAAGGGGTTGGTCGTGGATGCCGCGATCGTGGAGATGAAGTTCGCCAGCGACACCGCGAGCGGCTGCATCGTGGCGTCCTTCGTGATGAGGAAGGGCCACAGGAACTCGTTCCACGGACCGATGAAGGTCAGCAGCACCGCGGTCAGCAGCGCGGGACGTACGAGCGGCAGCGCGACGCTCCACAGCAGCCGGAACTCGTTCGCCCCGTCGACGCGGGCGGCGTCGAACAGTTCCTTGGGGAGCTGCAGGAAGTACTGCCGGAAGATGACGACCGCCGTGGAGTTGATGAAGAACGGCAGGATCATGCCGAGGTAGCTGTCGCTGAGCCCGTAGTCACGCGCGATCATCACGTACAGCGGGATCATCAGCAGCTGGAACGGGATCACCTGCACGAGCAGCACGAGCGCGAAGGTCGCCGACCGGCCGCGCCACTTCAGCACCGCCAGCGCGTAGCCGGCGAGCACCCCGAACACGATCGTGCCGAGGATCACTCCCCCGGTGAAGATCCCCGAGTTCACGAGGCCCTTCAGCAGGTTGATGCGCCCGTCGATCGCCGCGTAGTTCTCGAGCGTCAAGTTCGACGGGTGCGGGAAGGCCCCCGCGATCGAGGTGTCGGGGTTCGTCTGCAGCGAGCCGACGACCATGTAATAGAAGGGGAACAGGAACGCCAGGGCGCCGAGCGTCAGCACGCCGTACGTCACGACCTTGGACTTCATGATTCCTCCCTCCCCACGAACCGGCGCTGGAGCGCCGCGATGATCAGCACGAAGATGATCAGCACCACCCCGATGGCCGCGGCCACGTCGGGGTTCTGCTGCTCGATGCCCTTCTGGTAGATCAGCAGCACGGGCGACGTCGACGCGCCGTTGGGGCCGCCGCCATTGGTGAGCAGGTACGGCTCGGTGAAGAGGTTCGCGCCCGTGATGGTGGCGAGCAGCACCACGAGGAACGTCGCCGGGCGCACGCCCGGGACCGTCACCGAGAAGAACTGCCGCAGGCGTCCCCCTCCGTCGACCGCGACCGATTCGTACAGCTCGCGCTGCACGTTCTGGAGCGCCGCGAGGTACAGCAGGATGTAGAACCCCAGACCCTTCCACGTCACGAACAGCGCGATCGTCGGCATCGCGAGCGCCGAGTTGACCAGCCACGACGGGTTCGGCGCCAGCGGGCCGAGCGCGTTGTTGATCAGCCCCGAGTTCGAGAACAGGAACAGCCACACCGCGACCACCGCGACGGATGCCGTGACGTAGGGCACGTAGAACGCGACGCGGAAGAACGCCCGCGCGCGCACCACCCGGTCCAGCGCCGTGGCCAGCACGATCGAGAGCACGACCGTCAACGGGACGTTGATGAGCAGGAAGATCCCGACGTTGCCGAACGACCGCCACACGGCCGGGTCGCTGAGCGCGGTGACGTAGTTGTCGAGCCCGACGAACGGCCGGGCGACGTTCGCCCCCGGGGCGGTGAAGAAGTAGTCGTGGAACGACATCCACACCGCGAACCCGATCGGGTACGCGAAGACGACCGCGATGAAGATCACATACGGAGCGGAGAACAGGATGCCGAGCGGCTGCGCCCCGAGGAGGCGGCGCCGCTTCTTCCCGGCATCCGTCGCTCCCCCCGCACGACCGGACCGGCCGGGGTCGCCCCCGGTCCGACCGGGCGTGCGGGTGAGATCGACGGTCATGTCACTTCCCCGCCGCGAGCTGGTCGATCTGCGTCTGGGCGTTGGTGAGGAAGGTGTTCACGTCCTCTTCGCCGAAGATGACCGCCTTGGAGTACTCGTCGCGGAACGCCTGCCAGATCTCGACCGAGCTGACGACGTTGGGCACCTCGACGGTGCGCGCGGCCTGGTCGCCGAACTGCTGGTAGGCCGGGTTGGCGCTGAAGTAGTCGGCGTACGTCGTGGTCAGGTCGGTGCGGAGCGGCATCTGACCCGTCTCTTCGAGCCACTTCCCGTCCTGCTCCTGGCTGGTGGCGAACTTCAGGACCTCCCACGCGGTGCCCTTGTTCTGGCACGCGGTGAAGAGGCCGACGTTCTTCGCGTCGCTGAAGGTCCAGGTCTGGTCGGCCGCGGTGCCCTTCTCGGTGGGGACGGGCACGGCACCCCAGTTGACCTTGTCCTTGTAGACCGACACGGCCCACGGCCCGACGATGGCCATCGCGGCCTTGCCGTCGGCGAACGCGTCGCCCTGATACTGCTCGTTGCCGGCGAGCTTGTCGGTGTAGATGGTCCGCCAGAAGTTGGCGACGGCCTCACCGTCGGCGTCGTTGAAGGTGGCCTTGCCGTCCTCGACGAGCTGCTTCCCGCCGGTCTGCGCGGCGTACAGCGGGTAGAAGTCGAACCACGACTGGAAGAACTCGCTCGTGGGCGCCGGGTTGATGGCGTAGTCCGAGACGCCCGCCGCCTTCAGCTTCTGCGAGGTGGCGAGGAACTCGTCGTACGTCGACAGCTGCGGCTTCTCGGGGTCGAGGCCGGCCTTGGCGAACAGGTCCTTGTTGTAGAAGATCATCACCGGGTTGCTCTTCCACGGCAGCTGGTAGAAGCCGCCGTCGTCGGAGCGGTACTGGTCGGCGAGGTCGCCGCTGCGGTCCGTGATGTACTGCTCGCCGTCGGGGAAGTCCGACAGGTTCACGAGGCCGCCCTGGCGCTGGAAACCGGGCACGGCCGCGGGCGAGGTGTTGAACACCAGGCACGGGGCGTTTCCGGCGGTGATCGCCGCTCCGATGACCTCTTCGCTGGAGGACCCGGCGGGGATCTCCTGCGCGGTGATCTGCTCGTCGGGGTGGTCGGCGTTCCAGGCCTCGACCATCTGCTGGCCCCACGCGATCTCCGCGGCATTGTTGGAATACCAGATCGTGATCGGGCCCTTGGCATCCATTCCGGATGCTCCCCCGCCGCCTCCGCTGCACGCGGAGAGGGCGAGGATGCCGGTGGCGGCTACTGCTGTGGCGAGAATGCGTCGTCGCATGTCTTCCTCCTTGTGGGGCGGGCGGGGGCCCGCGGGTGTCAGCTTCGGGTCGGCGGCGCGGTGGAGTCGCGCACCTGCAGGCCGGGGTCGGCGAGGGTCTGGGCCTCGGCGGCGGCTCCGCCGATCGCGGCGAGCAGAGCGCGTGCCGCGGCCGCTCCCCAGCCCCGCGCGTCGGTGGAGACGCTCGTGAGGGCGGGGAACAGATGCCGACCGAGTTCGGTGTCGTCGAACCCGGTGATCGAGAGGTCGCGGGGCACGGACAGGCCGCGGCGCTGCGCCGTGCCGAGCCCCGCGACGGCCATGTTGTCGTTCGAGTAGACGATCGCCGTGGGCGGCACCTCGGCGTCGAGCAGGGCCGTGGTGGCCCGCGCCCCGTCGGCGGCGCTGAAGTCCGTCTCGACGACACGGGCCCGGATGCCACGCGCCCGCGCCGCAGCTTCGAATGCCGCTGCGCGGTGGCGTCCGTGCAGCATCGCGAACGGGCCGGCGACATGCGCGATGTCGGTGTGGCCGAGGTCGGCGAGGTGGTCGACCGCGAGGCGGATGCCGGCGCCGTCGTCGACCGAGACCGAGGTGAAGGGGCTGTCGACATCCGGGACGCCGAGCGTCACGGCCGCGATGCCGAGGCTCGCGACGAGGTCGATCCGCGGGTCGTCGGCGCGGAGGTCGGAGAGGATCACGCCGTCGACGCGGCGGTCCGCGGCGAGTCCGCGGTAGGTCTCGTCTTCGTGGCGTCCGGGGGTGGCGGCCGCGAGCACGAGGACCTGGCCCGAGACGGAGAACTCGTCTTCCACACCGGCGATGAACGACGGGAAGAAGGGGTCGGCGGCGATGACGTCGGGGCTCCGGCCGATGACCAGGCCGCACGCAAAGGCCCGGCCGACGCTGAGCGACCGTGCCCGCAGGCTCGGGCTCCAGCCCATCTCGGCGGCGACCGAGAGGATGCGATCGCGGGTGTCGGGGGCGACGCCGGCGCGGCCGTTCAACGCGAACGACACCAGGCCCTTGCTGACCCCGGCGCGGCGCGCGACGTCGGCGATCGTGGGTCGCGTCTCGTTCGTCATGTTGCACCTCGTCGTGGCATCCGGGATTCTAAACCGGTTCAGTATGTCGAGCCTAAACCGGTTCAGGGATCGCGTCAACCCTCGTCGGGGAGCGCTTAGGGGCGCCGCGCGTGGCCCCGGGGCGCCGCGCGTGGCCCCGGGGCCACGCAGCGGCGGGTGTCTCCCCCGCAGGCACCTGTCCACACGCCGCAACCCCTCCCCGATGTCGGTGGGCGTCGATAGCGTGGGGGCATGAGCGAACGCGAATTCGACCTGATCGTCATCGGCGCCGGCCCCGTCGGTGAGAACGTCGCCGACCGTGCCGTGCAGGCGGGTCTCACCG
>NZ_LQQP01000032.1 GCF_001619615.1 Microbacterium sp. T32
CGGCGGGGGCGGGCGTCTCTTCGGCGGGGGCGGCCGCGGGAGCGTCATCCGCGGGAGCTGCACCCGAGCCGTCGCCGATCTTGGCGAGGACGGCGCCGACCTCGACGGTCTCGTCCTCCTGGACGAGGATCTCCTCGATCACGCCCGAGACGGGCGAGGGGATTTCGGTGTCGACCTTGTCGGTCGAGATCTCCAAGAGACCTTCGTCCTCCTGGACGGTGTCACCGACCTGCTTGAGCCAGCGGGTGACCGTTCCCTCGGTCACGCTCTCGCCGAGAGCGGGGAGGACGACGGAAGTGCTCATGGATATGTCTCCTTCGTACCGGATGCGGTGTCTAGCTTAGTGACGGCTGAGGGGTCAGAGTGCGTGCAGCGGCTTGCCGGCCAGCGCGAGGAAGGCCTCGCCCAGTGCTTCGCTCTGAGTGGGGTGGGCGTGGATGAAGGGGGCGATGTCCTCGGGGTGGGCTTCCCACCCGATCGCGAGCTGCGCCTCGGTGATGAGTTCGCCGACGCGGTCGCCCACGAGGTGGGCACCCAGGACGGGGCCGTCGACGCGACGGACGATCTTCACGATGCCCGAGGTGCCGATGATCTCACTGCGCCCATTGCCCGCAAGGTTGTACTCGTAGGCACGGATGCCCTCAGCGCCGAAGCGCTCCTGCGCCTGGGCCTCCGTGAGTCCGACGGACGCGACCTCGGGATGCGAGTACGCCACGCGCGGGACATCGATGTCGGGCACGAGCACCGGAGCGAGGCCGGCGATCTCCTCCGCCACGAAGATGCCCTGCGCGAATCCGCGGTGGGCCAGCTGCAGACCGGCGACGATGTCACCCACGGCCCACACGTGCGGGACGGTGGTGCGGAGACGCTCGTCGGTCTGCACGAAACCGCGCTCGAGGCCGATGCCGGCTTCCTCGAACCCCAGGCCCGCGGTGGCGGGGCCACGACCGACCGCGACCAGGACGTAATCGGCGTCGAGGGTCGTTCCGTCGTCCAGGCTGACCGTCACGGAGGCTGCCGTCTCGGTGATCGACGAGAAGCGCTTACCCAGGTGGAACGCGATCCCGCGCTTGCGGAACGCCCGTTCCAGTGCCTTGCTCGAGGAGACGTCCTCGGCGGGCAGCAGGTGTGGCAGCGCCTCGACGATCGTCACCTCGACGCCGAAGGAGCGCCACACGCTGGCGAACTCCACGCCGATCACCCCACCGCCGAGGACGACGACGCGCGCGGGCACGACGTCGAGGTCGAGCGCCTGCTCGCTGCTCAGCACGCGGCCCGCGATCTCGAGCCCCGGAAGAGTGCGGGTGTACGACCCGGTGGCGAGGATGACATCCGACGCGCGGTACAGGTCATCGCCGACCCGCACGGCCGGGCCCGCCTCGAGCGATCCCTCACCGGCCACCACGCGGATGCCGCGGGTCGAGATCAGTCCCTCCAGGCCCTTGAACTTCTTCGCGACGATTCCCTCGCGGTACGAACGCACACGCGCCGGATCGATGCCCGCGAATGTCGCCTGGACCCCGATCTCCTCGGCCCCGCGCGCCGCATCGGCGACCTCGGCCGCGTGCAGGAGCGCCTTGGTCGGGATGCAGCCCCGGTGGAGGCAAGTGCCGCCGAGCTTGTCCTTCTCGACGAGGACGACGTCCTTGCCGAGTTCGGCGAGGCGCAGGGCCGCGGCGTATCCGCCGCTGCCTCCGCCCAGCACGACGACGTCGGCGGAGTACTCGGTCACCGAACGCCGCCGGCGGCGATGAGTTCGATCAGCGGGCGCACGGTCGCGCCGGTCACACCCTTGTCCGTGAAGCCGTACGGCGCACCCTTGTTCATGCCGACGCCGGCGATGTCGAGGTGCACCCAGGGGATGCGCGGCGCGTCCGCCTCTTCCGAGACACGCCCGACGAAGTGGCGGAGGAAGAGACCGGCGAAGAGCGACCCGCCGGCCGGGTCGCCGATCTTCGCGTTCTGCAGGTCGGCGATGGGGGAGTCCAGGTCGTCGACCATGTGGGCCGGGAGCGGGAGCTGCCACGCGAGTTCGGAGACCCGCTCGGCGGCGGCGAGGTACTCGGCGACGGCGGCGTCCTCACCCATGACGCCGGTGTGGCGATTACCGAGGGCGACCGTGATCGCTCCGGTCAATGTCGCGACATCGACGATGAGGTCGGGATTCTCGCGGCTCGCGGCGACGAGACCGTCGGCCAGCACCAGGCGACCCTCCGCATCCGTGTTGAGCACCTCGACGGTGGTGCCGTCGAGCATGCGGAGCACGTCTCCCGGGCGGGTCGCGCGGCCCGAGGGCATGTTGTCCGCGATGCAGAGCCATGCGCTCACGCGGACCGGCAACGCCATCTCCGCCGCGGCGCGCAGCACCGCGAGCACCGTCGCCGCACCGCACATGTCGTACTTCATCCCGACCATGGACGCCGCGGGCTTGAGCGAGAGTCCGCCCGTATCGAACGTGATGCCCTTGCCGACCAGGGCGACGTGGCGACCGGCGTCGGCCGGGGCGTACTCGAGGTGGACGAGGCGCGGCGGCCGGTCCGACCCCTGGCCGACACCGAGGATTCCGCCGTAGCCGCCCTCGGTGAGCGCGTACTCGTCAAGCACGCGGACCGTGACGGGGAGCCCCTTCACGGCCTCCACCGCAGCGTCCGCGAAGTCGGCGGGTCCGAGCCATTCGGCGGGGGTCGTGACGAGGTCCTTCACGAGCGCCACGGCGCCGGCGATCGCCGACACAGCGGTCTGCTCAGCCTCGGTCGGGGCGTCCGGCGTGTACACCGACACCCGCGACGCGCGCTCCTTGGGAGCATCGGTCTTGTAGCCGGCGAAACGGTATCCACCGAGCGCCGCCCCCTCGGCCAGCGACGCCCACGGGACGTCGACGAACGACTGGACGGCGACGTGCTCGAATCCGGTGAGCTGGCGCAGGCCCGTTCCAACGGCGTCGCGGACGGCAGCGGCATCCGGGTCGGATCCGGCGCCCACCACGGCGACGGGGACGGCAACGCCGGGGACGTGCACGCGCTGGAACGATCCGGGCCCACCGGTGAAGCCCACCGCGGTCAGCGATGCGCTGAGACCGTCCCAGCCCTCGGGATCCGTCGTGGAGCCGTTCGTCTTCGGGACCACGAGGAGGATCGCGTCGGCGCCGGACTCGAGGACGGGGACATCGGTGTGCGTGACGGAGGGATACGGCATGGGTTCCATCCTAGGTTCGCGGGTGTTCGCTAGCAGCGGGACGCACCGTCGCCGAGGTGTCCGACCCGGCTCGTAGAGTGGAGACATGGCCTATCCCGCACCGCTGTACGACCGCGCCCCCGCCGCGCCGCCGGTGCCGTCGGGGCTGCCGCTGGTCATCGCGCTCACGGGCTTCACCGATGCGGGCGGCGCCGTTGCGCGCCTCGTCGAGTACTTCCGCGACGATCTCGAGCCGAACCCCGTCGTCGTCTTCGACAACGACACGCTGCTCGACTATCGCGCACGGCGACCGCTCATCACTTTCGTCGAAGACCACCTCACGGACTATCGGCCCCCGCGCCTCGAGCTGTCGCTCGCCCACGATTCGCTGGGCCAGCCGTTCCTGCTGCTCGCCGGCTACGAACCGGACTTCCTCTGGGAGGCGTTCGCCGAGAGCGTCCTCGAGATCAGCGCCGGCCTTCAGGTGTCGTCCGTGACGTGGGTGCACGCGATCCCCATGCCCGTGCCCCACACCCGTCCGATCGGCACCACGGTGAGCGGAACAAGGAGCGACCTCGCGGAGGCGCACTCGGTGTGGCGTCCGCACACGCACATCCCCTCGACCGCCGGACACCTGCTCGAGTACCGCTTCGCCGAGGCCGGCGCCAAAGTCGCCGGCTTCGCCCTGCTCGTGCCGCATTACCTCGGAGACACCGAGTATCCCGCGGCGGCGCTGGCTGCGCTCGACAGTCTCACGGTTGCGACGGGACTCGTCTTCTCCGGTGAGGTCCTGAGGGAGGAGAACCGCGAGTTCCTCGGCAAGGTCACCGAACAGGTCGAAGGCAGCGAGGAGCTGACCCGCATGCTGCAGGGGCTCGAGGAGCGCTACGACGCCTACATGGCCGGCTCCACCCAGGCGACACCGATCATCCACACCGGCGATCTACCGAGCGCCGACGAGCTCGCGGCCGAGCTCGAGCGGTTCCTCGCCAACCGCCCCGGCGACGACGACCGCCGCGGGCGTCTGGGCTGATCAGCCACGCACGCACGACCGCGAATGCCGGGATCCGCGCCGACGCGGCCTCCCACGACCACGCCGCACAGGAATACCTCGCGGCCGTGAACGGTTGTATACGCACAGATGCCTGGTGCGCGTCAAGTCCTGCGCCGGGGATGTGAGACAATGAAGAACCTGACCCATTGTCGGCCGAACCTGGAGCCCGCTCCACCGGATCGGACTTGACAAGGGTCTTACTAGTGTCCGAGAACGACCGGCGGCCGTGCAACGTACGTTCCCGGTGAAAGGCGAAACGTGGCAGGCACGAACACCCAGACCCGCTCCCGCAGTGAGAAGGACACCGACCTCGACACCGCGGAGGAGACCACGACCGCGTCGAAGAAGACTGCGGCCAAGAAGGCCCCCGCCAAGGCCAAGGCGGCGCCCGCCAAGGCGAAGTCCAAGGCGAAGGCCGACGACGACATCGAAGAGGACGAGATCGAGGAAGACCTCGACGAAGACCTCGAGGTCGCGGACGACTCCGACGAGGACGACGACACCGACAGCGACGACGCCGCGAAGCCCGCGGCCAAGAAGCCGGACGACAGCGACGACGACGAGGACGACGAAGAGAAGCCCGCGGCGGTCGCCGAGGCGCTTCCGACCGGCGCGATCGTCATCTCGTCGAGCGACGAGGATGACGTCCCGGTTTACTCGGCGCAGATCACCGGCGCGACCGCCGACCCCGTCAAGGACTACCTGAAGCAGATCGGTAAGGTCCCGCTCCTCAACGCGGCCGAAGAGGTCGAGCTCGCGATGCGCATCGAGGCGGGTCTCTTCGCCGAAGAGAAGCTCTCGAACATGTCGCCGGCCGAGAAGACGAGCCAGCTCGGTCTCGACCTGCAGTGGGTCGCCCGTGACGGTCAGCGCGCGAAGAGCCACCTCCTCGGCGCGAACCTCCGCCTGGTCGTCTCGCTCGCCAAGCGTTACACCGGTCGCGGCATGCAGTTCCTCGACCTCATCCAGGAGGGCAACCTGGGCCTCATCCGTGCGGTCGAGAAGTTCGACTACACCAAGGGCTTCAAGTTCTCGACGTACGCCACCTGGTGGATCCGTCAGGCGATCACGCGTGCCATGGCCGACCAGGCCCGCACCATCCGCATCCCGGTGCACATGGTCGAGGTCATCAACAAGCTCGCGCGCGTCCAGCGTCAGATGCTGCAGGACCTCGGTCGCGAACCCACGCCCGAGGAACTGAGCCGCGAACTCGACATGACCCCCGAGAAGGTCATCGAGGTGCAGAAGTACGGCCGCGAGCCCATCTCGCTGCACACCCCGCTCGGCGAGGACGGCGACAGCGAGTTCGGCGACCTGATCGAAGACACCGAGGCGGTCGTCCCGGCCGACGCCGTGGGCTTCACGATGCTCCAGCGCCAGCTCGAGTCACTCCTCGACTCGCTCAGCGAGCGCGAAGCGGGCGTCATCCGCATGCGCTTCGGCCTCGGCGACGGGCAGCCCAAGACGCTCGACCAGATCGGTGACACGTTTGGCGTGACGCGTGAGCGCATCCGCCAGATCGAGTCGAAGACGATGGCCAAGCTCCGGCACCCCAGCCGGTCGCAGTCGCTGCGGGACTACCTCGAATGAGCGCCGAGGCCAACGCCGGGAAGGCACTGACCCGCACCGTCGAGGGCACGACGTTCGCCCGCATCCCGATCCGCACGCGGGTCGTCATGCCGGGCGACGACCTCGACGCGTTCATCCTCGAGTACGCGAAGGATGCCGTGCAGCCGGGCGACCTGCTGTTCGTCACCGAGAAGATCGTCGCGATCACGCAGGGCCGCTCGTTCAAGCTCGACAGCATCAAGCCCCGCAAGCTCGCGCTGTTCCTGTCGAAGTACGTGACGCGGACGCCGTACGGTATCGGCCTGGGCATGCCCGAGACGATGGAGATGGCGCTGCGCGAGTGCGGAACGCCCCGCATCCTCTTCGCCGCGGCCGTCTCGGCCGTGACCAAGACGTTCGGACGCAAGGGCGACTTCTACCGCATCGCGGGCGACAAGGCTCGCGCGATCGACGGCCCCACCAAGGGCACGATCCCGCCGTACAACCAGGCGGTCGTGCTCGGACCGGAGCGTCCCCGCGAGGTGGCCGCCCGCCTCAAGGCGCTGCTCGGCATCGACCTCGACGTCGCCGTCGTCGACATCAACGACCTGGGCGGCAACATCCTCGGGTCGACGCTCGACAAGGCCGGCGAGAAGCGCCTCGTCGCGATCCTCAAGGACAACCCGCTCGGGCAGGGACACGAATCCACGCCGCTCGGCATCGTCCGCCCCGCCTGACACCGACCAAACAGAAGGCCCGCTCCCTCATCGGGGGCGGGCCTTCTCGGCATCCGGGGGCTCACAACTCCGGCAGAACCGGTCTGCCGCCGCTCGGAGTGGCGCGCTCAGAGCGATCTGCAGGAGTTGTGCGGCAGCCCGGCGCCCCGAGCGCCCGACACGGCCGAGCGCCAAGCCGGGTCCGCTGCGCTCCCGCCACCACTGAACCGATCCGAAGCCTCACAACTCCTGCGGGACCCCAGCCGCGGCAACGCCGACCGGCTTACAGGCGCCGGTATGCAGGAGTTGTGCGCCCCACGTGGGAGCGGGCATATGGCATCCGGGATCAGAATCCGATCGCGGCGCGGTAGCGCGGCTTGTGACCGGTGCGGATGCCGGTGACGCTGGGCTTGTTCTCGTACACGCCGGCACCCCAGTTGCCCTCGACGAGGACGGGTCCGTCGGGGCCGACGACGATGTCCCAACCGACGTACTGCACCTGCGGGACGACGCGGGCGACGCGGTCGACGAAGGCCTTCACTTCGTCGACGAAGGGCAGCTGGAAGTCGCCGATCCGCACGCCCGAGTCGGGGTGGACCTCGTGCACGTGACCGTGCGAGTCGTATCCGGCGCCGAGCGCGTGGCCGTTCTCGTCGAGCATCGTGTAGAAGCCGCCGAACGTCATCTGGTCGCTGACCGCACCGCGGCCGAACTTCTGCGCCATGGCGAGGATGTGGGTCTTCTGGCCGTCGAAGAACGCCGTGACGCGCGTCGTGTTGACGGTGCCGGGGCAGACGGCGGCGAGGTCGTCGTGCTGGCGGATGACCTCTTCCACGAGGATCTCGCCGCGTTCGAGCAGACCGCGGTGGAATGCCGTCCAGTCCTCGACCTCGGCCGCGTGATAGCGGTGCACGCCGGTGCCGGCCTGACCCACGGGCTCCTTGGTCACGATGGTGCCGAGGCGCTCGGTGAACGCGCGCAACTCGTCGGCGTTCGTCTCATCGACGACCATCCACTCGCGGCGCAGGAACTCGCTGAAGCGACGGTCGAACTCGACCTTGTCCTGGAAGATGTACCGGTAGTCGGGGTGGTCGAACTTCTGCGAGATCTGGTTCGACACGGGGTGCGTCATGTACGTCGCCCGCTCGGCGGGGCTCAGGATCGCGAAGTCGTAGTCGATGTAGTCCTGAAAGCCGACGTTCTTCACGCCCGCCTGGTACAGCATGTCGGCGACGACGAGCGGCAGCGCCTTGCCGTGTTGCTCCGACGCCTCCTTCGCACGCTCGATGACCGACCCGACGTCGATGCGGCGGGCACGTCCGGCGAGGTAGCGCAGGCGGGGGACGAGGGAGAAACCCTGCTGAGGCATTGAGGCTCCGGGGTCGGCGACGGGGGACCCGGATAGTCTAGATGGCGTGACCTCCACGCTCCCCGTCCGCGCCGACGCGGGGGGAGTGGCTCCGGTGGCCCGCCTGTCGGAGCGGAATCTGCGCGCAAACGCGCTCCTCGCCGCCGCACGCACTGCGGACGGCCCGCGCGACGGCGACGCCCTCGCGGTCGATGCCTGGGGCCACGGCGCGGAGTGGGTGGCATCCGTTCTCTCGGCGCTCGACATCGACCCGGGCGACGTCGACGCGGCGTCGCTGTACGGGCTCCCCGGCGGCGATCCGCGCGCGAAGCCCGTGCTGTCGCTGCACGGGCGTGTGCTCGGAACGAAGCCGCTCCTTGAGGGCGAGGGCGTGTCGTACGGGTACATCCACCGCGCCCCGAGCGACACGACCGTCGCCCTCGTCACGGGCGGCTACGCCCAGGGCGTCGTGCGGTCCCTGGGGAACGTCGCCGACGTCGTGATCGCAGGGCGCCGGTACCGCATCGTCGGGCGCGTGGCGATGGACGTGTGCGTCGTCGACGTCACCGACGCCCGGCCCGAATGGGGCACGGACGCGGTGTTCTTCGGTGATCCCGACGCCGGGCACCCGTCGCTGAGCGAGTGGACGGATGCCACGGGCTGGAGCGCCGGGGAGATCGTCGCCGCCGTCGGCACCCGGGCCGTGCGGACGGTGGTCGCGTGAGCGCCGAGTACCGCGTCGATCTCGACGCCTTCGCGCGCAACCTCGCGCGTGTGCGAGAATCGGTCGCTCCCGCGCAGCACATGCTCGTCGTGAAGGACGACGCCTACGCGCACGGTCTCGAGGCGATCATCCGCCGGGCCACGGCCGAGGGCGTGACCTGGATCGGCGCGTTCGACGTCGAGACCGGCCGCGCCGTACGCAAAATCACCGGGCCCGACGCACGCATCTTCGTGTGGCTCCTGGGCGGTGCCGACGACCTCGCCGCGGGAGTGGCGGCGGACCTCGACCTCGGCATCGGCGACGAGGCGCTCCTTGCCGACCTCGCGGCGCTCCCCGACCTCCCGAGCGCGGCGCGCGTCCACCTCAAGATCGACACGGGCCTGCACCGCAACGGCATCCGTCCCGAGCGGTGGGGCGCAGCGCTGAAGAACCTCTCACGCCTCGTCGACGGTGGCCGCGCGACCTTCGAGGGCGTGTGGTCGCACATCTCGGAAGCCTCGGATGCCGACGACGACGACGCCCGCGCCCTCTTCCTCGCCGCGCGGGCCGCTGCCGTCGAGGCGGGACTCAGGCCGCGGTTCTCGCACCTGGCCGCCAGCGCGGCCGGGTTCGCGCGCGAGCCGTTCCGCGAGGACCTCGTGCGGGTCGGCGCGTTCTCCTACGGCATCCGTCCCGCGGGAGGGCCGGGCGAGGCGGAACTCGGAATCGAGCCCATCTCGTCGCTGGTCGCGTCCGTCACCGCGATCGAGGGCGACACCGTGCGTCTCGACCTCGGCAGCCTGCACGGGCTGCCGTCCGCGCTCCAGGGGAGATTCTCCGTGGCGACCCCGGCGGGTCCGCGCCTCGTGCGGCGCATCGGGCCGGACTTCCTTCTCGTCGAGGGATGGACGGATGCCGTCGTCGGCGACGACGTGATCGTGTTCGGGCGCGGGGGAGTGGCATCCGCGACGGATCTGGCCGAACTCATCGACACGATCGGTGAGGAGATCGCGCTGCGCGTCTCACCGGCCGTGCCCCGCCGTTATACGTCGAACGGGCCCCGTTCCGCTCGGTGAGAGCGGCTCGGAGCCCGTTCGGACGAAGTCGGTCAGTCGCCGGCGGTGAGACGCGCGGTCTCGTCGTGCCAGGAGGTGGCGATGCTGCGGAGCTTCTCTTCGTACTTGCGTCCGTGGTGGGCGCAAAAAAGGAGCTCGCTGCCGTTGACCTCGGCGGCGATGTAGGCCTGCGCTCCGCAGGAGTCGCAGCGATCGGCTGCCGTGAGGCGGTGATCGAGGACGGCGGACGCGTCGGGTGCAGTCGTGGTGGTCATGTCGGGTGCCCTCCTCGGGTGATCGTGGGCGAGTCCCCATATACAACCACGCGGATGTTTCCCCTATGCCGCGGCTTGATCACATTTCGCTGTGCGCGTACGGTGACCCGACCTCGCTGTGTGTCTGCAAGCCGATGTCGGAGCCCCCGATTACGCTGGGAGATCGTGACGTCCGAGTATTCCGCCCATCATCTCCAGGTCCTCGAAGGACTCGAAGCGGTGCGCAAGCGCCCGGGCATGTACATCGGCTCCACCGACTCCCGGGGTCTCATGCACTGCCTGTGGGAGATCATCGACAACTCCGTCGACGAAGCCCTCGCCGGGCACGGGACGCGCATCGACGTGCTTCTGTACCGCGACGGCAGCGTCGAGGTGCGTGACCGGGCCCGCGGCATCCCGGTCGACGTCGAACCGCGCACCGGTCTCACGGGCGTCGAGGTCGTCTTCACGAAGCTGCACGCCGGCGGCAAGTTCGGCGGCGGCTCGTACGCGGCCTCCGGCGGTCTCCACGGCGTCGGTGCATCGGTCGTCAACGCGCTGTCCGAGCGTCTCGACGTCGAGGTCGACCGGGGCGGCAAGACGTACGCGATGTCGTTCCACCGCGGCGAGCCCGGGGTGTTCGCGGGCGACGGTCCCGACTCGGCCTTCACACCGTACGACGCGAGCAGCGAACTGCGCGTGGTCGGCAAGGCCGCGCGCGGCGCCACCGGCACGCGGATCCGGTACTGGGCCGACCGGCAGATCTTCACGAAGGATGCCGCGTTCGGATTCGACGAGCTCGTGCAGCGCGCGCGGCAGACGGCGTTCCTCGTTCCGGGTCTCGAGATCGTCATCACCGACGAGCGCGGCGACGAGCCGGTCGAGACCAGCTACCGCTTCGACGGCGGCATCTCCGAATTCGCCGACTTCCTCGCCCCCGACGCCGCGATCACCGACACCTGGCGCCTCACCGGCACGGGGACGTTCACCGAGACCGTGCCGGTCCTGCAGCCCGGCGGCTCGATGGTCCCGACCGAGGTGCAGCGCGAGTGCGAGGTCGACATCGCCGTCCGCTGGGGCACCGGCTACGACACGACCGCCCGTTCGTTCGTCAACATCATCGCCACGCCCAAGGGCGGCACACACCAGCAGGGCTTCGAGCAGGGCCTCATGAAGATCCTGCGCACGCAGGTCGAGCAGAACGCGCGCAAGCTGAAGGTCGGCAACGACAAGATCGAGAAGGATGACATCCTCGCCGGTCTGACCGCGGTCCTCACGGTCCGGCTCCCCGAGCCGCAGTTCGAGGGCCAGACGAAAGAGGTGCTCGGCACCCCGGCCGTGCGGCAGATCGTGTCGCAGGTCGTCGCCAAGGAGCTGACCGAGCGCTTCGCCTCGCCCAAGCGCGACGATAAGGCGCAGACGGCGCTGCTGCTCGAGAAGGTCGTCTCCGAGATGAAGGCGCGCATCTCCGCGCGCACGCACAAAGAGACGCAGCGCCGCAAGAACGCGCTCGAATCCTCGTCGCTGCCGTCGAAGCTCGTCGACTGCCGGTCGAACGACGTCGCCGACTCCGAGCTGTTCATCGTCGAGGGCAACTCGGCGCTCGGCACGGCCCGCGACGCCCGCAACAGCGCCTACCAGGCGCTGCTCCCGATCCGCGGCAAGATCCTCAACACGCAGAAGGCGTCGATCAGCGACATGCTGTCCAACGCCGAATGCGCCTCGATCATCCAGGTCATCGGCGCGGGCTCCGGCCGCTCGTTCGACCTCGATGCCGCGCGCTACGGGAAGATCATCCTGATGAGCGACGCCGACGTCGACGGCGCGCACATCCGCACGCTGCTGCTGACGCTTTTCTTCCGCTACATGCGCCCGCTCGTCGAGGCGGGGCGTGTGTTCGCCGCCGTGCCGCCGCTGCACCGCGTGATCGTGATGAACCCCGGCTCCAAGCCGAACGAGACGATCTACACGTACAGCGAGCAGGAACTGCACGCCCTCCTCGCCAAGCTCAAGAAGGCGAACAAGCGCTGGCAGGAACCGATCCAGCGGTACAAGGGCCTGGGCGAAATGGATGCCGATCAGCTGGCGACGACCACGATGGACCGCGCCGGGCGCACCCTCCGCCGCGTGCAGGTCCGCGACATCGAGGAAGCCGCGAAGGTCTTCGACCTCCTGATGGGCAGTGACGTCGCTCCGCGCCGCGAGTTCATCGTCGACTCGAGCGACCGCCTGGCCCGCGAGCGCATCGACGTCTGAGGCAACGGGGCGGCGCTGCCGAGCGCAGCCCCGCCCCGCGGGCATCAGCGGATCGCGGTGCCGATCGCGCCCACGACCGCGTCGAGCGGCTGACCGGACGCGTCGCGCTTGGCGCCGGGCTCGGGGAGGGTCCGCACGGATCCGTCCGTGCCGACGGCCCGCGGGTCGGACCCGACCCAGGCGAGCGTGAGCGCGTCCTCGCCGCGCAGCAGGCGCTGCGCGCGCACACCGCCGGTGGCACGCCCCTTGGCGGGGAACTCGGTGAAGGCCGAGACCTTGGCGCTCCCGGCATCCGTCCCCGCCAGCGCGGCGGTGGATCCCGCGACCGTGACGACGACGGCGTCGAACGCCGAGCCGCCGACGACCGCGAACGCGATCACGTGCGCGCCGTCGGACAACCGGATGCCGGCCATGCCCCCGGCCGAGCGACCCTGCGGCCGCACGGACGATGCGTCGAACCGCAGCAGCTGCGCGTCGTCGGCGACGAACACGAGTTCCGCGGCATCCGAGGCCGGGGCCGCCCCGACCACGCGGTCGCCGTCGCGGAGGGCGATGATCTCGATCTCGGGCTTCGTGCCGAGCTCGCTCGCGGCCACGCGCTTCACGATTCCCTGGGCCGTGCCGAGCGCGAGGGGCGGGCCGTCGGTCAGGGGGACGAGTGCGACGACCTGCTCGCCCTTGCCGAGGGTGAGGTACTGCTCGACCTTGGTTCCGGCGGCCAGCTGGACCGCGTTGCCGGGCACCGACGGCAGGTCGACGGGGGAGAAGCGGACGAGACGTCCGGTGGACGTCACGGCGCCGATGTCGCCGCGGGTCGTCGTATCCACCGAGGAGCGGATCGCGTCGTGCTTGGCGCGCCGCGTCGGCGGAACGACCCCACCGCCCGGGGCGTCGGCGGTGAGCTCGGCGCGCACCATGCGTCCCGTGGCCGAGAGGAACACGCGGCAGGGGGCGTCGGCGATCTGCAGGTCGGCGGCCGCGGCGGCTCTGGCCGACCGGGGCTGCACCGGGCCGCCGTTCAGCAGCATCGTGCGACGCGGAGTGCCGTACGCCTCGGCCGCGGCCTCGAGCTCGCTGGCGACCTGCCCGCGCAGCAGCACGTCGCTGGCGAGGAGCTCGACGAGCTGATCGATCTCGGCCTGCAACTGGTCGCGTTCGGCTTCGAGCTCGATGCGGGAGAACTTCGTCAGGCGTCGCAGGCGCAGCTCGAGGATGTACTCGGCCTGCGGGTGGGAGAGGTCGAACACCTCCTGCAGGCGCGTGCGCGCCTGCTCGCCGTCGTCCGAGGACCTGATGACCTGGATGACCTCGTCGATGTCGAGGATCGCGATGAGGAGGCCCTCGACGAGGTGCAGCCGCTCGCGTTTGCGCGCCAACCGGTACTCGCTACGACGGGTGACGACGCGGATGCGGTGGTCGAGGTACACCCGCAACATCTCGCGCAGTCCGAGGGTCTGCGGCTGTCCGTCGACGAGCGCGACATTGTTGATGCCGAAGGAGTCCTCGAGCGGGGTCAGCCGGTACAGGTGCTCCAGAACCGCCTGCGGGTCGAACCCGGTCTTGATGCCGATGACGAGGCGCAGGCCGTGCTGGCGGTCGCTGAGGTCGGTGACGTCGGCGATGCCCGCGAGCTTCTTCGACTGCACGGCATCCTTGATCTTCTCGATCACCCGCTCGGGGCCGACGAGGTACGGGAGCTCCGTGATGACGATGCCGGTGCGGCGGGGGCCGAGCGATTCGATCGACGCCTTCGCCCGCGTCCGGAACGACCCGCGGCCGTTCGTGTAGGCGTCCTTGATGCCGTCGAGGCCGACGATGATGCCGCCCGACGGCAGGTCGGGGCCGGGAACGAACTCCATGAGCTCGTCGACCGTGGCATCGGGATTCTGGAGGAGGTGCGTCGCGGCGCCCACGACCTCGATGAGGTTGTGGGGTGCCATGTTCGTCGCCATGCCGACCGCGATGCCGGTCGCGCCGTTCACCAGCAGGTTGGGGAACGCTGCCGGCAGCACGTCGGGCTGCTGGAACTGCCCGTCGTAGTTCGGCACGAAGTCGACGACGTCCTCGTCGAGGTTCTCGGTGAGCGCCAGGGCGGGCGGGGCGAGACGCGCCTCGGTGTAGCGGGGGGCGGCGGGGCCGTCGTCGAGCGAGCCGAAGTTGCCGTGACCGTCGATGAGGGGCACGCGCAGCGAGAAGTGCTGCGCGAGGCGCACGAGCGCGTCGTAGATCGGGGCGTCGCCGTGCGGGTGCAGCTTTCCCATCACCTCGCCCACGACGCGGGCGCTCTTCACGTGGCCGCGGTCGGGCCGCAGGCCCATCTCGGCCATCTGGTAGAGGATGCGACGCTGGACGGGCTTCAGCCCGTCGCGGGCATCGGGCAGGGCACGCGAGTAGATGACGGAGTACGCGTACTCGAGGAACGACCCCTGCATCTCGGCCGAGACATCAACGTCTTCGATGCGCTCGGGTGCGGGGGAAGCGGCGGAACGGGAATCGGGCATAGGTGCGGCCTCGGGTCGGGCGGGCGTCGATCTCGACGGGGGCGGAAAGTCGTATGGAAGACTGGCCCCGATGTCTTTCAGCCTACCGGCGGGCCCGCCGCGCGCCCGGAGCCTCACCGGTGTGGTGACCGAGGCGATCGCCGCCCTCGACGGCCGGTCGGAGTGGTTCGCCCCCGCTCGCAGCGCCGTGGTGTTCGTCATCGACGGTCTCGGATCGCACAATCTCGCCGAGCGCCGCGGTCACGCGCGGTTCCTCGGCTCCGCCGGGTCGCGTCGCGACGTCGCCCGCACCGTCTTCCCGTCGACGACCGCCGCGGCCCTCACGAGCCTGCTCACCGGCACCGAGCCGGGGGAGCACGGGATCGTCGGATACCGCACGCTGATCCCCGGCACGGACGTCGCCGCGAACCAGCTGCACGGCTGGGAGACCGACGGCCTCGATCCGCGCACGTGGCAGCGCAGCCGTCCGCTGTTCGAGGTGGAGGCCGAGCGCGGGCGCCCCGTCTTCGTCGTCTCCCGCCCCGACTACGTAGGCACGGGCTTCACGACCGCGACGTTGCGCGGCGCCGAGTTCGTGTCGGCCACCGACGTACGCGAACGCGCGGCCATCGCCGCCGACCTCACCGCCCGGCATCCCGGAGCCCTCGTCTACCTGTACGCGCCCGACCTCGACAGCGCCGGACACCGCGACGGATGGGAGTCCGACCGCTGGACCGACGCCCTCGAACGCGTCGACGCCGCCGCCCGCGACCTCGCCGGAGCGATCGACCGGGAAACCGGCGTGCTGGTCACGGCGGACCACGGTATGGTCGACGTCCCCGCGCGCAAGCACGTGCTGCTCACGCACGGCGATCCCCTCGTGGAGGACGTCGAGATCGTCGGCGGCGAGCCCCGCATGCTGCACCTCTACACCGCGCCCGGTCGAGCGGATGCCGTGGCCTCGCGCTGGCGCGAGCGGGAGCAGGCGCGGGCCTGGGTGCTCACGCGCGACGAGGCGGTCACGGAGGGGCTGTTCGGCCCGGTCGCGCCGGAGGTTCGCGGGCGCATCGGCGACGTGCTCGTCGCCGCGCGCGGACGTTTCGCGTACTACGACGACCGCGAGACCGACAAGCGGCCGCAGCGCATGGTGGGCCAGCACGGCTCGCTCACCGACGAGGAGCGCACGGTGCCGCTCCTGCGGCTCGGCGCGTTCGCCTGACCCGGGCGGGTTGCGTGCCGCGCGGCGGCATCGCGGCGCTCCGCGCGTCAGCTCTCGTCGGTGCGGGCGCCGAAGACGATCTCGTCCCACGACGGCATCGAGGGCCGGCCCTTCGCGCGTCGACCGGAATCCGTGGATGCCGGGGGCGCGGGGGTGCGCTCGGGCTCGGCCTCGGGCTCTTCGGCACGGTACTCGGGCTCCAGGGCGTCGAACAGAGCGACGGGCGCACTGGGCGTCCGCTGTTCCGGCTCGCGCACCTCGGCGGTGCCGGGAAGCGGTTCGCGCTGCCCACGGCGTCGACGCAGCGCCTCGAGGAGGTCGGCCGTCTCCGACGAGGTGACCGGGGCGTCCGGGGCGCGCTTGATCGCCGCCGCCTGCACGGCGGCCGCGACGGGACCGGTGGCCTCGATGCCGGGCTCGTCCTCGATGTCGAGGCGACGCGGGCCGAAGGCGCCGCTGTCGAAGCGGGAGTCGTCCTTGGGCAGGGGCGTGTCGAGCGCGCGGAGCCGCGGAATCAGCCCCTCGGGGAGCGATCCCTGACGCGACAGCTGGATCGCGTCCGAGTTCTGCGGCGACAGCGTGCTCCGACGCGGGTCGAACCCCCAGCGGGCATCGTGATCGATGCCGTTGGCGGTGAACTCGAGCTTGACCATCCAGCCGGAGGATTCCTTCCAGCTCGTCCAGCGCTCCGACGAGGCACCGGCCTCGGAGAGCTTCGCGCGCACGGCCGCGCCGAACGTGATCGGACCGTCGTGCTCGAGCGCGCCTCCGAGGAGCACCGGCACGGCAAGGGCCTGCGCGACGATGTGCTCGCGCTCGGCGAGCACGGGGCCTTCGAACCTCTCGACGTCCTCGACGCGGGCGTTCAGCAGCGTCGCAACCTCGCGCGCGGAGAGCCCCGCGCGGATGTGCGCCTGGATGTCGCGCGGGCTCGGACGGGGCGCACGCTCGCCGTCGTGCTCGCGCCCACGGCGCGCACGGCGCGCCTCCGCGCGCAGCACCTCGTCGAGCGGCAGGGCGAAACGTTCGCCCGTCTCGGTCGCGACGACGAGGACGTCATCCTCGGTTCCGATGACTTTGAGCTGTTCCATGCGAAACACCCCTCCGATCTGCGGTCGACGCCCATGCTGTCACGGCCCCGCCCTCGAACCAGGGAATAACGCGGGCGCGCCGCGAGTTTCACGCGCTGCAGCCCGAGGCCACCCCGCCGACACCCCGAGAAGAGCATTTGCTTATCGGGGTCGGGTCATGCAAACTATGGCCGCCCGTTCGGGCGATGCACCACGAAAAACCGGAAGTAGAGACCCTCACGCATGGCCACCGATTACGACGCACCGCGCAAGACCGAGGACGACAGCGAGTCGATCGAGGCCCTCAAGGAGCGCGTGCCCGACAAGACGTCGGGGTCGATCGACAACGAGGATGCCGACAACCCCTCGGGCTTCGAGCTGCCCGGGGCCGACCTGTCCGACATCGAGCTGGACGTCGTCGTGCTGCCCCCTCAGGAAGATGAGTTCACGTGTATGAACTGCTTCCTCGTCAAGCACCGCTCGCAGATCGCCGAAGAGAGCGGCAACGGCTTCATCTGCGTGGAGTGCGCAGCCTGACCTGAGCGCGCTGGATCGCCGCGATGAGGCGGTCCGGCGTCCGGGTGGACACCACCCACGACGGGGTCGGATCATCGGGATCGGTCACGGGAATCGTGACGATCCCGTCGATCCCGCCCCGGATGAGGTGCCAGGCCCGCCGGTCGAGACCACTCCCGCGGGCGGTACGCGCCTCCTCCGCCACGACGCCCGAGGGCACCCCCAGCAGATCGACCGGGATGTGCGCCCGCCCGGCCCGCAACTCCCCGTCGCGAACCTCGACGACGGGGGAGAGGGCGACCAGCGCCGCCACGATGCCGACGGACACCAGCAGTCCGATCACGAGCGCCAGCGTCGTGTCGACAGGCGTGAACACGAGGGCTGCCATCGGCCCGCAGACCGCCGCCGCGACGAGCGCCCAGAGCGACGGACTCAGGCGTTCGCGGTACTCGATTCCGGTGCGGATGCCGCACCCCCTCTTCTGCATTACCCTCGTGGGGTGACCGAAACGGTGGACGTCCTCATTGTCGCATCCGAGCCCCCGGTCTTCGCCCACCCCGGCGACGCCGGAGCCGACCTCGTAGCCGCGGAAGCGGTCCGACTGGAGCCCGGCCGTCGCGCCCTCGTCTCCACCGGTGTGCGCATCGCGCTGCCGGACGGGTACGCCGCGTTCGTCGTTCCCCGCAGCGGCCTCGCCGCCAAGCACGGCATCACGATCGTGAATTCCCCGGGAACGATCGACGCGGGCTACCGTGGCGAGATCAAGGTGGCACTGCTCAATACCGACCTCGACGAGGCCTACGAGATAGCGGTCGGGGACCGCATCGCGCAGCTCATCGTCATGCCTGTTCCGCCCGTCCGCTTCCTCCCCGTCGACGACCTTCCCGACAGCGTGCGGGGCGAGGGCGGATTCGGATCCAGCGGCTACCAGACCTCTTCAGGGAGCACCCGATGACCGACGACGCCCAGCCGCAGACCGATCAGGAGATCGAGGCGGCGCCTGCCCCCAAGAGCGGACCGGTGGATCGACAGACGGCCGGACCTTTCGACGAGTCCGAGGCGAACGCCGTCCGCCCCTACATCGATCTGGGCGGCATCAAGATCCTCCCGCGCGAGGGCCTGAACCTCCGCCTCGAGGTCGAGGAGCAGACCCAGCGCATCGTCGCCGTCGGCCTCGACTACGCCGAGTCCACTCTGCAGGTGCAGCCCTTCGCCGCGCCGCGTTCGAGCGGCCTGTGGGAGGAGACCCGCGAGCAGATCCGGCAGCAGGTGAAACAGCAGGGCGGTCGCGTGGAGGAGCGCGAAGGGCCCCTCGGCCCCGAGCTCCTCGCCGAGGTGCCGGTCGTGGCGGGCCCGGACGGCGCCACCAAGCGCCTCGCCCGGTTCGTCGGCGTGGACGGCCCGCGCTGGTTCCTCCGCGGCGTGATCGGGGGAGCCGCGACCTCCGATGTCGAGGCTGCCACCGCGGTGGAAGACCTGTTCCGCTCGATCGTCGTCGTGCGCGGCGGATCGCCCATGCCCCCGCGCGATCTGATCCCGCTCCGGATGCCGACCACCCCCGGCACGGCATGACCGAGCCGGCGCGACCCGACGACGCCGACCGCGTCCCGCTCGAGCCGCCCTCCGCGGCCGACAGCCTCTCCGCGGCGCTGGGCGATGCCGCCCGCCGCGCGGGCCTGGACCCGGCGAAGCACTCCTCGACCGGCGCGGCCGTCTGGGCCGCGATGGGCGGGTGGCGCGGCATCCTGGAATCCGTCCTGCCGTCGCTCGCATTCGTGGTGCTGTTCACCATCACCAACGACCCGGAGACCCGCCAGGGCAACCTCCTCCTGAGTCTCGGCGTCTCGGTCGGCCTCGCGCTCGTCTTCACGATCGCGCGGCTCGTGGCGAAGTCGCCGCCGAGCGCCGCGATCGGCGGACTTCTCGCGACCGTGGCCGCGGCCGTCCTGACGCTGTTCACGGGGCGCGGCCAGGACAACTTCGTCTTCGGCTTCTTCACGAACGGCGCCTATGGCGCCGCGTTCCTCGTGTCGGTCCTCGTGGGCTGGCCGCTGATCGGCCTCATCGCGGGATACCTGCTCGGCGAGGGGACGGCCTGGCGCACCGACAAGCGCAAGCGGCGCGTGTACTCCCTGCTGTCGCTCGGATGGGCGGCGCTGTTCGCCGCGCGCCTCATCGTCCAGCTGCCGCTCTACTTCGCCGGCGACGTCACGGCGCTCGGGACGCTCAAGATCGTCATGGGACTGCCGCTTTTCGCCCCCATGGTCGCGGTCACGTGGCTCGCCGTGCGCGCTCTCTCCCCGAAGCGCGAGTCCTGATATATTTATCTTGATATCAAGATAAATCCCCCTCCCCGCACGGTTAGGTCGGCCTTCCTGGCATCCTCCGAACCGCGAGGGGAAAATGGGGGATGGCGGGCCGACGCCTGCGCATTCGCCGACGAAGGAGACGATCGTGTCCACGGTTGACAGCTTCGGTGCCAAGAGCACCCTGACAGTCGGCAGCACCGACTACGAGATCTTCCGCATCGACACCGTCGCCGGGTACGAGAAGCTCCCGTTCAGCCTCAAGGTGCTGCTCGAGAACCTCCTCCGCACCGAGGACGGCGCCAACGTCACCGCGGACCAGATCCGCGCCCTCGGCTCGTGGAACCCGGATGCCGAGCCCGACACCGAGATCCAGTTCACGCCCGCGCGCGTCGTGATGCAGGACTTCACCGGTGTCCCCTGCATCGTCGACCTCGCCACCATGCGCGAGGCCGTCACGGCCCTCGGCGGCGACCCCAACCGCATCAACCCGCTCTCCCCGGCCGAGATGGTCATCGACCACTCCGTCATCGCCGACCTCTTCGGCAGCGAGAACGCCCTCGAGCGCAACGTCGAGATCGAGTACGAGCGCAACGGTGAGCGCTACCAGTTCCTCCGCTGGGGCCAGACCGCCTTCGACGACTTCAAGGTCGTCCCGCCGGGCACCGGCATCGTCCACCAGGTCAACATCGAGCACCTGGCCAAGGTCGTCTACGACCGCACCGTGGACGGTGTCCTCCGCGCCTACCCCGACACCTGCGTCGGCACCGACTCGCACACCACGATGGTCAACGGCCTGGGCGTCCTGGGCTGGGGCGTCGGCGGCATCGAGGCCGAGGCCGCGATGCTCGGCCAGCCGGTGTCGATGCTCATCCCGCGCGTCGTCGGCTTCAAGCTCAGCGGCGAGATCCCCGCCGGCGTCACCGCGACCGACGTCGTCCTCACGATCACCGACATGCTCCGCAAGCACGGCGTCGTGGGCAAGTTCGTCGAGTTCTACGGCGAGGGCGTGGCATCCGTCCCGCTCGCGAACCGCGCGACCATCGGCAACATGAGCCCCGAGTTCGGCTCGACCGCCGCGATGTTCCCCATCGACGACGTCACGCTCGAGTACCTGCGCCTCACCGGCCGCGACGAGCAGACCGTTGCGCTCGTCGAGGCGTACGCCAAGGAGCAGAACCTCTGGCACGACCCGGCCCGCGAGCTCGTCTTCAGCGAGTACATGGAGCTCGACCTGTCGACGGTGGTCCCCTCGATCGCCGGTCCGAAGCGTCCGCAGGACCGCATTCTCCTGTCCGAGGCGAAGTCGCAGTTCGAGAAGGACATCCTGAACTACGCCGCGGCATCCACGTCGGACTCGATCGTCGACCTCGAGAGCGACCAGTCGTTCCCGGCCTCCGACCCCGGCCCCGTGCCCGGCGACGAGCACACCCACACCGGTGAGGTCCTGATCTCCTCGGGTCACCCGGCCAACGCGTCCAAGCCGATCAAGGTCACGACGCCCGAGGGCCAGTCGTACCTGCTCGACAACGGCGCCGTCACGCTCGCGGCGATCACCTCGTGCACGAACACGTCGAACCCGTCGGTCATGATCGCGGCGGGCCTGCTCGCCAAGAACGCCGTCGACAAGGGCCTCAAGCGCAAGCCGTGGGTCAAGACGACGCTCGGCCCCGGCTCGAAGGTCGTCACCGACTACTACGAGAAGTCCGGTCTCGACAAGGCGCTCGAGGGCCTCGACTTCTACACCGTCGGCTATGGCTGCACGATCTGCATCGGCAACTCCGGCCCCCTCATCGAGGAGGTCTCCGCGGCGATCAACGAGAACGACCTCGCCGTCACGGCCGTCCTCTCAGGCAACCGCAACTTCGAGGGCCGCATCAGCCCCGACGTGAAGATGAACTACCTGGCCTCCCCGCCGCTGGTGGTCGCCTACGCGCTGGCCGGCTCGATGAACTTCGACTTCGAGACCGACCCGCTCGGCAAGGACCAGAACGGCGATGACGTCTTCCTGAAGGACATCTGGCCCGCGCCCGACCAGGTGCAGTCGATCATCGACGCGTCGATCTCGCGCGAGCAGTTCATCCAGCAGTACGCCACGGTGTTCGAGGGCGACGAGCGCTGGAAGAACCTGCCGACCCCGACCGGTCCGATCTTCGAGTGGGATGCCGACTCCACCTACGTCCGCAAGGCTCCCTACTTCGACGGCATGTCGATGCAGCCCGACCCGGTGCGCGACATCACCGGCGCGCGCGTCCTGGCCACCCTGGGTGACTCGGTCACCACCGACCACATCAGCCCGGCCGGCAACATCAAGGCGGGCACGCCCGCCGCGCAGTACCTCACCGAGCACGGCGTCGCGCAGAAGGACTTCAACTCCTACGGCTCGCGCCGCGGCAACCACGAGGTCATGATCCGCGGCACGTTCGCGAACATCCGCCTGAAGAACGAGCTGACCGCAGCGGTCAACGGCGGCAAGGTCGTCGAGGGCGGTTTCACCCGCGACTTCACGCAGGCCGACGGTCCGCAGTCGTACATCTTCGACGCGAGCCAGAACTACCAGGCGCAGGGCACCCCGCTCGTGATCTTCGGCGGCAAGGAGTACGGCTCCGGCTCGTCGCGCGACTGGGCCGCGAAGGGTACGAACCTGCTCGGCGTGAAGGCCGTCATCACCGAGAGCTTCGAGCGCATCCACCGCTCGAACCTCATCGGCATGGGCGTCGTCCCGCTGCAGTTCCCCGCCGGCGAGAGCTGGAGCTCGCTGGGCCTCGACGGCACCGAGATCGTCTCGATCGAGGGCCTCGAGCAGCTCAACGAGGGCGTGACCCCCAAGACGGTGAAGGTCACCGCCGAGCCGAGCGAGTTCTCGCCCGAGGGCAAGCAGACCATCACGTTCGACGCCGTGGTGCGCATCGACACCCCCGGTGAGGCCGACTACTACCGCAACGGCGGCATCCTGCAGTACGTGCTGCGTTCGCTCGTCTGACCCCGCCTCGACCGCGCCCCGGGAGCCTCGGCCCCCGGGGCGCGGTTGCGTTTCCCGACACCATCGATCGCTCGCTGGCAAGCCATTGCCGGGCCCTCTCCGGGCGCCGAGACTAGAATCGACAGACGCGCAGAACTGTGTGCGCACCGCACGAGAGGAGTCACATGGCTCTCCTACCCGGCATCCACGGTCCCCGTGACCTCGACGGTCTCACCCCCGATCAGCTGCGACAGCTCGCGGCCGAGATCCGCTCGTTCCTCGTCGAGAACGTCGCCCGCACCGGCGGTCACCTCGGCCCCAACCTCGGCGTCGTCGAGCTGACGATCGCCCTCCACCGCGTTTTCGACTCGCCGGCCGACCCGATCATCTTCGACACCGGCCACCAGTCGTACGTGCACAAGATCCTCACCGGCCGTCAGGACTTCGCGAACCTGCGATCACGCGGTGGCCTCGCCGGTTACCCGCAGCGCTCCGAGAGCGAGCACGACATCGTCGAGTCCTCGCACGCGTCGAGTTCGCTGAGCTGGGCCGACGGCGTCTCGCGGGCGTTCACCCGGACGGGCCGCAAGGACCGCCACGTCGTCGCCGTCGTCGGTGACGGCGCGCTCACCGGCGGCATGACGTGGGAGGCGCTGAACAACATCAGCGACGACAACGACCGCAACCTCGTCATCGTCGTCAACGACAACGGCCGTTCCTACGCGCCGACGATCGGCGGCATGGCCCGTTACCTGAACCGCGTGCGCACGAACGAGGCGTACCGGCACCTCCACCGCAGCTCCGACACGCTGTTCCGGCGCCTCGGCCCCGCGGCCCGCGCCGTCTACCGCGGCGTGCGCGGCGGCACGCACGGCTTCCTGTCGCGCTTCACGAACAACGAGGCGCTGTACAGCAACCTCGACATCAAGTACCTCGGCCCCATCGACGGGCACGACTTCGAGTCGCTGATCGAAACGCTCGAGCTGGCGAAGTCCTACGGCGCGCCGGTCATCGTGCACGCCATCACCGACAAGGGAAGCGGCTACGCCCCCGCGCTCAGCGACAAAGCCGACCAGTTCCACGCCGTCGGCAAGATCGACCCGATCACGGGCGAGGCTCTCGGCTCGGGCGGCGGTCCCCAGTGGACCGATGTGTTCGCCGAGGAACTCACCGCGGTGGGGGCCGAACGCGACGACGTCATCGCGATGACGGCCGCGATGCTGCGTCCCACGGGCCTGCAGTCCTTCGCCGAACGCTTCCCGGAGCGCGTGTACGACGTCGGCATCGCCGAGCAGCACGCGGTCGCTTCGGCCGCGGGCCTGGCGTTCGGCGGCCTGCACCCGGTCGTCGCGATCTACGCGACGTTCATGAACCGCGCGTTCGACCAGGTCATGATGGATGTCGCCCTGCACAAGGCCGGCGTCACGTTCGTGCTCGACCGCGCCGGCGTGACCGGCCCCGACGGCCCCAGCCACCACGGGATCTGGGACCTCGCGATGCTGCAGCTGGTCCCCGGCATCCGGATCGCCGCTCCGCGCGACGCCACGCGCCTGCGCGAGGAGTTCCGCGAGGCCGTCGCCGTCAGTGACGCCCCCACGGTCGTGCGCTACCCGAAGGGCGGTGTCCCCGCCGACCTCGACGCGATCGAGCGTCTGACCGACGGCGTCGACGTCCTGGCCCGCGGCACCTCCGACGACGTGCTGCTCGTCGGCATCGGCCCGATGGTCCACCTCGCGATGGAGGTCGCCGAGCGGCTGCGCGCGCAGGGCATCGGCGCCACGGTCGTCGACCCCCGCTGGGCGATCCCCGTACAGCCGTCGATCGTCGACCTCGCGCGCGAGCACCGGCTCGTGATCACGATCGAGGACGGCATCCGCGTCGGTGGCGTCGGCACGCGCGTCCGCCAGGTCCTCCGCGAGGCGGGCGTCGACACGGCCGTCGACGAGCTCGGCATCCCGGACGAGTTCATCGACCACGCCACGCGCGAACAGATCCTCGAGGATGCCGGACTCACGGCATCCAAGATCGCCCATGACGTCGTGGCCCAGGTGCTCGGCACGCGCATCCCGATGGCGCGTCAGACGCCCACGGGCGTGATCCCGACGCTGGAGGAGTGGGAGAAGACCCGCCCGTAGGTCCCGCACGTACGACAGCGGCGCCGCCCCCTCGGGGACGGCGCCGCTGTCGTGTTCCGGCTCTCAGCCGCCGATGCCGCGGATCGGCGGGTGGTGGAACGTGTCGCCGAAGGCGCGCTCCGACGCCCCCTCGCGGTCGAGGTAGGGCGAGGCCCCACCGTCGATGAACGGCCAGCCCGCGCCGAGGATGAGGCACAGGTCGATGTCCTGCACCTCGGGCACCACACCCTCATCGAGCATGATCTTGATCTCCTGCGCCAGACCGTCCTGCACGCGGGCGAGGATCGTCTCGGGCGCGACCGGCGTCTTGCCGGTGACGAGCACCTTCTGCGCCGCCTTCGTCCAGCCGGTGACGCGGCCGCCCTTGTCCTTCTCGACGACCTCGGGCAGCGCCGCGAGCTCGTGGAAGTTCTCGGACGCGAAGAAGCGCTCCGGGAACGCCCCCGCCATCGTGTCCTGCACGTGCGCGGCGACCTTCCAGCCGACGAGGTCGATGAGCTGGAACGGCCCCATGGGCAGCCCGAGCGGCGCGAACGCCTTCTCCACGACGGGGAGCGGGGTGCCCTCGTACACCGCCCGCGCAGCCTCGCCCATGACCTTCGCCAGCAGGCGGTTGACGACGAACCCCGGGGCGTCCGCGGTCAGCACGGCGTTCTTGCCGAGGCCCTTGGCCACGACGAACGCCGTCGACAGCGCGGCGTCGGAGGTGGCATCCGTCTTCACGACCTCGATGAGCGGCATGACAGCGACGGGGTTGAAGAAGTGGAAGCCGACGAGTCGCTCGGGGTGCTCGAGCGCCGAACCGATCTCGGCGACCGACAGCGACGAGGTGTTGGTGGCGAGGATCGTGTCCTCGGCGACGATCTTCTCGATCGCGGAGAACACCTCCTGCTTGACGCCCACCTCCTCGAACACGGCCTCGATCACGAAGTCGCAGTCGGCGAACTCGCCGCGGTCGGTCGTGCCGTGCACGAGGGCGCGCAGCTGGTTGGCGGTGTCGGCGTCGAGCCGGCCCTTCGCCTCGAGCTTGCCGATCTCCTCGCGGATGGATGCCACGCCCTTATCGACGCGTCCCTGATCGAGGTCGGTGATGACCACGGGCACCCGCAGCTTCCGCACGAACAGCAGCGCGAACTGCGAGGCCATGAGACCCGCGCCGATCACGCCGACCTTGGTGACCTTCTTCGCGAGCGTCTTGTCGGGGGCGCCGACCGGCCGCTTCGCGCGCTTCTGCACGAGGTCGAAGGCATACATGGATGCCGCGAACTGGTCGCCCGCGATGAGGTCGGCGAGCGCCTCGTCCTCGCGGGCGAAGCCCTCGGCCTTCGTGCCGCTCTTGGCCTTGTCGAGCAGATCGAGCGCGACGTAGGGCGAGCGGGGGACCGTGCCGATCTTGGACTCGAGCATGCCGCGCGCGACCTTGATCGCGATCGGCCACTTCGTCAGGCGCTCGATCTTGCCGGGCTCGTTCTTCCGCTCGACCTTGATGCGACCGGTGAGGACGCCGTCGACCCAGCGGAGCGAGTCCTCGAGGTAGGACGCCGCCGGGAAGATGGCATCCATGATCCCGAGGTCGAAGGCCTGCTGGGGCTTGAGCATCCGGTTCTGCTTGAGCGGGTTCGACACGACGACCTCGAGCGCGTTCTCGATGCCGATGAGGTTCGGCAGCAGGTACGCGCCACCCCAGCCGGGGATGATGCCGAGGAACACCTCAGGCAGCGCGATCGCGGCGGCGGAGGCGTCGACCGTCCGGTAGGTCGAGTTCAGCGCAATCTCGAGACCGCCGCCGAGGGCGAGGCCGTTGACGAACGCGAACGACGGGACGCCGAGTTCGGACAGCGAGCCGAGCACCTGGTGACCGCGCTGGGCGATGAGTCGCGCGACCTCCTTCGACGGCAGGTTCGCGACCTCGGAGAGGTCGGCGCCGGCGGCCAGGATGTACTGCTTCCCGGTGATCGCGACGGCGTGGATCTCGCCGGCGGCGGCCCGCTGCTTCAACGTCGCGAGCGTGCGATCGAGCTCCGCGAGGGTCGCGGGACCCAGCGTGTTGGGGCGGGTGTGGTCGCGGCCGTTGTCGAGCGTCACGAGTGCGACGACGTTGCCCGAGGGCAGGCGCACGTCGCGGACGGGGGAGTGCGTCACGACCTCGTCGGCGCTCAGTCCGTCGAGGGGCGAGAAATCGATCGCGGAGTAATCGGTCACTTGCGCTTCTTCTTTCCGTCGAAGAACGGGTTCTCCCAGATCACCGAACCGCCCTGGCCGAGACCGACGCACATGGCCGTGAGGCCGTACCGCACGTCGGGACGCTCGGCGAAGTGCGCGGCGAGCTGGATCATGAGACGGACACCGGATGCCGCGAGCGGGTGGCCGAGCGCGATCGCGCCGCCCCACGGGTTCACGCGCGGGTCGTCGTCGGCGATGCCGAAGTGGTCGAGCAGCGAGATGACCTGGATCGCGAAGGCCTCATTGAGCTCGAACAGACCGATGTCGTCGATCGTGAGCCCGGCCTTCTTGAGCGCCTTCTCGGTGGAGGGGATCGGGCCGATGCCCATGATCTCGGGCTGCACGCCGGCGAACGCGAACGAGACCATCCGCATCTTGGGGGTGAGACCGAACTCCTTCACGGCGTCGGAGCCCGCGAGCAGGCTGATCGTCGCCCCGTCCGTGAGCGGCGAGGACGTTCCGGCGGTCACGCGACCGTGCGGACGGAACGGCGTCTTGAGGGATGCCAGACCCTCGAGGGTCGTCTCGGGGCGGCGCCCCTCGTCCTCGGTGGCGAGGCCCCAGGCGCCCTCGGCGTCCTTGATCGCGACCGAGACGAGGTCGGGCTGGAACTTGCCGGCCTCGTACGCGGCCTGCGCCTTGTGCTGGCTGGCCATGCCGAACCGGTCCGCACGCTCCTTCGTGAGGTGCGGGAAGCGGTCGTGGATGCGCTCGGCGGTGACGCCCATGTTCAATGCACCCGGGTCGACGAGCTTTTCGGCGACGAAGCGCGGGTTCGGGTCGGCGTTCGCCCCGATGGGGTGCCGGCCCATGTGCTCGACACCGCCCGCGAGGGCGAGGTCGTACATGCCGACACCGATCGAGGCGCCCATCGTGGTGACGCTCGTCATCGCACCGGCGCACATGCGCTCGACCGCGAGTCCCGGCACCGTCATCGGGAGACCCGCGAGGATCGCCGCCGTGCGTCCGAGGGTGAGGCCCTGGTCACCGGTCTGCGACGTCGCGGCGATGGCCACGTCGTCGATCCGGTCCTTCGGCACGTCGCCGTTGCGCTCCATCAACCCGATGATCGCCTTGACGACCAGGTCGTCCGCGCGGGTGTTCCAGTACATGCCCTTCTCGCCGGCGCGCCCGAAAGGGGTGCGCATACCGTCGACGAAGAAGACGTCCGACATCTCGGCCACTCTGCCTCCATTGTTTGGGATGCAGCCAGCCTAGGAAACGCGCCGCGGCGCGAAGAATCGGTTGTCCGAACCTACGAAGTCGGTTCCGACTCGTCGGGATCGGTGTTGAGGGAAGCTACAAAGCTATCCGCGATCACCTGTGCAGTCTGCTCAATCTGCCACGGGCGGGCACCGAGTTCCGCGAGCGCGTCAGAGATCGACTCGGTGGTCACCTCGGCCGGGGGAGTCCACGCCACGCGGCGGAGCGTCTCGGGGGTGAGGAGGTTCTCGGTCGGCATCCGGAGCTCTTCCGCCCGCGCCTCCACCGCCGGTCGCGCGGCCTTGAGCCGGCGGTCGGCCTCGGGGTTGCGATCGGCCCACGCGCGCGGCGGCGGCAGCGTGTCGCTGGGGACGCGGTCCGGCGGCAGGTCGGTGGCCTCGCGCCCGGCGACGATCGCGTTCCACCAGCGGTCCAGCTGCGTGCGGCTCGCGCGTCCGTTGAACTCCTTCACGCCCGCGAGCGCCTGCTTGCTCTGCGGATCCGCCAGCACCGCCGCGACCAGCGCACGGTCGGGCACGAGGCGGCCGGGGGCGACGTCCTGCTCGCGCGCGTAGTCCTCGCGCGCCTGCCAGAGGGACCGGGCGACCGCGAGCGAGCGGCGGCCGCGCACGGTGTGCAGTCCACTCAGGCGACGCCACGGGTCGTCGCGCGGGGGCTTCGGGAGCCGCTCGAGCACGGCCTGGAACTCCTGCCGCGCGAACTCCGTCTTCTGCTGCTCGTCGAGCTCGTCGGCGAGCTTGTCGCGGACGTCGATGAGGTGCTCGACGTCGAGCGCGGCGTACTCCAGCCAGGACGGCGGCAGCGGACGCGTCGACCAGTCGGCCGCGGAGTGCGCCTTGGCGAGCGTGATTCCGAGGGTCTCCTCGACGACCGCGCCGAGACCGACGCGCTCGTGTCCGAGCAGACGCGCGCCCAGTTCGGTGTCGAAGATCACCGGCGGCTCGAGACCCCGCTCGCGCAGCGACGGCAGATCCTGGCTCGCGGCGTGGAAGACCCACTCCGCGCCGCCGATCGCCTGCTGCAGCGGGGAGAAGTCCTCGATCGTCGAGGGATCGAACAGGAACACTCCGGCCTCGCGCCGGAAGACCTGGATCAGGTACGCGCGCTGCGAGTACCGGAACCCCGAGGCGCGTTCGACGTCGACGGCGACGGGACCGATCCCGGATGCCAGCGACTCCGACGCCGCGGCGAGACCGGCGGCATCCTCGATGACGGTGTACTCAACCACGCGGGGGCCTCCGGGCTCCGAGGACCGCGACACCCTCGGACCCCGGGGGGAGTCCGGCGAGCATGCAGACCAACTCAGCCCACGCCTCCAGGTGCGGGCGAAACGGACCGCGCGGCGACCACGACGCGCGGAGTTCGATCTGTGACCCTTCGCCCTGCGCCGCGAGCGCACCGAAGCCGGTCGACAGCGTCTTCGTCGCCGTCCCCGATTCGGAGTGGCGCTCGGCGCCGCGCGAGTCGAGGGCGTCGATGAGCCACGACCACGCGACCTCCGCGAGCAGGGGGTCGATCCCGATCTCCGGCTCGAGCGGGGCCTGCGCGAAGCACACGACGCGCCACGCCCCGCCCCACGGCTCCGGCTCCTCCGGGTCGTGGAGCAGGATGAAGCGGCCCGTACCGAACGGCGAGTCCGTCGCGTGCGCATCGGGGCGCACGTCGCCGGCCAGCGCGAGCGACTGCGGCGCGAGGCCCGACGGCGAGGGGATCTCGCGCACGACGAAGTCGTCGCGGAACTCGGTCGCGCGCAACTCGTCGGCCGCCCGGGCGAAGGCGGTCGCCGCCTCGGGAGAGCGGGGGTCAGTCACGCCGACAGACTAGAGTGAGGCCTCGATGAACGCTCCCAGGCGCGCCGCGAGGCGCCGTGCCCCGCACCCCGCGGCCGCACCGCTGCGGATCGCCGTCACCGCCCTCAGCGCCGCTCTCGCGGTGAGCGCGACCGCCCTCGGCGCGGTCTCGCTGCGCATGGCTCGCACGGTCCTCACCCCGGCGGCCCGCCGGCCCGACGTGCGGCTGCTGGGGCTCGATCCCGCCGCGCAGACCATCACCCTCGAGCGCACCGACGACACGGCCCTGCCCGGCCGTTACGGCCTGTTCACCACCGGCAGCGCCGACTACCTCCGGGTCGGCTCCGTCGTGAAGGACGACGGCGCGAGCGTGACCCGCAAGCTGCTGACCCATGTCCCCGCCGACGCGCATCTCACGCCCGCCGCGGCCTTCAGCGGCTGGTACTACGACAAGCCCGAGGATCTGCAGATCCCGTATCGGAACGCGCTCATCGGCACACCGGTCGGCCCATGCCCCGCGTGGGAATTCCCGGCGGCGGTCGACAGCGACGTGTGGGTGATCCAGGTGCACGGCCGAGGGACCACGCGCTCCGAGGCCCTGCGCGCCGTGCCGGTGTTCCACGAGCTCGGCATCACGAGCCTCCTCGTCTCGTACCGCAACGACGGCGAGGCTCCGAGGAGCCGGACGGGCACGTACGCCCTCGGCGCGACCGAGTGGCGGGACGTGGATGCCGCGATCGGCTACGCCCGACGTCAGGGCGCGCGCCGCGTCCTGCTCATGGGCTGGTCGATGGGCGGTGCGATCGTGCTCCAGACCGAGTTCTCGTCACCGCACCGCGACGTGATCGTCGGGCTCGTCCTCGAGTCGCCGGTCGCCGACTGGCGGACCGTGCTGCGGTACCAGAGCCGCCTCCTGCGGTTGCCCGGCGTCGTCCTCGCGTTCGCGCAGCAGATCCTCGGGTCCGACTGGGGCGCCGTGCTCACGCGCAGCGGATCGGCCATCCCGCTGGACGGACTCGACGCCGTCGCCCGCGCCGCCGAGCTGCGGCATCCCATCCTGCTCCTGCACAGCGACGACGACGGCTTCGTTCCGAGCGACGCGTCGCACGCCCTCGCCGAGGCACGGCCCGATCTCGTGACGATGGAGACCTTCGCGGTCGCCCGCCACACGAAGCTGTGGAACTACGACGAGACGCGCTGGACCCGCGCGATCCAGGGCTGGGTGCGCGCGCGGGGACTCGCCACCGAGGACTGACGGATCAGAGACCGCTCTTGGCACGCACCTGACGCTTTGCGCGCATGAGCATGCCGGTCATCCCGGCGATGCGCAGCGGGCTCACCGCGCGCGTCAGACCGATGCTCTGCGGGAAGTCGTCGGGGACCGCGAGCACTTCCTCGGCGGACAGACCCGTGAGTCCCTGCGCCAGGATGCTGGCGAAACCACGCGTCGTGGGGGCTTCGGCCGGCGCCGTCGCGTGCATGGCCACGCGGCCGGCGTCGTCGACGTCGACCACGATGTACACCGGCGACTGGCACTCGGCGACCCGCTCGCACATCTCGGGGTGATCCGCGTACTCGGCCGGGACGTCGGGCAGCTCGTGCGAGAACTCCAGGAGGAGCTGCAGACGGTCGGGCTCGTCGAGCTCGAGGAACTCGTCACGGATCTCGGCGAGGCGGGCGGGGAGCGTGTTCTCGGACATCACCGTCAGTCTCCCACGCCCGCGACGCGCGGGCTCAGCGGGTCGGAGCCTCGCCCGGCTCGGACCCGGACACGATCGGCACGCGCACCGCACTGCCCCACTCGGTCCACGAGCCGTCGTAGTTGCGGACGTCCTCGAAGCCGAGCAGGTGCTTCAGGACGAACCAGGTGTGGCTGGAGCGCTCACCGATGCGGCAGTACGCCACGATCTTGTCGCCGTCCTTCAGACCGGCGCCGTCGCGGTAGATGGCATCCAGTTCCTCGCGGGACTTGAAACCGCCGTCCTCCGCGACGGCCTTGGCCCACGGAACGCTCTGCGCGCTGGGGATGTGTCCGGCGCGGAGCGCGCCCTCTTCGGGGTAGGCCGGCGCGGAGGTGCGCTCGCCCGAGTACTCCTCGGGGGAGCGGACGTCGATGAGGGGGTTCCCGAGGTGCGCGAGCACGTCGTCCTTGTAGGCGCGGATGAGCGTGTCATCGCGCTCCACGATCGGGTACTCGACCGGCTCGCGGGTCGTCGGCTCGGTCGTGATCGGGCGACCCTCGGCGATCCACTTGTCACGGCCGCCGTCGAGGAGGCGCACGTCCTCGTGTCCGAAGAGCGAGAACACCCACAGCGCGTAGGCGGCCCACCAGTTGTTCTTGTCGCCGTAGATGACGACGGTGTCGTCACGCGCGATGCCCTTGCGGCTCAGGAGCTCGGCGAAGCCCTCGCCGTCGAGGTAGTCGCGGACGACGGGGTCGTTGAGCTCGGTGTGCCAGTCGACCTTCACGGCGCCCGGGATGTGGCCCGTCTCGTACAGCAGCACGTCTTCGTCGGACTCGACGACGACGAGCCCCGGCTGACCGAGGCGTTCCTGCAGCCAGTCGCCGCTCACGAGACGGCCGGGCTCGGCGTACGCGGCGAACTTGGAAGAGCTGGTGTCGAACTCGACGGTCACGATGTCTCCTCGGTCGGGGTGATGGAGCGGGCGGCGTAGGGTGGAAACCGCACTTCGACCCTAGGTCCGCCACGTCGAAGCAGGCACCTTCCCGTAAGACTGCGACACAGGACGGCCATGACCTCCACGCCCGCGACGACCGGTGTCGTCCACCTCGTCGATCGCGAGCCCGCCATCTCCGGCGCCGAGATGGTGAGCGCTCTCGTGCCTCCGCCGCAGTTCGACGGCGCGACCTTCGAGTCGTATCGCGCGGATGCCGCCTACCCGTCGCAGCAGGAGGCGAAGGAGCTGCTCGAGGCGTTCGCGAGCCTGCGCAGCGCACCGGTCAAGAAGGGCGGTTTCTTCCGACGTGCGGAGAAGACGCCGCCGGCGAAGCCCGGCGTGTACCTCGACGGCGGTTTCGGTGTCGGCAAGACCCACCTCCTCGCGTCGATCTACCACGCGATGCCGGCCCGCCGGAAGTACTTCGGCTCGTTCATCGAGTACACCGCTCTGGTCGGCGTCCTCGGGTACGCGAAGGCGGTCGAGCTCTTCCGCGGGTCCGACCTCCTCTGCATCGACGAGTTCGAGCTCGACGACCCCGGCGACACGATGGTGATGACGCGGCTGCTCGGTGAGCTCGTGGCATCCGGGACCCGTCTCGCGGCGACGTCCAACACCCCGCCCAACGCCCTGGGCGAGGGGCGCTTCGCCGCGCAGGACTTCCTGCGCGAGATCCAGTCGATGGCCGACAGCTTCCGCACGATCCGTATCGACGGCACCGATTTCCGCCAGCGCGCCATCGACGGCGAGGCCCGTGTCCTCTCCGACGCGGAGTACGCCGAAGCGATCCAGGATGCCGCCGCCCGCGGCGTCGCGACCGACGACGGGTTCGGCGAGGTCGTGGCCCATCTCGCGCGCGTGCACCCGTCGCGATTCATCCGCCTCATCGACGGCGTCGACACCGTCGGCCTCCGCGACGTGCACGTGCTGCACGACCAGTCCGCGGCGCTGCGCCTCGTCGCGTTCGTCGACCGCGCGTACGACGCGCAGATCCCGATCAGGGCGACCGGCGTTCCGCTCAACACCGTGTTCTCGGACGAGATGCTCGCGGGCGGCTATCGGAAGAAATACCTCCGCGCCGTGTCACGTCTCGTGGCGCTCACGCACGCCTGATCGGTCGTTTCAGCGAGGCTTCGCGGCGACGCGAAACGCGATGTTTACATGACTCTGGCCGCTGTAACGTGCTCGAAACACGATTCCCACGCCGATGGAAACCGGGGCTGGGAACACTGAGGGGACCCGACGCTACAGCTGCGTCCCTTCAGAGAGGTTCTCTTCGAGATGGATCAAGGCAACACCGCATTCATCCTGATTGGAGCGGCACTCGTGCTGCTCATGACGCCAGGACTCGCGTTCTTCTACGGCGGACTCGTCAAGGCCAAGAGCGTCATCAGCATGATGATGATGAGCTTCGGCGCCATGGGACTCATCGGAGTCCTGTGGGTGCTGTACGGCTACGCGATCGCTTTCCCGGCCACGGACGTCGGCGTGACCAACGCTCCCTGGACGATCGACTGGAACGAGCTCGGCCTCGCCAGCCTGCTCGAGGCGCCCGAGGGCGCCGCCTACCCGCCCCTGGCGTTCGTCGCCTTCCAGGCCACGTTCGCGATCATCACCGTCGCGCTGGTCTCGGGCGCCATCGCTGACCGCGCCAAGTTCGGCTCGTGGATGATCTTCGCCTTCCTGTGGGCGACGATCGTCTACTTCCCGGTCGCCAGCTGGGTGTTCAACTTCGGTCTCGCCGATGGTGCGTTCTCTTACGGCGGCTGGATCACCCACGGTCTGCAGGACGTCTTCGGCGTCGGCGCGATCGACTTCGCCGGTGGTACTGCGGTCCACATCAACGCCGGTGCGGCAGCTCTCGCTCTCGCGCTCGTCCTCGGCAAGCGCGTCGGCTTCCAGAAGGGCGCCCACGTCCCCCACAACCCGCCGTTCGTCCTGCTCGGCGCGGGTCTGCTGTGGTTCGGCTGGTTCGGCTTCAACGCGGGCTCGGAGCTCGCGGCCGACAACACGGCTTCGCTCGCGTTCGTCAACACGCTCGCCGCTCCCGCCGCGGCGCTGCTCAGCTGGCTGGTCGTCGAGAAGATCCGCGACGGAAAGCCCACCTCGGTCGGTGCCGCGTCGGGTGCCGTCGCCGGTCTGGTCGCCATCACCCCCGCCTGCGGTTCGCTGACGCCCTTCTGGGCCATCGTCCTCGGACTCCTCGCCGGTGTCGTCTGCGCTCTGGCTGTCGACCTGAAGTTCAAGCTCGGCTTCGATGACTCGCTCGACGTCGTGGGTGTCCACCTCGTCGGTGGTCTGCTCGGAACCCTGTACCTGGGCTTCTTCGCCAACACGACCGGCCTCATCTACAGCGGCCAGTTCACGCAGCTGCTGGTGCAGGCGATCGCCGCCTTCACGGTTCTGATCTACTCCTTTGTCCTGGCCTTCATCATCGGCTTCGCGATCGAGAAGACGATCGGCTTCCGCGTCAAGAACGAGGACGAGATCGCCGGTATCGACACCGTGGTGCACGGTGAAGAGGGCTACGTCCTCACCGACGCCCGCTGATACGCACTCCCCAGAGAACGGGGCGTCACGGATTCGTCCGTGGCGCCCCGTTCTTCGTGCGCGCGGGCGGGCGCACGAGGTTGCCTAGGGTGGCGGTATGGGAACCGCCTCACGCCTCGTGTCTGCCCTGCTGCGCGCTTTTCGGCCGTCCACAGAGTCTCGGCGCCCCTCCGCGCCGCCCAGGCCCGCTCAGGGCTCGGGTTCGCCCGCAACGCTGAGGCCGGGGCAGGGCGCCGGTGTGACCGCGACCGTCGAGATCGCCCCGCCGCGGCGTCTGACGCTGACGTACGCACCCGAGCGGGACGGCGCGCCCGACGGCGGCGAGATCGTGTGGACGTGGGTGCCGTACGAGGAGCGCGACGGACGCGGCAAGGACCGCCCGGTGCTCATCATCGGACGAGCGGATGCCGCCCGCTCCTACGCCGTCCGCCTCACCAGCAAGCCCCACGCCGGCGATCGCGACTACCTCGCGCTGGGCACGGGGGAGTGGGACCCGCAGCGCCGCCCGTCGTGGGTCGACATCGAGCAGCTCTACCTCGTGCACGACGCCGGCATGCGGCGCGAGGCCGCGGCACTGGATCGGCGTCGCTTCGAGGGCGTGGCATCCGCTCTCCGCGCCCGCTACGGCTGGACGCTGGGCTAGGCCGCGAGCCCGCTCCAACGTCCGGCACGGCAATGTTCAGAAGCCCACCGCGGCGACCGCGTAGTCGGCTTGCTCGGGCGTGAACTTCTCGAAGATGAGCTGGTCGTAAAGGCCCTGCCGGGAGAACGACATGTTTCGTAGATACTCGTTCGCCTTGGCCGCGGCCTGCTGGTTCCAGTCCGGTGCGACGGTGTCGACGCCGTACTCCGCGTCAGCCGTCGGGAATCCTTCGTACTCGAGCTGGCCGATCAATCCCTGGCGCGAGAAGGACATGACATTGAGGTACTCCCGAGCCTTTGCCACAGCGTTTCGCTGGCTGAGGGTTCCCACGGGCTGCGGGGCCGCGGGCGGCGCAGGGTTCACGGGCTGCGGCGCCGCCGGCGCCTGAGGTGCCGGGGCCTGCGGCTGCTCCTGCTGCGGGGAGGGCTGTTCGGACTCGACCGCGTTCTGGTCGGTCGCCGGCGGTGCAGCGGCGGGCGGCTGCTCCGCGGCGCCGGGGGCGGGCTGGTCGGTGGCGGACGAGACCTGCCCCGCTTGCGCGCCGACCGGCGTCGTCACACCGGCCACGGCGCTGGTGGACATCACGCCGATGAAGACCGACAGGATGCTGAGCGCGAGCCCCCATCCGGCGGCGGCCCGGGGACGGTTCGCCAAGGTGAGCCCGATGATGCCGAGAACGAGAGCCGCCAGGGTGATGAGCCAGGTCAGCACGATCGCGTAGGGGATCGCCGCCAGCGCGGCGGCCACGATCCCGACGATCAGAGCCGCCACCCCGACGCCGTTCGTGTACGGCTGCAGGGGAACGAAGGGCGCCAGGGGAGGCCGCTTCTCGAAGGACCATCTCTGCCCATCCCAGTACCGTTCGAGGGTGTCGGTATCGGGGTCGGGATACCAACCGGCAGGAGGCAGGGAAGGCGACGTCATAGCGCGCAGCGTAACGACAGGCGACGACATCGCGGTGAACGAGTGTGCCGCGCTCGCGAACCGGCGGCGGAGAGAGATGTGAAGGGGCGGGCGATGCCGGACTCGAACCGACGACCTCTTACGTGTGAAGTAACTGCGCCAGTCGCGTCCTGTCCGTTTGGCTCTGTCTCAGCCTGTCTTCATGCGGTCCCGTACGGGATATATCCCGTCCGGGATGTACCCGTTCCTGTCCGGCGTCGTTCGGCTGCGTCGTCGGGGGAGTGTGCACACGTTCGTGCACACGCGGGACGCGCGGGATCATCCCGGCGACCTTCTCGGCTTGCACGCGGTCAGCGTCGTCGACTCGGGAGGTACAGGTCGGCGGGCGATGGCATCGAGCATCACGTTCGCTGCGGAACGGCCGGCGGCTGGCATCTGCGCCACGTCTGCCCTTATGCCTGATCCTGCGGCAGCCGCTTGACTGCGTACTTCTCCTCGATCGCATCTCGGTTTGCGACTTGCCACCGCGTGTGACGCTTCATCCCCTCAGCGACGGCGGCCGTGATCACGAAGTACAGCACGAAGATGCCGAGCCCGTAGCCGAACAGCAGCAGAGCAACAGACGTCACGTCCATGGCGAACCCCCTCAGTCGAGAGCGAGAGTATCGGACCCCTCCCACGCGGCGCGAGACGCCGTGATGCGGTCAGTGAGCTCGTCGAGGGACAGCCCGCCGGGCGTCCAGATTCGCTGTGCAGACTCGCGCGGTGTCAGCTTCGAGAAGATCGCCGCCGCGTCTGAGATCACGCGACCTGCGTTCTCGAGAGCCTGCGCGCGTATGACGGTCATCGACTCGCCGCCGCGCGGGTCCACGCGTCGAGGTCGGAGCGGTAGCAGCGCACCCGACCGCGGAGAAGCCACATGCGTGGCCCTTCCCCGTTCGAGCGCATGTTCCGGTGCGTCTTCACGGACAGTCCCGTCACCTCGGCGACCTGCTGAATCGCGAGGATGTCATCGGTCTCCATCGGTGCACCCTTCTGCGGAGCCGATCACGCACAGTGCACGCACACGCCCGGGTTATAGGCAAGAACGTGTGGATGGGATC
>NZ_LQQP01000033.1 GCF_001619615.1 Microbacterium sp. T32
ATCCCATCCACACGTTCTTGCCTATAACCCCACCCTGGCTACCCAGCCCGAAACGTCTGCGGGCGCGGCCGCACCCTGGGAGCGGTTCCAGTAAGCTCGCTCCGGCCGCATCCGGCGGTCCGAGAGGATGCCGCCGCCCGTGCCGACCGCCCCGACCCGCACGCGTCTCGATCTTCAGGGGCTCCGCGCACTGGCCGTCCTCGGCGTCGTCGCGAGCCACCTCGCCGGGTGGCCGCGTGGCGGATTCGCGGGCGTCGACGTGTTCTTCGTCATCTCGGGGTTCCTCGTCACCGGCATCCTGCTCCGCGATCTCGCGGCCACCGGATCGATCGATCTGCGCGCGTTTTTCGCGCGCCGCATCCGGCGACTTCTCCCGGCTGCGCTGCTGGTGCTGGCGACGGTGGTCGGCCTCGGCTCCGTCGTGTTCCACCGCGCCCGCGCCGAGCAGACGCTGTACGACGCCCTCTCGGCGCTCGGTCTCGTCTCGAACTGGCGGTTCGGACTCGAGGGGCGCGACTACTTCTCGTCCACCGACGTCTCGCCGCTCCAGCACTTCTGGTCGCTGTCGATCGAGGAGCAGTTCTCGCTCGTGTGGCCGGTCCTGCTGCTCGCCGCCGTCGCGTTCCTTCCGGCGGCCGCACGGCGGGGTCCCACAGCGCGCCGGCTCACCGGCGTCATCGCCGTCGCGCTCGTTGCGGCCTCCGCGGTGGCGGCGGTGCAGCTCACCGCGAGCGACCCGGCGGGGGCGTACTTCTCGACGCTCGCCCGCGCCGGGGAGCTCGCCGTCGGTGCCGTGCTCGCCGCCCTCGCGCCCGTCCTCGGACGGATGCCGGCACCGCTGCGCGGACTCCTCGCCTGGGGCGGCCTCGCCGCGGTCGTGGCATCCTTCGTCCTCATCGAACCGACTTCGCCGTTCCCGGCTCCATGGGCGGCGCTCCCGGTGGCCGGTGCGGCGCTCGTCATCGCGGGCGGCATCGGGGGAGACCCACGCCACCGCCACCTCTTCCCGCTCACCAACCCGCTGAGCGTCGCCCTCGGCAACGTCTCTTACTCGCTGTACCTCTGGCACCTTCCGGCGATCGTGTTCGCGGAGGTCCTCCTCCCACCCGGACCCTTCTGGATGCCGATCGTGCTCCTGGTCACCGCGGTGCTCACGGTCGCGACCTACCTGGGTGTCGAGCAGCCTGTTCACCGCTCACCCTGGCTCGAGCGCCGCCGTGCCGTGACGGAGGAGGCGCCGGTCGTGCCCGAGCCCGTCGCCGTGGCACCGACGCCCGTGCGACCCGCGGCGCTGGCGTCCCGCCCCGCCGGATGGGTGCCCGGCCAGCGGTACTACCCGGGTTCGCGCCCGCGGATGACGGAACCGGATGCCGCGGCCCCGGCGCTCGAACCAACCCCGGTGGCGCCCGCCCCGCCCGAACCCGAACCGCAACCGGAATCCACCGCCACCACCCCCGCCCGTCCCCTCACCTGGGCCGCGTGGCGCGAGCGCTTCTCCGCCCGCATGGGGCTCGCGGCCGCTGTGCTCACGATCGGCGCGGGGGCGACGGTGCTCGCGGTGTTCGTCGCGTACGGTGCCCCCGTCCTGCAGCTCCCCGGTCTCGTGGCCGCGCCGACCGCCGACCCGGCGGAAGTCGCCGAGGCGTTGCCGACCCTGCAGGCGCAACTCGCCGCCGCCGTCAGCGCGGACGCGTGGCCCGACTTGCATCCGGGACTCGACAAGGTCATCCGCGAATCGTCGTCCGACAACCGGGCGCACGACTGCTTCACCCCCGACGTCGCTCCCGACCCCGCCCGCTGCACGTTCGGCGACACATCGGCATCCCGTCATCTGTATCTCGTCGGCGACTCCAGCGCGATGGCGTACGCGCCGGCGATCGCGAAGCTCGCGGAGCAGAGCGGGGGAGCGTGGCGCGCGACGACGGTCGGAATGTACGGATGCCGCTTCACCGACGTCATGATCGAGAGCCGCGATCCGGCGGTCAATGCCGGATGCGAGACCCGCAAGGCGCAGGTGCGGGCGATGGTCGCGGCCGACCCGGCCGACCTCGTGATCGTCTCGAACGCGTTCACGCTCGGCACGGCGGTCGGCGGGGCGTCGCTCGACCCGACGCAGCTGGCCGCGTCGACGTTCGCGGAGATCGGGACGTGGGCACCGGCCGGACGCACGGTCTTCCTCTCGCCGCCGCCTCACGGGGCGGACCTGGACCGCTGCTATTCGCCCGTGACCGGCCCCTCGGCCTGCCTCGCCGCCGTCGACGACGTGTGGACGCAGATGGAGACGGCGACCGAGTCCGAGGCCGCGGCCACCGGCAACACCGCCATCAGCGCGCTGCCGTTCACGTGCTGGCAGAACGTCTGCCCGGCCTTCGCCGGCGAGACGCCGGTGCGGTACGACGACACGCACCTGACGCCGGCCTTCGCCGAGCGCCTCACCCCGATCCTGCAGCAGGAGCTGCAAGCTCGCGGGCTGTACTGAGACGTCTCACGCGTCGATGTCGTCGACTCCCGGCATCCAGGAGGCGCCCGGCTTGCCCCACTTGCGCTTCTTCGCGATCTTCGCGACCGTCCGGCTGTCCTCCTCGTCGAGGCGGTCGACGTACAGCACCCCGTCGAGGTGGTCGAATTCGTGCTGCAGGATGCGGGCACGCCACCCCGAGACCTCGATGCGCACCGGTTGCCCGTCGAGATCGATTCCCGTGAGGAGCGCCGCCTCGGAACGGCGCAGCGGGAACCGCTCACCGGGGAACGAGAGGCATCCCTCGGACTCCTCGTCGGGGTCGGGGTACCCGGGTTCGAGCGGACGGATCCACAGCTGCGGGTTGATGACGACCCCGCGCCACGGCTGACCCTCGTCGTCCTCGTACGTGTACGTGAAGATGCGCAGGCCCACGCCGACCTGGGGGGCCGCGAGGCCCACGCCGGGGGCGGCATCCATCGTCTCGAACATGTCGGCGACGAGCGTGCGGATGTCGTCGGTGATCTCTCCGACGGGGGAAGCGGGGGCGTGCAGGACGGGATCGCCCATGATGCGGATAGGGAGAACGGCCACGTCACCAGCCTATGCGGCGATACGGCGGCTATCGTCGGAGGGTGATTCCGCTCGATGTCTCCCTCACCGACGGTATCGATCAGCTCGTCGGAGTCTTCCGCGATCCCCGCATTCTGCTCGGTATCCCGCTGGCGCTGCTGGGCGCGGTCTTCATGTCGTTCGGCGCGCAGTACCAGCACCGCGGGGTGCAGAAGGTCGAGCGCCTCTCCGGAAAGACGACGGGCGGACTCTCGCGTTCACAGGTGACGTCGTTGCTGACCCGCCCGTCGTGGGTGGCCGGAACTCTAATGCTCGGCCTCGCGATCGTGTGTCAGCTCGCCGCCCTGTCGGTCGCACCGCTGATCCTCGTGCAGCCTCTCGGCGCGATCGCGCTCGTGATCACGACGATCCTCAACGCCCGCGTCACCCACCACAAGCCGACGCGGCAGTCGCTCATCGCGATCGCCGCGT
>NZ_LQQP01000034.1 GCF_001619615.1 Microbacterium sp. T32
GGGTTCCGGTGTGAGGGTGGGTTCCGGTGTGGGGGTGGGCTCCGGTGTCGGGGTCGGTTCCGGTGTAGGGGGCACTGTCGGCTTCGGCGTCACGCGCACCGTGATGTTCGCGGTCCCGGTACGGCCGAGTTCGTCGGTGATCGTGTAGGTCAGGAAGGTCGTGCCGCTGAAGTCCTCCTTCGGTGTGAACCGCACGCTCCCATTCGAGGCGATCTCGACCGTCCCGTCCACGTTCGGCGCTACCGCGGTGACCGAGATCCGAGTTCCGGAGTCGTTGGCGATGGCATCCACGATCACCGGCACTCCCTGATCGGTCTGGACGTCGTCATCGACGGCGGTCGGATCCGGCGCGAGCACCGTGGGCGTCGTGCTGGTGAACGTCCGGCTCTGCGTCGGGCCGAGCGGCGCGATCGACTCCGGCGAGAACGTCGGCGGTCCCGAATACGAGAACGAGTCCGGCGGGGTGGGTGCCGGGTCCTCCTCGATCACGCAGGATCCTCCGTCCCAGAAGGCGATCGGGCTGCCGGTTGCGCTCGTACTTCCCGCCGGAACGGTCACGCTCCACGACTGTGAGGGCTGTCCGGTGCAGACGATCGTGCCTGAGAAGGTCTGATCGACCGGCAGTCCCGCTGAGGGCAGACCGGTGATCGACTTCGTCACGGCGATGGTCGACCGGGTGTTGAACAGCTGCAGCGACACGGTGCTGGAGTTGGAGGTCGGGTTGGGGTCGAAGATCGCCTCCGGCCCCGCGCTCGACACGACGGTGGCCGTGTTCTTGTAGGTCCCCGGTACGAGACCGGCCGAGCCCCGAACGACGATGGTCACGGAGCCGGCGCCCGCCCCGATGGTGGAGATCGTCGAGCCGACGGTCCGTGAATCGGCGTCGTACGAGACCGGACCGCAGACGGAACCGGTAGACGCGGTGCAGGTGGCCGACTCGTAGACGAAGCCCGAGGGCAGCGGGTCGGAGAACTGGATGGAAGTCGCGGGGTTCGGACTCGAATTCGTGACCGTGATGGCAAAGCTCACAGGCTCATTGGCGCGGGCGTCGCGCGGGGTCACGACCTTGTTGACCGAGATATCCGCACAGGTGACCTTGGTGTTGGATTCGACCCTGTTGTTCGCCGTCACGGGATCGGTCGTGCCCGCGCGAGTCGATGTCTCGAAGAGCGACGTGACGTTCGCGGCCGGACCGCACGTGGTGATGACGGGGACGAGGGTGTACTTCACCGTGATGGACGAGCCGCTCGGGTAGGTCGCCACGGGGCGATCGAATACCGGCGTGAACGAGGAGATCGTGGAATCCGGGAGCGTCGGACAGACGGCTCCCCCCGTCGTCGTGCACGACAGGATGGTCGCTCTCATCTGCGGGATGGTGCTCTGGTTCCAATAGACGAGAGACCTGATGTTCGAGCCGTCCGCGGCGGACGGTCCCTTGTTGCTGTAGGTGGCCGTGTACACGGTCGGTGCCTGATCGCTCTCTGCGACCGCGGACTGGGATTCGGTCACCTGCAGATCCGCTTTCGCGCATTCACCGCCGTCCAAGACACCGTCGATCTGGGTTCGCGAACGACCGCCGGCCGTGTTGGACGTCCCGGCGGGGGCCGCACTGCTCGCTTCGTTGGTGAGGGTGCCCTTGCCGCAGCTGGTGAACGTGAACGTCGCCGTATAGGTGATCGTCAGGGTCGCGCCGACCGGGAAATCTCCCACCTGACCGGACCAGACATCACCGAAGGAGGAGACGCTGGTGTCGCGGACGAAGGTGGGACACGTCGCTCCCCCGGAACCGACGCACGAGGTGATGTCGATGCTCACCGCAGGCGCGACCATGTTGCCCGACCAGAACATCATGTCGCGCACGGCGGCGTTGTCCGCGGGGTTCGGTCCCTTGTTGGCGTAGGTCACGGTATACGTGATCGGCGTCGTTGGCGTCACCGTCGTGGTCGACTGGTTCTTGGTCGCGGTCAGCTCCGTGGGCACACACGCGGGGCCGTTCGCCGTCACGTTGACGTTCACGGTGTTGTTCCGTGTCTGGGGATCACTGACCGAGGGCGGGGCAGTGATGGTTGTCGTGGAGGTGAGCTCCGTCGAGCCGCACAGGAAATTCGGGGTCGCCCGGAATACCACCGTGATGGATGCGCCCGAGGGAAACTTCGGGACGGCGCCCGTCCACGGGCTCCCGAAGGTCGGGGTCGTGGAGTCTTCGAGAAAAGTCGGGCACGTCGCCCCGCCCGTAGCCGAGCAGGACTGGATGGTGTTCGCCATGCTGCTGATCACGGATCCGGACCAGAAGAAGTACTCGTTGATGATGGCCCCGTCTGCGGGTGCCGGGCCGTTGTTCGTGTACGTCACCGTCCACGTGATCGGTGACCCGGGAGACGTGGTGGTTGCGGAGGGCGACGCCGATACGGCCAGGTCGGCACTCGTGTCGATTGCCGTGCTGACGCTGCTGGCGTTCGAGCTGGGGTCGCTGTCGATGGCACCGGGAGCGGGGTCGACGCGGGATGTCGCGGTCACGCTGGAGGGGGACGTGGTGGAGAAGCTCCCGGTGATCTTCAGCGTCACCAGCCCGAGGTGCGGGAGCGTGGGCACGGTGCCGGTGATCGCACTCCCGCTGACGTTCAGCGGGGAGGGGCAGACGGCGCCGTCCGCGGCGGAGCAGGTCGCCGCGACGTTGGTGGCTCCGGCGGGCAGGCCGATCGACAGCGCGGTGCCATCGGCCGCGGTCAGTGCGTTGTTGCCGACGGTGACGGTGTAGGTGAAGGCCGCGCCCGCGATGGCGTCGGTCGGCCCGCTGATGTTCGTCGTCACGTCCACTGTCGTCGCGCCGGTTGCGGCGGTTGCGGGGGCGGGCGAGCTCCCCGCCGCCATCGCTACGGCGATGGCGATCGACGCGACCATGGCGAAGATTTCACGCCTTCGGTCGTGATGTGTGCCGCCGCGTGTGCGGCGCTTGGTGCTGTGTCTCACGTGTCTGTCCACTTTTCGGGTTCGAGTGTTCCCCACGGCGCGATCGGGTCACGCTGGCTGCGAGCTGAAGGCATCCTTCGAGCCGCTATTTGCGAGGACACACGGACACGAGAGACATGACGCGCTTTTGCAAGGAAAAGGAGATGACGGCACGGCGCACGCCCGACAGCGCCCGCAGGGTGAGTGGGCTGAGGGAGACAGCGCGATACCGAGGGGAATCCGCCCTCGGTGAGAGAGGAAGTGGAGTCGGGGGCTCAGGAGGGAGTGGGGGCCAGCTCGGTCCAGCCCCCGCCGAACTTCGCCGCGCGGCCGTCCCCCGAGGACGTGCCGGTGAGGCGGCGCCGCACCCACGGCGCGACGTGCTCGCGGTAGTACGCCGAGCCCGTGAGCCGCTGGATCTCGGGGAGGTCGCGCAGGTGCCACCACTCCCCCGGCGCGGTGAGCCCGACGGACTCCAGCACGCGGGCCGCGACGCGGTGATGACCGCGGCCGTTCATGTGGAGCCGGTCGACCGACCAGAACTCGGGCCCGGCGAGCTCGCGATCGAACCAGTTGTACGCCGTGATGACGTCGGGGCGGTGCTGCAGCCGTGCCTCGACGGCGTGCGATAGTGCGTCGCCGCGCGCCTGGACGACCCGGCCGAGCGGCAGTCCCGCCGACGGGTTCGCGCCCGACAGAACGATGAGCTGCACGCCCTCCTCGTCGCAGCGGCGCACCACGTGGTCGAAGACGGCCACGATCCGCTCGATCCCGGTGCGTGGACGCAGCATGTCGTTGCCCCCGCCGTTGAACGACAGGTGCGTCGGCTTCAGCGCGAGCGCCGGCTCGAGCTGTTCGTCGACGATCGGCTGCACGAGTTTGCCCCGGATAGCCAGGTTCGCGTACTGGATCGGCTCGCCGATGGCATCCGCCCATCCCTGCGCCGCGAGGTCGGCCCAGCCGCGGACGGTGCCGTCGGGCCGCTCATCGCCGACGCCTTCGGTGAACGAGTCGCCGATCGCGACGTAGCGCACGGATGCCATCCCGCCAGCCTACGCGCGGGGCGGCGGCTCCGGCTTCAACGTCAGCCCTCGGCCAGGGCGCGCCCGCGTTCCTCGCGCAGGAACAGCGCGGCGACCACCGCGACGGCGAAGAACGCCGCGAACACCACGAACAGCAGCGGCGCCCCGCCGAGCCCCAGCAGTGGCGGGACGCTCAGCGGTGCGACGATCGATGCGATCCGGCCGACACCGGCGGCCCACCCCGCGCCCGTGGCGCGCAGCGGCGTCGGGTACGTCTCGGGGGTTGCGGCGTAGAGCGCACCCCACGCGCCGAGGTTGAAGAACGACAGCGCCATTCCGGCAGCGATCACCGCGACCTCGCCGGAGGCCGTGCCGAAGAACACCGCGGCCGCGACCGAGCCCGCGAGGAACGTCGCGAGCGTCGCGCGGCGACCCCAGGCCTCGATGAGCCACGCGGCGACGGCGTACCCGGGCAGCTGGGCCAGCGTGATGATGAGCGTGAAACCGAACGAGCGCACGAGGTCGTAGCCCTGCGACACGAGGATCGTCGGGATCCAGATGAACGCCCCGTAGTACGAGAAGTTCACGCAGAACCAGAGGATCCACAGCGCGGTGGTCCGGCCGCGAAGCGGCGCCGCCCAGAGCGCCGACACCCGCGCGCGCGGTGCAGCGTGCGTCGGTCCCGACTCGGTGGGCGCGGGCGTGAACGACACGCGCCCGGCCGCGGCCTCGAAGTCCCGGACGATCGCCGAGGCCTCGGCATCCCTCCCCCGGCTCGACAGCCAGCGCGGCGACTCGGGCAGCCCCCACCGCACGAGGAGCGCGTACGCCGCGGGGATCGCACCGAGCGCGAACGCCCACCGCCACCCGTCGGCCGACGAGGGCACGACCAGGTAGCCGATGACCGCGGATGCCGTCCACCCGAGGGCCCAGAACGCCTCGAGGAACACGATGATCCGGCCGCGCATGCGCGCGGGCGCGAACTCGCTGACATACGTGGATGCCACGGGCAGCTCGGCGCCGAGACCGAGACCGACGATGAAGCGCAGGATCAACAGCGCGACGAGGCCCCCGACCAGCGCGCTCGCCCCCGTAGCAACGCCGTAGATCAGGAGCGTGATCGCGAAGACCCGCCGACGACCGAAGCGGTCGGCGAGCAGGCCGCCGAGGCTCGCGCCGATCGCCATCCCGGCGAAACCGGCCGACGCGATCCAGGACGTCTCGCTCGGCGCGAGGTGCCACTGCGCCGCGAGCGCCGCGATGATGAACGAGATGAGCCCGACGTCCATGGCATCCAGGGCCCAGCCGATCCCCGACCCGCCCAGGACCCGCGCGTGACGGCGCGTGAACGGGAGGGCGTCGAGGCGTTCGGCGATGGCCGCGACGTCGGTCGACGTGGTCACCGGATGCCGGCCGTCTCGGTCTCGGCGAGCATCTCGTGCACGAGCGGGAGGACGCGCGTGCCGTAGAGCTCGATGCTCGACATGAGCCGGTCGTGCGAGATCGATCCGCTGGCGAACTTCAGCTGGAAGCGCGTGTTCCCCAGCGCCCGCACGGTCGCGGCGATCTTGCGGGCGACGGTCTCGGGCGAACCGATGTACATCGCCCCCTCGGGACCCACGTCGTGCTGGAACCGGAGCCGGTTGTATTCGGGCCACCCGCGCTCACGGCCGATCGTGTTGTTGAGCTCGGCGACGCCCTCGTACGCCTCTTCCCAGGCCTGCTGGTCGGTCTCGGCCACGTGCCCGGGCGAGTGCACCGAGATGGGCATCGGCGGCTTGCCGAACTCCTCGAGCGAGCGGCGGTACAGGTCTGCGAACGGGCGGAACCGTGCCGACGAGCCGCCGATGATCGCGAGCACCAGGCCGTAGCCGTAACGCGCCGCGCGCACGACCGACTCGGGCGAGCCGCCGACGCCGACCCACGCCTTCAGGCCGTTCTCGGTCTTCGGGTAGACGTCGGCGTCCTGCAGCGCGGCGCGCGTGCGTCCCTGCCAGCTCACCGGCTTCTCGTCGAGGAGCAGCGAGAAGAGCTCCAGCTTCTCCTCGAAGAGCTGCTCGTAGTCGCGGAGGTCGTAGCCGAACAGCGGGAACGACTCGATGAACGACCCGCGCCCGAGGATCACCTCCGCACGGCCGTTCGAGACGGCATCCAGCGTGGCGAAGCGCTCGAAGACGCGCACCGGGTCGTCGGAGGAGAGGACCGTGACCGCCGTGCCCAGGTGGATGTTCTTCGTGCGCGCCGCGGCGGCCGCGAGCACGATCTCGGGGCTCGTGACCGCGAAGTCCTTGCGGTGGTGCTCCCCCACGCCGAAGAACGAGAGGCCCACCTCGTCGGCGAGCACGGCTTGGTCGACGACGTTGCGGATCGTCTGCGCGTCGGACTGCAGGCTCCCGTCGGGTCCGCGGGAGATGTCTCCGAAGGTGTCGAGACCGAGCTCGAGCGGGCGATCGTTCATGGCGTCTCCTTGCCGAATCGGAAGCATTCGGATGAATGAACTTTATGCCCCCCGGCGGTATTCCCGAGAATCGGGGCGTCCGCGCGCGCGAACGCCCCGATCCGGATCACGCGGATGCGAGAGCTGCGCGCAGCGTGTCGAGCCCGACGCCGCCGATACCCAGCGCCTTCGTGTGGAACGCCTTCATCGAGAAGGCGTCGCCCTCGCGCTCGCGGTACTCGTCGCGCACCTGCTCCCAGATGCGCTGGCCGACCTTGTACGCGGGAGCCTGACCCGGCCAGCCGAGGTACCGGTTGACCTCGAACTTGACGAACTCCTCGGGCATGTTGACGTTGCGCAGCATGAACGCGAGCGCGTAGTCGTGGTCCCAGGTGCCCGCGCCGTCGAGCCGCGGCTTACCGAGGTGGACGCCGATGTCGAGCACGACGCGCGCCGCACGCATGCGCTGACCGTCGAGCATGCCGAGGCGGTCGGCGGGGTCGTCGAGGAAACCGAGCTGCTCCATGAGGCGCTCGGCGTACAGCGCCCAGCCCTCGGCGTGACCGCTGGTGCCGGCGAGCAGACGCCGCCACGAGTTGAGCTGCCCGCGGTTGTACACGGCCTGCGCGATCTGCAGGTGGTGGCCCGGAACGCCCTCGTGGTACACGGTGGTGAGCTCGCGCCACGTGTCGAAGCTGTCGACGCCCTCCGGCACCGACCACCACATGCGGCCGGGGCGCGAGAAGTCGTCGGTCGGGCCGGTGTAGTAGATGCCGCCCTCCTTCGTGGGGGCGATCATGCACTCGAGGCGCCGGATCGGCTCGGCGATGTCGAAGTGGGTGCGGCCCAGTTCCTCGACCGCGCGGTCGCTCGTGCGCTGCATCCACTCCTGCAGGGCGGCGGTGCCGTGGAGCTTCCGCGACTCGTCCTGCTCCAGGAACGCGACGGCCTCCTCGACCGTGGCACCGGGGAGGATCTCGTTCGCGATCGACTCCTGCTCGGCGACCATCCGCGCGAGCTCCTCGACGCCCCACTCGTACGTCTCGTCGAGGTCGATCGTCGCGCCGAGGAACTGGCGCGAGTGCAGCGCGTACAGGTCGCGGCCGACCGCGTCGGTCTCGCCGGCGACGGGCGCGAGCTCGGACGACAGGAAGGATGCCAGGGCGTCGTACGCCACGCGGGCGGCACCGGCGTTCTGGTCGAGGTCGCGAGCGAGCGACGCGGGCAGCTGCCCCTCCTCGGGGGCGGCGTCGCCCACGAACTCGGCGAAGAAGCCCGTGTCGGCGGTGTAGCGGGCGATCTGCGTCGCGACCTCGACGACCTGCCGACGGGCGGGGACCACGCCGCGGGAGATGCCTTCGCGCAGCGTCGCGATGTACCCGTCGATCGCGCCCGGCAGAGCCTTCAGGCGCGTGGAGATCGTGGACCAGTCCTCGACCGTCGCGGTCGGCATGAGGTCGAACGCCTGCCGGAGGTCCTGCGCCGGGGAGGCGATGACGTTGACGTCGCGCAGGTGCGTCTGCGCGGCGTGCAGCTCGAGGTGCAGGTCGAGCTCACGGCCGAGGTCGAGCTTCGTGACCTCGTCGACCGCGTCGACGGGGGTCGCGTTGTCGAGCGCGGCCTTGGTGGCGCGCGCCTGATCGGCGAGCTCGTTCGCGCCCTCGGGGCTGTAGTCGCCGAAGCGGTCGTTGTACTCCGTGCGTCCGATGTAGGTGGCGAGCGTCGGCACGCGCTCGGCCAGGGTGTCCACCCACGCGTCGGCGATCGTGTCGATCGGCGTGGGGGTGCGTTGTGGATCAGTCATAGGACGAGCCTAGGGAAGCCGGAGGGGGCCTGACCAGCCGGGGCGCTCAGTGGCCCGCTTCGTCCCAGTCCCCACCCCGGCCGATCTGCACGTCCAGAGGCACCGACAGGTCGGCGGCATCCGCCATCCGAGCCCGCACGATCGCCTCCACGGCATCCCACTCCCCCGGTGCGATCTCGACGACGAGTTCGTCGTGGATCTGCAGCAGCACGCGCGAACGAAGACCCGTGGATGCCAGCTCCTCCCGGATGCGGTACAGCGCGATCTTCATGATGTCGGCGGCGCTGCCCTGGATCGGGGCGTTGAGCGCGGCGCGCTCGGCGTTCTCGCGGAGCACGCGGTTCATGCTCGTGAGGTCAGGGAACGGGCGGCGGCGGCCGAAGATCGTCTCGGTGTAGCCGTCCTGTCGTGCCTGCTCGACCGAGCCACGCAGGTAGTCGCGCACCGCGCCGAAGCGGGCGAAGTACTCCAGCATCAGCTGCTTCGCCTCCGACTGCTCGATGCGCAGCTGCTTCGACAGACCGAACGCGGACAGACCATACACGAGGCCGTACGACATCGCCTTGACCTTCGTGCGCATCGCCGGGGTGACCTCGGACGGCTCGACGCCGAACACCCGTGACCCGACGAACCGGTGCAGGTCTTCGCCGGAATTGAAGGCCTCGATGAGCCCCGGATCGCCGGACAGGTGCGCCATGATGCGCATCTCGATCTGCGAGTAGTCGGCGGTCAGCAGCGTCTCGTAGCCCTCGCCGACCTCGAAAGCCGCGCGGATGCGCCGGCTCTCCTCCGTACGGATCGGGATGTTCTGCAGGTTGGGGTCGGTGCTCGACAGGCGCCCGGTCTGGCTGCCGGTCTGCACGTACGTCGTGTGAATGCGGCCGTCGGCGCCGATCGCGGCATCCAGCGCGTCGATGATCTGCTTCAGCTTGGTCGCCTCGCGGTGCCGCAGCAGCAGGTCGAGGAACGGGTGGTGGGCGTTCTCCTGCAGATCGGCGAGGGCCGCGGCATCCGTGGTGTACCCGCTCTTGGTCTTGCGGGTCTTTGGCAGCTGCAGCTCGTCGAACAGCACCTCTTGCAACTGCTTGGGCGACCCGAGGTTGACCTCGTGCCCGATCGACGCGTACGCCTGCTGCGCGAGGTCGTCGGCGCGCGCCGCGAGCTCGCCGGAGAACCGCGCCAGCTTCTCGTGCGAGACGGCGACACCCGCGAGCTCCATGTCGGCCAGGGCGCCGAGCGTCGGCAGCTCGATGTCGGTGAGGACGCCCGCGACGCTCTCGGGCAGGTCGCCGCGCTGCGCCTCGGACACGCGGCGCACGTACCACGACAGCTGACCCGGGGTCGCGCCCTCGGTCTCGGGCACGAGCTGCGTCGGGTCGGCCTCCGGCAGCTTCTCGCCCAGGTAGCGGTCGACGAGGTCGGCGAGCGTCTTGTCGGGGAAGCTCGGCCGCACCAGCCACCCCGTGAGGATCACGTCGTCGACGATCCCCCCGACCTCGACCCCCGCGCGGGCGAGTGCCTTGAGTTGCGGCTTCGCCGCCGCGAACGCCTTCGGGGCATCGGATGCCAGCCATCCGGCGAGGGCGTCGCGCACCGCGTCCGTCCACTCGGCCTCGGCCGCGGCGTCGGCGGTCGCGAGACCGATGCGGGAGGGCTTCTGACCGAACAGGTCGATGGTGACGCCGACCGTGCCGGTGGCCGCCGCCGTCCACGCGGCGATCGCGTCCGCGTCGAGAACGGCGGGAGTGGGGGCCTGAGCCGTCGGCAGCGCGGGCTCGGCGGCCACGGAGGGATCGGCGCCGAACGCGTCGAACACGCGCGGCAGCAGCGTGCGGAACTCGAGCCGGGCGAAGATGTCGCGCACGGCCTGCGCGTCGATGGGCTGCACGACCAGGTCGGCCGGGGCCTTCTCGAGCTCGACGTCCCGCAGCAGGCGGTTCAGGGCGCGGTTGCGCTTGACGTCATCGAGGTGCTCGCGCAGGTTGTTGCCCGCGACGCCGGTGATCTTGTCGGCGTTCTCGAGCAGCGCCTCGAGGGACCCCCACTGCGTGAGCCACTTCACGGCGGTCTTCTCCCCCACCTTCGGCACGCCGGGGAGGTTGTCGCTCGTCTCGCCCACGAGGGCCGCGATCTCGGGGTACTGCGCCGGCGGCAGGCCGTACTTCTCGATGACCGCGTCGGTGTCGTAGCGCTTGAGCTGCGACACGCCCTGCACGTTCGGATAGAGCAGCGTGATCTCGTCGTTCACGAGCTGGATCGTGTCGCGGTCACCGGAGCACACGAGCACCGAGAACCCCTCGGCGGACGCCTCGGTGGCGAGCGTCGCCAGGATGTCGTCGGCCTCGACGCCCTCCTTCATGAGGACGGGCACGTTGAGGGCGCGCAGACAGTCCTGCAGCAGCGGGATCTGTCCCTTGAACTCGGCGGGAGATTCGCTGCGGTTGGCCTTGTACTCGCTGTACTCCTCGGTGCGGAACGACTGCCGCGACGTGTCGAACGCGACCGCGAGGTGCGTCGGCTTCTCGGCCTTCACCAGGTTCACGAACATCGACAGGAAGCCGTAGATGCCGTTGGTGTGTTGCCCGTCCTTCGTGGAGAAGTTGTCGACGGGAAGGGCGTAGAACGCACGGTAGGCCAGCGAGTGGCCGTCGACGACGAGGAGAGTAGGCTTTTCGGCATCCGTCACTCGTCCAGCGTAACGAGTGCCACCGACACTCCCCGGGCTCCGGCCCACCGAAGGCGACGATGACCTCCACGACACCCGACATCACTCCCGGACTCGAATGGGTGAGACAGCGCGGAATGGGCGCCCTCGCCGAGAAGATGGGCATCGAGTGGGTCGAGTTCTCGATCGATCGCTGCGTGGCCACGATGCCGGTGGAGGGCAACACGCAGCCCGTCGGACTGCTCCACGGCGGCGCCTACGTCGTGCTGGGCGAGTCGCTGGGCTCGATGGCCGCGAACCTGCACGCCGGCGCCGGTCGCCTCGCGGTGGGCATCGACATCAACGCCACCCACACCCGCTCGGCGACCTCGGGTCGCGTGACGGGCGTGTGCACCCCGATCCACCTGGGCCGTTCGCTCACCGTCCACGAGATCGCCGTGTCCGACGAGCAGGGCCGCCGCTGCTCCACGATCCGCATCACGAACATGATCAAGGACGCCCCGACACCGGCCTGAAACTCGGACTGAAACGAAGAATGGATGCCACCGGAGTGGCATCCATTCTTCACGAATCGGGCGATCAGCCCTTCTTGGGCGCCAGCTGCTCGATGATGGCCTTGGCCACGTCCTGCATGGTGAGACGGCGGTCCATGGATGCCTTCTGGATCCAGCGGAACGCCTCCGGCTCGGACAGGCCCATCTTCTCGTTGAGCAGGCCCTTCGCGCGGTCGACGAGCTTGCGGGTCTCGAAACGCTCGACCATGTCGGCGACCTCGGCCTCGAGCGTGATGATCTGCTCGTAGCGGGCCAGCGCGATCTCGATCGCGGGCAGCAGGTCGTTCGGCGTGAACGGCTTGACGACGTACGCGAGTGCGCCGGCTTCGCTCGCCCGCTCGACGAGCTCCTTCTGGCTGAACGCCGTCAGCAGCACGACCGGAGCGATGTGGTTCTTGCTGAGCTTCTCGGCGGCGCTGATGCCGTCGAGCTGCGGCATCTTGACGTCCATGATGACCAGGTCGGGACGCAGTTCGGTGGCGAGCTGGACGGCGGTCTCGCCATCACCGGCCTCGCCGACGACGTCGAAGCCGTTGTCGCGGAGGATTTCGACGATGTCGAGGCGGATGAGCGATTCGTCCTCCGCCACGACGACACGACGAGGGGCGGTGGGTGCGCTCACCGGCGCGGCTTCGTGATCTGTCACGGTTCCATCCTATGGCTGTGTCAGGGAGGAACACCGGAACGGTGCCTCGAACTGCGGCGCCCTGGGGCACCGCGGGGGAAAAGGATATCGGGTCGACTCCCTCGAGAGCCGACCCGTCATCGTGCCGGTGGTGGGACTCGAACCCACACGCCCTTGCGGACAGAGCATTTTGAGTGCCCCGCGTCTGCCATTCCGCCACACCGGCAGGTGCTGCGTCCCAACCTATCGGCGGGAACGACGACGCGCGCCGGACGGAACCGGCGCGCGTCGCCGAAGGGTCAGTTGTCCTTGTACCCGGGAGCCGCGCCGTGCACGGCGTCACCCACGCGGTGGACGCGCAGGTCGTTGGTCGACCCCGCGATTCCGGGAGGGGAACCCGAGATGACGACGACCTTGTCGCCGACCTTCGCGAGGTCGTGCGACAGGAGGTAGTCGTCCACCTGCAGGAACATCTTGTCGGTGTGCGACACGTGCTCGACGAGGGTCGAACGCACGCCCCACGTCAGCGCCAGACGGCGGCGGATGCCGGGCTCCGGCGTGAACGCGATCATCGGGATCGTGGAGCGCAGACGCGACATGCGGCGCGCCGAGTCGCCCGACTCGGTGAACACGCAGAGGTACTTGGCATCCACGAAGTCGGCGACCTCGACGGCGGCGAGCGTGATCGCCCCGCCCTGGGTGCGCGGCTTGTTGGTGAGCGGCGCGATGCGCTCCAGGCCGTGCTCCTCGGTGGACTGCACGATGCGGGCCATCGTCTCGACGACCACGACGGGGTACGCGCCCACGCTCGTCTCGCCCGACAGCATGACCGCGTCGGCGCCGTCGAGGACGGCGTTGGCGACGTCGCTGGTCTCGGCGCGCGTGGGCACCGGGTTGCTGATCATCGACTCGAGCATCTGCGTCGCCACGATGACGGGCTTCGCCATGCGACGCGACAGTTCAACCGCGCGCTTCTGCACGATCGGCACGGCCTCGAGCGGAAGCTCGACGCCGAGGTCGCCGCGGGCGACCATGATGCCGTCGAACGCGTCGATGATCTCCTCGAGGTTGTCGACCGCCTGCGGCTTCTCGATCTTGGCGATGACCGGGATGTACCGGCCCTCCTCGCCCATGATCTCGTGCACGCGCTCGATGTCCTTGGCATCCCGCACGAACGACAGGGCGATCAGGTCGGCTCCGGCGCGCAGGCCCCAGCGGAGGTCGGCCTCGTCCTTCTCGCTCAGCGCGGGGACGTTCACGGCCACGCCGGGCAGGTTGATGCCCTTGTTGTTGGACACCGGGCCGCCGACGATGACCTTGGTCGTCACGACGGTGCCGTCGGTCTCGACGACCTCGACGCGGACCTTGCCGTCGTCGATGAGGAGGAAGTCGCCGGGCTGGACGTCCTGGGGCAGGCCCTTGAACGTCGTGCCGACGATCTCCTTCGTGCCGAGGATGTCCTCGATCGTGATCTTGAAGATGTCGCCGGGGGCGAGGTCGTGCGGACCGTTCTCGAACTTGCCGAGGCGGATCTTCGGACCCTGCAGGTCGACGAGGGCGGCGACCGGGCGGCCCGCGTCTTCTGCCGCCTTGCGCACGTTGGCGAAGTTGGCGTCGTGCACGGAGTAATCTCCGTGGCTCAGGTTCAGTCGGGCGACGTCCACCCCGGCGTCGATGATGGCGCGAACCATCTCATACGACGACGTGGCGGGGCCGAGGGTTGCGACGATCTTGGCGCGTCTCATCCGTTTTCAAGCTCCGTGAGGATATTCGGGAAGTGGCCGATCGGCCCTTGCCAGCTTAGGCGGGCAGGAGGCCGATGGCGACGTCGGTGGGCTTGACCGGTGCCGGCAGCACCGTCTTGCCCATGAGGAACGTGTCGACCTCGGCGGCCGCGGCGCGCCCCTCGGCGATCGCCCACACGATGAGCGATTGTCCGCGGCCGGCGTCACCGGCAACGAACACGCCCGGAGCGGTCGTGGCGTAGGTGGCGTCGCGCTCGACGTTGCCGCGGTTCGTGAACTGCGCGCCGAGCTGCTCCTCGAGGTGCTCGCGCTCGGGGCCGGTGAAACCCATGGCGATGAGCACCAGGTCGGCGGGGATCTCGCGCTCGGTGCCGCTCTTGGGGACGCGGCGTCCGTCGACGTACTCGGTCTCGGCCACGCGCAGCGCGCGGACCTCGCCCGCCTCGTTGCCGAGGAACTCCACCGTCGACGCGAGGAACGTGCGCTCCCCTCCCTCCTCGTGCGCGGAGGCGACCTCGAACAGGTTCGGCATCATCGGCCACGGCTGGTCCATCGGACGCTCCGAGGGCGGCTGCTTGCCGATCGCGAGGTTCGTCACGCTCAGTGCGCCGTGACGGTGCGCCGTGCCGATGCAGTCCGCGCCGGTGTCGCCACCGCCGATGACCACGACGTGCTTGCCGTGCGCCGTGATCTGCTGCGGGACCTGGTCGCCCGCGACCGCCTTGTTGCTCTCGACGAGGTACTCCATGGCGAAGTGCACGCCGTCGAGGTCGCGGCCCGGGATCGGGAGGTCGCGCGGAACGGTGGAGCCTGTGGCCACCACGACGGCGTCGTAGCGGGCGCGCAGCTCGCTCCACGAGATGTCCTTGCCGATCTCGACGCCCGCGCGGAACCGGGTGCCCTCGGCCTGCATCTGGCGCAGCCGCAGCTCGAGGTGGCGCTTCTCCATCTTGAAGTCCGGGATGCCGTAGCGCAGGAGCCCGCCGATGCGGTCGTCGCGCTCGTACACGGCGACCGTGTGGCCGGCGCGCGTGAGCTGCTGGGCCGCGGCGAGACCGGCGGGACCGGAGCCGACGACGGCCACGGTCTTGCCCGTCAGGCGCTCCGGCGGCTCGGGCTCGACCCAGCCGTTGCCGAACGCCTCGTCGATGATCGAGACCTCGACCTGCTTGATCGTCACGGCGGGCTGATTGATGCCCAGCACGCACGAGCTCTCGCACGGCGCCGGGCACAGGCGACCGGTGAACTCCGGGAAGTTGTTCGTCGCGTGCAGGCGCTCGATCGCCGCGCGGCCCTCGCCGCGCCACGTGAGGTCGTTCCACTCCGGAATCAGGTTGCCGAGCGGGCAGCCCTTGTGGCAGAACGGAATGCCGCAGTCCATGCAGCGACCGGCCTGGCGGCGGATGACGGCCGAATCGCCCGGCTCGTACACCTCTTTCCAGTCCATGATCCGCACGGGCACGGGGCGCCGCTTGGGGAGCTCGCGCTCCGTGACCTTGAGAAAGCCCTTCGGGTCAGCCACCCGTCACCTCCAGAATGCGCGTCCAGACGACGTCACCGTCGGGGTCGAGCCCCTCGGCGACCGCCTCCTGGCGGGTCTGCATGACCGCGGCGTAGTCGCGCGGCAGCACGCGGACGAAGTTCTCCACCTCGGTCTCGAAGTCCGCGAGCAGACGACGGGCCAGCGTGGAGTCGGTCTCGGCGACGTGCTTCTCGAGCAGGTCGCGCAGGATCTCGGCATCCCCCGAACCGAGGGGGCCGAGTTCGAGTTCACCGGATGCCAAGGCCTCACGGTTCGCCAGGTCGGTGTCGAGCTTGTAGACGTACGCCTGTCCGCCGGACATGCCCGCGCCGAGGTTGCGGCCGGTCGCGCCGAGGATCACGGCGAGACCACCGGTCATGTACTCGAGCGCGTGGTCACCCACGCCCTCGACGACCGCGGTCGCCCCGGAGTTGCGGACGAGGAAGCGCTCGCCCACCACGCCGTTCAGGAACATCTGCCCCTGCGTGGCGCCGTAGCCGATGACGTTTCCGGCGATGACGTTCTCGGACGCCTCGAACGTCGAGCCGCGCGGCGGCCGGACGACGATCTTGCCACCCGAGAGCCCCTTGCCGACGTAGTCGTTCGAGTCGCCCTCGAGGCGCAGCGTGATGCCGGCCGGCATGAACGCACCGAACGACTGGCCGGCCGAACCCGTCAGCCGCACGTCGATCGCGCCCTCGGGCAGGCCGTGCTCCCCGTGCGCCTTGGTGACGTGGTGGCCGAGCATCGTTCCGACCGCGCGCGCGGTGTTGCGCACGGGCAGCTCGATCGTGATCTGACCGCCGTGCGCGATGACGTCCTGCGCGCGCTCGATGAGCTGGACGTCGAAGTGCTCGTCGAGCTCGTGGTTCTGGTTGCGGCCGTGGCGGCGCGGCTCGTCCTCGGCGAAGTGCGGGCCCTCGAGGATCGGGGCGAGGTTGAGACCCCGCGCCTTCCAGTGCTCCACGGCGCCGTTGACGTCGAGGAGTTCGGAGCGGCCGACGATCTCGTCGATCGAGCGGTAGCCGAGCGCGGCGAGGTACTCCCGCACCTCCTGCGCGATGAACTCCATGAAGTTCACGACGTACTCGGCCTTGCCGGTGAAACGCTGGCGCAGGACGGGGTTCTGCGTCGCGACGCCCACGGGGCACGTGTCGAGGTGGCAGACGCGCATCATGATGCAGCCCGACACCACGAGCGGAGCCGTGGCGAAACCGAACTCCTCGGCGCCCAGGAGCGCGCCGATGATGACGTCGCGGCCGGTCTTCATCTGACCGTCGACCTGCACGACGACGCGGTCGCGCATCCCGTTGAGCATGAGCGTCTGCTGCGTCTCGGCCAGGCCGAGCTCCCACGGCGTACCGGCGTGCTTGAGCGAATTCATCGGGCTCGCGCCCGTGCCGCCGTCCTGCCCGGAGACGAGGATGACGTCGCTCAGCGCCTTCGCCACACCCGCCGCGACCGCGCCGATGCCCGACTGGCTCACGAGCTTGGTGTGGATGCGGGCCGACGGGTTCGCGCGCTTCAGGTCGAAGATCAGCTGCTTGAGGTCTTCGATCGAGTAGATGTCGTGGTGCGGCGGCGGCGAGATGAGGCCGACGCCCGCGGTCGCGTGACGCGTCCGCGCCACCCACGGGTACACCTTGGTCGGCGGCAGCTGACCGCCCTCGCCGGGCTTGGCGCCCTGGGCGAGCTTGATCTGGATGTCGTCCGCCTCGGTGAGGTACAGGCTCGTCACACCGAATCGACCGGATGCCACCTGCTTGATGGCGCTGCGACGCTCGGGGTCGAGCAGGCGGTCGACATCTTCGCCGCCCTCGCCCGTGTTCGACTTGCCGCCGATGCGGTTCATCGCGATCGCCAGCGTCTCGTGCGCCTCCTGCGAGATCGAGCCGTAGCTCATCGCGCCGGTGGAGAAGCGCTTCACGATCGCCGACACCGGCTCGACCTCGTCGATCGGCACGGGCGGGCGCTGACCGGTGCGCAGCGAGAACAGGCCACGGAGAGTCTTCAGCTCGTGGGCCTGGTCGTCGATGAGCTTCGTGTACTCGCGGAAGATGTCGTACCGGCGCGCGCGCGTGGCGTGCTGCAGGCGGAACACCGTGTCGGGGTTGAAGAGGTGCGGAGCGCCGTCACGGCGCCACTGGTACTCGCCGCCGGTCCACAGGCGCTCGTGCGCGCGGGCCGCGGCATCCTCGGGGTAGGCGTACTCGTGACGCGCGGCGTTCTCGGCCGCGATGACGTCGAGTCCGACGCCGCCGAGCTTCGTCTCGGTGCCCGTGAAGTAGGCATCCACGAATTCCCGCGAAAGGCCGACGGCCTCGAACACCTGCGCACCCGCGTACGACGACACGGTCGAGATGCCCATCTTGGACATGATCTTCAGCACGCCCTTGCCGAGCGCGTAGATCAGGTTCTTGACGGCCTTCTCGGGCGTGATGCCGGTGATGAAGCCAGCGCGCACGAGGTACTCGACCGTCTCCATGGCGAGGTACGGGTTCACCGCGGAGGCGCCGTACCCGATGAGGGTGGCGACGTGGTGCACCTCGCGCACGTCACCGGCCTCGACCACGAGACCGACCTTCATGCGGGTCTCGTTGCGGATGAGGTGGTGGTGCACGGCCGCGAGCATCAGCAGCGACGGGATCGGCGCCAGGTCTTTGTTGGAGTCGCGGTCGCTCAGCACGATGAACTCGGCGCCGTCCTCGATCGCGTGGTCGACCTCGGAACACATCTGCGCGATGCGCTTCTGCATTCCCTTGTGGCCGGCCTCGACACGGTACAGACCGCGGATCGTCACCGACGAACGCCCCGGCAGGGCGGTGTCGATGTGCTGGATCTTCGCCAGCTCGTCGTTGTCGATCACGGGGAAGTCGAGCGTGACGGTACGCGTGTGCTCGGGACCCCAGTCGAGGAGGTTGCGCTCGGGCCCCAGGCCCAGTGAGAGCGACGTGACGACCTCTTCGCGGATCGAATCCAGCGGCGGGTTGGTGACCTGTGCGAACTGCTGCGTGAAGTAGTCGAAGAGCAGGCGCGGGCGGTCGCTCAGCACGGCGACGGGTGCGTCGCTCCCCATGGCGCCGAGCGGCTCGGTGCCGTTCTGTCCCATCGGGGTGAGGAGCATGCGCACCTCTTCCTCGGTGTAGCCGAAGGTGCGCTGGCGGCGCGTGATCGAGGCGATCGGGTGCACGATGTGCTCGCGCTCCGGAAGCTCGGAGAGGCGCACGCGACCGGCATCCAGCCATTCCTGCCAGGGCTGCAGGGACGCGAGCTGCGCCTTGATCTCCTCGTCCTCGACGATGCGGCGCTCGGCCGTGTCGACGAGGAACATGCGCCCGGGCTGCAGGCGGCCGCGGCGCTTGATGCGCTCGGGCGCGAAGTCGAGCACGCCGGTCTCGGAACCGATCACGACGAGGCCGTCGGTGGTCTCGGTCCAGCGCCCGGGACGGAGGCCGTTGCGGTCGAGTGTCGCACCGACGAGCGTGCCGTCGGTGAAGATGAGCGCGGCCGGGCCGTCCCACGGCTCCATCTGCATGGAGTGGTAGTCGTAGAAGGCGCGCAGATCGGGGTCGATCGTCGCCTGCTTCTCGTACGCCTCGGGGACCATCATCATGATCGCGTGCGGGAGGCTGCGACCCGTGAGGGTCAGGAGCTCGAGGACTTCGTCGAAGGATGCCGAGTCGCTCGCGCCGTCGGTGCAGATGGGCAGCAACGGGCGCACGTCGCCGATCAGCTCGGACTCGAGCTGCGACTGGCGCGCGCGCATCCAGTTGCGGTTGCCCTTGACGGTGTTGATCTCGCCGTTGTGCGCGAGCATGCGCAGCGGCTGCGCGAGCGGCCACGACGGGAACGTGTTCGTCGAGTACCGCGAGTGCACGACGGCGAGCTCGGAGGCGAAGCGCTCGTCCTGCAGGTCGGGGTAGAACGGCTCGAGCTGCAGCGTCGTGACCATGCCCTTGTAGCCGAGGGTGCGGCTGGACAGCGACACGAAGTACGCGTCGAGCTCGTGACGCGCGCGCTTGCGCAGCCGGTAGACGCGACGGTCCAGCGCGATGCCGGAGAGCGCCGGCTGGTCGCCGACCGCGGGGTGCGACACGAACAGCTGCTCGAAGGCGGGACGCGCCTCGAACGCGAGCTTGCCGAGGTTCTCGGGCTCGGTGGGGACCTCGCGCCAGCCGAGGACGGTGAGGTTCTCGGCGGCGGCGAGCTTCTCGATGCCGGCCTTCTGCGCCGCCCGCTCCTCGTGACCGAGCGGCAGGAAGACGAGACCCGCGGCGTACTCCCCCACCGGCGGCGGGTCGAAGTCGACGACCGCGCGCAGGAACGCGTCGGGCATCTGCGTGAGGATGCCCGCGCCGTCACCGGTACCGGCATCCGATCCGACGGCCCCGCGGTGCTCGAGGTTGCGGAGCGCCGTCAGCGCCAGGTCGATGATGTCGTGCCCGGGCTCGCCACGGAGCGTCGCCACCATGGCGAGACCGCAGGCGTCCTTCTCGAACGACGGGTCGTACATGCCCTGCCGGGCGGGGAAAGCGCCGCCGACGGCGCCGGAACGGGAGCTCGAAGCCATACCAACCGTCCTCACGTTGATGCTGCGAATGGGACGACGTCGGCCCAGGGAGTTACTTCGTGGCGGGGCTGCTTGTGGCGCTGGTGCCGACGGTGTCGTTCGTCGCGGGCGGCTCGCTCACGTCGACGAAGTCAGTGGGGTCGGTCGAGTCTACAGCCCCGGGAGCCTTGCCCTCGCGCCCCGGCTGGTAGGGCGAGGGCTCGAGACCCTTGTGGCGACGCGACTGCACGATGAAGATCACGACGCCGAGGACGACGCCGATGATGGCCGCCCACACGTTCGTGCGCAGGCCGAGGATGATGTCGCTCGGGTCGATCCGGATGTTTTCCCAGACGATTCGGCCGGCGCTGTACCAGACGAGGTACACCGCGAACTGCTTGCCCCACTGCAGCGTGAACCGCTTGCCGACCCACAGGATGACCGCAGCGCCGAGCAGGTTCCAGATGACCTCGTAGAGGAAAGTCGGCTGGAAAAGAGTGCCGGCTGGCAGTCCGACGGGGATCGCCGAGTTCGGCGTGGCGATTTCGAGGCCCCACGGGAGGTCGGTCGGCTGGCCGAAGAGCTCCTGGTTGAACCAGTTGCCGAAGCGTCCCATCGCCTGCGCGATGATGAGGCCCGGGGCCAGCGCGTCCGCGAAGGTCCAGAACCGGATGCCGGTCCACTTGCAGCCCAGGTACGCGCCGAGGGCGCCACCGATCAGGGCGCCGTAGATGGCGATGCCGCCCTCCCAGATGGCCCACACGGAGCCGGGCTGGAACGGGTTCCACGGGTTGGACCCGGGACCGAAGTAGAAGCCCAGGTGCGTGACCACGTGGTAGATCCGCGCGAAGACGATCGCGATGGGCACCGCCAGCAGGCAGATGTCGATGACGACCCACTTCTCGGCGCCACGACGCGTCAGACGCGCGTTCGTGACGAACACGGCCACGATGATGCCCGCGACGATGCACAGGGCGTAGAAGTGGATGCGCAGGGGTCCGAGATCGAAGTACGAGATCGAGGGGCTCGGGATGCTGGCGAGCACGCCGGAGGCCGCGCGCGAGAGGGCGAACGTCATGCAGACGAGTCTAGGCGCGCCGCGCCGTGCCCGCCGACAGCTCCCGAGCGAGCGAGCGGAGCGCCTCGACGCCGCCGTCGCGGAGCGCCTTCACGAGCGCAGTCCCGACGATCGCGCCGTCCGCGTACTCGATGACCCCGGCGACCTGCTCGGCATTGGAGATGCCGATGCCCACGCACGCGTGCGCCGCGTCGTGCGACCGGAGACGCTCCACGAGGCCGCGGGCCGCGGCATCCAGCTGCGCCCGCTCCCCCGTGATGCCCATCGTCGAAACCGTGTAGACGAAGCCCGTGGAGGCCTTCACGATCATCTCGAGGCGCTCGTCGGTGGAAGTCGGCGCGGCGAGGAACACGCGGTCGAGGCCGGTGCGCTCGCTCACGGCGATCCACGCGGACGCGGCATCGGGCGTTATGTCGGGCGTGATGAGACCGGCACCGCCCGCGGCGAGCAGGTCGTCGGCGTAGCGCTCGACGCCGTACTGCTCGACGAGGTTCCAGTACGTCATCACGAGCACCGGCACGTCGGTGCGCGCGGTGACCTCGCGGATGATCGTGAACAGGTCGCGCATGCGGAATCCGTTGGCCAGCGCCGTCTGCGTGGCCTCCTGGATGACGAGCCCGTCCATGACGGGATCGCTGTAGGGCGGACCGAGCTCGATGACGTCGACGCCGGACTCCGCCAGCGCGACCGCCGCTTCGATGCTCGTCGCGACGTCGGGGAATCCGGCGGGCAGGTATCCGACGAGGGCACCGCGTCCGGCCGCGTGGGCGGCGTCGATCGCCGCGGACACGCGCGAGGTCACAGCTCGACCCCCGCGCCGCTCGCGGCGTCCGGAGCCGGGGTCACGTCCACCGGCGAACCGGAGGCGGATGCCACGGCCTCGGCGCCCGCGGTCTGGGCCGGACGGCCCTCCGGGGCGGGCGCGTGCTCGGCGTCGTACAGGTCGAAGTAGCGGGCGGCGGTGTCCATGTCCTTGTCGCCGCGACCGGACAGGTTCACCGCGATGATGGCATCCGGACCCAGCTCCTTGCCGATGCGGAGGGCACCCGCCAGCGCGTGGGCCGACTCGATCGCCGGGATGATCCCCTCGGTGCGTGACAGGAGACGCAGGGCCTGCATGGCCTCGTCGTCGGTCGCGGGGATGTACTGCGCGCGGCCGATGTCGGCGAGCCACGCGTGCTCGGGACCGACGCCCGGGTAGTCTAGACCCGCCGAGATCGAGTGGGACTCGGTGGTCTGGCCGTCCTCGTCCTGCAGCACGTACGTACGCGCGCCGTGCAGCACGCCCGGGCGACCGCGCTCGATCGAGGCCGCGTGCTTCGGGGTGTCGACGCCGTCGCCGGCCGCCTCGACACCGTAGAGCGCGACGCCCTCGTCGTCGAGGAACGCGTCGAACATGCCGATCGCGTTCGACCCGCCGCCGACGCACGCGAACACCGCGTCGGGGAGGCGGCCGAGGCGTTCGAGGAACTCCGCGCGCGTCTCTTCGCCGATGATCTTCTGGAAGTCGCGCACCATCGCGGGGAACGGGTGCGGACCCGCCGCGGTGCCGAAGATGTAGTTGGTCGTCTCGACGGTGGACACCCAGTCGCGGTACGCCTCGTTGATGGCGTCCTTGAGAGTGCGCGAACCCGTGGTGACCGGGACGACCTCGGCGCCGAGCAGACGCATGCGCGCGACGTTGAGCGCCTGGCGCTCGGTGTCGACCTCGCCCATGTAGACGACGCAGTCCAGGCCGAAGAGGGCGGCGGCGGTGGCGGTGGCGACGCCGTGCTGGCCGGCGCCGGTCTCGGCGATCACGCGCGTCTTGCCCAGGCGCTTGGTGAGCAGCGCCTGGCCCAGGACGTTGTTGATCTTGTGCGAGCCGGTGTGGTTGAGGTCCTCGCGCTTGAGGAAGACGCGTGCGCCGCCCGCGTGCTCGGCGAACCGCGGCACCTCGGTGAGCACCGAGGGGCGGCCGGCGTAGTCGTGGAGCAGCGCCTTCAGCTCGGCGAGGAACTCGGGATCGGCCATCGCCGACTCCCACACCGCGGTGAGTTCGTCGATCGCGGCGATGAGCGATTCGGGCATGTAGCGGCCGCCGAAGTCGCCGAAGAACGGCCCCTTCTGGTCGCGCAGGCTGACAGTGGTCATGCAGTCTCCTGGAGGAACGCGCGGAGGGTCGCGACCGGGTCGCCGGTCACCAGCGCTTCACCGACGAGGACGACGTCGGCGCCGGCGGCGCGGTAGTGCGCGACGTCGGCGGGGGCGAGGACGGCCGATTCGGCGATCTTCACGGCATCCCCGGGGAAGCGATCGGCGAGGGAGCCGAACAGGTCGCGATCGAGTTCGAAGGTCGAGAGGTTGCGGGCGTTGACGCCGATGAGCTTCGCGCCGAGGTCGGCCGCACGCTCCAGTTCTTCGGCGGAGTGCGTCTCGACGAGCGCCGCCATCCCGAGGTCGGTCGCGAGCCCGTAGAGCTCGGTGAGCGTCTTCTGGTCGAGCGCCGCGACGATCAGCAGCACGAGGTCGGCACCCGAGGCTCGGGCCTCGAGCACCTGGTACGGCGTCGCGAGAAAGTCCTTGCGGAGCACGGGCACCGATACGGCGGCGCGGACGGCCTCGAGATCGGCGAGACTGCCCTTGAACTTGCGGCCCTCGGTCAGCACCGAGATCGCGGAGGCACCGCCCTCTTCGTACAGGCGCGCCTGGTACGCCGGGTCGGGGATCGACGCGAGGTCGCCGCGCGACGGGCTCGCGCGCTTCACCTCGGCGATGATCTTCACGCGGTCGGCGGGGGCGAGCATCGCGAGCGCGTCACGCGCGGGGGTCTGCGCGAGGGCATCGCGCTCGACGGCCGCGAGCGGACGCGTCTGGGCGCGCTGCTCGGCATCCTCCACCGCTCCGGCCGTGAGATCGGCCAGCACGGTCAGTGAGCCTTCGACTGGTACTTGTCGCCGTTGGCGCCGTAGCCGGCCTTCGTCATGGCCCATCCGACGATCGCGCCCACGAGGAGGAGACCGACCGAGGCCCACACGAGAACCGGGAGGTCGAACCAGAAGAACAGCGTGCCCAGCGTGATGGCGAGCAGCATGATGATCACGGCCGTCCAGGCAGCCGGCGAGTGTCCGTGGCCGGGGTCGCCGATGGGGTTGCTCATGGATCTCCTTCGAGTCGCGCGCGGGCGCGGGGAACAGCGTGCTGTCAGTCTATCGAAGCGCGGCGGGGTGGCCGGTGCGGATGGCTCGACGGTGTTCTACGGGCGCGGCCGGCGTGCTCAGCCCAGACCCGGGATCCCGCCCGTCGCGTACTTCACGACCAGGTTCGTACCGGTGACGCTTCCACCGGCGGCGACCTCGATGCCCTTCCACGGGTACTGGTCCGGTGGGATGTTGAAGGAGCGCGTGAACACTCTCCCGACGCTGTCGTCGTAGAGCGAGGTGAACGTCACCGGGGACGCGGCGGTTCCCTGGACGACGAGGGAGCCACCGACCGTCAGTTGAGCGTCGCGAAGGTTCTTCACCACCGTCCCGGCAGGGGCGGTGACCGTAACATTCGGAGCGATGGTCAGGGTGTCGAAGACGAGCTGGGGCCCCGAGGTCGGCAGAGTCCAGTTCTCGACGAGCGTGCCACCGTAGCCGAAGAACCCGGCCTTGCCTCCGACGACCGTGTTGCCGGTCAGGGTGCTCGGACGCAGATGCACGTCGGAGACTCGGAGGGTGATGATGCTGTCGAACCCGGTGATCTGATTGTCGGTGACGACGACGGGCGCAGCGGTGGTGTTCTGCGACGTGACGTCGATACCCGAAGTTCGGGTGTTCCCGGTGATGGTCACGGGAAATGCGAAGGTCGCACCTTCCGGACGCTCGACGACGACGCGACGAAGAGCGTTGTCGGAGATCGTGACCGCGCCGCGGGCACTGCGCGACACGACGTCCCACGCATCCGACGAGATCACACGGAACAACGCGGCCTCGTCACCGACGATGCTGGAGTTCACGCGCGTGTGCTCGAGGGACACGCTCCCGCCCGGGACCGCCTTGATGCCCGACCAGATGACCGGGAGGTCGCTCGAGCCGCCCGTGGTGAACGTCACCGGCGCATCGGCCGTGCCGTGGGACACAAGAGACCCCGCGACCGTGAGGCTTTCGTCCTCGCCGAACTCCACCGTGGCCCCGGCAACGATCGTCAGGGTCGCGTCGGTGGCGACGGTGAAACTGCCGAAGAGCTGATCCTGTCCGGCGGCGCGGATGCTCCAGTTCTCGACCAGGGTGCCGCTGTAGAACACCCTCCCCAGGGGCGTGGTGTTCCCGGTCACGTTGCTGGGGCGCAGCTGCGCGTCGGTGATCCGAAGAGAGAACAGCACGGGGGATCCCGTGAGATTGTTGCTCGTCACGACGATGGGGACGGCGGAGGCGGAGGTATTGAGCGACGCGGCGTACAGCGAGCCCTGGGAGATGGTGTTCCCGGAGATCACCACGGCGGATGTGTAGCCCGCGCCGTCGGGACGGCTCACGTCGATGCCGCCTCTGGTGAACGTGTTGTCGGTGATGGTGACGGCCCCGCGGGCGGCGGCGGAGGTGACGCCGCCGTCCAAGCTCGATGACGTGACCGTGACGGACGCGGCCTCCGACGCGATCAATGCGAACTGGGCGTAGGTCAGCTGCACGCGGTCGAGGGTGATCGCACCGCCGCTGCTGACCCTCAATCCGTACCAGTCACGGCCCGGCGCGGTCCCGGTGCCGTCGGTGTCGCCGCCCACGGTGTCGTCGTGGATCGAGGTGAAGGGGATCGGCTGCCCCGTGGTGCCCCTCGCCACGAGGGAGCCGGCGACGGTGAGCTGGGCGCCGTTTGCGAACTTGACGATCGCGCGGCCGCCCACCGTCAAGGTGGCACCAGACGTCACGGAGATGGGTGCGCTGATGACATACACCGTCGAAACGGTCGGGGCCCAGGTGGTGTCCGCGGTGATGTCGCTACTGATGACCACCGTCGGCGCGGCAGGCACCGGGGCCTTCGCGCTCGTCTTCGTCACCGACACGTATCCGGCCTTGACGGCGGTGACGGTGACGGTGAGGTCGGCGCCGGCGTCGGTGGTGCTGATCGTGTACGTCTTCGACGTGGCACCGGTGATGGCGGTGCCGTTGCGCTGCCACTGGTAGGTGAACGAATCCGGCGCGGGTGACCACGTGCCCGTGGCAGCCGTCACCGTGGCCCCGGGCTCGAGAGTGCCCGTGATGCTCAGTGTCGGCGTCGTGGTGAAGACGCCCAGAATGGTCTTCGCCGCGCTGGTCCGCGTAAGGGTGGTGTAGCCGGCCTTCGTCCCGGTGACCGTCAAGCGCACCTGCGCTCCGCGATCGGCTTCGACGAGGAGGTACGACGCGCTCGTCGCGCCGTCGATCGGGGTGCCGTTCCGCGTCCACTGGTAACTCAGTTCGTCGGGCTGAGGTGACCACGTGCCTGCGACTCCGACGAGCGTGCCGCCGACCTGCGCCGATCCGCTGACGGACGGGGTGGGCGCGGTCGTGAACGTGCCCGGGGCCACCGTGACAGAAGCGCTGTTCAACGGCGTCCGCGTGTACCCCGTCTTGATCGCCGCAACGGTAACGGTGATGTCTCTCCCGACGTCCGCGGCTCCGAGCGTGTAGGTCGACCCGGTTGCGCCGGGGATCGCCAACGCGTCACGACGCCACTGGTAGGTGAAGTAGTCGGGGGTGGGTGACCACGTGCCCGTCGAGGCCGTGAGCACGGATCCCGCCGTCGGAGCGCCGCTGATGGTGGGCCTCGACGTCGTCGTGAACCGCTGCGTCGGCACGCTCTGCGCCAGGCTGACGCGGGTCGTCGACGCATACCCGGGTGCGGATGCAGTGACGGAGACGCTGAGGAGGTTCCCGGCATCCGCTGCGCTCACCTGATAGGTGGATGCCGTGGCACCACTGACGGGGGCACCATTGCGCGTCCACTGGTAGGCGAACTCGGTGGGTGTCGGCGTCCACGTGCCAGGGACGGCGGTGACCGTCGACCCGACCGCGACGGTGCCGCTGATGGTCGGCGTCGGCGCCGCGGTGAAGGGGCCAGGAGCAGGGATGCGTTCGGCGCTGATGGTCTTGGTCGTGGTGTAGCCGACCTTCGTCGCCGTGACGCTGACGGTGATCTTCTTGCCGTTGTCCTCGGGTGCGAGGAGGTACGTCCTTGCGGTCGCGCCGGGGATCGCCTGACCGTCACGGTTCCACTGATAGGTCAGCGCGTCGGGCGTGGGCACCCAGGTTCCGACCGCGGCGCTGAGCGTCGATCCGACGATCGTCTTACCGGAGATCGTCGGGGTCGGCGCGGTGGTGAAGGCGCCGGCGACCGCCGTCCTCCCCGTGCTCGTCCGCGACGCGGACGTGTACCCCGACTTGCTCGCGGTGACGGTCACCGTGATCTTCTTGCCCAGCTGCGCGGGCGTCAAGGTGAAGGTCCTCGCCGTCGCCCCGGTGATCGCGACCCCGTTCTGGTTCCACTGGTAGGTGAAGGCGTCGGGTGTCGGTGCCCAGGTTCCTGTGGCGGCCGTCAGCGTCGAGCCGATCGAGATCGCGCCGGAAAAGGTCGGGGTCGGCGCGGTGGAGAAGGTACCGGCGACCGCGGTCCGCCCCGTGCTGGTTCGCGCCGTGGACGTGTATCCGGACTTGCGGGCGGTGACGGTCACCGTGATCTTCTTGCCGACGTCAGCTGCCGTCAGAGCGTAGGTTTTCGCGGTCGCCGCGATGATCGCCATCCCGTTTCGGTTCCACTGGTAGGCGAAGGTGTCGGGGGTCGGGCTCCACGCTCCGGGGGCAGCGGTCAGGGTCGAACCCACCGAGATCGACCCGGCGAAGGTCGGGGTCGGCGCGGTGGTGAAAGGAGTGGTGACGGATTGCGCCGTCGGTGCCGCCATGGCCGCGGGAGCAGCGCTCAGTCCGAGGACGGCGACGATCACCATCGCGATCGTCGACCGAAAGAAACGGTCGCGACGGTTGTGTCGAACGTGGATGCGATCCTGCTGGTGCGCGCGCATGGTGTCCCTCCCCCAGGGGCCTCTGTAGAGCGCTCGGCTAGCGGCAACACAGAGAGAGCAGACGGGACGTGACGACCCTGCCCGCGGTTCAGCAGGCTATCGCGATCGGCGAACTCATAACAAGCACTGAACTGACGCTCAGGTGACGAGCGAGCGGGGTTCAGGCCGTGGGGTCGGCCCCGCGGGACAGATCGTCCCACGAGTCGATCGCGTCGTGGGGGCGCGAGGTATCCGCGGGCGCGTCGGTGGCGCTGCGGTACTTTCGGCCGGCACTCCCCTGCCACCGCCGGGCCGTGACGAGCGTGAAGATCGCTGCCGCGGCGAGCAGCAGCTCGGCCAGCAGCGTGACGGCGGGCCACGGGGTCAGTGACATCGACGACACGAGGTCGGCGATGGCATCCATTCCGGAGATGCCGGTCGCCTCGGTGACCGTCGCGGCGGTCGCCGAGACCGGCATGGTCAGAAGGACCTGAGCGGTCGCGACCCCCACGATCCCCGCGATCGCGAGGGCGAGGACCCCCAGCACGTACCGCAGGACACGGCCGACGATCGACAGGGCGGCACCGAGCGCGAGGGCGGCGAGGCTCAGCGGGGTGAGCACGGGCACGGCATCCGCTCCGGGGACCGCGAGCGTCTGCTGCGCGCCGTCGGCGAGGGTCACGTCGATCCACGTCTGGGTCGATGAGATCACGCCGAGGGCGCCGGCCAGGAGCATCCCGACGACGGAGAGCGAGCGCGCTCGACGCATCAGGACTGCCCGACGACGGGCTCGAGATCGGTGGAGTCGAAGCACGTGTGGTCACCGGTGTGGCACGCGGCACCCACCTGGTCGACCTCGATGAGGAGGGTGTCGCCGTCGCAGTCGAGGTGCGCGCCCTTGACGATCTGGATGTGCCCGGACGTGTCGCCCTTGCGCCAGTACTCCTGTCGCGAGCGAGACCAGAAGGTCACGCGGCCGGTGGTGAGGGTGCGGCGGAGGGCCTCGGCATCCATCCACCCGACCATGAGCACCTCGCGCGAGTCGTACTGCTGCACGACCGCGGTCGCGAGTCCTTGGGCGTCGTACTTCACGCGGTCGAACGCTTCGACGTTCATCGGCGCACCTCGATTCCTTCGGCCGCCATCGCGTCCTTGACCTGGCCGACCGTGAGCTGGCCGGAGTGGAACACGGATGCCGCGAGCACCGCGTCGGCGCCGGCGGCGACGGCCGGGGCGAAGTGCTCCAGCGCGCCGGCACCGCCCGAGGCGATCACGGGCACCGCGGCGACCTGGCGCATGAGGCCGACGAGTTCGAGATCGAAACCCTGCTTCGTGCCGTCGGCGTCGATCGAGTTGACGAGCAGCTCACCGGCTCCGCGTTCGACGGCCTCGCGCGCCCAGTCCAGGGCGTCGAGGGTCGTCTCGGTGCGGCCGCCGTGGGTCGTCACGACGAACCCGGAGGGCGTGGATGCCGCGCGCTTGACGTCGAGCGACAGCACGATAACCTGCGCGCCGAAGCGGTCGGCGATCTCGTCGACCAGGTCGGGGCGGGCGATCGCGGCGGAGTTCACGCCGATCTTGTCGGCGCCGACGGAGAGCAGTCGCGCCACGTCCTCGGTGGAGCGCACTCCCCCGCCGACCGTGAGCGGGATGAACACCTGCTCCGCCGTCCGGCGGACGACGTCGTACGTCGTCGCGCGCTCGTCGACCGTGGCGGTGACGTCGAGGAACGTGATCTCGTCGGCGCCCTGATCGAAGTAGAGCTTCGCGAGCTCGACCGGGTCGCCCATGTCGCGGAGATCCAGGAAGTTCACGCCCTTCACGACGCGACCGGCGGCGACGTCGAGGCACGGGATGACGCGGCGGGCGAGCGTCATCAGAGCCTCGCGGCGAGGATCTCGGTGACCAGGATCGCCCGTGCGCCGATCGCGTAGAGCTCGTCCATGACGCGGTTGACGTCGCGGCGGGGGCTCATGACGCGCACGGCGACCCACTCGGGGTCGCGGAGCGGCGAGATCGTCGGCGACTCCAGGCCGGGCGCGACGGCGATCGCCTGCTCGACGAGAGCGGCGGGCAGGTCGTAGTCGATGAGCACGTACTTCCGCGCGGCGAGGACACCGCGGAGGCGCCGGAGCAGCGTCTCGGTGCCCTCGACCTCGTTCGGGCCGGAGATCAGGACCGCGTCCGACTCGAGCAGCACGGGGCCGAAGATCTCGAGCCCCGCCTGACGCAGCGTCGTGCCGGTCGAGACGACGTCGGCCACGGCATCCGCCACGCCCAACTGCACCGCGGATTCGACGGCGCCGTCCAGCGGCACGATGTCGACGGCGACGCCGCGCTCGTCGAGGAACGCGTCGACGAGGCCCGGGTACGCCGTCGCGACGCGGAGGCCCTGCAGGTCTTCGACGTCGGTGAAGCGGCCGGGGCGGCCGGCGAAGCGGAACGTCGAACCCGCGAAGCCGAGCGACTCGATCTCGCGGGCGCCGGGCATCCGGGCGTCGAGCAGCAGGTCGCGGCCGGTGATCCCGACGTCGAGGGCTCCCGAGCCGACGTACGTCGCGATGTCACGGGGACGGAGGTAGAAGAACTCGACCTCGTTGACGGGGTCGACGGTGTACAGGTCTTTCGAGTCGCGACGTCCGGTGTATCCGGCCTCCGAGAGCATCTCGGCGGCGGTCTCGGCGAGCGACCCCTTGTTCGGCACGGCGATTCGCAGCATGACGGGGGCTTTCGTGGTTCGTGAGCGAGAGGTGGGCGGGAGCGGCTCAGAGATGTCGGTAGACGTCTGCGAGCGTCAGGCCCTTCGCGAGCATGAGCGTCTGGAGGTGGTACAGCAGCTGCGAGATCTCCTCCGCTGCGGCCTCGTCGGACTCGTACTCGGCGGCCATCCACACCTCGGCGGCTTCCTCGACGATCTTCTTGCCGATGGCGTGCACGCCGGCATCGAGCTGGGCCACGGTTCCGGAGCCGGCGGGGCGCTCGACGGCCTTGGCGCTGAGCTCGGCGAACAGGTCGTCGAAGGTCTTCACCTGTCTAGGGTATCGGCTCGGCGGTGCCCCGGCCGCCGGGCGGGGCTGACATCGGGGCGACGTCCCGGTCGGGTCAGTGCGTGTGGCGGGCCGCGGCGGAGCGCAGCGACTGGATCGCGCGGTCGGGGTCGTCGGCGCCGAACACCGCGGAGCCGGCGACGAACGTGTCGGCCCCGGCCTCGGCGGCCTGCGCGATCGTGGACTCTCCGATGCCGCCGTCGACCTGCAGCCACACGTTCGATCCGCGGCGGCGGGCCTCGTCGGCGAGACTGCGCAGCTTCGGCATGGTCTCGGGCATGAAGGACTGGCCGCCGAAGCCCGGCTCCACGGTCATCACGAGGATCTGATCGAACTCGTTCAGCACCTCGAACAGGTTCTCCACGGGGGTCGCCGGCTTCACGGCCACGCCGGCGCGCGCGCCGATCGAGCGGAGCGTCCGGGCGAGCGCGACGGGCGACGCCGCAGCCTCGAGATGGAAGGTGACGGATGCCGCGCCCAGCTCGGCGTATTCCGGAGCCCAGCGATCGGGGTCGTCGATCATCAGGTGCACGTCGAGCGGTACGGGACTCGTCTCCTGGATGCGGCCCACCATCTGCGGACCGAAGGTGAGGTTCGGCACGAAGTGGTTGTCCATGACGTCGACGTGCACGAAGTCCGCCCCGGCGATGCGAGCGAGCTCCGCCTGCATGTTCACGAAGTCGGCGGCGAGGATGCTCGGATTGATGCGGGGCACGGTTCCATTATCGGCGCCCGGTCCGCCGCACCCTCGCGTGAGAGGTCAGAAACTGTCGCTCGGGTCGCGCAAATGCGACAGATCTTGACCCCTCACGCGTTCAGGAGACCCGTCGCAGGAGCGCGATCGACATCGCGTCGGTGCCGTGGCGGTCGGGCCAGAGCTGGGCGCGGAGCGAGCCGTCCGACTGCGCGGGCAGGTCGATGCCGGAGCCGGCGATCTCCCGCACGACGGCGCGGGCGTCGAGTTCCTCGACGGCGTCACCGAACTCGCGGCGCACCTCGGCGAGCACACCGGAGGTCTCGGCCAGGTGCGGTGAGCACGTCACGTACGCCAGCACCCCGCCCGGCTTCAGCGCACCGAGCCCCGCCCGCACGAGCTCGAGCTGCAGCGCCGTGAGATCGGGCACGTCGGCCGGAGTCTTGCGCCACCGCGCCTCCGGACGCCGGCGCAACGCGCCGATCCCCGTGCAGGGCGCGTCGACGAGGATCCGGTCGTACTCCCCCGGCGTGCGGGCGGCGCGGTCGCGGCCGTCCTCCTCGGTCACCTCGACGTCGAGCGGAACGGATGCCACGGCCCGGCGCACGAGACCGGCCCGGTGCGGCGAGATCTCGTTGGCCTCCAGTCGCGCACCGCCCGCGAGGGCTTCCGCCGCGAGCAGCGCCGTCTTGCCGCCGGGCCCGGCGCACAGGTCGAGCCACCGCTCCCCCGGCTCGACGGGTCGGAAGCGGCTGAGGGCGAGGGCGGCGAGCTGCGACCCCTCGTCCTGCACGCGGATGCGACCGTCGGACGCGCGGATGAGCGCCTCGGGGTCTCCCCCGCGGGTCGTGAATGCCGTCGGCGCGTACCGGGCGGGACGGGCGTCGTCGGGGATCTCGGCCAGCCCCGGCAGGGCGATCATCGCCACCCGCGGGGCGTCGTTGTCGGCGGCCAGGAGGGCGTCGAGCTCGTCGCCGCGGCCCTCGGCCGTGAGGGCGCGACGGAATGCGCGGACGATCCACACGGGGTGCGCGCTCGTGAGCCCGAGGCGCTCGTCGTCGCTGCGCGCGGACGCCGTGATGCGGTCCATCCAGTGCCCGGGCGTCTCGCGGGACACCCGCCGCAGGACGGCGTTCGCGAATCCCGCGGCACCGCGACCGCCGCCGTGGCGACGGGCGAGCTCGACGGACTCGTTCACCGCGGCGTGCGAGGCCACGCGCGTCGACAGCAGCTGGTGCACCCCGAGCCGCAGCGCGTCGAGCACGGGCGGGTCGATGCGGTCCACGGTCCGATCCGCCGCAGCGGCGATGATCGCGTCGTACGTCCCGCGGCGCCGGAGCGTGCCGTACGTCAACTCGGTCGCGAGCCCGGCATCCTTGGCATCCAGCTTCGCCCGCTCGATCGCGTGCGGCAGCGACAGGTTCGCGTACGCCTCGTCGGCCGACACCGCCCGCAGGACGTCGTACGCGACGGCGCGCGCTCCCTGGACGCTCACGAGCCCAGCACCGGGTTCTCGACGCGCAAGCCGCGGAACCAATCGCCGGCGGGCATCGCGCCCTTGCCCGCGGGCTGCACGGTCTCGAGCCGCAGCGGGGAGCTCGCCGTCCCCACGAGGATCTCGCGACCGGATGCCACGACCCGGCCCGGGGGAATCGGATCCGCCGTGCTCGCCCCGGCGCGCAGCACCTTGAGCCGCGCGCCCTCGAACGTCGTGTGGGCGCCGGGTTCGGGCGTGACTCCGGCGATCCGGGCGCGGAGCGTCTCGGCATCCAGGGAGAAGTCGAGGGCGCCGTCGTCGAGGGTCAGCTTCGGGGCGAGCGTCGGCTCACCCTGCTGCGGGACCGCGACCGCGGAACCGTCGGCGATCCCGTCCACGACGCGGGCGAGGAGCGGGGTGCCGATCTCGGCGAGGGCGTCGAGCACGTCGCCCGCGGTGGCGTTCCACGGCACCGCGTACCGCTCCTCGGCGAAGACGTCGCCGGCATCCAGTGCGGCCACGAGCTGGAACACGCTCGCGCCGGTCTCGCGGTCTCCCGCGATGAGCGCCCGCTGCACGGGCGCGGCGCCGCGCCAGCGCGGGAGGAGCGAGAAGTGCAGGTTGATCCAGCCGTGCGCGGGGGCCGACAGCAGCGGCTCGCGCACGAGCCCGCCGTACGCGACGATCACGCCGAGTTCGGCCTCGAGGGCGGTGATGCGGGCGGTGGCGTCGGCATCCAGTCGGTCGGTCTTGATCGTCGGGATGCCGAGATCCTCCGCCGCCTGGGCGACCGGGGACGGCGTCAGGACGCGTTTGCGGCCGAGGGGCGCGTCGGAACGGGTGACGACGGCGGCGATCTCGTGCGGCCCCTCCGCCAAGGCGCGGAGGGAGGGGACGGCGACGGCGGGGGTGCCGGCGAAGACGAGGCGCATGGTTCTCCTCACGCTTCGGATGCGGGTGGGTGGGACCGGGCTGCTGGGGGCAGGAGGCGCTCAGAGGTCGGGCTCGGGGAGGTCGAGCCGCACTCTGAGTGTATTCCGGGGCCTCGGGCCCTTGTCCTTGGAGGACTTCCGGGCGCGGAGGGCGTCGGCGATGACCCCCGCGCGGAGGGCGTCGGCGACGGCACGACCGTGCGCATAGTCGAACCGCACGAGCGCGCGGGACGTCGGGGTGTCGGGGGCCGTCGACGTGTCGACCGGACCGAGGACGGCGAGGGCGTCGAGGTCGGGCACGGCCTCGCGGAGTTCGGCGAGGAGGGTGTCGACGCTCCGGGCGTGTCCGTCGACGCTCGCGACGCGCACGGCCGGGGGCATGCGCAGCGGCGCGCGGTCGGCCAGCTCGGCCCGGGCGTAGGCCGGCTGCGTCCAGGTCGCGAGCGCCCGGGCCACCGGACCCGCGACACCCACGAGGTGCACTGGCGCGCCGGGGGCCGCGAGGGCGGCGGCGTTCGACCACCAGCGCAGGCAGTGCTCACCCACGCGCAGCGCCTCGTTCTGCAGCATGCGGTCGCCGTCGAGCAGGATCACCGCCCGATACCCGCCGCGCGCGATCGGCTCGGCTCCGCGCGTGGCGATGACCAGGGCCGGGGTGGCATCCACCTCCGCCACGGGATGCGCGCCGTCCGCGATGATCACGCGCGTGTTCGGGAACGCGCGGCCCAGCTCGTCGGCTGTGCGCTCGCTGCCCGAGGACGCCATGCGGAGCTTCACCGAGCCGCAGTGCCCGCACGTCCACGCGTGCGCGTTGCGGCCGCACCACGCGCACACCGGAACCGCGCCGGGGCGCGCGGCACGGAGAGGCCCCGCGCAGTGCGTGCAGCGGGCGGGGCGACGGCAGTCCGCGCACACGAGCGACGGCGCATACCCGGGACGCGCGACCTGCACGAGCACAGGGCCCTGCGTCAGCGCCTCGCGCGCGGCCGCGAACGCCGAGGACGGCACGCGCGCGGTCCGCGACTCCCCCTCGCGCGTCGCGCTCAAAACGACCCGCGGACTCTGCCGCCGCGCCGGCGCCGACTCGCGCACGTACCCCACCTCGACCAGCCGCTGCACGTCGGTCGAGCGGGTGTGGCCCGCGAAGACGAGAGCCGAGCCCTCCAGCTCCTGTCGCACCAGAGCGGCATCGCGCGCGTGGACACCCGGGGCGAGCGGCTCGGCGAGCAACGAATCGCCGTCGTCCCACAGCGCGACCAGGCCCGTGTCATGGGCCGGGGCGTAGACCGCCGACCGGCGGCCCACCACGATCACGGGCACGGGCGCGAGCGTGCGCAGGTACTGCGCGTATCGCGCCGGCCCGGACTGATCGGCGTCGTCGCGGACGACCGCCTCGGCCGGCACCAGGTCGGCCAGCGCCGCCATGATCTGCGCCTGATCGCGGTAGTCCGGGACCACGAGCACGGCGCTCCTCCCCCGCGCGAGCGTGTGCACCGCGGCGGCGGCCAGGAGATCGGCCCACGCGCCCCTCGGGAGAGCACCGGTCGTGTGCGGAGGGGCGTCGACCGCGAGGCGCTCGCCGCCGTCGAGGGCGTCGACGAGCCCGACGTACGGCTTCAACGTCGTGTCCGCCCGGGCGAGCGACTCCGCCGGGACCACCGGCGTCTCGGGGACCGGTGCGGCGAGCCAGGCCTTCTCGGCCCGCACCATGCGCTTCGGCACCGCGAGGCGCAGCACGTCGCTCACCGAACCCGCGGCGCGGTCTGCGACCTTGCGCGCGAGGGCGAAGAGGCGCTCGGGCAGCACGGGCATCGTCGAGACGACGCTCTCGACGGACGACAGCGGCCGCTCCGTGCCGTCGTCGGCCACGACCTCGACCACGAAGGCATCCATCATCCGACCCGCCGACCGCAGCGGCACCTTCACCCGAACCCCGGGCACGACGTCCGCGACCAGCGGATGCGGGATCGCGTAGTCGAACAGCCGATCGAGCTGCGGGACCGGCGAGTCGAGCTGCACCCGCGCGACGCGGCGGGCGCTCACGCGGCGGCTCCGCGCGCACCTCGCCGCGCGCGGCGGAGCGGATCACGGGATGCCAGGGCAGCGGCGACGCGGTGCACGCCCGGCGCGGGCGCCCCCACGTCAGATACCGGCGGCGGTGCGCAGCGCGTCGACGCGGTCGGTGCGCTCCCACGTGAAGTCGGGCAGCTCGCGGCCGAAGTGACCGTACGCGGCCGTCTGCGCGTAGATCGGGCGGAGCAGGTCGAGCTGGTCGATGATCGCCTTCGGACGCAGGTCGAACACCTCGCGGATGGCCTTCACGATCGTCTCGTCGGCGACGTGCGCCGTGCCGAAGGACTCGACGTACAGGCCGACGGGGTTCGCCTTGCCGATCGCGTAGGCGACCTGCACCTCGAGGCGGTCGGCGAGACCGGCCGCGACCGTGTTCTTCGCGACCCAGCGCATCGCGTACGCCGCCGAGCGGTCGACCTTGGACGGGTCTTTGCCGCTGAAGGCGCCGCCGCCGTGACGCGAGGCCCCGCCGTAGGTGTCGATGATGATCTTGCGGCCGGTGAGGCCGGCGTCGCCCTTGGGGCCGCCGATCACGAACGGACCCGCCGGGTTGATGTAGTACTGCACGTCCGGGAGATCCAGACCCGTGTCGCGCAGCACCGGGTCGATGACCTCGGCCTGCACGAGGGCGCGCAGCTCTTCCTGCGAGATGTCGGGGTGGTGCTGCGTCGAGAGCACGACGGAGTCGACCGTCCGCGGCGTGTGTCCGTCGTAGCCCAGCGTGACCTGCGTCTTGCCGTCGGGGCGCAGGAACGGCAGAGTGCCGTCCTTCCGAACGGACGCCAGGCGCTCGGCGATGCGGTGCGCGGTCCAGGCCGCCATCGGCATGAGTTGCGGCGTCTCGTTCGTCGCGAAACCGAACATGATGCCCTGGTCGCCGGCGCCCTGCAGGTCGCGCGGGTCGACCGAGCCGCGCTCGCGCTGTTCGAACGCCTTGTTGACGCCCGCGGCGATGTCGGAGGACTGTGCGCCGATCGACACGCTGACGCCGCACGAGTCGCCGTCGAAGCCGGTCTCGCTCGAGGTGTACCCGATGCGGTTGACGACGTCGCGCACGATCGCCGGGATCTCGACGTAGGCGCTCGTGGACACCTCGCCCGCGACGTGAACCAGGCCCGTGGTCACGAGGGTCTCGACGGCGACGCGCCCGGACGGGTCCTCGGTGAGGATGGCATCCAGGATGCTGTCGGAGATCTGGTCGCAGATCTTGTCGGGGTGTCCTTCCGTGACGGACTCGGACGTGAACAGGCGCAGGTCGGTCAAAGCGACTCCCGGTCGGTTTCGGGCTGGGGACGGGCACAAGTATGCCCCGGACGGCGGACAGCCGCCCGGGGCATCGTCACATCTGTGAACGGATCACACCTGTGGACTATTCGGCGGCGCGAAGGCGCAGCTTGTCCTCGTGGATCTCGTGCAGAGCGATCGTGAGCGGCTTGTCCTCGACGGTGGAGTCGACGAGCGGGCCCACGTTGTCGAAGAGGTTGCCCTCGTGCAGATCGGAGTAGTAGTCGTTGATCTGGCGCGCACGCTTGGACGCGTAGATCACGAGCTGGTACTTCGAGTCGACCTTGTCGAGCAGCGCGTCGATGGGCGGGTCGATGATGCCCTTGTCACGTCCGGCCATGGGGAACCTCCTGGTTCGGCGGGATGGGGTGGATGCGGCGCCCGTCGGCGCCGAAGCATCCTCGTATTCTATCCGACGTCGGGGCGACGTGCGGCGAGGGCCACCACCTCGGCCGCGGCGCGCGCGACCTCGTCGTTGACGACCCGGTAGTCGAACTCGTTCTGCGCCGCGAGTTCGGTGCGGGCGGTGCGGAGGCGCCGCGCCCGTTCCTCGGCATCCTCGGTGCCACGGCCGACGAGGCGCTGGACGAGTTCGTCCCAACTCGGCGGCAGCAGGAACACGAGCGTCGCCGAAGGATCGGCGGCGCGCACCTGTCGGGCGCCCTGCAGGTCGATCTCCAGCAGCGCCGTGCCGCCGTCGGCGAGCACGCGCTCGATGGGCTCGCGGGGTGTGCCGTAGCGGTGCCTGTTGTGCACTGTCGCCCACTCCAGCAGCTCCCCCTCCGCGACGAGCCGGTCGAACTCGGCGTCGTCGACGAAGTAGTAGTGCTCACCGTCGACTTCACCCGGACGCGGCGCGCGTGTGGTCGCCGAGACCGACAGGTGGATCTCGGGGAAGTGCTCCTTGATGTACGCGGCAACCGTGCCCTTGCCGACGGCCGTGGGACCGGCGAGCACGACGAGACGGCTGCGCCCGTCGCGCGGGCCCGGCTCGGGCCATCGCGCGTCGAGGTAACCGCGGAGCGCGTCGCGTTGGCGGGAACCCAGACCCCCGAGGCGCTTCACGGCAGAGATGCCGAGCGAGGCGAGGATGCGATCGCGCTTGCTCTCCCCGATCGCGGGGATCGCGGTGAGGAACTCGGTCACGCGCATCGCGCCGGCCGCGGACAGCGGGTCGGCGAGTCCACGGCGCAGCAGCTCCTGCGGGGTGATGACGCGCGTGGACACGTCGCGCTTGAGCGCGGCGCGCTCGCGGCGGGCGGCGACGGCGCGGCGGGACGCCGCGGCGCGGTCGACCTCGGGCGGACGACGGGAATCAACCATTCAGGGCCTCCCGGTACAGGTCGGCGCGGGCGGTGATCCGGTCGGCGAGGCGTGCGGGGCCGACAGCGAGGACGCTGCGGCTCTCGTTGGCCACGACGGCCTTCGCGACGTACCCGAACAGGCGGCGGAGGTCGGCGGGATCGGCTCCCTGCGCCCCGAAGCCGGGCGCGAGGATCGGCATCCCGGCCAGCGTCACGTCGCCGAGACCGAACGCGGCGCGGTCGACGGTGGCGCCCACGACGACGCCGATCGAGCCGAGCGCGCCGGGTGCGCCGATGTTCGCCTCGTTGACGTCGTGGGCGACGCGCGCGGCCACGTACTCGTGGTCGCCGACGGCGAGGGCGTCGTCGACGATCGCGCTCTGCACGGGCCGCGCCTCGGGGTTGCTCGTGGCGGTGAGGACGAACGCACCCTTGCCGTGGCGCACCGCGAACGAGAGGGTCGAGCGCAGCGAATCGGGGCCGAGGTAGGGCGTGAGGGTCACGGCATCCGCCTCCAGGGGCGAGCCGGGCTCGAGCCACGCCGCGGCGTAGCCCTCCATCGTCGTACCGATGTCCCCGCGCTTCGCGTCGGCGATCACGAGGAGCCCTGCGGCGCGTGCCGCGGCCATCACGTCCTCCAACGCGGCGAAGCCTCTCGAGCCGTAGCGCTCGTAGAACGCGACCTGCGGTTTGACCACGCCGACCCGCTCCGCGGCGGCCTCGACCACCCGCAGGCCGAACTCCCGCGCGCCCTCGGGCGTGGCATCCAGCCCCCACGCCGACAGCAGCGCGGCGTGGGGGTCGATGCCGACGCACAGCGGACCCCGGGTCTCGAGGGCTGTCGCCAGGCGCTGGCCGAACGTCTCGCTCACAGGCGACCCGCGCGGTCGACGGCGTATTCCTGGAGGCTGCGGACCGCGAAGCCGTCCTTCATCGCGCCCAGGGCACTCACGGCGGCACCGAGCACGGCCATCGTCGTGAACAGCGCCTTGTCGGCGGCGACGGCCGCGGCACGGATCTCGTACCCGTCCGCGCGGGCCGTTCCGCCGCTCGGCGTGTTGACGATCATGTCGATCTTGCCGTCGTTGATGAGGTCGACCACGTTCTGCTCGCCCGAGCCCTGCGTCTCCGAGTACTTCTCGACGACCTGGACCCGGATTCCGTTGCGGGCGAGGATCTCGGCCGTGCCCTGGGTGGCCATGAGTTTGAAGCCGAGCTCCTGCAGCCGGTGGGCGGGGAGGATGACCGCGCGCTTGTCGGCGTCGGCGACGGAGATGAACACCGTGCCCGAGGTCGGCATGCCGCCGTACGCGGCCTCCTGCGACTTCGCGAATGCCGTGGGGAAGTCGCGGTCGATGCCCATGACCTCGCCGGTCGAGCGCATCTCGGGTCCGAGCACCGAGTCCACGGTGCGGCCGTCGGCCGTGCGGAACCGCTTGAACGGCAACACGGCCTCCTTGACGGCGACCGGGGCGTCGAGCGGCACGCGCGAGCCGTCGCTCTCGGGCAGCAGGCCCTCGGCGATGAGCTCGGCGATCGTGGTGCCGGTCATGATGCGGCTGGCGGCCTTGGCGAGCGGGATGCCGAGCGCCTTGGACACGAACGGCACGGTGCGGCTCGCGCGGGGGTTCGCCTCGATGACGTAGAGCACGCCGGCCGAGATCGCGAACTGGACGTTCAGGAGGCCCCGAACGCCGACGCCCCGCGCGATCGCCAGGGTCGCCTCGCGGACGCGGTCGACCTCGGTGCGGCCGAGGCTCACGGGCGGCAGGGTGCAGGACGAGTCGCCGGAGTGGATGCCGGCTTCCTCGAGGTGCTCCATGACGCCGCCGATGTACAGGTCGGTGCCGTCGAACAGCGCGTCGACGTCGAGCTCGATCGCGTCGTCGAGGAAGCGGTCGACCAGGAGCGGGAGGCCGGGGCCGATGATCGCCTGGTCGGCGACGCGGACGAAGTAGTCGCGCAGCGCGTCGGTCGAGTACACGATCTCCATGCCGCGGCCGCCGAGCACGAAGCTCGGGCGCACGAGCACCGGGTAGCCGATCTCCTCGGCGACCGTGACGGCCCCCTCGACGTCGATCGCGGTGCCGCTGCGGGGCGCGACGAGACCGGCGTCGTCGAGCAGACGCGAGAACAGCTCGCGCTCCTCGGCGAGGTCGATCGCCTCGGGGCTGGTGCCGAGGATCGTGTAGCCCGCGGCCTCGATGCCCTTGGCCAGGCCGAGCGGCGTCTGTCCGCCGAGCTGGCAGACGACGCCGAGGATCTCACCGGACCGGCTCTCGGCGTGCAGCACCTCGAGCACGTCCTCGAGCGTCAGCGGCTCGAAGTACAGGCGGTCGCTCGTGTCGTAGTCGGTCGACACGGTCTCGGGGTTGCAGTTGACCATGATCGTCTCGTAGCCGGCATCCGACAGTGCGAAGGATGCGTGCACGCACGAGTAGTCGAACTCGACGCCCTGGCCGATGCGGTTCGGGCCCGAACCGATGATGACCACCTTGGTGCGGTCGGACGGCGTGACCTCGGTCTCCCAGTCGTAGCTGGAGTAGTGGTACGGCGTGAGCGCCGGGAACTCCCCCGCGCACGTGTCGACCGTCTTGTACACCGGACGCACGTCGAGCGCGTACCGGATGCCGCGCACCTCGGCCTCGTCGAGACCGCGCAGCTGCGCGATCTGGACGTCGCTGAAGCCGTGCTCCTTGGCGAGGCGGAGGGTGTCGGCATCCAGCTCGCCGGCCGTGCGGATGATCTCGGCGACCTCGTTGATGAGGACGATCTGGTCGATGAACCAGGGGTCCATCGCGGTCGCCTCGAATGCCTGCTCGGGCGTTGCGCCGAGGCGCAGCGCCTGCTGCAGCACGACGATGCGGCCGTCGGTCGGCGTCTTCGAGATCTCGAGGAGCTCCTCGACCGACCGCGACTCCTCGCCCCAGTGGAAGCTGGAGCCGCGCTTCTCGAGCGAGCGCAGCGCCTTCTGCAGGGCCGTGGTGTAGTTGCGGCCGATCGCCATCGCCTCGCCCACCGACTTCATGGTGGTGGTGAGGGTCGTGTCGGCGGCGGGGAACTTCTCGAAGTTGAACCGAGGCACCTTGACCACGACGTAGTCGAGCGTGGGCTCGAAGCTCGCCGGCGTCACCTTCGTGATGTCGTTCGGGATCTCGTCGAGGCGGTAACCGATCGCGAGCTTCGCCGCGATCTTCGCGATCGGGAAGCCCGTGGCCTTCGACGCGAGCGCCGAGGAGCGCGAGACGCGCGGGTTCATCTCGATGACGATGATGCGGCCGGTAGCGGGGTCGACGGCGAACTGGATGTTGCAGCCGCCGGTGTCGACGCCCACCGCGCGGATGATGTCGATGCCGATGTCACGCATCTTCTGGTACTCGCGGTCGGTGAGGGTGAGCGCCGGGGCGACGGTGATCGAGTCACCGGTGTGCACGCCCACGGGGTCGACGTTCTCGATCGAGCAGACCACCACCGTGTTGTCGTGCGTGTCGCGCATGAGCTCGAGCTCGTACTCCTTCCACCCGAGGATCGACTCCTCGAGCAGGACCTCGTGCGTCGGCGAGTCGTGCAGACCCGCGCCGCCGATGCGGCGGAGGTCGGCCTCGTCGTACGCGAAGCCCGAGCCCAGGCCGCCCATCGTGAACGAGGGGCGGACGACCAGCGGGTAGCCCAGCTTCTCGGCGCCGGCGAGCAGCTCGTCCATCGAGTGGCAGATCACCGAGTCGGCGACGTCCGCGCCGGACTCGATCACGAGCTCCTTGAAGATCTGACGGTCCTCGCCCTTACGGATGGCATCGACCTTCGCGCCGATGAGCTCCACCCCGTACTTGACGAGGATGCCGCGGTCGTGGAGCGCCATGGCCGCGTTCAGGGCCGTCTGGCCACCGAGCGTGGGGAGGATGGCATCCGGCTTCTCCTTCGCGATGATCGTCTCGATCACCTCGGGGGTGATCGGCTCGATGTACGTCGCGTCGGCGAAGTCGGGGTCGGTCATGATCGTCGCCGGGTTCGAGTTGACGAGGATCACGCGCACGCCCTCCTCGCGGAGGACGCGGCAGGCCTGGGTGCCGGAGTAGTCGAACTCGCAGGCCTGACCGATGACGATCGGGCCGGAGCCGATGACGAGGACGGAGCGGATGTCGTCGCGCTTAGGCATTCTTCTTCGTCTCCTGAGTCGCGAGCACCATGTCGCGGAAGCGGTCGAACAGGTAGTTGGCGTCGTGGGGACCTGCGGCGGCCTCGGGGTGGTACTGCACGCTGAACGCCGGGATGTCGAGGGCGCGCAGGCCCTCGACCACGTTGTCGTTGAGGCCGATGTGGCTCACCTCGACGCGGCCGTAGCCGTGCGGGCTGTCGACGACCGCGTCCAGCGGCGCCTCGACGGCGAAACCGTGGTTCTGCGACGTGATCTCGACGCGGCCGGTGGTCTTGTCGAGCACCGGCTGGTTGATGCCGCGATGGCCGAACGGCAGCTTGTACGTGCCGAAGCCGAGGGCGCGGCCGAGCAGCTGGTTGCCGAAGCAGATGCCGAAGAACGGCAGGCCCTCGTCGAGCACCGCACGGAGCAGCTCGACGTGCTGGTCGCTCGCGGCCGGGTCGCCCGGGCCGTTGGAGTAGAACGCCGCGACCGGCTCGATCGCGCGGATCTCGTCGATCGTCGCCGACTGCGGGAACACGTGCACGTCGAACCCGCGGGCGGCGAGGTTGTCGATCGTGGACTGCTTGACGCCCAGATCGAGCACCGCCAGGTTGCCGATGCGCTCGGCGGTCGCCGGGGTGACCTCGACCTCGGTGACCGACACCTCGGCGGACAGGTTGCGGCCGACCATGCCGGGGGCGGCGAGCACCCGGCGCAGCTGCTCGTCCTCGTCGAGGTTCACCGCGTCGCCCGAGAAGACGCCACCGCGCATGCTGCCCGACGAACGGATGCGGCGCGTGAGCGCGCGGGTGTCGATGCCGGAGATGCCGACGATGCCGTCCTCGACGAGGGCATCGTCGAGCGAACGGTTGGCGCGCCAGTTCGACACGACGCGCGAGGGGTCGCGCACCACGTAGCCGGCGACCCAGATGCGGCGGGACTCGGGGTCTTCGTCGTTCACACCCGTGTTGCCGATGTGCGGGGCGGTCTGCAGCACGATCTGACCGGCGTACGAGGGGTCGGTGAGGGTCTCCTGGTAGCCGGTCATGCCGGTGGCGAAGACGACCTCGCCGAAGGTCTCGCCGCGGGCGCCGTACGCGCGCCCGGGGTAACGGGTGCCGTCTTCCAGCACCAGGACGGCGGGTTCGCGCGAGATGCGCGGAGGGGAGATCAGGGCGGTCATGCGTCGCTTCCTGTCGAGATGAGCGGACGGATGGCGTCGGCGAGGGATCGGGCCGAGGCATCCTGGGGTCGGAGGTAGGTGTCGACGACGGTGTCGTCGTCGATGCGCCAGCTGACGCGCGTCAGGCCGTCGCGCTCCACCACGCGGTCGATGGCGACCGTGGCAAGGGCAGCGTCGACGAGGCGGTCACGGGTGAGCGCGATGCGAGGCAGGCCCGGCAGGTCGAGGGCGATCCCGGCCGAGGTGACCGTGACGTCCACGCGGGAGCGGAACGCGAGGCCGCGGATCGCGAGGCGCTCCAGGGGCTCGTCGTGCCGTGTGGTCGCGACGTACAGACCCGGGAACACACCCGTCTCCACGGCGCCGTCGGGAAGCTCTCCCACCGGGGCGGAGTAGCGCGCATCGCGCCGCGTTCGTCGGAGCCAGGCCAGGGCGAAGACCGCCAGCAGGACGACGGCGACACCCGCCATCACCAGCAGGGCGCCCTCGCGCGTCACGCGAGCACCCCCGGCGCCTCGAGCACCGCACCGTCGACGACGGTCGGGATGCCGGAGCGCACGGTCCAGCGGATCTCGCCCGGCAGCTCGCGACCGAGGTACGGCGAGTTCTTGCTGCGACCGCGGAGGTCGCCGAGCCCGAATGTGCGCGCGGGGCGCGGGTCGTACAGCGTGAAGCTCGCGGGGGTGCCGGCGGTGAGCGGAGTGCCGTGGCCGTCGAGACGGCCGATGCGGGCGGGCGTGCGCGACATGACGCGGGCGACGTCGATCCACTCCAGCAGCCCGGTCTCGACCATGGCCTGGTGGACGACGCGCAGCGCGCTCTCGAGACCCACCATGCCGTTCGCGGCGGCGGCCCACTCGCACGACTTCGCCTCGGCGGGGTGCGGCGCGTGGTCGGTCGCGACGATGTCGATCGTGCCGTCGGCCAGACCCTCGCGCACCGCGAGCACGTCCTCCTCGCGACGCAGCGGCGGGTTCACCTTGAACCGCGCGTCGTAGTCGCGCACGAGCTCGTCGGTGAGCAGCAGGTGGTGCGGCGTCACCTCGGCGGTGACGTTCACACCGCGCTTCTTGGCCCAGCGGATGATGTCGACCGACCCCGCGGTCGACAGGTGGCACACGTGCAGGCGCGAGCCCACGTGCTCGGCGAGCAGCACGTCGCGCGCGATGATCGACTCCTCGGCGACCGCCGGCCACCCCGCGAGCCCCAGCTCGGCGGACACCGCGCCCTCGTTCATCTGTGCGCCCTCGGTGAGCCGCGGATCCTGCGCGTGCTGCGCGATCACGCCGTCGAACGCCTTCACGTACTCCAGCGCTCGCCGCATGATGAGCGGGTCGAAGACGCAGAAGCCGTCGTCGCTGAAGACGCGGACACGGGCGCGCGAGTCGGCCATCGCGCCGAGCTCGGCGAGGCGCTGGCCCTTCTGCCCGACCGTCACGGCGCCGATCGGCTGCACGTGGACGTAGCCCGCGGCTTCGCCGAGTGCGAGCTCCTGCTCGACGACTCCGGCCGTATCGGCGACGGGCGACGTGTTCGGCATCGCGAAGACGGTGGTGAAGCCGCCGGCTGCGGCGGCGCGGGATCCGGTGGCGACGGTCTCGGATGCCTCGTACCCGGGCTCGCGCAGGTGCACGTGCAGGTCGACGAGTCCGGGGAGGGCGATGAGCCCGTCGGCATCCACGACCGTCGCTCCGGCCTGCGAGAGGCCGGTTCCGGTCTCGGCGATGACGCCGTCGCGGACGAGGAGGTCGGTGGCATCCCGACCTTCGATCCGCGCGCCGCGCACCAGGAGGGTGTGGGAGGGGGCGTGGCTCATCGAAGGTCCTCTTTCTCGGAGTCGGTCCGCGCGCCCGCCAGCAGCAGGTACAGCACGGCCATGCGCACGGAGACGCCGTTCGCGACTTGCTCGAGAACCGTCGAGCGCGGCGAGTCGGCGGCTTCGGCGGAGATCTCCAGACCGCGATTCATCGGGCCGGGGTGTAGAACGATGCTACCGTCCGGCAGCGCGTCCAGGCGCCGCGCGTCGAGACCGTAGCGGCGGGAATACTCCCGTTCAGTCGGGAAATACGCGGCGCTCATCCGCTCGAGTTGAATGCGGAGCATCATGAGCGCGTCGGGACCGGTCGCGATCCCGCGGTCCAGGTCGTACTCGACCTCGACCGGCCAGCCGCTGACGTCCTGCGGCACCAGCGTCGGCGGCGCGACGAGCGTGACGTGGGCGCCGAGCGTGTGCAGCAGCCACACGTTCGAGCGCGCGACACGTGAGTGCAGTACGTCGCCGACGATCGTGACCCGGATGCCGTCCAGCCCGCGCCCGCGGCTGTCGTCGCCGAACAGGCGCTTGCGGATCGTAAAGGCGTCGAGCAGCGCCTGCGTCGGGTGCTCGTGCGTCCCGTCGCCGGCGTTCACCACTCCCGCGGTGATCCAGCCGCTGGTGGCGAGGGTGCGCGGAGCCCCGGACGCGCCGTGGCGGATGACGACGGCATCCGCCCCCATCGCCTGGAGGGTCTGCGCGGTGTCCTGGAGCGACTCGCCCTTGCTGACGCTCGAGCCCTTCGCGGAGAAGTTGATGACGTCGGCGCTCAGGCGCTTGGCGGCGGCCTCGAACGAGATGCGGGTGCGGGTGGAGTCCTCGAAGAAGAGGTTCACCACGGTCTTGCCGCGGAGCGTCGGCAGCTTCTTGACCTCACGGCGCTGCGTGTCGGCCATGTCTTCGGCGACGTCGAGGATCTCCAGCGCTTCGGCGCGAGTGAGGTGCTGGGTGTCGAGGAGGTGCCTCATGATTCGATCGTCACCTCCTCGATGCCGTCGACCTCGGCGAGACGCACGTTCACGCGCTCGTCGCGGGCGGACGGGAGGTTCTTGCCGACGAAGTCGGGGCGGATCGGCAGCTCGCGGTGGCCGCGATCGATCAGCGTCGCCAGTCGCACGGCGGCGGGGCGCCCGATGTCCTGCAGCGCGTCGAGCGCGGCCCGGATGCTGCGACCCGAGAACAGCACGTCGTCGACCAGCACGACGACCTTGCCGTCGATGCCACCCGCGGGGATGCGCGTCGCCTGCGGCGCCCGCGTGGGATTGCGGTGCAGATCGTCGCGGTACATCGTCACGTCGAGGGCGCCGACCGGGACGGCCGCTCCCCCGAACTCGCTGATCAGCGGCGCGATGCGATCGGCGAGGGTGACACCGCGAGTCGGGATCCCGAGGAGGACGAGTCCTTCCGGCCCTTTATTGGACTCCAGGATCTCGTGCGAGATGCGCGTCAAAGCGCGGGCGACGTCGGCATCGTGCATGACGGTGCGCGTACTCATCCGCTGCTCCCTTCTCCGCCTCACAGGACGGGGTTAAAGGTTGCCGTGGTTCTGTACCGAGTGTAGCGGGTGTGGATGACGGATGCCGGGTGTGCCGGGCTGTGCAGGAGGGGTGGCGCGGACGTATGGCGACGGAGCAGCCCGCGCGCCGGGAGGAGATTCGGCGGGCGGAGGATGGATGCCGCGGTTTCGGTCCTCCGGTGCCCGGATCTCCTCCGCTCACCGCCGCAGCCGTGGCCGGCTACTCCAGCACGACGAGCCGCTGCGTCGCGCGGGTCATCGCGACGTAGCGATCCACCGCGCCCGTGATCCCATCCCCAACGCGAGAGGGCTCGACGAGGACGACGAGGTCGAACTCCAGCCCCTTCACGCGCTGCGGGTCGAGCGACGAGACCCGCTCGCGCGGCGCGAACTCCGGGGCGCCGATCACCACCGCGGTCCCCTCGGTGGCTTCCCGCTCCCACGCGGCGACGATTTCGGCGAGGTCGGAGCGCGCGCCGTACTCCACGGGAACGCCCGTCCGTCGGATGGACTCCGGCACGTTCGCGTCGGGCAGCACGGCGCGGATCACCGGGGCCGCGGCATCCATCACCTCCCCCGGGGTGCGGTAGTTCACGTGCAGCGTCGCGGTCCGCACCCGTTCGACGCCCACCCGCGCGAGCCGGTCCTCCCACGACTCGGTGAAGCCGTGGCGCGCCTGGGCGCGGTCGCCCACGATCGTGAGGCTCCCGGACGGGCAGCGTCGCAGCAGCATGCGCCACTGCGCGTCGGTGAGTTCCTGCGCTTCGTCGACGATGACGTGGGCGAACGGGCCGGCGAAGGGATCGAGGATGGATGCCGCGGGCCTCTCGAGCGTCCGGCGGAGGTCCTGCCCGCGCAGCATCGACATCACCCGCATGTCGCCGTCGTCGGCCGCGATGAGGTCGGTCACGACGTCGGACATCATCCGCCGCTCTTCCGCAGCTTCCCGCCGCGCCCGACGCTCCGCGGCTTCCCGGCGCGGATCGCCCACCTCCTGGCGGGCGGCGTCGAGCAGCGGCAGGTCGGCCTCGGTCCAGGTCTCCGGCACTCCGCGGGCGACGAGCGCCGTGAAGTCGTCGGCTGCGAGCCACGGCGCGCACCGGCGGAGCAGGGCCGCGTTCGAGAGGAGCCCCCGGAGTACGGCATCCGGGTCGAGAAGCGGCCACGCGCCGTCGAACATCGCCCGTAGGTCGTCGTCGTTCTCGAGCGCTTCGCGCGGGGATTCGTCCTCGTCCCAGTCCGAGCCGTAGGCGTCGAAGTCGTCGCGCGAGCGGGAGGCCTCACCCCACCCTTCGTCCCATGCGTCGGTCGCACCTCCGCGCAGCTCGTCGTCGACGCGTTCCTCGAGCAGCGTGAGCAGCCGCTCCCACGCGCGCGTCCGCAGCTCGTTGTGGCTGACGACACCGACGCCCTCGAAGAGCTCCGCCCACTCGGCCGCGTCGACGACGACGGTGCCCCACGCGGTGTCCACGGGCGTGCTCCGGGTCGGCGGACGCTGCCACCGCCGCACGGCGGCGCCGACCGCGTCGATCATGCGACCGTCGCCGAGCACGCGGCGAAGGCGCGGATCGGGTTCGGGGTTCACACGCTCCTCCCCCGCGAGGTCGTTCACCGCACAGACGAGGGCGCCCTCCTCGCCGAGGCCGGGCAGAACGTCGTCCACGTAATCGACGTACGGGCGGTGCGGTCCGACGAAGAGCAGCCCTTCACTCTCCCCCTGCATCCGCGGGTCCGAGTAGAGCAGGTACGCCGCACGATGCAGCGCGACGACGGTCTTCCCCGTCCCCGGACCGCCGTCGACGACGAGCGCTCCGCGGGCGTGCGCGCGGATGATGGCATCCTGATCGGTCTGGATCGTCGCGAGAACGTCGCGCATCTTGGGCGATCGACTGGCGCCCAGGCTCGCGATGAACGCCGACTGGTCGTCGAGCGCCGCCCCCGCGTCGGGGCCGTCGCCGAAGACCTCGTCCCAGAAGTCCACGATCCGTCCCGCGCGCCAGCGGTAGCGCCGGCGGCTCCGGAGCCCCTCCGGGTGCGCGGCCGTCGCCGCGAAGAAGGGACGGGATGCCAGGGCCCGCCAGTCCAGCAGGAGCCGTTCGCCCGTGGCATCCACGATCCCGAACCGGCCGACGTACGTCACCGTGCCGGTCTCATCGACCATCCGGCCGATGCAGGCGTCGAGGCCGAAGCGGCGGAGGACGCGGAGCCGTGTCGACAGCTGCTGCACCTCGAGGTCGCGTTCGAGGGCGCGCTGACCGCCCGCGTGCTCCCGACGCAGCGCGGCGAGTCGGAGCTCGACCCGCTCCCCCTCGGCGGCGAGGGCTGCCGCGATCGCGGCGAATCGCTGCGCGTCGTCGCCGATGAGCGCGGCCTTGTCGTGCAGTCGCTCGGGCAGAGCAAACGGGCTCGTGTTCGTGTGCATGAATCCCCCTTGTGCGCCAGAAAGCGTGCGCGACCTGCGATTTTGCATCACAGAGGGGGCCTTGCGGCAAGCCCGGGGTCGGGCGCGATAATGGAAGGGGAAGGGGGTCCCGGTTCTGCCCTCGCCTGACGGGCCGCCCCCGCGACGGGAGGGGATCCGGGCGACGGAGGATGGATGCCGCGAATGCGGTCCTCCCCCGGCGGAATCTCCTCCGCTCACGTGGGCCTTCCCGCGGTCCGCGCCGCGACGTCTCCGCTCACGTGGGCGTTCGCGCGTCCCGGTGCCGCGACGTTTGGTGACTCCGCGGCGACTCAGCCGGCGGCGACCTCCGCGGCCTTCTCCTTCGCCAGGCCCGACGGCGTCGAACGGATCGGGTGACCCGTGGTCGTCAGGCAGCGGCCGGAGGCGAGGTCCCACTTCCAGTCGTGCAGCGAGCACGTGAGGACGCCGTCCTGGATCTTGCCGGTCTTGGTGAGGTCGGCGCGCAGGTGCGGGCACCGGCGCTGGACGGTCCAGCCGTCGATCTCGGCATCCTCGGTCTGGTCGGACTGCTCGGCGTACCAGTTCTCGACATACTCGATGCGGTCACGCGACAGGCACTTGAGGAACGTCGTGAGGAACTCGTTGAACTTGCCCGACCGGCCCACCTCGAACTGCATCGACAGGAAGATCGAGTTCGACCAGTCGATCTCGTGATCACGGATGTTCGTCGACACGAGGTCGGCGGGGATCGTGTACCAGTAGATGCACTCCTCGCCGGCGTACTCGCGGAGCTTCGCCTTGGGGAAATCCACGACCATGTCGAGCTCGCCGATGCGGAACCGCACCATGCCGCCCACGCCGTTGCGGATCGTGCGGGCGCGACGCAGCAGCGGCTCCCACCACTCCTTCAGCGCCGCGAGCATCTCGGCCGGCGGGATGATCTCGGCACGGGATGCCTCCTCCGCCTGGATCTCGGCCTGGCGGCTGTCGCGCTGCTCGGCGAGGTAGTCCCACTTGTCGCCGAAGATCCGGTCGATCTCGGCATCCGTGAAGAGAGTCTGCGTGACGGTCACGTCAGAGCCCTGCACCTCGACCTCGGTGCCGGGGAGGAACAAGTGGCCCTGCTGATCGGGGCGCAGCTCCTTCATGTGGGCGAGGAACTCTCGCTGATCGGTGAAGATCGAGTCGTTCTCGAGGCCCGTGCCGTTGTAACGGAACAGCGCTTCGCGCAGGAACATCGGCGGGCCCGCCATGGGGAAGACGTGCGCGGCATCCACCTTCTCGATGTAGTACATCGCGCGCTTGTTCTGCGCGTCGCGCTTGAGCTGCGCGAAGTTCTGCTTGGCGTCCTGGGGCAGGTCGTAGACCATGGGCCACCAGATCGCCCCCGAGACCTGGGTGAAGTACGCGTCGGGCTTGCCGAAGTCGAAGAGCTTCTCGAGGTCGAGGGGGTGCGAGTCGTTCTGATTCAGGATGGATGCCGTGCCGTCATCGACCGACAGCGAGGAATCGCCGATGGGTCCGTCCGAGGGGGCGCGGAGCGGCGTGACCATGAGCTTCAGGTCGCCGAACTGCAGCGGCACCCCCGCCTCGGTGCGGACGAGGTTCGTGTAGCCGAGGGCGATGAGGTCCTGCTCGAGGTCGTCGGTCGGGTACTCGGGCAGCAGGACCCGGATGTCCTTCGAGACGTAGCGCTCCAGCGTGGCCGGGTCGAAGTGATCGCGGTGGCGGTGCGAGATGTAGAGGAAGTCGGCCTTGCCGAACCGCTCCCAGTCGAGCGCGCGGTTGTCGGGGAACGGGAACCACGAGCCGAAGAAGCTCGGACCGATCACGGGGTCGCAGAGGATGCTGCCGCCCGCGGTCTCGATGAACATTCCCGCGTGGCCGAGGCCGGTGATCTTCATATCGCTCCTGTCCGTGAGAACTTATCGAGTCTACGCGGGGGTCTGCTGTGCGCAGGGTGGGCGCGGCGGCTTCGCGTGCCGGCGGCGCCGCGCCGGCGCCTCAGCCGCCGAGGATCCCCCGGATGTCGTCGGCGTCCAGCGCGTTCGCGAACGCCTCGCCGTCGTCGAGCACCGCGCGCGAGAGGGCGGCCTTGCGCTGCTGCAGTTCGAGCACCTTCTCTTCCACGGTGCCCGCGGCGATGAGGCGGTAGACGAAGACGCTGTTCGTCTGCCCGATGCGGTGGGTGCGGTCGATGGCCTGCGCCTCGGCGGCGGGGTTCCACCACGGGTCCAGGAGGAACACATACTCGGCCTCCACGAGCGTCAGGCCGAAGCCGCCGGCCTTCAGGCTGATGAGGAACACGGGGGCGTCTCCCCCGCGGAACCCCTCGACGACCTCGCCGCGCCGGGAGGTCGAGCCGTCGAGGTGCGCGTAGGCGAGGCCCGCGGCATCCAGGCGTTCCGCCGCGAGATCGAGGAACGACGTGAACTGGCTGAACACCAGCGCACGATGACCCTCGGATGCCACCTCGACCAGACGTTCGAGCAGGACGTCGAGCTTCGCCGATCCCAGGTGCGCGTCGCGCTCGTCGATGAGGCCGGGCGCGAGCGCGAGCATGCGCAGCAGCGTGATCGAGCGGAACACGATGAACCGCTGCCGGTCGAGGTCGTCGAGGAGCCCCAGCACCTTCTGCCGCTCGCGCTGCAGCACGCGGTCGTACAGCTCGCGGTGCGCGGGCGTGAGGGGGACGGCGATCGTCTGTTCCTGCTTCGGCGGCAGGTCGGCGGCCACGACGTCTTTCGTGCGGCGCAGCAGGAACGGTCGCACGCGCGAGCGCAGGCGAGCGAGGCTGCCGCGGCGGTGCGCCTCGGCCGCGGCGACCGACAGCTCGGTCGGGGCGTCGGACGGCAGCTGCTCGATCGCGCGGACGTACTCCTCGCGGAATCGCCGCGCCGACGGGTACAACCCGGGCGCCACGAGCGCCAGCAGCGCCCACAGGTCGTCGAGGCCGTTCTCGATCGGGGTGCCGGTGACCGCGAAGACCGAGTCGGCGCGCAGCGCGGCGACGGCGCGGTGGATGCGTGTCGCCGGGTTCTTCACGAACTGGGCTTCGTCGAGCACCACCCCGGCCCACGCGGGAACGCCGAACTCGGCGTCGTCCGTGCGCACGACGCCGTACGGTGCGACCACGAGGTCGGCGCCGTCGGCAAGCTGCGCGATCGTCCGCGTGCGCCGCACGGAGGTCGCCTCGACCGTCACGACGCGCAGGTCGGGCGCGAAGCGGGCCGCCTCCGCGCCCCACGTCGGCAGCACCGACGTCGGCGCGACGACGAGCCACGGCCGCCGCTCCCCCGTCGCTCGGGCGTGCGCGATGAGCGCGAGGATCTGCACGGTCTTTCCGAGACCCATGTCGTCGGCGAGGATGCCACCGAGTCGGTGCGCGTGCAGCAGCGCGAGCCACGCGAGCCCCTCGCGCTGGTACGGCCGGAGTTCGGCGCGGAAGCCGGCGGGCGTCTCGAGGGCGGGAACGGATGCCGCGTCCCGCAGCGCTCGCGCGAGGTCGCGCCACTCGACCGCGGCGGTGGACGCGTCGGCCAGGTCCTCGAAATCGCTCCACAAGGCGAGGTGTCGACGCGGGATGCGCGGGCCCGTCTCCCATTCGTCGAGCTCGGCGGCTTCCTCGAGCAGATCCCGGAGGCGTTGCAGCGACGGATGCGCGAGCGAGAACCACGCGCCGTCGGAGAGCTTGATGCGCGTGCGGCCGCGCGAGAGCGCGCTGAAGAGCGTGCCGAACGGGATCGTCCGGCCGTCGATCACGACGACGATGCCGAGGTCGAACCAGTCGCGGTCAGGCGACGGCACCGCGGTGATCGTGAGCGACGGGTCGCCGCGCAGCTCGCGGAACGCCGGGACGGTTCCGCGCGTGACCACGCGCACATCGTCGAGGACGTCGAGGGCCGGAAGCACCCGCGTCGCGAACGCGGCGGCGTCCGCGTCGCGCAGCACCTCACGGGCGTTGACCGGCAGATCGGCGCGCTCGGTCCACGTCGTTTCCACCCGGCCCGCGATCTCGCCCTCGGCGCGGGAGTCGCGCTCGTGGTCGGCCGGCGTTCCGTAGGCCGCGCGGATGCCGCCCGGGTACACCCAGTCGAGCACGTACTCGACGGATTCGTCGTCGCGGTACGACACGGTGACCTCGAGCGTCGGCCGCGGCGGAGGAGGCGCCGGGACGCCCGGCGCCACGGCGAGCGGAACCCGCCGCGCGAGCCGCGGGTAAGCGTCGGCGAGGAACTCCCCCGCGTCCTCGGCCGGCACGACGACCGGACCCTTGCTCAGCAAGGCCGACAGGGGCTCGGGCAGCGCGACCGGACTCAGGACCAGCGGGATCGGGTCGCGGTCGACCTCGAACGAGAAGATCCCCGCCGTGCCCAGGGGCCGCACGTGCGTGGCATCCACGGCTCGTCCGTCGATCTCGATCGCCGCCGCGAGACGCAGTCCTCCGCCGGACGCGGTCTCGACCGACACGCGCGCCGTCCCCTCCGACGCGAGGTGCACGCTCTGCTGCGGGTGCATCGGAACCAACGGGATGCCGAGCCCCGCCGCCGCGCGCAGGTGCGGCCAGAGCAGGGGCGACGCGATCGCGTCGAGGGCGACGGTGTCGCTTGCGGCGACGAACGGTCCGGTCGTGCGCATCGCCTGCGCGAGGGCGTGGAGCTCGGCGAACCAGCCGATGTGCGCCGGGTCGAAGCGGCCGGTGGATCGACGGACCGCGTCCCACGTGGCATCCGCTCGGATCCAGGTGTCGCGCGCACCGCGCACGAGCGGTCGGGCGACGAGCTGCAGTTCGTCCTGCCGCCGCGCGAGCATGCGGGGCGTGACCGGGTCGACGGACCGGGCCTCCCACCGCCCGGGGTCGTACGCCTCGCGCTGGCGCAGCTCGATGCCGAGCGCGAGCGCGTCGAAGCCGGGGCGCTCGGCGTCGGGCAGGAGGCCGCGCCAGGTGCTCATGCGGTGATCCTGACAGGGGGCACCGACATGGGCACCGTGCGCTGCTTCAGTGTCCAAGACACGCGGATGCGACGCCGCCCTATCCGCGTGTCTTGGACACTCAACGCGCCCGAAGCGTCCTCCACGCGCCACGACCCCACCCGCGAACGCAACGACGCGACCCGCGAGGAACGCGGGCCGCGTCGGAACACGTCGGTGGGGATCAGGACGAGCGGGCGATCCGGGCGAGGACGCCGTGCACGAACGAGCCGGAGTCGTCGGTCGAGAACTCCTTCGCGAGCTCCACGGCCTCGTCGATCGCGACGGCGGTGGGCACCTCGTCGTTGTACAGGATCTCCCACGCGCCGATGCGCAACAGAGCGCGGTCGACGGCGGGCATGCGCTGCAGCGACCAGTCCTTCGCGAACGTCGTGATCTGCTCGTCGATCGCCTCGCGGTTGTCGATCACGCCGTCGACGATGTCACGGGCGTACAGCCACGACGCCTGGCGGTCGGGCTCGGACGCGGCGCGCTTCGCCTCGACCGCGAGCATCACGGGAAGTTCCTCGCCGCGGACGTCGGCCTGGAAAAGGATGTCGAGCGCGCGCTTGCGCGCCTTGCTACGGGCGCTCAAGGTCAGTTGATGCGGCCGAGGTACTCGCCCGTGCGAGTGTCGACCTTGATCTTGGTGCCGGTCTCAAGGAACAGCGGGACCTGCATCTCGTAGCCGGTCTCGACGGTGGCGGGCTTGGTGCCGGCCGAGGAGCGGTCGCCCTGCAGACCCGGCTCCGTGTAGGTGACCTCGAGCACGACGGACGGCGGGAGCTCGATGTACAGCGGGTTGCCGTTGTTCAGCGCGATCTGCACCTGCTGGTTCTCGAGCAGGAAGTTGGCCGCGTCGCCCACGGTCGCCGCGCCGACGGTGATCTGGTCGTAGTCGGCGACGTCCATGAAGACGAAGCCTTCACCGTCGTTGTACAGGTACGTGAAGTCGCGGCGGTCGACGTTCTCGATGTCGACCTTGGCGCCGGCGTTGAACGTGCGGTCGACGACCTTGCCGCTCATGACGTTCTTGAGCTTCGTGCGGACGAACGCGCCGCCCTTGCCCGGCTTGACGTGCTGGAACTCCACCACGCTCCAGAGCTGACCGTCGATGTTGAGGACGACGCCGTTCTTGATGTCTGCGGTGGATGCCATGAGGTTCGATGTTCCGTTTCGTGAGTCGGTGGGGCGTCGCGTCGGCGCTCGCCCAGCGATCGAGTCTACGCGATGGGTCGCTCAGCCGTCGGCGCGGCCGCTGATGACGTCGACGAGCAGGTCGACGGCCCGCGCGTATCCGGGCACGCCCTCGCCGATGACGTGCACCGCCGCGACGTCCTCGATGTAGGAGAAGTGGCGGAAGCTCTCGCGCTCCTTGATGTTCGAGATGTGCACCTCGGCGACCGGAAGAGCCACGGATGCCAGGGCGTCGCGCAGCGCGACCGACGTGTGCGTGAACCCTCCGGCGTTGATCACGATGCCGGCGCAGTCGAGTCGGGCGGCGTGGATCGCGTCGATGAGCACCCCCTCGTGATTGCTCTGGATCGCGCGGACCTCGAGACCGCGGCGGTGGGCGGCCTCGGTGGTCACGCGTTCGACGTCGGCGAGGGTGTCGCGTCCGTAGATCTCGGGCTGGCGGGTACCGAGCAGGTTGAGGTTCGGACCGTTGACGAGGAGAAGGCGACGCGGCGTGCTCACCCCGAGCACGCTATCAGCGCGCTGGGTCGTGGCATCCCCCGTCTCACGTGCGCCGAAGTTCGCAGATTCGCACGTTCCTCGCAGAATCCGGCCGTAATGCTGCGAGATTCGCGGGATTCTGCGAACGAGCGCGTGGCCGACCGGATGCCGGGGCCTTACGCCCCGACCTCCTGATACGCCGCGAACAGGAGCGACTCGTCAGGGGCCTGCAGCACCGTCGGGCGGGCGAGGTCGTCGAGCACGATGAAGCGCAGCATGCTGCCGCGGGACTTCTTGTCGCGCTGCATCGTCGCCTTGAGCGTCTGCCACGCGCCGGCGCGGTAGGTCGTCGGGAGCCCGAGGGACTCGAGCACATCGCGGTGGCGCTGGGCGACGTCGTCGGAGAGGCGTCCGGCAAGGCGCGACAGCTCCGCGGCGAACACCATGCCGACGGAGATCGCGGCGCCGTGGCGCCAGCGGTACCGCTCGGCGTGTTCGATCGCGTGGCCCAGTGTGTGCCCGTAGTTGAGGACCTCGCGGAGCCCCGCCTCGCGCAGGTCCTCACCCACGACCCGCGCCTTCATGTCGATCGCGAGCTCGATGCAGCGGCGGAACGCGTCCCCCCGCGGGTCGACGATCCCGGACGGGTCGGCCTCGATGAGGTCGAGGATCTCCGGATGCCAGATGAACCCGGCCTTCACGACCTCGGCGAAACCGGCGGTGGCCTCGTTCTTCGAGAGCGTGTCGAGCAGGTCGAGGTCGCATACGACGGCGGCGGGCGGCCAGAAGGCACCCACGAGGTTCTTGCCCTCCGCGGTGTTGACGCCCGTCTTGCCGCCGACGGCCGCGTCGACCATCGCGAGCACCGTCGTCGGCACCTGCACCACGGCGACGCCGCGCAGCCACGTCGCGGCGACGAACCCGGCGAGGTCGGTGACGGCTCCGCCGCCGAAGCCGATGACGGCATCCGTCCGCGTGAAATCCGCTTGGCCCATGACCTGCCAGCAGAACGCGGCGACCTCGATGCGCTTGCCCGCCTCGGCATCCGGGATCTCGGCGAGCAGCACCTGCCGGTCGCCGACGAGCTGGGCGCGCAGGGACTCCGCCTGCGCCGCGAGGGTCGGCGGGTGCACGATGAGCACCTTCTGCGCCGCCGCGGGCAGCTTCTCGCCGAGCGTCGCGAGCAGGCCGCGCCCGATCGTGATGTCGTACCCGGGGTCGCCGGCGACGGTGATGGTCGTGGTGTCGGTCATGGGGTCTCCTGGGCCGGGACGGGGCGCGCCCAGGCCACGATGTCGTCGACGACGCGGGCGAGCGGACCCGACGACGTGTCGAAGGCGATGTCGGCGGTCGCTTCGTAGATCGGTCGCCGTTCTTCGTAGATGCGGAGCCAGCGCTCCGCCGGGTCCTCGCCGCCCAGCAGCGGGCGTTCGTCGCCGTGGATCCGGGATGCCACGACGTGCGGCGCCACGGTCAGCAGCACCACGCGATGCTGCGCCAGCCGCTCGCGGGTGACCGGGTCGAGCACCGCTCCTCCGCCGAGCGCGACGACACCGCCCCGCTCGAGGGCTTCGGCCACGGCATCCCGCTCGAGGGAGCGGAAGTGCGCCTCGCCGTGCGCGCGAAACAGGTCGGGGATGGGGCCGTGGTCGCGCACGACGATCTTGTCGGTGTCGCTGAACGGCTCGCCGAGGGCGCGCGCGACGCGCCGCCCGACACTCGTCTTGCCCGCACCCATCGGTCCGATGAGCACGAGCGCGCCGCCGGCCTCAGCCGAGGTCATGCGCGAGCAACGCCGCGTCGGAGGCGTCCGTGGTGCGCAGCGTCTCGGGCAGGTGCGCGAGGTACGCCTCGAGGTTACGGCGCGTCTCGGCGACGTTGTCGCCGCCGAACTTCTCCAGCACCGCGTCGGCGAGCGTGATCGCGACCATCGCCTCCGCCACGACACCCGCGGCCGGGACCGCGCAGACGTCGGAGCGCTGGTGGTGCGCGGCGGCCGTGTCGCCGGTGGCGACATCGACGGTGCGGAGGGCGTGCGGGACCGTGGCGATGGGCTTCATGCCCGCGCGCACCCGCAGCACGGTGCCGGTCGACATGCCGCCCTCGGTGCCGCCCGCGCGGTCGGAGGAGCGGGTGATGCCGTCGTCCGTCGCGAAGAGCTCGTCGTGCGCCTGCGACCCGCGGCGGGTCGTGGTGAGGAAGCCGTCTCCGACCTCGACGCCCTTGATGGCCTGGATGCTCATCAGAGCCTGGGCGAGCTTGGCATCCAGTCGACGATCCCACTGCACGTGCGAGCCCAGACCCGGCGGGAGGCCGTACGCGAGGACCTCGACGATACCGCCGAGCGTGTCACCGGCCTTCTTCGCGTCATCGACCTCGGCGACCATCGCCGCGGAGGTGTCGGGGTCGAAGCACCGCAGCGGATCGGCGTCGAGGAGGTCGACGTCGTCGGGCGTCGGCAGCGCCGCACCCTCGGGCACGCGAACGGGGCCGATCGAGAGCGTGTGGCTGACGAGCCGGATGCCGAGCTCGCCGAGGAACGCGCGGGCGACGGCGCCGAGCGCGACGCGGGCCGCGGTCTCGCGGGCGGACGCGCGCTCGAGGATCGGCCGCGCCTCGTCGAAACCGTACTTCTGCATGCCGACGAGGTCGGCGTGGCCCGGGCGGGGGCGCGTGAGGGCGGCCCCGCGACCGCGCGAGCGGTCGGACAGCTCGACCGGCTCGGGGCTCATGACCTCGACCCACTTCGGCCACTCGGTGTTGCCGATGCGCAGCGCGATGGGGCTGCCGATCGTGAAACCGTGCACGATGCCGGTCGAGAGCGTGAGCTCGTCCTCCTCGAACTTCATGCGCGAACCGCGGCCGTAGCCGAGCTTGCGACGAGCGAGGTCCGCGCGGATCTGCGCGGGCGAGATCGGGACGCCGGCCGGCATCCCCTCCATGAGGGCGACCAGTTCGGGGCCGTGGGATTCCCCGGCCGTGAGCACGCGAAGCATGCCCCTATCCTCCCACGAGCGCGGCGCGCATCGTGGCGAGCACCGTGTCCTCGCGCTCGAGCGGGACGGTGGGGTCGCCGCCCACGAACACGCGCACCTGCAGCAGGGCCTGGTGCAGCAGCATGGGCAGACCGTTGATCGCCGCGTTCCCCGCCGCGAGCCACTGCTCGGCGAGCGACGTCGGCCAGTTGCCGTACACGACGTCGACGAGCAGCCCGCCGTTCTCCACGAGGGGACGGATGCCAGGACCGGCGTCGACGTTCCCGGGCAGGGCTCCGATGGTGACGTCGACGGGCTCGGGCTCGCCCGGGGAGTCGAACGACGAGGGCACAACCTCGACGCCCACCGAGGCACCGAGGTCGCGCAGCGGGTCGACGGCCTCGGGGCGCCGGGCCACGACCTCGACGCGCGGGGCGCCGAGCTCGGCCAGCGACAGCACCGCGGAGGTCGCGGTCGCACCGGCCCCGAGGATGCGCGCGGCCCGAGGCCGCGTGACGCCCGCCTCGCGCAGCGCGCGCGCCAGTCCCCCGACGTCGGTGTTGAAGCCGTGGGGGCCGTCGTCCGTCAGCAGGTACGTGTTCACCGCGCCCGTGCGGCGCGCCGCGTCGTCGAGGGACACCGCCGACCGCGCGGCGACGTTCTTCAGCGGCATCGTGAGCGAGAGGCCCCGCCACGTGGCATCCAGGTTCTCCACCGCGGCGGGAAAACCCGCCTCGGTGACGCGCTGTCGGCCGTACGCCCACGGCAGGCCCAGCTCGCGGTACGCCGCCGCGTGCAGCTCCGGCGACCGCGAGTGGTCGATCGGGTCTCCCCAGACGGCGAGCCGGGTGCCGGTCAGCATCCGCTGTTCGGGTTCGCGCGGCACCAGTCGCGGAACTGCTGGACAGCCTTCTCCTGGTCGGCGTACGTGGTCGAGAACACCGTCTCGCCCGTGTCGAGGTTGACCGTCGTGAAGTAGTACCAGGTGCCGTCGACGGGGTGCATGGCCGCGTCGATGGCGAGGTCGCCGGCGTTCGCGATCGGACCGATGGGCAGGCCCGGGCGGATGTAGGTGTTCCACGGGTTGTCGCTGGTGAGGGCGTTCTCCGACGACGACGAGCTGCCCGCGCCGATCTCCCCGACGCCGTACTGCGCCGTCGAGTCCATCTGCAGCAGACCGTGGGTCTCGTCGTTGTCCGGCTGGAGGCGGTTCTCGATCACGCGCGAGACCTTGTAGAAGTCGTCGGAGTTGCGCGCCTCGCGCTCGATGATCGAAGCGATGATCAGGATCCGTTCGCGATCAGACTCCGGCACCCCGGCCTGGTCGAGCGACTGCACCGTGCGCTGCACCATTCTCTGGATGACCTGCGTCGCCGTGACCCCGTCGTCGAAGTCATAGGTCGCCGGGAAGATCCATCCCTCGAGCGTGGATGCCGACACCCCGTACTGTGACGGATCGGCCACCGCCGCTTCGAAGTCGGCGCGCGGGATCGTCAGCTGCTCGGACATCGCGTCGAGGGACTGCTCGAGCGTGAGGCCTTCGCGCAGTTGGACCGAGTGGTTCAGGCGGGTCGCCGGATCGCGGAGCGCCGTGAGCACCGCCGGGGACGACATCTGCTGCTGCAGCTTGTATACGCCCGGCTGGAACGTGAAGGCCACGTTGTTCTGCACCATGTACTTGTACAGCGAGTCGGACTGCTTGGTGATGCCGGCCTCGAACAGCTTCGGCGAGACCGACTCTCCGGTGTCGCCGGAGACGATCGTGACACGCGCCTCGCCGGTGGCCATACCCTCGGCGTAGTCGGTGGGTTCTCCCGTGCCGAGGAACTCGCGCACGCGGTCGCCGTAGGTGTTCCAGAGCGCGAACCCGCCACCGACGATTCCGCCGATGATCACGAGCACGACCGCCAGGGCGATCCAGCCGCCCACGCGGCGGCGCCGCTTCGGCGGCGCGGCCCACTGCACGTCGTCCGAGTGGGCGCGACCGGAGAAGAGGTCATCGAGCGACCCGGATGCGACGCCTCGGTCACCGGCGGCGGCGGTCGCAACGCCGACGGTCGCGGTCTGTTGCTGCGGACCGGGTTCGGGCTGGCGCCGCGGCGTGGGCTGCCACGCCGCGACGGGCTCGGGCCGCCGCTCCTCAGCCGGGGCGCCGATCGGCGTGGTCTGCGCCGCGGCCCGCGGAGCGGGCACCGGTGCCGTCGGCGGGGTGGGGGTGACGCCGCTCTGCGTCTCGGGAGTCTGCGGAGTGTCGCCCGTCTGGGCTCGCCGGGCCTCGCGGGCCGCGCGGCGCGAGGGCGGCGGAGAGGAGGCGTCCGGCGCGGGGGCCCCGGCGGTCGCGCCGCTGCGGGCCGTGGCATCCGTCGCTCCGGATCGGGGGTCGGGAAGTCGGCCGTACAGCTCGGCGAACGGATCGGTGGGGTCGTTTTCGGGCATGTCAGGCGGGCTCCTGTCCCGGTGCTACAGCGGGTCCGGCCGGGTCACCGGACCTTCGCTCGACGTCGAGCGCCTGCTGCAGCAGCACCACAGCGGCGACTTGGTCCACAATGCTACGAGACTCGCGCTGGGAACGCCCGGCCTGCCGCAGAACGTCGTGCGCGGAGACGGTGCTGAGCCGCTCGTCCACGAGACGGACCGGGATGCTCAACGCCGCCGCCAGCTCCCCGGCGAAGGCGCGGGCATCGGTCGTAGAGGGCGTGTCGTCACCGCGCAGGTTCAGCGGCAGACCCACCAGCACCTCGAACGCTTCGTACTCCTCCGCGAGGGCGACGATGCGGCGCACCGGCTCGCCCTTCCGCGGCACGGTTTCGACCGGAACCGCGAGCAGACCGTCGGGATCCGACCGGGCGACGCCGACGCGCGCGCGTCCGACGTCGATCCCCAGCCGGATGCCGCGGCGGAAGGCCGTCACGCGGTGATCGCCCGCACGTCTGCGACGATGCCCTCGAGCGCCTGCGGCAGGGCCGCGGCATCCGTTCCGCCGCCCTGCGCGACATCCGGACGTCCACCGCCGCCGCCGCCGAGGACTCCGGCGGCGCTCTTGGCCAGGGCGCCGGCGGCGAGGCCGCGCTCCCGCGCGGCGTCGTTCGTCACGACGACGACCGTGGCGCGGCCGCCCGCCACGCTGCCGAGGGCGACGACCGCGGGGTCGGAGCCGAGCCGGTCGCGTACCTGCAGCGCGAGCGAGCGTACGTCGTCGGCCGACGCGCCCTCCCCCAGCGACTGCGCGACCACACGCACCGTGCCCACCGCGACCGCGGATTCCACCAACTGCGGCAGGCGGTCGGAGAGCGCACGCGCCTCGAACGCGGCGATCTTCTTCTCGGCGGCCTTGAGGCTCGCGGCGAGTTCGGCGATGCGGGTCGTGAGCTGCTCGCGGGGGGTCTTGAGCGACGTCGTGAGCTGCGACACGATGGCGCGCTCGGCGGCGAGGTCGCGGAACGCGTCGAGCCCGACCAGCGCCTCGACGCGGCGGTTCGACGCGCCGACCGAGGACTCGCCGACGAGGTTGACCAGGCCGATCTCGGCGCTGCGCGCGACGTGCGTGCCGCCGCAGAGCTCGCGGGACCACGGGCCGCCGATGTCGACCATGCGCACGGTGTCGCCGTACTTCTCGCCGAACAGCGCCATCGCTCCCGCGGCCTTGGCCTCGTCGAGCGACAGCACGCGCGTCGTGACCTCGAGGTTGTCGCGGACGGCGTTGTTGGCGATGTCCTCGATCTCGGTGCGGGTCTCAGGCGAGAGCGCCGCACCCCAGCTGAAGTCGAAGCGCATGTACCCGGCGCGGTTGAGCGACCCGGTCTGGGTCGCCGTCTTGCCGAGCGTGTCGCGGATCGCCGCGTGCACGAGGTGCGTCGCGGAGTGCGCCTGCTGCGCCGAGTGGCGATTGAGGGCATCGACCACCGTCGTCGCGGGGGCGTCGACCGACACCTCGCCGCTGGTGACCTCGACCGTGTGGCTGATGAGGCCCGGCACGGGACGCTGCACGTCGAGCACCTCGAGCTCGTAGCCGGGACCGACGATGACGCCCTTGTCGGCGACCTGGCCGCCGGACTCGGCGTACAGCGCGGTCTCGGCGAGCACGACCTCGGCGATCTGGCCCTGCGACGCGCGGTCGGTGCTACGACCGTCGACCAGGATGCCGAGGACCTTGGACTCCGTCTCGAGGTCGGTGTACCCGGTGAACACCGTCTCGCCGAGCGCGCGGAACTCGCGGTACACGCTCTGGTCGGCGATCGCGCCCTTGCGCGAGCGGGCGTCGGCTTTCGCGCGGGCGCGCTGCTCCTGCATGAGCGTGTCGAACGCGCCGCGGTCGACCGTGAGACCGGCTTCCTCGGCGATCTCGAGGGTGAGGTCGATCGGGAAGCCGTACGTGTCGTGCAGCAGGAACGCCTCGGAGCCCGACAGCGTCGTGGCGCCGCCCTGCTTGGCATCCGCCACGGACTGGTCGAGGATCGCGGAGCCCGCCGCGAGCGTGCGGAGGAACGTCTGCTCCTCGGCGATCGCGTATGCCGAGAGGCGCGGGTAGTCCGTCGCGACCTCGGGGTACGACTCCTTCATCGCGTCGCGCGACGCGGCGAACAGCTCGGGGAACGTCGGTCCCTCGACGCCGAGCAGACGCATCGAGCGGATCGCGCGGCGCATGATGCGGCGGAGGATGTAGCCGCGGCCCTCGTTCGACGGGGTGACGCCGTCGGCGAGGAGCATGAGCGACGAACGCACGTGGTCGGCGACGATGCGCAGGCGCACGTCGTCGTCGTGCGACTCGGCGCCGTACGACTTGCCCGCGAGCTTCGCCGCCAGGTCGAGGACCGGACGAACCTGGTCGGTCTCGTACATGTTGTCGACGCCCTGCTTGATGAACGCGATGCGCTCCAGGCCCATGCCGGTGTCGATGTTCTTCGCCGGCAGCTCGCCGACGATGTCGAAGTCGTACTTCGACCGCACGTTCGTGATCTCGTACTGCATGAACACGAGGTTCCAGATCTCGACGTAGCGGTCGTCGTCGGTCGCCGGTCCCCCGTCGATGCCGTAGGCGGGACCGCGGTCGAAGAAGATCTCGGAGCACGGACCCGCGGGGCCCGGGAGCCCGGTCGACCAGTAGTTGGTGTCCTTGCCGAGGCGCTGGATGCGCTCCTCGGGCAGGTCGGTGAGGCGCAGCCACAGGTCGTGCGCCTCGTCGTCCTCCTGGTAGACGGTGACCCACAGGTCCTTCGGGTCGAAGCCCAGGCCGCCCTCGGCATCCGGGGTCGTCAGCAGCTCCCACGCGTAGCGGATCGCGTCTTCCTTGAAGTAGTCGCCGAACGACCAGTTGCCCAGCATCTGGAAGAAGGTGCCGTGGCGCGGGGTCTTGCCGACCTCTTCGATGTCGTTCGTGCGAATGCACTTCTGCACGTCCGCAGCCCGGGGGTAGGGCGGGGGCACCACGCCGCTCAGGTACGGGATGAACGGCACCATGCCGGCGACGGTGAAGAGGAGCGCCGGGTCGTCGGTCACGAGCGACGCCGACGGCACGATGGTGTGGTTCTTCTTCTCGAAGTAGTCGAGGAAGCGCTGAGCGATCTCGGCGGTTTTCATGTGGGGTCTTTCCGTGGGCGTGCGGATCCGCCCCGTCGAACGGGGCGGGATGCCGGGAGGTCAGTCGGTGGGGGCGGCCTTCTTCGCCGCGTCGGCGACCGTGCCTGCGGCGTCGGCGGTCGCGTCGACCGCGGCAGCCGCGACGCCCTTGGCGTCGTCGAGGATGTCGGAGAGCCGCGTCTCCTGCTCGTGGTAGGCCTCGCTCATGCGGTCGGCGAACTCGCTGATGCGCGCGTCGACCTGGGCGAGGAGCTCCTGGCCGCGGGGGTCCTTGTTGACCAGGTGCGCGGCGACGAAGCCTCCGGCGATGCCCAATACGAACCAGACGAGGCTTCTCACGATCACCACTTCTTCCTCGAGCGAGCGCCGCGGGCGCGGCATCCCTTCATCGTAGGCGACAGGGTCGCGCGAGCGCGCGCCCGGAGGGATGGATGCCACGCCCCCGGCATCCCGTCCCTCCGGGTGGCCGGTCTCGGGTCCTCGGCGTCCCCCGGATCGGGCACAACTCCTGCAGGCACGTGGGCGATGGCTGCCGTCGGCCCGAGGGGCGCCAGGATGCCGGAGTTGTGCTCGCTCAACACGACGCCAGGCCGCGCGAGAGCGCGACCGAAGACAACGAAGGGCGCCGGGAGAACCCGGCGCCCTTCGGCTCGTGAGTCGGAGACTCAGCGAGCGGCGTAGTACTCGACGACGAGCTGCACGTCACACGTGACGGGCACCTCGGCACGCTTCGGGCGACGCACGAGGCGCGCCTGCAGCGTCGAGAGGTCGACCTCGAGGTAGCCCGGAACGGGGGGCAGAACCTCGGCGTGTCCGCCGGCGGCCGCGACCTGGAAGGGCTCGAGGCCCTCGCTCTTGGGCTTGACGTGCACGAGCTGACCCGGCTTCACGCGGAAGGACGGGCGGTCCACGAGCTGGCCATCGACCAGGATGTGGCGGTGCACGACGAGCTGACGGGCCTGGGCGGTGGTGCGGGCGAAGCCCGAACGAACGACCAGGGCGTCCAGACGCATCTCGAGGAGTTCGACCAGGTTCTCACCGGTCAGGCCCTCGGTGCGGCGGGCCTCGTTGAACGCGATGCGCAGCTGCTTCTCACGGATGCCGTACTGCTCGCGCAGACGCTGCTTCTCACGCAGACGGACGGCGTAGTCGCTGTCGGCCTTGCGCTTGGTGCGGCCGTGCTCGCCGGGAGCGTAGGGACGCTTCTCGAGGTAGCGGGCGGCCTTCGGGGTGAGCGCGACGCCGAGGGCGCGCGACAGACGGACCTTGCGGCGGTCCTGGGACTTCGTTGCCACGAAGTACTCCTTCCGATGACGTGGCCGCGCCTTTCGCGGCTCACGGACGTATCGCCCCCTTCCGCCCGATCCGAAGCGCACGCCGGGGCGCACCGGAAGGTGATCACAGGAAGGAGGGGATGCCCGAAAACCCTGTTTCGAGCCGATTCATGCTACCAGAGGCGGTCCCGCCGCCGTTTCAGCCGCCGTCGAGGATGCGCCGGATCTTCTCCAGCCGCGCGGACACCTCGCGTTCCGCCCCGTGGGACGTCGGTTGGTAGTACTGCTTCCCGCGCAATTCGTCGGGCAGGTACTGCTGCGCGACGATGCCGATCTCGCTGTCGTGGGCGTACTTGTAGCCCTTGCCGTGCCCGAGGCGCTTGGCTCCCGGGTAGTGCGCGTCGCGAAGATGCATCGGCACCCGGCCGAACCCGCCGGCCCGCACGTCGGCGATCGCCGCGTTGATCGCGTTGTACGCGGCGTTCGACTTCGCCGTCGTGGCGAGGTACACGGTGGCCTCGGCGAGGGGGATGCGCCCCTCCGGCATGCCGATGAAGGCGACGGCATCCGCCGCGGCGACCGCGATCTGCAGCGCCTGCGGGTCGGCGAGACCGATGTCCTCCGCGGCCGAGATCACCAGGCGCCGGGCGATGAACCGCGGGTCCTCCCCCGCCTCGATCATGCGGGCGAGGTAGTGGATGGCGGCATCCGCGTCGGAACCGCGGATCGACTTGATGAACGCGCTGATGACGTCGTAGTGCTCGTCGCCCTGCCGGTCGTAGCGCAGCAGCGCGCGGTCGACGGCCTGCGCGATGTGATCGCCGGTGATGACGGGGCGGGGGTCGTCGGCATCCGTGTCGTCGTCGTGCTCGTCGTCGTCGCGGGCGGCGTCGTCGGCGGCCACGGAGGCCGCGGCTTCGAGGGCGGTCAGGGCGCGGCGGGCGTCGCCGGAGGCCAGGCGAACGAGAGCCGCACGTGCCTCGTCGCTGAGCACGACGCCGTCGGCCAGGCCCCGTGGATCGGTCACCGCGCGGTCCACCAGCGCCCCGAGGTCATCGTCGCCGAGCGGCCGCAGCGTGAGCAGGAGCGAACGCGACAGCAGCGGCGAGATGACGGAGAACGACGGGTTCTCGGTCGTCGCCGCGATGAGCACCACCCACCCGTTCTCGACGCCCGGGAGGAGCGCATCCTGCTGCGCCTTCGTGAAGCGGTGGATCTCGTCGAGGAACAGGATCGTCGACTGGCCGTACAGGTCGCGCTGGGTGAGAGCCTCCTGCATGACCTCGCGGACGTCCTTCACCCCCGCGGTGATCGCCGACAGCTCGACGAACCGCCGCCCCGACGAGCGCGCGATGGCCTGCGCCAGCGTCGTCTTGCCCGTGCCCGGCGGCCCCCAGAGGATGACCGAGACGGCGGAACCGGATGCCGAGGACTCGGTGCCCGCGAGCGTGACCAGCGGTGAACCGGGGCGCAGCAGGTGACCCTGGCCGGCGACCTCGTCGAGGCTCGTCGGGCGCATCCGCACCGCGAGCGGGGTCTGGCCCTGGAAGAGGGCGGAAGCACTGGTCACCGACCCAGGCTAATCGCGACCACCGACACCGGATCGAGCGGCTTTGTGGGCGCATCGACTCGATGCGTAGGATCGGGGCGGTCCGCACGGTGAGAAGAGGTCGATGTGGCGACGGGTGGCAAGGATCGGCAGAGCCGCGAGCAGCGCGAGCGTGCGCGGGCGTATCAGATGCGGCAGGAGATCCACCGTCGCCAGGGGCAGCGCCGCCGACGCGACAACGTCCTTGCCGTCGTCGTGGGTCTGGTCGTGATCGCCGGTGCCGCGGCGCTGCAGACCGTGTACTTCGTCAGTGGCCCCGGTGCTCCCGTCCCCGCCCCGACGGTGACCGACACCCCCGCGCCGGGTTCCCCGTCGATCGACCCGCTGCTCCCCGACCCGAGTTCCAGCGATTCGACGTCCACCGACCCGGTCGCCCCCGTCCCGGACACCTCGCCCACGCCGTGAACCTGTGGCGACGGCATCCGTCGTACTAGGCTCGGGTCCGTCCTTCTCCCCCAGGCGGCTCTGCCGCGATGAGGTGCTTCCCGTGACTTCCCTTCCCTCCTCCGACTCCCCCGACACCACCCCCGCCGTCGCCGACGACGTCGAGACGCCCGACGAGACTGTCGAGGCTTCCGCCGACGAGGCGGCCGAAACCGCTGCGGATGCGGCTGACGTGACCGCTGAGCCCGCGGCCGAGACCGCCGCGGACGACGAGCCGGCGGCGGAGGAGGCTCCGTCCACCGAAGCGGCCGATCCGGCCGCGGATGCCGCGGAGCCCGAGGCTCCCGCCACGGCCGAGGAGCCCGAAGCCCCGGCGGCAGCCCCGAAGGCTCCCCCCGCCCCCGGTCCCCGTCCCGGACCGCGTCCGGGCGCCCGCGTCGCGGCTCCAGTCGAGCCGTGGGGTCGCGTCGACGAGGACGGCACCGTCTCGGTGCGCGAGGGCGCCGAGTGGCGCGTCGTCGGGCAGTACCCCGACGGCACGCCCGACGAAGCCCTGGCGTACTACACGCGCAAGTTCGCCGACCTCGCGGGTGAGGTGACGCTCCTCGAGGTGCGTCACCGTCGCGGCGGCGCATCTGCGTCCGACCTGCGTTCCACCGCCGCGACCGTCCGCGCGAAGGTCGACGGCGCCGCCGCAGTGGGCGACCTCGCCGCGCTGCTCGAGCGCCTCGACGCCCTGACGGCCGAACTGGCCGAGGCGACAGAGACCGAGGCCGCCGCGGCCAAGGAGGCCGTGGACGACGCCGTGCGCGAGCGCACCGAGATCGTCGAGCAGGCCGAGGCGCTCGCGGCCCGCGACCCGCAATCGGTGCAGTGGAAGCAGATGACCACCGACATGTCGGCCCTGTTCGACCGGTGGCAGGCCCACCAGCAGAACGGCCCGCGTCTGCCGAAGTCGACCGCCCAGCAGCTGTGGCGCCGCTTCCGCGACGCCCGTGCGACGGTCGACCGTCACCGCCGCGAGTTCTTCTCCGCGCTCGACGAGACCCACAAGTCCGCCCGCGACGCCAAGACGCGTCTCGTGGAGCGCGCCGAGGCTCTCGCGCCCCGCGGGGAGGACGGCATCCCGGCGTACCGCGATCTGCTCGACGAGTGGAAGGCCTCCGGCCGCGCCGGCCGCAAGGTCGACGACGCCCTCTGGGCGCGTTTCAAGGCCGCGGGCGACGCGCTCTACGGCGCGCGGATCGAGCGCGAGACGGCGGATGCCGAGGCATCCAAGGAGAAGATCGAGCAGAAGCGCGCGCTCCTCGCCGAGGCCGCGCCGATCGTCGACGAGAAGAACCTCGCCACCGCGCGTCAGAAGCTGACCGCGATCCAGCGTCAGTGGGACGAGATCGGCCGCATCTTCCCGCGCGACAAGGAGCGCACTCTCGACGACGAGCTCCGCAAGATCGAGCAGAGCGTCCGCGCCCGCGAGGACGCCGACTGGAAGCGCAACGACCCCGAGCAGAAGGCGCGCGCCAACGACATGACGCGTCAGCTGACCGACGCGATCGAGAAGCTCGAGGCCGAACTCGCCGCGGCCCAGGCCAAGGGCGACAAGCGCGCCGCGGCCCAGGCCTCCGAGGCCCTCGAGGCGCGCCGCACCTGGCTCCGCGCGCTCGGCGGCTGAGCGTTCTCCACAGCCCCGCGTCTTCGGACGCGCGAGGGGAGATCATCCCGGCACACTGACGGGATGGTCTCCCCTTTCCTGTACTTCCCGGGCGAGCGGCTCTCGCTGGCAGAGCTCACCGCCGCGTGTCTCGACGGCCTGCTCGCCCCGATCGGCGAGGGGTTCATGCCCGCGGATGCCGTGGAGACGACGTGGATGCGCGCGCGGAGCCTCGCACCGCTCGTCGGAGATCGCTGGGCGGCCGTCCGCGTGAGTGCCGCGTGGGTGCACGGCGGCGTCGACGCCGAGCCGCTCCGGCATCACGTGCAGCGCGCCGCCGCGGAGCGCGCGCGTCCGCTGCGGGAGCCGAGCGTCATCGTCCACGACGTCCGCATCCCGGCGGGCGACCTCGTGACGATCGCCGGCGTCCGCGTCTCGAGCCCGGCGCGGACGCTGGTCGATCTCGCCCGATCTCCGGATGCCGTCGATCTCCACGCCGCTCGTTCCTGGGCACGCGCCGCTCCCGACGTCCTCGGCGATGCGCGGGCGTGGCTTGCGCGGCATCCGCGGTACCCGTACGGACGACGGGCCGGGGAGGTGCTGGACGCCGTGAGGCAGCCGCGGGATCAGGACGAGGTGACGCGGTACACGTCGTAGACGGCGTCGATGCGCCGCACCGCGTTGAGGACGCGGTCGAGGTGGACGGTGTCGCCCATCTCGAACACGAACTTGCTCAGCGCCAGGCGGTCGTTGGTCGTCGAGACCGTGGCCGAGAGGATGTTGACGTGGTGCTCGCTCAGCACGCGGGTGACGTCGCTCAGCAGGCCGGAGCGGTCGAGCGCCTCGACCTGGATCTGCACGAGGAACACGCTCTTGGTCGTCGGCGCCCACTCGACGTCGATGAGACGCTCGGGATCCTCCCGCAGCGACTTCACGTTCGTGCAGTCGGCACGGTGCACCGAGACGCCGCTGCCGCGCGTGACGAAGCCGACGATCTCGTCGCCCGGCACCGGCGTGCAGCACTTCGCGAGCTTGACCAGGATGTCGGGGGCGCCGCGGACCAGCACGCCGGAGTCGCCGCCGCGGGGGGCGCGACTGCGGCCGACCTGCGGCAGGTCGATCGGTCCGGTCGACGTGTCGTCGGCGCTCACCAGCGCCGTGACCTTCTCGATGACCGACTGCGTCGAGACGTGACCCTCGCCGACCGCGGCGTACAGCGCGGAGACGTCCTCGTAGTGGAAACCGCGGGCGACCTCGGCGAACGAGTCCTGGTTCATCAGGCGCTGGAGCGGCAGGTTCTGCCGGCGCATGGCCCGGGCGATGGAATCCTTGCCCTGCTCGATCGCCTCCTCGCGGCGTTCCTTCGTGAACCAGCCGCGGATCTTGTTGCGCGCACGCGTGCTCTTGACGAAGCCGAGCCAGTCCTGGCTCGGTCCGGCGTCGGGGTTCTTCGAGGTGAAGACCTCGACGACATCGCCCGACTGCAGCTCGGTCTCAAGCGGCACGAGGCGGCCGTTGACCTTGGCCCCCATGGTGCGGTGGCCGATCTCGGTGTGCACGGCGTACGCGAAGTCGACCGGGGTCGCACCCTTCGGCAGGCCGATCACCCGGCCCTTCGGCGTGAAGACGTAGACCTCTTTCGCGCCGATCTCGAAGCGCAGCGAGTCGAGGAACTCCCCCGGGTCGGCGGTCTCGGCCTGCCAGTCCGAGATGCGCGCGATCCAGGCCATGTCGGTGTCGGAGGCCTTGGCATCCGTCTTCCCGCCGGCCATCCGTTCTTTGTACTTCCAGTGCGCGGCGACACCGAACTCCGCCTGCTGGTGCATCTCGTGCGTGCGGATCTGGATCTCGACCGTCCGCCCGCTCGGACCGATCACGGTCGTGTGCAGCGACTGGTAGAGGTTGAACTTGGGCGTGGCGATGTAATCCTTGAAGCGCCCCGGGAGCGGCGTCCACCGCGCGTGGATCGCGCCGAGTACGGCGTAGCAGTCGCGCACGGTGCCGACGAGGATCCGGATGCCGATGAGGTCGTAGATGTCGTCGAACTCGCGGCCCCGCACGACCATCTTCTGGTAAACGGAGTACAACTGCTTGGGACGGCCCATGACGCGTCCACGTACCCGAAGCTCGCGCAGGTCGGCGTCGATCGCGTCGATCACCGTCTGGACGTACTGCTCGCGCTGCGGCGTGCGCTGTCGGACGAGGCTCTCGATCTCTGCGTAGAGCTTCGGGTGCAGGACGGCGAACGAGAGGTCTTCCAGCTCGCTCTTGATCGCCTGGATGCCGAGCCGGTGGGCCAGCGGGGCGTATATCTCGAGCGTCTCGGTGGCCTTCTTCGCGGCCTTGTGCGGCGGGACGAACCCCCACGTGCGCGCGTTGTGCAGCCGGTCGGCGAGCTTGATGAGGAGCACGCGGATGTCGCGCGACATCGCCACGATCATCTTGCGGACGGTCTCGGCCTGCGCGCTCTCGCCGTACTTGACCTTGTCGAGCTTGGTGACGCCGTCGACGAGCATCGCGACCTCGTCGCCGAAGTCGGCGGCGAGCTGGTCGAGCGGGTAGTCGGTGTCTTCGACGGTGTCGTGCAGCAGCGCCGCGGCGATGGCCTTGGGGCCGAGGCCCAGCTCGGCGAGGATCTGCGCGACGGCGAGCGGGTGAGTGATGTACGGCTCGCCGCTCTGGCGCTTCTGCCCGTCGTGGGCCTTGTCGGCCACGGCGTACGCGCGCTCGATGATGCCGAGATCGCCCTTGGGGTGGTGCGTGCGAACCGTGCGCAGCAGCTTGTCGACGTCGTCGCGCCGGGCGGCGCGCGAGAAGATGCGCGGGACCAGGCGTCGGAGCGACGACGGCGGTGGCGCGGGGGACGTGGTCTCGGTCATCGATCCCCTCCCCCGGGTACTGCGATCAGTCTTCCCATCCTACGCCGCGCGGGGCCGGTGCCCGCCGTCAGGCGGGGACACCGGCCTTCGCGCGCGCGGACACCACGCGGGCGTCCCGCGACTTGATCGCGGGCTCCCCTTCGCGCAGCAGCGCGTAGAGGGGAACGGCGACGAACAGCGTCGAGTAGGCCGCGACGATCGTGCCGACGAAGATCGACAGCGAGATGTCGCTCAGGGTGCGGGCGCCGAGCGGCACACCGATGAAGAGGATCGCGCCGACCGGCAGGATCGCGACCACGGTGGTGTTGATCGACCGGATCAGCGTCTGGTTCGCGGCGAGGTTGACCGACTCCGCGAAGGTCCGGCCCGAGAGCTCGCCGTCCTGCCGCGTGTTCTCGCGCACCTTGTCGAAGACGACGGTGGTGTCATAGAGGGCGTAGGACAGGATTGTCAGGAAGCCGATGACGGCGGCCGGCGAGATCTCGAAACCGAACACGGCGTACACGCCGATCGTGATGACGAGCACGTCGACGAGACCGATGATGGCGGCGACCGACATCTTCCACGTGCGGAAGTACAGCGCCAGGATGACGAAGGTCAGTGCGAGGAAGATCGCCAGGCCCCAGAGCGACTGGCGCGTGACGTCGGCACCCCACGTGGGTCCGATGAAGGAGTTCGTCACCTCGCTCGTGGGCACGCCGTAGCCCTCCGCGAGAGCCGAGGAGACGGCCTGCGTCTGCTGGTCGTCGAGCTGGTCGGTCTGGACGCGGACCGCCTGATCGCTGATGGTCGTGACGCGCGTCGTGGCCGCCGGGACCACCGAGGTCACGGCGTTCGTCGCGATCGCCTGGTCGAACGAGGTGGGGCTTGAAACGGTGAACTGCGAGCCGCCGGTGAACTCGATCGAGAACTGGACCGGGCGGAAGAGCGGCACGAGGGCCGCGCCGATGACGAGGACCGCGGCGATGATGAACCACAGGCGCCGACGCTGCACGAACGGGAAAGAGGTCTTCCCGGAGTAGAGGTCGTTACCGAGCTGCGACATGGAGCGCATCAGTCGTCTCCCTCCTTCGTGGAGCGGGTATTGCCCTGGGCGGCGGCCAGCTCGGCGCGCTTGCGCTCGGCGATCGTCTGCCGACGCTGAGCCTCGCCGCGCGAGCGGTTGGCGCGGCCGGTGGTGGCCGCGACCGGGGCGCGGAACTGCGCGCGACCGCGGTAGACCGCACCGAGCGCCTCGGGGTCCATGCCGGACAGCGGGTGGCCGGAGCCGAAGAAACGCGTCCGCGCGAGCAGCTGCATCACCGGGTGCGTGAACAGGATGAAGATCAGGACGTCGATCGCGGTCGTGAGGCCGAGCGTGAAGGCGAAGCCCTTCACCGTGGCATCCGCGAGGATGTAGAGCACCACGGCGGCGAGGACGTTGATCGACTTCGAGATGTAGATCGTGCGCTTGGCGCGGGACCAGCCGTCCTCGACGGCGGCGGTGATCGACTTCCCGTCGCGCAGCTCGTCTCGGATGCGTTCGAAGTAGACGATGAACGAGTCGGCCGTGAAGCCGATCGTGACGATGAGGCCCGCGACACCGGCGAGGGACAGACGGAAGCCCATGCGCCAGGCCAGGATGCACAGCGTGACGTAGGTCAGCACCGCCATGACCCCGAGCGAGGCGATGATCACCGTCCCCAACGCTCGATAGACGATGAGCGAGTAGATCGCGACCAGGCCGAGACCGATGAGGCCCGCGATGAAGCCGACCTGCAGCTGCTGCGATCCGAGCGTCGCCGAGACGGTGTCCGAGCTCACGACCGTGAAGCTCAGCGGCAGGGCGCCGTACTTCAGCTGGTCGGCGAGGGCCTTCGAGGTCGCCTGCGTGAAGCTTCCCGTGATGCTCGGGCGGCCGTCGACGATGATGCCGTTCATCGACGGGGCCGACAACACCGAACCGTCGAGCACGAAGGCGAACTGGTTCAGCGGCGCCTGCGCACCGTAGAGGCGCTGGCTGATCTCGGCGAACTTCTGCGTGCCCTGGTCGTTGAACACGAGGTTGACGGCCCACTGGCCGGTGTTCTGCTCCTGGCCGTTCGTCGCGTTGCTGATATCGGTGCCGTCGAGTTCGACGGGGCCCAGGATGTACTTCACCGAACCGCTGTCGTCACAGGTGATGAGCGGCTGGTCGGCGGGTGCCTGCGCGGGATTGTTGGCAGGGTTCGCGCAGTCGTACGCCAGGAACTGCGCCTGCAGCGCGGGCGTGATCCAGGACAGGTCGCTGCCGTTGGTCGGCGACGCGGTCGGCGTCGACGGAAGCGACGGGTCGGGCGTCGGGTACGGCGTGTTCTGGCCGTCCTGACCGACGAACGAGGTCGCGGGCGAGCCGGTGTAGAGCACCGCGCGCAGCTGCAGCTGGGCCGAACTCTGGATGCGCTGACGCGTCGCCTCGTCGGCCTGGCCGGGGATCTGAACGACGATGTTGCGGCCGCCCTCCGTCGCGACATCGGCCTCGCCCACGCCCGAGGCGTCGACGCGCTGGCGGATGATCGTCACGGCCTGCTGCATCTGATCGGTGTCGGGGTTGGCCCCGTCCGTCGTCTGTGCCGCGAGGATGATCTGCGTGCCGCCCTGCAGGTCGAGGGCGAGGTCGGGAGTCCAGGAGCTGGCCTGGAAGGCGTACACGCCGAGCGCGTTGATGCCGAACAGCACGCCGGTGATGGCGAGCAGTCCGGTCAGTACGCGCCAGGCGTGGCGGACGGGAGTCGAGGGCGCCACGGAGTCGGCTTTCTGTGCGGCGGTGAACGGAAGAGGCGAAGGAGCGTCAGGCCTGCGGGCGGTCCTTGTCGTCGCGGTCGGCGACGTGCTCGGGGTCGTCCTTGCTGAGGGCCACGCGGTGGTCGTCGCTGATGGAGGTGATGTCACCGTCGGCGACGCCGGCGACATACTCGGCCTCGGACGCCTCAGCCGCGATGAACTCATCCTCGGTCACGACACCCTCGGCGGGATCCACGACACGGAGGACGGCCTGGCTGTGGACTTCGATGATGACGCCCGGGGCGATCTCCACGCGGGCGCGCTTGTCGAGGTCCACACCGTCGTACTCGACGATCGTGCCGTACAGTCCGCCCTGCAGCAGGACCTCGGCACCCGGGATCGTCTGGCGCGCCTTCTCCTCCTGCTCGAGCTTCTGCTTCTGCATGCGGCGGCGCGAGCTGTAGAACATGAAGACCAACAGGGCGATCAGCAGGATGATCAGGCCGTACTGGCTGAAGAAGCTCGCGAAATCCATGGAGGCGGTGCACCTTTCGATTCAGGCGCGCCGTGCGGCACTGCCTAAGGGGGCGGGGAATCCCTCGCCGAGTATAGGTCATCCCCCTTGACTGAAACGGAGCAGCCCGTCGGGGTGGGGAGCACCGAGGTGGTCGTACGCCTCGGGTGTGGCGACGCGGCCCCGCGGGGTGCGCCCCATGAAGCCGATGCGGACGAGATACGGCTCGACGACCGACTCGATCGTCTCGGGCTCCTCGCCCACGGCCACGGCGAGCGTGCTCAATCCCACGGGCCCGCCGCGGAACCTCCGCACGAGCGCGTCGAGCACCGCCCGGTCCAGGCGGTCGAGGCCGATGGCATCCACGTCGTACAGGTCGAGGGCGGCGTCGACGGTGCGGACGTCGGCGTCGCCGGCATCCGTCCCGGTGGAGGGGCCGTGGACGACGAGATAGTCGCGGACGCGGCGGAGCAGGCGGTTGGCGATGCGCGGCGTTCCCCGCGAGCGGCGGGCGATCTCGGCGCGCGCGGTGCCCGGGAGGCCGACGTCGAGCATGGATGCCGAGCGCGACACGACCCGCTCGAGTTCTTCCGGCTCGTAGTACTCGAGGTGCGCCGTGAATCCGAAGCGGTCGCGGAGCGGGTTCGGGAGGAGCCCCGCACGCGTCGTGGCGCCGACGAGCGTGAAGGGGGCCAGGTCGAGGGGGATGCTCGTCGCTCCCGCGCCCTTGCCGACCATGATGTCGATGCGGAAGTCCTCCATCGCGAGGTAGAGCATCTCTTCGGCGGAGCGGGCCATGCGGTGGATCTCGTCGATGAAGAGCACTTCGCCCGGCGTGAGCGACGACAGCAGAGCAGCGAGGTCGCCGGCGTGCTGGATGGCCGGTCCGCTGGAAAGGCGCAAGGGCCGGCCGCTCTCGTGCGCCACGATCATCGCGAGCGTCGTCTTGCCGAGGCCGGGTGGGCCCGACAGGAGGATGTGGTCGGGCGAGCGCTGCTGGATGCGCGCGGCGTCCAGGAGGAGCTGCAGCTGGCCGCGAACCTTCTGCTGGCCGACGAACTCGCTGAGCGACGTCGGACGCAACGCCCCTTCGATGGCGAGCTCGGTCTCGTCGTCGGGCGTTCCGGCGTCGCGGACGACGTCAGCCACCGACCGGCTCCTTCCGCGCGGGGCCGAGTAGAGCGAGCGTGAGGCGGAGCAGCGCCTGCACCGAGGCCCGGTCGGCCTCGGCGGCGTTCTCGGCGACGGATGCCACGGCCTCCGCCGCGACGCGCTCGCTCCACCCGAGCCCGATGAGGGCCTGGGTCACCTGCAGCGGGACCTGGCCGTGCGGGGCGACGGCGGCGGGAGCCTGCGCGGCGGGGACGGCGAGCTTGCCGGCGAGCTGCACGACGATGAGCTTCGCGGTCTTCGGTCCGATGCCCGAGACACGCTTGAAGGGGGCGTCGTCGTCATCGGTGACCGCCTGCGCGATCTGCGGCACCGTCAGGGACGACAGCACCCCCATCGCGGACTTCGGGCCGACGCCGGTGACGCCGATGAGCTGGGTGAAGACCGTCAGCTCTTCGCGCGTCTCGAAACCGAAGAGCGACAGGGCGTCCTCCCGCACGACGAGGTGCGTGTGCAGGTGCACCTGGTCGCCGACGTGGGTGGTCCGTGCGACCTGGGGCGTCACCGCGACCGACAGGCCCACTCCCCCGACGACCACGACGAGCGCATCGTCGCCGACGTGCGCGGCGACACCCTGCAGCGAAGAGATCATGCGACGAGCCTACGCGCCGGTTCGGACCTTTGTTCGAGCGACACGCGTCCCTGTAGACGGCTGCCGCTTCTCGGCATCCCGCCACGCCTTCTGCGCGGGAGTGAGGGCGCCCCCGGTCGGGGCCGTCGCCGCTCCCCCGCGCCACGCGTGGCACAGGGCGAGGGCGAGCGCGTCCGCGGCGTCGGCCGGTTGCGGCAGCGTGTCGAGCCGGAGCACGCGCGCGACCATCGTCTGCACCTGCAGTTTGTCGGCGGAGCCGTAGCCGGTGATCGCCGCCTTGACCTCGCTCGGCGTGTGCGTCGCCGCCGGGATGCCGTGCTCGGCCGCGAGGAGCAGCGCGATGCCGCTCGCCTGCGCGGTGCCCATCACCGAGTGCCGGTTGTTCTGCGCGAACACGCGCTCGACCGCGACCACGTGCGGATCGTGGGCCGCGAGGACCGAGCGGATGCCGGCCGCGATCGTTGCCAGGCGCTTCTCGATGGGATCCGTGACGGCCGACCGGACCACCCCGACATGGACGAGGGATGCCGTGCGGTCGGGCGACACGTCGACCACGCCGATGCCGCAGCGCGTCAGACCCGGGTCGATGCCGAGGACGCGCAGAGAACGAGACACGACCCCCACGCTAAGCGCGAGGGCCGTGTTCCGGCGAAGGGCGCGCCCTTACTCGTCGTTCTCGAGCTCGGCCGCCACCTCGGGGCTCATGTCGAAGTTGGTGTAGACGTTCTGCACGTCGTCGCTGTCTTCGAGCGCGTCGATGAGACGGAACACCTTGCGCGCGGTGTCGGCGTCGACCTCGACCTTGAGCGACGGGACGAACTCGACGTCGGCGGAGTCGTACTCGATGCCGGCGTCCTGCAGCGCGGAGCGGACGGTCACCAGGTCGCTCGCCTCGGTGATAACGCCGAAGCCGTCACCGTGCGGCTCGACCTCTTCGGCACCGGCCTCGAGGACCGCGAGCATGACGTCGTCCTCGGTCGTGCCCTCGGACGGGACGACGATGACGCCCTTGCGGCTGAAGTTGTAGGCGACGCTGCCGGGGTCGGCGAGCGTGCCGCCGTTACGGCTGAGCGCGGTCCGCACCTCGGCCGCGGCGCGGTTCTTGTTGTCGGTCAGACATTCGATGAGGAACGCCACGCCGTTGGGGCCGTAGCCCTCGTACATGATCGAGGCGTACTCGACGGCCTCGCCGCCGATACCCGCGCCGCGCTTGATCGCGCGGTCGATGTTGTCTTTGGGGACCGAGGTCTTCTTGGCCTTGAGCACCGCGTCGAAGAGCGTCGGGTTGCCCTGGAGGTCCGCCCCACCGAGCTTGGCGGCGACCTCGATGTTCTTGATGAGCTTGGCCCACGACTTGGCGCGGCGGGCGTCGACGACCGCCTTCTTGTGCTTGGTCGTGGCCCATTTGGAGTGTCCGGACATGCGTTCCAGTCTAGAGCGAGGGCGCCGCGACCCCGGCGCGCGTGCGGACGCGGTCGAGGAACCGCGCGTGGAAGCGCGTCTCGCCCGTGGATTCGGGGTGGAACGCGAGCCCGAGGAGGTTGTCCTGCTCCACGGCCACGACCCGCCCGTCGGACAGAGTCGCCAGGGGGGTGGCATCCGGGCCCGTCTCGGTCACCACGGGCGCGCGGATGAACACGGCGTGCACCGGCGGATCCCCCAGGACCGGGACGGCGAGGTCGGTCTCGAACGACTGCGTCTGAGAGCCGAAGGCGTTGCGCTGCACGCGGACGTCGAGTCCGCCGAAGGTGCGCTGGCCGACGATCGCGCCGTCGATCCGGTCAGCGAGGAGGATCAGCCCCGCGCACGTACCGAGGACCGGGAGACCGTCGGCGATCGCGGCGCGGATCGGGTCGAACAGGCCGAACGCGCGCGCGAGCTTGTCGATGACGCTGGACTCGCCGCCGGGGAGGACGAGTCCGTCAACCTCGGCGAGCTCCGACGTGCGCCGGACGGGCCGGGCGTCGGCGCCCAGGTCCGCGAGCACGCGCAGGTGCTCGCGGACGTCGCCCTGCAGGGCGAGGACGCCGACGCGGGGGCTGTTACCAGCCACGTTCGGCCAGGCGGTGCGGTGCGGGGAGGTCGGCGACGTTGATACCGACCATGGCCTCGCCGAGACCGCGCGATGCCTCGGCCACGATCTTGGGGTCGTCGTGGAAGGTGGTGGCCTTCACGATCGCGGCGGCACGCTGCGCGGGATTGCCCGACTTGAAAATGCCGGAGCCCACGAAGACGCCGTCGGCGCCGAGCTGCATCATCATCGCCGCGTCGGCCGGGGTGGCCACGCCGCCCGCGGTGAAGAGGACGACGGGGAGTTTGCCGGTCTCGGCGATCTCGGCGACGAGCTCGTAGGGGGCCTGGAGCTCCTTGGCCGCGACGTACAGCTCGTCCTTGGTCTTGGCGCGCAGCGCGTTGATCTCGCCCGTGATGGTGCGGATGTGCTTGGTCGCCTCGGAGACGTCGCCCGTGCCGGCCTCGCCCTTCGAGCGGATCATCGCGGCACCCTCGGTGATGCGGCGCAGCGCCTCGCCGAGGTTCGTGGCACCGCACACGAACGGCACGGTGAAGTTCCACTTGTCGATGTGGTTCACGTAGTCGGCGGGCGAGAGCACCTCGGACTCGTCGATGTAGTCGACGCCCAGCTCCTGCAGGATCTGCGCCTCGACGAAGTGCCCGATGCGGGCCTTGGCCATCACGGGGATGGAGACCGACGCGATGATGTCGTCGATGAGGTCGGGGTCGCTCATGCGGGCGACGCCGCCCTGCGCGCGGATGTCGGCCGGCACGCGCTCGAGCGCCATGACGGCGACGGCGCCGGCGTCTTCGGCGATGCGGGCCTGCTCGGCGGTGACGACGTCCATGATGACGCCGCCCTTGAGCATCTCGGCGAGTCCGCGCTTGACGCGGGAGGTTCCGGTGTCGGTCATTGCGATTCCCTTCGCGCTTCGGGGCGCTTCTTTTGGCTTAGGCCAAACCGTAGCATGACGCAGGACATAGGCTGGAGCGAGCGAGAGGGGGCGTATGTCGGTCGACATCACCGGGCGCTCGGCATCCGAGATCGCCGCGGACCTGCGGGAGCGCATCGAGCGCGGACAGCTGCAACCGGGCGACGTGCTCGCCCCCGTGCGCACCCTCGCCGCCGAGCTCGGCGTCAACCGCAACACCGTCGTCGCCGCGTACCGCCTGCTCGCCCAGGCCGGACTCGTCGTCGCGCGCGGGCGCGGCGGCACCCGCGTCGCCGGCCACGCGCCCGTGGCGCAGGAGGGCTACGCGGCCGGAACCGTGCTGCGCGATGTCGGTACGGGCAACCCCGACCCGACGCTCATCCCGGACCCCGCCGCCGCCCTCGCGCGGTCGGGGCGCCCGGTGCTCTACGGCGAGCCGGTCGTCGACCCGGGGCTGGAGGAGTGGGCCCGCGCCTGGATGTCGGAGCAGCTCCCCGACCCCGACCCCCGCATCACCGTCACGAGCGGCGCCAGTGACGCCATCGAGCGCCTGCTCGCGCAGGCTTTGCAGCGCGACGACGCCGTGGCGCTCGAGGACCCCTGCTTCCTGTCCGCGCTGCACACCGTGCGTCAGGGCGGTTACCGGGCTGTGCCGGTGGCGGTGGATGCCGAGGGGATGACGGTCGAGGGACTCCGGGCCGCTCTGGCCGACGGCGTCCGGGCGGTCATCTGCACGCCGCGCGCCCACAACCCCACGGGCGCGAGCCTCACCGAGCAGCGCGCGGCGCAGCTGCGCGAGGTCCTCGCCGACCACCCGTACGTGCTCGTCATCGAGGACGACCACTTCTCGCTGCTGTCCCGCGTGCCGTTGCGCACCGTCATCGGCCCGGCGCAGCAGCGGTGGGCGCGCATCCGTTCGGTGTCGAAGTTCCTCGGACCCGACATGTGCCTCGCGGTCGTGGCATCCGATGACGAGACCGCCGACCGGCTCGCGCTGCGTCTGACCCCGGGCACGACCTGGGTGAGCCACATCCTCCAGCGGCTCACGCTCGCGCTCGTCACCGATCCCGAGGTGCGCGAGGGAATCGACCGGGCCGCGGCGCATTACGCCGAGCGCAACGACGCCTTCGCGGCGGCCCTCGCGGCGCGTGGTCTGCCGACGCCGGTCGGCGACGGCCTGAACCTGTGGGTGCCGCTCCCCGCACCGGCCGCGCGCGTCCGCGAGGACCTCATGCGCCGCGGATGGCTGGTGCGCGACGGCGACCACTTCTTCCTCTCCCCCGACACCGCCGGCGACTACCTCCGTCTCACCGTGCACCAGCTCTCGGACGCGGAGGCGGTCGCGCTCGCCGACGACATCGCGAGCGCCGTCACCGCGCTCCGGCCCGCGCCGCGAGGTGGGAGGATCGAAGGATGAAGGTCCTCTCGATCCAGTCGGCCGTCGCGTACGGTCACGTCGGAAACTCGGCCGCCGTCTTCCCGCTGCAGCGTATCGGCGTCGAGGTGCTGCCCGTCTACACGGTCAACTTCTCGAACCACACCGGCTACGGCGCGTGGCGCGGGCCGCTCATCTCCCCCGCCGACGTCGCCGACGTCATCACCGGGATCGAAGAGCGCGGAGTCCTCGGCGAGATCGACGTGGTCCTGTCCGGATACCAGGGCGGCGAGGGCATCGCCGACGTCATCATCGACGCGGTCGCGCGGGTGAAGCAGGCGAATCCGGATGCCGTCTACGCGTGCGACCCGGTCATGGGCAACGCCAAGTCCGGCTGCTTCGTGGCCCCGGCGATCCCCGACCTCCTGCGCGAACGCGTGATCCCCGTCGCGGACATCATCACGCCCAACCAGTTCGAGCTGGGGTTCCTCACCGGCACCGAGCCGGGCAGCATCGAGTCCACGCTCGAATCCGCCGACCTCGCGCGCGCCCGAGGACCCCGCACCGTCCTCGTCACGAGCGTCGAGCGGCCCGACCGCGAACCCGACACCATCGAGATGATGGTCGTCGACGACGCCGGTGCGTGGATCGTGCAGACGCCGCTCATCCCGATGAAGGCCAACGGCTCGGGCGACGTCACCGCGGCCCTCTTCACCGCTCACTATCGCCGGACTGGGGATGCCGCGGACGCGCTCGCCCGCACGGCCTCCAGCGTCTTCGACCTGCTGTCGAACACCTACGAGGCGGGCTCGCGCGAGCTGCTGCTCATCGAGTCGCAGGAGGCGTACGCCCACCCGCGCCTGCAGTTCTCCGTGCGTCAGGTGCGCTGAGGTCGCTCGGCGCTGCGTCGGGCGTCAGCCGCCGTAGACCTCGGTGTAGGCGGTGAGCCAGGCGTCGGCGTCGTCGGGGCAGAGGAACGACGTGCCGTAGACCATGAGGCTCGCGATGGGCGCTTCGGCGTTCGCACGATCCGTCCCCTGCAGGTCGGCGGGGACGAGCTGGGCGAGGATCGGCGATGTGGCCACGTGGGCCTGCAGGGTCGTGGCATCCACGCGGTGGTAGCTCAGAATGGCGGTCTCGCACGCATCGGCGACCAGCGCGAGCGAGAGGCTCTCGTCGCGATCCGTCCACTCGATGCCCTGCTGAGCCGCGTAGTCCTTCTGTTCCGCGACGAACTGCTTCTGCGCCGGGGTCACGGCGACCAGCGGCGTTCCGTCCAGGGGCAGTTGCTGCTCTTCGAAGAAGCGCTCCCGCTCCGCGAACGCGGCGTCTACGTCGTCGCCCGTGAGGGGACCCGCGGAATCATCCGGGGAGGCGAAGGGCGTCGGGCCGGCGGACTCGCCCGGCGCCGTCAGCGGTGCCCGCATCCCGTCGGGTCCGAGCGGGCTCGGCAGGCGAATGCACCCGGTCGTGGTGCCGAGCGCCGTGGCGACGAGGAGGGTCAGGGCGAGGGGACGGAGCCGAGCCTTCATCCCCTCACGCTAGCCGCGCACCGGTGACGGACCCGCGGGCTTGCGGCGGAGCGGTCACGCGTTCCAGGCGTCGGCGACCGTGCGACGCACGTCGCCGAGCAGCTGCGGTAGCGCCTTCGTTTTGGCGATGATCGGGAAGAAGTTCGCGTCCGACGCCCACCGCGGAACGATGTGCTGGTGCAGGTGCGCGTCGACGCCGGCGCCGGCGATGGCGCCCTGGTTCATGCCGAGGTTGAACCCGTCGCACCGCGACACCGCTCGGAGCACGCGCATCCCGCGCTGCGTCAGCGCGCCGATCTCGGCCACCTCTTCGTCGGTCGCCTGGTCGTAGGTCGCGATGTGGCGGTACGGGCACACGAGCAGGTGCCCGGAGTTGTACGGGAACAGGTTCAGCAGTACGTACGCGCTCTTCCCCCGCGCGACGATCAGGCCGTCCTCGTCCGACTTCCCCGGAGCCGCGCAGAACGGGCAGTTCTGCTCCATCGGTTCGCGCCCGGCCTGGATGTAGGCCATGCGGTGCGGGGTCCACAGGCGCTGGAACTCGTCCGGCACCCCCGGGAGGTCCGCGGCCGCGACGATCTCGACGCCGTCGGCCGCGGAGGCATCCGGTTCGGTCGTCACGCGAGGTCCTCGGCGGTGTCGACGAGGGCCTTCGTCGCGATCGCGCCGGTGATGCGCGCGACGGCCTCGTCGACCGGGATGCCGTTGAGCTGCGTGCCGTCGCGGAAGCGGAACGACACGGTGCCACCGGCCCGGTCCGCCTCGCCCGCGATGAGCTGCAGCGGCACCTTCTGCGTGGTGTGGGTGCGGATCTTCTTCTGCATGCGGTCGTCGCTGTGATCGACCTCCGCGCGCACGCCCTTCGCGCGGAGCTCCGCGACGATACCGTCGAGGTACTCGCCGTACTCCGCGGCGACGGGCACCGCCACGACCTGCACGGGCGAGAGCCACACCGGGAACGCGCCCGCGTAGTGCTCGAGCAGGATCGCGAAGAAGCGCTCCACCGAGCCGAACAGCGCACGGTGGATCATGACCGGGCGGTGCTTCTCGCCGTCGGGTCCGGTGTACTCGAGCTCGAAGCGCTCGGGCTGGTTGAAGTCGAGCTGGATCGTCGACATCTGCCAGGTGCGGCCGATGGCGTCGCGCGCCTGCACCGAGATCTTCGGCCCGTAGAACGCCGCTCCACCCGGGTCGGGCACGAGCTCGAGCCCCGAGGCCTCGGCGACCTCGCGAAGAGTCTCGGTCGCCTCGGTCCACAGCGTGTCGTCGCCGATGAACTTGGGGTTGCCCTCCTCCTTCGTCGACAGCTCGAGGTAGAAGTCGTGCAGACCGTAGTCGCGCAGCGTCTGCAGGACGAAGTCGAGGCTGTGGGTCAGCTCGCCCTTCACCTGGTCGGCGGCGACGTAGATGTGCGTGTCGTCCTGGGTCATGCCGCGCACGCGGGTCAGGCCCGCGAGCGTGCCGCTCTTCTCGTAGCGGTAGACCGACCCGAACTCGCTCAGCCGCAGCGGCAGCTCGCGGTAGCTGCGTCCGCGCGAGCGGAAGATCAGGTTGTGGAACGGGCAGTTCATGGGCTTCAGGTAGTACTCCTGGCCCTCGCGCGTCACGTGGCCGTCGGCATCCACCACTTCGTCGAGCGTCATCGGGGGGTACATGCCGTCCGCGTACCACTGCAGGTGGCCGCTCGTCATGAACAGGTCGCCCTTGGTGATGTGCGGCGTGTTCACGACCTGATAGCCGCTGGCGAGCAGACGCTCGCGCATGTAGCGCTCGATCTCGTAGCGGATGATTCCGCCCTTGGGGTGGAAGACGCTCAGGCCCGGACCGATCTCATCGGGGAACGAGAACAGGTCGAGTTCCTTGCCGAGCTTGCGGTGGTCGCGCTTGGCGGCCTCCTCGAGACGGTGCTGGTACGCGCGGAGGTCGTCCTTGGTCGCCCACGCGGTGCCGTAGATGCGCTGCAGCTGCGGGTTCTTCTCGCTGCCGCGCCAGTAGGCGCCCGCGATGCGGGTGAGATCCCAGCCGTTGCCGATCAGGCGCGTGCCGGGAACGTGCGGTCCGCGGCACAGGTCTTTCCAGACCGTCTCGCCGTCGCGGTTCACGTTGTCGTAGATCGTCAGCTCGCCGGCGCCGACCTCGACGCTCGCGCCTTCGGCGGCTTCGGCGGACCCGCCCTTGAGGCCGATGAGCTCGAGCTTGAACGGCTCGTCGGCGAGCTCGGCACGGGCCTCGTCGTCGGTGACGACACGACGCACGAACCGCTGGTTCTCGCGGACGATCCGCTCCATCTCCTTCTTGATGACCTTCAGGTCTTCGGGAGTGAAGGGATCGTCGACCTGGAAGTCGTAGTAGAAGCCGTCGGTGACGGGCGGACCGATGCCCAGGTTCGCCTGCGGCTTCACGCGCTGCACGGCCTGCGCCAGCACGTGCGCCGTCGAGTGCCGCAGGATCGACAGGCCCTCGGGGCTGTCGATCGTCACCGGCTCGATCCGGTCGTGCGCGTGGACGGTCGTCGCGAGGTCTTTGAGCTCACCGTTCACGCGCAGGGCGACGACCGAACGGTCGGGGAAGAGGGCGAAGCCGTCGGCGGGGTAGGTCTGCTCCGACGGCAGGGCGGCATCAGTCAAGGCGGTCTCCTGGATGGGTCGATTCCAGGCTACCCGCCGGGCGTGGCCTCAACGGCACGCCGCGTGCCGCATAGTGGAGCGGTGACTCTGGCCATCATCGGCGGCGTGCTGTGGATCCTCGGCATCATCGCTCTCCTCGTCGGCATCTTTCCCGTCGACCAGGCTCTCGCCGTCGCCGACCGCGTCTGGCCCATCCTGCTGTTCGTCGTCGCGGTCACGATCGTGGCGGAGCTGGCATCCAAGGCGGGATTGTTCGACGTCGTGGCCGCTCGCCTCGCCCGGATCGCCCGCGGACGGACCGCGTGGCTGTGGGTGCTGGTGGTGGCCCTGGCCACCGTCGCGTCGGCCTTCCTCTCGCTCGACACGACCGCGGTGCTCCTGACCCCGGTCGTCGTGGCCATGGCGGTCGCGCGCAAGCTCGACCCGCTGCCCTTCGCGTTCGTCACGGTGGTGCTCGCGAACACCGCGTCGCTCGTGCTGCCGGTGTCGAACCTCACGAACCTGCTGGCATCCGACGCGCTCGGCGGGCACGACCCGGTCGCCTTCCTCGCCCTCCTCGGCCCGTCCGCGCTGATCGCCATCGCGGTGTCGGTGGCGGTCCTGACGGCGGTGTTCCTCCGGAAGCTGCCGAAGACCTACCCGGATGCCGCCTCCCCCGTCGTTGCGGACCCGGTCCTGTTGCGCGTCTCCGCGATCGTCACGGTGGCGCTGCTGCCGTTGCTCGTGATCGGACTGGATCCGTGGATGCCGGCCCTCGCGGCCGCGGTGGTGCTCGTCGTCGCGTTCGCCCTGCGCGCGCCGCGGGCCCTCGGCATCCGTCTCGTACCCTGGTCGCTGCTCGTGTTCGCGGGCGGGCTGTTCCTCGCCGTCGGAGCGCTGGAGGCGGTGGGGATCGGGCGCGTGACCTCGGTGCTCGCCGGCTCGGGCGACGATCTCGTGTCGCTGTGGCAGCTGGCCGGCGTCGGCGCTCTCGCGGCGAACGGGATCAACAACCTCCCGGCCTATCTCGCGATGGAGTCGGTTGCGGGGTCCCCCGTCCGCCTCGCCGCGCTGCTGATCGGCGTGAACGCCGGGCCCATCGTGACACCGTGGGCGTCGCTGGCCACGCTGCTGTGGCACGACCGTCTCGTCGCCGCCGGGGTCGAGGTGCGGTGGAGCCGGTTCATCCTGCTGGGTGCCGTGATCGCGCCGCTGATCCTGGTGCTGGCCGTGCTGCCGCTGACGCTCTGACGTCAGCTCTCGTACGCGCGCCCCCAGGCTTTGCGAGGTTCGATGAGCCAGACGGCGAAACCCCGGCGGAACTCGTAGGGCTTGCCCGTGTACAGGGTCGCGATGCGGTCGATGTAGGGCAGCGCCCTGCCGCCGTCGATGCGTTCGACGGCCTCGCCGCGGACGAAGGCCATGGAGAGCGGATCGTCGACAGCCGTCACCGAGATCGCGACGCGGGGATCGCGCAGCAGGTTCCGGTCTTTGAGCGTTCCCGCTTCGATGAAGACCGAGAGGAGCTCCCCCTCGACGCCGACCCAGACAGGGACGCTGTGCGGGGAACCGTCACGCATCAGGGTCGCGAGGTGTGCCACCGCCGGCGCTTCGAAGTACGGCTTCGCTGTCGTCCAGTCGCTCATGCGGTCGACAACCCGCGCGTCGTCTCGGTCATTCCCTGCCTACCGATGCGCGGCCATGGGCGCCTGATCGTTGGGGACCTCGCGGAAGACCATCTCCCCGCGGTGCGGGGTCTCACGCACGGTGGAGTCGTCGGGCTCGGGCACGACGTACAGTCCCCGGCCCGAGTTCGCGTTGTACGTGAGGGCGTGCAGCCACGTGTTGCTGAGCTGCGGATTGCGGCTGCCGTGGTACTTGAACACCATCGAGACGTTCGGGTGGATGTAGACGGTCGTGCGCCCACCACCGGTGCTGATGTCGTCCTTCCACGTGAAGGGGAAGCTCTCGCCGCGCCGCACCTTGGCCATGATGACGGCCTGAAGATGGGCGAGGAGACGGTCCTCGAAATCGACCTTGATGTTGCCGTCGTAAATGAATTTGCCCATAAAGAACCTCCGAACGGCATCCCGACAGCCGCGCATTCCTGGCGAGAAATGACGAACGCGGGAAAGGGGGGATGCCGCTTCTGTCACGGGCAACATCTCGCGATTCGCCCCGAAACGCAAACCCACTTGCCTCCGGGACGTTTCGGGTCTAGGGGTCGTCAGGCTCCGCGGGAGATCCGGAGGATGACGCGATCGCCGGCGCGGCGCTGAAGCCGACGCATCAGAGCCTCGAACCCGGTGATGGCGCGGAACTGCCATCCGTACTTCCGCCGGAGGGCGGCGTCGGCTCGCTGATCCTCGGTACTCGGTCCGGCGATGCGTGCATGCGCCTGCACCGTGATGGCATCCGGGGCCACCGCCCCCATTCGGGAGCAGGGCCGCAGCGTCACACGGGCGTCGTTCCGCACGCGCTTGACCTTGCCCGTGTTCCGCTCGGTCGTCACGACGAGTTCGTCGCCGTCCCGGGCGATCCACACCGGCGTCGCGACCTCTTCCCCATTTCTGCGGAACGTTCCGAGCGAGACGAAAGGAGAGGCGGCGATTTCACGCCAGAGAGAGTCGGGGACGGTCATTTGCCCACACTATCGGCCCGCGGATCTCCCGGATCCGGTCTTGCGGTGCGGTGGCTTCAGGCCGCACAGTGCGCGCTCTTAGGAAACCCGGAGCATTGTTCACACGTTTGGAACATGTCGTACGTGTGTGCTTCCGATGCCCCTGCCAGGCTCGGAACGAGGAGGTTCGCATGTCTCGCCGCCACATTGCGACCCACGCCTACGACTTTCGTCGGGGGTGGGTGCGCGTCTCGCCGACCGAGGTGACGCCGGACTACGCCCTCCACCTCCGCGACGAGGGGTTCACCATCGTCCGCTCCCGTCGAGGGTGGTTCGGCATGCGTGAACTGCCGGTGAGCTGGTACATCCCGCGCTCGGATCCCGACACCGCTGACCCGACGGGATCGGCGGATGCCGCGCCCGAGGCAGCGTCGTCCACGCTCCGCGAGCGTCTCGACATCGGACGGGATGCCGCGCCCGAAACGCCCGTGCCCGATCCGGCGACCCCGAGGACGCGGCGCGCACGGCAACGGGCGGACGACGGCGACGAGTGAGACGGGCCGGGACCCTAATACACGAAAACCCCCGGCCAAGCCGAGGGTTCCTGTGGTGGTGCGCGATACTGGGATCGAACCAGTGACCTCTTCCGTGTCAGGGAAGCGCGCTACCGCTGCGCCAATCGCGCCTGTGAAGGCTGTTCAGTTATGGGCGAGGTGGCGACGGGATTCGAACCCGTGTAAACGGCTTTGCAGGCCGGTGCCTAGCCGCTCGGCCACGCCACCGTGTGTGGTTCGACCCACGTGTCGTGATCTCCCGGCCGAAGCCTGACGGCGATCTTCACACTCGAGCGGATGACGAGACTCGAACTCGCGACCCCAACCTTGGCAAGGTTGTGCGCTACCAACTGCGCTACATCCGCATTTCGTTCCCGGGGCTTGCCCCGAGCACTCGTAAGACATTACCCGATTTCGAGGCACGTGCAAAACCAGACGCGCCCCGCGCGTGTCCCTCTCGCGGTCGGTGCAGCCCCCGCGGATCGGGTAAGGTAGTCGAGTCCCGTTCGGGACGAGGGGCGATTGGCGCAGTTGGTAGCGCGCTTCCTTCACACGGAAGAGGTCGTCGGTTCGAGTCCGGCATCGCCCACCACCGGGAGGCCCGGAATCACGCGGAAACGCTGGATCCCGGGCCTTTCTCTTTGGCTTGATCGTGGGCGTGTGGCTTATAGGCAAGAACGTGTGGATGGGTCG
>NZ_LQQP01000035.1 GCF_001619615.1 Microbacterium sp. T32
GCGAGCCGGAAGCCGCATTCCCGGCACTCGTCGGCATCCACGCCCTCGTCCAGGAGCGGGTGCATCGTGATGCCGCACGACGGGCAGATCGGCTGGCGATCGTCGTCGTCGTACGGGAAGAGGAACGTCATCGCGGGCCGCCGACGACGGTGTGCGGGAGGAAGTTGGCGAAGTTGTCGGTGATCGGACCCCGGCTCTCGCGCACGGCCATGCCGGACGGCTCGCCGTCGATCATCCACACGCCGACCACGGTGCTCACGTCGACGCCCTCCTCTCGTCGCCGGAACCGCGGCGGTTCCGCGAGTTCCTGCACGATGAAACCCTCCGCGCCGTATCCCTGTTCCTCGCCGCGGATCCGCACGCCGCTCGGGTGGCTCAGGGTGATGTCGGCGCCCTCGCGCGCCAGGATCGGCTTCCGGGCGTAACCGGTGCGGTTCACGGAGAACGGCTCGTCGCCGTCGAACCAGGCGGGGAGGAGGTACTTCCGACCCTCCTCGGACTTCCCGAACAGGTGCCACAGGACGGGAAGGATCGCCTTGTTGCTCCACAGCATCTTGTAGGGCGGTTCGATCCAGATCGTCCCGCCGGCGTACGGATTCCGGTCGAGCCCCGAGTGGAGCAGGTCGGCGAAGATCGCGTCGGCGTTGTCCTCGCGCGCGAGGTGCTCCCACGGGTAGAGCTTGAAGATCACGTCGATGTGCTCGCCGCCCTGCCCGGCGTAGAAGCGGCCGTCGTCGCCGAGCCAGATGTTCTCGATGTAGATCGTCTCCACGCGGTACCCGGCGAGCCGGCACGTGTCGCGGAGGACGAGCGTGTTCATCTCGTCCTCGTGCGAGGGATCGACCTCGCTGCACGCGAAGAACACCGCGGGCTCGTGGCCGATCTTCGTCGAGATGAGCGCCAGGTTCCGCCTCCACGCGGCGACGAGATCTTCGTACATGTTGGTCCACTGCGAGACCGTCTGCCCGCCCGGCTCGAGCGAGAAGCGCGGCCGATTGTCCTCGAACCAGTCCCACTGCACGAGCGACTCGACGAGCGAGGTGGGCGTGTCCGCGTTGAACTCGTACAGCTTCGGCGTGCGCAGTCCGGGGTCGGGGTGGGCGACCCCGCCGAAGCGGAAGTCGTACCGCCCGAGGATCGACCCGCACGCCGGCTCCTCGTTCCAGCTGTCGACGACGGCCCGCATCGCGACCGTCGGGATCTGGAACTTCTGCAGATGCCACGCCCCCTGCGGCGACAACAGCCAGTCACCGGCATCCTGAAGCATCCGGAAGATGCTCGTGGATGCCTCTTCCAAGGCGACGATGTCGTCGGCGGTCATCTCGTAGTAGGCGTCGTCCCGCCAATACCGGTACAGCTCCGGATGATCGGACCGCGGGTCTTCGTGCGTGTAGACGAGACCCGCCTCCTGCACCTTCCGGAGGTAGTCGGGCCGCGCCGGGATCAGGCGACGCTGCATGGTCAGCCGCCCGTCCCGTGGGCGCCGTCGCCACCGCCGCCGAAGCCGCCGGGCTTGCCCCCCGACCCGCCGGACCCGCTGCCGAATCCGGCCGGTTTGCCGGTGGATGCCGAGATGCCGTTGGACACGCGTCCGCTCGACGACAGCCCCGCGGCCGCGCGCGCTGCCGCGTCGCTCGCGGCGAAGCGGGATGTCGACATCGCCGGGTCCAGCCGCGAGCCCACGGCAAGACCGCCCGCGTACCGGCCGATCAGGAACCACGCCAGGGCCGAGCCCCCGCCGCTGTGGCCCGTGCTCGTGTCGTCGCAGAGGGACTCATCGACGATCGTGTTCTGCTCGTCGACGCAGTACACCGTGTCCGACGGCGTGCTCTCGAACTGATCGTCGGCGCACCCGGCCAGCACCAGCGCCGCCATCGTGGCGACGGCAGGCAGGGCGATGCGTCGCGTCCGGGGTGGGGTCATGTCCACGATCCTTCCAGCCGCGGGCGTACACGTCTGCCCTGCGCACGCAGGTCCGACGGATCCGGGGAGACCTGTGAGTAGGGCGGGTGGGACTTGAACCCACGATCGTCGGGTTATGAGCCCGCTGCCTTGACCAGCTTGGCCACCGCCCCCTGTGGGTTCCGAGCCTACCGGCATCCATCCCCCGCGCCGAAGCCACCAGATCACGTGATCCGGCCGACCACAGGGGCTGTGGCGCTTCACGACGGGTGCGCTCGGCCACGTCACGTGATCTGGCGCCCCGGACACCCGGGGAGTGCCCACGATCGGGTCGAACGCCCGCGAACGGGTCGACCCGAACGGGAGCGCTCGACCGGATCGTGAGCGCTCGGCGCGGAGCGTGCGTGCGGGGCGTCAGGCGACGCGCGGCTTCTTGCCGTTGGCCGCGACCTGGGGGTGGTGGCGGGTGAGCTGGATGACGCCCCACGTCGCGATCGCTCCGGCGATGACGAAGCCGATCAGGGCCCACGCGGGGGCCGTCGACGCCTCGCCGAGCACCGACAGGCCGATGAGCACCGCGACGATGGGGTCGATCACCGTGAGACCGGCGATCACGAGGTCGGGCGGGCCGACCGAGTAGGCCGTCTGCACGAAGTACGCGCCGACCGCGACCGCGGCGAGCAGCGCGACGACGCACAGCAGCGTCAGCCACTCGAAGTTGCCGGCCTGGATGCGGCTGATGATGACCTTCGCGAGCGTCGCGACGAAACCGTAGATCACACCCGCGGCCATGATGTAGAAGAGCGCCTGCGCGCGACGCCGCACGAGGAACCAGAACGCTCCGAACACGACGACGACCACGGCCAGGATGCCGAGGATGATCAGCAGTTCGCGTGAGGTGACGACGTGCTCGGTCGCGAAGAACGCCGCGATCGTCACGAAGATGAAGATGCCGCCGACGCACGCGGC
>NZ_LQQP01000036.1 GCF_001619615.1 Microbacterium sp. T32
CCGCATAAACGCTCCGGCTCGGCAGAAACGCCCGGACGCAGCGTTTCTGCCGAGCCCGAGCGTTTATGCACCAGGCCCCACACGCAGACCCACGCAAAGAGACACACCGACGGAACGAGGGATGCCATGACGGCGACGATTCTCGACGGCAAGGCCGCTGCGGCGGCGATCAAGGCGGAGCTCGCCGAGCGGGTCGCCGCGCTGCGTGAGCGCGGGATCGTCCCGGGCATCGCCACCGTGCTGGTCGGTGCGGACCCCGCCTCGCAGCTGTACGTGGGAATGAAGCACAAGCAGTCCGAGGCGATCGGCATGAATTCGATCCAGGTCGAGCTGCCCGCCGAGTCGACGCAGCAGGAGGTCGAGGCGGTCATCGACGGCCTCAACGCCGACCCGTCGTGCCACGGCTACATCGTGCAGCTGCCGCTGCCGAAGCACCTCGACACCGACGCGATCCTCGAGCGCATCGATCCGGCGAAGGATGCCGACGGCCTCCATCCCACCAACCTCGGGCGTCTCGTGCTCAACGTCAACGCGCCCATCACGACGCCGCTGCCGTGCACGCCGCGCGGCGTCATCGAGCTGCTGCTCCGCAATGACTACGACCTGAAGGGCAAGGAGGTCGTCGTCGTCGGCCGCGGCGTCACGATCGGCCGTTCCATCGGTCTGCTGCTCACCCGCCGCGAGATCAACGCCACGGTGACGCTGACGCACACCGGCACCGTCGACCTCGCGAAGCACCTGCGCGAGGCCGACGTCATCGTCGCCGCCGCGGGCGTGAAGCACATCGTGCGGGCCGAGGACGTCAAGCCGGGCGCGGCGGTGCTCGACGTCGGTGTCACGCGCGAGGTCGACCCCGAGACGGGCAAGAACCGCGTCTACGGCGACGTGCACCCCGACGTGGCAGACGTCGCGGGCTTCCTCTCGCCCAACCCGGGCGGCGTCGGCCCCATGACGGTGGCGCTGCTCATGACCAACGTCGTCGAGGCCGCGGAGCGCGCCGCCGGCCTGTAAGGCGGCGCGGCGGCGTCCCGCGCTCGGAGAGCCGGAGCCGTTTGAGCGCCAGAGCACCGCCCGCGACGGAAATCATCGGCATCCTCCCGAGCCCGGCACGACCACGGACGGTGAACCGCCGACCCACGCCGCCTGAACAGACGAAGCGCGGCGCGCAACGGGGAGGCGGAGACCGCGGAGACGTGTCAGAGTTTGTTCATGACTGCCTCCGTGCTGAACGACCTCCTCCGCCGCGTCACCGACAGCGGACTGCTCGACGAGCCGACGATCGACGAGGACACCGTCGTGGGTCTCGCCCACCTGGATGCCGCGGGCGTCGAGGTCGAGGTCGACCTCGACCCCGAGATCGAGGACGTCGACGACCCCGACGTCGACGCGATCGTGGCGTCGCTGTCCGACATCCTGTCGGTCAGCGAGGACCGCTGGCGTGCGATCGTCGACGAGGTCGCGACCGAGATCGAGGACGCCCTCGAGGACGACGAGATCGACAGCGAGATCGATCTGCGCACCGACCTCGAGGCCGTCGGCGTGGGGGTCTTCGCCGACGCGATCATCGTGGTGTTCGCCGGTGCGACGTCGTTCCCCGACGCGCTCGTGCACGTCCAGCTCACGCCCGAGCTCGAGGTCGAGGACATCGAGATCGTCAGCGACGACGACGATGAGGACGACGAGGACGACGACGAGGACTGACGCGTGACCAAGGGGGCCGGACGCGAGCGTCCGGCCCCGTCGCGTGCGGTCAGTAGCTCCCGCGCGGGGTCGAAGACGGGCGGACGAACCGCGCGGCCAGGGCTTCGGACGCGCGCGCCAGCAGGGCGACGTCGGCTCCGACGGCGACGAAGTCCGCGCCCGCGTCGAGATACGCCTCGGCGACCGCGGGGTCGAACGCGTTCACCCCGACCGGGATGCCGGCGGCGTGGGCCGCGGCGAAGACGCGGTGCACCGCCGCGACGACATCCGGATGCGACTGCTGCCCCAGCAGGCCGAGGGACGCCGACAGGTCCGCGGGGCCGACGAAGATGGCATCCACCCCCTCGACGGCCGCGATCTCGGCCGCGGCCTCGACGCCGGCCACGGTCTCGATCTGCACCGTCACCGACACGTGCTCGGCGGCGTCGGCGAGGTAGCCGTCGACGCGGTTCCACCGGGCGCTGCGGGCCAGGGCGCTGCCGACGCCGCGGATCCCGGCGGGCGGGTAGCGCGTCGCGGCGACGGCGGCGCGGGCTTCCTCGGCTGAGCCGACCATGGGCACGATGATGTTCTGCGCGCCGATGTCGAGCACCTGCTTGATGAGCACCGGGTCGTTCCACGGCACCCGGACCACCGGGGTCACGGGGTAGGCGGCCGCTGTCTGGAGCTGAGCCAGCACCGACTCGAGCGACAGCGCGCTGTGCTCCATGTCGACCAGCAGCCAGTCCAGTCCCGACCCCGCGGCGATCTCGGTCGCGACCGTGCTGCCGGCGCACACCCACATCCCGGCGAGCGGACGATCGGATGCCGCGAGGGCGGCGCGGAAAGTGGGGGTCAGACGAAGCGACACGTGAGGGTTCCCATCGGTCCGAAGTCGCACGACACGTCGTCGCCGCGCGACACCCACATGGGGCGCGTGAACGATCCTGCCAGGATGATCTCGCCCGCCTCCAGGCGCGCGCCATGCTGCGCGAACTTGTTGGCCAGCCACGCGACCCCCGTCGCGGGATGGCCGAGGACGCCGGCTGCGACCCCGGTCTCTTCGATCTCGCCGTTGCGGCTGAGGACGCCCGGCACCCAGCGCAGGTCGATCTCGTCCGGGCGCTTGTGGACATCGCCGAGCACCATCGCGCCGTACGCGGCGTTGTCGCTGATCGTGTCGACGATCGTGCGTCCCTCCAGCTCGATGTGCGAGTTGAGCACCTCGAGGGCGGGGACGGCGTAATCGATGGCCGCAAGGGCGTCCTCGAGCGTGCAGTCGGGGCCCTCGAGCGGCGCCTTCAACACGAACGCGAGCTCGACCTCGACGCGGACGTTCGAGAAGTGGTCGACCGGGATCTCGCCGCCGGAGCGGTACACGGTGTCGTCGAACATGACGCCGTAGTCGGGTTCGGTGATCCCCGTCGCGTGCTGCATCGCCTTCGACGTCAGGCCGATCTTCCGTCCGACGAGCGTGCGGCCCGCGGCGAGCTGCGTATCGCGCCAGCGGCCCTGGATCGCGTAGGAGTCCTCGACCGTGGCATCCGGGTACCGCGCGGTGATCCGCGGGATCACCGAGTTCGTCCGCCCGGCTTCCGCGAGCTCCTCTGCGATGTCGTCGATCTCCTGCTGCGTGAGCATGCGTCTCCTCCGTCGTGGTCGCGTGAGGGGTCAAAAAACGTCGCTTCGACGGCATCCAGGCGACAGAAATTGACCCCTCACGCGG
>NZ_LQQP01000037.1 GCF_001619615.1 Microbacterium sp. T32
CCGGCGATGAGCGCCAGGACGGTCATCGGCTTCGCGAGAGCGTACGGGAAGTAGATCTCGTGGATGCCACCGAGGAACTGGATGACGATCGCGCCCGGGGCCGAAGCCTTCGCCGCGCCGACACCGAAGAAGGTGAACGCGAGGAGGAGGCCGAGGCCGGGTCCGGGGTTCGCCTCGATGAGGAACAGGATCGACTTGCCGGTCTCGGTGGCCTGCTGGATGCCGAGCGGGGTGAACACGCCGTGGTTGATGGCGTTGTTGAGGAACAGCACCTTCGCGGGCTCGACGATGATCGACAGCAGCGGCAGCAGGTGCAGGTCGACCAGCCAGCCGACCACGCCACCGAGGACTGTGCTGATCCCGAGGAAGATCGGACCGAAGGCGAAGAAGCCGACGATCGCGAGGATCATGCCGAGGATGCCGGCGGAGAAGTTGTTGACCAGCATCTCGAAGCCGGGGCGGATCTTCCCGTCCCAGATCCGGTCCATCTGCTTCGTGATGTACGCCGCGAGCGGGCCCATGATCATGGCGCCGAGGAACATCGGGATGTTCGTGCCGACGATGACACCCATCACGGCGATGGTCGCGACCACGCCACCGCGCGCGCCGTAGACCATGCGGCCGCCGGTGTTCGCGATGAGCAGCGGCAGGAGGTAGGTGATCATGACGCTGACCAGGCCGACGTAGCCCTGGTAGGTGCTGCCGTCCGCGTTGGCGGTGAGGGCCGTCGCGGCACCCGGCCACCCGATCGTGGCCGCGTCGCCGCCGCCACCGATGATCTCCGCCACGGGAGCCCAGTGCCACCCGAAGGGGCTCTTCGCGCCGAAGAATCCGGCGGGGATGAAGAGCATGGTGATGAAGCCCCACGCGATGAACGCCGCGATGTTGGGCATGATCATGCCGGAGAGGAACGTGCCGAATCGCTGGACCGCGACGCGTGCACCTCCCGGCTTCTTGGCTGTAGACGCCGTCGTCATTGCTGTGTCTCCTTGTTGTGGATGCGACCGCAGTCGCGGGGGTGGGGCGCGGCTCAGACCGCGAGGGATACGGAGGCGGCAGCCTGAGCTGCCTCCCGGGCGGAGGCCGCGTCGTCGGCGGCCAGGGCTGCCTCGGCGATGCGGCGCGCGTCGTCGAGAGAGTGGGTGAGGAGCGAGGCGCGGACGTCCGCGAGGGCGGTGGGCGCCATCGACAGCGTGGTCGCACCGAGGCCGACGAGCACCACCGCGAGCAGCGGGTCCGCCGCCGCTTCGCCGCAGATGCCGACGGGCTTGCCGTTCGCGCGGCCGGCGGCGCCGACCTCGCGGATGAGGCGCAGGACCGCGGGATGCCACGGGTCCTGGAACGACGCGACCGAACCGAGCAGCCGGTCGGCGGCCAGCGTGTACTGCGTCAGGTCGTTCGTGCCGATCGAGGCGAAGTCGGCGATCTGCAGGATGCGGTCGGCGAGCAGCGCCGAGGAGGGGACCTCGACCATGACGCCC
>NZ_LQQP01000038.1 GCF_001619615.1 Microbacterium sp. T32
TCTGCGCGTGAGCGCGGCCGTCGTGGCGCCGTTCTGGGAGGAGATCGCCGCGCAGTGACGGATCCTGACGACCCTCGTCCCGCTTCTTGCTGCCGCGGAGCCGCCTGAGCGGCACTTTCCGGGACATGATCGACCAGAAGTGGGACGAGGGCCGCCCCGCACGACGCGGAGGGCTCACCGCGCACACGCGGAAAGGCCCCGCCGTGCATGTGCGGCGGGGCCTGTGCGTCAGGCTCAGACCTTCGCGAGGCCGCGGATCGGGCTTCGCTCCTGCTCCGCCTCGTGGTCGGGACCGAGCGGGATGCCACTGCGATCCCGCAGCACGAGCGTCGCGATCAGACCGACCACCGTCATGCCCGCGAGGTACCAGGTGACCGACATCGTCGTACCGGTGGCCTTGACGAGCGCCTCCGCGATCGTGGGGGCGAACGCCCCGCCCAGGATCGCCCCGATCGCGTACGAGATCGAGACCCCCGAGAAGCGGATGGATGCCGGGAACAGCTCGGCGTACAGCGCCGCCTGCGGGCCGTAGGTGAGTCCGAGTCCGACGGTGAGGATCACGAGCGCGAGCGTCAGCAGCGCGATGCTCCCGGTGTTCACGAGCGGGAAGAGCAGGAAGACGCCGACGAGCTGCGCGATCCACCCCAGCACGTACGTGTTGCGGCGGCCGATCTTGTCGCCGATCCACCCGCCGAGCCACGTGAACGCCAGCCAGGACACCGCCGAGAGGGTCACGGCGCCCAGCACGTCGGCGGTGGCGAGACCGATCGGTCCGTCGGGGTTGGTCGCGTAGCGCTGGATGTAGCCGCCCGTCGTCATGTACCCCACGGCGTTGTTGCCGGCGAACACGAGCGCGGCGATGAGGACGAGCAGCGCGTGCTTGCGGAACAGCTGCACGATCGGCATCCGCGTCTTCTCCTTGCGCTCGGCGAGCTCGAGGAAGACCGGGCTCTCCTCGACCTTCTTGCGCACGTAGTAGCCCACGAGGATCAGCACGAACGACAGGAGGAACGGCACGCGCCAGCCCCACGCGAAGAACGCGTCGCCGGGGGCGATCAGCGCCATGAGCGCGAGCATGCCGCTGGCGAGCAGCAGGCCGAGAGGCACACCGAGCTGCGGGGAGGCGCCGAACAGGCTGCGCTTGGTCTTGGGGGCATGTTCGACGGCCATGAGCACCGCGCCACCCCACTCGCCGCCGGCGGAGATGCCCTGCAGCACCCGCAGCAGGATGAGGAGCACAGGCGCCGCGACGCCGATGACGCCATAGGTCGGCAGCACACCGATGAGCGTGGTGGACGCGCCCATGAGGATGAGCGTCAGCATCAGCACGACCCGGCGGCCGTACTTGTCGCCGAGGTGACCGGCGAGGAAGGCGCCGAGCGGGCGGAACAGGAAGCTCAGGCCCACCGTCAGGAACGACAGGATCTGCGCGATGCCCGGACCCGCCGGGGCGAAGAACAGCTGACCGAACACCAGTCCCGCCGCGGAGGCGTAGAGGAAGAAGTCGTACCACTCGACGGTGGTGCCGACCACGGTGGCGAAGACGACGCGGCGCCGGTCCGCGGTCGTCGAGATCGTGCCGGTGGGCGTGAAGCCCGGGGAGGAGGGGCGGGACATGGGGACTCCTTCGTGACGTCGTCGTCGACCCGCCGCCTCGCCGTCGACGCCGACGGTGCGAGTTGCGGGGGCGTTTGTGGATCATATACGATTTCGAATACGACGCAAGGGAGCTTCATGACCACCACCGACCCCCGCTTCGCCGTCCTCGGCGCCCGGCCGGGAAAGATCGTCGCGGTCCATCTCTCGTACTCCTCGCGCGCCGACCAGCGCGGCCGCCGGCCCGCTGCCCCCTCGTACTTCTTCAAGCCGTCGAGCTCCCTCGCCCCTTCGGGCGCGACGATCGAGCGCCCGGCCGGCACCGAACTCCTCGCCTTCGAGGGCGAGATCGCCTTGGTCATCGGCGAACCCGCGCGGTGGGTGTCACCGGACGCCGCGTGGAAGCACGTGGCATCCCTCACCGCCGCGAACGACTTCGGGCTCTACGATCTCCGCGCGAACGACAAGGGCTCGAACGTCCGATCCAAGGGCGGCGACGGGTACACACCCCTCGGCCCTACGCTGTTGGACGCGCGCTCGGTCGACCCGACCGCGGTGCGCCTGCGGACGTGGGTGAACGGCGAGCTGGTGCAGGACGACTCCACCGCGGGCCTCCTCTTCCCCCTCGCGCAGGTCGTCGCCGACCTGTCGCAGCACTTCACGCTCGAGACCGGTGACGTGATCCTCACGGGCACACCCGCGGGGTCGAGCGTGGTCGTGCCGGGCGACGTCGTCGAGGTGCAGGTGGATGCGGGGGCGCAGTCGACCGGCCGACTCCGCACCACCGTGACCCAGGGCACGCGACCCTTCGACGCGAGCCTCGGCTCCCTTCCCGCGGTCGACGACACGCAGCGGCTCGAGGCGTGGGGTTCGGCCGAAGCGGCGAGCCTGGCGCCGGCCCCCGCCCTCACGCCCGAACTCCGCGTGAAGCTGGAACGCGTGCCGGTCGCGGGCCTCAGCGCGCAGTTGCGCAAGCGGGGCCTGAACGACGTCACGATCGACGGCGTGCACGCTCTGACCCCCGGCAGCCGCTTCGTCGGCACCGCGCGGACGCTCCGCTTCCTTCCCCACCGCGAAGACCTGTTCGCCGCGCGCGGCGGCGGCTACAACGCCCAGAAGCGCGCGTTCGACGCGGTCGGCGCGGGCGAGGTCATCGTCATCGAGGCGCGCGGCGAGACCGGGTCCGGCACGCTCGGCGACATTCTCGCGCTCCGCGCCCACGCGCGCGGTGCGGCGGCGATCATCACCGACGGCGGCGTCCGGGATGCCGAGGCGGTCGCCGCGGTCGGCATCCCGGTGTTCTCCGCCGGCGCCCACCCCGCCGTGCTCGGCCGCCGGCACGTGCCGTGGGAGACCGACGTCGCGATCGGCTGCGGCGGCACCACGGTCGAGCCCGGCGACATCCTGGTGGGAGACGGCGACGGCGTCATCGTGATCCCACCGGCCCTCGCCGCGGAGGTGGTCGACGCCGCCCTCGCGCAAGAGGAAGAGGACGCGTGGATCGCCCGCCAGGTGGCATCCGGTCATCCCGTCGACGGGCTCTTCCCGATGAACGCCGCCTGGCGCGCGCGCTACGAAGCCGAGAGGAACGCCTGATGGATGCCACGACCCCGGTGAGCGCAACCCCGACGAGCGCAGCCCCGGCGAGCGCGCAGAGCAAGTCGCAGCAGGCGTATCACTGGATCAAGGAGCGCATCGCGGCGCAGGAGTTCACCCCCGGCTACCGGCTCGTGCTCGGCACGATCGCCGGCGACCTCGACATGAGCGTCGTGCCGGTGCGCGAGGCGATCCGCCAGCTCGAGGCCGAGGGGCTCGTGACCTTCGAACGCAACGTCGGCGCTCGCGTGTCGATGGTCGACGACTCGCAGTACCGGTTCAGCATGCAGTCGCTGAGCATCCTCGAGGGCGCCGCCACCGCCCTGTCGGCGCGCGCCCTCACGACCGAGGACGTCCGCCGCGCGCGGCGCATCAACGAACGGATGGTCGAGACACTCGACCACTTCGACCCGCGGGCTTTCACCGCGCTCAACCAGGAGTTCCACGCGACCCTGTTCGAGAAGTGCGTGAACCCGCGCATGCTCGACCTCGTCCGTGCGGAGTGGGCACGCCTGGGGCACCTGCGCGACTCCACCTTCAGCTTCGTGCCCGGTCGCGCCGCCGAGTCGGTGCGCGAGCACGAGAACATCCTCGTCCTGATCGAGAACGGCGCCCCGCTCGCCGAGATCGAGAAGACGGCCCGGCGGCACCGGTCCGCGACCCTCGACGCGTACCTCATCCACGAGCACCCCGACGAGTCGCTCGGCCTTCCGGCTTTCTGAACCGGATGCCACCGGCATCCCTCCCCTCCATCGAAGGAGCACCCATGACCCGCCGCACCCCGGCCGATCTGCCCACGCGCATCCAGCACTACATCGGCGGCGCGTTCGTCGACTCGATCGACGGCGACGAGTTCGACGTGCTCGACCCCGTGACGAACGAGACGTACGTGCGCGCTTCGGCCGGCAAGAAGGCCGACATCGACGCCGCCGTCGCTGCCGCCCGGACGGCATTCACCGGGGGGCCGTGGCCACGCATGCTGCCCCGCGAACGCTCGCGCGTCCTGCACCGCATCGCCGACCTCGTCGAGTCGCGCGATGCGCGCCTGGCGGAGCTGGAGTCCTTCGACTCGGGCCTGCCGATCACGCAGGCCCTCGGGCAGGCCCGCCGCGCGGCGGAGAACTTCCGGTTCTTCGCCGATCTGATCGTGGCGCAGACCGACGACGCCTTCAAGGTGCCGGGACGCCAGCTCAACTACGTCAACCGCAAGCCGATCGGTGTGGCCGGGCTCATCACACCGTGGAACACGCCGTTCATGCTCGAGTCCTGGAAGCTCGCCCCGGCGCTGGCCACGGGCAACACGGTCGTGCTGAAGCCCGCCGAATTCACGCCGCTGTCCGCATCGCTGTGGGCCGGGATCTTCGAGGAGGCAGGGCTGCCCGAGGGCGTCTTCAACCTCGTCAACGGTCTCGGCGAGGACGCCGGCGACGCGCTCGTGAAGCACCCCGACGTGCCGCTCATCTCGTTCACCGGCGAGAGCTCGACCGGTCAGCTCATCTTCGCCAACGCCGCGCCCTTCTTGAAGGGCCTGTCGATGGAACTCGGCGGCAAGAGCCCGGCGATCGTGTTCGCGGACGCCGATCTGGATGCCGCCATCGACGCGACCATCTTCGGCGTGTTCTCGCTCAACGGCGAGCGCTGCACCGCGGGCAGCCGCATCCTCGTGCAGCGCTCGGTTTACGACGAGTTCGTCGAGCGGTACGCCGCGCAGGCCGATCGCGTGAGAGTCGGATACCCCGACGACCCGGCGACCGAGGTCGGGGCGCTCGTGCACCCCGAGCACTACGCGAAGGTCATGTCGTACGTCGAACTCGGCAAGACCGAGGGGCGCCTCGTCGCCGGCGGCGGTCGCCCCGACGACTTCCCCGAGGGGAACTTCGTCCGGCCCACCGTCTTCGCCGATGTCCCGCCCCACGCCCGCATCTTCCAGGAGGAGATCTTCGGCCCCGTCGTCGCGATCACGCCGTTCGACACCGACGAAGAGGCCCTCGCGCTCGCGAACGACACGAAGTACGGTCTCGCCGCCTACGTGTGGACCAACGACCTGAAGCGCGCGCACCTGTTCGCGCAGAACGTCGAGGCCGGCATGGTGTGGCTGAACAGCAACAACGTCCGCGACCTCCGCACCCCGTTCGGCGGCGTGAAAGCCTCGGGCCTGGGACACGAGGGCGGCTACCGCTCGATCGACTTCTACACCGACCAGCAGGCCGTGCACATCACGCTCGGCCCCGCCCACAACCCCACCTTCGGCAAAGGAGCCTGAGATGACCGACCGCAGCCGGATGACCCGCACCTCCTCGGGCTTCTTCGTGTCGCAGGAAGCGCCGATCCGAGCCGAGAACCCGATCCCCACTCCCACGTCTCCCGCGCCCGACATCCTCCGCTGCGCGTACATGGAGCTCGTGGTCACCGACCTCGCGGCATCCCGGGAGTTCTATGTCGACGTGCTCGGTCTGCACGTGACGGAGGAGGACGACGAGGCGATCTACCTCCGTTCGACCGAGGAGTTCATCCACCACAACCTCGTGTTGCGTCGCGGCGAGATCGCCGCCGTGGCCGCGTTCTCGTACCGCGTCCGATCGGCGGAAGACCTCGACACGGCGGTCGCGTTCTACGAAGAACTCGGCTGCGAGGTCCGCCGCGCACCGAACGGCTTCACGAAGGGCATCGGCGACTCGGTGCGGGTGGTCGACCCCCTCGGTTTCCCGTACGAGTTCTTCTTCGACACCGAGCACCAGGAGCGCCTGTCGTGGCGGTACGACCTGCACTCCCCCGGCGAGCTGGTGCGCCTCGACCACTTCAACCAGATCACGCCCGACGTCCCCCGCGCGGTCAGCTTCATGCAGGCGCTGGGCTTCCGCGTCACCGAGGACATCCAGGACGAGGAGGGCGTGGTCTACGCCGCCTGGATGCGCCGCAAGCCCACCGTGCACGACACCGCGATGACCGGCGGCGACGGCCCCCGCATGCACCACGTGTGCTTCGCGACGCACGAGAAGCACAACATCCTGGCGATCTGCGACAAGCTCGGCGCCCTCCGCCGATCGGATGCCATCGAGCGCGGCCCCGGCCGCCACGGTGTCTCGAACGCGTTCTACCTGTACCTGCGCGACCCCGACGGGCACCGCGTCGAGGTGTACACGCAGGACTACTACACCGGCGACCCCGACAACCCCGTCATCACGTGGGACGTCCACGACAACCAGCGCCGCGACTGGTGGGGCAACCCCGTCGTCCCGTCGTGGTACACCGACGGTTCGCTCGTGCTCGACCTCGACGGCATTCCGCAGCCGGTCCGTGCCCGTACGGACTCGAGCGAGATGGCCGTGACGATCGGCGCCGACGGCTTCTCGTACACCCGCGCCCCCGAGCCGGCGGCATCCGGTCCCGAGTTCAAGCTCGGCAACCAGCTGTAACCCCCGCGTGAGGGGTCAATTTCTGTCGCCTGGA
>NZ_LQQP01000039.1 GCF_001619615.1 Microbacterium sp. T32
CGCGCGAGGCCGCGGCGCAGGAAGCGCGATCCGTGCTCGCGCAGGCGCACCTGGACCGCGCCGCGGACGAGGCCACGACCGAAGCGGCGGAGGAAGAGCGCGAGGTGCTGCGCGGAGTGTCGTTCGCCGTTCCGCGAGGTGCGCGCGTCGCGCTCGTCGGCCCCTCCGGCGCCGGCAAGAGCACCGTGTTGTCGCTCGTCGAGCGGTTCTACGACCCGACCGCGGGGGCGATCCTCGTCGACGGCATCGACGCCCGCGAACTCCCCCGCGAGGCGCTGCGCGCCCGCTTCGGCTACGTCGAGCAGGATGCCCCGACCCTGGCCGGCACGATCGCCGACAACCTGCGGCTCGCGTCACCCGAGGCATCCGAGGCCGACTGCGAGCGCGTGCTGCGGGCCGTCAACCTCGGCGACGTGCTCGAGCGGAGCCCGCTCGGGGTGGACGCCCCGGTGGGCGAAGACGGTGTGATGCTCTCCGGCGGCGAACGTCAGCGACTTGCGATCGCGCGGGCGCTGCTGGCCGCTCCCCCGGTGCTGCTGCTCGACGAATCGACGTCGTCGCTCGATGGCGTGAACGAACAGCGCATGCGCGAGGCGATCGACGCCGTCGCCACCGGTCGGACGCTGCTCGTCATCGCGCACCGCCTCTCGACGGTCGTGGACAGCGACCTCATCGTGGTGCTCGAGCACGGACGCGTCGTCGGCCAGGGCACGCACAGCGAGCTCGTGGCATCCGTCCCCCTGTACCGCGAGCTCGCGAAGCACCAGCTGCTGGTGTGACGCACGCCGCGCGGCCGCGACGCTGACGCACGAAGGACGACGCCCCTCCCGCGCGCCAAGAGCAGGGAGGGGCGTCGAGTTCGCGCCCGCCCCGCGCCGCGATACGGCGAGCGAGGCGGGCGGGTCGGGAGGCTAGCCGCGCTGCAGGCGGTAGCGGAGCGAGGCCAGCTCGGCGCGGAGAGCCGCCGGGAGGTGGCTGCCGAAGGTGTCGAAGAACTCCTCGGTGAGGTCGGCCTCGGCCAGCCACGACGCGGTGTCGATCGCGAAGAGCTCCTCAAGGTCGGCTGCGGGCAGGTCGAGACCCGACAGCTCGAGGTCCTCGACCCGGGGCAGACGGCCGATGGGGCTGTCCACGGCACCGACCTGGCCGTCGACGCGGCGGATGATCCAGTCGATCACGCGCGCGTTGTCGCCGAAGCCGGGCCACAGGAACCGTCCGTCGTCGCCCTTGCGGAACCAGTTGACCTGGAAGATGCGGGGCGCGCGGTCGAAGCGCAGCTTCTCGCCGACCTTGAGCCAGTGACCGAAGTAGTCGCCCATGTTGTAGCCGCAGAACGGCAGCATCGCGAACGGGTCGCGGCGCAGCTCGCCGACGGTGCCCTCCTGCGCGGCGGTCTTCTCGCTCGACACCGTCGAGCCGAGGAAGACGCCGTGCGACCAGTCCGTGGCCTCGAGCACGAGCGGCACGTTCGTGGCGCGGCGGCCGCCGAACAGGATGACGTCCAGCGGAACGCCCTCGGGGGTCTCCCAGTCCGCCGCGATCTGCGGGCACTGCGCAGCGGCGACGGTGAAGCGCGAGTTGGGGTGCGCGGCGGGACGGCCCGACGCCGGGGTCCAGTCCTTGCCCTCCCAGTCGATGAGCTGCGGCGGAGCCTCGTCGGTCAGTCCTTCCCACCACACGTCGCCGTCGGGACGCAGCGCGACGTTGGTGAAGATCGTGTTGCCCCAGAGCGTCTCGACCGCGGTGACGTTCGTGGACTCGCCGGTGCCGGGCGCAACGCCGAAGAAGCCGGCCTCGGG
>NZ_LQQP01000040.1 GCF_001619615.1 Microbacterium sp. T32
GGTTCCAGGCCGGTCACCTGCGCGGTGAAGGCTGTGGCATCCAGCGCGCCGAGGAGCCGCTGCAGCTCGACGGCCTGCACGTCCTCGGCATCCTGGAACTCCAGGGCGGCGGCCATCGCGGCGACGAGCGCGTCGACGGACAGGCCCCGCTCGATCGCCTCGGCGGCCGGGCCGACGAAGCGCTCGTGACGCGAGAGCTTCCGCAGCGGCTGCCGACCGACGCGCCACACGGTGTCGGGGAGCGCCGGGTTGCGGAAGCGCCGCAGGATCGTGTGGCGGTACTGGCTCTGCACCTCGGGGTCGAGTTCGTGCTTCTGCACGAGCAGCGCGCTCGTCTCCTCGAGCGTCGCCTCGACCTGAGCCGCGATCGCCGGGTCGGCGAGGGCGTCGGAGATGCGCTCGATGCCCGCCCGCGCGCCGAAGTACGCCGTGGTGGCGTGCCCGGTGTTGACGGTGAAGAGCTTGCGCTCGATGTAGGGCTCGAGGTCGTCGACGAAGTGCGCGCCCGGGATGTGCGGCGGGGTGTCGCCGAACGGTCCGCGCTCGATGGCCCACTCGTAGAACGGCTCGACCGTCACGTCGACGCCGCCCGTGGCCTGGGCCGGGACGATCCGGTCGACGGCGGTGTTGGCGAACACCGCGCGGGCCTCGAGGGCGTCCCACGACTCGCCGGCGATGGCGACCACGTGCTCGCGCAGCTGGTCGGTCGCGCCGATGGCGTTCTCGCACGCCATGATCTGCAGGGGAGCGAGGGAGGGATCGCGCAGCGCCAGGCCCGCGACGATGTGCGGGGCCACGAACTTCAGGATCGTGGGTCCGACGGCGGTGGTCACCACGTCGGCGGTGGCGATCTCGTCGACCAAAGTCTCGGCATCCGTCGAGCTGTCGATGGCGCGGAAACCGGTCACCGTCTTGTCGGTGCCACCCTCGCCGACCTCGTGGACGGTGTACTCGGATGCCGCGTTGATCGCCGCGACGAGCGGCGCGGAGACGTCCGAGAAGACGAGGTCGTAGCCGCCCTCGTGGAGCAGGAGGCCGACGAAGCCGCGCCCGATGTTGCCGGCTCCGAAGTGGACGGCCTTCATGCGTTGACGGAGCCCGAGAGGGCCTGGAACAGCTCCTCGGGGGAGGAGGCGGCCTTCAGGCGCGCGACGTCGTCCTCCTCGGAGAAGAGGATGGCGATCTGCGACAGGATCTCGAGGTGCTCGTCGCCCTTGCCGGCGATGCCGATGACGAAGGTGACGGGCTCCCCGCCCCAGTCGACGCCGCCGTCGTAGCGGACGACCGACAGGCCGGACGTGAGGATCGCCTGCTTCGTCTCGTTGGTGCCGTGCGGGATGGCGAGTTCGTTGCCCATGTAGGTGGACACCGTCTCCTCGCGCTGCTGCATGGCGGCGAAGTATTCGCCGGTGACCGAGCCGGCGGCTTCGAGCAGATCGGCGGCTTCCTTCATCGCCTCCTCGCGGGTGGCGCTGCCGGGGTGGATGCGAACGGATTCGATGCGGAGGACGTCCGACATGGTTCTCGCCTTTCTCGTCGTGCTGTCCAGCCTCGCAAACCGCGGGCCGGACGGGAAGACGCCAGGGGCCGGGGTTGCGCCCCAGCCCCTGGCGTGCAGGTGTTACTTGGTCTCGTGCTGGCTGCGGACCATCTCCACGACCTCGTCGTACTTCGGCGAGTTCATGAAGTTGTCCACCGACACGTGGATCGCGTCCGGGTTCTGCGCCTTCGCGCGGTCGGTCAGCTGGTTCTGCGTGATGACCAGGTCGGCCGTGCCGTCGAGGTTCGCGATCGCCTGGTTGGTGACCGTGACGCCCTCGATGCCCGCCTTCTTGATCTTGTTGCGCAGGACGCTGGCGCCCATCGCCGAGGAGCCCATGCCGGCGTCGCAGGCGAACACGATCGTGTTC
>NZ_LQQP01000041.1 GCF_001619615.1 Microbacterium sp. T32
GCCGGCGTCGCAGGCGAACACGATCGTGTTCAGCTGCTTCGTGGCGACGGCACCCCCGAGGCCGCCCAGGGCGCCCTCGACGTCGCGGTCGGCGGAGGCGGTGACGTCGCTCGAGGTGCGCGAGCGCAGGCCGCCGAGGGCCGCCGATTCCTTGCCCTTGTTGGCCTCGGTCTGGTCGATGGCCGCGGCGAATGCGTCGTCGCCGCCCTCGGCCGCGAGGTCGCGCTTGCGCGAGGCGCGGAGGATGACACCCGCGATCAGGAACGTGACCACGGCGGCCACGGCGACCGAGAGGTACACCACCAGGAGGTTGGCAGGTCCCGCACCGATCGCGGCGGCGGTCACCGCGATGATGCTGCCGGGGGCGGCCGGGAAGACCAAGCCGCCGCCG
>NZ_LQQP01000042.1 GCF_001619615.1 Microbacterium sp. T32
AGCATCGAGTAGATGTACATCGACTTCACGTTGATGCCCGCGACGCGAGCGGCGTTCGGGTTCAGACCGACGGCGCGGAAGCGGAAGCCGAGCGACGACCGCTCGAGGATCCACCACACCACCACCACGGCGACGATCGAGAGCACGAAGCCGAAGTGCAGGTTGTAGCCCGAACCGAAGAGGTCGGGGAAGACCGCGGTGTCCTTCATCGGCGGGGTCGTGGGGTTGCTCGATCCTGGAGCCTGGAGCAGGCCGGGCGTGCGCAGCATGTAGTACACGAGGTAGTACGCCACGTAGTTGAGCATGATCGTGACGATGACCTCGTGCGCGCCGGTGCGCGCCTTGAGGACGCCGGCGATGCCCGCCCAGATGGCGCCGGCGACCACACCCGCGACGAGCGCGATGATCATGTGGACGCCCCACGGCAGGTCGAAGGAGAACGCGACCCAGCCCGCTGCCGCGGCGGCGACGAGCATCTGTCCACGGCCACCGATGTTGAACATGCCGACGCGGAACGCGAGGGCCACACCGAGGCCCGCGGCGATGAGCGGCGTCGCGAAGGTCAGCGTCTCGGTCAGCGGCTTGATGCCGGTGGCGAACTCCGGGCGGCGGAAGTTGTAGATCGCGCCCTGGAAGAAGGACGAGTAGGCGCCCGAGACCGACTGCCAGATCGCGGCGATCGTGTCACCCGGCCGGGCGAAGAAGTACGCCGACGCCGCCTGCACGTTCTCGTCGGTGGCGGCGATCATGATCGCGCCGACGAGCAGCGCGAGGATGATGGCCAGCACCGAGATGATGGCGTTCCCGGTCGCGATCTCGCGCAGAGCGCGGCTCCACCGGTTCTCCTCGGGCGCCGGCGGGGGCGTCACGACCCGGGCGCCGGCCGCCGTGTCGACGGCGACGCTTCCCTCGAGGGCCACGTCGGCCTCGGTCGACGCGGCGACCTCGGCGGCGCGATCGGCGCGGGCGGCCGTCGGGTCGTGCGGGCTGTGCGAATCGCTCACGCGGCGACTCCTTCGTTCTGGGGCGCTTCGCCGGCCATCATCAGGCCGAGGACGTCGCGCGAGGTGTCGCCCGGGACGATGCCGACGACGCGGCCCCGGTACATGACCATGATGCGGTCGGCGAGGGCGGTGACCTCGTCGAGTTCGGTGGAGACGACGATCACCGGAACGCCGGTGTCGCGGGTCTCGATGACGCGCTTGTGGATGAACTCGATCGATCCCACGTCGACGCCGCGGGTCGGCTGCGCGGCGACGAACAGGCGCAGGTCGCGGCTCAGTTCACGGGCCAGGACGACCTTCTGCTGGTTGCCGCCGGACAGACGTCCGACGGGCGTCTCGATCGAGGGCGTGCGCACGTCGAACTCTTCGACCTTCTTGTGCGCGAAGTCGGCGAGGGTGGACAGCTGCAGAGCCCCGCCCTTGACGAACGGAGCGCCGTCGGCGCGGTCGAGCATGAGATTCTCGGCGATCGAGAACTCCCCCACGAGCCCGTCCTCTTTGCGGTCCTCCGGCACGAACCCGACGCCGGCCTCGAGGACGGCCCGCACGCTCTGCCCCTGCAGTTCGGTGCCGTCGAGCGTGATGGATCCCTCGACGCGCTCCTGGAGACCGAGCAGCGCCTCGGTGAGCTCGGTCTGACCGTTGCCCTGCACGCCCGCGATCGCCAGGACCTCGCCGCGACGCACGTCGAAGCTGACGTCGTTGACGACGAGCTGGCCGATGGCATCGACCACGGTGAGGTGGGAGACCGACAGCGCGACGTCGCCGAGGGTCGGGGCTTCCTTCTGAACGGTGAGCTCGACGGCGCGACCCACCATCAGCGAGGCCAGCTCGGCGTTCGAGGCGCGCGGGTCGGCCTCGCCGACCACCTTGCCGAGGCGGATCACCGTGATGCGGTCCGCGACCTCGCGGACCTCTCGGAGCTTGTGGGTGATGAAGACGATGGAGGTTCCGGATGCCTTGAGCTGACGCATGATCGCCATCAGCTCGTCCGTCTCCTGGGGGGTGAGCACGGCCGTGGGCTCGTCGAACACGAGCACCTTGGCATCCCTCGACAACGCCTTGATGATCTCGACGCGCTGCTGGACGCCTACGGGCAGGTCGTCGACGAGCGCGTCGGGGTCGACGTCGAACCCGAAGCGGTCGGAGATCTCCTTGACCTTCGCGCGCGCCGCGGCGAGGTCGAGTCGGCCGCCGAATTTCGTGGGCTCGTGGCCGAGCATGACGTTCTCGGCGACGGTGAAGACGGGGATGAGCATGAAGTGCTGGTGCACCATGCCGATTCCGGCGCGCATCGCGTCGCCGGGTCCGGCGAAGTGCTGGACGGCGTCGTCCAGCAGGATCTCTCCCCCGTCGGCCTGGTACAGGCCGTAGAGGACGTTCATCAGGGTGGACTTGCCGGCACCGTTCTCGCCGAGCAGGCAGTGGATCTCTCCGGCCTCGACGGTGAGGTCGATGTGATCGTTCGCCACCAGGGACCCGAAGGTTTTCGTGATCCCGCGGAGTTCGAGCTTCATGTTCCCGATCCTAAGTTCTGCGGTGCCGCACACGGAGTGCGGCGGGACGGACCACCTCGTGAGCGGATGCCGTCCGAACGTGCGGGGTCGACGGTCGCGGCCCCATAAGGGAGGGGAGGCCGGCACGGAGCCGGCCTCCCCTGGAGAGTGGATCTCTCAGCCGGCCAGGTAGGACTCGACCTTGATCTTGCCGCTGATGATGTCGGCCTTCAGCGCGTCGACCTTGCTGGTGAGATCGGCGGGCACCCGGTCGGACCAGTCGTGGTACGGCGCGATTCCGACGCCGTCGTTCTCGAGCGTGCCGACGAACGGCGTGGTGTCGAACTCGCCCTTACCGGCGGACACGATCGCGTCCTTGGTGCCGACGTCGATGCCCTTGAGGATCGAGGTCAGGAGCAGGCTGCCGACCGAGGGGTCGGTCTGGAAGACGTCGGCGTCCACGCCGACCATGGCGATCTGACGGCCGGAGTCCTGGATCGCGACGGCGGCCGACTGGTAGATCGGGCCACCGACGGGCAGCAGCACGTCGACGTTCTGGTCGATGATCGCCTGCGCGGTCTGACGGGCGGTGTCGTTGGCCTCGAAGCCACCGGTGAACGAGCCGTCCTTGGCGGCGCGGTCCCAACCGACCACGCGCACCGAGGTGCCGTTGTCGGTGTTGTACTTCTCGACGCCCTGGGCGAAGCCGTCCATGAAGATCGTGACGGTCGGGATGTTCATGCCACCGAAGGTGCCGACGACGCCGGTCTTGGAGACACCCGCGGCGAGGTAGCCCGCGAGGTACGCCGCCTGAGCGGTGTCGAAGATGATCGGCTTGATGTTCGGCGCGTCGGTCTTGCCGTCGAAGTTCTGGTCGACGGTGTCGTCGATCGAGACGTACTGCAGGTCGGGGTTGGCCGTGGCCGACTCGAGCGCGGCGGGGGCCAGGAGGAAGCCGACCGTGATGATCGTGTTGCAGCCCTGGTCTACGAGGCTGGAGAGGTTGGAGGCGAAGTCGGTCTCGGCCTGCGACTGGACCTCGATCGGCTTCTTCGAGCCGAGTTCGGCGGCGGCCTGGTCCAGGCCCTCCTTGCCGAGCTGGTTGAACGACTTGTCGTCGAACCCGCCCGAGTCCGAAACCATGCAGGGCAGGTAGTCGCTGGCGCCGGCAGCGGCCGACGAGCCGGTGCTCTCGGGAGCGGCGCCGCAGCCGGCGAGCAGCACGGCCGCGCCGATCATCGCGAGGCCGCTGACGACGGCCTTCTTCGTGGTCTTCACGAATGGTCCTCCAAGACGATGCCCCCAACGGGTTCGGGGGACGATGGAGTCACGTTACCCACTGTGACGAATCGCTTGCGGGTCGCGACGGCCCGTGGGCGGCAATGGTTACAAAGACGCAATCTCGCGTGATGCGACCGCCACACGACGCCCCGGGGAGAGGGACCGGATGCCGCCGACGACGGCATCCGGTGTCAGAGGACGTCGCCGCGCCCGGTGAGCTTGAGCGCGTCCACGACGCCCTTGACGCGCTGCGCGTTCTCGCTGGTCGTCACGAGGAGCGCATCGGGGGTGTCGACCACGACGATGTCGCGGACGCCGATGAGGCTGATCACGCGCTTGGTCTGCGTCACGACGATGCCGCTCGACGCGTCGGCGAGCACGCGCGCGTCCTCGCCCAGGATCGCCAGCTCGTTGCGGCCCCCGGAGGAGTTGAGCTTGGAGAGGCTCGCGAAGTCGCCCACGTCGTCCCAGTCGAAGTGCCCGGGGATGACGGCGAGGCGGCCCTTCTCGGCCGCGGGCTCGGCGACCGAATAGTCGATGGCGATCTTCTTCAGGCCGGGCCAGATGCGGTCCACCGCGGGTCCGCGCCGATCGCGGTCGTCCCACGCCTCGGCGAGTTCGATCAGGCCGGCGTGCAGTTCCGGCTCGTTCACGGCCAGCTCCGCGAGCAGCACGTCCGCCCGGGTGATGAACATGCCCGCGTTCCAGAGGTACGAGCGGTCGGCGAAATAGGCCTTGGCCGTGTCCAGGTCGGGCTTCTCCACGAAGCGCTCGACCGTGTAGGCCTCGGGTGCCCCGTCGACGATGAGCTCGTCGGCCTGCTTGATGTATCCGAATCCGACCGAGGCTTCGGCGGGCTGGATGCCGATGGTGCAGATGTATCCGGCGCGCGCGACCGCGACGGCCTGGCGCACGGCGAAGTCGAACTGCCGCGTCTGGCGGATGACGTGGTCGGCGGCGAACGACCCGATGATGACGTCGGGCTCGCGGCGGACGAGGATCGCGGCGGCCAGTCCGATCGCCGCGCTGGAGTCGCGCGGCTCGGACTCGAGGAAGACGTTGTGGTCGGGGACGCCCGGGAGCTCGCGCTCGACGGCGGCGCGGTGCGCGCGCCCGGTGACGACCGCGATCCGGTCCGCACCCGCCAGCGGGGCCAGCCGGTCCCACGTGTCCCGCAACAGTGTCTGGCCGGAGCCGGTGAGGTCGTGCAGGAACTTGGGGGCATCCGCGCGCGAGAGCGGCCACAGGCGGCTGCCGATTCCCCCGGCGGGGATCACGGCGTAGAAGTCGTCGATAGCAGGTTCGGCCATGGCACCGACCCTACTTGGCCCATCCCCGCATTTCCGCGCGCGGAAGCGAAACAACTCGATACGGAAATTGCCGCGAAACTATCTCGACATCGAGAGAGTGTTAGGCGACCCTCATCTCCCGGATTCATAGCCCGGACGTAGTATCCAAGGGCGCCCGTGTGACGCTCGGGGCCTGTGCGGGCCCTCTACACCGTGTTCGATCAGGGAGGACGACCGTGTCAGCACCAGCACGTGCCACGCCGTCGGTGAAAGAGACCACCTCGAAGAGGCCGCGCGGCACTCTCTACCGCGGCCGCGAGGGCATGTGGTCGTGGGTCCTGCACCGCATCACCGGTGTCGCGATCTTCTTCTTCCTCCTGGTCCACATCCTGGACACGGCGCTCATCCGCGTCTCGCCCGAGGCGTACAACGCGGTGATCGGCACCTACAAGAACCCGATCATGGGTCTCGGCGAAGTCGCCCTCGTCGGCGCGATCGCCTACCACGCGTTCAATGGCCTGCGCATCATCCTCGTCGACCTCTGGCCGTGGGCCACGCGCCACCAGCGTCAGCTGTGGTGGGGCGTCCTGGGCCTTTGGGTCGTCACGATGGCGGGCTTCACGCCGCGTCACCTCATCAACGTCTTCAGCGCCGTCACGGGGAGCCACTGATGTCCGTCGCCCAGGAAGCCAGCACGATCCCCGCGCCCCGCACTCCCGCAGTGCGGAAGAAAGGCCGCAACCTCGAGAAGTGGGGCTGGATCTACATGCGCGCCTCCGGCGTGCTGCTGATCGTCCTCATCTTCGGACACCTCTTCGTCAACCTGATGACCGGCGAGGGCATCCACCAGATCGACTTCGCGTTCGTCGCCGGCAAGCTCTCCTCGCCGTTCTGGCAGTGGTGGGACGTGCTGATGCTGTGGCTCGCCCTGATCCACGGCGCGAACGGCATGCGCACGATCGTCAACGACTACGTCACGACGACCTCCGTGCGGCGCGTGCTGGTCTGGGCGATCGGGCTGTCGGCGGCCTTCCTGATCCTCCTCGGCACGCTCGTGGTCTTCACCTTCGATCCCTGCCTGGGCGTCACCGACAGCAGCTCCCTCTGGGAGATCTGCCAGCCGTGAGCCGCGGCATCCTCCTTCCCGACTGAGACAACAGAGGCATTGCACACGTGAGCACTCAGAACAGCGCGGACACGATCGTCAAGGACGGCGTGCACTACCACCAGTTCGACATCGTGATCGTCGGCGCCGGCGGCGCCGGCATGCGCGCGGCGATCGAAGCCGGTCCGGGCGCCAAGACGGCCGTGATCTCCAAGCTCTACCCCACCCGCTCGCACACGGGTGCGGCGCAGGGCGGCATGGCCGCGGCGCTCGCGAACGTCGAAGAGGACTCCTGGGAGTGGCACACCTTCGACACCATCAAGGGCGGCGACTACCTCGTCGACCAGGATGCCGCGGAGATCCTCGCCAAGGAGGCGATCGACGCCGTCATCGACCTCGAGAACATGGGCCTGCCGTTCAACCGCACGCCCGAGGGCAAGATCGACCAGCGACGCTTCGGCGGGCACACGGCCGACCACGGCAAGACCCCCGTGCGCCGCGCGTGCTACGCCGCGGACCGCACCGGTCACATGATCCTGCAGACCCTGTTCCAGAACTGCGTCAAGCTCGGCATCAACTTCTTCAACGAGTTCTACGTGCTCGACCTGATCACGGTGAAGGACGACGCGGGTCAGACCCAGGTCGCCGGTGTCGTGGCGTACGAGCTCGCGACCGGCGACCTGCACGTCTTCCAGTCCAAGGCCGTCGTCTTCGCCACGGGTGGTTTCGGCAAGATCTTCAAGACCACGTCCAACGCCCACACCCTCACCGGTGACGGCGTGGGCATCGTGTGGCGCAAGGGCCTCCCGCTCGAGGACATGGAGTTCTTCCAGTTCCACCCCACCGGGCTCGCCGGTCTCGGCATCCTGCTCACCGAAGGTGCCCGCGGTGAAGGGGCGATCCTCCGCAACGCCAGCGGTGAGCGCTTCATGGAGCGCTACGCCCCGACCATCAAGGACCTCGCGCCGCGCGACATCGTCGCCCGCTGCATGGTGCAGGAGGTCGCGGAGGGCCGCGGCGCCGGCCCGCACCGCGACTACGTGCTCCTGGACTGCACGCACCTGGGTGCCGAGGTCCTCGAGACGAAGCTCCCCGACATCACGGAGTTCGCCCGCACCTACCTCGGTGTCGACCCGGTCGTCGAGCCCGTGCCGGTCATGCCGACCGCCCACTACGCGATGGGCGGCATCCCGACCAACATCAAGGCCGAGGTGCTCGCCGACAACGACACTGTCGTCCCGGGCCTTTACGCCGCCGGCGAGTGCGCGTGCGTGTCGGTGCACGGCTCCAACCGACTCGGCACCAACTCGCTGCTGGACATCAACGTGTTCGGCAAGCGCGCCGGGCGCAACGCCGTCGAGTACGTCCAGACCGCCGACTTCGTCCCGCTCCCCGAGGACCCCGCGAAGGAGGTCCGCGAGATGATCGAGGGCCTGCGCGCCAACTCGGGCACCGAGCGCATCGCGGTGCTGCGCAAGACGCTGCAGGACGAGATGGACAAGGGTGCCCAGGTGTTCCGCACCCACGACTCGCTCGCCGAGGTGCTCGACATCATCGCGGACCTGCGTGAGCGCTACAAGAACGTCCACGTCGACGACAAGGGCAAGCGGTACAACACCGACCTGCTCGAGGCCGTCGAGCTCGGCTTCCTGCTCGACCTCGCCGAGGTCGTCGTCTACTCCGCACAGAACCGCGAGGAGAGTCGCGGCGGTCACATGCGCGACGACTTCCCCACGCGCGACGACGAGAACTACATGCAGCACACCATGGCGTACCTGACCGGCGACCCGCACTCGTCGCACCCCGCCGACCACATCGAACTCGGATGGAAGCCGGTGGTGTTCACGAAGAACGACGCTGGCGAGTTGCGCTACCCGCCCCTGGAGAGGAAGTACTGATGGCCGCGACCGCGCTCGACACCACGACCGACGCCCCCGCTGACATCGAGCAGTCCCCCGAGGACACCGGCATCCAGTCGTTCCTCGTCACGTTCAACATCCGTCGCTTCGACCCCGAGGTCGATGACGAACCGCGCTGGGTCGACTACGACGTGGAGCTGTACTCCACGGACCGCGTGCTCGACGCGCTGCACAAGATCAAGTGGGAGCAGGACGGCACGCTGTCGTTCCGCCGTTCGTGCGCGCACGGCATCTGCGGATCGGATGCGATGCGCATCAACGGTCGCAACCGCCTGGCGTGCAAGACGCTGATCAAGGACCTCGACATCTCGCAGCCGATCTACGTCGAGGCGATCAAGGGTCTGCCGCTCGAGAAGGACCTCATCGTCGACATGGAGCCGTTCTTCGCCTCCTACCGCGAGGTGCAGCCCTTCCTCATCGCGAACAGCAAGCCGGAGCCCGGCAAGGAGCGCATCCAGTCGATCGTCGACCGCGAGGTCTTCGACGACACCACCAAGTGCATCCTCTGCGCCGCGTGCACGTCGTCCTGCCCCGTGTTCTGGACCGACGGCCAGTACTTCGGCCCCGCCGCGATCGTCAACGCTCACCGTTTCATCTTCGACTCGCGCGATGACGCGGGCGACGTGCGCCTCGACATCCTCAACGACAAGGAAGGCGTGTGGCGCTGCCGCACGACCTTCAACTGCACCGAGGCATGCCCCCGCGGCATCGAGGTCACCAAGGCCATCGCCGAGGTCAAGCAGGCGGTCCTCCGCGGTCGCTGAGCCTCACTCCTCGAACGGCGGGTGCGCTTCGGCGCCCCGCCGTTCGTCGTTTCCGACCGGATGCCACGGGGTGCCCGCCCGTGACGGATGCCGGAAGGGGGTGGCATCCATTCATTAGGCTCGACGGGTGACCGACAGCCGCCACGACTCCCGCCCGCTGCCCGGCGCGGCGACCGAGGAGACGTCGTTGCGCGAGCGGCTCGAGACCGCGGTGCGGGAACGCCTCGACCAGCCGATCGCGCAGGCGGCGAAGATCGCGCAGGTGTTCCCGATCCGGGTGTGGCGGCATTTCCTGCGCCACAACGGGTTCCTGCTCGCCGCGGGCATGAGCTACCAGGGCCTGTTCACGCTGTTCTCGGCGCTGTATCTCGCGTTCGCGGGCGTCGGGATCTGGCTGGGTGGCAGCAAAGCCGCCATCGACGGTCTGATCCGGATCGTCAACGGCTACATTCCGGGGATCATCAGCGACACCGGTCTGATCAAGCGCGAGCAGGTGGAGGCCGTCGCGCAGGAGAGCGGCAAACTCCTCGGCGTCACGGGAGGCGTCGCCGGTGTCGTGGTCATCTGGACCGCGATCGGCTTCGTCACCTTCACCCGGCGCGCCGTGCGGGACACGTTCGGACTGCCCTTCGACGCGCGCAACTACCTGCTGCTGAAGGCGCGCGACTTCGTCGCCTCGCTGCTGTTCGGTCTGGCTCTCCTCGTCGGCGCGCTGCTCGGTTCGATCACGACCGGTGCCATCGACCTCGTGTTCGGGTGGATCGGATGGACGCGTGAGACCCTCGGGTGGACTCTCGGCGCGCGGGGGATCTCGCTCGTGGTCGCCTTCGGCATCAACACGCTCGCCCTGGCCTCGCTGTTCCGGTTCCTCACCGGCACCGCGCTGCCGTGGCGGCGGATTTGGCCCGGGGCGATCGTCGGCGCGGCGGGCATGGTGGCGCTCCAGATCGGTGCGGGCTTCCTGTTCGTCTACTCCCCTTCGAACCCTCTGCTGGCCACCTTCACGGTGCTGATCGGTTTCCTGCTGTGGTTCCGACTGGTGGGGATCGTGATCCTGGTGGCCGCCGCCTGGATCGCCGTCGCGGCGAACGACCGGGACGTCCCGCTCCGATCGCTCGAGGATCGACGCGCGATGGAGCAGACGGCCCTCGTGATCGCGGCGCAGGTGGCCGTGCGCGAGGCCGAGGAGACCGCGGACCTGGCGCGCTGGCCACGACGGTGGCTCGCGCGGCGGAGACTGCGCGCGGCGCGCGCGCACCTCGAGCGGGTCGAGGCGGAACTGCCCGCGCCGCGGCGGTCGACGCTCCTTCCGGACTGAGCGGTCGGGTCCCATGTCGGAGGCCCCGGTTAGGCTCGACGAGTGGCTCGTTCCGTACGCATCGTCTCCGTCAACGTCAATGGCATCCGTGCCGCCGTGCGCAAGGGCATGACCGAGTGGCTCGACGCCTCGGGCGCCGACATCCTCGCCCTGCAGGAGGTGCGGGCGACCGCCGAGCAGCTCGCCGAAGCCCTGCCCGGGTGGCGGATCGTCAACGACGAGGCGCTGCAGAAGGGTCGCGCGGGCGTCGCGATCGTCAGCCGTCTGCCCGGCGTCGCGACCCGCACCCACCTCGGTCCCGAGCCGCTCGACGCGTCGGGTCGCTGGATCGAGACCGACTTCGACATCGACGGCGAGACCCTGACGGTCGTGAGCGCCTACGTGCACAGCGGAGAGGTCGACACCCCGAAGCAGGAGGCCAAGTGGCTCTTCCTGGATGCCATGGAGGCGCGTCTCGCCGAGCTCGGGGCCACGCAGCCGCTCGCCATCGTCATGGGCGACCTCAACGTCGGGCACCGCGAGCTCGACATCAAGAACTGGCGGGGCAACCGCAAGAACGCCGGATTCCTCCCCCGCGAGCGCGCCTACTTCGACCGGTTCTTCGGTCCCGCGGGCGAGTCCGTCGAGGGCGTCGACGGCTCGACCGGCACGGGCCTCGGGTGGGTCGACGTGGGCCGTCGCCACGCGGGTGAGGTCGAGGGGCCGTACACGTGGTGGTCGATGCGCGGAAAGGCCTTCGACAACGACTCGGGGTGGCGGATCGATTACCACGTCGTGACCCCGGCCCTGGCCGAGCGGGTCACCGACTACCGCGTCGACCGCGCGCCGTCGTACGACACCCGCTGGAGCGACCACTCCCCCGTCATCGCCGACTACACGCTGGGGATCTGACACGGCGCCGACGCGACTGCACGCGACGCCTAGGATCGTACGGTGACCACGCAGCAGCGCCTCTACTCCGGAATGCAGCCCTCCGCCGACAGCCTCCAGATCGGCAACTACATCGGGGCG
>NZ_LQQP01000043.1 GCF_001619615.1 Microbacterium sp. T32
CCCCGGCGGGGATCACTGCTGCAGGCCGGGGTACAGCGGGAAGGCGGCCGTGAGCGCGGCTACACGAGCGCGGAGCGCCTCGAGGTCGGCACCCGGCAGCAGGGCGAGGGCGATGATGTCAGCGACCTCGGTGAACTCCGCGTCGCCGAAGCCGCGGGTCGCGAGGGCCGGGGTGCCGATGCGCAGACCGGACGTGACCATCGGCGGACGCGGGTCGTTGGGGACGGCGTTGCGGTTGACCGTGATGTGGATCTCGTGCAGGAGGTCTTCGGCCTGCTTGCCGTCGATCTCGGCCTCGCGGAGGTCCACGAGCACGAGGTGCACGTCGGTGCCGCCGGAACGGACCGCGATGCCCGCCGCCTTCACGTCGTCCTGGGTGAGGCGGTCGGCGAGGATCGACGCCCCGCGGAGGGTGCGCTCCTGACGCTCCTTGAACTCGGGCGTCTTCGCGAGCTTGAACGCCGTCGCCTTCGCCGCGATGACGTGCATGAGCGGACCGCCCTGCTGACCGGGGAAGACCGCGGTGTTGATCTTCTTGGCCAGGTCGGCGTCGTTGGTGAGGATCAGGCCCGAGCGGGGGCCGCCGATCGTCTTGTGCACCGTCGTGGACACGACGTGCGCGTGCGGGATCGGGCTCGGGTGGACGCCCGCGGCGACGAGACCGGCGAAGTGCGCCATGTCGACCCACAGGTACGCGCCGACTTCGTCGGCGATCGCGCGGAAGGCTTCGAAGTCGAGCTGACGCGGGTATGCCGACCAGCCCGCGATGATGACCTTCGGCTTGTGCTCGAGCGCGAGACGACGCACCTCGTCCATGTCGATGATCGAGGTCTCGGGGTCGACGCCGTACGCGACGATGTCGTACAGGCGGCCCGAGAAGTTGATCTTCATGCCGTGCGTCAGGTGGCCGCCCTGGTCGAGGGCGAGGCCGAGCAGCGTGTCGCCGGGACGGGCGATGGCGTGCAGCACGGCGGCGTTCGCGGAGGCACCGGAGTGCGGCTGGACGTTGGCGAAACCCGCACCGAACAGCGCCTTCGCGCGCTCGATCGCGAGCTCCTCGGCGACGTCGACCTCTTCGCAGCCGCCGTAGTAGCGGCGACCCGGGTAGCCCTCGGCGTACTTGTTGGTCAGCACCGACCCCTGCGACTGGAGCACCGAGACCGGGACGAAGTTCTCGGACGCGATCATCTCGAGATAGCCGCGCTGGCGGTCGAGCTCGCGCTCGAGCACCTGGGCGATCTCGGGGTCGACCTCCGAGAGCGGGGCGTTGAAGTACGGATCGGTCATGCGATCTCCTTGACGATGGTTCCGGATGCCGCAGGCTCGGGCGAGCCCTGGGAGTTACCGCACCGACCCAGGCGTGCGGTCGAATACCGTCAAGCGGTCGCTCCCCGGTGGTTCCCCACCTCAACGCCAGTCGCGACGCCCTCACCCTACCCGGTTTCGCCCGCGACGCGCCCGGGAGAACGCCTCGCCCGCGAGGTATCCCGGATGCCGACCTCCCTCGCCCGCGTAAAATGGCGGGGTGACCGACACTCCCCACGTCAGCGCGCAGGCGCCCCTCGCCCCCGGCATGCGCCCGCGCCCGACCGCGGTCGAGATCGGCAGCGTTCTGTGCGGTGTCGTCGCGTTCGTGACGCTCGCGATCTGGGGCTTCACCGGCTGGCCGTTCCCGTGGAACATCGTCGCCGGCATCGGCGCGCCGCTGCTGGCGTTGCTCGTGTGGGCGTTGTTCGTCTCGCCGCGCGCGGTGCTCGCCGTGCACCCGTTCGTCCGCGCGATCGTCGAACTGTTCGTGTACGCGGCGGCGACCATCGCCTGGTGGAGCATGGGACAGGCGTGGATCGGGCTGATCTTCGCGATCGTCGCCGTGACCGTCGGAGCGCTGAACGGTCGGCGCCGACTGGGCTGAGTCCTCCCCGAACTGCTCTCGCCGGGCGCGGTCTTCGCTTTCCAGGCGGGGTGCCGTCGGCGTAACCAGAACGTGACAATGCTCACGGTCGGACCGCAGGATCCCCCTCTTACCATGGGAAGACTGACTTCCTGGGGGGTTCACTTATGACCGACGGCGCGAACGGCACCGACGGCGTCACCTACGCCTGGGCTCCTGCCGAGCCCGCGAAGCGGAAGAACCGCTCGGGACTGTGGATCGGCATCC
>NZ_LQQP01000044.1 GCF_001619615.1 Microbacterium sp. T32
ACCCTCGTCGTCACCGGCGCCGCCGGATTCGCGAACGTCGGTGAGACCGTCCCGCCGACAGACACCCGGCCGCGCTTCGTCTTGGCCCGTTCGCGAGCCGAGGACTGCGCGCACGAGCACATCGACGCCGCCGGAGGGCGGGCGTGAAAATCGTGACTCCCTCTGCGACGAAGGCGCTCGCGCGCTCGGCTATCCGTCGGCTCAGGGGGTCTCGACTCTTCCGCCCGGCCGTCGAGCAGATCGACCGAATGTGGTGGACGAGGACGATCCTGCGTGCTCAGATCATCGACGAGGACGTCATCCGTGCCCAGGGTTTCCGGTCGCCGCGCGCGGCTCTCCGCGCCTACGTGCGTGGAGGCTTTCGGCGAGGTGTCACGCTCAATCCGCTCGCCATGGAACGGCTTATCGCCTCCCAGCTCTCGGACGTCGGCCGTGTTCCCGCGCTCTACGCGTACCTGGTGAACGATCCGCGCCGAATCCGAGCGAGCATCCATTGGGACGCCGTGCGCTACGCCGAGGATCATCCGGCGTCGCTGGCCGACCCCGGAGGGCCGCTCGGTCACCGCTGGCGTGAGGCCCGCGCGGTCGACGAGATGTCGTTCGATCAGGGCGGCGTCACGACCGTCGTGTCGTGGCGTGAGGTCGTGCAGCGGATTGCGGCCGCGGGCACACGAGTATCCAGCGGATCCTCGCACGAGGTGCGGAGCGCGCGAACGTTCGTCTGCAGGCTCTCTGATGACGAAGCCGATCTCGCGTACGCACTCGAGCAGATGGTCGCTGCAGCCTCGGCGGACGAGGACGCGCTGCTCCTCACTCCCGAAGGAGGGAGCTTCGAGGTATGGCTGGCATGTACCCTGCTTCCGCTCTGGCGACCCAACACTTCCGTCCATCCTGCCGATTCGGCTCCTGCGCGAAAGACCGTGGCTCGTCGAACGGGCGTGACCGTCGTGCGGGGACCGGATTCGGAGATCGCCTCGGCACATCTCGAACTGCTCGCTCTGGCGGGCGAGCAGGGTCCCGTCGCGCCGCTGTGGCTCGACCTGGACGGCACGATCGCATCCGCCGGGCTGATCGTCCGCGATCACCACTTCCACCATCTGCTCGCAGGGCATCCCCCGGAAGATGCCCTTGCAGCCGGCGAAGTCCTCCCGGTTCCGCGGATCGCCGGATCCACGTTCGCTCGGCCGGGAGGCACGGTGCACTCGATCGGCGACCGCACCCTCGTCGGAGCGGTCGTGCGGGCGCGGCGGGAACCACCGCCGGGCGACTTCGTCGACTCCTCGGACACGGACCTCGACGACTACCTGCGCCCGGCCGGTCTTATGACAGCCCAGGAACCGATGAGAGGACGGATCGTCCGACGTCCACGAACCGACGCGGTGTCGGCCGGCCGTTTCCCCCGCCTTCGGTGGGCGATAAAGATCGCTGCGCCACCGGGACGGCCCGGCGAGTACTGGGGCGACACACATTTCGCGCGTGGCCTCGCCGATGCCCTCCGTCGCCATGGGCAAGACGTCATCGTGGACGCCTACGCCGCGCGTGAGCGAGCGACCGCTGTGCTCGACGATGTAGTGCTCGCCCTCCGAGGTCCAGAACCGATCCGGCCGCAGGCCGGTGCGACCTCGATGATGTGGATCATCAGTCATCCCGACGAGATGACTGCCGATCAGCTGGAGGGATACGACGCCGTCTTCGCAGCCTCCGCGGCCTGGGCGGAGACCGCGTCCCGCACCTTCAGGCGCGAGATCAAGACGTTGTTGCAGTGCACGGATCCGACGCGGTTCCATCCGCACGGCGTGCCGCGGACCGGCGAACGCGTCTTCGTGGGTACGGCGCGCGGGATCGCACGACCCTCCGTCGTCGAGCCCCTCCGAGCGGGGTTGCAGCTCAGCGTGTACGGGCCTGATTGGACCGGCTACATCCCGGCCCACGCGGTCGTTGCCCGCAGCGTTCCAAACTCCGACCTCCCCCTGCTCTACGAGAGCGCCGACGTGGTGATGAACGACCACTGGCCGGCCATGCAGCGGGCCGGGTTCGTTTCGAATCGACTCTTCGACGTCGTCGCCGCGGGGGGCCGAGCCGTTTCCGACGACGTGGCTGGGATCGATGACATCTTCAGCGGTGCCGTCGTGACCTACCGCTCTATCGACGAGCTGCTCACGCTTCTCCGTCGACCCTCGGAAGCGATCTTCCCATCGCCGGCGGAACTCTCTCGGATATCCGAACGGATCCGTCGGGATCATTCGTTCGACGCGCGAGCTGTCGAACTCCTCGAGACCGCCATGACCCTACGCAACTGAAGCCTTCGTCGCGGTCGGCGTGTCACTCAGATCGGTGAAGCCGCGAAGGTTTTCAGGGCGCGATCGAACTCTTCGGGCGCCAACGCGGCCGCGCGCTCGGCGGTCGCGTGCCCATTGCGTCGGAGCTCTGACCACACGGCGTCGCGTGAGATCGCATCCACCAAAGCACGCGTGAGCCCACCCGGATCGCGGGGATCGAAACGAAGAGCATTGTATCCGTCCATGACCTGATGCCCCAGCACCGGATCGCTGGGTGAGATGTAGGCGGCACCGCACGACATCAGGGCGAGGGGCACCAGGGAGTTGGCGCGCGCGACGAGGTCGATGACCGCGCGGGGTCTCCGCCGCACGACCGCTTCGAGGTCAGCGGACGAGTCGACGTCGTCGAGAGCGAAGAGGACGTGATCGAATTCGCGCAGAGTGAGCCGGATGCCGTCGCGCTCGGGCGCCGAAGCCCCGATGACAACCACGACCCGTTCGCTCGCCACGGGAAGCGCCGCGGGAACGAGAGCGGGGGCGATGCGGGCTCGCGCCTCCCACGCGGTCTCGTGCTGGAGCTGCCGCTGGGTCCACGGGTTCGGCGCGATGTAGTCGAAGTCAGGACGGTACCCGGCGATGATGTGCGCCTGGAGCGCAGGATCGCCGGGATGCGACGCGCTTTCGATTCCCGGCAGCAGATAGACGGGCAGTCCGCCGGCGGCGGTCGCGAGCCACACCGTCTCCGCCGCGGTCCAGTCCGCCGCCAGGACGATCCGGTCTCCCCCCGAAAGGCGCGCGATCACGTCCTCGTCCCGCTCGGCCGACGAGACGCGGTGGTACGTGACGACCCGAGCCGTCTGTGCATCCGCGAGGGAACGGACGTAGGCCTCCCAGAGGGGTCCGGATGCCGGCCCGAGCACCACGTCGAGGGGCGCGTCATCGGGCACATGACGGGTGAGCAACTGCTCCTCCCACCGACCCCAGAAACGTCGCATCGACGCGAGTTCGCGGTGGCCCTGGCTGTAACCCCGACTCGCCGACTCATGGTGGATCAGCAGTGCCGCAGGCTGGTAATAGCTGCGCACGCCGAGCTTCCACGCGCGCATCGCATAGTCGACGTCTTCGAATCCGAGCCAGAATTCGTCGTCGAAAAAGCCCAACCGGTCGAACGCTTCTCGCGTGATGTAGAGACAGGCGCCCGATGCCCCCCGGTTGTATCCCGCGACGTTCGCGGCCGGTCGGGTTGCGGGCGCGCCGGTGTGGAAGTGGCTCCACCATTGCGGAGCGTGTTGGCGCGCGTGGTAGTGCCCGGCGTACTGCAGCCGCCCATCGGGGTAGACAAGACGGGGACTGACCAGACCGATGTGGGGATCGATCGCGTACGCGCTGTACTGCAGCGCCTCCAGCCACCCCGGTTGGGCGACGATGTCACTGTTCATCAGGATGATGTCGTCGTCCGCCGCGGCCATCCCGACGTTGATCGTCCCCGAGAACCCTCGACGCGTGTCTTTCTCGATGACACTGACGCGAGGACCCTCGAGCTGCCGCAACCGCGCCACCACGTCCGGATCGATGTAGTCGTCGACGATGATGATGCGCCAATCGGCGGTGGGATAGGTGCGCTCGACACTGGCGACGGCCTCCCGCACGAGAGGCACATCGTTGTAGCTCGGGATGACGATCGTCAGGGGGCGCGCGTGGGATTGGAACCACGCGCGGGCAGCTGCCGCCGTAGTGTCATCGATCGACTGGCCGCGGGTGTTGGCAAGATAGGACGAACGTGTCCGCCGCGCGCGGTACTCCGACTTCCAGGATTCCGGCAGATGGCGGTACAGGCGGTTGGCTGCCCCGCGAAGAGTATGCAACATGTCGGTCTACGTCCGTCAGCGAAAGTCAGGAACCTTCATGATATCGATCACGAACGGCGCATCCGAACGAGCGCGGGTCGTGGTGATCGCGACGGACGTCGTCGGCAAGCGGATGGCCGGGCCGGGCTTGCGTTCGGTGAGGATCGCCGAGCAGCTGACCGACGTGGCTACCGTGACCCTCGCCGTCAGCGCGGGCGACGCTGATGCCGCCCTCCTGTTGAGTGGGCAACCCTATGCCGTTCGGACCTACGGAGACGCCAATGAGCTGGTGCGCATCATCGGTGAGCACGATGTGGCGTACTCGCAGGTGCTCGACCGCGACGTGATCCGGCGCAGTTCCGCGGGCGGAGCGCGGTTCGTGTTCGACCTCTACAACGCTCTCCCCGCCGAGGCGATCGGCGCCGAGGCCATAGGCGGCTTCTCCGACCCGGAGGAGAAGGACGCGGTCTTCATCAACGTTCTCCGGCAGTTCCGTATCGCTCTTCGCGCCGGCGCCTACTTCGTCACCTCGAACGAACGGCAGCGCGACTTCTGGATCGGATACGCCCTCGCCGCCGGAGCGCTGCGCCCGAGCACTCTGAGAGGCCGGACGGTCGACGACGTCATCGGTCTGGTGCCGTTCGGGATGCAGGACGATGAACCGGTCGCTCGCCGGTTGGCGCTCCGTGAGGATCTCGGCATCCCCGAGGACGACTTTCTTCTGCTGTGGGCCGGAGGTATCTGGGATTGGTTCGATGCCGAGACACCGATCCGCGCGGTCGCAGAATTGCGCGACCAGGGGCGACGCGTGAGTCTGGCGTTCTACGGAACGGCGCATCCCAACGCTCTGATCGGCACTCCCCCCGCGGTGGCACGCGCGCAATCCCTCGCCCGGCGGCTGGGAGTACTCGGCAACGGTGTCTACTTCACCGAGGGGTGGGTGCCGGCCGACGAACGGGCGGACTACCTTTTGGACGCCGACGCCGCGGTCTCCGCGCACCGTCCGTCATTCGAAACGCGTTACGCCTTCCGCACCCGCATCCTCGATCACTTCTGGGCCCGTCTGCCGAGCATCGTTACCGAAGGCGATTGGTTCGCCGACTACATCGGAGAAAATCAGCTCGGAATAGTCGTCCCCTGCGAGGACGTCGATGCCATGAAGGACGCGATGCTGCGGATGTCGCGATCCAGGTACAACCGACGGATAGGTCGACGAGTGGACAAGGTGCGGGACGACTGGAAGTGGTCAGTGACGACGCGCCCGCTCCGACACGCGATCGCGACGTGGGAAGCCAGCCTCATCCCCGGAAGCGATGAGAAGCCCGCCGAGGACTCCGCTTCGGGCCAGCGCTGACGCGCTACCGCTGATTGATGCCGGTGTCGTCGAACGCCCCACCACGGGCGCCCGTGTCCGCGACGCGCCGGTAGAACTCCGCCACGATGTCGAGAACGGTGGGCCAGCGGTACTGTGCCGCCGTCGCGAGTCCACCGCGACGCAGCCGATCGCGCTCTTCGGGATCCGAACGCAGGCGATCGATAGCGGCGACGAGGGCGTCGTCGTCATCCTGTCCGACGACGATGCAGTTGACGCCGTCCCGACAGAAGTCCCGGTTGCCGTGCGAGTCGGTCGTGATCACAGGACAGCCCGCCGCCATGGCTTCCAGGACCGGAAGGCAGAACCCCTCATGCCGCGAGGTCTGCACGAACATCGCTGCGGTGTTGTAGAGCTCGTTGACCTGCGGATCCAGCGGCCGCACGACGTAGTCGACGCGGTCGTCCTGGAGGATGTCCGGCTCGGTACCGAACATGCGAAGCAGGGGGCGACGCTCCCCCATTGCTCGCCACGCACGCGCGGTCATCGCGAAGTTCTTCTGGAAGAAAGAGCGACCGACGGCCAGAACGCTGTCCGTCTCGCGTTCCCAGCCCGGCAGGGGGTGAAAGACGGAGTCATCGTAACCGTGCGGCACGAGCGTCGCCGTCATGCCGATCTCCTCCAGCTCGCCGATCTGGTAGCTAGCCTCGGTGATGCCGATGAACTCGGGGCGGTATCCCGCCACCACCGCCGCCTGCACGGCACGATCGTCCGGGAAGAACCAGGTCTCGAACTCCTGGATCAGGTAGACCGGGAGGCCGTGGTTCACGGATCCGAGCCAGACGATCTCCGCTGTCTCCCACCACGTCGCGACCTTGATCGCGTCCGCGTTGCGGAGCGAGAGCAGCAAATCGCCATAGCTGTCGAACGTCCGCACTGGTACCGCCAGATCGAACCACGTCGGCTGGCCCTGGAGAGACCAGACCTCGATGTCCATTCCGCGATCCGCCAAACCGTTCGCGATCTCGAAAACGGCCCGGATGCCGCCGCTGATGGTGGTCGCGGTCAGGACGAAGATGATCCGGACGCGCTCTCCGTCCTCGGAGACGGTGCGACGCATGAGCCATTCACTCGTATCCGGCGTTGCGGTCACGGTGGGCAGCTCGCGTACATCGAGCACCACCGGGCTGAAGCAGAGGGTGCGGATGTTCCCCGCCCAGCCCTTCCGGACCAGTTCACCGACCTGGATGTCCAGTCGTTCACCCGAGATGTGACGAGCGGGCACGTCCACGCGGTCGAGCGCGTACGACGTGGCGAGGAAGCCATGGGCTGCGGCGGTGAGGACGTAGCGGGGAATGTCGTCCTGACCGTAGTCCTTGACGCCGCTCGCGCTGGCCACGAACTCGCCCCGGCGCCGGTCGAACTGAAATCCGGCAGTCACCCGGTCATCGACTCGGTACGCGGGCGTGACGAACCCGATTTCCTTGTCTGAGTTGTACTCGTGGGCGGCGAACTGCATCCGCACGATCTCGGCGACCTCAGGAAGCGGCTGCGCCGCATCGAGAAGGAGCAGATCCCACCGCCGACGACGCGCATGCATGTACGCGAGCACCTCCGTGAGATCGAACTCCGCGGATCCACGCACCCCCGTGCGTGTCCACGCGTCGGCCCGCAAGCTGCGCGTGAACGGAACCGCCGCCTCGCCCACGAGGAAGTGGACGTTGAGGCGATCGGACACGCGGGCCATCCACGCGCTCAGGGACGGAGACGGTGTGCCGTAGAGGGCGATCACCATCTGAGGACGCTCGATCGCGTACCACCCGACAGAACGGTTCTGAGTGAGAGCAGTGGAGATTCCGTTGGGGAAGACGAGTCCCTCTCGGGCACGCAGCCGTCCGAGCGCGCGGCGACGTGCACGGAAGGCCCTCGGGCCAAGCTCCACAAGGAGAGAGAGCTGGAACAGCGCCGCCGAGATGCGCTCGATCACGCGCGCGACGACGCGAAAAAGCTTCCTAATCACTCGATGCAGCATTCTCGACCCTTCCCGAACCAACCCATAAAGCTTACGTGGCCCTACGGGCGTGTCCTTTCCGCCCGCCGCCCCGCCGGTGTCGGTGGTGTCTCAGTACGCGGGCCCGAGAGGCAGCAGCGCGAACGCTGCGGCGCTCACAGTCAGCACCCGCGGCGAGACAGTTCCGGCAAGGCTCTGCAACTGCGGGACGGATGTCACGTGCCGGTACACACCGTTGGTGGCGTAGAAGATCCGCGTGTCTCCCGCCGGACGGATGAAGACGAGCCCCGGTGCCTCCGTCGAGAGGTTCAGCGCACCGCACGTGTCGCTATCCAGCGCGGCGACGGTGAACCCAGCGGCGGCCGCCCGCGACGCCGGTCGGAGCTGACCTGACGCGGCATAGAAGATTCCCGTGCCACAGCCCACGAAAGGTTCCAGGTTTCCTATCTGGGGCCAGTCCTTGGCCGCCGAAATCGGAACGTTCGTGCTGAAGACGTTGCTGGGCATACCAAGCTCCCCCGCACGCAGCCAGGACGGAAGGTAGAACAGCCTCCCATCCGCCGTGGGCAACCAGACCCGGGAATCTCCCTGGAACAGTATGAACTGGGCCGTGGCGAACCGCGTCTGCGAACTCACGGTGGAGCGTGCGACGACGGACGTCGGCAGAAGAGCCGCGTACGGAACGGCACCGTAGTTGAAGGTCGAGGCGACTGCCGAGTCGTACATCGGAACGAGCCGTGCGCCGTTCATCTGATACGTCGGGCTCGACGAGTCGACGCGCCCGAACGGGGTCATCGGACCCCCGACGGGGATCGACGCGAGATCGTCACCGGTCACATCGATGATGAGGTTCTGACAATTGCCTCCCCACAGACCGATCAGCTCGCAGCTGTTGAAGTAATGGAGCTGCTTGGCATCCAGGTAGTAGACCGCCCCGGTGGTCGAGTTCCGGATGTAGAGGCTGGCATCTCCCCCGTCCGCGAAGCGTCCCAGATAGTCCGCCGTGACCGGGGTGGGGTCGCCCAGCACGAGCTGCCACTGGGGCCACGCGTGGGGCGGCATGTGGTAGCGCCGGCCGCCGGACGTGAGGTAGATGTCGTTACCCACCGAGACCACGCGCTTGACCTGCGGATGCGTCGACCCGAACCAGTCGGTGTAGATCCGCCAGAAGTTGCGATTGCCGTACGCCGAGCACGAGTCCCCCGTGCCGTAGAGGTTGTTCAGCGCGGCGGCGTTCGGCACGTACGGCGTGTAGATGTAGAGCGCGGCCGTTGCCGCGTTCTCGATGAACACCCGCTGCGTGCCGCAGTTGTTGTAGGGGTGGTACAGGATGTTGTTCCAGCGCCCCGACTGATAGCCCCACCACGTCGGGTTCAGGCGGTAGACCTCGAACTGCCGGGCCGCGTAATAGACCTGATAGAAGAACCCCTGGGTGGCGGAGTCGCACGGCGCGGTGTCGGGACACCCCTGGCCGGTGGCGGCCTTGTACTGGGAGTCCTCGGGCCAGGTCGACGAGACCAGCCGCTGCTCCTTCTCGAGCAGCACGAGCAATGCCTTCTGGCTGATCCCGCAGGAAAGACCCACCTTGGCGATGATCGTCGCGGCGCTCTCGTTCGCGGCGCCCGCGTATCCGTTGCAGTATTTGTCCGCCGGCCGGTCGTCGGTGTTCTGCCGGTAGTCCTTGAGGCAGGTGTAGCCGCTTCGGCAATTCGGCACTTGCTTCTGAAGGAAGACCTGGATGTCCGACGCGCCCAGAACCGACCCGTCGAAGAACACGGCATCGTCGATGATGTTGCCCGGGTTCCAGTCGGCCGCGTTGGCCGCAGACGCGGACGCGGCCGGAGCCACCGTTGCAGGAAGGGCAACGGGCAGCGCCACCAGGAGGGCTGCCGCGCACACCCAGGCAGCGAGGACGGCGAGGGCGGCGCGAGGGCGCGACCGTACGGTCACGGCGCCGGCTCGACCGTGGAGACGGCCGACTCGGCGCGTGTGGACGGCGACTCGTACCGCACCCGGAACTGCGGAGTGCTCGAGGGGGCGTCGAGAGGGATCGACATGACTCCGCAGTAGGTCACGTCCTTACCCTCGGTGCCCGTCACCGAGAGTGTGCGGTCCGTACCGACGAGTTCGAGGGTGCACGTACCGTCTCCCTCGGAGACCCTCGGGATCATCGCGGTGACTTCGAGATTGCCACCGACGACCTCGGCGGTGACGATGAGGACGTCTCCCGAGAACGGGGTGACCGAGGGCGTCGGCACCGCTGTCGGAGTGTCCGCCGCGCTCGGAGTGGACGACGGAGCCACGGATGCCGATGCACTCGGCGTCGTCGAAGACGTGGCGCCTCCGACCGGCGTCGCGCAGCCGGCCAGGGCGAGCAGTGCAATGACACCGACGGGTACGCCCCAGCGCCTGTTCTTGCGTGCCGTGGGGGATGACTGGACGTCGTTGGCGGGGATCACGCCATCATTGTGCGGGTGAAGCGCCCCGATCGGTGGCTGCCACGCCGCGCGCGATCACCCGCGCCCGACGCGCCGACGGAGACGTCGCAGCCGTGACCACACCGGCTGGTGCGCGTCGATCTCACGGCGGAGGTCGTCGCGGATCTCGGCCCGCAGGCGTTCCGCGTGAGCCCGCGCGAGGTCGTCGAGACGGCCGACGAGCTGATCCTGGAGCGCGGCCAGATAGAGCGGAAGACCATCGCCTTCCCGGCGGGTCCACTCCGACAGGGCGCGGTCGCGCACGCGGGCGTCATCGAGGCGGTGTGCTTCGGCCAGCGCGAACATGCTGTTGGCGGCGA
>NZ_LQQP01000045.1 GCF_001619615.1 Microbacterium sp. T32
ATCCATCCCGTCCCCGTCGGCCCCGTCGACGTCGCCCGCGCGTACCTGGAGTGGTGGGCCGGTCTGCCCGCCCCCGCCGCGGCCGCCGCCGCCCCCGCCCCCGACGCAGCGCCCGCCGCTGCCGAGTGTCCAAGACACGCCGTTGCGACGCACCCGGATACGGCGTGTCCTGGACACTCGACGCCGGGCGATGCCCGGTGCGTCGTCGGGAACCGCTGGGACCTCGTCGCGGGACGCGAGCCCGAACCGCCGCGGGTGAGCGTCATCGTCACGCACTACGCGCAGCCCGCGGAACTCGCGCGCACCCTGGCCGCTCTCGCGCGCCAGGACCACCCCGCCGACCGCCTCGAGATCGTGGTCGCCGACGACGGGTCGCCGGAGGCGCCGGTCGTGCCGGACGGCGTCACCCTCGTGCGGCAGGAGGATCGCGGATTCCGCGCCGCCGCCGCCCGCAACCTGGGCGTCGCGGCCAGCACGGGCGACGTCCTGTGCTTCCTGGATGCCGACACGACCCCCGAACCCGGATACATCCGGGCACTCACGCGCCTCCCCGCGCTGCTGCCCGAGGCCGTGACCGCCGGGCGACGTCGGCACGCCGACTTCGCGGGCCTCGGTTCCGAGGTCCCGGTCGCCCAGGCGGGCCCCGCGCGCGAGCTCCCCGAACCCGCCTGGCTGCGCGAGGAGTACGCGCGCACCGAGAATCTGCTGCGCGCCGACGACCGCGCCTACCGGTTCGTGATCGGCGCGGTCCTGTCCTGCTCCCGCGCGTTCTTCGACGAGGTCGGCGGCTTCGACGAGACGTTCCGCGCCTACGGCGGCGAGGACTGGGAGTGGGTGCACCGCGCGTGGCAGGCCGGAGCCGTGCTCGCGCACGTGCCCGACGCCGTCGCCTGGCACGACGGTCCGGACTGGTCCGGCCGCGACCTCGACCGCGCGCGCGAGGGCAACCGGCAGACGCTGCGGCTCGCCGCAGACATCCCCGTCACCGGATCCGCCGGCCGCGGGCTCCTCCCCGCCACGCCCGACCTCGTCGTGCACCTCGCCGGCGCGCATCCCGAAGCCGCCGTGTTCGTGTGCGTGGATGCCGTGCTCGCGGCGTTCCCGCGGGCGACGGTGGTGCTCGATGAGCCCCCGTCCGCCGCGGCGCTCGCCGCTGACCCGCGCTTGCGGTCCGGGGCCGTGCCCGACGCCCGCGTGGTCTGGCATCTGGACCGTCCGATCCTGATCGAGGAAGCGGAGCCCCTGGCCGCGCGGCTCGCCGCCCTCGGCCAGGGCGAGGAGGGTCGGCTGCACGTGCGCGCCGCCGACGGAACGCCCCTCGGTACCGCCGTCGCCCGCCGCGCCCGCCGTCGCGCCGAGCGGTGGGGCGCCGAGGTCGGGTTCACGACCGGCGAGCTCGTGGCATCCGGGATCCACGTCCTCCGCGACGAACCGCACCTCGAAGCATGGGTGGGCGGCTGGGGCGGTCTCGAGCGCTTCGTCTGACGCGGACGTCGCGCCCTCCGGCGCCCGCCCCTGTCCCGCATAAACGCTTCGGCTCGGCGTAAACGCACGGAGGCGGCGTTTATGCCGAGCGCGAGCGTTTACGGACTTCGGGGCAGGTCGCCACAGGGTGAGCGGGCTGCCCGACCGGTGCCTGGGAGAATCGAGGCATGACCGCCACGCTCGTCGCCCAGGGACTCGCGGGAGGCTACGGCCACCGCACGCTGTTCGAGGGCGTCGACCTCACCGTCGCGCCGGGGGACGTCATCGGCGTCGTCGGGGCCAACGGCGCGGGCAAGTCGACGCTCCTCCGGCTGCTGGCGGGCGTCGACGAACCGCTCGCGGGCACGATCGCCCTCGCCCCGGCCGACGCCTTCGTCGGCTGGCTGCCGCAGGAGCACGAGCGCCTCGCCGGCGAGACCGTCGCGGAGTACATCGCGCGCCGCACGGGCTGCGCCGAGGCGACGAGGGAGATGGATGCCACGGCCGCCGCGCTCGGCGACCCCACGGTCGCGGGAGCCGACGACGCCTACGCGACGGCCCTCGAGCGCTGGCTCGCCAGCGGTGCGGCCGACCTCGACGAGCGGATGCCGGTGGTGCTCGCCGACCTCGGCCTGGAGGTGGGCCCCGATGCGCTGATGACCGGGCTGTCCGGCGGGCAAGCGGCGCGCGTGGGACTCGCGGCGCTGCTGCTGTCGCGCTTCGACATCGCGCTGCTCGACGAGCCCACGAACGACCTCGACCTCGACGGCCTCGAGCGTCTCGAGACGTTCGTGACAGGCCTCCGCGGCGGGGTCGTGCTCGTGAGCCACGACCGCGAGTTCCTCGCGCGGTCGGTCACCCGCGTGCTCGAACTCGACCTCGCGCAGAATTCGCACCGCGTCTACGGCGGCGGGTACGACGCGTACCTCGAGGAGCGCGCGACGCTGAGCCGCCAGGCCCGCGAGAAGTACGAGGAGTTCGCCGAGACCAAGGCCGACCTCGTCGCGCGCGCGCGGACGCAGCGCGAGTGGTCGAGCCAGGGCGTCCGCAACGCGATGAAGAAGGCGCCCGACAACGACAAGATCCGCCGCAAGGCCTCGATGGAGTCGAGTGAGAAGCAGGCGCAGAAGGTGCGGCAGATGGAGAGCCGCATCGCGCGGCTCGACGAGGTCGAGGAGCCGCGCAAGGAGTGGAAGCTCGAGTTCACGATCGGCGCCGCGCCGCGGTCGAGTTCCGTCGTCTCGACGCTCTCCGGCGCCGTGTTCCGGCAGGGCGACTTCACGCTCGGACCGGTGTCCCTCCAGGTCAACGCCGGGGAGCGCATCGGCATCACCGGCCCGAACGGTGCCGGGAAGACGACGTTGCTGCGTGGCATCCTGGGCCGACAGACGCCCGACGAGGGCTCGGCATCCCTCGGGTCCAGCGTCGCGATCGGCGAGATCGACCAGGCCCGATCGCAGCTGGTGGGGGAGCGGCCGCTGGCCGAGACGTTCGAGGCGCTCGTGCCCGAGATGACCTCGGCCGACGTCCGCACGTTGCTGGCGAAGTTCGGCCTGAAGGCCGACCACGTGACGCGCCCCGTCGACGGACTGTCGCCGGGCGAGCGCACCCGCGCCGGACTCGCGCTGCTGCAGGCCCGCGGCGTCAATGTTCTCGTGCTCGACGAGCCGACCAACCACCTCGACCTCCCCGCGATCGAGCAGCTCGAGCAGGCCCTCGAGTCGTACACCGGCACGCTGCTGCTCGTCACGCACGACCGCCGGATGCTGGATGCCGTCCGGACCGACCGTCACTGGCGCGTCGAGGCCGGGCGGGTGACGGAGCGGTAGCGCGTCCGGCGCTGAGCCACGTGCCTGGCATCCGCCATAAACGCTCAACCTCGCCGGAAACGCTCTGTTGCGGCGTTTCTCCCGAGCCCGAGCGTTTATGGGGAGGCACCCCCCCCGCGTCGGAAGCGGTCAGCGCCCCTGACGCTTCTTGTACGGCTTGGGCTGCCCCTTGACGATCGGCGCGCGGCCCTTGCCCTTGGATGCCTTGGCCTTCCCGCCCTGCGCCTTCGGCGCCGCGGTCGCCTGCGGCGGGGCATCGGCGATCCGCGCGTGCGCTTCGTCGAGCAGCAGCACGCCCGCCGGAGTGAGGCGGGTCGGGGGCGTGCGCGACACGAGCGGCTGCCCGACCTCCTCCTCGAGTTTGTCGATCGTGGTGTACAGCGACGCGAGCGGGATGCCGAGCTTCTCGGCCGCGCGCGGAAAGTGCAGCTCCTCGGCGAGGGCGGCGAACCGGACGAGGTGCACGAGCTTCATGGCATCCATTCTCCCGTGTCGGCCCGGTCGCGTCCGCCGGGTCGGCAGTCCAGCGCGCACGATCCGGCCGAGCGCCCACCTCCGGGTCGCCCCGATCGTGAGCGTTCGACCCGATCGTGGGCGCTCGACCCCGCGCCCCGGCCGAGGGGCCGTCACCCCGCCGCGAGGAACCGGTCCGCCGTGCGCAACGACAGCGCCATGATCGTCAAAGCCGGGTTCGCGGCCAGGGCCGAGGGGAAGACGCTGTTGTCGCAGATCCACAGGTTCGGGATCTCGTGCGAGCGGCCGTCGCCGTCCACCACGCCGTCCGCGGGGTCCGCCGACATCCGGGCGGTGCCGATCGTGTGCGCCGAGCGAGCGAGCACCATCGTCTCGCGAGCGCCCGCCGCCTCCATCACCCGCAGCAGGAACGCGGTCGCATGCCGGTCGAGAGCCTTCTCGTTCGGCCCCGCGGTGAAGGTCACCCGGGCGCGAGGGATGCCGAACTCGTCGGTCTCGTCGGAGAGTTCGAGCCGGTTGTCGTCCGACGGCAGGCAATCGCCGTTGATGCCGATGCCCGCCATGTGCTGCGCCTGATCGAGGCGCTGCATGAGCTCGCGACCCCACAGGCCCCCGCCGCGGGTGAGCGTCGTGGCGAAGGTGAGCGGCATCACGCCGAGGCTCTGCACGAGGTAGCCGCCGGCGAAGTCGGCGTCGTCCGGCCGCATCATGTCCTCGGTGATCAGCGACGACGGGTACCCGCGGTGCCCGCGCACCGGCTCGTCGAAGCGTCCCCACACCTGCGTCGCGCCGTGCGCGAGGAAGTTGCGGCCCACCTGCCCGGAACCGTTCGCGACACCCGTGTGCAGCAGCAGGCGCGGCGTCTCCACGCCGCCCGCGGCGAGTACCAGCGACCGACACCGCTGCCGCACGTCGACGCCGTCCTGCCGGTACACGACCGCGGCGACGTGTCCGCGCGCGTCGAGCTCGATGTCGTGGACCATCGCGCCGGTGCGGATCTCGGCCCCGTGGGCCACCGCGACCGGGAGGTAGGTGTTGGCGGTGGTGGCCTTGGCATCCACTCGGCATCCCTGGTGGCAGGCGCCGCAGTTGATGCACGCGCGGCGTTCGCCGTGATGGTCCTGCAGCCGGGCGCGGGTCAGCACCGCGGCCGGAGCGTCGGCGTACCGGATGCCGAGCGCCTCGCATCCGCGCGCGACGAGGTTCGCCGGCGCATTGCGCGCCGCCGGGCCGTAGGCGTAGGAACGGTCGGGGTCCCACGGGTAGGGCGTCTGGCCCGAGACGCCGATGTCGCCCTCGACCCGCGCGACGTACGTCAGCAGCTCGGCGGGGTCGAGCGGCCAGTCCCGGCCCTCCCCGGTCTCGGTGCGCAGCCGGAGGTCGCGGGCGTCCGGACGCGGCGTGAACGCGCCCCAGTGCAGGGTCGAGCCGCCGACGCCGCGGCCGCTGTTGTTGGGGCCGAAGGCGGTGGCATCCGTCCCCCCGCTGAGGCGCTCGGACATCCAGTTGATCTCGACGGCCTCGGTCTCGTCCGGCGTGAGGTCGTCGAGCGCGAAGTTCCGCCCGGCTTCCAGAGCCACGACCGACAGCCCGCGCCGCGCGAGCTCGGCGGTCAACGGAGCACCGCCCGCGCCCGTGCCGACCACGACGACGTCGACGATGTCGTCGGTCCCGTGCGTGCGCATCCCGTCGAGGTTCATGCGGCGTCTCCCGTCGCGATCGTGCCGCCGACGTCGGCGGGCTCCCAGTCCTCGCGCCGCCCGAGGGTCAGCTCGACGTACCCGCGGATCGGCGCGCGGCCGCCCGTGGCGAAGCCGTCGAATCCCGTGCGCGCCATGCTCGCGGGGTGCGCGAGCCACTGCCGCACCAGGTCGACGCGGGCGTCCTCGAGCCAGGCCGCGAGCAGGTCGGCATCCAGGGGTCCGTCCGCCGGACCGTGACCCTCGATCGCGGAAGCGAGCACCGTCTCGCGCTCGGCGGGGTCGGTCGGCCACGCGGGCGCGAGCGCGTCGAGCCCCGCGCGGTACGCCTCGGGGTCGGGCGGCAGGCCGTCGCGGCGCCATCCGTCGCCCTCGCCGCGGGCGAGCTGCGCGTCGATGCGCGCGGCGATGTCGATCGCGGGTCCGTCCTGCGGCACGACGAGATCGGCGATCTCCCGCAGCAGCGTGAGCTGCGCCAAGTCGAGCACGCGCGGCGCGTACCCGCGGTCGTCGGGCACCGCCCGGCGGTTCAGGATGCCGCGCACCCGGTCGTCCACGCGGTCGCCGGCGATGAGCCGCGCCCAGTCCTCGGGCACGACGGGGCCCGCGAGCACCTCGTCCGCCGTGAACGCGGCGATGAGGTCGGCGGCCTCGGCCGGACGCTCGAGCGGGATCATGTGCCCGGTGTCGGCGAGCGTGTGGAAGCGGGCGCGCGGGTAGACGTCGACCAGCAGCCCGGGCTGCGCGGCGGCACCGAGGTCGGCGTCGTCGTCGCCCGCGAGCACCAGAACGGGGAGGTCGAGCGTCCCCACGTCGGACCGCGCGTCCACGCGGCTCCCCTCCTCGAGCCACGCGCGCCACGCCGACGGCGACGTGCGGCGGAGGTCGGTGAGCGCGAGGCTCTGCGCGCCGGGGTCGAGGGGCCGCGCGGTGTTCTGGTCGATGAAGGTCTCGGCATCCGCCTCCGAGATCGCGCCGTCGGCGACCCACGACAGCATGCGCGCGCGCCGCTCCTCGTCCATCGGTTCGGGTCGCGGCGGCGACGGCGCGAGCAGGACCAGCCCCGCGAGCCCGGTCAGCGGAGCCTCGCCGCCCAAGACCTTCGCCGCGACGAGCCCCGCGATCTTTCCGCCCATGCTGTGCCCGCCCAGGATCCAGCGACCCCGCGCCCGCTGATTCAGGATGCCGATGACGTGCGCGACCGTGGCCTCGAGCGACGTGTCCGACGCGGCCGTCTCCGAGCCGAAGCCCGGCAGGTCGATGCCCTGCACGTCCACGCGGCCCGCGAGGGCGTCGCCGAGCCGCTGGAACGACCCCGCGCTCGCCCCGAGGGCGTGCAGGAAGTACAGGGTGGGGACGTCGTTCGGGCTCGGCATGTCTTCACGCTTTCGCACCGCCGTGGCCGGAACGGGCCGCTTGCGCCCCGAGCCGTTTTGCGCAAGGCGGCGGGGGCAGGGCACAACTCCTGCACTTTCGGCTGCGTGACGTCAGGGCGGCGGCGGGATGCGGCATCCGCCGGAGTTGTGCGCGTCGGGTCGCCGACAGCGCAACTCCTGCAGATGCGGTCGCGGGACTTTCGCGGGATGGGGGACGGCGGCATCCGCCGGAGTTGTGCCAGAAAGGCGGATGCCACGCCCCGGCGTTACGGCGTGACCATGCCGCCATTCACGTTCAGGGTCTCGCCGGAGACGTAGCTGGACTCGGCCGAGGCCAGGAACACGAAGGCGGGCGCGATCTCGGCGGGCTGTCCGGCGCGCTGGTAGGTGCTCTCGTCGTCGAAGTGCTCCATCTGGTCGTCCGAGACGCCGTCGCTCACCTGGAGCGCCGACCACGTGGGCCCCGGCGCCACGACGTTGACCCGGATGCCACGGGGCGCGAGCTGCTGCGCGAGGCCCTTCGACAGGTTGTTGATCGCGGCCTTCGTCGCGGCGTAGTCGAGCCGGTCGGGGGCGGGGACGTACGCCTCGAGCGACGCGGTGTTGATGATCGTGGCGCCCTCGGGCAGGTGCGGAAGCGCGGCCTTGGTGATCCAGAACGGGGCGAACACGTTCGTGCGGAACGTCAGTTCGAACTGCTCGTCCGACAGGTCGTCGACCTTTTCGACCATGATCTGCTTCCCGGCGTTGTTCACCACGATGTCCAGGCCTCCGAGCGCCTCGACGGCCTCGGCGACGAGGGCGCGGCACGCGGCGGGGTCGGTGATGTCGGTCGCGATCGAGACGCCGGTGCGGCCGGCATCCCGGATCTGCTCGAGGACGTGGTCGGCATCGCGCTGCTCGGCCGGCAGGTGCACGATCGCGACATCGGCGCCCTCGCGCGCGAACGCGATCGCGACCGCGCCCCCGATTCCCGAGTCGCCGCCGGTGATGAGGGCCTTCCGGCCGGTGAGGCGCCCGAGGCCGCGATACGTCTTCTCGCCCAGGTCGGGGACGGGTGTCATGTCGGCCTGCACGCCCGGTTCCGGCTGGTGCTGCAGCGGCGGTTCGACGCGGGAGTAGCGCGTGACGGGGTTGTCGAAGGTGAACTGGTCGCGATCGGTGGTCATGCGCCCGACGATAGACAGGCGGCCTGGACCCCTGCGGGGCCTTGACGATTCCGGATGCCGCGTCGCAGGCGACGTGAGCTCGCGAGGCGAACATTCAGCGAGTGCGTCCGCGGATTCGGGTGAGCGCACGGACGAATCGAGCCGAATGTGGCACCGCCTGGACCGGCGCGGTCCCCAGGGCTGCGATCGAGGCACCTAGCCTCGCCCCGTGAGTCGCCCCGCATCTCCTCGGGTCGTCGCGCACATCGTCGATCGCCTCACCGGGGGCGTTCCGGTCGCCGTGCGGACATACGTCGAGAGTTCATCGTCGGCGTACACCCACACCGTGGTGGCGCCTTTCGTGGACGGTGCGCCCGCCCCGATCTGGCAGGGGCTGGACGTCCGGCACATCCGATGGGATGCCGCCTCGCCGGTCACGGCTCTGCGTGACCTGCGCCGAATCCTCGGAGCGCATCGCTTCGACGTGATCCACGCACATTCGAGCTACCCGGGTGCATACGTTCGCCTTCTGCGGGCCGGGCGGCGCACGCGTGTGGTCTACACCCCGCACTGCTACGCCTTCCTGAGGACGGATGTCTCGCCCGTGCTCCGCTCCGCCTTCCGCCTCAGCGAGCGGCTGCTCGCCGGAGGCGCGTCGATGGTCGCCGCGTGCGGTCCTGGAGAGCGCATTGAAGCGCTCGCGCTCGGCGTGCCGGGCGAGCGGACGACGGTGGTGCCGAATCTGCCGTCCATCCTCCCCGGGGAGGACCGCGCACGTCGCGGCGCAGGCGACCCATCCGTGCTGCGCGTCGGCATGCTCGGACGGTGGGCCCCGCAGAAGGACCCGGACTACTTCCTCGGCCGTGTGGAGCACCTGCGTGCCGCGCTGCCGGCGGTCACGGTGGCCGCGACCTGGATCGGTGACGGCCCGTCGTCGGCCCCGCGGGTCCGGGTCACCGGGTGGGCCGCTCGCGACGACGTCCGCGCGGAACTGGCCGAGCTGGACGTGTACTTCCACACCGCCGCGTGGGAGGGATTTCCCATCGCGATCCTGGATGCCGCGGCGATGGGCCTCCCGATCCTCGCGCGCCGCATCCCGGCCCTGCCTGACCTGCCCGACGAAGTGACGCTGGAGGGCGGCGCAGGGTCCTTGATCTCGGCCGTGCGATCGGGCGGGTTCGCGCCGTGGAGCACTCGAAACCGAGCGATGTGGGCCGACTATCTCGGTCCGCGGGATCCTATTTCCCAGCGTCGGGCCTTGGAACGGGCGTGGGGCTGACCGCTCACTCGTAGGCGAGTTCGCGGGCGATGTCGCGTGGATCGCTGTCCTGGTCGTACGGGTGGTCCGCGGTGGCGAAGCGTGCGCGCAGGCGCGTGCCGAGCCGCATCTTCCAGAGCTTCCACGGCACGCGTTCGAGTGGCGCGATGAGCGTCACCATCGGCAGGCGGGCAGCCCACTTGATCCGCACGTACCGGTGGCTCTCCGCGTATCCGCCTCCCAGCGACGTGAGGGGTTTCGCGTGGTGGACGATCTCGAGCGGCACGGCATATGACTTCCGCCCCTGCAGCCGACCCATCTGGACCAGATCGACCCCGTACAGGTGGAACCCGGGGAGTCCCAGGTCGACGAGGGACAGATCCCCCGCGCGGAGGATCAGGAGGCATTCGTCGAGACACTCCACGGGCGCGGGCGCGTCGATCTCCTCACCGACGACCTGGCCCCGATCGGTGCTCCACACCGTGCCGTGTGTCGCGTGCTCGGCATCCCTCCCGATCGCGCCCGCGACGGCCCACGTCGGATCGATCTCGGTCAGGCCAGAGAGAGCACGCGCGAGGCGTTCGAAGAAGCCCGTCGGAAAGTACACGTCCTGGTGTGCGTAGACGACGAAACCGTGGGCCCGCGAACGGAGCGCGTGCGCGATCACCTCGTTCGCGGAGCGGGCCCCGCGGACGACGTGCAGCTCGACGGCTCCCGAGACCATGTCGGGCGACGCGGCGAGGCAGCGGAGGAGGGTGCGCTCATCGTTGACGGGGGAGACGACGAGGAAGTCGGCGAGCTGTGGGTCGGGCACGGGCGCTCCTGGGACGAGGGACGGATTACGACGGGGAGGGGGCCGGGGGGTGCTCGCCGATCAGGCGGGCGAGCCGGTGGTGGAAGGTCTCGTCGGAGAACTCCTCTCGGGCCCAGATCTGCGCGGCCCGGGCGACGCGCGCGGCCCCCTCGGGATCGGCGGCCGCGGCCACGAGGCCCGCGGCGAGACCGGCCGCGTCGTCGGCCTGCCTCCAGATGAGTTCCGGACTGTCTGTGATGCCTTCGACCCCCACGCTCGTCGAGACGACAGGGACCCCCACAGCATCGCGAGAACGGTCTTGAACTTCACTCCCGCGCCCTGGCGAACCGGGATCACCGCCGCATCCGCCCGTGCGTAGAACTCGTCGAGGCTCTCCCGGTATCCGGTGATCGAGACGGACGGGTCCATCGCGGCGGCCTCGGCCATGGTGGCGGTCGGGTCCGCCCCCGCGAGGATGAGACGCGCGTGCGGGTACACGTCGCGGACGGACGGCCAGATCTCGCTGCACAGCCATTCGGCCGCCCGCGCGTTGTCGGGACGGCGGAACCATCCCACGTACAGCACGGTGAACGGCCGCGGACGTCCGTCCTCGAGTTCCGGCTCGCGGGGAGGGGCGTCGATGTCGGTCCCCGCGGCGAGGGGCGGCCGCAGCACCCGGACCTCCGCGGTGCCCGCCGCCAGGGCCGTGGCCGCGATGGCATCCTTCTCGCTGAAGACCACCGCGACGTCGACGGCCGCGATGGCGCGTCTCTCGGCGCGGCGGACCGCGAAGACCTTGAGCGAGCGGACGATCCGCGCCGCCGCACCGCCCGCGGCGGTGTCGCGCTGCCGTTGCACCTGCTGGGTCATGACGTCGTAGAGCACCACCAGGCGGCGTGCGTGCGGGGGAGCGTGGCGGGTGACCACGCGGCGGAGATCAGCGGCCTGCGTCCAGTGGAATTCCACGAGCTCCGCGCCGGCCAGAGCGACGTGTGCGCGCGAGGAGCGAGCGAGCGCCCGACGCTCCGCGGCGCTCACCCGGGCGGGGGACAGCCTCCGCCGCAACCGTTCGAACGGACCGGGATGCTCGAGCGTCGGGTCGCCGTAGAGCACGACGTCGCCGTGGTGCCCTCCGCGCTCGACGGCTCGGCGGTTCTCCTCGGTGTCGGGGGCGATGAACGTCACCTCGTGCCCCAGTTCGTGGAGCGCACGCGCGTGCCGCAGCGCGTATTCTCCTCCGGCATGGGGGATGCCGTCGAAGGGCACGGTGCGCGTGACGCTGACGATTCGCATGTTCTCCCCTGTTCCGCCCTCTCGAGGATGCGGCCTCGATGCCGCCGCCTCATCCGACGGCGACGCCCCGGGCGCGGATGAAGGAGGCCAGGACCGCCACGTCCGGACGGGCGATCACGGCGCACGCCACGGCTGCGGTCGTGATCCAGATCGCCACGAGAGCGGCGAGACGCGGAAGGGGATCCCACGCGGCTCCGACCGTCACATCGACGGTCGTCGTCGCCGCCCACGCGATCAGGAAGACGGCGACGCTGCGCCCCGCCGAGCGCGCCAGGAGGATGCCCGAGACTCCGGCGCGAGGCAGGAAGACGAAGGTCGACGCGAGCCACACCACGAGGTGGCCGACGCTGATCCCGACCGCCACCCACCCGGGCCCACTGCTCGCCCAGAGGATCGCGAGGACGATCATCGTCGTCCGGCCGATCGCCTCGGCCCCTAGCAGGAGACCGGGGCGTCCTTCGGCGACGAACGCCCAGTACCCGACGTAGCCGATGGTCTGGAAGACCGCGCCGACCGCCAGGATCGGGACGAACGCCGCGGCGGGTTCCCACTGCGCACCCAACACGACGTGGATCGCGGGGGCGGCGACCGCCGTCAGCAGGCTCACGTAGCCGAGGACCGGGTAGCACAGCAGGGTCTGGAACCGGCGGAGACGGCGCTGGACCTCGACGGTATCGCCGGCGACGGCGAGCGAGGGGATGACGATGCGGGTCAGCGGATTGGCGAGCTGATCGAGAGGCAGATTCACCAGTTGATTCGCCCGGCTGAAGAGGCCCAGTACCGACGACCCCGAGACGGCCCCTACGGCCATCGTGCCGATGTTGGCCGAGGCGTAGTTGAGCAGATGCACGGCGAAGGTGTTCCCGCCGAACGACAACAGCGAGCGGATCGGCACACCGCGTCGAGGCAGCCGTGGTGCCCAGTGCGCGCACGCGACGGACGCGGCGAGGGTGATCGCGGCCGCGACCGTCCCTTGCAGAGAGAGTCCGACGACGCCCCACCCGCTCAGCGCCAGCACCGCCGCGACCACGAGTCCGAGTGCGTCGCCGACGAACTCCACGACGGCGAGCGTCCCCCAGCGCCCTCCCCGGTTGAGTTCGACGCGGTACTGCACGCTCGCCGAGCGGAGCGCGAAAGCGGGAGCGAGCAGCGCCATGACCAGGACGAGCCGGGGGTCGCCGTAAGCGACGCTCAGTGGGAAGGCCGCGACGACGATCACGGCGGTGGCGACGACGCCGACGAGGGTGTTGATCCAGAAGAGCAGGTCGCGCTGATCGGCCGAGAGGGTCGGCGCCCGCAGCGCCGCAAGGCTCAGACCGAGATCGCCGAGGACCGCGGCGAAGCCCGACAGTGCGAGGCCGAGCGAGACGAGGCCGAAGTCGGCGGGGTCGATGAGTCGGGCCAGCAGGATGATGCCGCCGACCTGCACGGCGTACTTCCCCCACTGCGCGCCGAGCAGAGCGAGGGCGCCGCGTCGCCTGGGGGTCGTCGATCCGAGGGTGGACAAGCGCGTACTCCTCGCTCTGTAGCGTCTGGGCGATGAGCACGCTAACGACTTCCCGCGCGCGTCCGGACAGCCGCCGCGACAGACGGCGGGGGTTAGTGCGTGACGCGAGGTGGCGCCGCTCGGCCGTGCTGCTCCTGGCCCTCGCCTCGCTCGCGGAACCGGTCGTGGAAATGCTCACGACCGACCGTGCGCATTACGTCGAAGGCGCCGTGACCGCGCCACGTCCGCTCGTCGAAGCGACCACGGGGCTGTCCAACGCCCTGATCCCTCTCGTGGCGGTGAGCGTATTGCTCGCTGCTCTTCTCTGGTCGCGTGTGGACGGCGTCGCGCTCCTGCTCGTGAGCCTGCCGTCGCTGGTGATGACGGCCAATGAGTTCGTGCACGGTCGAACCGTAGGTCCCTCGCTCCTGCTGCCGGCGTTCGCCGGGGTGCTTCTCGTGACCGCGCGGGTGAAATTCGAGGATCTGAGGCTGCTGGGCCACCTCGGTGCCGTCGTGGCCGTGGGATCGATGCTGGGGTGGCTCGTCGCCCCCGCGATGGTTCTCATGTCCGCCGGTCTCGCGCACGCCGAGAAGTCGGTCACGGGAGCACCGCTCCTCGCGGGGATCTTCTCCCATTCCAATCTCCTCGGCCTGTTCCTGACCGCCTCCCTCCCCTTCGCCTTCCTCGAACGGCGCTTTCTGCTGCGTTGGGGGATGGCCCTGTCGATCGCTGCGGCGCTGGTGCTGACGTCCTCGCGTACCGCCCTGTTCGGTGCGGGGGTCGTGCTCGGCGTGATCCTCGTGGGCTGGCTCCTGCCGCGCCTCGCTTTCCGCGTCGTGATGGCGGGGGGACTCGTCGCTCTGGCGATCGCGCTCGTCCAGGTTCCCTTCACGGAAACCGATCCGTCCGCATACACGGAGCGCGGCGGGATCTGGATGTACAACATCGGCCTGCTCCCGGGGCACTGGCTCACCGGGCGGGGTGCGTGGTACTACTCCGACAATTACGCGCAGTTCGAGGCCGCGTTGTCGAGCGCGGCCAGCCACGCGCACAACAGCCTCTTGACCCTTCGCGTGATGGGTGGTCTCGTCCTCATCGGCGCCGTGCTCGTCCTGCTCCTGTGCGTGTGGCGCGGAATCGACGGCATGGAGGATCGACGGCACATGTTCGTCGCCGGAGCATTCCTCCTCGGGCTGCTGGCCCTCGGCGTGACGGAGACGACGATGCGGTTCGCCGCCTGGGGGCCTCTGTCGGCCTGCTTCCTCGTCCCGTTGTTCGTCCTGGTGTCGGAGTGGCGCGCACGTGTGGCGGGCGGTCGAACGGCGAGCGCCGGCCCCGTCGCCACGTCAGCCCTTGCGGAGCAGCCAGCCTGAGAGGAACGGGACGAGTCCGCGCCGCAGACGGCGAAGCCGTGCCGCGAGGGGGCGGTCGGTCTCCTCGCCGGCTCGGCGAGCCGATTCCCTGGCGACATCCGGTGCGGGCCAGACCAAGCGGAGAGCGACACGGAATCTGTCCGCGAGGTCGAGCTCACGCAGCGCGGCGGCGTACGCGCGCACCCGGTCGGGCTGAGCGCGCCAGAACCAATCCCGGGGGACGCCGTCGTCGACGAGAGTGACGCCCGGCCGACAGACGTCGAGCTCGTGGCGGAGTGCGGGGACGGCCCCCAGTCGTCGACAGGCCGTGACGGGGTCCGGCAGGCGCTGGAGCAGGTCGATCGCCACCCGTGACGGCGAGTCGGCCTCTCGAGGGCGTCCGATCTCGGGTCGTGCCGCGTGGAGCGCGGCGATCACGGCGTGCGACGTCCGCGAAGGGACGAGGACGGGAATCCCGGCCATGCGCACCGCGACCGTGTCGGCGACGACGAGTTCGAAGGCCGACTCGTCGTCGAACGTCATGCCTGGCATCCGTCGGTGGACGTCGATCTGGCAGCCCCACCCCGTCGGGGAGAGAGTCGCGGAGTGCCCGATCGGTGTGCCCCACCAAGGGTCGGGTTCTCGCTGCCATCCGCACTCCTGCAAAGCCTCGATGAGCTCCACCCACCGTCGCGGGTCGCACCACACGTCGACATCACCGGAGTGCTCGCGATCGCGAAGGCCCTGATCGTGCAGGGTCGGGCCTTTGATGAAGACGCACCGGATGCCGCGCTCCTCCGCCACGCGAGCGACGAGGGCCCACACGAGTTCGTGCAGAGGCGAACTCAGGTGGGGCGGTTCCAGGGTCCTCACGGCCGACGGGTGGTGCACGCCGAGAGCGACCAGGCCCGAAGCCGCGAGCTGTCGAGCGATGACGGCCTGCTCCGGGCTCAGGTCTCCGGTGGGGACGGGCATTGGGCCGGCGAGCCGTCGCCACACCTCCGCGCCGTCGCCCAGGAGTCCGAGGGGTTCGCTGCGATCGGTGGGCAGGACGATCACCGAAACGGGGGGGTCGAAGCCTTCCGTGTGACCCGTATCGAGCGCGGCCGTCGCGACCGCCATCCATCCCGCCGCGGGCGAGGGCTCAGAGGAGCTCATAGGGCGGGAGGGAGGGTTCGCGACCGGAGACGACCGCCCGCGCGGCGCGGACGATCCCGAGAAGGTGGGCGCGCGGCGGAGCGGAGGCGAACACGACGAGGGGAAGACGCACGATGAGGGCGGCCACCACGATGGCGCCGGCGAGACGGCCCGGGGTGCCGAGGACCTCCAGGTACCTCCTCGCCGAGAAGGCGACGGCCGGAAGGACCCGGGCGATGTGGTGGGAGGTGGTCGTGGATTTCTCGTGAGAGATGCCGACGTCGATCGAGACGGGTTCTGCTCCTCCCCGAGCCCGGTGGTTCCGGACGAACAATGCATCCTCGAAGCAGAAGATCAAACGCGCGTCGAGGCCGCCCGCCCGTGTCCAGGCGTCACGGTGGATGGCCACCGCGCTGAAGGACTTGTAGCCGAGCCGTGCGCGGGGGCGGACACGAACCCGCCGAGCGAAGCGCACGCCCAGGGCTTCGAGCAGCGAGACGGAGACGAAGACGCCCCACCGGCCGGGGAGGGGGCGCATCGGCTCCGGGTCGAAGTAGAGGAGGTCGGCCGGATTGTCGCGGCGGTCGGCTGCCCCGGCGATGGCGCTCCGCAGGTGCGCGGCCACCCCATCGCCCAGGATCAGATCGTCGTTCAAGAGGACGACCCAGTCCCACTCGTCCACGGCGGCGAGTGCGGCGAGGATGCTCCGGGCGAAGCCCGGGTTGGCGCCCGTGTCGATCACGGGTGCGTCCAACTCGGTCGCGGCCGCGGCGACGGATGCGGCGTTGGCGACGATCCGCACGTCGATGCCCTCCCGACGCAAGGCGCGAAGCCAGGGCGAGGCTGCCACGACCCGCGATCGGCTGATCGTGGGGACGAGAGCCAGGACGCGGGGAGTCATCGCAGGCCCGGTACGTGTCGGTAGAGGTCGAGGTGCTGCTCGACGACGGCCGACCAGGCCCAGCGGGGATGCACGTGCTCACGTGCCCGATCGCGGAGGGCGTCCAGATCGGGATCGTCGAGGACCCGGACGATGGCGTCGGCGATATCGGTCGGTGCGGCGCTGCGCGCGACCAGCGCGGGGGAGAGTCCGTCGACGACCTCGGGGTTGGCGCCGATGGGAGTGACGACCGCGACCGTCCCGCACGCGAGGGCTTCGGCCGTGGACAGCCCGAAGCCTTCCAGCGCGGTGGTCGGGGTGATGGCGAGATCGGCCTCCCGGTACCGTTCGCGCAGTTCTTCCTCGGGGATGCGGCCGAGCAGTTCGATCCGCGAGCCGAGACCGAGATCCGCGATGCGCTGGGCGAGTGCTTCGCCGAGGGGACCGGAGCCGGCGATGTGCAAACGGGCACCGGGGATTCGCGAGAGCACCGACGGCATGGCATCCACGAGAGCGTCGACTCCGGTGCGCTCGACGAGCCGTCGGGCGGTGAACAGGACGGGGGAGAGACGGTCGAGGCGGTGAGCTGGGGCGTCGCCGTCGGGGCGGAACCACTCCGTGTCGAGTCCGCCCGGTATCTGCACGACGCGCTCGCCGGTGCGGCGGTCGAGCGTCGCGACCTCCGACCGGACGAACGCGCTCAGCGTTACGACCGTGTGGGCGCGGCGCAGGACGTGGCGCTCGGCGCGGCGGAGGCCGCCGACGGCCGCGCGCCGGAACGGGGCCGGGAGTGCGTAGGAGCCGCGGCGCTCGGAGAGCAACTCGCGATACACGGGCGCGTGGCAGGTGTAGACGTAAGGCGATCGAGACAGGGCCGGCTCGATCATCGGAACGGGGAAGTGCCCGTGCAGGAGGACGCGCCGGGTTCCCCCGTCGCGCACCGCCCGCGCGATGCGATCCCGCACGCCGCGGACGATGTCCAGTGGATAGCGCACGGCGAAGAGCGGGTCCGTCTTGCGGGGTGGGTCGAATCGGCGGATCAGGACGCCGTCGGCTCCGCGTTCCTCATCCGGCTGCTCCGGAGCCGTCCGCTTGGCGATCACCGTCACGCTCGCCTCGGCGGCGACGAGGCCCGCGGAGAGCTCGCGGACGTACCGCTCCAGACCGCCGAGCTTGTCGGGTGCCACGGCGTTCGTGACCATGATCACGTGGGGCGGGGTCCCGTTCACCGGTGGCCCCTCTCGACGACGAGCGCGGCCGCGCACGGCGGGACGAGGCGGGGGCAGGACGGGACTCGTATCGCGTCGGTCATCGGATCGACTATCCCGCGCGGATCCGCAGTCACGACCCGTGTGTGCGCTCAGGAACGGCCTAGGCGGCGCTAGTTCGCCCGACGATTCACCCCTGGGACACTCGGGCTCCGTCGTGCTATCGGTGTCACAACCCGAGAGTGCGCCGCAGGTACGCGTTGCGGAAGACCCCGCGGGGGTCGGCCTCCCGCGCCGCGGCGAGGAAGTCATCGGCGTGGGGGAGGGTCGCGCGGATCGTCCCGCCGGGCATCGTGAACGCCTTGCCCCAGTGCGGGCGGGCGTCGAAGGGGGCCAGTGCGGCCTCGATCGTCGGTAGCACCGCGGCCACCCCGGCGTTGTCGTTGCGCCACGTGAAGTGGATCGCCAGCACGTCCCGCCGGTACGCCGGGCTCAGCCACAGGTCGTCGGCCGCGACGGTCCGCAGCTCCGTCACGAGTAGGACGGGATCGATCGTGGATGCCACGGCCCGCACCGCCGCGAGCGCCTCGGCCGCGGCATCCAGGGGGACGAAGTACTCGGACTGGATCTCGTCGCCGTCGCTCGGGAGGGCCTCGGCGCGGAAGTGCGGGAGGCGCGTGTGCCACGGGCCGGGGGTGCCTCGCTCGGTGGTGTTGCCGACCGTGCGGATGCGTCCGAGGTGCAGGTCGTCGCCGATCGGACGGCCGCCCAGGTCGGTCACGTAGCCCGGTTCGACATCGGCATCCGTCGTCTTGATCCACACGAGGTCGTGCGCGGGGTCGCCCCACGTCGTGAAGACGCTGACGCTGCGCGCACTGGCGAAGAGGCGCCGCGGGTCGGCGACGATGTCGTCCCACGCGACACCCGTGTACGCCTCGGCGGTCACGGTGTAGGTCGGGACGGTGTGCAGTTCCACGGCCGTAACGACCCCGAAGGCGCCGAGGCCGAGCGCGGCCGCCGGGAACCACGGGTGCTCGGCGTGGACGAGGTGGCGGTCGCCGTCGGCATCCATGATCTCCAGGGCCGTGACGGCGCTCGAGAGGTTGCCGTTCGCGGTGCCGGAGCCGTGCGTGCCGGTCGCGGCGGCGCCGGCGACGGAGATGTGGGGGAGCGAGCCGAGGTTGTGGAGGGCGCGTCCCTCGGCCTCGAGCACGGGCGCGAGCCGCGCGAACGTGACCAGCCCCTCGACGCGGACGCGGTCGCCGTCGACCTCGATCGCCACGGGCATGTTCTCGAGCGACAGCAGCGCCCCGTCGGTGTCGCCGACGTCGTTGAACGTGTGCCGGGTCGCCTGCACGCGGAGCGACTCCGCCCCCGTGATTGCGGCCGCGAGCTCGTCGAGGTCGGCGGGCAGCAGGGTCTCGGCGGCGCGGTAGCGGTGGTTCCCGGACCAGTTCGTGCCGGAGGGACGGGTGTGGGTCATGGGGTCCATCCTGCCCCGCGCGGGTCGCGGCGGGGCCGTCGGGATCAGGGCGTCGGGAAGAGCTCGGCCTCGAACACCGCTTCGGCCGCCCCGACCAGCAGGCGGTTCTCGCCGAGTTCGGCGACGCGCAGCCGCAGGCCTTCCGCGCACGCGGGCATCGTCTGCGTGCGCACGGCCGCGTCGAGGCCGTCGAGGTCGAGAGCGGCGAGCGTCGCGAGGAACCCGCCGAGCACGACGACCGCGGGATTGAGCACGTTCGCGGCGTTCGCGAGCGCCGTGGCGAGGATGCGCCGCTGTCGGGCGGTCTCGGCCCGCACGTCCGGATCATCGGTGGATGCCAGCGCCTCTGCGAGCGCGGAATCGTCCACCGCATCCAGGCGCAGGGCCGACAGGAGCCGCGCGCGGCTGACCTCGTCCTCGAGTACACCGTCGGCGGCCCGGCGGTCGGTGGCATCCACGATCCCGGGACGGTTCTGACCGAATTCTCCCGCGTAGCCGCCCGCTCCGCCGAGCGGGACTCCACCGACGATCACGGCCCCACCGATGCCGCTCGCGCCGCCGTTGAGGTAGACCACGTCGTGCGCGCCGCGGGCGGCGCCGAAGAGATACTCGGCCAGCGCGCCGAGCGCGGCGTCGTTGCCCACGCGGGCGGGGAGACCCGTCGCCCGGGTGATGAGGTCGCCGATCGCGGCATCCGTCCACTCCAGGTGCGGCGCGGTGCGGACGAGGCCGTCGGCGGCGCGCACCGGTCCGGGCACGGCGACGCCCACACCGACCGTGCGGCGTCCGCGGAGGGGGCCGTCGGCCCACCCGGTGAGGCGCTCGTGGACGAGTTCGGCCGTGCGCTCGGGCGTCAGCAGCTGAGCCTGGGGGAGGCGCTCGCGCGCCACCGGGGTGCCGTCCAGGGCGAAGGCGCCGATATCGAGCGCATCGACCTCGGGGTTGACGCCGATCGCGACGACGCGCGGATCCGGGGCCACCGTCGGCGAGGGGCGGCCGACGCGTCCGACCGGGTCGGGGGCGCGCTCCACGACGAGGCCGTCGCCCACGAGCTCGCCCACGAGGTCGGCGATCGTCGAGCGGTTCAGACCCGTCGCTTCGGTCAGTGCGGCGCGGGAACGCGGGCCCTCGCGATGCACGGTGCGCAGCACGAGCGCGAGATTCGCGCGGCGCATGCCGTCGCCCCTGCTCGCGGTGACCATCCGACCACTGTGCCACGGCGGCGGGTTCCGTGCCGGGAGCGCCCCCGCGTCCCGTCCGCGCGCCATAAACGCTCCCGCTCGGCGGAAACGCCCTGAGACGGCGTTTCCGCCGAGCGGCGGCGTTTATCGACCGTTCACGCCACGCATAGCACCCGGTGCCAGAATCGGAGCATGGACCTGTCTGGCATCCCGATCACCACCATCCGTGGCGAGCAGACCACCTTCGGTGCCCTCACCGAGGGCAAGGCGGCGCTCGTCGTCAACGTCGCCTCCCGCTGCGGCCTCGCGCCGCAGTACGAAGCGCTCGAGGCGCTGCACAAGAAGTACGCCGACCGCGGTTTCACGGTCATCGGCTTCCCGAGCAACCAGTTCCTGCAGGAACTCAGCGACGAGGAGAAGATCGCCGAGTACTGCTCCGCCACGTGGGGCGTGACCTTCCCGATGTCCGAGAAGGTCAAGGTCAACGGGCGTAGCGCGCACCCGCTCTACCAGGAGCTCACCCAGACCCCGGATGCCGAGGGCAAGAAGGGGCGCATCTCCTGGAACTTCGAGAAGTTCGTCGTCTTCCCCGACGGTCGCGTCGTGCGCTTCAGCCCCCGCACGCAGCCCGACGCCCCCGAGGTCGTCGCCGCGATCGAAGAGGCGCTGCCGAACTGACGCGGCGGCGCGCGGCGCGGTGGACGCCGCGTCGCGTTTCGGTGTCCAAGACGCGCGGACCGCACGCCGTGGCATCCGCGTGTCTTGGACACTGAACGGCGACCGTATGGGCGCGGGGCGTCTCGATAGTCTGAGCGCGCACCCGAACCCGAAAGGCGCCCCATGGTCGATGCCGTCGTCCTCGTCTCCGGCGGAGCCGCCGTCACCCCCTTCACTGACCCGGACCACGCGGCCGCGACGGGTCTCGCGGCGGGCAACACGATGACCGCCCTCCGCGCGCACTTCCTCGCCCGCGGCATCCGCGTCTTCACCGCTCCCGCCCGCATCGGTGCGGGAGAAGTGCGGGAGGATGCCGGATGGCAGGGCTTCTCCGACGTGCCGGTCGTGCTGCCCGCCGAGGTCACGATCAATGCCGTGGGCCGTGTCGACGACGCCGGCGTCGCGCTCGCCGGGTTCTTGCGGTACCTCGCCGCGGAGGAGGGCGTCGGCAGCGTCGCGCTCGTCGGGCATTCGATGGGCGGGCTGTTCTCGCGGGCGGCGATCCGCGAGCTGGGTTCCGGCGCTCCGCGCGTCGAGCGCCTCGTGACGCTCGGCACCCCGTGGGACGGCTCGGTGCTCGGCGACCTCCTCGACGACGAGATCTCCGAGGCCGACGCCCACGGCGACCCGGCGACGCTGAAGATCTTCGCCGAGGCGCGTCCGTACGCGGATGCCAACTCCCAGGGCGCCGCGGCCGAGGTGTCGCGGCGGTTCCTGCGGAACTGGAACGATGCGCAGGCCGGGGTGCTGGACGGCATCCCGGTGACCGCGATCGGTGCCGGCTACTTCGCGGCGGCGGCCGAGCCGGTGCAGCTCTGGCCGCACGACGGCCTCGTGTCGATGACCAGCGGACGCGCGGACGAGGTGCCCGCCGCGGTGCTGCCCGAGGTCGAGCGGCACTCCTTCCCCGACCACGTGCACAGCATCTTCTTCGCCGACGCGTTCGGCCTTCCGTGGGAGCGCGCGCTGACCTGGGACCCCGCCGTGTTCGCGGTGGTGGACGGAGCGCTCGGGCTCTGACGCGGGGGCTGGACGCCGCGGCATCCGGGGTATATGTTGTGAGAACCAACAAAACCTCGTGCGGCGGCGAACCACCGTGCGCATCCATGCGAAGGAGCAGGAATGCCCACCCCCACCCGTGACGACAAGTTCTCGTTCGGTCTCTGGACCGTCGGCTACAACGGCACCGACCCGTTCGGCGGACCCACGCGCAAGCCGCTCGATGTCGTCCACGTCGTCGAGAAGCTCGCCGAGCTCGGTGCCTACGGCCTGACGTTCCACGACGACGACCTGTTCGCCTTCGGCTCGACCGATGCCGAGCGCCAGACCCAGATCGACCGCTTGAAGGGTGCCCTGGATGCCACGGGCCTCATCACCCCGATGGTCACCACCAACCTCTTCTCGGCCCCGGTCTTCAAGGACGGCGGCTTCACGTCGAACGACCGCCAGGTGCGCCGCTTCGCGCTCCGCAAGGTGCTGCGCAACCTCGACCTCGCCGCCGAGCTCGGTGCGAAGACGTTCGTCATGTGGGGCGGCCGCGAGGGCGCCGAGTACGACTCCGCGAAGGACATCCGCCAGGCGCTCGAGCGCTACCGCGAGGCCGTCAACCTCCTCGGCGACTACGTCACCGACAAGGGCTACGACATCCGTTTCGCCATCGAACCGAAGCCCAACGAGCCCCGCGGGGACATCCTGCTGCCGACCCTCGGTCACGCGATCGCGTTCATCGACTCGCTCGAGCGCCCCGAGCTCGTGGGCCTCAACCCCGAGGTCGGGCACGAGCAGATGGCCGGTCTGAACTTCGCGGCGGGCATCGCCCAGGCGCTGTACCACGGCAAGCTCTTCCACATCGACCTCAACGGTCAGCGCGGCATCAAGTACGACCAGGACCTCGTGTTCGGCCACGGCGATCTGCACAACGCGTTCGCGCTCGTCGACCTCCTCGAGAACGGCGGCCCCGGCGGCATCCCGGCGTACGACGGCCCGCGTCACTTCGACTACAAGCCCTCGCGCACCGAGGACGAGTCGGGCGTGTGGGACTCGGTCTCGGCCAACATGAACACCTACCTGCTGCTCAAGGAGCGCGCCGCGGCGTTCCGCGCCGACCCCGAGGTGCAGGAGGCCCTGGAGGCCGCGAAGGTCCTCGAGCTCGCGCAGCCGACGCTCAACGAGGGCGAGTCGTACGACGACCTCCTCGCCGACCGCTCGGCCTACGAGGACTTCGACACCGACGCGTACCTCGGCGGCAAGGGCTTCGGCTTCGTCCGTCTGCAGCAGCTCGCGACCGAGCACCTGCTCGGCGCACGCTGATCCCGGGAGGGGCCTGGATGCCAGGCCCCTCTCCTCAGCGTTGAGTGTCCAAGACACGCGGACGCGGTCGCGCGCGATCCGCGTGTCTTGGACACTGAACGGTGGTGGGGCGCCGACCCGGCGGGGCGGTGACGGAACGGAGTGCCGACGCAGAGCCGGGCGGCGCGAACAGAGGGAGTGAGCATGGCGCTCGTCGTGGGAGTCGATTCGTCGACGCAGTCGTGCAAGGTCGTCGTGGTCGATGCCGACACCGGGCGCGTGGTCCGCGAGGGGCGCGCGTCGCACCCGGCGGGAACGTCGGTCGACCCCGAGGCCTGGTGGATCGCGCTCCAGGATGCCATCGCGCAGGCCGGCGGCCTCGACGACGTCGCGGCGGTCTCGATCGCGGGACAGCAGCACGGCATGGTCGCGCTGGATGCCGACGGGCGTGTGATCCGCGACGCGCTGCTGTGGAACGACACCCGCTCGGCGCAGGCCGCGGCCGACCTCATCGCCGAGGTGGGAGCGGAGGCGTACGCCGGCCGCACCGGCGTCGTGCCCGTGGCATCCTTCACCGCGACGAAGCTCCGGTGGCTGCGGGATGCCGAGCCCGAGAACGCGGCGCGCGTCGCCGCGGTGGCGCTCCCGCACGATTGGCTGACGTGGCGGCTGCGCGGCTTCGGCCCCGGCAACGCCGACTTCGCGGAGCTGACCACGGACCGCTCGGATGCCTCGGGCACGGCGTACTGGGGTGCCGACGGTTACGACCGCGAGCTGCTCGTGCGCGCGCTCGGGCACGACGCGGTGCTGCCGCGCGTGCTCGAGCCGTGGGAGAGCGCCGGGACGCTCGCGAGCGGCGCGCTCGTCGGCCCCGGTGCCGGCGACAACGCCGGAGCGGCGCTCGGCCTCGGCGCGGGCGTCGGCGACGTCGTGGTGTCACTCGGCACGTCCGGCACGGTGTTCGCCGTGACCGACCACGTCGTCCGCGATACCTCGGGCGCGGTCGCCGGATTCGCGGATGCCACGGGCCGGTTCCTCCCGCTGGTCGCGACGCTCAACGCCGCCCGCGTGCTCGACGCGTTCGCCGGGCTCCTCGGCGTCTCGCACGACGAGCTCGGGGCGCTCGCGCTGCAGGCGGAGCCGGGTGCCGACGGCGTCGTGCTCGTGCCGTGGTTCGAGGGCGAGCGCACCCCGAACCTGCCGCATGCGAAGGCCTCGCTGACGGGTCTGACCCTGGCATCCACGAACCGCGCGAATTTCGCCCGCGCGGCGATCGAGGGGATGCTCAGCGGCCTGGCCGTGGGGCTCGAAGCGATCCAGACGCAGGGCGTCGAGGTGCGGCGCGTGCTGCTCATCGGCGGGGCCGCGGCGAACGAGGCCGTCGCGCGCATCGCCGCGCAGGTGTTCGACGCCGAGATCGTCGTGCCGGCCGCGGGCGAGTACGTCGCGCTCGGCGCCGCGCGCCAGGCCGCGGGGGTGCTCGCCGGTGGTCCGGTGGACTGGACCGTGGCGACAGCCCGCGCCGTCGATCCGGACTTCCGTCCCGGAATCCGCGCGCGCTACGACGAGGTCGCCGCGCTCCGCGCGCGGGAGTGACGCCGCCCTCCGCGGTGGCGGACTACGAGACGGCAGCGGGCTGACCTCCGTTGCCGCAGCCTGCAGCGGTCTTCTCAACTGGGTGCAGTCTCGGCGTCCACGGTGCGCGAGCCCATGGGTGCTCGTCGGTGCTCTGCGCGCCGCTACTGTGAGGGACCATGAGCGGCGACGGCGGGGTGAAACGCATCGGCATGCGTGACGTCGCCGATGCCGCCGGCGTCTCGACGCAGACCGTGTCGCGCGTGCTGAACGACTATCCCGGCATCCGGGATGCCACCCGCGAACGCGTGCTCGCGGCGGTCGCCGCGCTGGACTACCGCGTCAACAACGCCGCGCGCGCCCTCGGCACGAGTCTCACGCGGACCGTCGGGGTCGTGGCATCCGATGCCGTCCTGCACGGTCCGTCGGCGGGAATCGCGGCGCTCGAGCGGGCGGCGCGGGCGCGGGGGCGGTGGATCTCGACCGCATACACCGACTCGGACGACCCGGCCGACATCGACGCGGCCGTGCGCCATCTGCTCGACCAGGGGGTCGACGGGATCGTGCTCGTCGCCGCTCATGGAGCCACTCCTCTCGAGGGATACGACGTTCCGCTCGTCCCGCTGTACGGCGAGTCGGGGATCCGCCAGCGGGACGCGGCCGCCCGCGTCGTGGATCATCTCGCCGACCTCGGACATCGCCGCATCGTCGAGGTCGCCGGCCCCGCGGATTGGCGCGAAGCCCTCGCCCGCACGGCCGGTGTCGCCGATGCCATCGCCCGGCGCGGGCTCGCGCGGGAGGGGCGCGTCGAGGGGGACTGGAGCGCCGGCTCCGGTGCGGCCGCCGCCGACGCGGTCGCCGCGCACGTGCGCGCGGGCGCCACCGCGGTGGCCGTGGCCAACGACCAGATGGCGCTCGGACTCATGGCCGGGCTCGCCGCACGCGGGCTCGCGGTTCCGGCCGACGTCTCGGTCGCCGGATTCGACGACAACCCGGATGCCGCCTTCTACACGCCCGCGCTCACCACCGTGCGCCTCGACGTCGAGGGCGAGGCCGCCGAGGCGGTGGCGCGCGTGCTGGGCGATGAGCCGACGCTCCCCGCCGATCCCGTGCTGGTGACGCGCGCGTCGACGGCCGCGCCGCGCTGAGGCCCGGTGCCCCGTGGCGGCGGGCACAACTCCGGCGATCCGGGCCGGTCGTGGAGGGTGTGGCATCCGCGGACCGGTTCTGCAGGAGTTGTGCGGGGCCGCGACGCGGGCCGGGATCGGCCACGCGCCGAGCGAAACTCCGGAGATTCCGCGCCGGGCGGCCGTGTGCCCCGCGGAAAACCGGGCACGGGTCGGCCCACCCTCCCGAAAACTCAGGAGTTCGGCCCGCGCACGGCCCCGAGGCAGTGGCATTCGCCCCTCGCGAACGCGGGATGTTACCGGTAACATGACTCGGGAACCCGCCACCGACAGAGTCGAAGGAGACCCCGCGTGTCCGATGCCGTCACGTTCACGCCCGAGGTGCAGGAGGCGATCGACGCCGTCCGCGCCGACGTCGCGAAACTGCACGCCGAGCTCGTGCGCTACAACCTCATCGTCTGGACCGGCGGCAACGTCTCGGGCCGCGTCCCCGGGGCCGACCTGTTCGTCATCAAGCCCTCCGGCGTCTCGTACGACGACCTGGCTCCCGAGAACATGATCCTGTGCGACCTCGACGGCAACGCGATCCCCGGCACCCCCGGCTCCGAGCGCAGCCCCTCGAGCGACACCGCGGCGCACGCGTACGTGTACCGCCACATGCCCGAGGTCGGCGGTGTCGTGCACACGCACTCCACGTACGGCGTCGCGTGGGCGGCCCGCGGCGAGGAGATCCCGTGCGTCATCACGGCGATGGCCGACGAGTTCGGCGGCCCCATCCCCGTCGGCCCGTTCGCGATCATCGGCGACGACTCGATCGGCCGCGGCATCGTCGAGACCCTGCGCGGCCACCGCTCGCGCGGCGTGATCATGCAGAACCACGGTCCCTTCACGATCGGCGCGAGCGCGAAGGACGCCGTGAAGGCCGCCGTCATGCTCGAGGACGTCGCCCGCACGGTGCACATCGCGCGCGAGGCCGGCCCCCTCATCCCGATCCCGCAGGACAAGATCGACGCCCTCTACAACCGCTACCAGAACGTCTACGGACAGAGCACGGACGACCGCCGATGAACGCCCTGATCACCGAAGGCCGCGCCTCGCTCGGCATCGAACTCGGTTCCACCCGCATCAAGGCGTGCCTCATCGGCCCGAACGCCGAGGTGCTCGCGGTGGGCTCCCACGAGTGGGAGAACGTCTACGCCGACAAGCTCTGGACCTACTCGCTGGATGCCGTGTGGTCGGGCCTGCAGGCCGCCTACGCCGCGCTCGTCGCCGACGTGCAGCAGAAGCACGGCGTCACCCCCGAGCGGTACGCCGCGATGGGCGTGTCGGCGATGATGCACGGCTACCTCGCGTTCGACGCCGACGGGGAGCTGCTCGCCCCCTTCCGCACGTGGCGCAACACCAACACCGGCGTCGCGGCCGCCGAGCTCACCGAGCTCCTAGGCGTGAACATCCCGCTCCGTTGGTCGATCGCGCACCTGCACCAGGCGGTCGTGGATGCCGAGCCCCACGTGCCCGAGATCCGCTTCCTCACCACGCTGGCCGGGTACGTCCATTGGAAGCTCACCGGCGAGAAGGTCCTCGGCGTCGGCGACGCGTCGGGCATGTTCCCCATCGACTCCGCGACCCGCGACTACGACGCCGAACTGGTCGCGCGCTACGACGGCCTCGCCGCCGGACGCGTCCCGGCGCTCGCCGACCTGCTGCCCGAGGTGCTCGTCGCGGGGGCCGCGGCCGGGGAACTGACCGAGGCCGGCGCGGCCCTGCTCGACCCGACGGGCGCCCTGCGTCCCGGCATCCCGTTCGCTCCGCCCGAGGGCGACGCCGGAACCGGAATGGTCGCGACGGGTGCGGTCGCGCCGCGGACGGGCAACGTCAGCGCCGGCACGAGCATCTTCGCGATGGTCGTGCTCGAGCGTCCGCTCGGCGAGGTGCACCACGAACTCGACCTCGTGACGACCCCCTCCGGCGACGCCGTGGCCATGGTGCACTGCAACAACGGCGCGAGCGAGCTGGCGGCGTGGGCGAACATGTTCACCGCGTTCTCGGCCGCGGCCGGCATGGAGCAGACCCCGGATGCCACGTACGCGGCGCTCTTCGCCGCGGCGCTGGAGGGTGAGGCCGACGCCGGCGGGCTGCTGGCCTACAACCACCTCGCCGGGGAGCCGATCGCGGGACTCGACGAGGGCCGCCCGCTCGTCGTCCGCACACCCGACAGTCGCCTGACGCTGTCGAACTTCATCCGCGCGCAGCTGTACGGCGTCTTCGGAACGCTCGCGCTCGGCATGGACGTCCTCCACCGCGAGGGCGTCGGCCTCGACAAGATGTACGCGCACGGCGGCATGTTCCGCACCGCGGGGGTCGCGCAGCGCTTCCTCGCGGCGGCGCTCGACGCGCCCGTCGCCGTCGCCGAGACGGCGTCCGAGGGCGGGGCGTGGGGCATGGCCGTGCTCGCGGCGTACGTCGCCGACGGCGCCGGCCGCGACCTCGACACCTACCTCGGTGAGGTCGTGTTCGCCGACGCGGCGCTCGTCACCGCCGACCCCGTCCACGCGGACGTCGTCGGATTTTCGGCCTACCTCGACCGTTACCGCGCAGGCCTCGCCGTCGAGGCCGCCGCCGTGGCATCCCTCTGATCACCCGAAAAGGAACAGTCATGACCCGCACGAAGCTCAAGAACGACCTCGACGGCTACGAGGTCTGGTTCGTCACCGGCAGCCAGAACCTCTACGGCGAGGAGACCCTGAAGCAGGTCGCCGAGCAGTCGCAGGCCGTCGTCGACGGCCTCGCCGGCCTGCCGGTGAAGGTCGTCTGGAAGCCCGTGCTGAAGGACTCCGACAGCATCCGCCGCATGGCCCTCGAGGTCAACGGCCGCGACGACGTCATCGGCGTCATCGCGTGGATGCACACCTTCAGCCCCGCGAAGATGTGGATCGCGGGCCTCGACGCGCTGCGGAAGCCGCTGCTCCACCTGCACACGCAGGCCAACGTCGAGCTGCCGTGGAACGACATCGACTTCGACTTCATGAACCTCAACCAGGCCGCGCACGGCGACCGCGAGTTCGGGTACATCCAGACCCGCCTGGGCGTCGCCCGCAAGACGGTCGTCGGTCACGCGTCGAACCCCGCCGTCCGCCAGCAGATCGAGGACTGGGAGCGCGCCGCCGCCGGCTGGACCGCCGCCCGCACCCTCAAGCTCGCGCGCTTCGGCGACAACATGCGCTTCGTCGCCGTCACCGAGGGCGATAAGACCGAGGCCGAGCTGCGCTTCGGCGTGCAGGTCAACACGTGGGGCGTCAACGAGCTCGTCGAGGCCGTCGAGCAGGCGGCGGATGCCGACATCGACGCGCTCGTGCAGGAGTACATCGACAGCTACGACGTCGTCGACGAGCTGCTCCCCGGCGGCGCGCGCCACCAGTCGCTCCGCGACGGCGCCGCGATCGAGCTGGGCCTGCGCTCGTTCCTCGAGGAGGGCGGCTTCGGCGCCTTCACGACGTCGTTCGAAGACCTCGGTGCGCTGAAGCAGCTCCCCGGTCTCGCGGTGCAGCGCCTCATGGCCGAGGGCTACGGCTTCGGCGCCGAGGGCGACTGGAAGACGGCGATCCTCGTGCGCGTCGCGAACGTCATGGGTGCGGGGCTCCCCGGTGGCGCCTCGCTCATGGAGGACTACACGTACGACCTCGTCCCCGGGAACGAGCGGATCCTCGGCGCCCACATGCTCGAGGTCTCGCCGTCGCTCACGAAGAAGAAGCCCCGGCTCGAGATCCACGAGCTCGGCATCGGCGGCAAGGAAGACCCGGTGCGTCTGGTCTTCACCGCCGACCCCGGCTCCGCCCTCGTCGTGGCGCTGAGCGACATGCGCGACCGTTTCCGCCTCACCGCGAACGTCGTGGAGAACGTCGAGGCGCCCGACCTCCCGAAGCTTCCCGTCGGCCGCGCCGTGTGGAAGCCGGCGCCGGACTTCGCGACCTCGGCCGCGTGCTGGCTCGCCGCCGGTGCCGCCCACCACACCGTCATGACGACGGCGGTGGGCATCGAGGTGTTCCGCGACTTCGCCGAGATCGCCAAGACCGAGCTCGTCGTCATCGACGAGGACACGACGGTCCGCGGCTTCCAGAGCGAGCTGCGCTGGAACCAGGCGTACTACCGCCTGGCCCAGGGCATCTGATCCCCGCCGCCCCGGGCTGCCCTTCGCCGGCCCCGGGGCGGTGCGGCACTCGCGCGCCTCGCTCTCTCGGGGCGCGTGCCGTGCATCGGTTCTCCCGGCGCACGAACCGTGCCCCGGGTCCGCGTCGGTGGTGGGACGCCTGCGGGTCCGGGGCATTCGTGCGCCTCGTCCCGCTTCTGCCGGGGCGTGTCCCACTTTGTGCGGTTTTGGGGGCGCGGCGTCGCACGAAGTGGGACACGGCTGCTGTGGCATCCGTCGCCTCGTCCCACTGGTGACGAGGCGTGTCCCACTTTGTGCGGCCTGAGGCTGTCGCACGCAGCCGTAAGTGGGACATGGATGCCGTGGCGTGAGTGCTGCGGCGGGCGGCCGGGTGCGCGTGTCCCACTTTGTGCGGTTTTGGTGGCGCGGCGTCGCACAAAGTGGGACATGGATGCCCTAGCGGCGGCGCCGCGGCGGGCGGCCGGGTGCGCGTGTCCCAGGATGTGCGGTTCGGAGCGTGCTCCATCGCACGAAGTGGGACATGGATGCCGGGCCGGCGCGCTACAGCCGCTGGCCCAGCGACCACAGGCGGTCCGCGCGGCCGGAGATCGCCTCCGACAGCGTGAACGCCTGGGCGTCGGTGAGGGATGCCACGTAGTCGACGATTCCGCGGGAGCGCGCGAGCGTCTCGGCTTCGGCATCCGTGGGTCGACGGTCGGCGGGGAGGGCGGCGTACTGCTCGCGGGCGAGCGCGATGAGCTCGCGGAGGCGGCGCGGGGTGCGCGCGCGGTCGAGGTCGTCGTCGAGCCACTCGCCGAGCGCCCGCACCGAACGCGCGAGGATGCGACTCATGCCGCGCTGCTGAATCGCGAGGTCGGGGCGGCTGAGGACGAACCGCTTATGCACGAACTTCAGCACCTCGACGTGGTGCCAGGCCGACGGCGACAGCGCGACCGGCCCCGACCGCGGGGTGTCGAGCGGCCGGAGCTGCGCGGATTCCTGGAACCGGCGGATCCACCGGTCGGTGAACGACGCCAGACGTCGCTCGGCCGTCAGCGACCCGTCGAACGGTCGAGCGAGCAGGTCGGTGACGAGTTCGGCATCCACGTCGCTGACCGCGGCGAGGAACGCCTCGTCGTCCGCGATCCACGGGTCGTCGCGGCGCATCTTGCGGCGCAGGCGTTCGAGCGCGGCGCCGGGCACGAGCTCGGCGCGCACCTCCGCATCGTCGCGTGAGCGCCACTCGAGGACGTCGTCGAGCCACCCGCGGAACTCCGCCGCGATGGGGGCGTGGTCGAGGATCCCGGCGCGGTAGAAGTCGTCGACGTCGTGCACCGAGTACGCGATGTCGTCGGCGAGGTCCATGACGGCGCCCTCGATCGTCTGGCGGAGGGGCTCGGCATCCATCCCCTCCCGCGCGTGATCGAGGTCGTCGACGTCGAGGTCGTACACCGAGTACTTGTGCACCCGGTAGGCGCCGTCAGGTGCGCGACGGATGCCACGGGGCGGGCCGATCCGCTCGATCTCGGCCGCGGACACCGACGGCGACCAGGGGTATTTCGCCGACGCGGCGCGCACCGCGGCGGTGAGGTTCAGCCCGCGCGGCGCGTTCTCGACGACGTCGAGGGCGGTGAGGATGCGATACGTCTGGGCGTTGCCCTCGAAGCCGTCGGGGAGGCCCAGCTCGGTGCGGGCGAGGCGGTCGAGCGTCGTCTCGCCGAGGTGTCCGAACGGCGGGTGGCCGAGGTCGTGGGCGTAGGCGGCGGCCTCGACGACCGTCGGGTTGCACACGTCGCGGCCGGCGCGGGTGTTCAGCTGCAGCGCGACGACCCGCGCGATCGCGCTGACCTTCAGCGAGTGCGTGAGGCGGTTGTGCACGGGTGCGCCGGAGATCGACGGCGACACCACCTGCGTCACGGCCGAGAGTCGCGAGAAGTACGGCGAGAACTGGATCCGCTCCAGGTCGATCGACCAGGGGTCGGCGCCTTCGGTCTCGCGTTCGTCGTACACGCGGGAGGCGGTGGGGAGCGTCATCCGTCCACGCTATCCGCCGCGGGCCGTGCGCGCGGCGCGGCGCGTTCCGCAGGTTCAGTGTCCAAGACACGCGGATGCCTCGAGGCGCGGTCCGCGTGTCTTGGACACTGAACGTGGGCGGAGCCGCTGCCCGCGGAGCCGCCCCGCGGTTGCTCAGACTTCGGTGTCCAAGACACGCGGACGCCGACGCGCGTGGTCCGCGTGTCTTGGACACTCAACGGGGGGAAGAGCCCCGGGTCAGCCCCGGCGCACCTCGACCCCGACGATCCGCGCGTCGTCCGGGCGCAGCTCGTACGCGGGGCCTGTCAGGTGCAGCGTGACGGCCTCGTCGGTGTCGGCGCACGACGGGCCGACGCGCAGCTCGACCTCGCCGGGTTCGACAACGCGGCGGAGCGTGCGGTCGCTGTACGCCAGACGGGATGCCGGGATCGTGAAGCGCACCTCCGCGCTCTCGCCGGGCTCCAGCTCCACGCGGGCGTAGGCGACCAGCTGCGCGACGGGCCGGGTCACGCTCGCGACCCCGCGGTGCGCGTACAGCTGCACGACGTCGGCTCCGCGCACGGCGCCCGTGTTGGTCACGCGCACCGACGCCGCGAAGGCGTCGCCCGCGCGCACCTCGATCGTCCCGGATCCCGCGCCCCCGGCGTCCACCTCCAGCCCCTCGCGGACGAACGCCGTGTACGACAGCCCGAACCCGAACGGGCGCACGGGCGTCGGATCGGTGCTCGTGACGTCGCTCCGGCCGCCGAGGATCGGGTGCAGGTAGGAGTACGGCTGCGCGCCGGACGACCGGGGGAGCGAGACGGGCAGGCGCCCCGAGGGCGTGGCATCCCCGGCCAGGAGCGCGGCGAGCGCGGTCCCGCCCTCCTCGCCCGGGAAGAACGCCTGCATCACGGCGGCCGGACCGGCAGCCGCGTCCAGCGCCCAGCCCAGGGCGTACGGGCGTCCGGTAAGCAGCACCATCACGACGGGGGTGCCCGTGGCGATGATCTCCTCGACGAGCCGGCGCTGCAGGCCGGGCAGCTCGAGCGAATCCGCGTCGTTGCCCTCGCCGACCGTGCCGCGGCCGAAGAGCCCCGCGCGGTCGCCTACGACCACCACGGCCACGTCCGCGGACCGCGCGAGTTCGACCGCGGCAGGGATGCCGTCGGCATCCGTCCCCTCGACCGTGACCCCCTCGGCCTGCACGACGTCGCCGAACCGCGCCGCGAGCGCTTCGCGCACGGTCGGGATGGCGAAGCCCATCGGCGTGCCGGGGTGGTGCGCGAGCACGTGGTTCGCGAACGAGTAGCAGCCCATCAGGGCCTCGGCGCTGTCGCCGTTCGGGCCGATCACCGCGATGCGTCCGGGCGCGGCCGCGAGCGGCAGCACCCCGTCGTTGCGCAACAGCACCGCGCTCTCGACCGCGAGCCGGTAGGCCAGCGCGCGATGCTCGGCGTCGTCGAGGTCGACACTCGACGGGGGCGTCGAGAAGTCGGCATCCAGGAGTCCCAGGTCCTCCTTCTCCGCGAGCAGCCGCGCGACGGCTCGGTCGATCAGGGCCTCGGAGAGATCCCCGGATGCCACCCGCTCGGCCAGGTGCGGATACGCGTCGGCGCCGGGGAGCTCGACGTCGATCCCGGCCTCGAGTGCGATCTGCGCGGCTTCGCCCGGTGTCGCGGCGAGGCCGTGCATCGAGCGGAGGAAGTCCACGGCGAAGTAGTCCGACACGACCGTGCCGTCGAAGCCCCACCGCCGGCGCAGCAGATCGGTGAGCAGGTCGCCCGACGCGGCCACGGGGACCCCGTCGATCTCGGCGTACGAGTTCATCACCGAGCGCACGCCGCCGTCGCGGACCGCCATCTCGAACGGCGGGAGGAACACGTCCTGCAGCTCGCGGGGACCGGCGTGCACCGGGGCGTGGTTGCGGCCGGCCTGCGAACCCGAATACCCGACGAAGTGCTTCAGCGTCGCGTGCACCCCGGCGGACTGCAGCCCCCGGACGTACGCGGTGCCGATCGTGCCGACGACGTACGGGTCCTCGGCGATGCACTCGTCCACCCGTCCCCACCGCGGGTCGCGCACGACATCGAGTACGGGCGCGAGGCCCTGGTGCACGCCGACCTCGCGCATCGAGCGTCCGATGGCGGATGCCACGAGCTCGACGGTCTCCGGGTCGAACGAGGCGCCCCACGCGAGCGGGGTCGGGAAGGTCGCCGCCTTCCACGCCGCGAAACCGGTGAGGCACTCCTCGTGCACGAGCGCCGGGATGCCCAGCCGCGTCTCGGTCTGGAGCCGCCGCTGCTCGCCCCACAGCCATGCGGCGCGCTCGACCGGGTCGACCGGCCGGGTGCCGTAGACGCGCGTGAGGTGGCCGAGGCCGTGGACCGTGGCATCCGCGTATCCGGTCGAGGTGACCTTCTCGCCGGACAGGGGTGCGACGACCTCGTCACCCTGGTCGACCCAGTACCCCACGAGCTGCGCGAGCTTCTCGTCGAGGGTCATCTCCGCGACGAGCGCCTGCACGCGGGCCGAGACCCCGGGGGTGAGCGCGGCGCCGACGTCGGTTCTGTGGATGGTCATGCGGGTCAGCCCTTCACGGCGCCGGTGAGGCCGCCGACGATCCGTCGCTCGAACAGGCTGAAGAACACCAGAGCGGGGATCATCGACAGCGAGGTGAACGCGAGCACGCGTGCGGTGTCGACGGAGTACTGCGACGCGAACGCCTGCGTCCCGAGGGGCAGGGTGTACGTCGCTTCGTTGTTGAGGATGAACAGCGGGAGCATGTACGAGTTCCAGCTGTTGACGAAGGCGAGGATGCCGACGGTCACGACCGCGGGGACCGCGAGCGGCAGCACCATGCGCCAGAAGAACCCGAGGCGTCCGAGCCCGTCGATCGACGCGGCCTCCTGCAGCTCGCGGGGGATCGCGGAGAGGAACGGCGACAGGATGATCACCGTGATCGGCAGGGCGAAGGCGATCTGCGGAAGGATCACGCCGACGAGGGAGTTCGTCAGCCCGAGGTTGCGCACGAGGATGTACAGCGGGGTGATCGCCACGGTCATGGGGAACATCAGGCCCGCGGTGAACAGCGCGTAGAGCGCTCCGCGTCCGCGGAAGCTGTAGCGCGAGAGCCCGTAGGCGGCCATGAGTCCGAGAGCGACGACGAAGAGGGTCGTCGCGATCGCCGCGATCGTCGAGTTGACGACCTGCCCCCAGAAGGTGCCGCTCGTGAGGACCTCGGTGTAGTTCTCCCAGTTCCAGCGCGTCGGGAACCCGGCCGGGTCGACCGTGATCTCGGAGTTCGAGCGGAAACCGCCCAGGATGATGTAGATCACCGGCCCGAGCATCAGCGCGATGAGGACGAGCGCGATGAACCCGACGACAGCGCCCGAGAAGCGGCTGCGACCGGCCGGGCGGCGCGGCGCTTTCGCGGCGCGGGGGGCGACGAGGGTGGCGGTGGCGGTCATTTGGTGCCTCCCGTGAGGGCGCCGGCGGTGTCGCGGCGGAGCACGAAGCGCTGGTAGAGCAGCGCGACGGCGAGCGAGATGAGGAACATGACCACGGCGACGGCGCTGCCGTACCCGTAGCTGCCGGCGTTGCGCCCGTTGGCCACCATGTACGTCGCCATCGTCGAGGTGCCGGCGGTGGACGCGACGTACTGGCCCCAGATGATCCACACGAGGTCGAAGAGCTGGAGCGACCCGATGATCGACAGGAACGCCCAGATGCGGATCGTCGGTCCCATGAGCGGCAGCACGATGTGACGCTGGATCTGCCAGTACGACGCGCCGTCGATGGCGGCGGCCTCCGACAGCTCCTCCGGGATGCCCTGGAGTCCGGCGAGGAAGAGGATGACGGCGAAGCCGATGTACTTCCACGTGATGATGATGAGCAGGGTCCAGATCGCGAGCGCCGGGTCGGAGATCCAGTCGGCGCGGAGGGCCCCCAGCCCGATCTTGTCGAGGGCGCCGTTGAGCGCGCCACCCGACTGCAGCATGAGGCCCCAGCCGAGGCCGACGACGACCTCGGAGATGACGTACGGCACGAAGATCAGCACGCGGATGAGCGACTGGAACCGCATCTTGCGGTTCAGCAGCAGCGCGAGGCCCAGGGCCAGCGGTCCCTGCAGCACGAGGGAGCCGACGACGATGAAGGCGTTGTGGCCGAGGGCCTCGTGGAAGGCCGGGTCGGTGAGGATCGTGACGTAGTTCCGGATGCCGACGAACTCCGTCGGCGTGCCGAAGCCCGACCAGCTGTAGAAGCCGTAGAAGGCCGCCAGGGCCACCGGCAGGATGACGAACGAGACGAACACCACCAGGGCGGGGCCCAGGAGGATCGCCAGTTCCCCGCGGATCTTCCAGTTCTCGCGGCGCCGCCGAACGGGCGACCGCCCGGCCGAGGAGGAGCGGGGAGCTCTCTCCTCGGCCGAGCGGCGACCGACGACGTCGTCCGACGCGGTGGCGACGGGATGACGCACGGTGGTCATGTCGGTTCCCTCAGGAGCGCGCGGCGGCCGCGTTGACGGCGTCGACGATGCTCTGCGGGGTGCCCTTGCCGGCGAACATGTCGACCACGGCGACGTTCAGCGCGTTGCCGACGTTCTGGCCGTAGAGCGTGTCGAGCCACACCGAGACGTACGGCGCCTTCGAGTAGGCCTCGAGGACCGACTGCAGTGCGGGGGTGGTCACGGCATCCGTCGCCTCCGAGGACGCGGGGAGCGTCTGGAAGGCCGTGGCGTAGGCCTCCTGGTTCTCCTTGTTCACCAGGAAGTTCAGGAAGTCGGTGCACTGCGCGGGTGCGTTGACCCAGCACGAGTACCCGTCGACGCCGCCCATCATGGCGCCGGGCTCGCCGTCACCGCCGGGGACCTCCGGGAAGGGGAACCAGCCGAGGTCGGGGAGCGGCTTCTGGTCGGGCGTGAGCGAGGCGATCACGCCCGGGTCCCACGCGCCCATGAGCTCCATGCCCGCCTGCTTGTTGGCGAGGAGACCGGCGGACGAACCGGCGCCCTGCTGCGCGGCGGTGGTGAGGAAGCCGTCGTTGAACGGCTGCGTCTTGAGGAACGACTCGAGGTCCTCTCCGGCCTTGAGCCAGCAGGGGTCGTCGAAGCTGCGGCTCGCGGCCGCCGCGTCGAGCACGTCCTTGGAGCACGCGCGCAGCGCGAAGTTGTAGTACCAGTGCGCGGCAGGCCAGGCGTCCTTCGCGCCGACGGCGATCGGGGCGACCCCGGTGGCCTTGATCTTGGCGTTGGCGGCCTCGAGCTCGTCGATCGTCTTCGGGGCCGTGGTGACGCCCGCGGCGGTGAGGACGTCCTGCGACGTGAAGATGCCGGACGGCAGCACCGCGACCGGCATCCCGTAGTTCTTCCCGTCGATCTCGAACGCCGACAGCGACGAACCGAGGGCGGTCTTGGCATCCGAGGAGATCTTGTCGGTCAGGTCCATGACCTGACCCGCCTTGACGATGTCGGCGAGCTTGCCGCCGCCGCGCGCCATGAACAGGTCGGGGGCGTCGCCGGAGTTCAGGGCGGTCTGGAGCTTGCCGTCCATCTCCTCGTTCTGCACGGCCTGGATCTCGATCTTCACGTTGGGGTTGGCCTTCTCGAAGGCCGCCGCGGTGTCCTCCCAGTACTTCTTGCCGTCGCCGGTGGTGGAGTTGTGCCACAGCGTCAGCGTGACGCTCCCGTCGGCGTTCTGTCCGCCTCCGCCGCCGGCGCAGCCACCGAGGGCCAGGGTGCCGGCGACCGCGAGGGCGGCTGCGGCGAGGAGTTTCCTCGTGTTCATGTGATTCCCGTTTCTCTTCGTCGAGGTGCGTCCCGTGCGGGATGCTCCGGTGTCGGCATCGGTGCCGGTCGTTCACGTCCGGGTGTGCGGCCCGGGTGGGAGCAGTGTCACCCGGGCGCGAAGCGTCGTCAAACGTTTTCGAAAATGATTTCCACGCTAGGGTCGGATGCCATGACCCGGCGTTCCACCATCCGCGACGTCGCCGCGGCTGCCGGTGTGTCGGTCGCCACGGTGTCGAAAGCCGTCAACGGCCGCTACGGGGTGGCGCCCGAGACCGTGGGCCGCGTCCTGGATGCCGTGCGCGCCCTCGGCTACGAGTCGAGCCTCGTCGCCAGCAGCATGCGGTCGCGGCGGACCGGGGTGATCGGCGTGCTCGTCGCCGACATCGAGCCCTTCTCGGCCGAGATCCTCAAGGGCGTCGGGGGAGCGCTGTCCGACACCGGATACGACCTGCTCGCCTACACCGGCGCGCGCCGTGACGGCGAGGGGTGGGAGCGGCGGTCGCTGAGTCGCCTGAGCGGCACGCTCATCGACGCCGCGATCCTCGTGACCCCGACCGTCGTGAACGTCGCCGCCGAGGTGCCCATCGTCGCGATCGACCCACACACCGGCCGCGCCGACCTCCCCACCGTGGAGTCGGACAGCTTCACCGGCGCGCAGCAGGCCGTCCACCACCTCGTACAGCTCGGCCACCGCCGCATCGGCTTCATCGCGGGGCGTCCCGATCTGCGGTCCGCGGTCGCCCGCGCCTCGGGGTATCGCGAAGCGCTGTCGGCCGCCGGCATCCCGTTCGATCCTGCACTCGTGGGGCAGGGGCACTACGAGCAGGACGTCGCGCGCGAGGCCGCGCAGGCGATGCTCTCGCTGCCCGACCCGCCCACCGCGGTGTTCGCCGCCAACGACCTGTCGGCGCTGTCGATCGTCGAGGTGGCCGCCGCCCGCGGGCTGCGCGTGCCCGACGACCTGTCGGTCGTCGGCTTCGACGACGTGCCCGAGGCGGCGCGGGCGCAGCCGCCGCTGACGACCGTGCGCCAGCCCATGAAGCTCCTCGGCGCGGAGGCCGTGCGCATCGTCCTCGCGCTGCTCGCCGGCGAGGAGCTGCCCGAGACGCACCTGCAGCTCGCGACTCGTCTCGTCGCCCGCGGCACGACGGCGCCCCCGCCGCAGCGCTGAGCCGGCGTCGAACCACGGCCGCGCGCCGGTGCGGCCCGGTCCCCGTCCGGCTGGGCGTTGAGTGTCCAGGACACGCGGATGCCGCGCGGCGCGGTCCGCGTGTCTTGGACATCGAAGAGGAACGGAGCCCTGCCCTGGCCCGATGCCCGTCTCGCTCTGAGTTGAGTGTCCAGGACACGCGGATGCCGCGCGGCGCGGTCCGCGTGTCTTGGACACCGAACGCTCGGATGACGGAGGTGACGAGGGCCGGCGCACACCGGCGCGGTAGGGTCGGCGCGTGACGCGCGTGCTGCTCGCCCCGGACGGGTTCAAGGGATCGATCTCCGCGGCGGCCGCCGCCACTGCGCTCGCCGCGGGGTGGCGTGCCGTCCGCCCCGGCGACGCGATCGTCGAGCTCCCCGTGGCCGACGGCGGTGAGGGCACCCTCGACGCCTTCCTCGTCGCCGTGCCGGGAGCGCGACGGATGCCGGTGACCGTCACCGGTCCGCACGGGCGTGGAGTCGTGGCATCCTGGGTCCTCCTCCCGGCGACGGCGGACGCGCCGCACGGGACCGGGGTCGTCGAGCTGGCGTCCACGTCGGGGATCGAGCTGCTCGCCGGCGATCTGCGCCCCTTCGACGCCGACACGCGCGGGTTCGGGCAGGCGATCGCCGCCGCCCTCGATCACGGCGTTTCCCGGCTCGTGCTCGCGATCGGGTCGAGCGCCTCGACCGACGCCGGTTTCGGCCTGCTCACCGCCCTCGGCGCGCGGATCGTGGATGCCGAGGGCCACGACGTTCCGCCCGGATTGCGCGGCGTGCAGACCGCCGCGCGCATCGAACGCGACGGGCTCCGCGCGCTGCCGGCGGGCGGGGCGCTCGTGCTGACCGACGTGCGCAGCCCTCTCACGGGCCCGACCGGCGCGGCCGCGGTGTTCGGGCCGCAGAAGGGGCTCGGCGCCGAGGACATCCCCGCGGCGGATGCCGCCCTCGCTCGCGCGGCGGACCTGCTCGCCACCGACGCCGCCTTCCCCGGCACCGGGGCGGCTGGCGGCACCGGTGCGGCCCTGGGGGCCTGGGGCGCGGAGCTGGTTCCCGGAGCCGAGCGCATCGCCGACCTCCTCGGTCTCGCCGACGCCGTGGCCGCGGCCGAAGTGGTCATCACGGGGGAGGGGTCGTTCGACGCGAGCTCCGCGACCGGCAAGGCTCCCGCGCGCGTCGCGGCCCTCGCCCGCGCGGAGGAACGCCGGGTCGGACTCGTCGCCGGTCGGATCGCTCCGGATGCCGACACCTCCGGGTTCGGCGCGGCGGTGGCGCTCGTGCAGCTCGCCGGGTCGACCGAGGCCGCTCTGGCCGAGCCCGCCCGATGGCTCACCGCCGCGGGAGAGGCGCTCGCCGAGCGCCTCGGCTGAGGCGCGCGAGCCGGATTTTCGCGGCAGAAGCGCCGTCGGGGGCCGAGGGGCATCGCGGCTCCGGTACCGTCGTGGTGTGTCCACACTCTCCAGCAACAAGGACGACGAGGTCGATCTCCTCATCGACGCCTGGTCGCAGTTGCTGCCCGAGGTCGACCTGACCCCCCTCGACGTCATGTCGCGGCTGCGCCGCGCGGCGTTCCACCTGTCGAAGCTGCGCGCCCGCGCGTTCGCCAGTGCCGACATCGCCGTGTGGGAGTTCGACGTCCTCGCCGTCCTCCGCCGGGCCGGGACCGAGCTCAGCGCGACGCGTCTCATCGCGGCGACGATGATCGGCAGCGCGGCGATGACCAACCGTCTCGACAAGCTCGCCGACCGCGGGCTCGTCAATCGCCGCCCGAACCCGTCGGACGGCCGCGCGATCCTCGTCGCCATCACGCCCGAGGGCATCGAGCGCGTGGATGCCGCCATGACCGAGCTCGTGCGCCTCGAAGCCGATGCGCTGCGCGACGTCAGCCGCGCGGATCAGGCCATGCTCGCCCGGGTGCTGCGGGTCCTCGCCGCCGGCGAGACCCACGAGGCGTGATCGATCTCACCGCCGGGCCGCTGGTCCTGGACGGCGGCCTCGGCACGCTGCTCGAGAGCCGCGGCAACGACGTGGCGTCCCCGCTGTGGTCGGCGCGCGTGCTGCGCGACGACCCCGACGAGGTGCGCGCCGCCCACGCGGAGTTCGCCGCGGCCGGTGCGGACGTCCTGATCACGGCCTCGTACCAGGTGGGCTTCGGCGGTCCGATCCCGGATGCCGAGGTCGAGATGCTCCTCCGTCGTTCGGTGTCGCTCGCCCGGGAGGCGGGGGACGGCCTGGTCGCGGCATCCGTGGGGCCGATCGGCGCACTGCGCGCCGACGGCAGCGAATACACCGGCGCGTACGGACTCGACGTCGCTGCGCTGCGCGCGCAGCACCGGCGGCGTCTCGGCGTGCTCGCGGACGCGGGGGCCGACCTGCTCGCGGTCGAGACCGTCCCGTCGCCGCTCGAGGTCGAGGCGCTCGCGCTCGAGCTCGCCGACCTGGGCGTCCCCGCGTTCGTGAGCCTCTCAGCGGACAGCACGGGTTTCGCCGCGCCGGGGTCGCGGGCCGCGGCGCTGAGGACCGCGGCATCCGTCCCGGGTGTCGTCGCGGTCGGCGTGAACTGCTGCGCTCCCGGCAGCGTCGGGCCCGCGCTCGCCGAAGCGCCCGCCGTCCCGCTCGTCGCCTACCCCAACACCGGGGAGCGATGGGATGCCACGACCCGGACGTGGCACGGGGGCGCAGCTCCGCTCGCCGAGGACGCGGCGGGGGTAGCCGCGGGCGCACGGCTCGTCGGCGGATGCTGCCGTTCGACCCCGGCCGACATCGCCGGGATCGTCGCGGCCGTCCGGCCGCATCGGCCCTGACGTCGGATCGTCACTGGGGAGCGTCGATCACCCGATCGAGCCACTCGGCCAGGAGCGCCCGCTCGGCAGGGGAGAGGGGAGCGAGGTCGCTCACGGCTGCCCGGAGGGTGACGGCTGCGACGCGGGTCGGCGCATCGGTGCCGCCCTCGCGGGGCGTCGCGTCCGTGAGGATGCGCGCGAGCACGGCATCCAGGAGGGGTTCGGCGAGGTCGTCGCGGCGAACCGCGGGATCCTGTTCGAGGAGGGCGAGCACGGCTCCGGTGCCGGCGGCGTGGACCAGGGTGACGGCGTCCGCCTCGGGAATCCTGAGTCGCCCCGCCGCCGCGACGCGGCGGAGGCGCTCCTCGAGCACCCTCGTCCCCGCGACGAGGGCGGGGGAGTCGTGCCCGCGTCGAGGGTTGCTGATGATGAGGAAGATGTCGGGGTGGGCGAGCCCGAAGCCCACGACCTGGTGCCAGCTCGCGCGGAGTTCCTCGATCGGGTCCACGGCGTCGGCGAGAGGGGACAGTGCGGACGCCTTCGCGGCGCTGAAGTGCGCCATCGCGTGTTCGGCGACGGCGTCGAGGAGCCCGTCCTTGTCGCCGAAGAGCCGGTAGATCGTGGGGGCCTGCGTACTCGCGCGTTCGGCGACGGCCCTCGTCGTGACCGCTGCGGTGCCCCCGTCCTGCAGCAGGTCGGCGGCGGCGGCGATGATGCGCTCGCGCACATCGTCGCGCGACCCGGAGGATGCCATGAATCAACGATAACAGTCCATTGCTAACGTCGTGTATCGGTGATAACTTCTAGCTGTTTCCAACGATATCAACAGGAGGTCCGCCATGATCACCATCACCGGAGCAACCGGCGCGCTCAATGGGCGCACCGTCGAGCATCTGCTTCGCCTCGTGCCCGCCTCGGAGCTCACGATCGTAGCGCGGGACCCCTCGCGCGCCGATCGATTCGCTCGCGCCGGGGTCGCGGTGCGCCGGGGAAGCTACGACGATCCCGCGCGTCTCCGCGAAGCGTTCGCGGGGACGGATCGTGTGCTGCTGGTCTCGTCCAATGATCGCGGTGCCGACACCGTTGCGCTCCATCGGAACGCGATCGAGGCCGCGGTGGCCGCGGGCGTCGGTCACGTGTTCTACACCAGCCACCAGGGCGCGCACGAGGATTCGCCGTTTCCCCCGGCCCGTGTCCACGCCGCGACCGAGGCGATCCTGGCGGATTCCGGAGCGGGCTGGACGTCGCTCCGCAACGGCTTCTATGCGCACAGCCTCGACTGGCTCCTCGGGCCGTGGCGTTCGAGCGGCGTCATCTCGGTGCCGGCGGACGGACCGGTCTCGTGGACGTCGCGCGACGACGTCGCCGAGGCTGCGGCGCTGCTTCTGCTGGGCGCGGCCGTTCCGGACGGACCCGTGACCCTCACGGCCCCCGAGGCCCCGCGGTTCGTCGATCTCGCGGAGCGCGCATCCGACCTCGCTGGGAGGTCGATCGCGTACGAGACCCTCGATGCCGAGGAGTGGGTGCGGCGCGCGGTCGAGGCGGGTCAGCCGGAGCCGCAGGCCCGCTTCTCCCTGTCGATCTTCGCTGCGGCCGAGCGGGGATTCTTCTCCGGCACCGATCCTCTTCTCGGCGAGCTGCTCGGAAGGGCGCCGATGGCGGCACGCGACGTGCTCGCGGTCGAGGGCCGGTAGCGAAGCGTCGCGCTCGTCTGGTCGCCGCTGCCCCTACGCCTTCGCGGCGTCGGAGGGCCGTGCGGCCGGGCTCGGCGACCGCACCGGTCGCGCGAGGGGCTCCGGCGTCCGCAGCAGCGCGAAGTGCTCGGGTCCCCATCCGTACGTCTCGCGCAGCACCCTGCTCACGGTGGGAAGCGCCGAGGGGCACGGCACGTCCACGCCCCGGTGCACGTCGACGGACGCGGGGTCGAGGTCGCGCGCGGCGCTGCGGAGCTCGGAGACGAGCGCGAGTGCGGTGGGCGTGCCGTGGGCCCGGATCGCCGCGCGCCAGTCGCCGACCACAAGCCGTGTCCAGGATGTGCCGCCGCCGGTCAGGGCGGGGTGCGGGGAGCGACGCACCAGGACGACGGCGACGCCGATCAGGAGAACGCACGCCGTGGCGACTCCGGCGCTGGCGGCGGGCGAGAACACCGTTTGAGCGACATCGGACGTCGCCGCGGGGCTGAGGGCGACGACCGTCCGGGCCAGGGAGTACGCGGCGTAGGTGGTCAGCGACACGACGATCGTGGCAGCCGACCGCCGCGGGACGGTCACCGACGCGTCCGAGTCCCCCTCGCCGTCCCCGGGGTCGCGTGTGTGCGGCGGGGCGCCGTCAGTCGTCGTCGGTGCGTGCGCGCGCGGCCGCGGGTTCGGTGAGGAGGGCGATCTCCTCCGGGTTCCACGCGAAGGAGTGCTGCATCTGATGCTCGAGCGTCGCGAGGGCCGAGGGGAGGGCCGTCGCGACGCCGTGGCGGACGTCGAAGGCGTGGTCGTCGAGGGCCCGCGCGGCGGCGCGCAGTTCGTCGACGAGGGAGCGCAGACGCTCGTTGCCGTAGGCCTGGGCCAGCAGCCGAGCGTCATCCATGACGACGACGGAGAGCGCGTTCGGGCCGTCCGCGGCGACGCGCCGCGCGGGGTGGATCGTGACGATGACGGCCGCACCGCACACGAGGACCGCGAGGGTTGCCACCGCCGTGGCGAGTTCGGGGGAGAAGAGCGCAGAGGTGTGCCCGCCGAGCGCCCGTGCTCCCGAGTAGAGCGCGTACCCACCCATGGCGCCGGCGATCAACCGCGCCGGAATCGGAGCCACGGTGGTCGTGACGAGTGCGGCGATCGCGCAGCCAGCGCACACGAACGTCAGAATCGCGGATTTGATGACGAGCGCCGCGTCCGGGTCGGACAGCGCGGTGCAAGCGCCGACCGCGGCCGCGACCGTGACCGCGAGGCCCGCGGCGACGCGCCGCGCGCGGGGAGAGAACCCGCGGACCCCGACCGCCATGAGGGCCGGCGAGAGCGTCATCGCGCCGTCCGCGACGACGAGCGAGCCGCGTCCGCCATCGGAGGCGTGGACCGCGTACATGACGATCGAGCCCACGGCCAGGACGCCCGCGATGGTGGCGTAGCGGAGGAAGGGGGTGAGGGGGACGGGCATGGACACGCGGGGCAACGCGACACTGACGATGCCGACGGCCACGCCGAGGCACATCGCCAGCAGCCCGATCGTCAGCAGCAACGGGATCTCCGGGGTTCGCGGTTCGCTTTCCGGCTGAGTGTATCGTTTCAGCCTGGGGCTCTATCAGTCGAAATCCGCAGCGAGCGCGTTGCGGTGGTACTCGAAGATGATGCTCGTGCGGGTGGATGCCACGCTGTTCCGCGCGGAGAGCTGATCGACGACGAACCGACGCACGGCCGAAGAATCGTCGACCGCGATGTGTACGAGGAAGTCGTCGGAACCGCCGAGGAAGAACAGCTGGATCACGTCCGGGTGGCGCCGGATCTCCTGCGCGAACGCGCGGATGCTCTCGTGTCGCTGCCCCGGGCGGAGCGTCACGCCGACGATCGCCTGGAGTCCGCGGCCGAGCCTGCTCTGGTCGACGGCGGCGTGGAATCCCGTGATGAGTCCGCGGTCGACGAGGCCCCGGACGCGGGTGTGAGCGGTGGATGCCGCCACCCCGAGCGCGTCGGCGAGGGCGGCGTTCGTCATCCGTGCGTCCGCCGAGAGCAGTTCGATGATCCGGGCGTCGAGTGGGTGAAGGTCGTCGTCGGACATCGTAGATCCTTCGGTTTCGCGATCGGGTGCGGCGTCTCTCAGCCGACGATACCGGGGAATTTGGCATCCATTCCGAAGGATCTGCGGGTTTACGCCACGGAAACATGGATTCCTGCGATTCTTCCTGCCACCAGCATTCCGAGGAGAGACCGATGCGCGTCGCCGTGCCCACCGAGATCAAGAACAACGAGAACCGTGTCGCGATGACGCCCGCGGGCGTCGACGCTCTGGTCCACCGCGGCCACGAGGTGCTGGTGCAAGCCGGCGCCGGCGAGGGCAGCGGCTTCTCGGACGAGCAGTACCGCTCGGCCGGCGCCGAGATCGTGGCGACCGCCGACGAGACATGGGCGCGCGCCGAGCTGCTCGTCAAGGTCAAGGAGCCGATCGCGTCCGAGTACGGGCACCTGCGTCCCGACCTCACGCTCTTCACGTACCTGCACCTCGCGGCCGACCGGCCGCTGACCGACGCGCTCATGGCCGCGGGGACCACCGCCGTCGCGTACGAGACCGTGCAGACCACCGACCGTGCGCTGCCGCTCCTCGCCCCCATGAGCGAGGTCGCCGGGCGCCTGTCGATCATCGAGGGCGCGCACCACCTGCTGCGGGCCTCGGGCGGTCGCGGCCTCCTGCCCGGCGGCGTTCCCGGGACGCCCAAGGCGAAGGTCGTCGTGATCGGCGGCGGTGTCGCGGGCGAGCACGCCGCGGCGAACGCCCTCGGCCTCGGCGCGAACGTCACCGTGATCGACATCTCGCTGCCCAAGCTCCGTCAGCTCGAGGAACGCTTCGGCGGGGCCATCCAGACGCGCGCGTCGACCCGCCTCGAAATCGCCGAGCAGCTCGCCGACGCCGATCTCGTCATCGGCTCGGTCCTGATCCCGGGTGCCGCGGCACCCAAGCTCGTCACGGACGACATGGTCGCCGCGATGAAGCCCGGCTCAGTGCTCGTCGACATCGCGATCGACCAGGGCGGCTGCTTCGAGGGCTCGCGCCCGACCACCCACGACGCACCGACGTTCCGCGTCCACGACTCGCTGTTCTACTGCGTCGCGAACATGCCCGGCGCCGTGCCGCACACCTCCACGCGCGCGCTGTCCAACGCCACGCTCCCGTACATCACCCGCATCGCCGACGCGGGCTGGGAGGCCGCGGCATCCGCCGATCCGGCCCTCGCGAAGGGCCTGAACGTGCGCGCCGGCGTCGTGGTGAACGAGGGCGTGCGGGCCGCTTTCGACCTCTGACGCGGCCGCGCGCCGCTCCGCCCGTTCACGCGGCGCGGCGGGCCCCGGCGTACCGGAGTTCAGTGTCCAAGACACGCGGATGCCGGCGCGTCACGTCCGCGTGTTCTGGACACCGAACGGGGGAGGGCGCCGCGGCGCGGCGCGGGCCGGGCGTCAGCCGCGGACCCAGGCGTACGTGATCTCGGGGCGGCCGGGGCCGCCGTACCGCGGCTCGCGGCGCACGCGACCGACGTCGGCGAGGTGCTCGAGGTACCGGCGCGCGGTGACGCGCGACATGCCCTCGCGCTCGCCGACCTCGGTGGAGGACACCGCGGTGGATGCCGTGCGCACGCGTTCCGCGACCGCTTGCAGCGTCTCATCGCTCAGGCCCTTCGGCAGCGCGGGGGCCGCGACGGTGCGCAGGGTCCCGAGCAGCGCGTCGACCTCGGACTGCGTGGCATCCCCGGCGGCCCGGTCCAGCCCCTCGACGTACGCGCGGTACGCCTCGAGGCGCTCGCGGAACGCGGCGAACGTGAACGGCTTGATGAGGTACTGCACGACCCCGGTCGACACCGCGGCGCGCACGGTCGCGGCATCCCGGACCGCCGTCACGGCGATGATGTCGACGCCCGCGCCCATCGCGCGCACGCGTCGGGCGACGTCGAGGCCGCCGCCGTCGGGCATGGTCATGTCCAGCAGCACGAGGTCGATGGGGCGGGCCGGATCGGCGATCGCCGTGAGCGCCGCGCGCGCCCCCGCCGCCTGCCCGACGACCTCGAACCCCGGGACGCGTCCGACGTACGCGGCGTGCAGCTCGAGCGCGAGGGCGTCGTCGTCGACGACGAGCACCCGGATCACGCGGGCACCGCCTCGACGGGCGCGGGCAGCATCACGCGCACCGTCGTCGGTGCGCCGCTGACCGAGAGCGTCCCGCCGTGCGCCGCGACGATGTCCCGCACCAGTGCGAGGCCCACGCCCCGGCCGCCGGGAGCCGCCGCGGGCTTGGTCGACGCGCCGAACGCGAACGGGTCGGCGAGGTCGGGGTCGAACCCCGCGCCGCTGTCACTCACCTCGATGGCCACGTCGGGTCCCTTCCGCGTGAGGGAGACGCGGACCCAGCGCGGCTCGTCGCCGGTGGCCGCGGCATCCATCGCGTTGTCCACGAGGTTGCCGACCACCGTGACCGCCTCGGCGGCGGCCAGCGGGAGCGCGGGCGTCGGTTCGGCGACGTCGAGGTCGAGGGCCACGCCGCGCTCGGCGGCCTCGTCGAGCTTGCCGAGCAGGAGCGCGACGACCACCGCGCCGTCGTTGCCGGACACGATGCGGTCGGCGAGATCCTGGCGGCCCTCGGTGGATGCCGCGATGAGCCGCCGCGCGTCGTCGATGCGCCCGAGTTCGAGCAGGGCGAGCAGCGCGTGCAGCCGGTTGCCGTGCTCATGCGTCTGCGAGCGCAGCGTTTCGCTGAGGGTGCGGACCCCCTCGAGCTCCCCGAGCAAGGCCTGCAGCTCGGAGCGGTCGCGGAGGGTCATGACGCGCCCGCGCTCGGGGGCGCGGCGCCCGTTCAGGTCACGCGCCTCCTCCTGGTTGACCAGCAGCACCCGATCGCCGGTGGCCACGGTCTCCTCCACCATGCGGCGTCCGGTCGCGATCGCTTCGGCGAGAGCGGCATCCATGTCGGTCTCCCGCGGGTCGAGGTCGACCTGGCCCTCGGTCGCCGGAGGGAGGCCGAGGAGGTCGGCGGCTTCGTCGTTGTAGAGCACGATCCGCCCGCGGCCGTCCGTGACGACGAGCCCCTCGCGCAGCGAGTGCAGCACGGTCTCGTAGCTCTCCACGAGCCGGGCGAGTTCGCGCGGCGTGTACGACCCGGTGACGCGGCGCGCACTGCGCCGGACGTACAGGGCACCGAGGATGCCGATGCCCACGATGCCGGCCGCGGCGGCGACGATCATCGGGACGCGGGCGGCGAGGTCCGCCTGCACGGCGCCGAGGGTCACACCGACCGAGACGAGCCCCGCGATCTCGCCGGCGTCGGTGCCGCCGTCGCGGATCGGCGTGATCGTGCGCACGGACGGTCCGAGCGTGCCGTCGTACACCTCGGTGTACGTCCGTCCCGCCAAAGCCTCCTCGCGCGAGCCGAGGTACGGCTGGCCGATCTCGGAGCGATTGGGGTGGGTGAGTCGGATGCCGTCGGGCGTCATGATCGTGACGAACGACAGATCGCCCTCGGCGAGGATCGCCTCCACCATCGGCTGCAGCGTGTCGGAATCGCGCGCCCGGACGAGCGCCGCGACGTCCGGTTCGTGCGCGAGCGTGTCCGCCACCGAGCGGGTGACCTGCTCCGCCTGGCGCTGCCCGGAATCGGACAACTGCACCGACAGGAGCGCCGCGAGTACCCCCGCGACCAGCAGAACGACGCCGAGCGACACGATCGCCAGTCGTCCGCCCACGCTCAATCGCACGTCGCTTCCTCCTTCGGCCTGCCGTGAACAATACGACCACAAATCGCCCCGTGCGCCGCGCTCCCGCAAAGTCGTCACATCTCCGGCGGCCCCGCCGGACTCAACAAAGACGTTAGAAAAGGGGAAGTCGCGAATGTCTCTCTCACTCCGCACCACACGCGACGGTCGTCCTCGCAAGAAGGTCGACCGCAACCACTGGCTCTACATCGCCGTCATCGTCGCCGTCGTGGCGGGTATCGTCGTCGGCCTTGCCGCCCCGCAGTTCGCCGTCGGCCTTGAGCCCGTCGGCAAGGGCTTCGTCAACCTCATCAAGATGATGATCGCCCCGGTCATCTTCTGCACGATCGTCGTGGGCATCGGCTCGATCGCCAAGGCCTCCACCGTCGGCAAGATCGGCGGCCTGGCGCTGGTCTACTTCCTCGTGATGTCGACCTTCGCGCTCGGCATCGGCCTGCTGGTGGGCAACATCATCCACCCCGGCGAGGGCCTGAACATCGCGGGCGCCCAGTACGACGCCGTCCCCGAAGCGACCACGACGCAGGACTTCATCCTGGGCATCATTCCGACGACGTTCTTCTCGGCCTTCACCGGCGGCAGCATCCTCCAGGTGCTCTTCATCGCTCTCCTCGTCGGCTTCGCTCTGCAGGGCATGGGCGAGCGCGGCGCGCGCATGGTCGAGGGCATCCGCAACTTCCAGGTGCTCGTGTTCCGCATCCTCGGCATGATCCTCTGGCTCGCCCCGATCGGTGCCTTCGGTGCGATCGCCGCCGTCGTCGGCAAGACCGGCTTCGGGGCCGTGATCAGCCTCGGCATCCTGATGGGGTCGTTCTACCTGACGTGCTTCCTCTTCATCGCCGTGGTCCTGGGTCTTCTCCTGTTCGCCGTTACGCGGGTCAACATCTTCTCCCTCATGAAGTACCTCGGCCGCGAGTACCTCCTCATCGTCGGCACGTCGTCCTCCGAGGCCGCGCTGCCGCGCCTCATCGCGAAGATGGAGCACCTCGGCGTCTCGAAGCCGGTCGTCGGTATCACCGTCCCGACCGGGTACTCCTTCAACCTGGACGGCACCGCGATCTACCTCACGATGGCGTCGCTGTTCATCGCGACCGCCATGGGCGCCCCGATGTCGATCCCCGAGCAGATCGGCCTCCTGATCTTCATGATCATCGCCTCCAAGGGCGCGGCCGGCGTCACCGGTGCGGGCCTCGCGACGCTCGCCGGCGGCCTCTCCGCCTACCGCCCCGACCTGGTCAACGGCGTCGGCGTCATCGTCGGCATCGACCGGTTCATGTCCGAGGCCCGCGCGGTCACGAACTTCACCGGCAACGCCGTGGCGACCCTCCTCATCGGAGCGTGGACCAAGCAGTACGACCGCGAGCGCGTCGGCGAGGTCCTCGCGGGCCGCATCCCCTTCGACGAGACGCTCCTCACCGGTCACGACCACGCCGCCACCCCGGCGGCGGACGCCGCGCCCGCTCTGGCGTCGGTGGACACGCAGGCGCTCAACGCCTTCCGCGCCCAAGCGGAGGCGGAGGCGGCGGCCCGGAGCCGTTCGTGAGTCTGACGCAGCACTCAGCGGGGGCGGCTTCGGCCGCCCCCGCCCCCGCGCGCGTGGACCTCGCCCGCACCTGGCTGCTGCGCTCGCCGTTGGCGTCCGGCGGCGACAGCGCGGCCGATGTCCTGGTCCTCGACCTCGAGGACGGTCTGCCCGCCGCGCGCAAGACCGAGGGTCGCGAACGCGCCCGCCGCGCCGCCGAGACCGCGCCCGTGTGGCTGCGGATCAGCGCCGCGGGCACGCCCGACGGCGAAGCCGACCTGGAGCTGTGCCGCGAGCTGGATGATCGTCTGGCTGGCATCGTGCTGGCGATGTGCGCCGGACCCGCCGACGTCGCCCACGTCGCGGCATCCCGACGGGTGGGTGTGCCGATCGTCGCGATGATCGAATCGGCCGCGGCACTGCTCGCGGCTCCCGCGATCGCCGCGCACCCCGCGACGCGGCGCCTGGCGTTCGGCACCGGCGACTTCCGTCGCGACACCGGCATGGCGGACGACCGCACCGCGCTGTCGTGGCCCCGGGCGCAGCTGGTCGTGGCGTCGGCGGCCGCCCGGATCGCCGGACCGATCGATGGTCCGTGCGGTTCGGTCGAGCAGGCTCGGGATGCCGCCGAGCACGCCGCCGCGATGGGGTTCACGGGCACGCTGGCGCTGCGGGATGCCGCGATCCCGGGTGCCCACGCCGGCTTCACACCCGCGCCGGCCGAGGTCTCGGAGGCGCGCGCCCTCCTCTCGGCGGTTCCCGACGGCCCGGTCGACGGCTCGTACGCCCCGGCGCTGGCGCGTGCCCGCGCGCTGGTGGCCCGCGCCGAGGCGCTCGCGCGGCTCTGACCGCTGCCGAACGCCCACGATCGGGTCGAGCGCCCACGCTCCGGTCGACCCGACCGTGGGCGCCCGACCGGATCGTGGGCGATGGCCGCAGGTCAGCGCCCGAACCACCGACGACGACGCGGCGGGGGCGCAGCGGCGGAAGCTGCCTCGCGAGCGCGGCGACGGGACGCCCACGCCGAGAGCTCGGCATCCACGTCCACCGTCGGCGTGACCACGGGCGGTCCGCCGAGCAACTGCCGGCGGGCTTCGATGACGCGGCGGTTGAAGTCCTCGAGCGCTTCGCGGACGTCGGCTTCGCGCGAGATCGCGTCCATCCGCTGCGCGAGTTCGGCGTGTTCGACCCGCAGCGTCAGCGCGGGCGGCCCCAGCCCCGACAGCTTCTCCGTCTCGATCTTGCGGCGGATCCACCAGTCCGGGTCGTGACTTCCGCCCAGGTCGGGCAGCGGTTTTCCGGCCCCGGGCAGGTTGTCGAAATCCCCGCGGCGGATCGCCTGCTGTATCGACGTCTCGACGAACGCGGCCCGCTCGGCGGCCGTCGAGCCGCGCGCCGGCGCCTTCGCGGATTCCGGTTCCAGACCGGCATCCCGCATCCGCCGGTCCAGACGGTACTGCTCCGCCGCCTGTCTCGGGTCGTCGCCCATGTCGCCTCCGCCGTGTGCTCGGGTGATTCCAGGCTACGTCGGGGTGGGGCGGGTGGCGCCGGACGCCGTCGCCGATCGAGGGATGCCAGGGCGTCCGGCCGTGTCCTCCCCGGTTGAGTGTCCAAGACACGCGGATGCTCTGCGAGCGCGTCCGCGTGTCTTGGACACTGAACCTAGAGGGACGCGCACCCCGCCGGGCTACAGACCGAGGCGCCGGAGGCGCAGCCGCGCCATGTCCTGCGCGCACGGGCCGGAGCCGAGCGCCCGCTCGGTGATGCGGAGGATCAGGCGGGTCGCGGTCTTCACCGGCAGCCAGGAACGCCGCACCCCGAGGAGCCGCCGGAAGCGCGGCGGGAACGTCGCCACGGCGGCGGCGAACAGCACGCGGTACGCCACGCCCATCATTCCGGGGAACGGGGGCTTCCGCAGGAACCGCACGACGTCGTCGACGCGCTCGTCGCGGCGCAGCTCGCCGCGGTCGAGGAACCCCTCGAGCTCGGCCCGGAGCTCCGCCTCGGTCAGCGGCGGGTCGGGGATCCGCATGAGCCGTCCGGCCGTGGCCCAGTCGGCGACGTACGCGTCGGCGCCGCCCGGGATCGGTCCGCCGTACGCCTGGTGGCTGCGGAGGAACGCGTCCGTGAAGGCGATGTGCACCCACCGCACGAGGTCGCGGTCCTCGGCGGTGTAGCTGCGCTCGGCGCCGTCGCCGGCGACGTACGACCCCTGCACGCGCCGGTGGAAGCGGCCGACGCGGGCGGTCTCGGCATCCGCTTGGCTTTTCGATCCGTACGTGAGGGTGATGACCCACCGGACGGTGCCGGTGAGGCGTCCGATCGGGTCTTCGCGGTACCGCGACCAGTCGTGCACGCCCGCGAGCGCTCCGGGGTGCAGCGCCTGGAGAAGAAGGGCACGGATGCCGGCGACCAGGGTGCCCATTCCGGCATGGACGGTCCACGCCGGACCGTTCTCGACGAAGTAGCCGCTGTCGTCGCCCTCGGCGATCGCCCGGACGTACGGCGCCATGCCGGTCGGGTCGCCCGCGAGGGCGGTGAGGAGCTTCGCACGCAACCGTGCGACGGGCGCCGGGACCGGAGGTGAGGACGTCACGCTGTCCAGCGTGCCATCTCCGGTCGGCGCGAGGGCCGGATCAGTGGCCCTCGTGGGTGATGACCGGCACGGATCCGTCGTCGCGGATGAGCACGGCATCCTGGGTCGCGCCGAGAGCGGGGGTGACGACGACCGCGATGATCGACGCGGCCACCAGCAGGCCGATCACGCTCATCGGCTGCGCGGTGCGCGGGGCCGTGTCGGCTCGCCGCACCCGTCCGGCGACGGAGGCGCCGACGACGATGAGGAGGAGCGCCGCCGCGGCGATCGCGATGACGCTCGTGTGCGCGGGCAGGACGAACATGAGGGCGGCGGCCAGCACGATGCCGGCGAGGACCCCCACCAGCGTCGCCCGGGGAGCGATGAGCCGGCCGAGGGCGAGGACGGCCCCGCCCCAGACCAGCGCGCCGACACCGAGGACGACCAGACCCGCTCCGAGGCCGCGCGAGGCGGCCCCGGAGCTCGGTCCCACGATTGCGCCCGCACCGAGGGCAGCGAGGATCAGCCCGGCCCCCCATGCGGACACGGAGGGCCACGACCGGACGAAGGTCGCGGCGTTCACGGTCAGACCGCCGCGGTGCGCGGGATGTTGCGCTCGGCGCCGAGGCCGACACCGAGGAGCACGACGGCGCTCGCGAGGTGCAGGAAGTGGTCGGGCACGTTGAGCGCGAGGATGTTGGCCGGACCCGTGAGGAAGAAGCCGACGATACCGAGGAGCAGGTAGACCGCACCGACGGTGGTGTTGACGCCCTTGGCAGCACGCGCGTTGGCGAGACCAGCGACCAGCAGCGCGGCACCGATGAGGAGGTGCGCGATGTTGTGCAGCGGGTTGACGGCGAAGATGCCGAGCAGCAGGTTGCCCTCGCTGCTGGCGAAGCCGACGCCGCCGGTGACGGCGAAGCCGAGCAGACCGACGAGCAGGTAGACGGCACCGAAGACGGTGGCGACGATGCGGTTCGGTGACGAGCTCATGATGAACCTCCCAGAGTTCTTGCAGCGACCACTCGGCCGCCTTTGACACATCTTCGGAGACACTGGGTGTTTCGGATTGGGCTTTGCACGCCGGGATGCCATGCGGTAAGCGCGTGCGCTCTGCCCGGAATCAGAGCGTCGTCATTCCGCCGTCCACGACGAACGTGCCGCCGGTGGCGAACGCCCCCTCGTCGCTCGCGAGGTAGACCATGATGCCCGTGACGTCGTCGGCGGTGCCGGCCCGACCGACGGGGATACGTCCGACGATCGCCGACCGCGCCGCCGGATCGTCGGAGATCGCGCTCACCAGCGGGGTCTCGGTGTAAGCGGGTTGGACGGTGTTCACGCGGATGCCGCGGTCGGCATATGCCGCGGCGGCGGCGCGCACCAGTCCGTGCGCTCCGGCCTTCGACGCGCTGTAGGCCGTGAAGTCCTTGCCTTCGCCGCTGACGGCCGTCGGGCTGCCGGTGAGGATGATGGCGCCGCCCCCGCGAGCGAGCAGGGCGCGCACGGCGTGCTTTACCGTGAGAAACGTGCCGGTGAGATTCACGTCGACCGTGCGCTGCCACACCGCCAGGTCGAGGTCGGCGATGGGGGCGTCGCTGCCGAAGAGCTGCACGGCGGCGTTCGCGACGACCACGTCGGGGGTCCATCCGGCTGCCGCCAGGTCGGCGAACGCCGCCGCGACGTCGTCCTCGGCGGTGACGTCCATCGCCACCGCCCGGGCCCGCGGACCCAGGCGCGCCGACTCCCGCTCGACCCCCGCGGCATCCCGGTCGGCGAGCACGACGCGCGCTCCCTCGGTGACGAAGCGGCTCGCGACCGCGAGCCCGATCCCGCGGGCGGCGCCCGTGACGAGCGCGGTCTTGCCCTCCAGCCGAGTCATGCGTCCACCCGCGTCGCCCGCACGGCCATGTACTGCCGACCGGGAAGGTCGACGCGCACCGTCCCGGAATGGATGCCGTCCACCCGGTCGATCGTCATGTTCCACGTGTCGATGACGTCGACGGTCCACTCGCCGTCGCCGAGGAGCACGGTCCGGAAGCGCGGGCGGTTGAAACCGAAGTAGGCCACGCGCACCGTGGCATCCGTCGACTGCGCCCACGGCACGTCCCAGTCCGACGGCGCGGGGTCCAGCACGCCCCCGGGGACGTCGGCGAGGACGCGCTCGAGGAAGCCGATCCGCGCGGGGGAGGAGCCGTGCAGCACGCCGCCCTTCGCCCACCACAGCACCTCGTCGTCGGAGCCGGCGGCCGCGGGCATGATCGCCTCGCCGACCGGCGCGGGCAGGTAGGTCTCGCCATGGCCGACGTACCCGCCGCGGACCGCGCCCTCCCAGAACCGGCGGGTCATCTCCTCGCCGGTGACGTTGCCCCAGCCCTGGTCGATGTCGCCCTCGTAGGCGCACTCGTCGATGACGACGGGCTTGCCCCACCGCTCGCGCCACTCGTCGGTGTTCTCGGCCGTGCGATAGACATCGACGCGCTGGACGCTCGCGTGCGTGATCCACGGCCGGCCGTAGTCGTAGAACGGGCGGCAGTTGTGGATCGAGAGCAGATGATCGAAAGGGTCCTCCTCGCCGACGATCGCGGCGAGGCGCTCCCAGTCGTCCTCGTCCTTGCTCCAGACGAGGTCGTACTCGTTCGCGAGCGACCACCACACGTTCGAGAACGCCGCGAGTCGGCGCACGACGTGCCGGACGTACCGGTCGTCCACGGCGGGACCGAGGTCCGCGAATCCCCAGCGGTCGTAGGCGTGGAACAGGATGAGGTCGGCCTCGATCCCGAGGGCGCCGAGCTGAGCGATGCGGCGCTCGAGCCGGCGGAAGTGCGCCGGATCGAAGCGTTCGAGGTCGAAGCCGTCGGCCAGCGATCCGGGGAAGACGAAGTCGTCGGGCTCGTTGGCATTGAACAGGTACGACTTCGGGAACAGGCACATGCGGAGCTTGCGGAACGGTCCGTCGGCGAGCGTCTCGAGCGTCCGCTCCTGCAGCGCCTCCGGCTGGTGCGTCCACGCGTACGCCGTCGTCCCCAACGGCCGGTGGCGCTCGCCGTCGGCGTGTCGGAAGTGGAAGCCGTCCACGCGCACCGGACCGTGGGCGCCGGATGCCGGGCCCCCGACGTCCGCGCTTCCGGTCAGGCCGTCGAGCGAGGGGGTCGTGGCATCCGTCTCGAACGACCAGGTGCCCTCGGCGTCCGCCAGTGCTCGGAACACCCACTCACCGTCGCCGTCGTAGAACCCGCCGACGCGGACGGCCGAGCCGTCGGGGCGGCGGAAGGTCGCGTGCGCGTCGACGTCGACGAACGGGTTGCCGTGCGAGGGGCCGTCGACGCGTACCTCGAGGACGCCCCATAGGGTCGTCGCGGCGACGGGACGCACACGCGCGGAGCCGCGCGCGACCTCGTCGCCCTCGTAGGTCGGCGAGGGCGCGATGGCCGGGGCGTAGGGCGGCCGCTCATCGCCGTCGCCGATCTCGGCGAGCGCGGCCCAGAACCGTGCGCGGTGGTCGGGGTCCTCGAGGCTCGGCACGATCGCGACGAGCTGGCCGAGGCGGCCGCCCCGGAACTGCGTCGCCATCGGGGAGGCGGCGACGCCGGGGAGGAAGCGCTCGAGCACGGCACGGGCGCCGGGGTGGTCCAGGGCTTCGCCGAAGGTGGAGCGGCGGTCGAACATTTCGGTCCTTGCGGGTCAGACCGCGCCGGTGGCGGCGCGGACGGCGTGATCGACGCGGTCGAGCACGTCCGGCGGGGTGAACATGAGGGCGCTGGCGAGCGGCCGGTTCGCGCCCCAGACGGTGTCGGCACGCACGGCCGCGACGCGTTCGGGGGCGCTCTCGGCGAGCGTCTCGAGGAGCGCGGCGTACGCGCGCGGGTCGTCGATGACGGCCGCGAGCGGCGCCTCGAGACCCGGGAGCGGGGGAGCGGGTGGAGCGGCGGGCAGGACGACCGTCCAACGGTGCGTTCCCGAACCGACGGCGGCCGGCACGGTCGTCCCGTCCGCCGGGACGCCGGGGAGGTCGACGTCGGCGGTCGTGTTCGGGGGCACCACGGCGGTGATGCGCACGGCATCCCCCTCCCGACGCCACTCGACCGCGGCCTCGCCGTAGGGCGTCTCGTGCCGCGCGGAGGCGTGCTCGAGCGACGCGAGCGGGCGCGGGGCGATCCGCACGCGACGGTAGCCGGGCGCGGCGGGGGCGAGGCCCGCCACGGTGCGGTGCAGCCAGTCGGCGACGGCGCCCAGGGCGTAGTGGTTGAACGAGGTCATCTCGCCCGGGTTCACCGACCCGTCCGGCAGCATGCTGTCCCAGCGCTCCCACACGGTCGTGGCCCCCATCGTCACGGGGTACAGCCAGGACGGACACTCGGTCTGCAGCAGCAGGCGCTCGGCGGCGGCGAGGTGGCCGCCGTCGGTGAGCGCGTTGGCGACGAGCGGCGTCCCGACGAAGCCGGTGCCGATGCGATACCCGCCCTCGCGGACGAGCGCGGCGAGACGGTCGCTCAGGGCCTGCCGGGTGGCGGGGTCGTCGACGAGGTCGAACGTGAGCGCGAGCGCGTAGGCGGTCGGTGCGTCGCTCATCATGCGTCCGGCGGGCGTGACGTACTCCGCCCGGAACGCGCGGCGGCTGCGATCCGCCAGGTCGCCGTAGAGTGCGGCGTCCTCGTCGAGACCCAGGATGCCGGCCGCCTCGGCGACGAGCCGCAGGGACCGCGCGAAGCACGCGGTCGCGACGATGTCGGCATCCACCTTCGCCTGGCCCGGCTTGTCGGGCGGGGCGGCCGGATCGAGCCAGTCGCCCAGCTGCATGTGCCCCGCCCACAGTCCGCTCTCGCCGGCGTCGCGGCGGACGGCCTCGACCCACGCGCGCATGCTCGGGTACTGCGCGGCGAGCACCTCCCGGTCGCCGAAGCGGTCGTAGAGCACTGACGGGACGACCGTGGCCGCGTCGCCCCACGCCGCGACGGGACCGCCGCCGGCGAAGGACGGCAGCGCCGCCGGGATGACGAGGGGGACGACGCCGTCGTGTCGTTCCTGTTCGAGCGCCAGATCGCGCAGCCAGGACGTGAGGAACCCCGCGCTGTCGTACAGGAAGCTCGCGGTGGGCGCGAACACCTGCAGGTCGCCGGTCCACCCGAGGCGCTCGTCGCGCTGCGGGCAGTCGGTCGGGATCGACAGGAAGTTGCCGCGCAGGCCCCACACGACGTTCTCGTGCAGGCGGTCGAGCAGCGCGTGCGACGACGCGAACCAGCCCGTGCGCACGAGGTCGGTGTGCAGCACGACCGCCTCGACGTCGGCATCGTCGACGTCGACCCCGTCGATCTGCGCGTACCGGAAGCCGTAGAACGAGAACCGGCTCTCGAGCACGTCGTCGCCACCGGAGAGGAGGAAGGATGCCTCGGCCCGGGCGTTGCGGAGCGGGCGGAGCGCCAGCTCCCCGTCCTCGAGCACCTCGGCGTGGCGGATCGTGACGCGGGTACCGGCGGCGCCGCGCACCCGCAGCTGCAGACGCCCGACCAGGTTCTGCCCGAAGTCGAGGATCGTGCCGCCCGACGGCGCGGTGAGGCGCGCCCGGACGTGCAGCGTCTGCGTGCGACGGACCGGCGGGGCGATCCGCGCCTCGGGCACGGGCACCGTCTCGTAGCCCGGGCGCGCGACGGCGCCCACGCGGGCCGGTGCCCACCGCGAGCCCGCCGTGACGGTCTCGCCGGTTCGGCCCAGGTCCTGTTCCTCGCCGGCGTAGATGCCGCTCGCGCGGACGGGCCCGTCCGGGGACGCCTCCCACCCCGCGCCGGTCGCGGCGAGCGTCGCGACCTCGCCGTCCTCGTACGTCACGCGCAGTTGCGCGAGGAAGGACGGCTGGTCGCCGTAGACGCGGTCGGTGAACGTGAAGAAGCCGTACTTCTCGGTGTACCAGGCGCCCGCGATCGTGGCACCGAGGACGTTCTCGCCGGCGCCGACGAGGGCGGTGACGTCGACCGTCTCGTGCACGAGCCGGTCGCGGTACGACGTCCACCCGGGCGACAGCACGTCGTCGCTCACGGGCGTCCCGTTGATCTCGGGCTCGGCGACGCCCAGGGCCGTCCAGAACAGCACGGCGCTGCGCACCGGCCGCTCGAGGTGGAACGTCGTGCGCACGAGGGCGGGCTGCGCCGGCACCGAGGCGTCCGCGAGACCGATCGGTTCGGCGACCCACTCGCCGTCACCGAGAAACCCCGCGACGACCGGCCGGGGCGGGCTCCACGGGCTCGTCCCGCCGTCGGTTCCCGTGACGCGGACGCGCACGTCGCGGCGCTCGCCCGGGGCGAGCGGGCGGAACGGCCAGTCCACGAGGACCGCGTCGTCGCCTTCGGCGGCGATCGTGTCGATGCCGTCCGTCAGCTCGGCGCGGACCTGACGCCAGTCCGGCGTCTCCGTCCGCACGCGCCACGACAGGCGGGGGCGGGCGACCGCGACGAACACGGTGTCCTCCCGCAGCTCCGCATGGAGCGTCACCTCTGCCTCGCTCATTCGTCGTTCCCCTCGGAGATCCAGTTCGTGGCATCCACTCGTCCCTCGCGGGCGTACACGCCGATGACGCGGCCGGTGAACGACTCCGCCGTCTCCGACGACAGGAACCTGCCGTCGACGTCGGCGAGATCGATGCGGCGGCCCGCCACCGTGGCCGCGAAATGGAAGACGTCGCTCGTGCGGGCGAAACCCTGTTCGGTCTCGGGCCGGCGCGAGTCGATGTGCAGCGTCACGCGGTCGGCGTCGACGGATGCCACCCACTCCTGGACGAGACCCGCGACGTTCGCGCGGGCGACGACGCGACCGCCGCCCGCCTCGACCTCGACGTGGAAGTCCTCGTCGTAGCGGACGGCCAGCCCGCCGATTCCGGCGGTGCAGTCCAGGTCGACGGAGGTCGACTGCGTCAGGTGCTCCTGGCGACGACCGACGAACACCGGTCGCGGGTCGTCGAGCGTCGACCCGTCGGCGCGCAGGACGAGCCACCCGGGGCGGGTCGTGCGGTCGGACACCTGCTCCGGCAGCCGGCGCGGGGTGATCCACTCGCCGTCCAGCGGGGTGTCGGGCGAGAACGTCGCCTCGACGTGCGTTCCGGGACGCGGGTTCAGCCCGACCGGTTCCATCGTGGGCCAGCCGTCCGCGTGCCACCGCACGCGGGTGACGAACGTCTCGCGTCCGAGCGCGGAGAACGCGCGCGTCATGCTGCGCGGGCGCACGCCCAGCAGCACGCACAGCCACTCGCCGTCCGGGCCGATCACGAGGTCGCCGTGGCCGGTGTTCTGCACGGGGCGGATCGTCGACCGCGCCGACACGATCGGGTTCGCGGGTCCGGTCTCGAAGGGCCCCTCGGGGCGGTCCGCGCGGGCGATGGACACGCCGTGTCCGCGCTCGGTGCCGCCCTCGGCGATCAGCAGGTACCAGCGCCCGTCGATCTCGTAGAGGTGCGGCGCCTCGGGGAACTGCCCGCCGGTGCCCGACCACAGCGACCGCGGCTCCTCGAGCGCGCGGTGCGTACCGAGGTCGACCCGGGCCTGCAGGATGCCGAGGTGCCGGCCGGCCCCCTCGCCGCCGAGGATCAGCCCCGAGTACGTGATGATCGCGACGCCGTCGGCATCCCACGCGATGTCGGGGTCGATGCCGTCGAGCGAGGCCCGGCCCGCCGAGTCGGTGATCAGGTCGCCGTCGCTCCACGGCCCCGCGGGGTCGGTCGCGGTGAAGTGCAGCATGCCCCGGCCCATGGCATCCGTCACGACGAGGTGGAAGACGCCGTCGCGGTGGCGCAGGGTCGGCGCCCACGCGCCACCCGCCGTGCGCACGTCCTCGACACCGAGCTGCCCGGGACGCGTGGCGACGTGGCCGATGAGCTCCCACGTGACGAAGTCGGTGGACCGGTGGATCGGGATGCCGGGAAGGTACTCGAACGTCGAGGTCGCCAGATACCACGCGTCGCCGACGCGCACGGCCGACGGGTCGGGGTGGAAGCCGGGGATCAGGGGGTTGGGGTAATCGGTCATGCGCCGGCTCCCAGGACGCGCCCGATCTCCGCTGCTAGGGCGATCGCGCGCGGATCACCGCCGCCGGGCCACGGGCCGCGCACGATCGTCCACGCGAACGCGACGCCGGTGTCGGGGTCGACGCACGCGAAGCAGCCCGCCGCGCCGTCGTGCCCGAAGGCCCGCGGTCCGCCGAACGGCATCGCGGCCGAGGGCTTCTGGAACACGATCCCGTGGGCGCGGTCGTGCTGGCCGAGCACCTCGTCGAAGCCGCGCACCTGCTGCTGCCCGATCGCCGCGACCGTCTCCGCGGAGAGGAACGGCGCCACTCCCTCGACGCCGGTGACGGCGGCCGCGAGCAGGCGCGCGATGCCGCGGGCGCTCCCCGTCGCCGAGGTCGCTGGGTGCCCGTAGCCCCAGCTGCGGCGGTCGTTCGCCATGTCGACGCTCGAGCGTCCCGGGCCGAACACGAGGGCGCCGAGGGGCGTGGCGCGGCGCTCGCCGACCCCGGTCGCGGGCGGGATCATCGGGAGGACGTCGACGCGCCGCGCCTCCTGGTCGGCGGGGAGGCCGAGGAAGAAGTCGACACCGTGCGGCGCGCGGATCTCCTCCTCGTAGAAGGCGTGCATCGACCGGCCGCTCGCACGCTGCACGAGTTCGGCGCCGAGCGTTCCGATCGTCGTGGCGTGGTAGCCGAAGGCGCTTCCCGGATGCCAGAACGGCACGCTCGCCGCCAGGCTCGCCGCCGCGGACTCCTGGTCGAGCATGTCGACGAAGTCGAGCGCCGGGGTGGCCTGGGGGAGTCCGGCCTGGTGCGAGAGCAGCTGGCGCACCGTGACGGCGGCCTTCCCGGACGCGGCGAACTCCGGCCAGTACCGCGCGACCGGGGCGTCGAGGTCGAGCAGCCCCCGTTCCACCAGCAGGCCGACGGTGATGCCGATCGTGTTCTTCGACACCGAGTAGGGCACGAGGACGCTGTCCTCACCGAGGTGCGGTCCGCCCCACACGTCCAGCACGGGCGTGCCGCGGTGGAACGCCGCGGCCTGGAACGACAGGTCCGGGTCGGCCGCGAGCGCGGCCTCCAGGCGGTCGCGCGCGGCCGCGAGGCGCGGGTCGATGGAGCCGTGCAGGAGGCCGGTCATCCCTCGACCTCCCACGCCACGGAGAGCGGCGTCTCCGCGACGGACGCTCCCACGCGCAGCGTGTAGGTCCCGGATTCGACCTCCCACCCGGCATCCCAGTGGGCCAGTCGGCGACGGGGCACGGACACGCGCGCGGTCACCGTCTCACCGGCATCCGCGCGGACGGCGGCGAAACCGACGAGCCACCGGACGGGACGGTCGACCGTGGATGCCGCGCGCTCGGCGTACACCTGGACGACCTGGCCGCCGGCGCGCGCCCCGGCGTTGGTGAGCGTCACGACGACGTCGTCGCCGTCGCGCTCGGCGCCGTCCCACGCCCAGGTGGTGTACCCCAGGCCGTGACCGAACGGGAAGGCCGGACGGACTCCGGACTTCAGCCACGCGCGGTATCCGATGTGAATGCCTTCGCTGTAGCGCAGCACGCCGTCCCGGGGCGTCACGTCCTGGACGGGGACGTCCGCGAGCGTGGCGGGCCACGTCGTGGGGAGGCGTCCGCCGGGCTCGGCGGCACCGGTGAGGACGTCGGCGAGGGCGGTGCCGAACTCCTGGCCGCCGAAGTAGCCCTGGACGATGGCCGCGACGTCGCCCGCCCACGGCAGCACGACGGGGGAACCGGCGTTGACGATCACGACGGTGCGCGGATTGGCGGCGACCACGGCGCGCACGAGGTCGTCCTGCCGCCCCGGGAGGTCGAGCGACTCGCGGTCGTAGCCCTCGGACTCGACCTTGGAGTTGGTGCCGACCACGACGACGGCGACATCGGCCGCGGCGGCCGCGGCGGCCGCGCGGGCGATGAGCTCGTCGGCATCCGTGTTCTCCGGGGCGATGCCGAGCGTGACGCTCATCGCGCCGGGGATGCCGGCCTCGTCGTTCCGCGCGAACTCGGCGCGGACGGCGATCTCGCGCCCCGCCTCCGTACGGACCGCGACGGTGAGCGACGGCGGGTTCAGGAACGCGGCCCCGAGATCGGTCCCGGCGAGGACGGGGGTGTCGTCGAGGACGAGGGCGCCGTCGAGGAAGAGACGGCCCGCGTTCGCGCCGGCGAAGCCGAGCTGGATCTCGCCGCTCGTCTCGGGCGTGTAGACGGTCTCGAGAACGACGGTGCGCGACTGCGCGATCGGGGCGTCGCCGCCGAACCACACCAGCGCGGTCGCCCGGCGGTCCTCGGCGTAGAGGTCGCGACCGTCCTCGCCGACGAACGTCACCCGCATCCCGGGGTCCCCGGTCGCGGGGTTGCGCAGCTGCGCGAGCGGGATCTCGGCCACGCCCTCCTGCACGACGGCGCCGAGCTCGTAGGTGACGCGGTCGGATCCGTAGGCGCGGCGCAGGCCGTCGAGGGGCGAGACGATGCGCTCGGGCACGACCGTCGCGCTGCCGCCGCCCTGCGTGCGGGCGTCGCGGGCGTTCTGGCCGATGACGGCGATCGAGCCGATCGTCGAGGGGTCGAGGGGCAGGATGCCGTCGTTGGCGAGCAGCACCGTGCCGGCGACCGCCGACTCGCGCGCGAAGGCCGTGGCATCCAGGGGAGCGGGCTCGATCGCGGGGGCGTCGCCCAGCGCTCCGACGCGCTCGGCCAGGAGCAGCATGCGCAGGACCTTGCGGTCGAGGTCGGCCTCGGGGACGCGTCCGTCGCGGACGGCGTCGGCGAGATCCGCCCACGCCGGAGCGGGGCCCGGCATGGCCAGGTCCTGCGAGGCGGTGGCGGCGTCCAGCGAGCGCACTGCGGTCCAGTCGCTCATGACGACGCCGTCGAAGCCCCACTCGGAGTTCAGCGGCGTCTCGAGGAGGTCGTTCTCGGTCATCGTCACGCCGTCGACGGAGTTGTACGCGCTCATGATCGACCAGGCGCCGGCTTCCACGGCACGTTCGAACGGCGCGAGGTACAGCTCGCGCAGAGCGCGCTCGTCGACCTGCACGTCGACCGTGAAGCGGTCGGTCTCGGAGTCGTTCGCGACGTAGTGCTTCGGCGTGGCGGCGACGCCGTTGTCCTGCAGGCCGCGGACATAGGCCGCACCGAGTTCCGCGGAGAGCTCCGGGTCCTCGCTCAGGCACTCGAAGTGTCGGCCGCCGAGCGGTGAGCGGTGCAGGTTGATCGTCGGTCCGAGCACGACGTCGACGCCCTTGCGACGCGCCTCCGCGGCGGCGGCCGCGCCGTAGCGGTAGGCGAGCTCGACGTCCCACGAGGCCGCGAGGGCCGAGCCGGACGGCATGTTCAGCGACGGCTCGCGCTCGTCCCACCGCGGCCCGCGCACCCCGGCGGGACCGTCCGACAGGGTCATGGCCCGCAGACCGATCTCCGGCAGCGGAACCGTCGTCCAGAAGTCGGCGCCCTGCACGAGGGCCGCCTTCTGCTCGAGGGTCAGCTTCTCCAGGAGGGGGAGGAGGTGGGCGGTCGTGGGCGCGGCGACAGAAGGCAGGGTCACGATGTTCTTTCCGGGTGCGAAGGGGAGGAGTCGGGCAGGATGCCGGGGCGGTCAGGCCGATGCGGCGAGGAGCGCACGGCGGGCGGAGCGGCGCTCCTCCTGCCGGTCGGGGTCCGGGACGGGCGCGGCCATGAAGAGTCGCTGTGTGTACGGGTGCTCGGGCTGGGACGTCACGCGGTCGGCGGGACCGGTCTCGACGATCTCGCCCTTGTACATCACGGCGACGCGGTGGCTGATGTGCCGCACGACGGCGAGGTCGTGCGTGACGAAGAGGTAGGCCACCCCGGTGCGGTTCTGGATGTCGATGAACAGGTCGAGCACGCGCGCCTGCGTCGACAGGTCGAGAGCGGAGACGGGCTCGTCGCACACGATGAGCCTGGGCCGCAGGGCCAGCGCGCGGGCGATCGCGATGCGCTGACGCTGTCCGCCGGAGAACTCGCGCGGGAGGCGGCTGCGCGCGTCCGAGGGGAGACCCACCTGATCGAGCAGGTCGCGCACGCGGGACCGCGCCTCCGACCCGGCCACGCCCGACGCCGTGAGGGGCTCGGCGAGGATCTGCTCGATCGTCATCGACGGGTTGAGCGACGAGTACGGGTCCTGGAAGACGACCTGGATCTCCGAGCTCAGCGCGCGCCGCGCGGCGCGGCCGAGGTGCGAGATGTCGCGGCCGTCGTAGGTGACGGTGCCGCCGCTGACCGGGGCGAGTCCGAGGACCGCCCGCCCGAGCGTCGTCTTGCCCGAGCCGGACTCGCCGACCAGGCCCATCGTCTCGCCGGGCAGGATGTCGAGCGACACTCCCTTGAGCGCCCGAAAGGGCTGTGCGCGGAAGCCCTTGCCCGGGTACTCGACGACCAGGTCGTCGACCGTGAGCAGCGGAGCGGTCATGCCCGTACTCCTTCCTCGGCGCCCAGCGGCGGCCGTGCCGGACCCTCGTCGAGGATCGCGTCCAGCAGCGCCCGTGTGTACGGGTGCTGCGCTTCGGTGAAGATCGCCCGAACCGGGCCCTGTTCGACGAACACGCCGTTCTGCATGACCGTCACGCGGTCGCAGAGGTCGGCGACGACGCCGAAGTTGTGCGTCACGAGCAGCATCGCCATGTGACGTTCCTCCTGGAGGTCGCGCAGCAGGTCGAGGACCTCGGCCTGCACGGTGACGTCGAGGGCGGTGGTGGGCTCGTCGGCGATGATCAGCTCGGGATCGGTCGAGACGGCGCCGGCGATCAGCACGCGCTGCGCCATGCCGCCGGAGACCTCGAACGGGTACGCGTCGAACGTGCGCGCCGGGTCGGGGATGCCGACGCGGGCGAGGAGCGCGAGCGCGCGCTCGCGCGCCTCCTTCTTCGACAGCCCCAGATTCTTGCGCAGCGGCTCGACGAGCTGGCTGCCGATCGTGAAGGACGGGTCGAGGTTGCTCATCGGCTCCTGCGGGATGTAGGCGATGCGCTTGCCGCGCACGCCGCCGTAGACCTTCTCGTCGGCGTCCGCCAGGTCGGTGCCGTCGAAGAGGATCGAGCCGGCGGTGACCGAGCCGCCCCGCGGAAGGAGGCCCAGGACGGCGAACGCGGTCTGCGACTTGCCCGAACCGGACTCGCCGATCAGGCCGTGCACCTCGCCGCGGCGGACGTCGAGCGAGACGCCGTGGACGACCTCGATGTGCGAGCCGTCCGCCTGGTCGTACCCGACGTGGAGATCGCGGACGCGCAGAAGCGTGTCGGTCGCCTTGCTCCGCGTGTCGTCGGCGTGGACGATCACGTCGCTCTCGACGATCGGGAGTTCGTCCGGGTCGACGACGTCGCCGCCGCTCAGCGAGACCGAGGTGGTGACGGCCGCGATCGAGCCGGTGCGGCTCGACACCGCGCGACGGCGGCGCCGACGCACCGTGACCGTGCGCTCGAGTTCGTCGCGGAGGACGTTGGCCAGCAGCGTCAGCGCGATGCAGGTCAGGGCGATCGCGAGCGAGGGCCACACCAGGCCGACGGGGTTCTTGTAGATGTTCTTGAAGGCGTCGGTGAGCATCGATCCCCAGGTGGGGACGTTCGCGTCGCCGAGCCCCAGGAACTCGAGCCCCGACTGGATCGCGATCGCGATGCCCGAGACGATCGCCGCCTGGATGATGATGGGCGCCCGCACGACCGACAGCACGTGCCGGCCGATGATGCGCGCGTCGCTCAGTCCCGACACGCGGGCCGCGTCGACGTAGAGCTCGCCGCGCACGGCCGTGACCGAGGCGAAGACGAGGCGGAAGAAACCGGGGGAGAGCAGGATGCCGAAGATGACCATCGACAGCCACACCGAGGGTCCGAGCACGGCGCGCGCGGCGAGCAGCACGACGATGCCGGGGAGGGCCATGGTCAGCTCGGTGACCCACGTCGCGACGGTGTTGAACCAGCCCTGGTAGTACCCGGCGACGAGGCCGCTGACCACGCCGATCAGGACGGCCACGGCGACCGCGACGAGGGCGGCCGCGATGCTCGTCTGCGTCGCCGCGAGCAGGCGCGACAGCACGTCGCGACCGCTCCCGTCGGTGCCCAGGAGGTGCGCGGGGCTCGGTCCGGACAGGATGCTGCGGATGTCGGCGAAGTTCGGGTCCTGCGGGGCCACGAGCGGACCGATGAAGGTCAGGACGACGACGATCGCGAGGAAGACCAGGGACACCAGGCCGACCGGCCGGCGGACGAGCCGACGGAACAGCGCGACCCGGACGGGGGCGACGGGAACGGCGGGAGGGACGGCGATGGCGGTCATGCGAGTCGCACCTTCGGGTTGAGGGCCGCCTGGGCCAGGTCGATGAGGAGGTTGACGACGACGACGATGATCGCGAAGGCGATCACCAGGCCCATGACGACCGGGATGTCGCCGAGGGTCGTCGCGCGGACGCTCAGCTGCCCCATGCCCGGGATCGCGAAGATCTGCTCGACGATGACGGCGCCGCCGAGGAGCCCCACGAACTGCACGGCGAGGACCGCGAGCGCCGGACCGCCGGCGTTGCGGAGCACATGCGTGTAGATGACGGAGCGCTCGCTGAGACCGCGGGAGCGGAGCGTGCGGACGTAGTCGCGCGACGTGGCATCCAGGACGGACCCGCGGACCTGCTGAGCCACCGTCGCGATCGCGCCGATCGAGAGCGCGGCGATGGGGAGGATCACGGAGGAGAGCCAGCCGGTCACGGAGGTCGTGATCGGCGTGAAGCCGGTCGCCTTGAACCAGCCGAGGTTCACCGCGAAGACCAGGACCAGGACGAGGGCGATCAGGAAGCCCGGGACGGCGAAACCGACGAGCGAGAGGAACTGCACCGTGGCATCCACCGCCCCTCCGCGGCGTGCGGCGAGGACGCCCAACAGCACGGAGAGGATGGCGGACACGAGCGTGGCGCCGATCACGATCGAGAGCGTCACCCCGAGGCGTCCGGAGACGCTCGTCGAGACGAGCTCGCCGTTGAACCAGCTCCGTCCGAGGTTGCCGGTCAGTGCGGAGCCGACCCAATCGGTGTATTGCGTCCACAGCGGCCGATCGAGACCGAGCTCCGCGGTCTTCTTGGCCACGGTCTCGGCGGTGGCGGTCTCGCCCAGGATGCGGCGGGCGATGTCCCCGCCCGCGGCGTAGAGGAGCGTGAAGGCCAGCAGGGAGATGACGGCGACGAGGACGACGCCGGACAGGAGCCGGCGCACGATGAATGCGAACATGTGTGGTCCCTCGGGGCGGACCGGGCCCACCCGATGCGTGCGGGTGGGCCCGGTCGGTGGGTCAGTTCTTCGGCGAGAAGTCGAAGATCGACGGGTAGGCGTTGGTCGGCCAGAACTCGAGGTTCGTGTTCGGGTCGGTGGCGAAGGTGCCCTGCACGCGGAAGAACGGGGCGAACCAGGCCTGGTCGACGATGTACTTGTTGAGCTCCTTGAGGGCGGCGTCGGACTCCGCCTGCGAGCCGGTCTGGATCGTCGAGATGAGCGCGTCGACCTTCGGGTCCTCCGACTTGAAGGGGTTGAAGGTGGCGTTCGGCGCGATCATGAAGTTGATCAGCTGCCAGTCCGGGTTCTGCTCGAGCGCCATCCACGTCGCCGGGAACTTCGGCGCGAGCATGTCCGCGATGAAGTTGGCCGCACCGGGGTCGGTGTAGTTCACGGTGATGCCGATGTCGGACAGCTGCTGGGCGACCAGGTCGAACGTCTGCTGGAACGCCGGGGTGGTCGGCATGCTCAGCGTGAACCCGTTCGGGTAGCCGGCGTCGGCGAGGAGCTTCTTCGCCGCGGCCGGGTCGTACTTGTACGTCGAATCGAGCGACGCGTCGTACGCGACCGAGGTCGCGGGGAAGACCTGCTCGGTGACGGTGCCGTAGCCGGTCTGCAGCGACTGCAGCAGCGCGTCGCGGTCGAACGCCATGTTGATGGCCTGGCGCACCTTGACGTTGCCGAGCTCGGGCGCCATGGTGCCGGCGCGGTCGAGCAGCAGGAGTCCCTGGAAGTCGAGCTCGTTGGACTCGATGGTCCAGCCGGCGCCCTCGACCTCGGTGATGGTGTTGTTGTCGGCGACCTTCGCGCCGTTGAGCTCGCCGGCCTTGATCGCGTTGATCATGGCGGTGGTGTCGTCGAAGACGTTGATCGTGAGCTTGTCGTACTTGACGGCGTCCTTGTTCCAGTAGTCGGGGTTCGCCGTGTAGTTGTACGTGGTGCCCGTCACCGAGGAGGCGGTGTCGAGGATGTAGGGGCCCGAGCCGACGGGGTTCGTGGACACGTCCGGGTTGTCGAACGAGGACGGCGCCTCGACCAGGCCGGGCGCGATGGACAGCAGGTTGATGAGCGAGGGGTCCGGCGCCGACTGGGTGATGGTCACCGTGGTGGCATCCGGGGCGGCGAAGGTCTTGCCGGCGAGCGTCGCGGCCTGCGGCGAGGTGCCGTCGCGGAAGCGCTCGAGGCTCTTGACCACGGCGTCGGCGTCGAGCTTGGTGCCGTCCGAGAAGGTCACGTCGTCGCGGAGTGTGAGGGTCAGGACGGTGTTGTCCGCGTTGTACTCCCACTCCGTAGCGAGCCAAGGCTCGATCTCGCCCTGGGCGTTCTTCTGCAGGATCGTGTCGAACACGGCCTGGAAGAACGGGCTGCGGTTGCCGTACTCGGCGCCGGCGCCGATGTCGTAGCTGGTCGGCGCGGCGATCGCGCCGAGCGTCAGCTGTCCGCCGCTTCCGTTGCCGCTTCCGCCGCCGGTGTTGTCAGCGGCGCATCCGCTCAGGGTCAGCGCGGCGACGACGGCGAGGGCTGCTGTGGCCTTCCATCGGAACATCCTTGTCCTCTTCTCTCTGGCTGGGCTCGGGTGAGTGGCCCTGCCGCGAGAACGTAACACCAAATACGAGCGGTCGCTAGATTTTCAGACCAAAAAACTAGCGACCGCTAGAAATTCGTTGTAGAACGGTTCGTGAGAGGGCTCCCACGCGTCGCGACCGCGGCGGTGGGGCGTTACGGTGATGCGATGACGGAGACGGCGCAGACTCCCCGCCGACAGCGGGGCGAGTATGCGAAATCCGAGGCGACTCGGCAGGCGATCCTGGATGCCGCCCTCGAGGTCTTCGCCGAGGCCGGATATCGGTCCGGGTCGCTGCGCGAGATCGCGCAGCGGGTCGGCATGAGCGAAGCGGGTCTGCTGCACCACTTCCCGCGCAAGAGCGCGCTTCTGCAGGCGGTGCTCGACCACCGCGACGAACTCGCCCGGTCGATCGTGGACTTCACGAAGGACGACGGGGTCGAGACCCTGCGCAACCTCGTCGACCTCGCGCGCCACAACGCCTCGGTCCCCGGGGTCGTCGAGCTCTACTGCACGGTGTCGGCCGAGGCCACCGCGCCCGATCACCCCGCCCACGACTACTTCCGCCGACGCTACGAGCAGGTGCGGCAGAGTACCCGCGAAGCCTTCGAGCGCATCCAGGCCGCCGGTCGACTGGCCCCCGGCCTCGACCCCGGCCGTGCGGCGGTCGCCACGATCGCACTCATGGACGGCCTGCAGGTGCAGTGGCTGCTCGAACCCGCGTCGACCGACATGGCCGAGGCGCTCGCGGAGTACTTCCGGACCATGGTCCGTGGATTCGACCTGACCGCGTTGGAGGACCTTCTCGACACCGTGGCCGAGGACGCCCGGTGATCCGCGAACACTTGCTCGACGGCTGGACCGTCGGGCCGAAGCTCGGCGCGTTCGAACGGCGCGACGCGGCCACCGCCTTCGTCCCGGTGCTGCTCCCGCACGACGCGCTGCGGGATCTGCCGCGCGACCCCGCGAGTCCGCAGGGGGTGACGTCGGGGTACTACCCGGGCGGGGTGTTCGAGTACGTCCGCGAGCTCGACGTGCCCGAGGAGTGGCGCGAGAAGACGGTGCTGCTGGAGTTCGAGGGCGTCTACCGGGACGCCGTCGTCTTCGTCAACGGCGACCGTGCGGCGCACGAGGCGAGCGGGTACGCCGCGTTCGCGGTGCGCCTCGACGCCTATCTGCGCTTCGGGCGCACGAACCGCATCACCGTCGAGGCGCGCGTGCACAAGGACTCGCGCTGGTACACGGGGGCCGGCATCCATCGTCCGGTGCACCTCGTCGTCGCCGATCCCGTGCATCTCGGCCTGGATGCCACGCGCGTGGCCACCCCCGACATCGACGACGAACGCGCGGTCGTCGCCGTCTCCTCGACCGTCGAGAACGGCACCCGCCACACCCGCACCGTCCGCGTGCGGTGGGAGGTCGAGGACCCTGACGGGGCGGTCGTCGCCGCGGGCGATTCGCCCGTGTCCGTCCTGCCGGGGGAGAGCGCCGTCGCCCGGCAGCGCCTCCTCGTGCAAGACCCGCGCCGGTGGGGGATCGACGACCCGCAGCTGTATCGCCTGCGCACGACGCTCCTCGACGAGGGGCGTGCAGAGCCGCTCGACGAGGAGACGGTGGCGTTCGGCATCCGGTCGCTCCGGCTCGACCCGGTGCATGGCCTGCGGATCAACGGCGAGAGCGTGACGCTGCGCGGAGCCTGCGTGCACCACGACAACGGCCCCCTGGGCGCCGTCGCACTGCCCGCCGCCGAGGATCGGCGGGTCCGGCTGCTCAAGGAAGCCGGGTTCACCGCGATCCGCAGCTCCCACAATCCCGCGAGCCGTGCGCTGCTGGACGCGTGCGATCGCCACGGCATGGTCGTGATGGACGAGCTCGGCGACGTGTGGACGCGCGCGAAGAGCGGCTTCGACCACTCCGTCGGCTTCGCGGACCACTGGCGTCGCGACGTCGAGGCGATGGTGGCGAAGGATGCCAATCATCCCAGTGTCGTCCTGTATTCGATCGGCAACGAGATCCTCGAGCTGGGCAGCGCGCACGGTGCGATCTGGAGCCGTCGTCTCGCGGAGGCCGTGCGCGAACTCGACGACACCCGGTTCGTCACCAACGGCATCAACGGGATCATCGCCAACCTGGACCGCATGGCCGAGGCGCAGGCCGAGGCGGCGGCGACCGACCCCAACACGCTCATGGCCACGATGGGCGAGCAGATGGCGCTCATGAACGCGTCGGAACTCGTCACCCGCTCCATCGAGGAGTCCGCCGCCGTCCTCGACGTCGTCGGGTTCAACTACGCGGAGTCGCGGTACGTCCTGGACGCCGAGCTGTTCCCGAACCGGGTCATCGTCGGGTCGGAGACGTTCCCCGAGCGGATCGGCGCGCTGTGGCCGCTGGTCTCGAGCCTGCCGCACGTGATCGGCGACTTCACCTGGACCGGCTGGGACTACCTCGGGGAGGCCGGGATCGGGCGGGTCGATTACACCGACGCGCCAGGCTACGTCCCCACCGGCACGGCCGGACCGTACCCGTACCTCGCGGCCGAGTCCGGCGATCTCGACATCACCGGCCACCGGCGCACCGTGTCGTACTTCCGCGAGATCGTCTACGGCCTGCGCACCGAGCCGTTCCTCGCGGTCCACCCGCCGCGCCATCACGGCAGGCCCGTCGCGGTGACGCCCTGGTCGTGGGATGACACCGTCGCCTCGTGGAGCTGGGACGCGGCGCCCGGAGCGCCCGTGACGGTCGACGTCTACGCGGATGCCGACGAGGTCGAGCTGTTCCTCGACGGCGTCTCGCTCGGTGTCGCGCCGGTGGGGACAGTGCGCGAGTACACCGCGCGCTTCGAGACCGCGTACGTCCCCGGCGAGCTCATCGCGATCGCCCGACGCGGCGGCGCCGAGACCGGCCGGACGACCCTGCGGACGGCGGGAGACGGCATCCATCTCGTCGCCCGCGCGGAGGAGCCGACGATCGGCGCACATCCGGACGCGCTCGCGTTCCTCCGGATCACCCTGGAGGATGCCGCGGGCATCGTCCCGTGCGATCGCGACGTCCGCGTCACCGTCGACGTCGATGGACCCGCTGTGTTCGCCGGGCTGGGAACGGGCCGCGCGGCGACCGAGGAGCCGTTCTCCGCGGCATCCGTGACCCTGTTCCACGGGCGGGCGCTCGCGATCGTGCGTCCGACCGGCGTCGGGGACATCCGGGTGCGGGTGTCGGCCGAGGGGTTCGACGACGCGGAGGTCTCGGTCCGAGCGGACTGACCCCGGATACGACAGAAGGCCCCCGAGTACTCTCCGAGGCCCTCCGCAACGAATCCGACCCTACGGAGGCGAACGGGGCGTGTCGGGGGGATTGCGGATCCGGCGCTGTTCCCCTACGCGTGTCTCTGGCACACTCACCGCATGAGGTTCGAGACGACGCTGTTCCAGATGGGCAACAACACCGGCATCGAGGTGCCGCCCGAGGTCGTCGAGGGGCTGGGCGGCGGCAAACGCGCCTCGGTCACCGTCACCGTCAACGGGTACGTGTACACCAGCACGCTCGCGGTGATGGGCGGGCGGCAGCTCATCCCGTTCTCGGCGGACAAGCGCAAGGCCACGGGACTCGCGGGCGGTGACCCGATCACCGTGGAGCTGACCCTCGACACCACCGAGCGCACGGTCGAGCTTCCCGAGGACCTCGCCGCCGCCCTCGACGAGGCGGGTGTCCGCGCCGCGTTCGATGCGCTCGCCCCCAGCACCCGGAAGGCGCACGCCGGCAGTGTGGCGGAGGCGAAGGCGGCCGAGACGCGGGCCCGTCGCATCCACAAGATCGTCGCCGCCCTGGTCTGAGCGGGGTCGCTCGCGCGGCGCGACCGATAGCCTGGAGAGGGAGGTCGCGTGGGCCGGACGAAGGATGCCATCGCCGAGGGGCTGTCGATCGCGACGGCCGCGGCGCGGCTCACCGTACGCAACCGCATCCTCGTCGAGACGATCGCGCGCGGGGGGCAGTTCGACGGCGAGGTGTTCGCGGACTTCGCCCGCGAAACGCTGCGCGCCCTCGCGGAGGAGCAGGATCAGGCCGCCGACCGCGTGACGGCGCAGCGCAAGCGCGCATGGGGGCGGTTCTCCGACTCTTCGGGCACCCACGACTACCGGGACCGCGACACACGCAACCTGCGCCGACGCGCCCGCCAGTCCCGCGGCGTCGCGAAGGAGCTGCGCGAGTTCGCTGCCGACCCCGAGCGCGTCGGCATCCTGGTCGCCGCGGCGCGCGAGGCCGCGTGGGGGGACGTCGAGGCGAACCTGTCGCAGCGGCTGGACGTCGAGGGGATGACGGCGGATGCCGACCCCGACTACGCCACGATGCGGCGCGCGCGCATGGATGCGCTGCGCATGGTCGATCTCGCGCGTCTCGCCTCGCAGGCGAAGAAGCGGGCGAAGGAGCAGGCCGCGGCCAGGGGCGACGATTCGGAAGCCCCGGCGCCCAAGAAGAAGAAGTCCTCCCCGGCCTGACGGCTCCCAGCCCCACCGACCCCGGGTGATCGGTGCCGATAATCGAGGGTGACGAATTTCGCGGGTGATCGGCGTCGGGCGAGCGTCGTGGTCATCGGCGCGGGGCAAGCGGGGCTCTCGGCCGCCTACCACCTGGCCCGGTCCGGCTTCGTGAGCGCCCTGGACCCCTCGCGTGACATCGACGCACCGTCGTTCGTGGTCCTGGATGCCGAGCCCGAGCCGGGCGGCGCGTGGCGGCATCGGTGGGAATCGCTGACGATGTCGACGGTCAACGGGATCTTCGACCTGCCCGGTTTCCCGAAGCCGCCGATCGACGCGACCGCGTCGAGCCGGGACGCGGTGCCCGCGTACTTCGCCGCTTACGAAGCGCACCTGCGGCCGCCGATCCTGCGCCCGGTCACGGTGACCGCGGTGCGGTTCGCGGATGCGGCCCCCGACGGCGACCTGCTCGTGGAGTCGAGCGCGGGGGTGTGGGAGACGCGCGCGGTGATCAACGCGACCGGCACGTGGAACAACCCGGTGCTCCCGCGGTACCCCGGGCAGGACACCTTCCGCGGTCGGCAGCTGCATACGCGCGACTACGTCTCGCTCGACGAGTTCGCCGGGCTCCGCGTGGCGATCGTGGGCGGCGGCATCTCGGCGGTGCAACTCCTGGAGGAGATCTCCCGCGTGGCGACGGTGTTCTGGTACACGCGGCAAGAGCCCGTGTTCTGGGAGGGCGAATTCACCCCGGAGACGGGGCGGGACGTCATCGCGAAGGTGGTCGCGGACGTCGAGGCCGGGAATCCCTCCGGTAGCGTCGTCTCCTACACGGGACTGTCCTGGCTGCCGTACGCGGTCGCGGCGCGGGAGCGCGGTGCTCTCGTGCGTCGTCCGATGTTCACCGCGATCGAACCCGACGGTGTGCGGGAGGCGGACGGCTCGTTCACGGCGGTCGACGCGATCCTCTGGGCGACGGGTTTCCGGGCGGACCTCCACCACCTCGACCCGCTCCACCTTCGGAACGCGCGGGGCGGCATCCGGATGACCGGGACGCAGGTCGCCGAGGAGCCGCGCGTGCACCTGATCGGGTTCGGTCCCTCGCAGTCGACGGTGGGCGCCAACCGCGCCGGTCGCGAGGCGGTCCGCGTCCTGCGGAAACGCCTGATCCCGGCGCCCGCGGCCTGAGAGTGGCCTACCAGGACGCCGGCTGCGCGGCCACGGTGCGCGATCGTTCCTCGGTGGAGGCCCGCATCGCCCGCGACTTCTCCCCCCGACGCGACAGGATCTCGGGCGGGGCGGTGCACACGGCGTCGTGACCCTCGCGGTGCGCCCGCCACAGCGCCCGCTTCGCGTCCTCGACGTCGGCGAAGACGCCGAGGGGACGGGCCTCGTCGTCGAAGGCGGACCACGCGCTCTGTGCGCATCGCGTGGCGTACCCGAAGATGCGGCGCGAACAGCTGCCGAGCAGGAAGTCGCCCTCGATGGACTTCCACGTGATCTCTGGCGTGGTGCGAGTGAAACCGAACATCGGGAGCCCCTTTGCTGACCCGTGTGAGTGTGACCGAGAAGCTACCCGGATGCAGCGGGGCAGGGGAGGGACCAAAGTCCCCTTTTGCGCGAATCGGCCGAAAGTCGCCGCTCCGGGCACCGGCGGCTACGACCCCGTCGCGGCGAGCACGCTCGCGATCGCGTCGAGCGTGCGCGCGACCTCGGGCAGGGTGGCGACGGGCGGGATGTTGAGGTGCCCGTGCGGCATCCCCGCGGCGACCTCCACGCGCACGGGAACGCCGGCGTCGCGCAGTTGCACCGCGAACAGCTCGCCGGAGCCCCGCAGTTCGTCGATCTCGCTGAGCGCGAGGAGTGTGGCAGGGAAGCCCTCCGGATGCCGGCTGCCCGGCACGGCATCCCCGGGAAGGTCATCGATCCGGCCGACGTACGCGCGCATCACGTCGATGTTGTGCGCGAGGCCGAAGCGCAGGATGTCGGGCAGGTCGTCGACTCCGTCGATCTCGACGCCCGGGACGGGGAAGTGGAGGAGCGGGTACCCCAGCACCAGGGCGGCGGGCTGCGGACCACCCCGGGCGACGAGCCGGGAGGCCGTCGCGGCGGCGAGGTTGCCGCCGGCGGAGCACCCGCCGAGGCTCAGGCGCGCCGGATGGATGCCGAACTCCCGCGCCCGTTCGGAGAGCCAGGTCCACGCGGCATCGACGTCGTCCAGCGGGGCGGGGAAGAGCGTGGTGGGGCCGGCGAGACGGTAGTCGACGCTCGCGACGACCGCGCCCGCCCGGGCGGCGAGCTCGCGCGCCACGACGTCCGACTCGGCCATGTCGATGTCGCCGGCGGTGAAGCCGCCGCCGTGCACCCACAGCAGTCCCGGTGCATCGGTCGGCGCCTCGAGCGGCCGGTAGACGCGGACGCGCACGGGTCCGAGAGGGCCCGTGGCGGAGTGCTCCGACACGTCGACCGGCGGCGCGACGTAGGCGGCGGTCAGCTCGGCGACGGCGACGGCGTAGTCGTCCCAGTCGAGCACGTCGCGCAGGGCGTGGGCCATGACGGCATCCAGGCTCATGAGCGGGGCTCCCGGACGATGAGCTCCACGGGAAAGACCTGACGCACGCGGGCGCGGCGGGGGTCCTTGCGCTCGGCGAGGAGGATGTCTGCACCCTGGTAGCCGATCGCCGTGAGCGGCGTCCGGATGGCCGGGATGCCGAGGGCCTCGGTCACGTCCGAGTCGTGACCTGCGATCACCAGCGCGCGTCGCCCGCCGTTCGCGTCGCCGTCCTCGGCCAGTCGTCGCCAGGCTCCCGCGGCGGTGCGGTCGTCGGGCAGGATGATCGCGTCGAAGCTCATCCCGCGCTCCCCGAGGAACTCCACCGCCGCGCGCCCGGCGGCGCTGTCGTGACCCAGGGCGTCGTGCTCGCTGAGCACCTCGGCCGGATCGAACCCGGCCGCGCGGACCGCGTCCCGTGCTGCCGTGCGCCGCAGCTCGGCGCCGGTCCGATCGTGCGGCGGGTGGACCAGGACGATCCGCCGGCGCCCGCTGTCGAGGGCGTGCGCGACCGCGAGGGCGACCGCGGCCGCGTGGTCGGCGGCGACGGAACTCAGCTCGGAGGTCGCGGGCGAGCCGATCACGGCGACCGCCACACCGCGCTCCGCGGCCTGCGCGGCGACGGGCTCGGCGCCGGCGGTCAGCTCCAGCAGGATGCTGCGGACGCCGGCCCGCTCGAGGGCGCGGACGGCGTCGTCGAGCCCGGTGGGCTCGTCGGTGGGGAAGGTCACGAGCGGGTGCGCGCCGCCGACGGCCAGTCGGCGACGGATGCCATCCAGGAGCGCCGCCCGGTGCGGTTCCGCGCCCGCGAGCACGACGCCGACGAGGTCCGGACCCGCGGGGGCGCGCCGTCCGCGTCCGGTCGGGCGCCACCCGAGCTCGTCGATCGCCGATCGCACGCGACGCAGCGTCGGTGGGGCCACGATTTCAGGCTTGTTCAAGACGTTGGAAACCGTCCCGATCGATACGCCTGCGACGCGGGCTACGTCGTGCATCGACGGAAAGTCCTGGTCTGTCATCGCTCGCCCTCCTTCCTTGGTGGCTGAGATCCATTATGTTCATCCTTGCACGAATTGAAATATTTCAACTAGCATCACAGCGTCGCGATCCGAAGATCCGATCCAGCACTAGAGAGAGCTCGAGGTTTCAATGATGAATCTCCGTACCCGCGTCGGTCTCGGCGCGATCGTCGTGGGCGCGCTCGCCGTGTCCGCCACGGGGTGCGCCGGCGCACAGCAGCAGCCGACCATCGATCCCAGCGCCAGCGTCACCATCACCGTCGGTGACCTGCCCAGCACGAAGGCCGAGGCGGCTCGCAAGAACTTCCTCGACGCCGTCGACCAGTTCGAGAAGGCGAACCCCAACATCACCATCGAGCCCAGCGAGACGCGCTGGGACAACGGGTCGTTCTCCGCTCTCGTCGCCGGCGGCACCATGCCCACCGTCATGGGTGTCCCGTTCACCAACACGCAGCAGGTCATCGCGAACGGTCAGGTCGCCGACCTCACCGACGTCGTGAACCAGCTCGGCATGCTGGACCGGCTCAACCCCGACACGCTGAAGCCCGCGCAGGCCGAGGGCAAGACCTATGGCATCCCGACCACGGTCGACACCGTCGCGTTGATGTACAACCGCGACCTGTTCAAGAAGGCCGGCCTCGACCCCGACAAGCCGCCGGCCACGTGGGACGAGGTCCGCACGGCGGCCAAGGCCATCACGAAGGCCACGGGCAACCCCGGCTACCTGCAGATCACGCAGGAGGGCCAGGCGGGCTGGATCTACACCGCGTCGGTCTACTCGCGCGGCGGCACGATCGAGAACGAGGCCGGTGACCAGGTCACGATCGACAACCCGGCGTCCATCGCCGCGCTCCAGGGCCTGCGCGACATGTTCTCGACCGACAAGTCCATGGGATCCTCCGTGATCATGGACCTGAAGACCATCATGCAGGAGTTCGCCGCCGGACGAGCGGGCATGTTCGTCGCCCCCGTGGCGTCGTACGAGTGGCTGAACAACGTCTACGACATGGACCTGTAGGTCATCGGCGCCTCGCACCTCCCGCAGGGGGACACCGCCGGATCGGGCACCCCGCTCGGCGGCACCGTGCAGATGACGAACCCGAAGTCGACGCCCGAGCAGCTGCTCGCGGCGGCGAAGTGGGTCGACTTCTACTACTTCGGCAAGTTCACCAGTAAGGACACGGCCACAGCCAACGCCCAGGCCCTCATCAAGGACGGTGGCATCGTCGGTCTCCCGGGCCTCTCGCCCCTCAGCGCGGACGTCTACAAGCAGTACCGCGAGTGGATCGCCGACGACACGAACGTCGACGCGTCGCACTTCACCAGCTACACCGACTCGCTCACCAAGATCCCGTTGATCCCCGAGCCCACCACGCGGGCGCAGGAGGTCTACGCCGATCTGGCGTCGACCGTCCAGGCGGTGCTGACCGATCCCTCGGCGCCGATCGAGCCCCTCGTGAAGGACGCCTCTTCCCGCATCGAACGGATCATCTCGCAGTGACTCGAGTCCTCTCGGTACCGGTCGGGGTCCCCGCGCGCCAGGCGCGCGGGGGCCTCCTCCCGCGTGTGCAGCGCTGGGTGCGCGGCGGGGGACTGTGGTCCATCGCCTTCGGCGCGCCCCTGGTGCTCGTCTTCGCCTACTTCTCCTGGGGTCCGATCGTGCGCGGTCTCGTGCTGTCGTTCCAGAAGACGAACTTCCTCACCAGCAAGTGGGTGGGCCTGACGAACTTCGAGTACGTGCTGACCGATCCCGTGCTGCCCCGCGCGATCCTCAACACGGTGCTCTTCACCGCGATCGGTCTGCTCGTCGGTGCCCCGCTGCCGCTCGCGCTCGCCGTCGTCATGTCGGAGCTGCGCCGGTGGAAGGGGCTCTACAGCGCGCTCGCGTATCTCCCCGTGGTCATCCCCCCGGTGGTGGCGATCCTGCTGTGGAAGGTGCTCTACATGCCCGGCCCCAGCGGGCTGTTGAACTCGCTGCTCGGGACGGTGGGTCTCGGGCCCTTCGCGTGGCTGGACTCGGAGCAGCTCGTCATCCCGTCGATGGTGCTCGCGGCGACGTGGGCGGGCGCCGGCACGTCGGTCATCATCTACCTCGCCGCGCTCGGCGGCGTCCGGCCCGACCTCTACGAGGCGGCGGAACTCGACGGCGCGGGCGTCTGGAGTCGCGTGTGGCATGTGACGCTGCCGCAGATCCGGGGCGTCATCCTCGTCCTCATCCTCCTGCAGCTCATCGGGACCATGCAGGTGTTCAACGAACCGAAGCTCCTCACCGGCGGCGGCCCGAACAACGCCTCGATCTCGATCCTGATGCTCATCTACCAGTACGGGTTCGTGAACTCGAACTACGGAGCGGCGGCCGCGCTCAGCGTGATGCTCGCCGTGGTCCTGGCGATCGTGTCGATCGTGTACCAGTTCGCGACGCGGAGGCTCAACGACAATGACTGACACCTACACCCTCACGCAGCCTCCCGTGGCGCCGTCGTCGCGGCGGCGCCTCCGCCGGGAGGAGGAGCCCGAAGAGGTCCCGCGCTCGGTCTCCTCCTGGGGTGACCGTCGCCGCCCCGTCGTGCGCTGGACGCTGCGGATCGTCCAGACGCTCGTCCTCATCGGGCTGATCGTCGCGGCGGTGCTTCCGCTGGTGTGGTTGGCCAAGGCATCCGTCTCCACGACGACCGAACTCGTGACCGACCCGCTGACGTTGATCCCCTCGGTCTTCGACTGGTCGAACTACGCCGCGGTCTGGAACGACCTCGGGATCTGGCGCTACCTGCTGAACACGCTCCTCATGGCGCTCGGCAGCGCGGCCGTCACCCTGTTCGTCTGCGTGACCGGTGCCTACACGCTGTCGATCCTCCGCCCGCGGTGGGGCAACGTCGTCTACTGGGCGGTCCTGGCGACGCTGTTCATCCCGGGGATCGTCTCGCTCGTGCCGCTCTACTTGACGGTGCTCGATCTCCCGGGCCTCGGGATCAGCCTCCTCAACACGCTGTGGGCGGTCTGGCTCCCGGCCGGGGCGAGCGCCTTCTCGCTCGTGCTCGCCAAGCGCTTCTTCGACTCCATCCCGCGCGAACTCATCGAGGCCGCACGCATCGACGGCGCGGGTCCCGTGCGGGTGCTGTGGTCACTGGTCATCCCGCTGTCGCGCCCGATCCTGTCGGTGCTCGCGCTCCTGAGCGCCGTCGCGGCCTACAAGGAGTACCTGTGGCCGCTGCTCGTCCTGCAGGACCCGGGGGTGCAGCCGATCTCGGTCGCCCTGCCCCGGATCGAGCCCGCGCTGGAGTACTCGGTCATGATGGCCGCGCTGTTCCTCTCGATGGTCGTCCCGATCGGGCTGTTCCTGATCTTCCAGCGGCAGTTCCTGCGGTCGGTCGGTCTCGCCAACGGCATCAAGGGCTGACGGAGACGGCCCTGAGCTATCTTCGGAGGTATGGAGCGCGAGACTCGATGAGTGCGCCGGACGACACGGGTGTCCGCCGGGCGAATCTCCGCGAGGTCGCGGCACTGGCCGGGGTGTCGGTCTCGACGGCATCCCGCGTGCTGTCGGGGACGTACCCGATCGCCGAGGCGACCCGCGGGCGCGTGGTCGCCGCGATGCGCGAACTCGGATATTCCGAGGCCCGGGCCCGTCGGCGCGAGGCGACGCGGACCATCGGCGTCATCGTCCCGGACGTGCGCTCGTCGCTGGTCTCGGGGGTGCTGGGCGGTATCGACGCCGCGGCCGTCGAGCACGGGCGCATCAGCATGATCTTCCCGACCGAGGGGGACGTGGATCGCGAACGCGACATCGTCCGCCTCGTCGCGCGTCAGCGAGAACTGGATGCCGTGGTCTTCGTCGGCGGCGTCTACGCTTCGGCCGACTACGCCGACCGGCTGGGCGACTACGCGACGATGCTCGAGGAGATCGACGCGCGTCTGGTGATGTGCGCGCGTCCGGGCCCGATGCCGGCGGATCGCGCGCTCGCCGCGGGCTACGACAACTCCGGCGGGGCGTTCGCGATCACCAGTCACCTGCTCTCGCGCGGTCACACGCGCGTGGCGTGGGTCGGCGGCATCGAGGAGTACTCCACGACGGAGGGGCGTATCGCCGGCATGCGCGCCGCGCTCGCCGCCCACGGGTTGGATCCGGCCGCCGTCTACACCGACCCCTCGCCGCGGCGGTCGCGTCGCAGCCCCGCGCCCGATCAGGCGTACGCCCACACCGTCACGCTGCTGCGCGAGCATCCCGACGTGACCGCGATCGTGGCCAACAGCGACTTCCACGCCCTCGACGTGGTGCGTGCGCTGACGGATGCCGGGTTGTCGGTGCCCGAGGACATGTCGGTCGTCGGCTACGACGACGACCGCGTCGCGCAGCGCCTGCACCCGCCGCTGACCACCGTGCACCTGCCGGTGTTCGACCTCGGGTGGGAGGCCGCGCGCCTCGCGGTCGAGAAGCCGCTCCCCGGCCACGCCGGCTCGGTCGTCGAGCTCGGCACGCACGTCGTCGTGCGCGATTCGGTGGCCGCCCCGCGCCGCTGACGCCCCCGCGCTGAGAAACGAGCCCCGCCGTCCTGGCGGGGCTCGTTGCCGTTTCGTGGCCTGTCCGCGCTTGCGTTCGCAACTTGTTTCTGTAATGTTGCTACGCGAGAGCAGCATTGTTGCTGTCCCGCCGGCTGCCGAAGGAGTCCTCGATGATGCGACGACGCGCTTTCTCCACGCTCGGAATGACCGAGGCCTCCCTCGTCGAGGTGGTCGCGGTCGCGATGGAGTCCGGCTGGACCGGCGTCGAGGTCGGCTCCGCCGAAGACCGCGCGGTGAACGTCCACCTCTCCGCCGCGCAGCGCGCGGACGCCCGTGCCGTCCTCGCCGAGGTCGATCGGGTGTGTCTCGCCACCTACGTGAACGTCGCCGACCCCGCCGCGACGGACGCCGACGTGCTGGCGCGCGTGCGTGCGGAGGCCCTCCTCGCCCGCGACCTCGGCTTTCCGGCGATCCGGGTGTTCCCGGGTGGCGCGGACGACGCCGTGCTGGCGCGTCGCCTCCGCGCGGCGACCAGCGTCGCGCGCGAGACCGGGGTGGACGTCTGGCTCGAGACCCACGACTCGCACCCGACCGGCCTGGCCGTCGCGCGGGCCCTCGACGCCGTCGACGACGAGCACGTCGGCGCGATCTGGGACATCGCGCACCCGTGGGTCGCGGGGGAGCCCGTCTCCACCACCGTCGCGCTCCTCGCGCCCTGGCTGCGGCACGTCCAGGTGAAGGACGTCGTCGGACGCGGCGACGGACGCCCGGTGCTGCCCGGGCAGGGTGGCATCCCGCTCCACGAGATCCTGCTGCAGCTCGACGCCCGCGGGTACGACGGCCACCTCAGCCTCGAGTGGGAGCGGCGCTGGCATCCCGAGCTCCCGCCCCTGCGCGACGCGCTCGCGGCGGCGACCGCGTGGCTCGATGCGCACCCCGTGCCCGAGCGGGTGCCGGTCGTCGGCGTCGAGGGGGCGCTCGCCGCCCTGACGCTCGACGAGAAGATCGCGCTCGTCACCGGCCGTGACTTCTGGTCCACCGCCGCGGTGCCGCGGATCGGTCTGCGGCCTCTCGTCCTGTCCGACGGGCCCGTCGGGGTGCGCGGCCCCACGATGGACGAGCGCCAGCCGTCGGTCGTGTTCCCGTCCGCGGGCGCCCTCGCGGCGACGTGGGATCCGGCGCTCGCCCGCGACGCCGGAAGCGCCCTTGCGGACGAGGCGGTGCGCCACGGCGTCGACGTCGTGCTCGGCCCCACCGTCAACCTGCACCGCAGCCCGCTCGGCGGCCGCACGTTCGAGTCGTTCTCCGAGGACCCGGTGCTGTCGGGCGAGATCGCCGCCGGTTACGTCCGGGGGCTGCAGGACGGCGGGGTGGTCGCGTGCCCCAAGCATTACGTCCTGGGCGACTCCGAGACCGAGCGCATGACCGTCTCCGTGGATGCCGATGACCGCACGCTTCACGAGCTCTACCTGGAGCCGTTCCGCGTCGCCCTGGAGGCGGGCGCGGGGGCGATCATGAGCGCGTACAACGCCGTCGACGGGGTCACGATGAGCGAGAACCGTCTCCTCGACGACCCGCTCGTCACGGCGTGGGGTTTCGACGGCGTGGTCGTCTCCGACTGGTCGGCGGTGCGGTCGGTGGCGGCTGCGGCGGCGGGGCAGCACCTCGAGATGCCGGGGCCGCGCGGCGCGTGGGGCGACGCGCTGCGCGCCGCGGTCGAGGCCGGTGAAGTGCCCGAAGCGCTCATCGATGAGAAGGTGCGGCGCATCCTGCGTCTCGCCGAGCGCACGGGCGCGCTCGGGGGCGGGCTCCGGCCGCGGCTCTCGCCGCTCGATCCCGGCATCCTGGCCCGCACCGTGCTGACCCGCGGCGCCGTGCTGCTGCAGAACGACGGCATCCTTCCCCTCGCCGTAACGCCCGAGGCGCCGCTGCGGGTTGCACTTCTCGGGCCGGGCGCGACGCGTCCGCGGGTGCAGGGCGGCGGGAGCTCCGAGGTGTTCCCCGTGCGCGTGTCGACACCGGCCGAGGCGCTCGCGGGGGAGGCCGGCATCCATCTCACCGTCGTCGACGGGACCGTGCCGGATCGGGTGGAACCGTTCGAGCCGGGCGAATTGCGGGCCCCCGACGGGACCGTCGGGGCCGTGCGCGCGCGACTGTTCGACGGCGAGGGCGCGGTGTTGTCGGACGAACGACGCTCGACCGCGCGCGTCATCTGGCTGGGCGATCTGCCCGACGCCGCGCGAGCGCTGGAGATCGAGTTCGACGTCGTCCCGTCGCGTTCGGGGAGGCTGCGTCTGGGGATCGACGTCCCGGCCGCGGGCACGCTCTCGATCGACGGCGTGCCCGTGGCCGCTGCGGACGGCGGAGCACGCGTCGAGGGGGCGCACATCGCGCACGCCGATCCGCTCGCCGCTGTGGTCGACGCGGTCGCGGGGCGGGCCATCCGCGTCCGCGTCTCGGCGGAGGCGCCGGAGGATCTGCCGCTGCGCATCCTCGATGTCCGCCTCGGCCGCGCGTACGAGGTCGACCCCGCGTCCGCGCTCGAGGCGGCCGTGGCCGCGGCGCGGGACGCCGACGTCGCGATCGTGTGCGTGGGCACCCCCGCCGGAGGAGAGTCCGAGGGGCACGACCGCACCGACCTGAAGCTGCCGCCCGAGCAGGACGCGCTCGTCGCCGCGACCCTCGCGGCCAACCCCCGCACGATCGTCGTCGTGGCCGCGGGTGCGCCGGTGGAGACGCCGTGGCGTCACGACGCGGCGGCGGTCCTGCTGACGTGGTTCGGCGGGCAGGAGCTCGGCACCGCGCTCGCGGACGTCCTCCTCGGCCGCGAAGAGCCCGGCGGTCGCCTGCCCACCACGTGGCCCGCGCGCCTCGAGGACGCCCCGGTCTCGGACGTGGTCCCGCGCGACGGCATCCTGAGCTACCGGGAGGGCCTGAACATCGGGTACCGCGCGCGGGCGACCGCGGACACGGCCCCCGCCTACCCGTTCGGGCACGGACTCGGCTACACGGCGTGGGCGCTCGGCGCCGTGCGCGTGGAGGAGGTCCGCGACCGTCTCTTCCTCGTGGCGGACCTCACCAACACCGGGCGCCGCCGCGGGCGGCACGTGCTTCAGGCGTACCTGTCCCGCGGCGAATCCGACGTGCAGCGCCCGCCGCTGTGGCTCGCGGCGTTCGCCACCGTCGAAGCGGACGCGGGGGTCCGCAGCACGGTCCGCATCGAGATCCCTTCGCGCGCGTTCGCGCACTGGTCTGCGGACGCCGGATGGATGACGGAACCCGGGGAGTTCACGGTGTCGCTCGGCTTCTCGGCCGAGGACCTCCGCTGGACCGGACGCGTGCAGCCCACCGTGCGTGCCGTGCTCGGCGGCGTCGTGACGGGGGCCGGCGCGTGAGCCGGCGCCCTCGGGTCCTGCTGTCGATGTGGGAGAACGTCGTTCCGGAGGTGTTCCCGCCGCGCCTCCAGGCCGCGCTCCATCGCACCGTCGACCTGCTCGACGAACGGCCGCTGCACTCCCTCACCGACCCGGTCGCCGAGCACCTGCCCGAGGCGGAGCTGCTCATCACGAGCTGGGGTGCCGTCCACGTCGACGAGGCCCTGCTCGCGCGGGCGCCGCGGCTGCGCGGGGTGTTCCACGCGGCGGGCTCGGTGAAGAGCGTCGTGGGGGAGGCCGCGTGGCGCGCGGGGCTCGACGTGACGTCGGCCGTGCGGATCGGTGCGGCGCCGGTCATCGACTACACGGTCGCGATGGTGATGCTGAGCGCCCATCGCGCGCTGCCGCTCGCCCAGGAGTACCGGGTCGCCGGGTTCCCCGCCGTGCGGGGCCGCCGCGGGCGCTTCGGTCTGCGGATCGGCGTCGTGGGGGCGTCGGCGATCGGCCGCGGCGTGATCCAGCGACTCGTCGCCGACGGCTGGGACGTCGCCGTGTACGACCCGGTCGTCGATCCCGCCCTCGTGCAGGCGCTCGGGGCGCGGCAGCTCGAGCTCGACGAGCTCTGCGCGCACAGCGACATCCTCACGCTCCACGCGCCGAGCCTCCCCGCCACGCGCGGCATGATCGACGCGCGGCGCCTCGCGCTGCTGCCCGACGGAGCGACGCTGATCAACACCGCGCGCGGTGCCCTCGTCGACCACGACGCTCTCCGCGCCGAATGTCTCAGCGGACGCCTGGATGCCGTCCTCGACGTGACCGAACCCGAGCCGTTGGAGCCGGGAGACGTGCTGCTCAGCCTCCCGAACGTCGTGTGCACACCGCACGCCGCGGGCGTGCAGGGCGGCGAGATCGGCGAGATGGGGGCTTTCATCCTCGAGGAAGTGCAGCGCTACCGCGCCGGCCAGCCCCTCACCGGGGCGGTCGATCCGGGGCTGCTGCCGACGCTGGCCTGAGCCGGGGCTTTCGCGCCCCTGCCCCCTCCACCGATCGCGTTTTTCGCTGAGCGGGTGCCCTCATCGCTGCGCGGCGCGCCCGGCTCCCGGCATCCGTCCCGCACACGGAGGAACTCCCGCCCGCGCACCCCCGGTTCGGCGCGGGCGGGAGTTCCGGTCAGGGGCGCGGGACGAGAACCTCGTGCCGGTCGGCCGGCGTCAGCGTGACCGTGACCTTGCCGTCGCCGCCCACCGTGAGGTGTCGGACCGTTCCATCGACCGTGATGTCGATCGCGCCGGGCGTGAGCTGCCCGAGCACGAGGTCGGCCCCCGGCAGGTCGTCCGGCAGTACCCCGGCGAGAGTGATCCGGAGGTCGCTCGTCTCGACCGTGAGGCGGAGGTTCCGACGTCCGCCCTGCACGGCGACGCTGACTCCCGCGACGACGGCGGAGGCGGCATCCACGACGGTCAGGACGCTGGGGTCCGCCGAGGTGGAGGCGCGGCGGACGACGAGCGCGCGGGCGTCCGCCTGGGCCCCCGGCACCGTGAGGGTGCCGCGGCCGTCGGTGGTCGACGCGACGGCTACCGTGTCGATCCGCCCGGGGCGGGCGAGGTCGGCGCTCAGCTGCCCGGTCGCGGTGGTCGAGGCGAGGGTGGCGGCGTCGGCCGCCGACCGCTGCGGGACGAGCGCCGCGGCGAAGTGGGCGGCGGTGGTGGACGGGACGGTCGACCGCCACGTCGTTCCGAGCACGGCCAGCGTGTCGGCCGCGTGCGAGAACGTGGCGCCGCTGTCGGGCGACGACTGCAGGTACCGTGCCGTCACCGTGCTTGAGCCGATCGTCTGCGCGATGTCCGACCCACCGGTGACGTCGGTGACCGTGCCCTTGCTGTGGAACAGCGAGTGGATGTCCTTCGCGGTCCCGGCCGTCACGTCGTCGAGCACGATGGCGGCCTGCCGATCGAGGAACGCGATCGTCCGGCGCGCGCGGGTGATCCCGGACGTGCTCGGCGAGGCGTACAGCCCGGAGACGTCGGCCGCGATGATCGTGTCGGCCCCGAGGCTGCTCACCGCGGGGATCGACGCGCGGTCGCGCATGTCGGCGTACGGCTGGGTGAATCCGGTCGCGCGTTCGCCGGCCTGCCCGACGTCGGCGCCCGCGACGATCGCGTTCGTCTGCTTCGTGAGGTACGCACCGTACGGGGCGTACGCGCCGAACACGGCCCCGCCGAACGACATGCTGAAGTGCCCGCCGTCGGGGTGGTCGTGACCGACGTTGATGTACGTCGCGTTGGGGCCGAGCCGGTCGCGCCACTGGTTCAGGCGCCGACCGCCCATGACCCCGGCCTTCACGTGCAGCGAGACGTCGGTGCTCGCCCATCCGGACCGGGATGCCACGATCCCGAGGTCGCTGTACAGGCGTGTGGTCGGCCGGTCGTCGAGTCCCGTCGCGGCGAGCGAGTCGTCGAACCACAGCAGGTTCCACGCGTTGTAGAAGAAGGAGGTCGCCCCCGCGCTGCCGGACGTGTAGAGCCGGTGCAGGAAGTCCTGCAGCTCCCCGTCGCCGTACTTGCCCGCGATCCGCCACAGGAACGGGTTGAAGTAGTACTGGCTGCCGTCGGTGTCGCCGTACCAGAACTGCGCCGGGAACCCCGGCAGGGACATGTCGACCTTGAACGAGCCCATGCCCGGCAGCTCCGGCTCCGCCCACAGGTCGCCCCCGCCGATGCCGTCGAAGACGTCGACGGCGCGGATGATGTGCTCGTTGCCGTAGACCGCGTAGGTGATGCTCTCGTGCTGCGACCCGTCGGGCGAGATCCAGTTCAGCACGTGGCGCAGCTGGGAGCGCGCGAACTCGAGGCGGTAGTCGTCGCTCTCGCCGGAGTCCGCCGCGCCGTCGCCGTGGATCGCGGCGGCGGCCGCCGTGATTCCGTCGACGCGGAAGTGGCGGTGGTTGGGCTGCGGGTCGTTCTTCCAGTAGGCATCCGTCGCGACCGAGGTGTTGCCGAACTGGTCGATCAGACGATCGGCCTGCAGCGCGAGCTTGTCGCGGATGGTGGCGCGCTCGGCGGGGGAGAAGAGGTCGTAGCACCAGTCGTACGCGACGGAGACGCCGATGAGGCCGGCGGCGTTGCCCATCGACCCGCCGTTCTCGCCGCCCCACTGGGGGCGGGTGGTCGGGTCGCAGACGTACAGCGTCCAGTTGCGGAGCTTCGTCGAGTACGTGGAGTTGCCGGTGATGAGGTACGCCATCGCGAGCTCGGGGAGGGCCCAGTAGACCGACTGCCACTGGTTGTCGTCGCCGTTGCCGGTGATGGTCGGCAGGGCGGCGCGGCCGTTGGCGTAGTTGATGAGGGTCGTGACGAACGGGGCGTAGGCGGGTGCGGCGGCTCGGCGCTGCAGTTCGGTGAGGGACACTCGCGTGCCCAGGATCAGGCGCGGGTGCACGCCCGCCAGGGCCGGGTCGATGAGCCCGGTGGCGGCGGGAACGGTGCCCACGGCGGGGCGGGTGAGGCCTCCGCCGAGCGCGGCGCCGGCGGCAGCGGCGCCGACGAGCGACCCGAGCAGCATGGAGCGCCGCGAGAAGGCACGACGGGGAAGGGGCATGGACGGCTCTGTCACATCAAGTCCTTAGTCGCAGAAACAATAGGAATTTGTTGCGCAAACTAGCGCGAACACGCCGCGCGGGTCAAGAGTGTGGTGCGTCCGGTGGCGCACAACTCCGGCGGCAACGCCTCGCACACGTCGGCGGGTACCCGTCCGGTGCGGATCTGCAGGAGTTGTGCCCGGCCGAGGGTCGCAGAGCGGGGGTTATAGGCAAGAACGTGTGGATGGGAT
>NZ_LQQP01000046.1 GCF_001619615.1 Microbacterium sp. T32
TTTGGTCAGATTGAACTCGTCTGTCCCGGCCTTATTCCGGTTGGGTGGGCATTTTTCTTTTACGGAGAGTTTGATCCTGGCTCAGGATGAACGCTGGCGGCGTGCTTAACACATGCAAGTCGAACGGTGAAGCCAAGCTTGCTTGGTGGATCAGTGGCGAACGGGTGAGTAACACGTGAGCAACCTGCCCTGGACTCTGGGATAAGCGCTGGAAACGGCGTCTAATACTGGATATGAGCTCTCATCGCATGGTGGGGGTTGGAAAGATTTTTTGGTCTGGGATGGGCTCGCGGCCTATCAGCTTGTTGGTGAGGTAATGGCTCACCAAGGCGTCGACGGGTAGCCGGCCTGAGAGGGTGACCGGCCACACTGGGACTGAGACACGGCCCAGACTCCTACGGGAGGCAGCAGTGGGGAATATTGCACAATGGGCGGAAGCCTGATGCAGCAACGCCGCGTGAGGGATGACGGCCTTCGGGTTGTAAACCTCTTTTAGCAGGGAAGAAGCGAGAGTGACGGTACCTGCAGAAAAAGCGCCGGCTAACTACGTGCCAGCAGCCGCGGTAATACGTAGGGCGCAAGCGTTATCCGGAATTATTGGGCGTAAAGAGCTCGTAGGCGGTTTGTCGCGTCTGCTGTGAAATCCCGAGGCTCAACCTCGGGCCTGCAGTGGGTACGGGCAGACTAGAGTGCGGTAGGGGAGATTGGAATTCCTGGTGTAGCGGTGGAATGCGCAGATATCAGGAGGAACACCGATGGCGAAGGCAGATCTCTGGGCCGTAACTGACGCTGAGGAGCGAAAGGGTGGGGAGCAAACAGGCTTAGATACCCTGGTAGTCCACCCCGTAAACGTTGGGAACTAGTTGTGGGGACCATTCCACGGTTTCCGTGACGCAGCTAACGCATTAAGTTCCCCGCCTGGGGAGTACGGCCGCAAGGCTAAAACTCAAAGGAATTGACGGGGACCCGCACAAGCGGCGGAGCATGCGGATTAATTCGATGCAACGCGAAGAACCTTACCAAGGCTTGACATACACCAGAACATCGTAGAAATACGGGACTCTTTGGACACTGGTGAACAGGTGGTGCATGGTTGTCGTCAGCTCGTGTCGTGAGATGTTGGGTTAAGTCCCGCAACGAGCGCAACCCTCGTTCTATGTTGCCAGCACGTAATGGTGGGAACTCATGGGATACTGCCGGGGTCAACTCGGAGGAAGGTGGGGATGACGTCAAATCATCATGCCCCTTATGTCTTGGGCTTCACGCATGCTACAATGGCCGGTACAAAGGGCTGCAATACCGTGAGGTGGAGCGAATCCCAAAAAGCCGGTCCCAGTTCGGATTGAGGTCTGCAACTCGACCTCATGAAGTCGGAGTCGCTAGTAATCGCAGATCAGCAACGCTGCGGTGAATACGTTCCCGGGTCTTGTACACACCGCCCGTCAAGTCATGAAAGTCGGTAACACCTGAAGCCGGTGGCCTAACCCTTGTGGAGGGAGCCGTCGAAGGTGGGATCGGTAATTAGGACTAAGTCGTAACAAGGTAGCCGTACCGGAAGGTGCGGCTGGATCACCTCCTTTCTAAGGAGCATCTGACGCCCTGTAGTGGGGTTGTTCAGGCGCCAGGTCAGCACCGAATGTGTGCTGCTGGTTAGCTCATGGGTGGAACATTTGATGGGGTGTCGGGGACGATCGTCTCGGGTCTAGTACGCAGCTTGCTGCTGGAACGGTTCGGGTGGGAGTTGTCGACACATGCACGCTGTTGGGTCCTGAGGGGCCGGGCGCTGATCGCGCTAGTCGAAGAGGCTGGTGGTGGTTGGTGGCTGTTCCTCTAGGGCCTTTTCCTGGTGTCGCGGTTGTGGCATGTCGGGGAGGGGTACCGCCCGTACTTTGAGAACTACACAGTGGACGCGAGCATCTTCCATGCAACCTTTGGGTTGTGTGGTGTAGATGATCTTAAAGATCATTAGTCAATTTTTTGACGATTCAACTCATGTGATTTCAAGTCTTTAAGAGCAAACGGTGGATGCCTTGGCATCTGGAGCCGAAGAAGGACGTAGCAATCTGCGATAAGCCTCGGGGAACTGATAAGCGAGTTTTGATCCGAGGGTGTCCGAATGGGGAAACCCCGCCAGGGCGCGTGCGTACCTGGTGACTCCCGCCTGAATATATAGGGCGGGTAGAGGGAACGTGGGGAAGTGAAACATCTCAGTACCCACAGGAAGAGAAAGCAACAGCGATTCCGTGAGTAGTGGCGAGCGAAACCGGAAGAGGCTAAACCTAGCGTGTGTGATAGCCGGCAGGCGTTGCATGTTGGGGGTTGTGGGACTTTTCTGATTGTTCTGCCGAGCAGTCGACGTGACAAGAGGGTATAGACGAACGGTTTTGAATGGCCGGTCATAGAGGGTGCGAACCCCGTAGTCGAAATGCCTGTTCTTGGCGTGAAGAGTATCCCAAGTAGCACGGGGCCCGAGAAATCCCGTGTGAATCTGTCAGGACCACCTGATAAGCCTAAATACTCCCAGATGACCGATAGCGGACAAGTACCGTGAGGGAAAGGTGAAAAGTACCCCGGGAGGGGAGTGAAATAGTACCTGAAACCGTTTGCTTACAAACCGTTGGAGCACCCCTGGTAGGTGTGACAGCGTGCCTTTTGAAGAATGAGCCTGCGAGTTAGCGATACGTGGCGAGGTTAACCCGTGTGGGGTAGCCGTAGCGAAAGCGAGTCTGAATAGGGCGATTCAGTCGCGTGTCCTAGACCCGAAGCGAAGTGATCTATCCATGGCCAGGTTGAAGCGACGGTAAGACGTCGTGGAGGACCGAACCCACTTAGGTTGAAAACTGAGGGGATGAGCTGTGGATAGGGGTGAAAGGCCAATCAAACTTCGTGATAGCTGGTTCTCTCCGAAATGCATTTAGGTGCAGCGTTGCGTGTTTCTTGCCGGAGGTAGAGCTACTGGATGGCCGATGGGCCCTACAAGGTTACTGACGTCAGCCAAACTCCGAATGCCGGTAAGTGAGAGCGCAGCAGTGAGACTGTGGGGGATAAGCTTCATAGTCGAGAGGGAAACAACCCAGACCACCATCTAAGGTCCCTAAGCGCGTGCTAAGTGGGAAAGGATGTGGAGTTGCTTAGACAACCAGGAGGTTGGCTTAGAAGCAGCCACCCTTGAAAGAGTGCGTAATAGCTCACTGGTCAAGTGATTCCGCGCCGACAATGTAACGGGGCTCAAGCACGCCACCGAAGTTGTGGCATTGACATTTTTGGTAGGCCTTCGTGGTCCAGCCGTGTTGATGGGTAGGAGAGCGTCGTGTCGCGAGTGAAGCGGCGGGGTGACCCAGCCGTGGACGCGACACGAGTGAGAATGCAGGCATGAGTAGCGAAAGACGTGTGAGAAACACGTCCTCCGAAAGACCAAGGGTTCCAGGGTCAAGCTAATCTTCCCTGGGTAAGTCGGGACCTAAGGCGAGGCCGACAGGCGTAGTCGATGGACAACGGGTTGATATTCCCGTACCGGCGAAGAACCGCCCAAGCTAATCCAGTGGTGCTAAGAGTCCTAGCACGGAATTTTCCGGATCCCTTCGGGGTGATGGTTGTCTGTGTGAACGCTCGACCCCATGCTGGTGCGGCTAGCGTATTAACAGGTGTGACGCAGGAAGGTAGCCCAAGCCAGGCGATGGTTGTCCTGGTGCAAGTGCGTAGGCCGAGTGATAGGCAAATCCGTCACTCATACAGGCTGAGACACGATGCGGATAAAAAGTGGGTGATCCTATGCTGCCGAGAAAAGCATCGACGCGAGGTTCTAGCTGCCCGTACCCCAAACCGACTCAGGTGGTCAGGTAGAGAATACCAAGGAGATCGAGAGAATCGTGGTTAAGGAACTCGGCAAAATGCCCCCGTAACTTCGGGAGAAGGGGGGCCATCCACTTATTAGGACTTGCTCCGAAAGGGTGTGGTGGCCGCAGAGACTAGTGGGTAGCGACTGTTTACTAAAAACACAGGTCCGTGCCAAGTCGCAAGACGATGTATACGGACTGACGCCTGCCCGGTGCTGGAAGGTTAAGAGGACCGGTTAGCCGCAAGGCGAAGCTGAGAATTTAAGCCCCAGTAAACGGCGGTGGTAACTATAACCATCCTAAGGTAGCGAAATTCCTTGTCGGGTAAGTTCCGACCTGCACGAATGGCGTAACGACTTCCCAACTGTCTCAACCGCGAACTCGGCGAAATTGCATTACGAGTAAAGATGCTCGTTACGCGCAGCAGGACGGAAAGACCCCGTGACCTTTACTACAGCTTGGTATTGGTGTTCGGTGTGGCTTGTGTAGGATAGGTGGGAGACTGTGAAGCGGACACGCCAGTGTTCGTGGAGTCATTGTTGAAATACCACTCTGGTCACTCTGGATATCTAACTTAGGACCGTGATCCGGTTCAGGGACAGTGCCTGGTGGGTAGTTTAACTGGGGCGGTTGCCTCCCAAAATGTAACGGAGGCGCCCAAAGGTTCCCTCAACCTGGTTGGCAATCAGGTGGCGAGTGTAAGTGCACAAGGGAGCTTGACTGTGAGACTGACAGGTCGAGCAGGGACGAAAGTCGGGACTAGTGATCCGGCAGTGGCTTGTGGAAGCGCTGTCGCTCAACGGATAAAAGGTACCTCGGGGATAACAGGCTGATCTTGCCCAAGAGTCCATATCGACGGCATGGTTTGGCACCTCGATGTCGGCTCGTCGCATCCTGGGGCTGGAGTAGGTCCCAAGGGTTGGGCTGTTCGCCCATTAAAGCGGTACGCGAGCTGGGTTTAGAACGTCGTGAGACAGTTCGGTCCCTATCCGCTGCGCGCGTAGGAAGTTTGAGAGGATCTGACCCTAGTACGAGAGGACCGGGTTGGACGAACCTCTGGTGTGTCAGTTGTTCCGCCAGGAGCACCGCTGATTAGCTACGTTCGGGATGGATAACCGCTGAAAGCATCTAAGCGGGAAGCCGGCCTCAAGATGAGACTTCCATACCATTTATGGTGAGAGGCTCCCAGCCAGACTACTGGGTTGATAGGCCGGATGTGGAAGCGTAGTAATACGTGAAGCTGACCGGTACTAATAAGCCGATGACTTGATAACACACCGTTTTTGGTGCTTGCGTCCACTGAGTGGTTCTCGATGTACGGTCGGGAA
>NZ_LQQP01000047.1 GCF_001619615.1 Microbacterium sp. T32
CAGCCTCCAGATCGGCAACTACATCGGGGCGCTCCTCCAGTGGCGCGAACTGCAGGACGAGTACGACGCGTTCTTCTCGGTCGTCGACCTCCATGCCCTCACGCAGCCCGGCGACCCGGCCGAGCGGCGCGAGAAGACGCGCCGCACCGCAGCGCAGTACATCGCCGCGGGTATCGAGCCGTCGCGTTCGGCCCTCTACGTGCAGTCGCACGTTCCCGCGCACGCGGAGCTGCAGTGGGTGCTGTCGACGCTCACGGGCTTCGGCGAGGCCGGGCGCATGACGCAGTTCAAGGACAAATCGGCCCGGTACGGAGCGGATGCCACGAACGTCGGCCTCTTCACCTACCCGGTGCTGATGGCAGCCGACATCCTGCTCTACCAGACCGATGTGGTGCCGGTCGGCGACGACCAGAAGCAGCACATCGAGCTCACCCGCGACCTCGCCGAGCGCTTCAACAAGAACTTCGGTGAGACGTTCACGATGCCCAAGCCCATGATCCAGCGCGAGACGGCCCGCATCTACGACCTGCAGAACCCCACGTCGAAGATGTCGAAGTCGGCGGAGTCCGACGCGGGTGTGCTGTGGATGCTCGACGAGCCCAAGGTCAGCGCCAAGAAGATCATGCGCGCCGTCACCGACTCCGAGGGCGCGGTGCGCTTCGACCGCGAGGAGAAGCCCGGTGTCTCGAACCTGCTCGTGATCTACTCGGCCCTCACCGGCCGCGAGATCTCCTCGATCGAAGACGAGTACGCGGGCCGCGGTTACGGCGACTTCAAGAAGGGCCTGGCCGAGGTCGTCGTCGCCGAGTTCGAGCCGGTGCGCGAGCGCGCGCTCGAGCTGCTCGCCGACCCCGCCGAGCTCGACCGCGTCCTCGCGTCGAACGCCGAGCGGGCGGCATCCGTCGCCGAGAAGACCCTCGCCGACGTCTACGACCGCATCGGCCTCCTGCGCCACGGCTGACCCCGCGCGGGGCGCCGTCGCAGCTGCTGCAGCCCCAGCCCCAGCCCGCCCTCCCGTCGCCGACGTGGACACAACGAAGGAAATCTGTCGAGTTCGGCGGCATCCGCCCGCGCATGACCGTGTGTGCGCGGCGGATTTCCTTCGTTGTGTACTCATGCCGCGCCGCGGCGCGACTCACTGAGGCCGACGTCCGTGCAGCAGTCCGCGCACCGAGCGCAGAAGCTGATCGGGTCGGGTGAAGATCATCTGGGCGGTCGGCCGGATGCACACGTATCCGCGCTCCGCCAGGGCGAGATCGCGTTGCCTGTCCCGCTCTTGCGCGATCCACCCTCCGTGATGCGCGCGGCTGTCGCACTCGATGACCAACCACCCGTCCACGACGAGGTCCACCCGCCCCACCCCCTCGATCACCTTCTGGATCTCGACCGGCACTCCGAGACCTCGCACCAACAGGCGCGCGAGCGTTTCCGATCCCGCCTCGGCCCGTCCATCTACGAGCGGTCGAAGTACGCGATACTTTTCCGGCACTGCCGCGAAGATCTCGTCCAGGTCATCCTCGCCGATGGCTCCGAGGTGCAGGGCACTGTCGAGTGTGGCCACCGCGGCGCGCGGGGGCTGGCATTGCAGGGCGCATCCGAGGGCGGACACGACCCCGACGGTATGGGCACCCCCGAGGTCCTCCCCTCTCCAGTGGAGAACGACTGATCCGTCCCGTGGCATCCGGACGAGCCGTGAATGCGGCGAGCGCTGTCGGGCGCGATTCGGCTCGACCTGGACGTGCAGCGGGCGAGAATCCAGCACGAAGAC
>NZ_LQQP01000048.1 GCF_001619615.1 Microbacterium sp. T32
ACGAGTGCCGGGAATGCGGCTTCCGGCTCGCATGGTCGCACTCCGGAGGTCAGGACGACGAGGACCGCTGGGACGACTGACGCAGATGTCGGAGGTCGCGTTTAGCGTTCTCGCGTGGCGGAGCGAGTCGAAGCGTGGTGGGCCCGACGGCAGTGGTCGAAAGGCACCGACGTGCCGTACGCGGTCGGGGCGTACCGCGAGGCGTGGGCGGCGTTCCCGGCGCTGATCCGGCAGTATCACCCCGACCTCAACGCGGGTATCGCGCTGAGCCAGGTCCCGCCCGCCGCGGAGGTGCTGCTGCTGTGGCAGTGCGACTCCGGGCACCGGTTCGCCGCGACGCCGACCGAGCAGCGGCTGCGGCCCGGCCGCGAGCGGCGCCGCAGTGCGTGGTGTCCCGAGTGCAGCGAGATCGCCGCCCCGACCCGCGTCGTCCCGCTGCCGATGCGCGACTCCGTCGACGCGCCGTCGCCGCCCGTGGCGGGGGTGCTGCGCGCCCGGAAGCCGAAGAAGGCCCGACCACTGTGCGAGAAGACGCCCGACCTCCCGCCCGGCGAGGCGTTCGTCTCCGTGTGCGCGCCGCGACCGGCATCCGCGGTGGAGGGCCGCCTGCGCGCCGACCTGTTCGCACGGCTGGCGCTCACCGAGGGGCTGAACGCCGTGCGCGTGGCCCGGCCGTTCTTCCAGCACCTCGAGATCTGGCCCGACCTCGTGCTCCCCGAGCTGCGCATCGCGATCGAGTACGACTCGATCGGGCGGCACGGTCTCGAGCACGTCGGCCGACGCGAAGAGGCCGACCGGCGGAAGGATCGCGCCCTCCGCGCGGTCGGCTGGGAGGTCGTGCGGCTCCGCACCGGGAAGCTCGAGCCCCTCGGGCCGCACGACCTGCAACTGTCGGCCTGGAACCGCGCGGCGCTCGACCGACTGGTCGAGACGCTGCGCGGCATCCGGGGTCCGCTCCTCGTGGATGCGTACGCGCGATGACGGGCGCTGACTCAGGCCGCGCCCACGCCCGGCAGGATCTCCTTCAGCAGATCGTCCAGCGTGACGACGCCGAGCAGCCGGTCGCCGTCCACCACCGTGGCCAACTGCACGCGACCGCGGCGCATGCGCGCGAGCGCGTCGTACGCCGAGGCATCCGGTCCGAGCACGAGCGGATCGCGCGCGATCGCCGCGGCCGGCGTCGACGGAGCGACCTCGAGCGTGTCGCGGACGTGTGCGACCCGAGCCGAGGCACCGGTTCCGACGAGGATCCGGAGGTGCGTGGATGCCGCAGCCGCCGCCTGCACGTCGGCCGCCGTGGCATCCGCGGGGACGGCCGTCGGCGTCCGGTCGGTGCGGACGATGTCTCCGACCGTGAGCGTCCCGAGCTCGATAGCCTGCGCGATCGGGGCGGAGTACTGCTCGTCGAGGGTTCCCGCGCGGCGCGAGTGCGCGACGAGTTCGCGGATCGTGTCGGCGTCCTGCCCGCCCGCCGCCGCCTTGTCCACCGGCTCGACGCCGGACGCGCGCACCAGGCGGTTCGCGATGCGGTTGATCCACAGCAGGAACGGTCGTAACGGCCAGGTGAGGGCGCGGGCCAGGATGCCGGTCGCCTTCGCCGCGGTCTCGGGGTGCGCGATCGCCCACGACTTCGGGGCCATCTCGCCGATCACGAGGTGCAGGAACGTCACGACGATCAGGGCCAGGAGGAACGCGAGGACGTCCGCGAGCACCGCGGGCAGCCCCCACTGCGCGAGCACGGGCGCGAGGGCGTAGTCGATCGCCGGCTTGGTGATCGCGCCCAGCAGGAATGTGCACGCCGTGATCCCGAGCTGCGCGAACGCGAGCATGACCGTGAGCTCGTTGACGCCGCGCAGGGCCGCGCGGGCCGAGGCGCTCGTCGCGGCCTCCGCCTCGAGTCGGTGGCGGCGGGCAGCGAGCAGCGCGAACTCGACGATCACGAAGAACGCACTCGCGACGATCAGCGCCGCGGTGATGAGGGTCACGAGCCACCAGCTCATCGGGCCACCTCCTCGTCGGAGACCGCGGCAGAGGAACGGTTTCGCTCCTGCAGTCGCACGACGAGCTGCGATGGGACGTGTCGGTCGACCTCCGCCACCGCGATCTCGAGCCAGCGGTCGACGAGCACACCCTGAACGACCTCGCCGGCACGCTCGGGCAGATCGACACGGACCACCGTGTCCACGCCGGGCAGATCGCCGTACGCCTCGATGACGAGTCCGGCCGCGGTCTCGACATCGCCAGCGGCGAGGTCGTGTCCGATGAGACGCTCCAGTTCGTCGAGGTGCAGGTCGCCCGGCACCGTCCACGCGGCGTCGCCGACCGACGTCACCTCGTCGATCTCCACGTCGTGCTCGTCGGACAACTCGCCGATGACTTCCTCCGTGAGGTCCTCGATCGTCAGGATGCCGTCGAAGTTGCCGTACTCGTCGACCACGCACGCGAGTTCGTTGCGGCTGCGCCGCATCCGCTCGAGGGCGACGGGCAGCAGCATCGACGTCGGCAGCACGACCGCTGGGCGCATGACGGACGACACCGGGGAGGTGGCATCCGGATTCCCGCGGAGGACGTCGATGAGCTCGACGACGCCGACGGGGGAGTCCTCGTCGCCGATCACCGGGTACCGCGTGTGGCCGGTCGCCATGAGCGCCCGCACCTCACCGACCGTGGTGTCGGGGTGGACCGAGTCGACCCGCGAGCGCGGGATCATGGCGTGCTCGACGTCGCGCTGGGGGAAGTCGAGGATGCGGTCGATGATCATCGACAGGTCGTCGGGCAGGTCTCCGCTGGCGCGCGACTCCTCGACGATCGCCTCGAGGTCGCGTGCGGTCGCGCTCTCGTCGACGTCCTCGAGCGGCTCGATGCGCACGAGGCGCAGCAGCGCGTTGGCGGCCACGTCGAACACCGTGATGAGCCAGCCGAACGCGAGCAGGTAGATGCGGGTCGGCACGGCGAGTGCTCGCGCGAGCGGCTCGGGGT
>NZ_LQQP01000049.1 GCF_001619615.1 Microbacterium sp. T32
TGCGCGAAGGTCTGGGCGTACCAGGTCGCCTGTTCCTGGGTGATCGTCATGGCGGTGGGTCTTCCTATCGGGGGGATGGGGGGGTCAGGGCTGCGGAGGCGCGGAGGGATCGGAAGTGCCGGGCTGGCAGGTGCCGCTCGTCTCGAGCACGGCGTTGTCGAGGCCCCACCCGCGCGCGGACCAGTCGACGGTCACCTTCACGCTCGTGACCCTGACCGCGCCCCGGGGGACGAGGTCGGATCCCTCGGGCGGAGTGAGGACCGCGCCGTTCTTGTCGGTGTACCGCGCGCCCGCGCGGTCGAGGGTGAGCGCCGCCTGGTCGTTGCTCGAACTCGACGACACCTGCAGCTTTTCGCCGGCGACACAGGAGGCCACCCTCGTGCTGGCCTGCACCTGGTACGGCGCGCTGCCCGAGGCGGGCGCCACGCGGCCCGTCTCGGACGTCGTCCCCCAGATTCGGTGCTGGAAATAGACGCCGATGTTCGGGTCGGACCCGAAGACCGTGGAGCGATCGCCGTCGAAATTGCTGTACTTCACGTCGTTGAAGCGCGGGGGCTCCGTACCGGTCTTGATGCCCGAGATCCGCCACTTCGCCACCGAGCGGTTGTCTTCGTAGTCCGGGCGCGCGCCGACCTGGAACGTGTACCCCCGCGGAGCCGCGGTGTCCTGCGCGACGCGGTACTCCTGTGTCACGCTCTTCGATCCGTACGACGTTCCGTCGTAGCTCGACTCGACGCAGAACGTGAAGGTGTAGGCGACGCCGTCGAGCTTGCCCGGGAAGTCCCGGCGCGGACCGTCGTCGCCGACGCGGCAGAACGCGCCCTCGGCGATGCCGTAGCGGAGCCGCGAGTCGGTGCCGTTCTGTCGCGCCGTCCCCTCCACGGTCACGGTGGACACCCCGTCGCCCGTCGAGCGCGAGGTGATCGTCATGTTCGGCTCGAGCGGTGCGCCGACGCCGTGCGCGGAGAACGTCAACGCGCCGCCCTGCGCCGAGCCGCCGAGGCCCGCGGGCACGTCGAACCGTGAGGTGGGGACGACCGTGATCTCGGTGCTCGCGTTGCTGCCGACCTGGAATCCTGCGACCCGCACGTCCTTGTCGTTGCGGCCGACGCTGACCTTCCGCGTCTCACCGGCGGCGCTGCGGATCTCGAGCTGCCCGGTCTCGGCGGACTCCACGCCGCGGATGACGAGGTCGGCGACGTTGCCTTCTCCGTCACGGGTGACGACGGGCGTGAAGTCGCCCGAGGTCGGACGTGCCGGAGGATCGTAGGCCCACGCGTTCGTGCGCACCGATCCGCGGGACTCGCCGACGGCGTTGACCGCCGTGACGACGTACTCGCGCTGTTCGCCGTTGGGCGCCGGGATCGACGGGCACGAGCCGTCCGCGTCGCACTGGGCCACGACGTTCCCGCCGTAGCGCACCGTGAACCCGGCGAGCGCCGGGTACGCGCGCCGCGCCTCACCCGGGTCGACGCGCAGCGTGAGCGAGCCGTCCGCGTAAGCGGTCTGGCGCACGCTCGCGGGCGCGCGCGGGTAGCCCTGCAGGTCGAGGACGACGCGCGCGTCGCGCGTCCCGGCGGTCGAGCGCCCCTGCGCGTCGCGCAGGGTGACGTTGGCGGCACACGTGGCGCCCGGCGCGTCCGAGGTCCACGACGCGCGGACGCTGTCGGACGACGCGACGTCGAAGCTCACACCCGTGCAGGCGCTCGTCGGGCGGACGCTCACGACCTCGAGCGGCGTCCGCGGCAGCGGGTTGACCTCGCCCGACAGGCCGACCGCGCCGATCGGGCAGCTCGACCCCGACGCCTGCGAGCACTGCTGCGTCGTCGTGCCGCCCTGGGGCAGCGTCGACGGCGCGGAACCGACGCGCAACAGCAGGCGCGCGGGGGCGACGGCCTTGTGGCTGGTCACCGAGATGATCGCGGCATTCTCGGTCCCGGGCACGGCGCGGTCGGCGCCGGTCACGGTCACGGTCGATCCGTCGAGCGTCACGGACGAGAACGCCGAGCCGGAGTACTCCAGGGCGTAGCGGATGCCCGCCCAGTCCTCGCGGCCGAGCTGCCACGTCGTCATCTTCTGCAGGTCGAAGGTCGCCGTCTCGCCCGGACCGACGGTGAGCGACGCGGGGCGCAGCTCGGGCTGGGGTTCCCGCGCGACGATGCCGACGGGCACCGACAGCACCGTCCAGTCCTCGGTGCCGGCGAGACGCACGGGCACCTGACACGCATCCGTCCACGGCGACCCGGTGCCCGCGTCATAGCGGACGACGGTTCCGTTGACCGAGCACCGACCCTCCGCGCGCACGCCGGTGGTCGAGACGTCGGGGCCGACCTCGAGCGTCGACCGGCGCGGTACGGCGACGAGGGAGGCCATGTCGAAGTCGACGGATGCCAGTTCGTCGACCTTCTGCGCCGAGTTCGGCCGCAACGCGAGAGTGAGGTCGTCGTCGCCGGGCACGCGGAGGAAGCCGTACGTCGTGACCTCCTGGTCACCGACGGTGCCGGTCACGGCGAAGGGGATGATGCGGCGCGTGGCGGGCAGCTCGCCCGAGATGCGTCGACCGTCGACGCGGACGCCGGTGGGCTCGCCCCAGAGCGACACGCGCAGATCGCCCACGTCGCCGCCCGACCACGTCGCGCGACCCTCGAGCACGTCGACACCCGAGACGAACTGGTCGCGGTCCTCGACGGTGAGGACGGTGTCGGAGACCACGGGATAGTCGGGCACGCTCTCGCGCACGACCTTGACGACGACGAGGCCGCGGCCGGTGTTGCCGGAGTCCGACTCGACGTCGTAGAGGAACGACATGGTCGCCGGGGCCTCGCCCGCGCGGATCACGACGCCCGTGTCGGACACGCTCTCCACCAGCGCGTCGAGGCGCGTGTACTCGGGGTTGTCACTGCCGTCGACGAGCGTCTTCGGGAGGTCGGGGCGCACGCCCGTGAGCTTCAGGCGACCCTGGGTCGGATCGATGTCGTTCGCCAGCGGACTCACGCGGATGCGGGTGTCCGGACCGGCCTGCACCTGCACGTAGTCGGTGAACGTGATGGGGCTCGGGTTGGCCTCGGCATCCAGGACTCCGATGCGCACCGTGCCCTCCCCCGTCGCGCCGGAGGGGTCCACCACGCGGTAGCGGAACGACACCTGGCCGCGGTCGCCCGGCACTGAGGAGTACACGATCGACGCCCCGTCGGCCGAGATCGAGGCCGTGCCCCGGTCGGGCTGGTTCACGATGCGGTCCAGCGCGACAGCGTCGCCGTCGGGGTCGACGCCGAAGCCGTGGAACGGGATCGTCGTCGTGCCGCCGCTCAGCACGCGCCCCTGGAGCGTGTCCGGGATCGGGGCGCGGTTGGCCTCCGGCCCCAGCACCGTGATGCGGACGGTCGCCTCGTCCCACAGCGACGGTGTCCCGGTCGTGTAGACGCGGTACCGGACCTCGTACGTGCCCGGCGTCGTCGGGGCGAGGTAGCGCAGCACCCCGCCGGAGGCGAACGCGAGACCGTCGCTCGCGGGCGTGGACTGGATGGATGCCGGGTCGAGCGTCGGTAGTCCGCCGGCCGGGGACACGTCGTTGTCGAGCACCGGGATGTCGGCCTGCGCTCCCGCGCGCACCGTGACGGTGTCGTCGACCGCGATGGGCGCGATCTCCGGAGCGGGCGGCAGGAGATACACCGTGGCCTCACCGGCGACGCGCGATCCCTCGTCCTCGGTGCCGTCGCTGACCGTGTAGGTGACCGTGCCGAGCAGGCCCGCGCCGCCCTCCGCGGTGCTGCCGGAGACGCGCAGGTCGTTCTGCCCCACGGTGTCGACCGTGAGCGACGCCCCGTCCTCCGCGCTCGCGGCCACGTCGCTCAGCAGCAGCACGCGACCGGTGGGATTGGACACCGCGGCGAAGACGTCGAGCGTCGCGTCCTCCTGCGGCCGGACGAAGGCGACCACGGGCGCGGTCGACAGCTGCGCCGGAGCGTCGGCCGGCAGCAGCGTGATCCGCGCGGTGCCCGTGGCATCCCGCCCGGCGCCGGTGACCGTGAAGTCGACGCGGTACACCCCCGGCTGAGCGGCCGTGAAGTCGAACGTCGTCGTGCCGCCGACCGCCGTGGCGGTCGCGGCCGCATCGTCGAGGACGCGCACCGACCCGATCGTGACGCCACCCGCCGTGCCGGTCACGTGCGGTCCGACGTCCACGGTCAGCGCCGATCCGGCGGTGTCGACCACGGCGAAGGACTGCACCGCGAGCGCCGGGTCGGGCGTGACGCGGATGACCAGTGGCTTCGTCGCCGTCGCCCCCTCGGTGTCGGCGATCGTCACGTCGAGCTGGATCGTCTGCTCACCGCCGGAACCGTCGTCGGAATGCTGGTAGACGACCTCGCCGGCAGGAGTGGATGCCACGCTCCCCACGCCGCTCGGATTGTCGACCGACAGCAGCAGCAGCGGATCGCCGTCCGGGTCGACCCAGCCGGTGAGCACCGGAACCGTGATGGTGCCGCCGCGCGCGACCTCGGGCGTCGGCCACGGTTGCAGGCACTTCTCCACGCCGCACCAGACGGGCGCGGCGTTGGTCCCGGGCGGCGACACCGTCAGCGTCACGGTCGTCGGCGACGACGTGAGGCCATCGGCGGTCGTGCCGTCGGTCACGGCGTACGAGAAGGTCGCCGAACCCGTCGCGTCCGGCGCGACGCGGACGGCGAGCTGCTGTCCGTGGTCGGTGATCGAGAGGCTGCCGAAGCCGGGATCGAGGCCGGTCACGCTCTCGGGGACGATGCTCAGCACATCCTTGTTGGGGTCGTGGTCGTTCAGCAGGACGGGGAGCGTCACCAGGCGGCCCGCTCGGACGCCGAAGCTGTCGGGTTCGGCGATGGGCGGCTTCGGATCGAGCACGACGTCGAGCTGCTGGTCGCTCTGGACCGCGGCCTGCTCGGTCCGGTCGTCGAGCGTCCAGCTCTGGCTCGACGCCACGAGCGCGCCGTCCGGCACGGTCCACACCCAGCCGGTGCGCGTTTCGTTCAGGATGACGGCGTGGTCGGTCGCGACGAACACCGGCCGCCGCTGATCGGGCAGGGTCGCCCCGCCGTACGAGAGGTCGGTCTCGCCGGCATCCGATCGCCACAGCGTGCCGCGCGCGTCGCCGGGGAGGAGCCAGGCCGCGTACGCGACGCCGTCGTGCTCGAGCGGTTTCGCGGGCTGCCCGAGCACGTTGCCGCCCGCGCCGACCTCGCGGCGCGGCTCGCCGCCGTCGACGGGCACGCTCCACAGGGACTGGTCGTCGGCGAGGTACACGACCCGGCCGCGCGCGTCGGGGTCGCCGACCACGAGCTGCTCGGTCGTGCCGAGGTCGACCGGGTCCTTGCCGCGCACCCACACGCGCCCGGCCTCGGCGTCCACCAGCGCCCACTGGTCGCCCGCCGCCGTGATCACCGGCGAGGCGACGTCGGCCTGCAGCGCGTCGCGTCCCTTCAGCTCGTCGGCGTCGATGTCGTACCGGATGACCGATCCGTCCGCCGACGAGTACGCGAAGATCATGCCGCGGTCGTCGACGGCCACGGCGTCCGCGGTGTACGTCCGGGCATTCTCGTCGCCCGCCGTGTCGAACGGGTCGAGCTGAGTGACCGACTGCCCCGCGCGGCTCAGGTGTCCGGCGAACAGGGCACCGGTGTCGGTGCGGTACACGACGTAATCGCCCGCCGTGACGACGGAGGTCGTGCCGGGCGGCGTCTCCGGCGACGCCTGGAGCTGCTCCTCCTGCAGGTCGACGGGCTGCGCCTCGTCGATCCGCGTGAGCTTGCTGTAGCCGTCGGTGAAGAGGTACGCGCCGTCGGGACCCTGCGCGACCTGGCTCGGGTTCCCGGCCGTGCGCACGGTGTCGAGCTCGCCGACGGTGGTGTTGACGCGCGCGTAGCGCTGGCCCTCGCCCGTCTGCAGCGCCCACACCGACGTGTCGACCTCGGGCGTCTCCTGCGCATCGAGACCGGGCCAGACGATGCTCGCCGTGACGACGAGCGCGGCGGCGGCGAGGGCGGACGTCAGCCCCGCGATGGTGCGTCGCCTCATCTCAGGACCCCGGTGGCCAGGAGCGCCGCCACGACGACCGCGGCCGCGGTCACGAGCGTCGCCCCGGCGAGCACCCACGGCAGGGCGCGATGCGCGGCACGCGTCGGGGCGGAGATGTCGGTGTCCTCGTCGCGGACCAGCCCCGCGACCCCCGACGGCCCGCGCGACTTCCGCACGCCCTCGCGCTCGATCCGCGAGCGGGCGGGGCCGCGCAGGGTGCCGTCGGCGAAGTCGACGGCGCGCGCCGTCGGCGCCCACTCCGCCGCGGGCACCTCCAGCGGCGTCGCGGGCAGACCGAGCTCGATCTGCACCTGCTGCAGCGCCTCGCCGAATTCACGCGCGCTGGCGTGCCGGTCCGCGGGGGCGCGGGACATGGCCCGCGCGAGGACGGCCTGCAGCGACGGCGGCACGTCGGTGCGGGTGATCTCGGTGTAGGACGCGCGCGCGATCCGGCGGCGCAGCTGCTCACGGGAGTTCTGCCCCCGCTCGCGCCGCTCGAACGGGCTGTGCCCGGCGAGCAGCGAGTACACCGTGGCGCCGAGGCTCCACACCTCGCTCGACACGGTCCCCGCGGTCTGCTCGGCGATCACCTCGGGCGCGCTCCACGGCACGCTCATCGCGAGCATCTCGTCGACCCCCTGTCGCACGAGCGAGGACGAGATGCCGAAGTCCGCGAGCACCGGCGCGCCGAACGTCGTGACGAGGATGTTGCTGGGCTTCACGTCGCGGTGCACGAGGCCGGCGTGGTGCGCGGACTCCAGCGCGCCGGACATGCGCACGCCGATCGACAGCACCTCGGCCACCGGCATCCGCTCCACCCGGTAGCGCTGCGCGAGCGACCCGGGGCAGTACTCCATGACGATGTACGGCCGGCCGTCGGCCGAGATCCCGGCCTGGTACACCGTGACGATCGACGGGTGCGCGGAAAGGTGCGCGAGCACGTCGGCCTCGGCGTTGAACATGCGCAGCAGGTCGGGGTCGCGCACGTCGCTCGGCAGCACCTTGACCGCGACGTCGCGGCGCGGCATGTCCTGCCCGTACAGGAAGACATCGGCGAAGCCGCCCGACCCGAGCGGTCGGATGTAGGCCAGCCCGGGCAGGATCGGGGGCGTCGAGGGCAGGCGCTGCGGCATCGTGCCCCCTCCCCGGAACTCGCATCCGCCACACCTCGCGCGGACAGTTCGCAACTCTAACAAAAGCCGCTGAGGCGCCCCGGGGCCTTGTGGACGGGGCTCAGGATGTCATCGGCCCCGGGTCGCGCGGATCGAAGGGCGCGTCGAGCGACCGGGAGAGATCGTCGAGCAGGGCCGCGATCTGCGGCTCGACGTACTCCGCGACGGCGGCCTGGATGCGAAGGCGATGGTGCAGCAGCATCGCGCAGACCTCGCGGCCGATCATGTTCGCGTAGTCGTCGGCGAGCCCCACCTCCTGCCGGAGCGCGGCCTTCGCGGCATCCGACAGCGGCGGGAGGGCGGGGAGCTCCGCCTCCTCCTCGGCGGCCAGACCCGTCAGTGTGAAGAGGAACGGCGCGTCGGGTTCGGGCTCGGGGTCGAGTGGCATCCCCTCGAATTCCGGTTCCAGGCCCTCGGACGGACGGTACGACCGGCGCCGGTTGCGCGCGGCCTGCTGGTCGAGCTCGGCCTGGAGCATCGGGAGGTTGCGCGAGGTGTACTCCGCGACGGCGTGATCGACGATCGTCTTCACGCGGGTCGACAGTCCGTGCTGCACGCCGTGCGGCACGTCGGACCCGAGACCCGCCGCCGAGAGCACCGGCGACCCGAAGCAGCGTCGGCACGGAGCGACGCGGCCGCGGTGGTGGGCCGGCTCCCACCGGGGCAGCCAGGCGAGCCAGGCGTCCACCGCCTGGCCGACCTGGGTCTCGAGCGACCGCTCCACACCCCTAAGCTAGCCCGCCGCGTGTCCGAACGGGCGGATGCCACGACTCCCGCGTCATCGATCGTCGTCGTCGCGTTCCCAGCGCCAGTGCGGGCCCTCCCCGCGGCGGCGCACGAGCAGCACGCCGAACGCCCCGGCGAGCAGCGCCGAGACCGCGATCACCGCACCCGGCCAGCCGAGCGCGACGGCCGCCGCCGCGGCGAGACCTCGGGCGAGGTCGCCCCCGGTCACGGCCGCGCCGATCGCGATGCCGAGCGTCTCGCCGACGTACGCTCCGATCGCGCACGGCACCGCGGTCACATACCCGACCGGTTCGGCGCGCAGCCCCCACAGCAGGATCCCCGCGAACAGCAGCAGGGCCAGCAGCATGCCGCCGACGCCCGGCAGAGGCCCGAGTCCGCGGACGGGGATGACATCGGCGTCGAGCAGCAGACTCGCGACACCGAGACCGCCGATGGCGAGGGCGAGGAACGTCGCCGTCGCGAAAACGACGGCGACCGGCGGGGTCACCCCCGCCGGTCGTGGC
>NZ_LQQP01000050.1 GCF_001619615.1 Microbacterium sp. T32
CGGCGCCACGACGGCCGCGCTCACGCGCAGATCCAGGAGGAGGAACGGCCGATCCTCGGGATCGCGGGCGGCCCAGGATGCCAGGGCGTCGAGGTCGTCGGCATCCCGCACCACCACGCCCTCCGCGCCGAGGCCGCGCGCGACGGCGGCGAAGTCGACCTCGGGGATGAGCATCGGGTCGGGGTGCAGCCCCTTTTTGCCGTAGTTGAGGACCTCTGCGCCGTACTGCGCGTCGTTCCACACCACGGCGACACCGCGGCCGCGCGCGACGCGGATCGCCGTCTCCAGGTCGGCGATCGCCATGAGGCCGCCGCCGTCGCCCGTGGTCAGCACGATCGTCGACTCGGGCCGGGCGACGGCCGCCCCGGGCACGCTGGGGAAGCCCAGGCCGATCGACTGGTACGCGGTGCCGACCATGAGGTTGCGGTCGGGGGAGGCCACCGGCCAATACATGTTCGACCAGCCGAGGAAGTGTCCGCCGTCCGATACCACGACGCGATCCTCGGGCAGGAGCTCGGCGATCCGGGCCGCCGCGGTGCGGGGGTCGAGCCGCCCGTCCGGTCCGACGCCCTCTCCCGGCGCCTGCCGGCGGGCGGCCTCGAGATCGAGCCCGGAACCCCACGTCGAGGGCGCCGAGCCGCGGGCGCGCAGGCGCCGCACGATCTCGCCGGCCACCTCGGCCGCGTCCCCACGGACGTACCCGCCGACGTGCGGATGGGTCGCGGTGGGGGAGAGGTCGACCTGGAACACCCGCGTGCCCGGCGCGAACAGTTCGCCGAACCGCATCGTGAACTGGTTGAGTCGGGCGCCGAAGACGACGGCCACATCCGCGTCCCGCACGATCCGCATCGCGCCCGGGGCACCGAAACCGCCCGCGACGCCGAGGTCGCGCTCGCCGTCCGGGAACAGCCCGCGCCCGAGCGCCGTACTGGTCGTGAGGGCGCCGGTCAGGGCCGCGAGGTCCCCCAGTGCGCGTCCGGCCCCGGCGAGCCAGGCTCCGCGCCCGCCGAGCAGCAGCGGACGTTCGGCGGTCGCCAGAGCATCGACGATCGCGTCGATGACGCCGTCCGCATAGGGCCCGATGGGCGGGTGCTCCGGCGTGATCCGCGGGGCCGCGGCATCCGTCACCGGTCCCGCCTCGCGCGTCGCGACGTCGTACGGGATGCCGAGGACCACCGGCAGGCGGTACGTGAGGGCGTGCTCGATCGCGATGACGACCGTGGCGGCGGCGTCGCGATGCCCGACGGTGTAGGTGCGCGCACCGACTCCGGCCGCGAGCGCGATCTGGTCGACGCCCCACGGCCGCGGGCCCGAGGTGGGCTCGTCACCGACGATGAGGACGAGCGGGGTCCGCGCCTGCACGGCTTCGGCGAGGGCGGTGAGCGTGTTCGTGAACCCGGCGCCGTAGGTGGCGGTCGCCGCGGCGAGGCGTCCGCTCGCGCGATAGTGCGCATCGGCGGCGACGACCCCGGCGGCCTCGTGCCGGACGGCGACGAAGCCGGACGCCGTCTCGCGGCCGAGGGTGTCGAGGAAGTACGCGTTGCCGTTGCCCATGACCCCGAAGACGGTGTCGATGTGGCGGGCGAGGGTGTGCGCGACGTGCGCCGAGACGGTGGGCATGGCGAAGAGAGCCTTTCGAGACGGACGGAATGGATGCCGTATGTGTCTCGCGCTCGTCGTGCGCTACGTGCCCCTTTTTCGAGCAGCGACGCACGACCCCGTGCGCCTGACGGGATCGAGTATAGGTGGGCGTCAGCGCGGCGGTGCCGCCCGGGCTAGAACGCCACGCTCACGCTCTCCGCGGCCGTCGCCAGGCGCGCGGCGATCGCGGCGTCGTCGAGGTCGGACGCGACGTAGACGGCGGCGACCGCGGCTGGCGGGCGTCCGTGCACACGGAGCGGCACGGCCACCGCGCGCAATGACGGCACCACCTCGTCGTGGCTCGTCGCCCAGCCGCGCTCCGCGGTTTCGGCGATC
>NZ_LQQP01000051.1 GCF_001619615.1 Microbacterium sp. T32
CGACGAGGAACGCGTCGAGCGCCGCGGCCGAGAGGAAGGTGGCATCCACGATCTCGCGCGGGAGGACCTTCAGGTTGTCCTTGAGGACCGTGACCGTGCCGTCGTGCGCGGTGTGACGGATGGTGAGCACGTCGTCGTGGGCGGCGACCCAGGACTTCTCGTTGCTCTTGAAGTCGTCGTGGCCCATGGTCGCGACGCGGGTCTTCGAGCCCTCGGCGAAGGGCTTGTTGCGGTGCGGGTGCTTCTTCGCGTAGTTCTTCACCGCGAGCGGGGCGCGGCGGTCGCTGTTGCCCTCACGCAGCACGGGGTTGACCGCGGAGCCCTTGATGCGGTCGTACCGCGCCCGCACGTCCTTGTCGTCGACGCTCGATGCGTCGTCGGGGTAGTCGGGGATGTCGTAGCCCTGAGCCTGCAGCTCGGCGATCGCGGCCTTGAGCTGCGGGATGGATGCCGAGATGTTCGGCAGCTTGATGATGTTCGCCTCGGGGAGCGTGGCGAGACCTCCGAGCTCGGCGAGCGCGTCGCCCACGTGCTGCTCGGGCGTCAGGCGCTGCGGGAAGGCGGCGAGGATGCGGCCGGCGAGCGAGATGTCGCGGGTCTCGACATCGACACCCGCCTGTGTCGTGACGGCCTGCACGATGGGCAGGAAAGACGCCGTAGCAAGCGCCGGCGCCTCGTCGGTGTACGTGTAGATGATGGTGGAATCGGGCACGTCGAATCTCTCCGTAGAGGCGGCCAGGGTTGCGCTTCAGCCTATCGCACCGGCGCAAAGTCTCTTGATGTCGAGATAGTTCGCGCCCTCTCCTGCCCGAGGAACGCGATTCGCGACGGGAAACGGCGCGACATCGCGTTTCGCGCCGTGCATCGCGTTTATCGAGTGGATGCCAGGGCGATGGCATCCGGAATGTTGCGCGGATCAGCGGGGCGGATAGCCTGGGCGCATGGCCGACCTTCGTCTCGTCGAACTCTCCGCCGCCACGATCGTGGCGGTGAACAACCTGTCGCTGAAGCCCGGGCAGGAGCAGTTCCTCGCTCCGGTGAGCTACGGCATCGCCGCCACGGTGATGGATCCCCAGACCTCGTGGCAACGCGTCGTGCTGGACGGCGACGAGGTCGTCGGCTTCGTGAGCGCGAACTTCGACCCCGAAGCGCACGAGGAGCACTTCCGGTCGGTGCTGTGGCGGATCAACGTCGACGCCGACGACCAGGGGCGCGGCGTCGGCCGTTTCGCCCTGGGGCAGCTGCTCGAAGAGGCACGGCGTCGCGGCATGGACCACGTCGACGTCATCTACGAACCCGGCGTCGGCGGTCCCGAGGCGTTCTTCCTCCGCGCGGGCTTCGAACCCGTCGGCGAGACGGAGTACGGCGAGACCGTCGCCCGCGTGCACATCTGACGCGCGCGACGCCGCGGCGGCGCGGGGCGCGCGGGGCGCGCGGCGCGAATCTCGCAGAATCACGTGTTCTTCGCAGAATCCGGGCGGAATCCTGCGAAGAACGGGGGATTCTGCGAACATCGTGAGCTCGCGGCCGTTCCTCCACACCCGGGCGCCTCGCACAGCCATCCCCATCTCGGCTCCGAGCCCACACAGCGGGGAGCGACAGCCGGGCATGCTCGGGGCGTGGATCTTCGGGAATGGGTCATCGGCCGGGGCGGAATCGTCGCCCGTCGCGCCGCAGCGGATGCGGGCTACTCCGTCGACGCGGTGAGAAGAGCGGCGCGCGACGGGGGCGTGGAGATCGTCCGCCGCCACTGGATCGTGGCGGGCACCCCGCCGGAGACTCTCATCGCGGCCGCCTCCGCGCGGGCGCGAGAGTCGCCTGCGTCTCCGCGGCCCGCGTGCGCGGATGGTGGATGCCGGCAGGTATCCCGTCAGTCCTCCACCTGCACCGTGTCCCTGGATCTGCGGCGACCGGGCTGCCGCCGGAATTCTCGGGCCGCGTGCACTGGACGAAACCGATCGCGCCGACAGGGAGGGACAGCCTGCTCGAGTCGGTGGAGGATTCGCTCGCCCACATCGCGCTCTGTGTGGGTCGTGAGGACGCCCTCGTGATCTGGGAGGCGGCCGCGCGGGCCGAACGGCTGGATCCGGCGGCGCTCCGCCGTGTGGCGTGGCCGGGGCCCGCCGCTCGCGAACTCGCCGAGGATCTCGGCGGACTCTCCGATTCGGGGCTGGAGACGTATGTCACGACGCGGATCCGCGGGATGGGTCTGCGCGTGCGCCAACAGGTCGTGATCGCGGGGCGGCCGGTCGACCACCTCATCGGGGACCGGTTGGTGGTGCAGGTGGACGGGTGGGAATTTCACTCCTCGTCGGCGCAGCGCAGCGCCGATATCGCTCACGACGCCGAACTACGGCTGCGTGGCTACACCGTCTTCCGGTTCTCGTACGCGCAGATCGTCCACGACTGGGCAGGCGTCGAGCGGACGATCGCGCGCGCCGTGGCGGCCGGGCTGCACCTGTAATGCGCGCGCCGCGACAAAGCTCGCAGAATCCCACGTAGTTCGCAGAATTCGCGTCGAATCCTGCGAGTTCCGCGGGATTCTGCGAACTTGGCGCCGCCCGGCGCCGCGCGGGCGGCGGGCGGCGTCAGCGCAGGTCGCGGCGGAGGAACGATGCCGCGCCCGCCGCGAGAACGGCGGTGATCCA
>NZ_LQQP01000052.1 GCF_001619615.1 Microbacterium sp. T32
TCCGGATGCCACGCGGAATCCGCCGACACCGAGCACCACGAGCAGCGACACCTGCAGCGCGATCCCGGCGACCGGCACGATCATCGCGGAGACGCGCGCGATGCGCACGCCCGCCCCGTACGCCTCGGTCGCCGCGGCGGTGACGTTCGCGACCTCGCGATCGGTCGCGCCCGCGGCCCGGATCGTACGGATCGACCCGACCGCGCGTTCGACACCGGATGCCAGCTCCCCGACCTTCTCCTGCTGCGCCGCCGACGCGGCCCGGATGCGCGTGCTGAGGATTCCCACGGTCGCGATCGACGCGCCGAGCACGAGCACGATGAGCCCGAGGAGCAGCGGGTCGATGAACGCCATCGCGATGACCGCCCCGACGAGGATGAGCGCGTTGCCGACGGCATCCGCGAGCCCCTGCGTGAGGACGGCGTAGAGGAGGGTCGTGTCGGTGCCGACACGCGAGACGAGATCGCCGGTTCGGCGGGCGTCGAACTCGCTGATGGGCAGGTGCAGGATCCGCGCGATGAGACGGCGCCGGCTGGAGTACACGACCGCGGTACCGGTGCGCTGCAGCAGGTAGTGCTGGTAGCCCGAGATCAACGACGACAGCACGACGAACCCGACCAGCAGCCACACGAGTGCGCCGAGCGGTACCGACTGCTGCACGCGCGAGATGACCTGGCCGACGAGCAGCGGCTGCACCAGAGTGGCCCCGGCGCCGAGGATGCTCAGCACCCCGACGACGACGAGCGTGCGCGTGTGCTCGGCGAGGAAGGGCAGCAGCTGGCGGAAGGACGCGCGCGGGCCCTCGGGGGCGCGGCGGCCGCGGCGGCCACGGGCGGGAGCGGACAGGGACATGCTCACCTCGGGGTAGAAATGCGATCCCTCCGACCGTACCTCGCCCCGCCGACACCGCCGGTCGACTCCGTTCGTCGGTGTGCCGAACTCCGGAGATTCGACCCGCAACTCGTCAATCGGCGCGGGCGGCCGACCGCGACACACGAAATCTCCGGAGTCCGGCACACCCCATCGACGGAAGAGCGACGGATGCCACGAGGCCGAGGCCCCGTGGCATCCGTCGTTCTGCGCAGAACCGGTTACGGTGCGATCGCTCCGGCGGCCAGGTTGTCGTCGTACGCGACGTCCTTCGTCTCGGGGGAGAGCGCGACGGCGATGAGCGTCAGGACGCCCATCACGGAGAGGTACACGCCGACGAGCCACGGGTTGCCACCCCCGGCCGCCCACAGGGCCACCGCGACGATCGGCGCGAGCGCGGCACCGAGGATCGACGAGACGTTGTACGAGATCGCCGAACCGGTGTAGCGGGTGTTCGTCGGGAACAGCTCGGGCAGGACCGCGCCCATCGGGCCGAAGGTCGTGCCCATCAGCAGGAACCCGATGATGAGGAACGCCTGCACGTACACCCGGGTGAGACCGGCATCCGCCTGCGGCAGCAGGAAGAACGCGAACGTCAGGCCGAACAGGATGATCGCGACGGTGACGCCGAGGAGCAGGCGCTTGCGTCCGATGCGGTCGGCGAGGGGGCCCGACAGGAGCGTGAAGATCCCGAAGAACACGACGCCGACGATCTGCATGATGACGAAGTCCGTGTAGCCGAAGCCGAGGCCGGGCACGTACGCGGCGGCGTCGAACGGCGTCCCCGCCTTCTCGGCCGCGGCAGCAGCCGCCGCCTCCGTCGGCTTGGTGCCGTACGACAGCGTGAAGCTCGTCATGAGGTAGAAGAGCACGTAGGTCGCCAACATGATGAACGTGCCGAGGATCAGCTGCACCCAATTGCGGCGGATGACCTCGCCCAGCGGGAACTTGCGGATCACGCCGCTCTTCTCGGCCTTCGCGAACGACTCGCTCTCGACGAGGCGGAGACGCACCCACAGGCCCACGATCACCATCACGGCCGAGAACAGGAACGGCACGCGCCAGCCCCACGCGAGGAACTCGGCGGACCGCTGCGCGGTGCCGTCGGGGTGCGGGAGCGCGAAGTTGATGATGAGGAAGATGCCGTTGGCGATGATGAAGCCGATCGGCGCGCCCAGCTGCGGGAACGTGCCGTACCAGGCGCGCTTGCCCTTCGGGGCGTTCTCGGTCGCGACGAGCGCGGCACCCGACCACTCGCCGCCGAGGGCGAAGCCCTGCGCGAGGCGCATGATCAGCAGCAGGACGGCCGCCCACACGCCGATCTCGTTGACGGTCGGGAGGCATCCGATCAGGAAGGTGGCGACACCCATGGTGAGGAGGGATGCCACGAGCGTGGCCTTGCGACCGAATCGGTCGCCGAAGTGGCCGAAGACGATGGCACCGAGGGGGCGCGCGACCATGGCGGCGCCGAAGACGCTGAAGGA
>NZ_LQQP01000053.1 GCF_001619615.1 Microbacterium sp. T32
GGCGATGATCCCCAGGATGCTGGCGGCGTTGACCGGAGCGCCCGCGTCTTTCGCGATCGTCACCGGGATGCCAGACTCTTTCGCCGCCTGCGCGAAGAGCTTCGCGGGGCGGGCGTGCAGGCCGCGCGACGATCCGATGCGGACCGTCCGGGTGATCTGGGGCATGGGGATTCCTTTCCGGCGGCGGGTCAGACGGTGTCCGCGGATTCCCGCGCGCCCATCGCCTCTTCCACGAGAGCGAGCGTGCGGGTACCGGTCAGGTCGGAGAAGACGTCCTCGGGGAGCAGCACGACGCGCACCCCCCGTGTCGCGGCATCCTGTCGGATCCGCTCGAACTCGGGACCGAGGTGCGGGCCGACGAGAACGATGTCGGTCGCGGGCAGGTCGATCGGGAGCGACTGCACGGTCCCCGCCGAAGCGGAGTACGGGAGGCCGCGATCGTGGGCGGCGCGCTGTACACGCTGTGCGACGAATGTGCTCGACGCACCCGCGCCGCACACCACGAGGATCTTCATCGACCCGCCTCCTTTCCCTCGATTCTGCGCACCGGCGTTCACAGCGGACAACCAGGTTCGTTTCCCACCCCCCGGAACGTGGATGCCGCGCCCCCGGCGCCGCGAGTGACCTCGCGTGGTTGGATGGGGGAAGCGTTGCCGTTCCAGGGGCGGCGCGGAGGACGGATCGTGACGACGAAAGCTCGGCAAGACCGCCTGCTGGCCTTGCTGTTGCGGGACGCGGAGTGGTCCACCGCGGCGTCGCTGGCGGATGCGCTGGGTGTGACGCCGCGCAGCATCCGCTCGTACGTCACGGCGGTGAACGCGCGCGTCCCCGGGGGCGCGGCGATCGAGTCCGGTCCGCTCGGCTACCGCGCCGGCGCGGACGCCGCCCTCGCCCTGCGCGCCGGGTCGCCCGCCGACAGCGGCACGCCCCGTGATCGTCTGCACACTCTCGTCCGGCGTCTCCTCGACGCCGCCGACGGCATCGACGTCTACGAGACCGCCGATTCGCTGCACGTCAGCGCCGCGACGCTCGAGGCGGATCTCGCGCGCGTGCGCGGGCTGCTCGGCGGGACCGAGCTGACCCTCGAGCGTTCGGCATCCACCGCTCGCCTCCGCGGGACCGAGGTCGCTCAGCGGCGGCTGCTGTCCAAGCTCGCGCACGACGAGATGGATGCCGGGATGTTCGACCTCGACGCCCTCCGCCGCACGCTCGGTGAGAGGTCGGTCGGCGCACGTGCGTTCGGACCGTTCAAGGCCGAGCTCGTCGCCGAACTCGGTGCCCTCGGTTATTTCGTGAACGAGATCGGCATCGGCGACGTCGTGATGCACATCGCGATCGCCGCCGACCGCGTGACGCGCGATCGGGGGCTGGAAGCGGCCGCGGGCGAATCGTCGGATGCCGTGGACGCCGTCGCGGACCTCCTCGACCGACTGACCCTCAAGCACATCGGTGTGCAGCTCGGCGCGGGCGATCTCCGCCACCTCGCAACGCTCGTCCTCACACGCATCGTGGCCCCGGGCGCCCCCGCGGCCGACGACGTCCGCTCGCGCCTCGACCCCGCGGTCGAGGGCGCCGTGCGCGCGGTCGTGGAGGAAGCGGCATCCCAGTATCTGGTCGACATCGCGCACGACGACTTCGTCCTGCGCCTCGCGCTGCACGTGCAGAACCTGCTGCACCGTTCGCGCGAGCAGGCGTGGTCGCGGAACCCGCTGACGCGCTCGCTGAAGTCGACGTATCCGATGATCTTCGAGGTCGCGGTATACATCGCGAAGGGGCTGCAGGACGCGCTCGGAATCCCGATCCTCGACGACGAGATCGCCTACATCGCGATGCACGTGGGCGGGCGGCTCGAGCGCAGCCGCCGCTCCGACCAGCTGCTCACCGCCACGATCGTGTGCCCGGGGTACTACGAGCTGCACGAGCTCCTGCGCTCGAGCGTCGACCGGTCACTCGGGCAGGCGATCGAGGTCGTCGGCGTCGAGACGCGCATCGACCCGGCGTGGGACTCGATCGACACCGATCTCGTCCTGACCACGATCGACCCGCCGCGGCCCGGCGACCGATTCGTCCGCATCCAGCCGTTCCTCACCGACGCCGACGTCGAGCGCGTGCAGGCCGCCGCGTCGCGGGTGCGTCGTGGGCGGCGGCTCGCCCGGCTGCGCGCCGAGCTCGAGACGTACTTCTCGCCCGACGCGTTCGTCCGAGGACTGGATGCCGCCGATGGCGAGGCCGGTGTCATCCGTCGGCTCGGCGGGCTGCTGGTGGACGAGGGCGTCATCGACGACGACTACGTCGTCCGGGCGGTGGAGCGCGAGGCGATCTCCTCCACGGCGTTCACCGATGCGCTCGCCGTTCCGCACGCGATGGGCATGACCGCGACGCAGACCCGCATCGCGATCGGCATCGCCGATCCGTCGATCGCCTGGGGTGAGGGGCGCGTGCAGGTCGTCGCGTTCGTGGCGTTCAGCGAGACCGACCGCGAGGCGTTCCAGACCGTGTTCGAGCAGTTCGTCGAGGTGTTCAGCGAGCGCGACAGCGTCCAGCGGATCGTCCGGCGCGCGACCGATTTCCCCGCGTTCCTCGACGAGTTGGTCGCGGT
>NZ_LQQP01000054.1 GCF_001619615.1 Microbacterium sp. T32
CCGTCGACGTCCCCGCACCCGCATACGTGTATGCCCGCGCACTGGAGGGTGACGCGCTGGCGGTGGCGTTGGCGACCGATGCCCCGCTGACGGCGCTGAATGTTCCGGTGCCGCCGTACAGCGGGACATTGATCGAGGGAAGGGCAACCCGCCCGTCCGTGCCACTCAGCTGGGTGTTTGTCACGCTGCCGTCGCTGAACCGGTACCCATTGCCAAGTGTGACCGTGACGGGTTTGCCCGCGGCGGCCGTTCCGTTCACGGTCGCCAGCACGGAGGCTCCTCCGATATAGGAGCATGTGACGCCGGTGTAGGCGTTCTTGCTGAAGGCGAGCGAGAGAGCGTTGGACACCGCCTGTGCGGGGGTGGCGGTAGCGATCGCGATCACGGGGATGCTCCAGGCGGCTCCGGCGATGAGGGTGCGGCGGGGGATGCCGTCGTCGTCCGGTGCGGAGGCGCGCGAAAGGTCGGTCATGAGAGGCTCCTGTCGTTTCGGGTTCGGGGTGCCGTCCTTCATCCAGCACCGTGCCGACCGCCGAGGCGAAATCCGCGTCGCATCGACGTTCTCCTTGTCGCTCGCGCGCACGTCGGGGTGAGGCCCGGCGCCTCGCGTCCCACCCGCAGTCGCAGGCGCGGGTGAGTGTCAGCGCGGAGCAGGTGAGCGCGGTGGCGGGTGGCATCCGGGGTTCGTAGATTGTGCGGACCGCACGCTGGAGGCCACCGCAATGTTCGACTCGCGTTCGCCGTGGCGGATCCGCCGCATTCCGCTCGAGGGACGCGAGGTCGCCGAGTGGTTCGCCCTCCGCGGCTGGACCGTCACCGACATGGATGCCACCGCGGCCCACGCCTTCATCGACGAGGCCGTCGTCGCGGACGTCGCTGTGCGGCGGATGTGGCACACGGGATTGGCGGTGTCTCGCGGTACCGACACGGGCCGCGCGCACGGTTCCGACACGCTCGTCGTCCATGTCGCGGGCGCCGGTACCGTGCAGATCAACTCCCAGCCCGCACAACAGCTCGCGCCGAACGACGTCCTTCTCGTTCCGCACGTCAGCGCGGTGAGCTATCGCAGCGCGGAACCGGTCGCGCGGATCGAGATCGATCACGGATCGGGACACCCCGAGGCGGCGTTTTTCCACACGCACCGCGACCTCGTGTCGGTGGTCATGATCACCTCCGCCGTCAACGCTCTCTTCGCCGCCCATGATTTGCGGGGGGGGGGGGGGGGGGGG
>NZ_LQQP01000055.1 GCF_001619615.1 Microbacterium sp. T32
CTGCGGAGGCGGGCTGGTGAGGGGTGGATGCCGGGTGTCGGCCGGTTCTCCCGGAGTTGTGCCTCACTCAGCCCAGGTCGAGCGGCCAGTCCTGCGGGGTGCGGTCGTCGTCGCGGAGGAGACCGCCGATCCAGAGGTCGGCGCGCCCGAGGCTGTTGACGTGGGCTCGGCGCAGCAGCCCCTCGTACCGAAAGCCGAGGCGCCGGGCGATCCGGGCGGAGCCGAGGTTTCCGACCACGGCGCGCCACTCGACGCGTTCAACCGCGGGCCGATCCTCGGCGAAGGCCCAGTCGATCACGGCGGTCGCCGCCTCGACGGCGACGTTCTGCCGTCGCGCGTCGCGGGCGATCCAGTAGCCGATCTCGGGCGCACCGGTGTCGAGCTTCGCCAGCCCGATCATTCCGGCCAGGCTCCCGTCGCGGCGGATCGCCCACGTCGGTTGCGTACCGTCCGCCCACCACTCGCCGGTCAGTGCGACGAACCGCTCGGCATCCTCGAGGAGGTACGGCGACGGCACCGTCGTATAGCGCTGCAGATCGGCATCCTGGCACGCCGCGTGGATCGCCGCGACGTCGGCCGTGGTCGGCGCCGAGAGCTCCAGCCGGGGCGTCTGCAGGTGGTCGGGTTCCATCCGCCCACGCTACCGGCCGACTCCAGCAGGTCCCGCCGACCCCGCCAGTACACAACGAAGGAAATCCGACGTTAGACCGCGCGCGGCTCCCTGAACCCGGTGCCCCTTCGCCCGGATTTCCTTCGTTGTGTCACGGATCTCCCCTCCTCCCCAGGGCCAGTTATCCCCAGCCGGATGGTCGTGGCGCTCGCGCGTCCCTCCGGGCACGGCATCCTCTCCGGGTGACGACGGATTCATGCGGACTGCCCACCGGCCGCATCATGACGTACGCGGAGCTGCGCGCGGAGGGCCTTTCTCGGGCAGGGCTGCGAAACGCCCTGCGTTACGGTGCGATCTTGCGCGCGCGACGTGACGTGTATTTGTCGGGTGAGGTTTCCGATCGCGTCTTTGCTGCGCAGCGAGTGGGAGGA
>NZ_LQQP01000056.1 GCF_001619615.1 Microbacterium sp. T32
CGACGACCGCGGTCATCCCGCTGACCGGACTCCTGGCCGGTGGCCTGAGCCTGTCGGTTCCCCTCATCTTCGGTGCCATGGCGGGTGTGCTCAGCGAGCGCGTCGGCGTGGTCAACATCGCCATCGAGGGGCAGCTGCTCGCGGGGGCGTTCACGTCCGCCGTCGTGGCGACCGTCACGGGCAACCCCTACCTCGGTCTCATCGCCGCGGCGGTGGCCGGCGTCCTGGTGTCGTTCATCCTGGCCGCCTTCGCGATCAAGTACTTCGTCGACCAGGTGATCGTCGGCGTCGTGCTGAACGTGCTCGTCGTCGGCCTCACGAGCTTCCTGTTCTCGCAGCTGCTCTCGCCGCACGCCGACACGCTGAACTCGCCGCCGCGCTTCCCGCGCCTGCCCATCCCGGTGCTGGCCGACATCCCGATCATCGGGCCGATGCTGTTCAACCAGACGATCATCGTCTACCTGATGTACGTCACCGTGGCCGCGGTGTACGTCGGTCTCTTCCACACCCGCTGGGGTCTGCGCCTGCGCGCCGTCGGCGAGCACCCGCAGGCGGCCGACACCGTGGGCATCAACATCGCCCGCACGCGGTTCTGGAACGTCTCGCTGGGTGGCGCGATCGCCGGTCTCGGTGGCGCGTTCTTCACGCTGGGTTCGGTGGGGGCGTTCAACAAGGAGATGACGGCCGGTGCCGGTTACATCGCCCTCGCGGCGGTCATCTTCGGCCAGTGGGACCCGATCCGTGCGACCCTCGCCGCGCTGCTGTTCGGCTTCGCGTCCAACCTGCAGAACACCCTCGGTGTGATCGGATCGCCCGTGCCCAGCGAGTTCATGCTCATGCTGCCGTACGTCGTGACGATCTTCGCCGTCGCCGGTCTCGTCGGTAAGGTCCGCGGCCCCGCGGCCGCCGGCAAACCGTACGTCAAGGGCTGACCCGGCCCGCCTTCCCCCTTCACGAGAGGACCCTCCGCTCCACGATGACCGACATCGACTGGGACGAACTCCGTTCCGCCGCCACCGAGGCGATGCACCGCGCCTACGCCCCCTACTCCCGCTTCAAGGTGGGTGCCGCGGCGCTCGTCGCCGACGGACGCATCGTCGCGGGGTGCAACGTCGAGAACGCCTCGTACGGCGTGACCCTCTGCGCCGAGTGCGGTCTGGTGTCCGAGCTGCACATGTCCGGGGGCGGTCAGCTCGTGGCGTTCGTCTGCGTGGACGGCGAGGGGCGCACGCTCATGCCGTGCGGTCGGTGCCGCCAGCTGCTGTTCGAGCACGCGATCCCGGGCATGCTGCTCGAGACCGTCAGCGGCATCCGGACCATCGACGAAGTCCTCCCCGACGCCTTCGGTCCGCGCGACCTCGAGGAGGCGGCCCGGTGAGCACCGAGCAGTACGACGCGGTCGACATCATCCGCGCACAGCGCGACGGACGCGCGATCTCCGAGGGGGAGATCCGCTGGCTCGTCGACGCGTACACCCGCGGCTACGTGATGGACGCGCAGATGTCGGCGTTCACGATGGCGGTCCTCCTGAACGGTCTCGGCCGTGACCAGATCCGGGTGCTGACGGATGCCATGATCGCCTCCGGCGAGCGGATGGACTTCTCGTCCCTCGGCAAGCCCACCGTCGACAAGCACTCCACCGGCGGCGTGGGCGACAAGATCACGCTGCCCCTGGCCCCGCTCGTCGCCGCGTTCGGCGTCGCCGTTCCCCAGCTCTCGGGTCGCGGTCTCGGCCATACGGGCGGCACGCTCGACAAGCTCGAGTCGATCCCGGGTTGGCGTGCGGCGCTGTCCAACGACGAGATCCTGGCGCAGCTCGCCGACGTGGGCGCGGTGATCTGCGCCGCCGGCACGGGCCTCGCCCCCGCCGACAAGAAGCTGTACGCGCTGCGCGACGTCACCGGCACGGTGGAGGCGATCCCGCTCATCGCGTCGAGCATCATGTCGAAGAAGATCGCCGAGGGCACCGACTCGCTCGTGCTCGACGTCAAGTTCGGCTCCGGCGCGTTCATGCAGGACATCGACCGCGCCCGGGAGCTCGCCGAGACGATGGTCGCGCTGGGCACCGACTCGGGCGTCAACACGACGGCGCTGCTCACCGACATGAACACCCCCCTCGGGCGCGCGATCGGCAACGCGAACGAGGTGCGCGAGTCGGTCGAGGTGCTCGCCGGCGGCGGCCCCGCCGACGTCGTCGAACTCACCGTCGCCCTCGCACGCGAGATGCTGACGCTCGCCGGGCAGCCCGACGCCGACGTCGAGGCGGCCCTGGCCGACGGCCGCGCGATGGACGTGTGGAAGCGCATGATCCGCGCGCAGGACGGCGACCCGGATGCCGCGCTCCCGAGGCCGCGCGAGACGCACACGGTCGTGGCCGACCGCGCGGGCGTCGTCACCCGCGTCGAGGCGCTGCCGTTCGGCATCGGTGCGTGGCGCCTGGGCGCCGGACGCGCGCGCGCCGAGGACGCCGTGGTGCACGCCGCGGGCATCGACCTGCACGTCACGGTCGGCGATTCCGTCGCCGCCGGTCAGCCGCTGTTCACCCTCTCGGCGGATGATGAGACGCGCTTCGACCGCGCCCTCGCGGCCGTCGAGGGCGCGTGGGAGATCGGCGACACCGCGCCCGTGCGCACCCCGCTCGTGCGCGAGCGCATCACCGCGTGATGGCATCCGACCCGAGGAGCACCATGGCCACCGACGACGTCCGCATCCAGGGCAAGAAGCTCAAGAACCTGCCGAAGGTGTCGCTGCACGATCACCTCGATGGCGGCATGCGCGCGCAGACGGTGCTCGAGCTCGCCGACGACCTCGACCTCGACGTTCCCGCCGACGACGCGGAGGGCCTGGCCGACTGGTTCTCCGACCACGTCGAGTCGGGGTCGCTCGAGGACTACCTCGAGAAGTTCGCGCTCACCGTCGGCGTCCTGCAGACCCGCGAAGGCCTCGTCCGCGCGGCGAAGGAGTTCGTCGAAGACCTCGCGGACGACGGCGTCGTCTACGGCGAGGTGCGGTGGGCCCCCGAGCAGCACCTCACGCGCGGTCTGAGCCTCGACGACGTGGTGGATGCCGTGCAGGAGGGCATCGAGGAGGGCGAGGATGCCGCGGACGCACGCGGCAAGGACATCCGCGTGGGGCAGCTGCTCACCGCCATGCGGCAGGGTTCGCGGTCGCACGAGATCGCCGAACTGGCGGTCGCGTGGCGCGGGCGCGGCGTCGTCGGCTTCGACCTCGCGGGTCCCGAGGACGGGTTCCCGGCCTCGAACCACCGTGCGGCCTTCGACTACCTCGCCGAGCAGTTCTTCCCCACGACGGTGCACGCCGGTGAAGGGGCGGGATTGGCATCCATCCGATCCGCCCTCATCGACGGCCGGGCCGTGCGCCTCGGCCACGGCGTGCGGATCGCCAACGACCTCGATGTCGTGTCGCGCGAGGGCGAGGAGGTGCTCGTCACGTTCGGCGACATGGCGCGGTGGGTGCGCGACCGCGAGATCACGCTCGAGCTGTCGCCGACGTCCAACCTGCAGAGCGGCGCGATCACGGCCTGGGGCGACACGCTCGACGCCCACCCGTTCGATCTGCTGTACCAGCTGGGCTTCTCGGTCACGGTGAACGTCGACAACCGCCTCATGAGCCGGACGACGCTGACCCGCGAGCTCGGGCTGCTGGCGCAGGCCTTCGACTACGACCTCGATGACCTCGAGGCGTTCCAGCTCAACGCCGCCGCCGGCGCGTTCCTGCCGGTGGAGGAGCGCGAGGAGCTCATCGAGATCATCGCCGAGGGCTTCCAGCGCTGACGCGTGCCGGTGCGCGGGGCGACGGCCTCGCGCCGCCCCGCGGTTGAGTGTCCAAGACACGCGGATGCGCGGTCGTCGCATCCGCGTGTCCTGGACACCGAACCCGGCCGCGCCGGGCTCAGCGCCAGCACCACGGGCGCGGAGGCGACCACGGGTCAGGGTGCCGGGAGCAACTCCGCGAGCTGCTCGGCGATGACGCGGTCGACCTCGGCGGGGTCGGCGGTCGGGGTGCCGTCGCCGGGCTGGGGGCCGTAGGCGCCGAACGACGCGTGGGAGGCGCCGGGGATCTCGACGAACACTGCGTCGTCGGGGAGCTCCCTCGCCGCATCCGCGATCTTCTGCGGTGTGGACAGGCCGTCCTCGGAACCGGAGAGGCTCAGCACCGGCAGCCCCGACCCGGACAGGTCGTTCGCGCAATACGAGGCGAACAGCACGAGGGCGTCGGCATCGGTCGCGAGCTGACACGCGCGCACGCCGCCGAGGGAGTGGCCGCCGACGGCCCACGTCTGCACGTCCGGCACCAGGTCGGTGAAGGTCGAGAGGGGGCGAGGGTCGAAGAACGCGAGGTTCAGCCACGGGCGCGTGATCACCACGGTCACGCCGTCGTCGACCACGGTGTCGGTCAAGGTCGCGACGTAGCCCAGCGCGTCGACCTTGGCGCCGGGGATGAACACCAGCCCGCGCCCGGTGTCGCCCGAGGTCGGAGTCAGGATCACCGCTGTCGGGTCCTCCGTGATCGTGAGGCCCGGGTTCGAGCGCGCCTCGGCGAGCGGGTCGGGTTCGGCGCCCATCACACCGACCTGGCTGTAGGTCAGGATGCCGACGACCGCCAGCACCACGAGGGCGCCGAGGCCGCCCAGGATCCAGCGCAGGACACGAAAACGCCGACGGGGCGCTCGGGGCGCCCCGTCGGCGGACGGTGGGGTGTCGGTCACCTCACGAGCGTAACGCCGCCTGTCGCGCGGCGACGATCTCCTCGACGCGGGCGAACAGCGGGTGCTCAGGTTCCAGGCCGGTCACCTGCGCGGTGAAGG
>NZ_LQQP01000057.1 GCF_001619615.1 Microbacterium sp. T32
GTACGCTGTGGCATCCATCCACCTCCGCGTCGGAGTGAACCGGGCGGGGAAGGCAAGTGGATGCCGAGCCCCCGCCGCCGTGTCTAGGGTGTGCACATGCCGATCCCCGCTGCCGGATACCCGCTCGCCGCCGGCGTCAGCCCGCGCGTCCAGGTCGTCGAGACCACCGATTCCACCAACGCCGACGTCGTCGCCGCCGTCATGGCGGACCCGGCCGGCTGGCCACACCTATCACTCCTCGTGACCGATGATCAGCGCGCCGGGCGCGGCCGCCTCGACCGCACGTGGACCGCGCCGGCGGGCACCGCGCTCGCCGTCTCGGTCGTCGTGGACGCGGCCCGGGTTCCGATCGAGATGCGCGGATGGATCCCGCTCGCCGCCGGTGCGGCCATGGCGCGGGCCGTGGACACCCGGTTGGCCGGGCACGGGGCCAGCGCCCAGGTGAAGTGGCCCAACGACGTGCTCGTCGACGGGGGGAAGATCTGCGGCATCCTGGCGGAGGTCGTCCCCGGCGCTCCCGACACGGTCGTCGTCGGTGCCGGGATCAACACGCGGATGACGCGCGCCGACCTCCCGGTCTCAACGGCCACGTCGTTCGCCGCGATCGGCGTCGACGTCGACGAAGATCGTCTGCTGGCGGACTACCTGCGGGGCCTGGACGGATTCCTCGATGCGCTGTCGAAGGGCGACGTCGCGCGCGTCCACCGCGACATCGAGAAGCTGTGCGCGACCGTCGGGCGCGACGTGTCGGTGTCTCTCCCGGACGGGACGACCGTCCAGGGGCGGGCGGAGCGCCTCGACGCCGAGGGGCGTCTCGTCGTGGCATCCGGCACGGTCGAGACGGTGGTCGCGGCCGGGGACGTCGTCCACGTGCGCTGACCGGGCGAGTTCCGCGTGTGCGGGCGGCGGCAGAGGCTCCGGCCCCGCAGAATGAATACGTGACCCAGCCGACCAGCTACGGGGGGCGCCCGCGGACGCCGGCCCCCAGTGCGGCGGCGCCCGAACGACGGATCGTGCGCCTCCGCGGGCACGCGCGACGCCTCTTCTGGTCCGCGCTCGTCCTCATCGCCGTGTCCGGTGCGGCGTCGTACTACTACGACAACCTCCCCGCTCCGTTCGAGAACTGGATGCTGCTGACCGCCGCCGGCGTGGTGCTCCTGCTGCTCGTCGTCCTCCCGTACTTCGCGTGGCTGTCGCGGTCGTGGACCATCACGACGCGCCGCGTCATCGAGCGCTCGGGCTTCTTCGGGTCGCGCAGCCGCGAGGTCTCGCACGTGCGCGGGTACGCGATCGAGATGCGTCGTGGCATCCTGCAGCGCCTGTGGGGTGCGGGGACGCTCACGCTCTCCAACGGCGTCGAACCGCCGATGCGTCTGAAGAACGTGCCGCACGCGGTGCTCGTGCACGAGACGCTGGTCGACCAGGTCGAGGTGAACCAGATCCTCGCGCATCGCGATTCCCAGTCGCAGGGCTCCGGCTCCGTCGACTTCTGACGCCCCACCCGCTCACCCCCTCGCGATAAACGGCATCCACGGCGGGAAACGCGCTGACGCGGCGTTTCTTCGCGTGGATCGCGTTTATCGCGAGGGGTGGGGAGCCGCTGCCCCGACCGTCGGAGGGCACAATGGACGGGACGGAAGGAGCGGCATGGCGCTGCGAGTCGGAGTGGTCGGTGGCGGACAGCTGGCGCGGATGATGATCGCGCCCGCCGAAGAGCTCGGGATCGACATCCGCGTCCTCGCCGAGAGCGAGGGGATGTCGGCGGGCCTCGCGGCCACGGCGGTCGGCGACTACCACGACGCCGAGACCGTGTTGCGTTTCGCGCGCGACGTCGACGTGCTGACCTTCGACCACGAGCACGTCCCGCAGGACGTTCTGTCGGTGCTCGTGGAAGCGGGCGTCGCCGTGCACCCCGGCCCCGCACCGCTCGCCGTCGCCCAGGACAAGCTCGTCATGCGCGCGCGCATGGCGGAGCTCGGGATGCCGCAGCCCGACTGGGCAGCGGTCTCCGACGCCGCCCAGCTCCAGGACTTCCTCGACGCGCACGGCGGTCGCGCCGTCGTGAAGACGCCGCGCGGCGGGTACGACGGCAAGGGCGTGCGCGTCGTGTCGGCCGCGACCGAGGCCGACGACTGGTTCGCGGCGCTCGCCGAGGACGCCAACGGCGGGGCGCTCCTGGTCGAGGAACTCGTCGACTTCACGCGTGAGCTGGCGCAGCAGGTCGCGCGCCGCCCCTCGGGCGAGGTGCGCGCGTACCCGCTGGTCGCCACGGTGCAGCGCGACGGCGTGTGCGCCGAGGTCATCGCTCCGGCGCCTCGCGCGGGGGAGCGGCTCGCGCGCGCCGCGGCCGAGATCGGGGTGGCTGTCGCGGAGGGACTCGGGGTGACGGGGATGCTCGCCGTCGAGCTGTTCGAGACGTCCGACGAACGCATCCTCATCAACGAGCTCGCGATGCGACCGCACAACAGTGGTCACTGGACGCAGGACGGTGCCGTCACGAGCCAGTTCGAGCAGCACCTGCGGGCGGTCCTCGACCTTCCCCTCGGAGCGACGGATGCCATCGCCCCCTGGACCATCATGGTCAACATCCTGGGCGGCCCCGCCGAGGGCGGACTGACCGAGCGTTTCGCCCCGGCGATGGCCGCGCACCCGACCGCGAAGATCCACACGTACGGCAAGGACCCGCGCCCCGGGCGCAAGGTCGGACACGTCAACGTCGCGGGCGACGACCTGGACGACGTGGTCTACGAGGGGCGCGCGGCGGCGGCATTCTTCGACTGAAGCGCGCCGTTGCGCGATCTTCCAGCGACCCGGCCTAGCCTGGTCCGGTGACCCGGCCGCTGCATTCCTCCGAGACGCCCGTGGTCGGCGTCGTCATGGGCTCCGATTCGGACTGGCGCGTGATGAGCGACGCCTCGCAGGTCCTCACGGAGTTCGGTATCCCGCACGAGGTGGAAGTCGTCTCGGCGCACCGGACCCCCGACAAGCTCATCCGCTACGGCCGCGAGGCGCGGGCGCGCGGCCTGCGGGCGATCATCGCGGGCGCGGGCGGGGCCGCCCACCTGCCCGGGATGCTCGCGTCGGTCACGGCGCTTCCGGTGATCGGCGTCCCCGTGCAGCTCGCGACGCTCGACGGGCTCGACTCCCTCCTCAGCATCGTCCAGATGCCGGCCGGCATCCCCG
>NZ_LQQP01000058.1 GCF_001619615.1 Microbacterium sp. T32
CTCGAGCGCGTCGGTCGCCTCGAACTGCCGGTCGAGGTCCGTCCGGCGGGTGCCGACGAGACCGCCGACGGCACCGGATGGCGTACCCGTGTGAGCCTGCACGTCGACGACGCCGGACGCGTCGGCCCGTTCGCGCCGCGCTCGCACCGGGTCGTCGAGACCCCCGACCTGCCGCTCGCGACTGCGGACCTCGCCCGCGTGGCCGCCGACCTGCGCGGCGCCGCCGAGGGCCGCATCGACCTCGTACAGCCGGCCGACGGCCGCGTCCGCGTGCTGCCGCGGCCGGACGGCGCCCGGCCCACCGGACCGGTCGAGGTCGTCGAGGAGCGCGTCGGCGACCGCTCGTTCCGCGTCGACGCGGGCGGCTTCTGGCAGGTCCACCGACTGGCCGCCGGCGCCCTCACGGAGGCGGTCGCCGATCGCCTCCGTTCCTCGGCGGGTGACCTGGATCCGGATGCCATCCACCTCGACCTCTACGGAGGCGTGGGCCTCTTCGCCGCGACCCTGGGCGATCTCGGCGGTGCGTCGACGCGCGTGGTGAGCGTCGAGAGCGACCCGAGGGCGACGGAGCACGCGGGGGAGAACCTCGCGGAGTGGGTCGGCGCGCGCGCCGAGACGGCCCGTGTCGACCGCTACGTCGGGCGTCTGCGAGCCGAGGCCTCCGAGCGTGAGCGCGAACGTCTCTCCCGCGGTGTCGTGGTGCTGGACCCGCCGCGGGCCGGAGCGGGACGCGAGGTCGTCGAGGGCATCGCCGCGCTGGCGCCGCAGACGGTCGTCTACGTCGCGTGCGACCCCGTCGCGCTGGCCCGGGATCTCGCGACGTTCGCCATCCACGGCTACCGCGCCGACGGGGGTGTGCACGGGCTCGACCTCTTCCCGAACTCCCACCACGTCGAGGCCGTCGTCGCCCTGCGTCGGTGACGCGGTGGCGACGCCCGCTCGTGATGCGCCGGTGATACGTCGACGACCCGCCGATCGGGGGATGTGGACTCCCGTTCCGGAGAGGGCGGCGCGGATACGATATGAGGATGACGCGCGTCGCCCTCATCGATGACCACGAATCGGTCCGTCTCGGCCTCGAGGCTGCGCTCGCTCAGACGGGGTCGTTCGACGTGGTGTCCTCGGGTGCGAACGTCGCCGCCTACCTCGATTGGCGCCGCGCCGCGGGCGAGGCTCCCGCGGACGTCGTCGTGCTCGACCTCACTCTCGGCGACGGCACCACCGTGTCCGAGAACGTCGACCGGGTCGTGCGCGACGGGTCGAGCGTCATCATCCACAGCGTCGCCGACCGCCCGGCCGCCGTCCGCGAGGCGCTCGCCGCCGGTGCGGCCGGCATCGTGAGCAAGTCCTCGCCCACGCACGAGGTGCTCGCGGCGATCGACACCGTCGCGCGCGGCGAGTTGCTCGACAACGTCGAGTGGGCCAGCGCGGTCGACGGCGACCGCGAGTTCGCGGACGCGCAGCTGTCGGCGCGCGAGCGCGAGGTCCTGCGGCTCTACGCCGCCGGGCTCCCGCTCAAGGCCGTGGCGGAGCGCCTGGGCGTGGCGTATTCCACGGCCAAGGAGAACATCACGCGCGTGCGGGTGAAGTACGTCGAGGTGGGGCGCCCCGCCCCGACGAAGGTCGATCTGCTGCGGCGGGCGATGGAGGACGGCATCCTCCACGAGACGCCCGAGACGCCCCGCGATGCCTGACGTCGACCGCTCCGTCCTCGACGAGGCGTGGGCACGCATCCCTCACACGCGCGAGACCAGCGACGACCCCGGATCCTTCACGCAGAAGCGGATCGAGCGTGTCATCACGCTGCTGGTCGGACCGGCGTGCCTGGTCCTCGGGGTCCAGGCGTTCGTCGCGGCCTTCGGCCCGAGCGACGAGGCTGCGGGGTGGCACCTCCCCCTCGTGGTCGGTGTCTTCGTGCCGCTGGTCGCGATGGTCGTGGCGTGCGCGGTCGACCGCTTCGCGCGGTTGTTCTCGGGCCTGTTCGCGGTACTGTTCATGGTGGCTCTGGTGCTGTGGCCGTTCGCGACGGCCGGGGGTGAGGCGCCGTCACCGACCGAGAACCCCTGGATCTTCTACCTCATCAACGTCGCCACGGTCGCGACGGTCGTCGCCTTCCCGTTGCCGCTGCAGGTCGCGTGGACCGTCGCCGCTCCGCTGCTGTTCGGCGTGGTCCGACTCCTGCAGGCGGGCGGTCGTCCTGAGTTCCTCCTGCCTGTCGCGCTCGACGTCTCCTTCGCGCTGCTGCTGGGCAGCGTCCTGGTCACGCTGACGTGGATGTACCGGTCGATCGCGGCGAATGTCGACGAGACCCGCACGCGCGCGGTCGCGAGCTACGCCTCGGCGGCCGCCACCGCGGCGACCGAACATGAACGCGTCGCCGTCGCCGCCCTCATGCACGACAGCGTCCTGGGTGCCCTGCTCGCCGCGGAGCGCGCCGCGACCCCGCGCGAACGCACCCTTGCGGTGAGCATGGCGCGCGAGGCCCTCACCCGACTGGCGAACGCCGAGAAGGACGCCCTCGAGGGGAGCGACGAGCCAATGGATGCCGTGGCCCTCGCCGACGACATCGAGAAGTCCGCGCGCGACTTCGGCGTCGAACTCGTCGTCGTTCGGCGCGTGCAGGAGGGGACTCCCCGTGTCCCGGGCCGCGTCGCCCGCGCGCTGGTGCTCGCGGCCATGCAGGCCGTCGCCAACGCCGTGCAGCACGCGGACGCCGCCGCGCTCTCGGTCGAGGTCATGGGCTCGGCCGATCCGGGCGGCGTGACGATCCGCGTCCGCGACGCGGGTCGCGGTTTCGACGTCAATGCGATCCCGGCGGATCGGCTCGGCATCCGCGGCTCGATCATTGCGCGGGTGACGGCGGTCGGCGGACGCTCGACCGTGGATTCGTCGCCCGCGGGCACCACGGTGACCCTCGAGTGGGAGAGCGGAGACCGCTGGTGACCGTCCGCTCCATCCTGTCGGGCATCGCCCTCGCCTTCACGGCGTACCTCGCCGCCCGGAGCCTGCTGTGGACGCTGCCCGAGACGGTCGAGCGCGGCTGGCTGCTGATCGCCGCGCTGGTGATCTACCTGCCGATCACGTGGGTGTGGGTCCTTCTCCCGACCCGTCGGCGCATTTCCGAGCCCGGTGATGCGGAGGCGGATGAGCGGCTCTCCCCGCCGCGCTGGGCCATCGCGCTGGCGCTGTTCGCGGCCGCCGTCGTGCCCAACGCCGCGTTCGCCGCGGTCAGCGAGGCGGGCCGGGCCCAGCCGTTCGTCACATGGGTGATCGGGGGCATCGGTGCGCTGATGACCGTCGTCATGGTGCGCCGCCGGCCGATCGTGGCGTGGATCGGCACCGGCATCCTGGCACTCTCCGCGTCCGTCTGGTTGGGGCCCCTCTCGGCCCTCAGCCTCGGCCTCGTCGGTTCGCTCGTCTGGGTCGCGGCCGCGCAGCTCATCACGGTCGCCCTCGACCGGGTCGCGCGCGACGCCGAGGAGCTCTCCGAGCTGCAGCAGGCGGCCTCGGCCTGGCAGGCGTCGCAGAGCGGGCGCCAGCGCGAGCGCCGTCTGCACGTACAGCGAGCACTCCACGTGGCCGGCCCGGTGCTCGGTCGGACGATCGAGACGGGTGGCAACCTGCGGCCGAGCGAGAAGACCGCAGCCCGGCTGGCGGAGCAGAGTCTCCGTGACGAGCTGCGGAGTCCGCGTCTCCTGGACGACGGCGTGCGCGCGGAGATCGACGCGGCGCGTCGCCGCGGCATGATCGTGATGCTGTTCGACGAGGGCGGGCTGGATGACCTGCCCCCGTCCGCGCTGGAGGACATCCGCTCCGAGCTCGCGGGGATCGTGCGCGACGCGACCTCCGAGCGCGTGATCATCCGCTCGTCGCCGCATCACGAGATCGCGGTCACGGTGGTCGGCCGTCGAGCGACCGCCGGGGCCAGTGCGGACGAGGACGACGTGGATCTCTGGCGCGAGATCCGTCGCCCCCGCTGAACGCCCCGCGGCGGCGCCGGCCAGGGCACGCCGCTCCGTGGGCGAGCCGCACCCGAATCAGCCGCGCTCGAGCCCGCCCACGACCGCAGGAGCCGCGCCGGAACCGGCCGCGCCCAGGCCGACCGCGCCGCAACCAGAAGCCCCCCGCGGCGGGAGCCGAGGGGGGCCGTGTCGGGTTTCTGCATCCGGGGAAGAGTGCGAAAAATGAGGGGTGAGGGGCGGCAATGCCTGCCCCTCACCCATGCGAACGGCTACCCGAAAACCGTCCGCGGCGGCCGGAAACCGGCTCGATGGAGCGGCCCGACCGAACGCGTGATGCGTTCCAGCTCCTCCAGTATTCGCGAACGATCTCGCGGCGTCTGTAGGTATTTCGGGGGACAGTCAGCCGGTGAAGGCGTGCCAACCCGCGGCGCGGTTCAGCGGGGTGCGGAGCCCGCGCGCGGACAGCTCCCAGCGCGAGCGCGCCGAGACCTCGGGCGCGGTGGCATCCGCGGTCTCGCGCGCATAGGCCTCGCTCACGACGACGATCGCCGCCGCGAGTTCCTCGGGCGTCGGCGTGCCGCGGACGACCCGGGCGACGGGCTCGGCGGGGGCCTCGTCGTTCACAGCGGGATGTTCCCGTGCTTCTTGGCCGGCAGGCTCGCTCGCTTGTTCCGCAGTGCCCGCAGCG
>NZ_LQQP01000059.1 GCF_001619615.1 Microbacterium sp. T32
AAGAACCGCTCGGGACTGTGGATCGGCATCCCCGCGGGCGCGACCGCGGTCGCCCTGATCGCGGCGTCGCTCGTGCTCATCGCCCCGGGTGCCTCCGTCGCCGGTGTGCAGATCGGCGGCCTCACCGCCGGCGCTGCGGCCCAGACGATCTCGGCGCACCTCGCGAACACCGAGGTGACGGTGGAGAGCCCCGCCGGCGAGGTCACCGTCAGCGGTGCCGATCTCGGCGCCACCGTGGACGCCACCGCGATCGCCGAGAAGGCCTTCGCCGACAACCCCATGTGGAAGCCGGCATCCTGGTTCCCGGCTGGAACGGGCGTCCAGATCCAGGTCGACCCGACCACCGCGGCAGCCGTCCTGCGCGAGCGCGCGCCGGGCACCTACCGCGCTCCGGTCGACGCGACCGTCGCGTTCGATTCGGCGTCGCAGAAGTACGTGTCGACCCCGGCCCAGGCGGGCGAGGGCATCGACATCGCCGCGGTGACCGCGGCCCTGCAGTCCGCGTTCGACGCCGGTACCCCGACCACCACGGTCCAGGCGAGCCTCGTCTCCGTCGACGCCGCCGTGACGACGGAGAAGGCCGACGCCGCAGTGACGGCCCTCAACGGCGTCCTCGACACCATCGGCTTCTACGTCGGCGACGAGCGCACCGTGCCCGTCGACCGGGCGACCGCCGCGTCGTGGCTCACCGTCACGTCCGACGGCAAGGGCGACTTCCCGGTCACCGCTGATCAGGCCGGCATCCAGAAGGCGGTCGACGGTCTCGCGGGCCAGGTCGACCGCGGCGCCGTCAACGCGGATGTCATCGTCGACACGGGCGGTGAGGTCATCAAGACCCTCACCGAGGGACAGACCGGACGCTCGTTGGGCGACACCTCGGGCATCGCCGCCGCCTTCGCCGCGCAGCTCGCCCAGGCCAACGGCAAGTTCGCCCTGACCGTCGCCGAAACGCCGTTCCAGACGACCAAGACCGAGCGCCACATCGACGTCAATCTCAGCACCCAGACGACGACGATGTACCAGAACGGTCAGGTGTACCGCACGTACACGATCTCCTCCGGTGCCGGTGAGCACGCCACCCACACCGGCAACTTCCGCGTGGGCTGGAAGACCCCGATGCAGGACATGGGCTGCGTCCCCGGCTACGACTACTGCACCAAGGACGTTCCCTGGGTGTCGTACTTCAACGGCGACGAGGGCTTCCACGGCACGTACTGGCACAACAACTTCGGCACGCCGATGAGCCACGGCTGCATCAACATGACGATCCCCGCGGCCAAGGAGCTCTACGACTGGGCCTACCCCGGCACCGAGGTGTCGGTCCACTACTGAGCCGCTTCGCATGAGGGGTCGGATGCCACGGCATCCGGCCCCTTCTTCGTGCGCGGCGCGCACAACTCCTGCGCATCGGGCGCGTGGACCCCACGGCGCGGGGAGGCGCCGGGTTCTGCCGGAGTTGTGCCCGGTGTGTGCCACAGGGGAATCCATCCGCCGCAGCCTCGTGGCTACGGAATCACGCGGGCCGACCGGCACAACTCCTGCGTTGTGTACCGCGAGGCCCGGGAACGCCCCGCGGACGAGGGTTCCGCCGGAGTTGTGCACGCGTGCGCCCTCGAACAGCGACCGGGCGATGCCGGCGGAGCAGGAACGGAAGAGGGGCGGATGCCAGTGGCATCCGCCC
>NZ_LQQP01000060.1 GCF_001619615.1 Microbacterium sp. T32
GCGCCAGGGCCAGTCCGTGCGGGTGCTCGGCGCGAGCAGCGCGACGGCGTGCGACAGCACCGCGGCCCGGTCCCAGCGGTCGAGCGACCCGCGCGCGTGCACCCGCGCCTCGGGGATGCCCGCCGCGGAGGCCAGCTCGACCACGGCGGGCTCGTCCCCCTCGGGCACGTCGAGCACGACCACGTCTCCGTCCCAGCCGGCGGCGGCCACCCCCGCGAACGCGGCCGAAACGCCATCCGACGCCGCGGAGCCCCCGACGACCGTGATGAACCAGGACGGCAGGTCGAGCGCGCGCAGTCGGCCCACGGCATCCGAGGGCACGCGAAAGCCCGCCGCGGGAGCCCCGCCGATGACGCGCACCTTCGCGACGAGCTTCGCCTTCGCGACCTCGGCGAGCCGTTCCGCCATCGCGTGCGAAGGCACCACGACGGCGTCGGCATGCTTACCGATCCGCGACAGCAGGGCGCGGGCGGCGAGCAGTTCGGTCTTGGGGAGCTCCTCCGGCGTCTCCCACGCGCGCAGGTCCCACAGCGTCACGACGATCTGGTGCGTCTCGTTGACGCGGTCGTGGCGGACGAGTGGTGCGAGCGAGGTCGGCGAGTGGATGAGTCCTCGCCCGATCCCGGGAGCCACACCGAGCTGCCAGGATGCCGCGAGCTCGCGGCGCCGCATCGAGAGGCGCGTCTCGGACGACAGCCCCGCGACGCCCGCGTCGTCCGGCAACCCGGGGGCGGGAACGATCGCGCCGACGTCGCACCCGCGCGGCGCGGTGTCGATCAGCGCCTGCGTCAGCGACGCGGACGCCTCCTCGAGGTCGCGGGAGGTCGGGGCGACGAGCTGGTCGAGGACGACGCGAAGGGTGACGGTCACGGCGCGGGGCTCTCCGTCGGGGTCGGGGGGTGGAGCTTGTCGCGAACGATCTGCTTCACCTGGTCGTAATCCGGGTGGAACTCGTCGACGCCGCCCGCGGGGGTCAGCTCGATCGTCGTGACCGGCTGGTCCTTGGCCTTCAGCGCGAGGTCGACCAGCGTCGGCGCGATGAGTCCCTGGGGGAGATCCGTCTTGAGGAGATTCGTGCTGGCGGCAGCCACTTGCTGGAAATGCTGCAGAACGTTCTGCGGTGTGAACTGAGCGAGGATGGCCTCCTGCAGCTGGCGCTGGCGGCGCATGCGGTCGAAGTCGCTGGTCGTGTACCGCGAGCGCGCGTACCACTGGGCGGTATCGCCGTTCATGCGCTGTGCGCCGGGCTCGATCCACCCGAACGCCCAGTCGTCGACCGGCTGACCGTCATAGGCCGGGCCTCCCTTGGGGAGCCGCTCGTCAACCGTGATGTCGACGCCGCCGAGCGCGTCGACGAGATCAGCGAAGCCCTGCATGTCGAGGAGTACGTAGTACGGGATCTTGATGCCCATGATGCCCTCTGCGGCATCCTTGGTCGCCTCGATCCCCGGCTCCGAACCGTTCGCGACGGCGTCCGGATAGAGCGCGTTGCCGTCCTGACAGACCTCGACCTCGGTACGGAGCTGATTGATCCCGCTCCCCCACCCGCAGGTCTCGTCGAACTTGCCGGTGTGCCCGTCCGGGTACTCGTCCTGCAGGGGGCCGGGGGCGAACGGGAAGTTCGGCATGTCGCGCGGGATGCCCGTGATCGTGACGGCACCCGTGGTGGCGTTGATGGAGGCGACCGAGATCGAGTCGAACCGCATGGAATCGCGCCCGTCGCCCGAATCCCCGCCGAGCAGAAGGATGTTGTAATAACCGTCCGAGGGCGGGACGACGGGCGCGGACTGGGCGAACAGCTCCGCGAAGGAGTCGCGAGTGGTTCCGGCGGCCTGCGCCGCCCAGGCCGCTCCCGAGCCGGTGAGGAAGAGCAGCCCGACGGAGACGACGGCCATCGCCCAGCGGGCGATCGGCCCGGTGCGGACGAGCCGGACGAGACGCAGAGTGTCGATGGTCAGGACGATCCACACCACCAGGTAACCGACGAGGACGACCTGCACGAGCGTGAGCGGCACCCACCGGAACCACGACAGGAAGTCCGGGATGAACGACCCGGTCGCCAGGGCGAAGAGGCCACTGGGCCAGAGCAGCGCACCGAGCGCCGCGAGGATCAGGACCGCCCAGAGGAACAGGGTCGTCGCGAGACCGAACCGGCCGAGGCGACGATTGCCCGCCAAGACTTGCGCCGATCCCGGCAGCAGGAAGTTGAGGACGATCAGCCACCATCCGCGACGCGTCATGACCCGACGAGACGACGCGTCGGGGTGACGCATCGGCTGCGATTCCACGACCGCCGCGCGCGCCCGCGGCCGGGCGGGGGCGATCACACTCACAGCGCGTCCTTCAGACGGCGGTTCTTCTCCTCCACCTGCGCTTCGAGGTCGGCGGCGTACTGCTCCACGCGGTCTCCGATCTCGGCATCCGTCGATCCGAGGATCCGGGCGGCGAGGAGACCGGCGTTCTTCGCCCCGTTGATCGACACGGTGGCCACGGGGATGCCGGCCGGCATCTGGACGATGCT
>NZ_LQQP01000061.1 GCF_001619615.1 Microbacterium sp. T32
CCGGTGAACGAGGGGGTGCGCCAGGCGAGCCTGTGGATCCATGCATCGAACGCCCTCGTGCTGCAGTTCTACGGTGGCCGCGAACCGTCGATCGATCGCGAACTCGTCGACCAGATGATGCACGACGCCAGCGGGGCCGACGGCCTCACGCTGAGCGGGTCGGGCGTCGCCTCCGCTCAGACGACGCCGGCGCGGCCGACGCCCGCGCGCGCTGCCCGCCCCGTGCGCTGAGCCGCGCTCGACCGCGGAAGACGGAGCACGAACACCGCTCCGCGGTCCGCGGGAAGGCACTCCACGTCGCCGCCGTGTGCGCGGGCGATCCCGCGCGCGATCGGGAGCCCGAGCCCGACGCCGCCGGACCCCGCGCGCGCGGCGTCGAGCCGCACGAGACGGTCGAAGATCCGCTGCCGATCCTCCGCGGCGACGCCCGGCCCATCGTCGCTCACGTGCACCTCGACGTCGTCGCCCGACGAATGGATGCCGAGCACCACGCGCCCGCGGCCGCCGGTGACGCGCGCGGCGTTCTCGACGAGGTTCGACAACACCTGCGCGACCCGGTCGCGGTCGACGGACACCGGGACAGCGGCATCCGGGATCTCGGCGTCCACGGTCAGGCCGGGATGCACCAGGCGCGCCCGCGCCGCCTCCGCGTCGACGATCTCGCGCAGATCGGCCGGAGCGAGCGCGAGCTCCAACCCGCGGTCGAGGCGCGCCATGAGCAGCAGATCGTCCACGAGACGCGACGCGCGGGTCGCCTCCCGCACGACGTGCCCGGCGAGCATCTCGCGCTCGGGGCCGTCGAGGTCGGCGCGCACGAGAGTATCGGCGGCGGCCCGGATGCCGGCGACCGGCGTCCGCAGTTCGTGCGCGGCATCCGAGAGGAACGCCCGCAGCCGTTCCTCGGCGGCCCGCGCGGCGACCTCGGCGGCCCGCGCGGCGACCTCGGCGCCGACGACGTCGTCGAGCATGTCGTCGAGCGCCGTCGCCACGCGCCCGATCTCGGTGTCGGGGTGCGTCGGACGAAGGCGTCGATCGCGTTCCCCGGCGCCGATGGCGCGCGCGACGTCCGACACCTCGTCGAGCGGCCGCAGGGTGCGGCGCACGACGAGCACGACGGCGCCCGCTGCGAGCAGCAGCACCGCGACGGACGCGCCGGCCATGATCCAGCGCACCTGCGTGAGCGTCTCGCCGACCCCGGCGGCGGAGGCCGTGAGCGTGAGCGTCGATCCGTCGCTCAGCGTCGAGCGCAGCGTCACCAGGTCGGCGTCACCGCTCAGTTCCGAGGCGGTGACGGTCACCGCTCCCGGCGCGGGCGTCGCCGGGGCCTCGCCGCCCCGCGGACCCCCGGGCGGTCCCGCGGGACCCCCGCGCAGCTGCTCGGGGCTGGGGCCGGCGACGACCGACCCGCCGCCGGCCTCGTCGATGCGCACCGACAGGCCCTGTGCCGAGAGCCGGTCGGCGAGGTCCTCGGCATCCACGATCCCCACGAGCGATGCGGTCGCCGCGGTGCGGTCGCGCAGCCGGTCCTCGATCTGACCGCGGAGCCGCGCACCGAGCGCCACGTCGACGATCACCGCGAGCACGACGAGCAGCAGCGCGACGAGCGCCAGCACGGACACGATCGTCCGACGCCGGAGCGATCCGGACCGCAGGGCGCTCATGCGCGCTCGCTCAGGCGGTAGCCGAGGCCGCGCACGGTGTGGACGAGACGCTCGCCGTGGGCCTCCATCTTGCGGCGCAGCGCGCTCACATGCACCTCGACGAGATTGACGTCGTAGTCCTCGTACCCCCACACCTGCGTGAGAATCTGCGTCTTCGACAACGTCCGGCCGCGACTCTCGACGAGCAGGCGCAGCAACCGGAACTCGGTCGCCGTGAGATCGAGCAGCGCTCCCGCCCGATGAGCCGTGGCGGCATCGGCATCCACGACGAGATCGCCCACGGCGACCGTCTGCGGCAGCCGTCCCCGTCGCCGGAGCACGGCGCCGGCACGGGCCACGAGCTCGGCCATCGTGAACGGCTTCACGACGTAGTCGTCGGCGCCCTCGGCGAATCCGCGCAGCCGATCGTCGACCTCGTCGCGCGCGGTCAGCATGATCACGGCGGTGTCGCCCGCGGCGCGCACGACGGGGAGCAACCGGATGCCACTCGGCCCGGGCATCATCCAGTCCAGCACCACGAGGTCGGGGCGGAACCGATCCAGTCGTTCGGCGAGATCGGTGCCGTCGGGCGCCCCCTCGGCCACGAAACCGTCGGCGCGCAGCGCGAGCACGACGGCGAGGCGGATGGTCTCGTCATCATCGAGCACGAGGACGCGGGCGGGGGCGGACATCCGGCCGACGATACGGCCGGACACTGGATGCCGCTTATGCGAACGGTGGGGATTCACCCCGGTCGTGGCCGCTTCAGGTCGGCTTCAGTTCCGGTTCCGAGGCTGGGGAGCAGACGCCGACGAGACTCGCCGGCCCGAGAGGAACCCATGTCCGACGACGACAACCCCACCCTGCCGCTGCCCCGCCAGGAGGCGCCGACCCCGGAGCCGCCCCGCCGCACGTGGGTGCGACCGGTCGTGATCACCGCCGCGGTGGTCGCCGCGCTCGGCCTCACCGGAGGCACGGCGGCGCTGGCCGCTCAGTCGAGCAGCACGGTCGCGGCCGCGACGAACGCCCCGAGCGCCGACGGCGGCGCGACGGGTCCCGGGACGACCGCGCCCACCGCTGCACCGACCGGTGGACCGACCGGTGCCCCGACGCCTCCCGCCGACGGCACCTTGCCGACGCCTCCGGCCGACGGCACCGCTCCGGCCGCCCCCGAGAACGGACCGAAGCCGGGGGAGTGCGGCCCCGGCGGCGCCCCCGCCCAGCCCGGTGGCCCCGGCGCGGGCGGCCCCGGCGCCCCGGGCGCGGACGGGCACACCCCGC
>NZ_LQQP01000062.1 GCF_001619615.1 Microbacterium sp. T32
CGGGCGCAACGCCGAAGAAGCCGGCCTCGGGGTTGATGGCCCACAGGCGGCCGTCCTCGCCGGGGCGGATCCAGGTGATGTCGTCGCCGAGCGTCTCGACGCGCCAGCCCGGGATGGTCGGCCGCAGCATCGCGAGGTTCGTCTTGCCGCACGCCGACGGGAACGCCGCCGCCACGTGGTACGCCTTGCCCTGCGGGTCGATGACGCGGATGAGGAGCATGTGCTCCGCGAGCCAGCCCTCGTCGCGGCCGATCACCGAGGCGATGCGCAGCGCGAAGCACTTCTTCGCGAGGATTGCGTTGCCGCCGTAGCCCGAGCCGAACGACCACACCTCGAGCGTGTCGGGGAAGTGCACGATGTACTTCTCGTCGTTGCACGGCCACGCGACATCCGCTTCGCCGGGCGCGAGCGGCGCTCCGACCGAGTGCACGGTCTTGACCCACGGCGCACCCGCCGCGATCCGCTCGAGCACCGCGGTGCCGACGCGCGTCATGATGCCGATGGATGCCACAGCGTAGGCGCTGTCCGTGATCTGCACGCCGATGTGGCTCAGGGGACCTCCGACCGTGCCCATCGAGAAGGGCACGACGTACATCGTGCGTCCGCGCATCGAGCCCTCGAAGACGCCGTCCAGCGTCTCGCGGATCTCGGCCGGAGCGATCCAGTTGTTGGTGGGCCCGGCATCCTCTTCGTTCTCCGACGCGATGTAGGTGCGCGACTCGAGTCGGGCGACGTCGCTCGGGTGCGAGCGGGCCAGGTACGAACCGGGCCGCCACTCGGGGTTGAGCTTGATGAGCTTGCCCTCGTCGACCATCTCGCGCAGCAGGGCGTCGTTCTCGGCCGCCGAGCCGTCGACCCAGTGGATGCGGTCGGGCTGGGTGAGCGCGGCGACCTGATCGACCCAGGCGGTGAGCGCGGCGAGCCCGGGACCGTCGACGGAGGGACGGATGCCATGACCCGGGCGGGCGGAGCGGGAAGCGGGGGCCGTGCGGCCGGAGGGGCGTCCGGCGAAGATGTCGGCGAGTGCCATGTCGATCTCCTCGATTGAGAGCGAATTCGGTGGTCTTCCTCCACTGTGCGACTCTCAGACGTGACTTTCGAGAGATTTCCGGCGC
>NZ_LQQP01000063.1 GCF_001619615.1 Microbacterium sp. T32
GGGCGCTGCGTCGGGGGCGGGGGCGGCGGCGGCCGCGGCGGGGGCGGGCAGACCGGCCCACCACTCCAGGTACGCGCGGGCGACGTCGACGGGGCCGACGGGGACGGGATGGATGCCATGCCAGGTGGCATCCGGATCCTCCGCCGCCGCGCGCACCTCGGCCCCCAGCGCGGACGGATCGACGGGCCGCACCGTGCCGGGGCGGAGCGCGGCCGTCTCGTCCACGTACCGGTTGCGGAGGGCGAGGGGGCGGCGACCCCAGCCGATCCACGAGGTCAGCGACGCGGACGCCGAGACGTGCTGGTGGGCGATCACGGGCACCGACACGGCCCGCGCCCGCTCGGCCATGGCGACGTCGTCGAGCCAGCCGGTCACCTCGACCGCGACACCGGCGTCGGCCGCGCGCCGGACGAACGCGTCGAGGTCGGCCGCGTGCCCGTCCGACGCTCGGCCCAGGATCGTGAGTCGCCCGATGCCGGCCTCCACCGCGGCGGCGAGCGCTTCGTCGTGCCCCTTGCCGGGGTAGAAGAAGCCGAGGACGCCGACGGTGCCGTCGGGCTGCGGGCGCGGGCCGGCGGCGAGCGCGGGCACCGGGAGCGGAAGGACCGCGACGGGTCCGTGCCACACATCTTCCTCGGCGAGCAGGGCGCGCTCGTGCGCGCTGTTCACGGCGACCGCGTGCGCGGCCCGGGTCACCGCGGCGTAGAACGCCCGGCGCCGGGGGCGGTTGCGCTCCCCGTCCGAGGCCTGCGGCACGTCGTGCAGCGTGACGGTGATCGGATGCCGCCGTGCCAGGGCCGCGAACCGCTCGGTCGCCTCCTCGGGCGACGCTCCCCACAGCCGTTCCGTGACGTGCGCGTGCAGGGGCGTGCCGGCGGGGAGGGTGTCGGGGTCGTAGG
>NZ_LQQP01000064.1 GCF_001619615.1 Microbacterium sp. T32
GCCGAGCACCCGCACGGACTGGCCCTGGCGCGCGGTCGACGCGCTCGCCGTCGGCATCCCCATCGTGGCGGCCGACACGGCCGTCCATCGCGAGGTTCTGGCCGAAGCGGCCCTCTTCGTGGGTGAGGACGGCTTCGGGGAGGCGCTTGCGCGCGCCCTCGGGCCGGACGCCGAGCGTCTCCGGGTCCTCGCCGGCGACCGGGCAAAAGGCTTCGCCTGGGAGGCTTCGGCCGACCGGGTGTGGGCGCTCCACGCGGAGTTGTAGGACCGCCCCTATGCTCGAGTCATGAGTGCGCGTGTCGGGATCGTCGTCCGCACGCATCGCCGCCCGGAATTTCTCCGTCGAGCGCTCCAGGACATCTCGGCCCAGACCTTTACGGACCGGCGTGTCGTCGTCGTGAACGACGGTGGTGATCCCGCCGACGTCGACGCTGTCGTCGCGGCCGCGCCGTTCGACGTCGAGGTCGTGCACATCGCCCCCGGCTCTGGGGGACGCTGCGTGGCTGCGAACACCGGGGTTCGCGCGTCCGGGACGGAGTTCGTCGTCCTCCACGACGATGACGACCGGTGGCATCCGGAGTTCTTGTCGCGCACGGTCGCCTGGCTCGACACGCACCCTGCCGATGCCGCTGTTTCGGTGACGACGGAGATCGTGTACGAGGAAGAACGGGACGGGCGCTGGGTCGAGGTCGGCCGGGCTCCGTTCTGGGCGGGGATGCAGCGGATCTCGCTCAGCGAGATGCTGAGCGTGAACCGTGCCGTTCCCATTTCCGTTCTCTACCGCGCCGCGGTGCACGAAGACGTCGGGTGGTACGACGAATCCCTCGACGCCGTGGAGGATTGGGACTTCTATCTGCGCATCCTCGCGCGTGCCGGATTCGGTTTCATTCCGGGCGAGCCGCTGGCCTATTGGACGCAGCGACCGGATGCCACGGGCATCGCCGCCAACAGCATGTTCGCGCTGGCCGA
>NZ_LQQP01000065.1 GCF_001619615.1 Microbacterium sp. T32
ACGGCGAGTGCTCGCGCGAGCGGCTCGGGGTTCGCGATCGCGAGGTTCTTCGGGTACAGCTCGCCGAAGATCATCGTCACGACGGTGGCGAGCAGCAGGGCCGCCACGGTCCCGATCGCGATCGAGACGCCGGCGTCGATCCCGGCGCCGCCGAGCAGCGTCCCGATCGAGGCGCCGATGAGCGGCTCGGCCACGTAGCCGATCAGCAGCCCCGTGACCGTGATCCCGAGCTGAGCGCCCGACAGCATGAACGACGTGCGCTGCGTGATCGCGAGGACGCGCTTGGCCTGCACGTCACCCTTCTCGGCGCGTGCCGCCAGCTTCGCGCGGTCCACGGACATGTACGCGAATTCCTGCGCGACGAAGAAACCGCAGGCCGCGATGATCGCCAGCGTCACGATGACGCCGAGAAGAAGCGTCAGAACAGCGCCCAGCATCAGATCTCACCCCCTCTCGAAACGAGGGGGCTCGGAGATCGGCCCTCCTGGTCGGGGGAGGTGCGGGGATGGCTCACGGGGGTTCTCTCTCGTGGGTCGTCGATGCGGTGACGAGCACGATATCCGGCGTCGCTGGGAAACCGCCGTAGTGGCCGGGACGCGTTCCGGGATGGCAGAATGGATATCCCCGCATTGCCTCGCTTCCCGGCGTGGTCCCGCCCTTGCATGACAGGTACGCTTCGGCGCGCCAGAAAAGGACCAGCCGTGGGACGCCTCATCTACCGCGACCGTGCGACGTTCGACATCGACGACCGTCTGCTCGCGCATCTGCGCATCGTGATCATGAACAAGCTGCGCCGGAACGAGGGCTTCATGCTCCAGGTGCCGGTGAACGAGGGGGTGCGCCAGGCGAGCC
>NZ_LQQP01000066.1 GCF_001619615.1 Microbacterium sp. T32
GCTCGCCTCCGCGATCGGCGCGATCACGTCGGTGAACCAGGCGCTGGGCGCGCTCGGCCGCATCCAGGAGGTGCTCGACCTCCCCCTCGAAGAGGACGGCGACCGGCCCGGCACCACGGAGCCCGGAGCGGACGCCGCGGCGATCGAGTTCCGCGACGTGCGGTTCCGCTACCCCGACCACGTGGTGAAGGCGCGCGAGGCCGCGGCGCAGGAAGCGCGATC
>NZ_LQQP01000067.1 GCF_001619615.1 Microbacterium sp. T32
GGGGGGGGGGGGTAATGAGCACCGCCACGGCCGTGGCGGCAGCGCTGCGGGCGCTCGTCGCCGCGGTGCACGCCGAGATCCGGGCCAAGTCGGGGCCCCGCGTGCCGAGGCATCCGGGTGAAGGAGACAACGCATACTTGTACTCCCGCGCGCGGATCATCATCGAGTCGGAAGCCGCGCGCCGTGATCTGACCGTCGACGCGCTGGCGCGACGGCTGGGTGTCGGGCGGCGGCGGTTGGAGCGGGCCTTCCAGCGGCAGGGGGAGTCGCCGGGGGACGTCCTGCGCGTCCAGCGGCTGCGTCTCGCCCGGGGTCTCCTCTCGACCGAACGCGACCGAAGTCGCGCCGAGATCGCGGACCTCTCGGGCTTTCCCTCGGCCCGCGCTCTGAAAGACGCACTCGCCAAGCACGGCGAAACGGATCCACACCAGTCGGGAGCGGTACGCTCGCAACGTCGCCGCGAGTGAAGCGGCGCGGTCGCTCATCCCGGGAGGAGCCCGATGTCGCTGACACCCGTACGCGGCACCGCGACCATCGAAGAGGTCGCCGCACGAGCAGGTGTGTCCCGCTCCACCGTGTCGCGCGTGGTCAACGGCTCGACCGCGGTGTCGCCGTCCGCGCTCGAAGCCGTGCGGCGCGCGATCGACGAGCTCCAGTACGTGCCCAACCGCGCGGCCCGTTCCCTCGCCAGCCGCCAGACGCGGGCCATCGCGCTCGTCATCCCCGAAGACACGGACCGGTTCTTCGGCGACCCCTTCTTCGGATCGATCGTCGCGGGCATCGGCGAGGTCATCGGCGAGTCCGACTACGTCATGAACATGCTGATCGCCAGCGACGACGCGAGCGCCAAGGCCCTCGGCTACCTGCGCAGCGGCAGCGTCGACGGCGCGATCGTCGCCTCGCACCACACCAGCGACACGTTCGTCGACCGTCTCGCCGACACCGTGCCCGTCGTCTTCGGCGGGCGCCCCGCGCGCGTGCGCCCCACCGATCACTATGTCGACGTCGACAACGTCCAGGGCGGGCGGGATGCCACCCGCTACCTCCTCGACCGGGGTCACCGCCGCATCGCCACCGTATCCGGCCCCTCCGACATGCCCGCCGGCATCGACCGGCTGCAGGGCTTCCGCGAGGTGCTCGACGAAGCCGGACTCGAGCCGGCGGCCGTGGAGGACGGCGACTTCACCGAGGCCGGAGGAGCCGACGCGATGCGCCGGATCCTGGCATCCGGAGATCTTCCCGACGCTCTCTCCGTCGCGAGCGACCTCATGGCCCGCGGGGCGTACACCGCGCTGCGCGAGCACGGCCATGAGCCGGGGCGCGACATCGCCGTCATCGGGTTCGACGATTCGGCGGTCGCGACCTCGCTCGTGCCGGCGCTGACCACGGTGCGTCAGCCGTCGCACGACCAGGGTCGCCAGATGGCGACGATGCTGCTCGACGTGCTCGCGGGCCGGGCGACGGCGAACGCCGCGATCCTGCCGACCGAGATCATCGAGCGCGCGTCTGCCTGAGACACGGGCCTCGGTCACCCGCTAGGGTGGGCGCACCGCGCCGCCCACACCCGCATTCGCGCGCGCGCCGAGAGGACCCGCCATGCCTCGATGGAGAAGCGCTGCCGTCGCCGCGGCCGTGATCGCGATCGCCGGTCTCGCCGGCTGCGTTCCCGAGCCGGCGACCCCCGTCGCGACCGAGACCGCGACGCCCACGGTGACCGTCGCGACGCCGACGCCCGCGGCGACGCCCACGCCGACCGCATCCGAGACCTCCGTCAGCGACGCGTCCCGGATCCCCCCCCTCCTGCGACGAGCTCGGCACCGCGAGCAGCCGGGCCGAGACCGTGGGCGGCTTGACGGCGCAGCACGCCGACGGGTTCGTCCGTCCCTCGCCGCCGAACGCCACCACGAAGCTGTCATGCAACTGGATCCAGGAGGAGGCGGCCGCCGTCCTGCTCATCGTCAGCACCGCGACCCCCGCCGATGTCAACGACGGCCTCCAGCAGCTGGCATCCGAGGGGTATCAGTGCCAGGCCGCGCAAGACTTCGGGGCGCAGTACTGCATGCGCCCGGGCGACGCGGCCAGCAGCGAAGACGTGGTCGTCGCGCGCGACGACGTGTGGATCTACCTTGAGACCGTCAACGTCAACGCGCGGGCGTGGTTGTCCGACATCGCGGCGCAGATCTTCGGCTGAACCGCGCCGCGCTCAGCGGCTGACTCGCCTCGCGCTCAGCGGTCGCGGGGGAGCGGCTGCTGGTACACGTCGGGGATGTCGTCGCCGTCGGCATCCACCTCTTCCTCCGCCGCGAGCTGCTTGTAGCGACGGTTGCGCATGAGCAGGACGCCGGCCGCCAGGAGGGATGCCAGGAGCGACGCGACCATGATCGCGATCTTCGCGTCGTCGGTGTGCTCCGAGCCGGCGGGGAAGCTGAGTTCCGCGATGAGCAGCGACACCGTGAACCCGATGCCCGCGAGGAGGCCGACGCCGGCGAGGTCGATCCACTTCAGCGCCGGGTCGAGGCGCACTCTGGTGACGAGTGTGAGCACGCGGACTCCGAGCAGGATGCCGATCGGCTTGCCCAGCACGAGACCCGCGACGACGCCGATCGTGACGGGGTCCATGACGGCGCGCGCGAGGCCTTCGACGCCGCCGATCGCGACGCCCGCCGCGAAGAACGCGAAGATCGGGACCGCGATGCCCGCCGACAGCGGCCGGAAGCGGTGCTCGAACTGTTCGGCGAGGTCCATGCCGCGGATCTCGGGCTGACGCTTCGACGGAGCGACCGGGATCGTGAACGCCAGCGCGACACCCGCGATCGTCGCGTGGACGCCGGACGCGTGCAGGAACGCCCACGCCGCGAAACCGATCGGGAGCAGCACGACCCACGCGGCCCACGCGTGGCGCGCGAACCAGGCGCGGCCGAGGTGCGCGATGGTGCCGTAGATCGCGACGAGCACCGCGAAGACCGCGAGCGGCAGGAGCGAGATGTCGCTGGTGTAGAACAGCGCGATGATCGCGATCGCGATGAGGTCGTCGACCACGGCGAGGGTCAGCAGGAAGATGCGCAGCGGCCCGGGGAGGTGCGAGCCGACGAGCGCGAGCACGGCGACGGCGAACGCGATGTCGGTGGCCGCGGGGATCGCCCAACCGGCGAGGAGGCTCGGCTGCGAGGACGTCACCAGCACGTAGATCAACGCCGGGACCGCGACGCCCGCCGCGGCGGCGGTGATCGGCACGATCGCGGTGCTGAAGCGACGGAGGCTCCCCACGACGATCTCGCGCTTGAGCTCGAGCCCGACCATGAAGAAGAAGATCGCGAGCAGCCCGTCCGCCGCCCAGGACCCGACACTCAGCTCGAGGTGCCACGGCTCGTACCCGAACCGCAGGTCGCGCAGCGCGAAGTACGCGTCCGAGGCGGGGGAGTTCGCCCAGATGATCGCCGCGATCGCGGCCACCACCAGCAGCATCCCGCCGACCGACTCGCGGCGGAGCAGCGTGGTGACGCGGTGGACCTCGCGGTAGCCCGGCCAGCTCGGCGCGCGCACGGGGGTTTCGTTCATGGCATCCCTTTCGGGGTCGTCGACATCGTCGTCGACCAGACTTCCCGACACGCCGCGTCCAGTTTACCCGGGGCGGGCTGGGTGATCTGTGCGCGTGCGTGCGGTGGGTGCGCCAGGTGGGTGCGCCAGATCACGCGATCTGGCCGAGCGTACGGGCTATGGCCGGTCATGGCGTGTACGTTCGGCGAAGTCACGTGAAGTGGCGGCCGAGGCGGCGGCGGGATGCCACCCACGCGCGTCAGGACGGGTCGCCGCCCAGCGGACCCACCGCGGGGATCGGGCCGCCGTCGTCGGCACCGGTCTTGCGGGCGCGGGCGATGACGTTGCCGAGGTGGTAGATCACGAGGGCGGCGACGGCGCCGAGCACGATGGCGCCGAGCTGGAAGTCGCCCCACTGCAGGGTGAACCCGGCGATCGCGAGCACCAGCGCGACGGCACCCGTGTACTGGTTGACGGGGCGGGAGAAGTCGACGCGGTTGTCGACCCAGATCTTGATGCCGATGATCCCGATGAGGCCGTACAGCGCGGTGGTCACGCCGCCGAGCACGCCCGCGGGGATTGTGTTGAACACCGCCCCGATCTTGGGCGACAGGCTCAGCACGATCGCGGTGAGGCCGGCGACCCAGTACACCGCCGTCGAGTACACCCGGGTCGCGGCCATCACGCCGATGTTCTCGCCGTACGTCGTGGTGCCCGAGCCGCCGAACGTGCCCGCGAGCGTCGTGGCGACGCCATCGGCGATGAGCGCGCGTCCGGTGGAGCGGTTGGCCGTGGCATCCGTCATCGCCGCCACGCCCCGCACGTGCCCGACGTTCTCGGCCACCAGCACCAGCACGACCGGGAGGAACATCGCGATGACCGACCAGCTCGCGGGCTTCGTGAAGTCGGCGAGCTGGAAGTCGGGCAAGCCGATCCACGCTGCGGCCTCGACCGGGGCGAAGTCGATGAGGGTCTCGCCCGATGCGGCCTGGATCAGCACCGTCGCGACGTAGCCCACGATGACGCCGAGGAAGATCGAGATGCGGCCGAGGAACCCGCGGAACAGGACGCTGAACAGGATCACCGCGACGAGAGTGATCGTGCCGGGGAGCGGCTGCTTCTGGAAGTTGGACCACGCGACGGGCGCGAGGTTGAAGCCGATGAGGGCGACGATCGCGCCGGCGACCACCGGGGGCATGACCCGGTCGACCCACCCGAGACCGACGAACTGCACGACCAAGCCGATGATCGCGAGCAGGATGCCGACGGCCACGATGCCCGCGAGCGCCGACCCCGTTCCGCCGATCGCGGTCGCGGCGGTGACGGGCGCGATGAACGCGAACGACGAGCCGAGGTAGCTGGGGAGCCGGTTGCGGGTGACGAGGAGGAAGAGCAGCGTCCCGACGCCCGAGAACAGCAGCGTCGTGGACACCGGGAAGTCGGTGAGCACCGGCACGAGGAACGTCGCGCCGAACATCGCGATGACGTGCTGCAGCCCGATCGCGATCGTCGCACCCCAGTTGAGGCGTTCGCCCGGGGCGACGACCGCTCCGGGCGCGACCGTGCGCCCGTTCCCGTGCAGCTTCCAGCGGAACATGTGGTCTCCTCGCGGTGGGGTGGGGGATGGATGCCGAGTGCTCACGATCGGGCCGAACGCTCACGGCCGGGGCGACCGGAACGTGGGCCGCCGACCCGATCGTGGGCGTTCGGCGGCGGGGCGGCCGGGCCCGGGACGCCGGGCCGCGGCCTCAGGACGTCAGGCGCTCGAGCAGTTCGGCGTAGCGGGCGCGGGTGCGCGTCACGATGTCGTCGGGGAGCGCGGGCGGCTCGCCCTGCTTGTCCCAGTGGGCGGCGAGCCAGTCGCGGACGATCTGCTTGTCGAAGCTCGCCATGCGCTCCGCGGGGGTGGTGCCGGTGCGCCAGGCCTCGGCATCCCAGTAGCGGGACGAGTCCGACGTCAGCACCTCGTCCGCGAGGGTCAGGACTCCCGCGGCGTCGTACCCGAACTCGAACTTCGTGTCGGCGAGGATGAGCCCGCGCTTCTCGGCGATCGCGGAGGCACGGCGGTAGATCTCGAGCGACAGGTCGCGCAGGGCCGCGGCCGTGTCTTCGCCGACGAGCTCGACGGAGCGTTCGTACGTGATGTTCTCGTCGTGTTCGCCCATCGGCGCCTTGTACGCGGGGGTGTACAGCGGTTCCGGCAGCCGGTCGCCGTCACCGAGTCCCTCGGGAAGCGGGATGCCGCACACCGTGCGCGACGCCTGGTATTCGGCCCAGCCCGATCCGGTCAGGTACCCGCGCACGACGCATTCGATCGGCTGCATGTCGAGCGACCGGACGAGCATGGCGCGTCCGCGCACGGCATCCGGGATCAGCTCCACCGCGTCGTCCCCCTCGAGCACGTGATCGGCGGCGAGATGGTTCGGGATGCCACGCCCCCCGTCGGCGCCCGCGAGACGGTCGAACCACCACAGGCTCAGCGTCGTCAGCAGGACGCCCTTGTCGGGGATGCCGGGGCTCAGCACGTGGTCGAACGCACTCACCCGGTCGCTCGCGACGACGAGCAGGTGCGCGGGCGCGGCGTCCTCGGCGGTGTCGGCGGGCACGTAGAGGTCGCGGACCTTGCCCGAATAGACGTGGCGCCAGCCGTCGAGGACGAGGGGGGAAGCGGGGATCACCCGCTCATTATCGCGGGTCGGCTCGCGCGCCGATGGCCGCGCGAGCACAGATTTTGCCACATCGCGGCTCCGCGCGCCCGCCCCCCTGCGGTGTCGGACCCGGTCGCTACGGTCGAAGGATGACCGAGGCGACCCCCGACACCGCGGCATCCATCGATCCTCCCGACGGAAGCGCCCACCGCCGCACTCTGCGCGGCTGGGTGTTCTGGCCCGCAGCCGCCATCGCGCTGGCGTTCATCGCTTTCGCGCTGATCTTCCCGAATGCTGCCGAGACGGCGTTCGGTACGCTGCAGACCGCGATCGTCTCGGCGTTCAACTGGTACTACGTGCTGATTGCGGCGTTCTTCGTCGCGTTCGCGCTGACGATGGGCTTCAGCCGGTTCGGGCGCATCAAGCTCGGCCGCGACGACGACGAGCCCGAGTTCTCGACGCTGTCCTGGTTCTCGCTGCTCTTCGCGGCGGGCATGGGCATCGGGTTGGTCTTCTACGGTGTGAGCGAACCGCTCAGCCACTTCGCCTCGCCCCGCCCCGGCGTCGAGGGCACGGCGACGCAGCTCGCGCAGCAGGCGATGTCGCAGACGTTCCTCCACTGGGGCGTGCACGCGTGGTCGATCTACGTCGTGATCGGGCTCGCGCTCGCCTATGCCTTCCATCGTCGGAAGCGTCCGCGGACGATCCGGTGGGCGCTCGAGCCGATCCTCGGTGCCCGGCTCGTGCAGGGCGGATGGGGCAACGCGATCGACGTGGCCGCGCTCGTCGGCACGCTGTTCGGCGTGGCGACCTCGCTCGGTCTCGGCGTCATCCAGATCAGCGCGGGCCTCGAGTTCCTCGACGTCGCGCCGACGACCCTCATCAGCCAGGCGGTGCTGATCGGCGTCATCACGGCGTTCGTCCTGTTCTCGGTGCTGTCGGGCGTGGGCCGCGGCATGAAGTGGCTGTCGAACGTCAACCTCGTGCTCGCCGGTCTGTTGATGCTCTTCGTGCTCTTCGCGGGGCCGACCGAGTTCCTCCTGAGGGATGCCGTGCAGTCGATCGGCAACTACATCCAGAACTTCGTCGGACTCTCGTTCACCACGAGCGCGTACTCCGGCGACGCGGGTGTCGCGTGGCAGGGCACGTGGACGGCGTTCTACTGGGGCTGGTGGATCTCGTGGGCGCCGTTCGTCGGCATCTTCATCGCGCGCATCTCCCGCGGACGCACCGTGCGCGAGTTCGTCACCGGAGTGATCCTGGTGCCCACGCTCGTCGGCATCCTGTGGTTCACGGTGCTCGGCGGATCCGCGATCTACGCCGAGCTCACGGGCTCCGCGACGTTCGTGGGCGCGGACGGAACGATCGACGTGTCGACGGCGCTGTTCCAGCTGCTCGAGACGATCCCGGGTTCGGTGTTCCTGGTGGTCGGGTTCCTGCTGCTCATCGGGATCTTCTTCATCACCTCGGCCGACTCCGGCGCGCTCGTGATGAGCATGATCGCGACCGGCGGCGAGGAGGAGCCGCCGCGATGGACGCGCGTGTTCTTCACGCTCGCGACCTCGGTCATCGCCTTCGCCCTACTGATCGCCGGTGGACTCACGGCGCTGCAGACGGCGGCGATCAGTATCGCGCTGCCGTTCAGTCTCGTGCTGCTGGCGATCTGCGCGGCCACGGTCGTCGCGTTCCGGCGTGAGCTGAAGGCGTACGACCGCGTCGAGCGGGCGCAGCTGCGCGACCAGATCGGTGAGCATTACGGACTCGAGGTCGAGGAGGCCAACCAGCGCGGCATCTTCGGCCTCCCCGCCCGGTGGCGGCGGCGTCGCGCGGCGGACGCCGACGCGCCGGTGGGGTGACGCCGCCGGGTGCGGGGCCGGGGCGCCTCCCTGTTACTTGAGTGTCCAAGACACGCGGACCGTGCCGCGGCGCGTCCGCGTGTTGTGGACACCGAAAATTTCGCGCGCGGCCGGGGTCGTGGCATCCACGGCTGCGGTATAGTCCATGTGGACTATTCGACACGGACCAAGGAGACGGATGCCGGACCTCACGCGCCTCACCCCGCTCGCGGTCACGCTGCTTGCGACCCTCCGCGAGGGTGACATGCACCCGTACGAACTCCTGCGTCTCCTGCGCGAGCGCGGCGACGATCGGCTCGTTCCGCTGCAGAAGGGCACGATCTACCACACGATCGCCCGCCTCGAGCGCGAGGGGCTGATCGCCGAGGTCGGCGTGGATCGTGACGGCAACCGCCCGGAGCGCACGACCTACACCCTGCTCGACGCGGGCAAGGATGCCGTGGACGCCTGGGTCCGCGCGGAACTGCCGCGGATCGACCGGCCCGGCGAATTCCGCGTCGCGCTCGCCGAAGCGCACAACCTCGATCGTGACGACGTCGTCGCGCTCCTCGACCGGCGGCGGGACCTCCTCGTCGCTTCCCGCGACGTCCACCGCGACGGGCTGTCCCGCGCGCACCGGCGTGCGGTCCCGCACCAGTTCATGATCGAGGTCGAACGGCAAGCCGTTCTCCTCGACGCCGAGCTCGCCTGGCAGGACTCCCTGCGTCAAGGCCTGGCCGACGGCTCCCTGCCCTGGGGGATCGACGGCCTCCCCGACCACCTCGAACGACTCCGCCTCTCGAAGGAACCCCTCGTATGACCGACACCCGCGCCGCGTCCGCGGCATCCGCTCCTCCCGAACGCAGCCCGTGGCCGGCCCTCTGGGCCCTGGTCATCGGGTTCTTCATGATCCTGGTCGACACGACGATCGTCTCGGTGGCGAACCCCGCCATCAAGGCGGCGCTCGACCCGTCGACGAACAACCTCGACAACGTCGTGTGGGTCACGAGCGCGTACCTCCTCACCTACGCCGTGCCGCTGCTCGTGACGGGTCGTCTCGGCGACCGCTTCGGCCCGAAGAACGTCTACCTCGTGGGACTCGCGATCTTCACGATCGCGTCGCTCGCGTGCGGCCTCGCGTCGTCGCTCGAGGTGCTCATCATCGCCCGCGCCGTCCAGGGCCTGGGTGCCGCCCTCATGACGCCGCAGACCATGGCCGTCATCACCCGCACCTTCCCGCCCCAGCGGCGCGGTGCGGCGATGGGCCTGTGGGGCGCGACCGCCGGTGTCGCGACGCTGGTCGGCCCGCTCGCGGGCGGGCTGCTCGTCGATGGCCTCGGGTGGGAGTGGATCTTCTTCATCAACATCCCCGTCGGTGTCATCGGCTTCATCGCCGCGCTGATCCTCGTGCCGCAGCTGCCGCAGTCGACCCACAAGTTCGACTTCCTCGGCGTCGCGCTGAGCGCCGTCGGTCTGTTCCTCATCGTCTTCGGTCTGCAGGAGGGCGAGCACTTTGACTGGGCCGCGTGGATCTGGGCGATGGTCGCGGCCGGTGTCGTCGTCATGGCGTTGTTCGTCTGGACGCAGGCGCGCAGCAAGACCGAGCCGCTCGTGCCGCTCGACCTCTTCCGCGACCGCAACTTCTCGGTCTCGAACCTCGCGATCGCCGCGGTCGGTTTCACCGTGACGAGCATGGCGCTGCCGCAGATGTTCTACCTGCAGCTGGCCCGCGGCCTCACTCCCACGGAGTCGGCGCTGCTGCTCGTTCCGCTCGCGATCCTGTCGGGTGTGCTCGCCCCGTTCGCGGGCAAGCTCCTCGATCGCACCGACCCGCGCGTGCTGCTCGTTCCGGGGCTGCTCCTCGTGGGCGGATCGCTGGGCCTCTACACGGCGCTCATCCTCAACGACGCACCGATCTGGGCGTTCCTCATCCCGAGCGCGCTCATGGGTATCGGCAACGCCGGCATGTGGGGGCCGCTGGCCACCACGGCGACGCGCAACCTTCCGCCCCGGCAGGCCGGTGCCGGTGCCGGCATTTACAACACGACCCGTACGGTCGGGTCGGTGATCGGCTCGGCATCCATCGCCGCGTTCATGCAGGCGCGCCTCGAGGCCAACCTGCCCGGAGCGGGGGATGCCACGCAGAGCTTCGGCTCCGGATCGCTCCCGCCGCAGGTCGTCGAGGGCTTCACGAACGCCATGGGGCAGTCGCTGTTCCTGCCGATCGGTGTGATCTTCGTCGGACTCATCGCCGTGCTGTTCATGAAGCGGCCGTCGGTGATCCGGCCCCACGGGTCGCCCCGGGACGCCGCTCCGGCCGAGGCTCAGGCAGCTCCGGCCGCCGCCGAGTAGCCGGTTCGCCCCGACGCCGCCGCCCCACCGGGTGGCGGCGTCGTCGTGTGTGGGGGCGGGAACGGGGCCGAACCGACGCGTCTTCGAGGAAAGGACCCACTCGTCGGGCGGCCTCATCCTGGCAATCGGTCGCCAATCCCGGCCGATCCCGTTTCCGGTGCGGGATGAGGAGCATACTGCGGAGACTGGATGCGCCCACGTCGTCGACGTTGCCCTGTGGCGCTCCACCCTCAGACAGGTGCCACCCATGGCCGCGTCCCGCTTCTTCCGCTCCTTCGCGACACCGCTCACGTGTGTCGGTCTCGCCGTCGTCCTGGGGGTGGCGGTGGTCTCCCCGGCATCCGCGGACACGGTGATCGACGGCCCCGTCGATCTCGGCACCGCCGCCACATACGGCGTGCTCGGTGCGAGCACCGTCACCAACACCGGCCCCACCCGAGTCGAGGGCGACCTCGGCCTCTCGCCGGGAACCTCCATCACCGGATTCGGCGGGCCCACCGACGGCGTCGTGACCGGCGCGATCCATCAGACGGATGCCGACGCGGAACGAGCCCAGGGGGATGCGGCGAAGGCGTACGGCGTCGCCGCCTCGCTGACCCCCACGCAGACCGGCCTCGGCGAACTCGATGGTCTGTCGCTGACTCCGGGCGTCTACGACGGAGGCGCCCTCGCCCTCGCGGACACGGGACAGCTGACCCTCGCCGGCAGCGCGGAGTCCGTGTGGGTCTTCCGCGCCGCGTCCAGCCTCACGATCGGCTCGGGAACCCGCATCGTCATCACGGGCGGAGCGAGCTCGTGCAACGTGTTCTGGTAGGTAGGCAGCTCCGCCACCATCGGTTCGGCGGCGCAGTTCCAGGGCACGATCGTGGCCGAGCAATCCATCACCGCCGTCACCGGCGCCACGGTGGACGGCCGCCTGCTCGCTCAGAACGGTGGGGTCACGCTGGATACGAACACCATCACAGCCTCGACCGGCTGCCCTCCCGCCGGCTCTCCGTCCGACACGACGGCACCCGCGATCACGTCGGGAACTCCGGATGCCGCGACCGCGGGCACCCCGTACACCTTCACGGTCACGGCCACCGGTACCCCCACTCCCACCATCACGGTCACGGGGCTCTCCGACGGGCTGACGTTCGATGGCGCCACCGGTGTCATCTCGGGGACGCCGACGGCCTCGGGTGACCAAGACCTCGTCATCATCGCCTCGAACGGGACGAGCCCCGACGCGACCCAGAACGTGACTCTCACGATTCGCCCGGCCGCTCCCGGGCCGAGCCCCTCACCGTCGGTGTCCGTGACGCCGACGATGTCCCCGTCGCCCTCGCCGTCGGCATCCCTGCCCGTCCTGCTGCCCTCGCCGTCCGGCAGCGCACGCCCGCCCGTGGGCGGGCTCGCCGTCACCGGCGCCGATGCGACCGGGGCAACTCTCCTGATCGCGGGAGGTCTGCTCGCGGCCGGAGCGATCGCGCTGATCGCGGTGCGTCGCAGAGCCCGCCGAGGCTGACGCTCGTCGGCATCCGCTCGGCGAGGGTGGTCGCCCCGGCGACATCCGGCCGGTGGGCGGGTGCCATCGCGGCGCGGTCCGACCGCCCGTCAGGGAGTGATGGCGTCGACGAAGCGGTGTGCCTCGTCGATGAGCGCGGCCCAGGTCTCGGTGGCATCCGGCGAGATCTCGGCCCACTCCCGCAGCGGGCGACCGCGCATGACCATCGGGGCGCCGACGCGATCGGCGGCGAGTTCACCGATGCGCTGCTCCGGCAACTTCACGACCAGCCCGCCCTGGTGCGCCACGAACGCGAACACCTTTCCGCGCACGCGGACGCCCTCGGTGCCGAACATGCGGCCCATGTCGACGTCGGGCAGCGTACACAGCGTCTCCGCGATCGGGTCGAAGATCGCGTGTGCTCGGGCCATGGCATCCCGGTCGACCATGTCGCACACGGTAGCCGGGAACCGGATGCCAGGGCGAGGGGCGAATCACCGATCAGCGCCGAGACTGCAGCGCACTGACATCTCGGTTGCGGGCTGCGGGGGAGATGTCGACGGAATGCAGTGGCGCGGGCCGGACACAGCGAGCCGCGGCGCGCCGCGTGGGGTCAGTCCTCGACGACGCGCGCGGCGATGTCGGTGCGGTACTGACCGCCCTCGAGTTCGATACGACTCAACGCTTCGTAGGCCGCCGTGCGGGCCTCGCGGAACGTCGTGCCGAGGGCGACGACGTTGAGCACGCGTCCGCCGGTCGCGACGAGCCGGCCGTCGTGCAGCGCCGTCGCGGCGTGGGCGACGTGCACGGCGTCGACCTCTTCGGCCTCGTCGAGCCCGGTGAGCGGGCGACCCGTGATCGGAGCCTCGGGGTATCCCTCGCTCGCGAGCACGACGGTCACGGCCGTGGCCTCGGCGAACGCGGGACGCGGCTGGTCTTCGAGCGTGCCTGAGGCAGCGGCCATGAGCAGCGTCGACAGTGGGTCGACGAGCCGCGGCAGCACGACCTGCGTCTCGGGGTCGCCGAACCGCGCGTTGAACTCGATGACCTTCACGCCGGCCTCGGTGAGGATCAGCCCGGCGTAGAGCAGTCCGATGAACGGGGTGCCCTCGGCATCCATCTGCCGGATCACCGGCTCCGCGATCTCGCGCGTGACGTGGTCGACGAACTCCTCCTCGCCGCCGAACCGCTCGAGCAGCCACGGCAGCGGTGAGTACGCGCCCATGCCGCCGGTGTTGGGGCCCTCGTCGCCGTCGCGGAGGCGCTTGAAGTCCTGCGCGGGGCTGAGCGGGAGCACGCGGTCGCCGTCGCTGAGGAAGAAGAGCGAGACCTCGGGGCCGGCGAGGAACTCCTCGATGAGCACGGGGCCGGTCGGGAGGTACGTCTCGGCGTGGGCCAGGGCGGCGGCGCGGTCGGACGTCACGATGACGCCCTTGCCCGCGGCGAGCCCGTCGGCCTTGACGACGTGCGGGGCGCCGAGCTCATCGAGCGCCGCCGCGACTCCGGCGAGATCGTGCGCGCGCACGGCTCGGCCGGTCGGTACGCCCGCGGCATCCATGATCCGCTTGGCGTACGTCTTCGAGCCCTCGAGCTGCGCCGCAGCCTTGCCCGGACCGAACACCGGGATGCCACGCTCGCGCAGCGCGTCGGCGACGCCGGCGACCAGCGGAGCTTCGGGACCGATCACGACGAGGTCGATCGCCTCGGCCTTGGCGAACTCGGTGACGGCGACCGGGTCGTTCGCGTCGAGGTCGACGACGTGGGCGTCGCGAGCGATGCCGGCATTGCCGGGGGCCGCGTAGATCGCGTGCGAGACCTCTTCGGAGCGCAGGGCGAGGATGATGGCGTGCTCGCGCGCGCCCGAACCGAGGACCAGGATTCTCACGCCGCCAGCCTACCGAGCGCCTCCGACACCGCCCGCCCCCTCTGCGCGGTCGCCCTCTTCGGTGTCCAGGACACGCGGATGCCGCGGTGTCGTGTCCGCGTGTCGTGGACACTGAAGCCCCCCCGGCGGGAAGGCGCCGTGCTGCCGCCGCCCGGACAGGGCCGATGTCGCACCCCGCGAGTAGCGTGGATGCCATGCCTCCCCGCCGCATCGACACCGGAGACGGTCGCGCCGCGCTCGCCGCCGTGGCCGCGGGCGACGCCTCGCGCCCGGCGACCGCGACCGCCGTGCGGTACCTGCTGCAGCTGCTCGTCGAGAAGGCGCCGGGCAACTCCGTCGAGATGCGCGTGCCGCCGTTCGGTGCCGTACAGGTCATCGAGGGCCCGCGGCACACGCGCGGAACCCCGCCGAACGTCGTCGAGACCGACGCCGCGACCTGGATCGCCGTCGCCACCGGAGCCGAAAGCTGGGCGGATGCCGCGGCCTCGGGCCGGATCGTCGCGTCCGGTGTCCGCGCCGACCTCAGCGCGCTGCTGCCGCTGCGGCCGTGACCCCGCCCTGGCGTGATCTCGATGTCGGAGCATCGGCGACCCGCGAGCACCTCCGCGGTGGGACAATGTGACCATGGCTGAGCAGCCCGCCCCCGAACGCAAGCCCCTCGTGCACGAGGAGATCGTGACGCTGCGCGTCCGCCGCGCGCCGAAGTACGGCGTGTTCCTCGCCGCCGGTGCACTGCTCGGCATCCTGGTGGCCCTGATCCTCACCGTCGCGATCGACGGTGCCGATCTCAGCCCCTACACGAACGTCGTGTACTCGCAGCTGCAGGTCTTCATGTTCACGGCGCTCATCTTCGTCGTCATCGGTGTGGCGCTCGGAGCGATCGCCGCCCTCATCTCCGAGCGGATCGTGGGTCGCAAGGTCCGCGACGTCGCCGTCGACCACGAGCGCTACCGCTACTGATCCGATCGCTCGCGCCGGCTCTTCTCACGCCAGCTCTTCTCACGCCAGTTCGGCGATGATCGGATGGATGGCGGTGTCGAACGCCACCACGTCGCTGCGCAGCCCGTCGGTGACGGCCACGGTCAGTGACCCGATCCACCACACCCCGCGCTGAGCGAGCGGCAGTACTTGCACGTTGAGTTCGAACGAGTGCGCCCGACGACCGACGCGTCGCTCGTGCTCGGCGATCGCGCTCGCGTAGGCGCGATACGAGACGCCGGGGCGCGCGGCGCGGTCGGACCGATACCTCGCGTGGGCATGGCGGGCGAACTCCAGGGCCGCCGCGGCGTACGGAGTGACGACCGCGCGGAGGGCCTCGGCCCGCCCCACCGGCAGCGCGAGCACGTCCTCGAAGCCCTCCACCAGCTCGAGCGGCACCGGCGACGGGTGCGCGAGCGGCTCGACGCTCATCGCCCACAGCTCGCGCCACTCGCGTTCGAGCAGCGCCTGCTCGTCGTCGGAACGGGGGATGCCGTCATACCCGGGGACGCGTCGGAGGGCGGGGAGCTCCTCCGGATCCCGGATGCCGCAGACCTGGCGCAGATAGAGCGCGACGAGCACCGGGACCGCCGCGTCCTCGCGGATCGTCCACTCCGGCTGGCCGCCCGTCATGGCGCAATTGTAGAGACGGGCGCGGCCCGGGAGGGCGGGCCTTGCGCGCGGCGTCGCTGCGCGGGCTTCCCTGATCGTGCCTCGCCTGCCGCTTCTCGATGAGGACCGGAGGCGATGGGGCGAGGGGAGGAGCGATCCCCCTCCCGGCATCCTCCGTAGCTCCCAACTCCTCCGCTCGTCCCGTGGCATCCACGCACGGACTGCGGGCGACGGTTCCTCCCCAGTCGCGGAATCCGGCATTGCGTCCACAGAAGAGCGTTCTCGCCGGACGCCTTCGTGCCGAATCCCGCACAGTATGTGGATGCCAGCTCACCGCACCGATCCCGTCGACCTCGCTCGCCGGGCTGGCGGGGTCGTGCGCGGAGTACGACTCGCCGAGGCGGGAGTCTCCTGGCGCGCGGTCGCCGATGCCATCGACCGTGGCGAACTCGTGCGTCTGCGTCGCCGGTGGTTGGCCCTGCCCGACGCCGATCCGTACGTCACCGCCGCGGCGCGCGCGGGCGTGATTCTGACGTGCGTCACGGCCGCCGTGCATCACGGCCTCTGGGTCGCATCGCACTCCGAACCGCATGTCGCCGCCGGTCCGCACTCGGGGCGGGTGGACGTCGCCCCGGGTACACGGGTCCACCGCACGCGCCCCGTGATTCCGCGGCACCCGGACTCACTCGTCGATGGCGTCGGCAACACGCTCGTCGCCGTCGCATCCTGTCTTCCTCATGACGACGCACTGGTCGTGTGGGAGTCGGCCTTGAACAAGCGGCTCATCTCGCTGGAGGAACTCTCGCGCCTGCCGCTCCCCGCGAGAGCCCGCGCGCTTGCGGAGGTTGCGCAACCATTCGCGGACTCGGGATTGGAGACGTATCTCATCGCCCGACTTCGTTGGCTCGGGCTCCGTCTGATTCCTCAGGCCTGGATCCTCGACCATCGCGTTGACCTCCTGATCGGAGACCGGCTCGTGTTCCAAGTCGATGGGGGCCACCACGTCGACGCTCAGCGCGAGCAAGACATCCAGCACGATGCACTGCTCACCCTTCACGGCTACCACGTCATACGGGTCGGTTATCGACAGGTCATTCACGACTGGCCCCAGGTGCAGATGACCGTCATGAACGCGGTCGCCCAGGGGCTTCACCGGGCCCGCGACTAGCTCATTCCCCGGCATCCCGCCCGTGACGCGGCGGGAGGAGGGGAGGGCGGGGGAGGAGGGGAGGATGCCAGGAGGCCGTGGCATCCTCCCTCCGTCCCAGGCCCTCCCCTCGTCACGGGCACGATCGCCGCGGTGTCCACTGCGGCTCGACGCCCCGCCCCCGAACCCCTGGCGTGCGGGAGGAGGGGAGGGTCGGGGAGGAGGGGAGGATGCCGGGAGGCCGTGGCATCCTCCCCTCGCCCCAAGCCCTCCCCTCGTCACGCCGCGGCGCCCCACCGAGCCCTCCCCTCGTCACGCCGCCGCGGCCCCACCGAGCCCCCGCCCGCCCCCGCGCAGCGCAGCGGCGGGAGGCGGATCGGATCCTGCGGGTAGTCTGTTCCGGTGGCCTCTGCTCCCCACGAAAACCCCTATTCCGCTGCCGGCGTCGACACCGCCGCGGGTGACCTCGCCGTCGAGCTGATGAAGACGGCCGTCAAGCGCACCCACGGCCCCGAGGTGCTCGGGGGAGTGGGCGGCTTCGCCGGCCTCTTCGACGCCTCCGCGCTGCGCGACTACGCGCGTCCACTCCTCGCGACCAGCACCGACGGCGTCGGCACGAAGGTCGCGATCGCGCAGGCGATCGACAAGCACGACACGATCGGCGAAGACCTCGTCGGCATGGTCGTCGACGACATCGTGGTGGTCGGCGCGCGCCCGCTCTTCATGACCGACTACATCGCGTGCGGCAAGGTCATCCCCACCCGCATCGCCGACATCGTCGCGGGCATCGCGCGCGGCTGCGAGCTCACGGGCACGGCACTCGTCGGCGGCGAGACGGCGGAGCACCCGGGCCTCCTCGGCATCGACGACTACGACGTCGCGGGCGCCGCGACCGGTGTGGTCGAGGCCGACCGCGTGCTCGGTGCGGAGCGCGTGAAGAGCGGAGACGTGGTCCTGGCCCTCGCCTCCAGCGGTCTGCATTCCAACGGCTACTCGCTCGTGCGCCACATCGTCGCGGGCCGAGGCATCGCGTACGGCGCGGCTTCCGCCGAGCTCGGCGGCACGTGGGGCGAGGCGCTCCTCGAGCCCACTCGGCTGTACACCTCGCCGCTGCTGCGCCTGCTCGGCGATGCGGCGGTCGGCACCGGCATCCATTCGCTCAGCCACGTCACGGGCGGCGGGATCGCCGCGAACCTCGCGCGCGTGCTGCCGCAGAACACCTGGGTCGACGTCGACCGGTCGACGTGGAGCCCGCCGCCGGTGTTCCGGGTGCTCGCCGACCTCGGCGACCTCGAGCTGACGGCCACCGAGGGCACCTGGAACCTCGGCATCGGCTTCCTCGCCGTCGTCGCCCCGGAGGTCGTGGATGCCGCGATCGCAGCGCTGCGGGCCGACGGCATCGACACCTGGCAGGTCGGTGTGGTGCGCGACGATGCGCGTCCCGACGGAGAGTTCGAACAGGGCGCGAAGGGCGTCGACGGGGGCGCGGTGCGTCTGGTCGGCTCGTACGCGGATGCCGGATCTCCGGCGAACGGAGCGAAGTAACACCCCATGTGCGGCATCGTCGGCATGGCCGGGCAGGGCCCGGTCAACCAGGAGATCTACGACGCGCTCCTCCTCCTCCAGCACCGCGGCCAGGACTCCACCGGCATCGCGACGGCGGAGGCGAGCGGCGTCTTCCACATCCACAAGGCCCGCGGCCAGGTCCGCGAGGCGTTCCGCACCCGCGACATGCGCGCGCTGCTCGGCGACATCGGCCTCGGCCACGTCCGCTACGCGACCAAGGGCACGGCCTCGAGCGAAGAAGAGGCGCAGCCCTTCTACGTCAACGCCCCGTACGGCATCGTCCTGGTGCACAACGGCAACCTCACGAACACCCGCGAGCTCACCAGCGAGCTGTTCCACAAGGATCGCCGGCACCTGAACACCAGCTCCGACACCGAACTGCTGGTGAACATCCTCGGCTCCGAGCTGCAGTCCGAGATCTCCGGCCCCGACCTCGACCCGGCCCAGGTGTTCCGCGCGGTGGCGCGCGTGCACGAGCGCGTCGAGGGCTCGTACGCGTCGATCGCCCTCATCGCGGGGTACGGACTCCTCGCGTTCCGCGACCCGTTCGGCATCCGCCCCCTCATCCTCGGCAAGCGCCCCGCCGGCGGCAGCGACGGCCGTGAGGAGTGGGTCGTGGCATCCGAGTCGCTCGTGCTCGAGAACGCCGGCTTCGAGGTCGTCCGCGACGTCGAGCCCGGCGAGGCGGTGTTCATCACCCTCGACGGCACGCTCCACGCGCAGCAGTGCGCGACGAACCCGACGCTCGCACCGTGCTCGTTCGAGTACGTGTACCTCGCCCGCCCCGACTCGGTGATGAACGGCATCTCGGTGTACGAGGCGCGGCTGCGCATGGGCGAGCGCCTCGCCGACACGATCGCGAAGTACACCCCGCACGGCTCGATCGACGTCGTCATGCCGATCCCGGACTCCTCGCGCCCCGCCGCGATGCAGGTCGCGCGCAAGCTCGGCATCGAGTACCGCGAGGGCTTCTACAAGAACCGCTACGTCGGCCGGACGTTCATCATGCCCGGGCAGGCGGTCCGCAAGAAGAGCGTGCGTCAGAAGCTCAACGCGATGTCGACCGAGTTCCAGGGCAAGAACGTCCTGCTCATCGACGATTCGATCGTCCGCGGTACCACCAGCCGCGAGATCATCCAGATGGCTCGGGATGCCGGGGCGAAGAGCGTCACGTTCGCGTCGGCCGCTCCGCCGGTCCGGTTCCCCCACGTGTACGGCATCAACATGCCGTCGCGCCACGAGCTCGTCGCCCACGGCCGCACGATCCCGCAGATCGCCGAGGAGCTCGGCTGCGACTACCTCGTGTACCAGGAGGTCGAAGACCTCAAGGCCGCGATCATGGAGGGCAGCGACCTCGTCGACCTCGACATGAGCTGCTTCGACGGGCGCTACGTCACGGGCACCGTGTCGGAGGAGTATCTGGCCTGGGTCGAGGGCAGCCAGGAGTCTTGACCTCCCGCCGCGCGGGAACGGTCGTGTGGGCGGCGGCGGCCATCGTGCTGCTCGCCCTCACGCTCCGCATCGCCGTGGCGTCGCTGTCGCCGCTGCTCAGCGCGATCTCGCGCGACTTCCCGCTGCCGGCGCCGGTGGTGGGGCTCATCGGGATGGCGCCGCCCGTGGCGTTCGCGCTGTCCGCGGTGGTGACCCCGGCCATCGAGCGCCGGGTCGGTCTGGAGCGCCTCGTCCTCATCGCCGCGGCGACCGCGGCGGCGATGCTCGGCCTGCGGGCCGTGGCGGTGGATGCCGGGACGCTCCTCGCCGCGACCGCGGGGGTGTTCGCGGCGGTCGGGGTGGCGAACGTGCTGCTCCCCGCCGTCGTGAAGAAGTACTTCCCCGACCGCGTCGGCCTGATGACCACCGTCTACTCGACGACGATGGCGGTCGCGACGTTCACGCCGCCGCTCGTGGCGGTGCCGCTGTCGGAGGCGATCGGCTGGCGCGGCTCGTTCGCGGTGTGGGCGTTCGTCGGGGTCGCGGCCGTGGTGCCCTGGGTGGTGACGGCCGCGCGGGCTCGGGCGGGTCGCGACGACATCGTCGAGGAACCACGCGCGTCGGTGCTGTCGCGTGTCGTGCGGGTCCCGCAGACCTGGGCGCTCGTGATCACGTTCGCCGTGAACTCGTCCGTCGCGTACGGCATGTTCGCGTGGATGCCGGCGATCCTCATCGACACGGCGGGTGTCGACGCCGCGACCGCGGGTGGGCTGCTCGCGCTGTTCTCGTTCATGGGGCTGCCGGTCGCGCTCGTGGTCCCGGTGCTCGTGGCGCGTTTGCGCCGGACCGCGCCGTTCTACGCCGTGGCGGTGGTGGGCGGCCTCGCCGGTGTCGCGGGGCTGCTGTTCGCGCCGGCGGCGGCGCCGGTGCTGTGGGTGGTGCTGATCGGGCTGCCGCCGCTGATGTTCCCGATGGTGCTGGTGCTGTTCGGGCTGCGCACGCGGTCGCACGAGACCGCCGTGGCGCTGAGCGGATTCGTCCAGGCGGCCGGATACGGGCTCGCCGCGCTTATGCCCCTTGCGCTCGGCGTGACGCACGAGTTCAGCGGGGGCTGGACCGCCGGGATGACCGTGCTGGGTGCCGTCATCGCGATCGTGATCCCCGCGGCCATCGTGATGGCGCGGTCGGAAACGATCGAAGCGGCGTGGGAACGCCGCCACGGTCGAGCGTGGTGAGAAGGGTTACGCCTTCTCGTCCTCGTACTCGTCTTCGTACTGGTCGGCCCACTTGTCGACGTACGCGTCTTCACCCGAAGCGGGTGCGCCGAGTTCGCGCTCGAGAGCGGAGTAGTTCACCGAGTAGGTGTCGTACTTCAGCTCACGGGCGATCTTGGTGTTCTTCGCCTTCTGACGGCCACGCCCCATGCGAGACCCCCTCACGATCGACGTCGAGGGCCGTGCTGCGGGCCCTGCGTATTGCGGTTCCGGACCGAGCCGGTAAGAGTAACAGCCAGGATATCACGGTGCTTTCTGACCCCGCCTGCCGACGGTCGAGCGGGGTCGGGCCGCGCGAGCAGTGGAGCCCCCCATGGCAGACAACACCCCCGCCCCGAAGCGCGCCGGAGCCGTGATCGCGGGCGTCGTCCCCGGGCAGTCGCCCCGCGTCCTGCGCGCCGCCGCTCGTCAAGCCGCCCTGGCGGGAACGGACCTCGTGATCGCGCACGTCGACACGACGCGCTTCGTCGCTTTCGAAGACCCGGACGGCTACGTGAACCCGTCCACCATCGACGTCGCCGGGGCGGCGGCGCGCGCCGCCCTCGCCGAGGTACAGGCGGCCGCGGACGCGGCGCTCGCGGGCGAGACCGTGTCGTGGAGCGTGCGGCAGGTGATCGGCGACCCGGCGCTCGCGCTCATCCACCTCGCGGACGAGCTGGACGCGTCGCTGCTGGTCGTGGGCACGCGCAAGCGCGGGCTGGGGGAGTCGCTGCGCGAGTTCCTCACCGGTTCCGTCGCGGCGCGGCTCACCCACCGGCAGCACCGTCCCGTGCTGGTGGTCCCGCTGGGTGAGCCGCTCGCGCCCGAGGAAGAGCTCGTCTGGGAATGACGCTCAGCCGTGCAGGGCGCGGGAGACCGCGTCCGACGCCTGGCGCAGCGCCGACTCGATGGCATCCACACCGGATGCCGTGAGCTCGCCGCCACGAGCCACGTGGGAGCGCAACTCCGCACGGGCGCGTCCGCGGAACTCCGTGATCGCGGCATCGGCGCGGTGCAGCTGCTCGCGGCTGCGTGTGCGTGCGTCGTCCGCGGGCTCTTTCTGCGCCTGCTCGCGTTCGTCGCGCGAGGCGGCGGCGAGGTCGGCGCGGAGGCTGCGCATGGCATCCCGGACGCTCCCGCGGACCTCGTCGGCGATGAGTCGGACGCTGTCGGCGAGACCGGCCTGGATGCCTGCGAGGTCGCCCTCGCGCGCGGTGACCTCGGCGCGCCCGGCATCCGTGATCTCGTAGACGGTCTTGCGGCCGTCGACGGTCTTGGTGACGAGCCCCTCCTCCTCGAGCTTCGCGAGACGGGGGTAGATCGTGCCGGCGGACGGCGAGTAGGTGCCGCCCGTGCGCTCGGTGAGCGCCTGCATGAGGTCGTACCCGTGGCGGGGTCCCTCGGCCAGCAGGCTCAGGATGTAGAGGCGCAGGTCGCCGTGCGAGAAGACCGGGGCCATCACCACTCCTCCTCTCCGGCGAGTTCGTCGGGGCGCAGGCCCGAGACGCCGCGCCGGAGGACCGTGATCTCGCCCGAGACCGTGTTGGCCCGCACGTCGACGAACGATCCCGCGAGGGCGCCCGTCGAGCCGGTGAAGTTCGTGGGGCCGTTGCCGGAACGCACCTGTCCGTCGATCTGCACGCGTCCGCTCACCGAACGCGCGACGTAGTTCGCGGGCAGCCCGCGGTCGAGCCGGATGGTTGCCGAGCCGCTCACGGAGTTCAGGCTGATCGACTGCACCGTGCCGGTGGAGTCGACGAGCAGCGCGCCCGCGACGGTGTCGACCGAAGCCTTCGTGACGGCGCCGGTCGCGGCGATGTCGCCCGAGACGCTGTTGGCCGTCAGGGCGCCCTGGAGCTCGCGCACCTGCACGTCGCCGGACACGGCGTTGAGGCTCACGTCGCCGACGAGCCCGTCGACCATGATGTCGCCCGAGACGGTGTTGAGCTTGGCATCCGTCCGGAGCCCCGACACCAGGGCGCTCGCGCTCACGACGCCGAGCGTCAGGGCGACGTTCCGCGGAACGGCCACGCTCACCTCGGCCTTGGGGCCGCCGGCGCCGAAGTTGCGGAACACCTCGAGGAAGTTGTCCCACCGCAGCTGCGGGTGGTCGATCTCGAGGCGGCCGTCGTTCATCTCGATGCGCAGGTCTTTGACCGTGACGCCGTGCACCTCGATGCGGGCGCCGGGGTCGTCGTGCGCGATGACGTCGACCTGGCCTCCGACCAGGCCGATCTTCAGTTCGCGCAGCCCGTCGACGTCGATGACCCGCGTTTCGCCCGGGTGGACGATCCATTTCTCCATGGCGATCTCTCCTCACTCACGATATATCGCGTTGTGTCGAGTATCGCGATATATCGTGAGTTCGTCAAGGGGTCGTGGTCCGGTCTTTCGTGCGGGCCCGGGGGTCGCGGCATCCGTTCGCCCTGGGCGGTCCCTTCGGCCCCGCCGCCGGTCCAGCGCCCACGATCCGGCCCAGCGCTCACGATCCGGTCGACCGCAGCGTGAGCGCTCGACCCGATCGTGAGCGCTGGGCGGCGCCCTCCGCCCCCGGAAACGCCGGATGCCACGCCCTGGGGGAGGGACGTGGCATCCGGGGCGGGCGTACCCGCGGGGGGATGAGGGGAGTCGCGCACCCGAAACGCGACGCCCCTCTTCGGGGGTTAAACCGGCTTGCGACCGCTGATCAAGCGGAACAGCAGCACGATGAGCGCGATGAGGCCGACGATGATCGCGATCCAGAGGAGGAAGCTCGCGGCCTGGCTCAGTCCGCTGACGATGGCGATGACGATCGCCGCGACGATGATGATGATCAGGAAGATGTTCATGGGGGGCTCCTTGCTGTTTCCGCTGACGCGGCAACCGGCGAGTGGTTGACCTCCACGTTCGCATTCGGGCGCGCGGGCGGCCGGGGGGTTGACGTTTCTGGAAATTCGCTGTTAGTCCGTGGGACCGCTCGATCGGAGGAGCCCGGATGCCGCCTGTCAACCCTGCGGGTGAGCCGCCCGGGCGCGTCGTAACGTCGGGGCCGACGGAAGGAGACGGCCATGCCCCAGGGGCGAGGATCGAACAGCCTGAAGGACCCCGGCCTGTACGAGGAGCTGCGGAAACAGGGTGACTCTAAGGAGAAGGCCGCGCGCATCTCGAACGCGGCCGCCGCGCAGGGGCGCGGCAAGGTCGGCGCGCGCGGCGGCCACGCGGAGGACTACGAGGACCGCACCGTCGACGAGCTGAAGAAGCGCGCCAAGGAACTCGGGATCACCGGGTACTCCGGCAAGAAGAAGGCGGAGCTGATCGACCTGCTCCGCAACCACTGACGGTGGCGCGTCTCATCCGGGTCCGTCCCTACGAGGACCCCGGGTTCCGCCGCGTCCGCTCCGGGGCCGGCTTCCGGTTCGTGGACCACACCGGTGCCGCGGTACCGGAGCGCGAGGCGGAACGGGCGCGGAGCCTCGTCATCCCGCCCGCGTGGCGCGAAGTGTGGATCGCGAAACAGCCCAACGCGCACATCCAGGCGGTCGGGACCGACGAGGCCGGGCGGCGGCAGTACACGTATCACGCGGACTGGTCGAAGGATCGCGACAAGGGCAAGTTCTCGCGTGCCCTGCAGCTGGCCGAGGCGCTGCCGCGGGCCCGCGCCCGCGTCACGCAGTCGCTGCGCCGCTCCGAGGCCGACCGCGAGCGCGTGCTGGCCGTGTCGTTCCGGCTGCTCGATCAGGTGGCCCCGCGCGTCGGGAACGCCCGTTACTTCGTGACGAACGGGAGCCGTGGGCTCACGACCCTGCAGCGGAGGGATGCCACGGTCGAGGGCGACCTCATCCGGTTGTCGTTCCCCGCGAAGAGCGGGAAGCGCGCCGAGCTGTCGCTGCAGGACGCCGAGGTTGCGGCGCTGATGTCGGAGCTCGCGACGGGACGTTCGCGCGCGGCCCTGCTCAGCTATCGTCGCGGACGCCGTCGCGTACCTCTCACGCCGGGCGACGTGAACGCGTACGTGCGCGCGCTCACCGGCGGACCGTTCAGCGCCAAGGACTTCCGGACCCTGCGCGGGACGATCCTCGCGGCCGAGGCGCTCGCGAAGGCCGGCGTCGCCCCGACCAAGAACGAGCGCAAGAAGGGGGAGCTCGCCGCGGTCCGGGCCGCGGCGGAGGCGCTCGGGAACACCCCGGCTGTCGCGCGCTCGAGCTACATCGATCCGCGCGTGTTCTCGCTCTACCGGCGCGGGCGCACGATGGAGCTGGGCGGGTCGAAGGATGCCGCGATCCGGCGTCTGATCCTGGGGGAGTGACGGCGCGCAGGGCGCGGTGGCGCCGCGAGACGGCGCCTGATCCTGGGCGAGTGACCGGGCCCGGGCGCGTAGGGTGTCGAGCGTGGTGTCCTGGCGCGATCTCGTCTCGGTGGCTGTCGGCGGTGCCATCGGGACGGCGGTGCGTGCGGGTCTGACTCTCGCTCTCGCGGACGGTCTCGGCCCCGCCCTCGTGCCGATCATCAACGTCGTGGGTGCGTTCGCGATCGGCATCCTGTTCGGGATCCGGGCCCGGATGCCGATGTCGACCCGTGCCCAGCGGGCGCAGCTGTTCTTCGGCACCGGCGTACTCGGCGGCTTCACGACGTACAGCTCGCTCGCGGTGGAGTCGGCCGATCTGACGCTGCTGTGGTGGGGCGCGGTCACCGTGGTCGTCGGGACGTTCGCGGCGTGGCTCGGCGTGCTCCTCGGGCGGGGGCATCGCGTGCGGTGACCTCCCGCGTGCGCTGAGCGCCCCGGCCCTTGCCGCACCCGCGCGCGAGATGGTACAAATGTGCCACTTGCCGACGTGGGCCCGCTGCGCCGGTGCCGACCCGGAGGCTCAACGATGACCGCCGTCCCCCGCATCGTCACGCTCGGAGCCCACGTGCTCGACACGATCGTCCAGCCCGTCGACGAGATCCCGCCGGGGCAGGGTTCCCTGCTCGTGGACGAGATCGTGATGTCGGCCGCCGGTCCCGCCGGAGGAACGGCGCTCGTGCTGAACAAGCTCGGCGCGCGCGTGATCACGAGCGGCGCCGTCGGGGACGATGTCGCGGGACGTGTGCTCCGCGGGCTGCTGGCCGACGCCGGAATCGACGTGGAACACCTGCGCACGGGGGACCTGCCGACCTCGGCATCCGTCCTCCCCATCCGCTCCGACGGCTCGCGCCCCGCGCTCCACGTCGTCGGGGCCAACGCGCTCGCCGCGGACGTCGTGCCCTGGGACGCGCTCGCCGCCGCCGACCACGTCCACGTCGGGGCGCCCGAGCTCCTCGGGCCCGAGAACGTCATCGAGATCCTCGATCACGCGCGCGCCAACGGGGCGACGACGTCGCTCGACTTCCTCATCGGCGGCGAGCAGGCGTTCTACGCCCTCATCGAGCCGCTGCTGCCCTACACCGACTACATGCTTCCCAACGCGGAGCAGGCCCTGGGCTGGACGGGGGCGCCCGACCTGCACGCGGCCGCGCACGTCCTCGCCGAGGCCGGGGCGCGCGTCGTCGCGATCACGAACGGGGGTGATGACATCGTCCTCGTCGAGGGTGACGACCTCGTCGACATCCCGATCGTCCCGGCCGTCCCGGTGGACACCAGCGGCGGCGGCGACGCGTTCTCCGCCGGATTCGTCTTCGCGAAGCTCCGCGGACAGACCTCGGTCGAGGCGGCGCGCTTCGGATCGGCCGTGGCGGCCCAGGTCGTCGCGGGCGTCGGCACCGATCACGGCACCTACGACGCGGCATCCATCGACGCGCTCCTCTCGCAGGCCGCGCGGTGACGGCGGACGCCCGCGCCGCGATCGCCGACGCGTGCCGCGCGCTCGCCGCGGACGGGCTGGTGAAGGGGACGGCGGGCAACGTCAGCGTGCGCGTCGACGGGGGGATCGCGATCACGGCGACCGGCGTCGTGTTCGCGCAGGCGACCGTCGACGACGTCTCGGTCGTCGACCACGACGGGCGGGTCGTGGTCGGTTCGCTCGCCCCGAGCTCGGAGCTCGGGCTGCACCTCGCGGCGTACGCCGACGACGCCGTCGGAGCTGTCGTCCACACGCACGCGCCGGCCGCGATCACCCTGTCGCTCGTGAGCGACCGCCTGCCGTGCATCCACTATCAGCAGCTCACCCTCGGCGGCGAGATCGAGGTCGTGCCGTTCGCGGTCTTCGGGTCGCCCGAGCTCGCGGCGAGCACCGGTGCGGCGCTGACGACGGCGAACGCCGCGATCCTCGCGCACCACGGCGCCGTCACGACCGGTCGCGACCTCGCCGACGCCGTCGCGAACACCGCGGTGCTGGAGTGGGCGTGCGACATCTATCTGCGGGCGCGGGCCGTGGCCGAGCCCGCGGAACTCAGCCCCGAGCAGCAGGCCGCCGTCGTGGCCGCCGCCGTCGCGACCGACTACGGCCAGAAGCGGACCGTGTGAAATGGATGCCATGACCGCCCCCACGTTCGACTCGCTCAGCCCTCTGGACGGCCGCGTCGTCGGCACGTTCCCCGCGCAGGGCGCCGAAGAGGTCGCCGCCACCGTCGACCGGGCCCGCCGCGCCGCGGAGGGGTGGCGCGCCCTCGGGTTCGCGGGGCGCCGTCGGGCGCTCGACGCGTGGCGCCGCGACATCGTCGCGCACCTCGACGAACTCATCGCCCTCGTGCGCGCCGAGACCGGCAAGCCCGCGGGCGACGCGCGCCTGGAGATCATGCTCGCGCTCGACCACCTCGCGTGGGCCGCGTCCCACGCTCGGCGGGTCCTGCGCCGCCGTTCGGTCTTCCCCGGGCTGCTCATGCTCAACCAGTCCGCGACCCTCGGGTACCTGCCGTACGGCGTGGTCGGTGTGATCGGTCCGTGGAACTACCCCGTCTTCACGCCGATGGGCTCGCTCGCATACGCGCTCGCGGCGGGGAACGCCGTGGTCTTCAAGCCCAGCGAGTACACCCCGGCGGTGGGGGTGTGGCTGCGTGAGGCGTTCGTGCGGGCCGGCGGCCCGGCGGACGCCTTCGCTGTCGTCACCGGCCTCGGACCCACGGGGGCGGCGCTGTGCCGTGCGGGCGTCGACAAGGTCGCGTTCACCGGATCCACGGCGACGGGCAAGGCCGTCATGGCCGCGTGCGCCGAATCCCTCACGCCCGTCGTGATCGAGGCCGGGGGCAAGGACGCGCTCCTCGTGGACGAGGATGCCGACCTGGATGCCGCGGCCGAAGCGGCCGTGTGGGGCGCGTACTCGAACGCGGGTCAGACGTGCATCGGCATCGAGCGCGTCTACGTCCACACCGCCGTCGCGGATCGGTTCGTCGACCGGGTCGCCGAGCTGACGGCGGACCTGCGCGCGGGCGTGGACGAGGCCGCCCGCCTCGGCCCGCTCACGATGGCGCGGCAGGCCGATGTCGTGCGCGCGCACGTCGCCGACGCGCTCGCCGCCGGCGGACACCTGCGCTCGGGCGGCCCGCCGCCGGAGGGGGCGGTGATCCCCCCGATCCTCCTCACCGACGTCGACGAGCGATCGGCGGCCGTCCGCGAAGAGACGTTCGGGCCGACGCTGGTCGTGAACCGGGTGGCATCCATGGAAGAGGCCATCCGGCGCGCGAACGCCGTCCGTTACGGCCTCTCCGGCTCCGTGTTCTCGCGCCGACGCGGGAAGGAACTCGCGACGCGCCTGCGCGGCGGCATGGTCGCGATCAACGCCGTGATCGCGTTCGCCGCCGTCCCGGCGCTGCCGTTCGGCGGCGTGGGCGACTCGGGTTTCGGCCGTATCCACGGCGCGGACGGCCTGCGCGAGTTCGCCACGGTGAAGGCGATCACGCGGCAGCGGTTCCGGCTGCTCACCCTGACGACGATGCGGCGCACGGCCGGCGTCGACCGGATCGTGGACCGCATCATCCGCGCGCTGTACGGCTGAGGGCGCTCAGCGCACCGAGCGCACCTTCAGGATCATCACGGAGCCCACGATCCCGGCGATGCCGCTCGCGATGAACAGGCCCGTGAAGCCGCCGAACAGAACGACGGCCCCGGCGCCCAGGAGCGGTCCGAACGCCTGCGGCCCGGCCTGCGCGATGTTCATCAGGCCGACGTCCTTGCCGCGGCTCTCGGCGGACGGCAGCACCTGCGTGGCGAGCGCCTGGTCGACCGCGAAGAAGCAGCCCTGGCCGAGCCCGAGGAGCACCGCGCCGACGATCGCGGTCGCCTCCGCGGGGGCGACCGCGAGCAGCAGCGCCGCGAGCGACTGAGCGATGCCGGAAGCGAGCACGAACACCCGTCGCCGGCCGAGCACGTCGCTGAGCTTGCCGAAGCCCAGCGACGCGACGATCGTCACCACCATGTAGATGACCGTCGTGAAGACGAGGAACCCCGTGGGGTCGTCCATTCGCAGCGCGAAGGTGAAGAAGTACAGCAGCATCGTGGTCGCGATCGCGTTGCTCAGGTTGATCAGGACGCGGCTGACGACGGTCCACACGAAGTCGGGGTGCCGGCGCGGATCCACCCAGATCGACGACAGCACCGCGCCGAGCGTGAGCGGGCCGAGCATCGCCGCTTCGTCGGGCGTCAACGGCACGTCGTGCAGGCGCAGCAGGAACGGGATCGCGAGCACCACCGCGCTCACCGCGAGCGCGAGGTACCCCGACGCCGTGGTCGTGAACACCGCTGTCACCAGCACGATCCCCAACAGGATGCCGAAGGCGTTCGGGGCCGAGATCCAGCCCGACACCAGTCCGCGCTGGTTCTCCGGAACCCGGTCGGCCATGACCGCGGTGAGGGCGGCGGATGCCATGCAGAACCCGAGCATCGTCACGGTCCACCAGATCACGGTGCCGACCGTTTCGGTCTGGATGCCGAGGAGAGCGAGGCCCGCCCCGACCAGCAGCACGCCGGCGAAGATCCACGGCCGGCGGCGTCCGAACCGCGAACGGGTGCGGTCGCTCAGTGCCCCCATGATCGGATACGCCACGACGACGAAGGCGCCGGCGATGGCGCTGACGATGCCGTAGGCGACGAGCGAGGCCAGCCAGTCCTCGGACGTGTGCTGCGCCTCGATCTGCAGCGGCAGCAGCACCTGGACGGGCACGAGCTGCGCCATCCACAGCCCCAGCCACACGCCCGCGAAGGCGGCGATCCAGCCCGCACGGACCGGGCGCGTCGGTTCGGCGTAGGCCCCGAGCGTCGCGTGGTGCTCGGCGGCGGTCATGACAGGCCGAACCGTCGCGCGCACCGTGGCGGGCGGCGGGAGGGGTGGGAGCGGATCACGGGCGGCCCTTCTGTCGATCACGGCATCGGGATCAACTATCGGGTCACTTTATTGCACAAACGTGCGGTGTTTTGTATCGGAAGTGTGAATTCGGTTCCCGGTCTCGAAATCCGAACCGAGAAACCTGTACATTTGCGCCAACTACTCGGTGATCGGTGCCGCGTCACCCAGGGAAGAGGTGGCGGCCAGGGATACGAAGCCGATGAGGGCCGCGCGCAGGGCGTGCGCGAGCGACTGGTACTGGACGACCTCGGAACGGGCGATGCGATGCAGGGTGTAGCCGTCGATCAGGGCGACCACCGCGGCCGCGGCGTGGGGATCGTTCACGCCGTGCGTGCGCAGGACGGCGCCCGCGATCTGACGGGTCTCGTCGAGGATGCGCTCGACGTGGACTCGCAGCGCCGGATGCCGCGACGCGAAGAGGTAGATCTCGAACTGCGCGACGGCGTTCTCGTCGGACTGCTGCCGAACGATCTCCACGAACTCGTCGATCGCCGCGCCCGTGCCGCCGGCGGTCGTCTCGAGCAGGGTCCGGAACTCCTGGAGGCGCTCGAACTCGGCGGCCATGGCGTGCGCGACCGCTTCGCCGATCATGTCGTCGAGGGAGTCGAAGAAGTACGTCGTCGACGAGTGCGGCACTCCGGCGGCCGCGGCCACCGACCGGTGCGTAACGGCCGAGATGCCCTTCTCCGCGATGATCTCGAGCGTCGCGTTCAGCAACAGCTCACGGCGTGCGCGCCCCCGCGCGCGCATCGATCGCGTCGTCGTCTCGCTCACCGCGTCCTCCTCGTCGACCTCCCCGGTCGACCTCGCACCCGAACTGGAGCAAGCCTATGACCGCAGCCGTGACTCGCCCCGGATCCGAGGTCGACGTCGTCATCGTCGGCGCCGGCCTGTCCGGCTTGACGGCCGCCCATCGTCTTCGGCAGTTCGGCCTGTCGGTGCGCGTGTTCGAGGCCTCCTCCCGTGTCGGCGGGCGCGTGGCATCCGCCGCTGTCGACGGGGTGCACGTGGATCTCGGCGGCACGTTCGTCGGCCCCACGCAGGATCGCATCCTCGCCCTCGCCGACGAGATGGGGGTCGCGCGCTACCGGACCTACGCCGCGGGCGAGAACGTCATCCGCTGGCGCGGGCGCCACCGTCGCTACCGGGGCACCGTTCCGCCGGTGGGGGCCGGGCTGCTCGATGTCGGCCGCATCCAGCTGTCGCTGGACCGGCTGGCCCGGACGGTTCCGCTCGGTGACCCGGCCGCCGCTCCCCACGCGGCCGGCCTGGATGCCGAGAGCCTCGGGTCGTGGCTGACGCGCTCGCGCGCGTCGGCCGCCGCGCGCGACCTCATCGCGATCGCGGGCCGCACGACGTGGGGGTGCGAGCCCGAGGAGATCTCGCTCCTGCACGTCCTGCACTACATCCACCAGGCCGGGGGGCTGTCGTCGATGCTCGACACCGAGGGCGGTGCGCAGGAGGAGCACTTCGTCGAGGGGTCGCACGAGATCGCCGCCCGTATCGCGCGCGGGCTCGGGTCGGCGCTCCGCCCCGACGCGCCGGTCCAGCGGATCGAGACGTCCGCGGCGGGTGTCGTGGTCGCGACCGCCGATGAGAGCGTCGCGGCGCGCACCGTCATCGTGGCCGTGCCGCCGGCGCTCCGCGAGCGCATCCGGTTCGCGCCGGCCCTGCCCCCGAAGTACGCGCAGCTGTCGCAGCGCTGGCCCGCCGGCGTGCTGTCGAAGGCCTACGCGATCTACGACGAGCCGTTCTGGCGGCGGCGCGATCTCTCCGGCCAGGGGCTCTCCGACACGGGACCGGTGTTCATCACGTTCGACGCGAGCCCGCCCGGCGACGACGTCCCCGGCGTGCTCCTCGGCTTCATCGGCGCCCGCTACGCGCGCGAGTGGGACGACCTGCCCCCGGCCGAGCGTCGCGCCCGCGCCCTGTCCTCGTTCGCGGACCTCTTCGGCCCTCGGGCCCTGGATGCCACGGGCTACATCGACCAGCGCTGGGGTGCCGAGCCGTGGGTCGGGGGAGGCCCGACCGCGGCGCCCGGGCCGGGCGTGGTCGTCCCGTACGCGTCCGCGCTGGCGGAGCCGGTGGGACGCATCCTCTGGGCCGGCACCGAGACGGCGTCCCGGTGGACCGGCTTCCTGGACGGGGCGGTGCGCGCGGGGGAGCGCGCCGCCCTCGAGGCACGGCGACTCGTCGACGCCTCCGCGAGTGACACCGACACGACGGGAGACGCCGCATGATCTGGCGCCGCGAGTACACGCACCTGACCACCGCGACCGCCGAGGCGGTCTGGAAGCGGTGGACCACGCCCGAGGACTGGGCGACCGACGACCCCGACCTCCGCGAGGCGACGTTCCCGGTTCCGGTCCGCGTCGGGGCTGTGGGTCGCGTCGTGAACCACGGCACTCCTCCGCAGAAGATCGTGTTCACCGAGCTGCAGCCCGGCTACGCGATGAACTTCCGCATCGGTCTGCCGGGGGCCTCGCTGTCGTTCCCGCACCGGATGCAGGCGACCCCGAACGGTCTGTCCGTGACGCACGCCGTCGAGATCTCGGGCCCCCTCGCGCCGGTGTTCGGGCTCCTGGTCGGCCGCTCGATCGCGGCGGGGCTGCCCGCGGTGGTGCGGCTCGTCACCACGAACGCCCTGGCGGATTCGGGCGAGATCACCGTCGAATGACGGCACATTTGTGCAACAATGGCCGCGAGTGACGACGCCGTCACCGGAGCAGGAGATGAAATGGCCGCGCGATACGACCTGGCGAAGGTCAAGCTGGGCGCCCTGATAACCGACCCGGATGCCGAGGCCATCATCCTCGACGTCATCCCGGACCTGAAGAAGAGCCCGACCTACCTCGTGGCGCGTACGCTCACCGCGAGTGCGGCGCTCCAGCTCGCCGCTGCGCAGCTGGGGGCGGAGAAGGCGGCGGAACTCCGCCGCCGCGTCGAGGCGCTCGAAGCCTGAGGTCGTGCCGTCGCCGTCGCCGCGCGGCGTTCGCGTAGATTGACGGCGTGACGCCCCTCGTCTTCCTCGCGGTCGTCGTGGCCGGCGGACTCGGCGCGGCCACGCGCTTCGTCCTGGACGTCGTCGTGCGACGTCGGACCGGCGACCGGTTCCCGTGGGGGATCCTGGTGGTGAACCTCACCGGCGCCTTCGCGCTCGGGGTGGCCACGCCGCTCGTCGTGGACGAGGCGTGGCGGTGGATCGTCGGCACCGGGTTCCTCGGCGGCTACACGACGTTCAGCGCGGTGGCCGTGACGACGGCGCTGCTCGCGGAGGAGGGGCGCACGCGCGCCGCGACCTCGTACGCGATCGCCTCCTTCGCGGGGTCCGTCGTGGCGGCCGCGCTCGGCCTCGCCCTGGGTCACGTTCTGTAACGGGTCGCTGGGAGCGGTCTCGCGGCCGTCGGTGCGCCCCGGAGCGCGTGGGATACTGAGGCTCGATACAGTCCTGTATCGGACGGGTACCCGTGGCATCCGTCGTCGGCCGATCGAAAGGCCCCCGCGTGTCGTACCTGGCCGTGCTCAGTCTGCGCAACCGCGCGCTCATCGCCCTCGTCACGATCGTCGCCGCCGTGTTCGGCGGACTGGCGCTGACGAACCTCAAGCAGGAGCTCATCCCCTCGATCGAGTTCCCGCAGCTCGCGGTCGTCACGACCTACCCGGGCGCCTCCCCGGAGGTCGTCGAAGCCGACGTGTCCACCCCGATCGAGGGCGCCATCCGCGGCGTCGAGGGACTCGAGTCCACCACCGCGACGAGCACGACGAACTCCTCGATCGTGTCGGCCTCCTTCACGTACGGCACCGATCTGGCCGCCGCGCAGCAGAAGATCCTCGCGGCGATCGCGCGCATCAAGGACCAGCTCCCCGACTCGGCGGATACGACCGTCGCGTCGGCGAGCATCGACGACTTCCCCGTCATCCAGCTCGCGGTCACCGGATACTCGGACGCGCAGAACATCCAGTCGACGCTCGAGACGGTCGTCGTCCCGGCCCTCGAGGACGTGAAGGGGGTCAACGGCGCGCAGGTGGTCGGTGGCACCGGTCAGCGCGTCACGATCACCCCCGACCCCACGCGCCTCGCCGAGAAGGGCTTCAGTCAGCAGGCGATCACCGACGCCCTCGATGCCAACGGCGTGCTGTTTCCGGGCGGCTCGCTCACCGAGAACGACCAGACCCTCACTGTCCAGACGGGTGCCAAGCTCACCAGCGTCGACGAGATCTCCGCGCTTCCGCTCGTCCCGACGGATGCCGCGCAGGCGGCGGCCGGCGCGACGACGATCGCCGACGTCGCCGCCGTGGCCCAGCAGGCCGACCCGGTGACGACTCTCTCGCGGGTGAACGGTCAGCCGGCGCTCACCATCGCCGTGACGAAGCTCCCCGCGGCCAACACCGTGGACGTCTCGAAGGCCGTCCTCGCGGCGATCCCCGATCTCGAGTCCTCGCTGAATGGCGCCACCTTCACGGTCGTCTTCGACCAGGCGCCGTTCGTCGAGCAGTCGATCGAGGCGCTCGCGCAGGAAGGCCTCCTCGGCCTCGCGTTCGCCGTCGTCGTCATCCTGATCTTCTTGATGTCGGTGCGCTCGACGCTCGTCACCGCCATCTCGATCCCGACCAGCGTCCTGGTGACCTTCGTCGGACTCCAGGCCTTCGGCTACTCGCTGAACGTCCTCACCCTCGGCGCGCTCACGATCGCGATCGGACGCGTCGTCGACGACTCGATCGTCGTCATCGAGAACATCAAGCGGCACTATGTCGGCGACGCCGAGAAGATCCCCACGATCGTGCGCGCCGTGCGCGAGGTGGCGGCTGCGATCACGGCATCCACGATCACCTCTGTGGCGGTCTTCCTGCCGATCGCGTTCGTCGGCGACGTCACCGGCGAGCTGTTCCGCCCGTTCGCCCTCACCGTCACGATCGCGATGACCGCGTCGCTCCTGGTGTCCTTGACGATCGTGCCCGTGCTCGCGTCGTGGTTCCTCAAGCCGGGGAAGGTCATCCGGGATGCCGAGGGCGCCCCCGTCGACCCCGAGTCGCCGACCGCGCCGCCCTCGCGTCTGCAGAAGGCGTACGTCCCGATCCTCCGCTGGACGCTGCGGCACTCGTGGGTGACCCTCGGCCTCGCCGTTCTCGTGCTCGCGGGGACCGTGGCATCCGTTCCGCTGCTCAAGACCGACTTCCTCGGCGACTCGGGCCAGAACACGTTCACCGTGACGCAGAAGATCGGCTCGGCGCCGAGCCTCGATGCCGAGGACGCCGCCGCGCAGCGGGTCGAGGCCGTCCTGAAGGACGTCCCGGGCGTCGAGACCGTGCAGACGTCGATCGGCTCCAGCGGCTCGGCGCTGCGCGACGCCTTCTCCGGCGGCGGTTCGGGCATCACGTACTCCATCACGTCCGAGGCCGGAGTAGACCAGGTCGACCTGCGCGCGCGCGTGCGCGACGCGGTGTCCGGCATCTCCGACGCCGGCGACATCGAGGTCAGTGCCCAGGGCAGCGGCTTCGGTTCGAGCGACATCACCGTCGACGTCACCGCCGCCGATGGCCAGGGGCTGCAGCAGGCGACCGACGCGGTGGTCGCGGGGCTGCAGGGCCGCGACGGCATCGGGCAGGTCACGAGCAGCCTGTCGGCCTCGCTCCCGTTCGTCTCGGTGAAGGTGGACCGGGATGCCGCGGCCGAACGCGGACTGTCCGAGCGCACCGTGGGCGCCCTGGTGTCGGGCGCGATGCAGCCGCGCCAGGCGGGCACCGTCGAGATCGACGGCCGCGGCCTGAGCGTCTACATCGCGTCGCAGGACCCGCCGACCACCGTCGACACGCTCAAGGCGCTGGAGATCCCCACCGCCCGTGGCGCGGTCCGCCTCGACGAGATCGCGACCGTGGAGACGAGCCAGACGCCCCCGAGCATCACGACCTCGCGGGGCCTGCGGACCGCCACGGTGACCGTCACCCCGACGACCGACAACCTCAGCAGCTCCTCCGCGAGCGTGCGCGATGCCCTCGCCGACGTGTCGCTCCCCGACGGCGCGACCGCGAAGCTCGGCGGCGTCGTGACCAACCAGCAGGACGCGTTCGGTCAGCTCGGTCTCGCGCTGCTCGCGGCGATCCTCATCGTCTACGTCGTGATGGTCGCGACGTTCAAGTCGCTGCGTCAGCCGCTCGAGCTGCTGGTGTCGGTGCCGTTCGCCGCGACCGGCGCGATCCTCATGCTGCTGATCACCGGCGTCCCGCTCGGGGTGGCCGGCATGATCGGTGCGCTCATGCTCGTCGGCATCGTCGTCACGAACGCCATCGTCCTGATCGACCTGGTGAATCAGTACCGCGCGCGAGGACTCAGCGTTCTCGAGGCGACGGTCGTGGGCGGCTCACGGCGACTCCGGCCCATTCTCATGACCGCCCTCGCCGCGATCTTCGCGCTCGTGCCGATGGCGCTGGGGATCACCGGGCATGGGGGATTCATCTCGCAGCCGCTGGCCGTCGTGGTGATCGGCGGACTCGTGTCGTCGACGTTCCTGACGCTGCTCGTCCTACCGACGTTGTACAACCTCGTCGAGGGAGCGCGGGAGCGCCGTACCGCTCGGCGCGCGGCGCGGTCGACGCCGGCCGCAGACGAGGTCGAGCCGACGACGGACGAGCACCCGCTGAGCCGGCGAGAGCTGCGCGAGCGCCACTGACGATCGCGGGACGACGTCGCACCGCGCTCACGCGCGCGCGACGGACCGGGCGTGACCCGAGGGCCGTGGGGCTGACCGGCGTGCCCGCGAGGGTCGTGCGGGGGTCGGGCGTGCCGGTGAACCATGCGGCCACCGCCGCGATGCCGGTGGCGGGGATGCCGATGAACGGCGAGGCGGTGGCGAGGGTGGCGACCACCGGCTCGCGACGCGCGGGGGCGGCCGGCGCGCGACGCGCGGTGGTGAGCGCGGGGACGTCGACCGCCGCGACGGGACGCGCGTGGGCCCCGGTCAGGCAGTGCGTGAAGATCCCGGACCACGTGAACATCGCGCTGAAGGCGATGACCTCGAACAGGGCCAGGTTGATCGTCGAGGTCACGAACAGCCACGCGCCGGCGAAGAGGAACACGAACACCAGCGAGGTGGCGAGCGGGAGACGCTTGGGCAGCCGGTGGAGAAGGAAAGGGGAGGTCAGCAGGAGCGCCGCGAAACCGAGGACCATCATTCCGGCGACCTTGTCGTGCAGGTCTTTGTTGGTGTTGAGCGGAATGCACCCGACGAGGGCCAGATTCACGCCGATCACGGTGAGGAAGAATGCGGCGGCGGTGGGGGCGCCGCGGCGTCCTGCGCGCCGCCCGAGACGCCGCAGATCACGCCGCACGCGCACCGCGTAGACCACGACGAGCGACCCGCCGACTTTGAGCGTGGTGTTGAAGAATGCCGCCGAGAGGTCGTGGAAGGTGCCGAGCTGGCTGAAGTGGAGCTGCCACCACGACGGGTCGCTCGTGGTGAGGATCGAGGCGAGGATGCCGCCGACGAGCACGACGAGGACGAGCCCGGCGAGGTGCATGGTGGGGATCGCGTCGACGCGCCGGGCGAGACGCCGCGCGACGGTGGGTAGGACGGCGGAGGGGACGGCGGGACGGACCGCAATGCTCATTTCGGGCACTTTCGTCGTGGACGGGTTGGGTGTCCCCCCACACCGCGAGACCCCCAGCCCCCGTCGGCTCATTCGGGTTTGAGCCGAGGGAACGATGGTCCTCGGTCTCCCCGGCGGCGACGGAATCCGTCAAGGGAATGGTAACTTTCCGCGCGCCCGCATAGGAAAGGTCTTGTCTGCGAATTCCCCAGATCGTATGCGAAATTCATTGTCCCCCATTTGGGGGACAAGGTCCTCATTCGCGGTAGGAAACACCCCATTCGCGACGCAATTCTCCGCCCGGTTCGAGGGCGATGAGATCCTGCCCCGTCGCAAAGGCGTTCGATGGGGCGGTCATCGGTTCGATGGCGACGGCGACGGGATTCCCCGGGTAGCGGTCGGTGGTGAAGACCTGCGCCCACGGGAAGCCGGCATCCTGCCAGAGTTCCACCCGACGGCCATCGGGCGCCGTGAGCGTGTGACGGGTCCGGCCGTCGGCGTCCCGGTCGAATCCCCGGTAGGCGTTGTCGAGCGCGACGTCGCCCAGTCGCCGACCTCCGCGGAGGTCGGTCGCGTCATCGACGGGGACCTCGTCGACGGGCAGCTTCCGCTCGTCCAGCACGAGCGTCGACGTGCCGGAGGAGTGGATGACGAGGTCTTCCGTGGGCACTCCGCCGATCTGCAGATACGGATGGATGCCGAGCGCCACCGGCGCGGTCGCGGCGCCGACGTTCTCGATGACGTGCTCGACGTGCAAGCCGTCGGCGAGCAGGGTGAAGATCACACGGGTGCGCAGGTGAAACGGATAGCCGGTCTGCGGCACGACGTCGGCGGTGAGCACGAGCCGGTCGTCGATCTGCTCGGCGGCCGAGTAGGACCCGAAACGGAGCAGCCCGTGGCTGGCATTGCCGAACGCGGGTTCGCTGATCGCGAGCTGCCGCTCCGTGCCCTCGAAGGTGTACTTCCCGTCGCGGATGCGGTTCGGCCACGGAACCAGGACGACCCCGGATGCCGCCGGCGTCGGCACGTCGTCGGCGTAGCGCGGCACGAGGTCGACGCCGTCGACCGTCAGCGCCCGCAGGGCTGCGCCGACCTGCGCGATCTCCGCCGAGGAGCGGGGGCCCTGGAGGCGGAAGCGGTGGCCGGTGGGATCGGCGGTCATGAGGCGGCCTTTCGAGAGCGGGGCGGGCGTTGCAACCAGGGTCGCAGGAGACGCGTCACCCACGGAAGCACGGCGTACGTCATCACCGGCGTGAGCAGGAGCGTCGTGCCGAGGACGCGCAGCGGCAGCGGCACCTCGGCGAAGCCCGGGAGGAACCCGAGCAGCCAGCTCGCGAGCAGATTCGTGGGGAAGAAGCCGATCCAGATCGTCACGGCCTGCTTCCACCGGGGCGGCGCGACCGGGACCGGTTGCTGGACCGTCTGGGTCGTGGCATCCGTCGGCTCGAGGACCGAACCGAACGGGGCGTCGAACCATCCCTCGATGCCGGTACGCCGCTCGACGCGCTCCTCGCGCGCGAACGGGCGGCCGGAGTCCAGCCACCACCGGCGTTGCGAGGACGTCTCCCACCCCTCCAGTGTCGCGATGTCGCGGAAGCGGTACAGCATGTACCAGAGGTCGCTGTCTTCGCCCGCGCGCACCCAGCCCGAGCCGAGAAAGCCCGGGAAAGCGGTCGCGAGGTCGGTGCCGGCCTGCATCCAGGAGGTCGCTTCGGCGGTGCGCGTCGGGTCGATGCGCCGCTCGATCGCCACCGTGATGGGGTGGGCGTCGGTGTCTGCCATGGTTCCATCTTCGGTCAGCGGCGGGGCGGGCGCTGCGCGCTGGTTCTGTCGGCCTCGTCCCACTTGCGGGGGAGGCGTGTCCCACTTTGTGCGGGAATCGGCGGTCGAATGTGCACGGAGTGGGACATGGATGCCATTCCCAGGGGCGACCTGTAACGTTGACAGGTCGGCTCTGGACACCGCATTGTGCGGATGGGTTTGTGAGTCCAAGGGGCCGATGGACGGAACGCGATCGCGTTCTCGACCATCACTAGTGAATGGCCCCCGGCCGACGGATGTCCGGGTTGCACCGCCGCGCGGTGCCGCTGTTTCGCGCGAACAGAACCCAGAAGGACACCCATGCCCAAGAACAAGAAGCCGGCCGGCGGCCGCGCCGCGAAGAACTTCGAGCCGCGCTACGGCGCGAAGACCTCGTTCCAGGACCGCAAACGCCGTCCCGGTACCGAGGCGCCCGCCAAGCCCGGCAGCAAGAGCCCCAACCACCGCGGTTACCGCGCCCCCGAAGCCGACACCGCCCCCGCGAAGCGTCGCTGGACCTCGCAGGAGCGCGCCGGCCGCGACGAGGCTCGCGGCATCCGCAACCACGCCCGCGGTGACGAGCGCTACGCCCGCACCGAGCGGGATGCCGCGCCCCGCGGTCGCGATGAGCGTCCGGCTCGGTCGTTCGACCGCAACGAGCGTCCTGCTCGTTCGTTCGACCGGAGTGACCGTCCGGCTCGGTCGTTCGACCGCGATCAGCGTCCGGCGCGCGATGACCGTCCCGCTCGATCGTTCGACCGGAGCGACCGTCCTGCTCGGTCGTTCGATCGGAGCGACCGTCCTGTTCGGTCGTTCGATCGCGATCAGCGTCCGGCGCGCGATGACCGCCCCGCGCGGTCCTTCGACCGTGCCGACCGTCCGGCTCGTTCGTTCGACCGCAGTGACCGTCCCGCGCGCTCGTTCGACCGGAGTGACCGTCCCGCGCGGTCCTTCGACCGCGCCGACCGTCCGGCCCGTGACGACCGTCCGGCCCGTTCGTTCGACCGCAGTGACCGTCCCGCGCGCTCGTTCGACCGGAACGAGCGTCCCGCGCGCTCTTTCGATCGCGCTGAGCGTCCGGCTCGTGACGACCGTCCCGCCCGGTCGTTCGACCGCGCCGAACGTCCGGCCCGGTCGTTCGACGACCGCCCGCGCCGCGACGACCGTCCCCGCCGCAACGACGGTCCGAACCGCGCCGACTGGAACGCTTCGCCGAAGCGCTCGGCCGAGCACGAGGAGCGCGTCGACGTCGTCCACGAGCGTCTTCAGGCGGAGGCCGTGGATGCCGCGACCGTCGCCGAGGCCAGCTTCGCCGACCTCGGGCTGGGCGACAACATTGTCCGCGCGCTCGCCGGTCTCGGCGCGGCGAGCCCCTTCCCGATCCAGGCCGCGACCGTGACCCCGATCCTCGAGGGCCGCGACGTGCTCGCGCGCGGTCGCACCGGCTCGGGCAAGACCATCGCGTTCGGCGCGCCGCTCGTCGAGAGCATCCTGCGCGCCCAGGCGGGCAAGCGCCGCGAATTCGGGCGTGCCCCGAAGGCGCTCATCCTCGCGCCGACGCGCGAGCTCGCTCTGCAGATCGACCGCACCGTTCAGGCGATCGCGCGCAGCGTCGGCCTATTCACCACGCAGGTCTACGGCGGTGTGCCGCAGGCGCGCCAGGTCGGTGCGCTCAAGAAGGGCGTCGACATCGTCATCGGGACGCCCGGCCGCATCGAGGACCTCCTCAACCAGGGCAAGCTCGACCTGTCCGACGTGAGCATCGCGGTGCTCGACGAGGCCGATCACATGTGCGAGCTCGGCTTCCTCGAGCCGGTGCAGCGCATCCTCCGTGCGACCGCGGACGGCAGCCAGAAGCTGCTCTTCTCGGCCACGCTCGACCGCGAGGTCGCCGCGCTCGTCGACGAGTTCCTCGTCGAGCCGGCCGTGTACGAGGTCGCCGGCGAGGACCAGGACTCGGGCACCATCGACCACCGCGTGCTCGTCATCGACCACCGCGACAAGGCCGAGATCCTCGGTTCGCTCGTCGACCGCGCGGGCAAGACGCTCGTCTTCGCCCGCACCCGCGCGTACGCCGAGATGCTCGCCGAACAGTTCGACGAGGCCGGCATCGCCGCGGTCGCCCTGCACGGCGACCTGAATCAGCAGAAGCGCACCCGCAACCTCGAGAAGCTCACCTCGGGCCGCGTGAACGTGCTCGTCGCCACCGACGTCGCCGCCCGCGGCATCCACGTCGACGACATCGACCTCGTCATCCAGGCCGACGCTCCCGACGAGTACAAGACGTACCTGCACCGCTCCGGCCGCACCGGTCGCGCCGGTCGCCGCGGCACGGTGGTGACGCTCATCACGCGTCAGCGCCGCCGCCGCATGACGGAGCTCCTCGACCGCGCCGAGATCGAGGCGCCGTTCGAGGAGACGCAGCTCGGCGACGACGTCATCGAGGAACTCGCCGGTCGCCAGCTCTCCGACGTCACGTCCTGAGCCCCCGTCGCGAGCCCCGTCCGCCGTGTGCGGGCGGGGCTTTCGCGTCCTCAGAACAGGGTGGGTTCACTCGCCGGGGCGACGGAGGGGCGAGCGGATGCCGCAGGCCCGGTGGTGCGCACGGGGCCGAGCCGCGGCGTGGTCGCGGTGCGGTCGGCGAGACCGGGCTGGGGCCTGCCGCGCGGATGGTCGTCCTCGTCCCACCCGTCGAGGCGGTGCATCCGCAGGAGGGGCTGTACGCGTTTGCCGAGCCAGCGCCGGTACGCCTGGGGTGCCTGCACCGACACCCCGGGGTAGAGGCCGCGGTACGACGACACGAGCTCCGGATGCTCGCGTTCGAGCCAGTGCAGGAACCATTCCTTGGCTCCGGGTCGCAGGTGCAGTGCGCCGTAGACGACCCGTGCCGCACCGGCGGCACGGAGGCGGCCGAGGGCGTGGTCGAGCGCGGCCACCGAGTCGGTCAAGTGCGGGAGGATCGGCATGAGGAACACCGTCACGCGGAACCCCGCCTCGGTGGCGGCGCGGACGGTGTCGAGGCGTGCTTCCGCGGTGGGGGTCCCCGGTTCGAGCGACCGCTGCAACGTGTCGTCGAACACCGCGATCGACATCGCCAGCGTCACGCGGACCTCTTTCGCCGCGTCGGTGAGCAGTGGAAGGTCGCGCCGCAGCAGCGTGCCCTTCGTGAGGATCGAGAACGGCGTGCGGTTCTCGGTGAGCGCGCCGATGATGTCCGGCATCAGTCGGTAGCGCCCCTCGGCGCGCTGGTACGGGTCGGTGTTCGTCCCGAGCATTACCGGCTCGCGCGCCCACGATCCGCGACGCAGCTCGCCGCGCAGTACGTCGGCGACGTTGACCTTCACCACGATCTGCGAGTCGAAGTCGGCACCCGAGTCGAGGTCGAGGTACTCGTGCGTCTTGCGGGCGAAGCAGTTGTGGCTGACGACGCCGTTGGCGATGAAGTCACCCGTACCCGTGGTGATGTCGACCATGTCGATCTCGTATCCGAGGTCTTCCACGGAGACGACGCGGAGGTCAGAGCTGGTCTTGACCGCGGCCCCGACGACATCGAGCTTTCGAGTCATGGCGGGGCGCGTAATGCGGAAGAAGCGCTGACGCGCAGCCAGTCCGCCACGAAGACGCACGGAGCACACATCGGTGCCTGATTTGGTCTCACGCAACGCGTCGAACCCGAAGTGAGCGAAGCCTTCCTCCGTGAGGTCGAGCAACTCGGTGTCGGCGTTCGAGATTCGAAGGATGCCGCGGGAACACGATCCCTCTGCGTCGAAGATGCCGCCCAGAAACCCCGCGTACCACTCTGAGGATCGGTGCGAAGGGATGGCGATGTGCTCCTCGAGACGGGCGATATCGGCCGAGCGGGCGGTATGGAGCGCTGTCATCGGTCGGTGGCCCACTGCTACGGCAAAGGGGCGCTGAAGTGTCCGGATGTCGAGTTCTTCGAGGTACCTGCGCGTCAGCGCGAGCGGCTCGGCATCCGCGAGCGCGAGACGGAACCTATGGATGGCACGAGCCCGGCGCCCGTCATCGTACGTGCGATGGAAGATCATGCCGTCGCCGCGGACCATGCCGGTGACATACCCTCGCTTGCGATCATCGCTCTCGCCGGGGTGAGCCATCGGCTCTCCCAGGCCGAAGCCCTGCAGACGATTCGACGTCGTCAGATAAGGGCGTTGGTCCGGCCCCTGCATCGCGCCGCGAACGAACTTCCATCCACGCTCCGCGAGGAAGCGATGGTCCGCGCTCGCGACGATCTCGGTACCGTCGGCCAGGGTCACGCGGAAGGCTCGCTTGCGTGTAGGCCACTTGGCGAGGACTTCGGTGCGCACGAATCGCCGGTAGGCGCCGCGCCGCTCGGTGCCGATGATCTCGTCGCCCACCTTCACGTCCGCGAGGGGGATGTGCCGTCCGTCCGCAGCCAGGATGAGCGTTTCTGGCGAGAGGCAGTAGGTACACGAATGGCTGCATCCCCTATACGGATTCACCGTCCAGTCGAACGGCATCGCGGAGGCGCCGGGCACGCGGTTGAGTGCCGTCTTGGCAAGCACTTCGTGGAACGTCATCCCGGCGAACTCCGGGGTGGTGACAGAGCGCACGAGGCCGTCCATGCGCTCCATACCGGGGAGCGCCGCCGTGTCGTCGACTCCGAGCTTCTGTCCCTGCCACCTCATCTCTTCATGGGAACATGCGTTCGAAGAAAAGGCAAGCGGAGGGTACGTCAGTTAGAAGAAAGTGACTCTGTCCCGCCGAGCAGCAGCCTGGTCAGCGCGGCGCCGGAGGACAGGAGATCATCGAGGGAGGCCTCGAGGTCGTCGTCGGTCGGTTGATCCGCTCCGCGGAGCGCCGCCCGCAGAACGGTGCGGCGAACGAGCTCCTTCGCGAACGAGCCGGTCGTGCCCTCGGCCCGGTCGGCGGCGGCGTCCAGGGCTTCCGCGGAGAGGGGCAGTGTCCCGGCGTAGTGCTCGAACAGGCGACGCCGCGCCGCGACGTCCGGCAGCCCGATCTCGACGCCGAGATCGACGCGCCCCGGGCGGGCGGCGAGGGCTTCCTCGAGGATCTGGACGTGGTTCGTCGTCATGACGAAGGCGATATCGGCATCCGGTTCGAGTCCATCGAGGGCATCGAGGACGTCGAACAGCACGGGTTCGTTCGAATGCGAGCGGTCGGCGGCGACCAGGTCGATGTCCTCGAGAACGACCAGTGCGGGAGCGAAGGTCCGGGCGATCTCGACGGCTGCGCGCACGAGATGGATGCTCGACCCGGTGAGCACGACCGCGGTGGTCCCCGGAGTGCGCGACAGGAGGTGGCGCACCGTCAGCGTCTTCCCCGTGCCCGGCGGACCGTAGAGCAGGACCCCGCGCTTGAGGTGCTGTCCCGCGGCGCGCAGAACGTCGCGCTGGTCGCCGATGCCGACGACGTGATCGACGATCTTCTGCAGCACGCCCTCGGCGAGCACCACGTCATCGGCATCCACCGAGGGACGGGGGAGGAACGTCGCGCCCGCGTGCGACCCGTACTCGGTCGGCGTGAACGAGAGCACCTGACCCCGCAGGACACTCCTCTCGACCATGAGGCGGCGGATCTCGGCGAGTGCCGCGCCCGTGGCATCCGCGTCCGTTCCGAAGAGCTCCAGTCGCGCGGTCGGCGGCATCGCGTGGGGTGACGATGCTCGTTGCACCACCGCGAGGGGCTGCCCGTCGAACGTCAGGAGCCGCACGCCGAACGCGACGACACGTCGCTCGGCGCCGGGCCCGATCGCGCGCGTCTCGTACGAGATGGGTCCCGGCGCGAAGCGGCCGTGCGTGGACGAGAGGAGGTCGGATGCCGAGAGGTGCCACCGCTGGTCGCCTCCCGTGACACCGATCACCCGGCCATCGCCCGAGGCGCTCAGTTCGTCGAGCGCGATGTCGGCATCGACGTAGCGATGCAGCGACAGCGCCTCCGTGGTGACGGGGACGGTCGTGACATCCACACCCAGGTGGTCGGAGATGACGTCGGCCAGTTCGCTGCGCCGGTGCACGCTGTCGTCGACGGACACGCGATGCACGTGCTCCAGATAGCGGTAGACGGTGCGCAGGATCTCGCGGTCGTCGTCGATCATGGATGCCCCCCGGTCCGATGCGTCGTTCCAGAGTGCCGCTGCGGCGACCGCGAGGCAACCGGGTATTCGCCCCACGCCCGTGCGCCCCGCTCGACCTCGGCGGAGACGCGGGTGACAATGGGGCGAGTGACGTTCCACGATCCCGAGACCTCGCCCCGCCGCGCCGCGCGCGCGGAGGCCGAGCGACGGGCGACGGCGGCGATCACCCTCCCCGACGGTGGGCCGGATGCCGTGGAGCCGCCGTCGCGGCGGAATCTCCGCGCCGACTCCGGTCCGCGTCTCCGCGCGATCCCGCTCCTCCTCAGGCGTCGCATCGCGGTCGCCGCTATCGCCCTGGTCGTCGTCGCGTCCGGCGCTGTGGCGATCGGAGCCGCGGTCGCCTCCGGGCAGACGCCGGCGACGGAGCCACAGGCTGCGGCGGCGATCGCCGGCCCGCCGGCCGTGCCCGCCGAGGGGCTTCCCGTCCCGGTCATCGCCGAAGCGCCGGCTCCGAAGAGCCCCTGCGACGATCCGGCGTTCACCTCCGCTCTGGCGTCGGGCGACGATGGAGCCACGATCGCTGCGATCGGTGGCGGGGAGGCGTTCCGGTCGGCCGTGGCATCCGGGATAGCTCCGTGCGTCTCGTTGGCGGATGCCACCCGCCAATGGGTCGTCGTCAACAAGCAACGCCCCTACGACCCGGCGAATTACCGCCCGAACGACCTCGTGATGCCGAACGGCGTGCGGGCGCTCGAGGACTCGGCGCTGCGGCAACGGGCGGCGGACGCCCTGTCGAAGCTCGTGCAGGCGGCCGAGGATGCCGGTGCCGGGGAGATCGGGTACCTCAGCGCGTTCCGCTCGTACGAGACGCAGCAGAAGACGTACGCGGCGCGGGTCGCGGTCGGCGGCGTCGCGGAGGCCGACAAGGAGAGCGCGCGCGCCGGGTTCAGCGAGCACCAGTCCGGGCTCGCGGTCGACATCGTTCCCTGCAGTCGGTCGTGCGGCACGCTCGACGACGTCGGCGGGTCGACCCAGGGCGCGTGGGTCCGCGACCACGCGTGGGAGTACGGCTTCATCACCCGCTACGAGCAAGGGCGGATCGACGTCACCGGCTACGAGCCCGAGCCCTGGCACCTGCGCTACATCGGCCCCGAGCTGGCGAAGGCGTACCGAGACGGCGGTTACACGACACTCGAGGAGTTCTTCGGCCTCCCCGCCGCCCCGACCTACTGACCGGCGTCATACCACCACGAACACCGCTGCCGACACCGCCCAGAACGCGAGCACGAACGCGGTGTCGCGGCGTCGCCAGGGCACGACGTGCCGTTCGGTGCGGTCGGGGTGGGCGCCGAAGGCGCGCGCGTCCATGGCCAGGGCCACGCGTTCGGCGTGACGGATGCCGCCGGCGAGCAGCGGCACGACCGTGCGCATCCATCGCGCCGGCGGGAAGCCGCCGACCCCGCGGACCCGGTGGGCCTGCCGGATCGTCTCGAGGTCGCGGCCGAAGCGCGGGACGAAGCGGATGGCCGCGAGGGCCGCGTATCCGATCCGATACGGCACGCGCAGCTGCTGGACGAGCGCCCGAACCAAATCGGGGCCGGTCGTCGTGAGGCCGCCGATGAACGCGAGCGTCATGAGGGCGGCGAGGCGCAGGCCGGTCGCCCACGCGATGGCGAGGGCGCTGTCGGTGAGGCCCCACGACCCCACACGCACCACCGTGGATCCGCCCGAAGCATCGACCCAGAGCGCGAAACCGCCGGTCACGACGAGGACCGCGAGCGGCACGACGACGCCGAGCAGCACGAGGAGCCGCGCGGACCAGCGGGCGCCGGTGAGCAGCACGAGATAAGCCAGGGCCAGGAACGCCGCCGGGGTCGCGACGTCGCGCGTGAACACGAGCGCGACCATCGCCGGAAGCGCCGCCGCGATCTTCGCGAGCGGGTTCAGCCGCGCGAGGTACGTCTCCCGACCGGTGTCGGGCGCGACGGCGGTCACCGGTCACCACCCGGGAGGTCGCGCAGCCGCGTGATCGACGCGAGCTCCGGATGCCGCCGGAGCCCCTCGAACGCCCGACGCAGGGGCGGGACGCCCAGTCCGGTCCGCTCGAGCAGCGCCACGTCGGCGAACACGTCTGCAACGGGTGCGTCGGCGGCGAGTCGGCCGGCATCCATCACGATCACCCGATCGGCGTGCTCGGCGACGAGCTGCAGGTCGTGCGTGACCACGACGATCGTTGTCCCGCTCGCGCGGAGGTCGTCGAGCATCGCCAGCATCTCCTCGGCGCGGGCGCGATCCTGCCCGTACGTCGGCTCGTCGAGCACGAGTAGGCGCGCCCCGCCGATGAGCGCCGTGCCCACGGACAGGCGCCGTTTCTGCCCGCCCGAGAGCAGGAACGGGTGCGCGTCCGCGCGGTCCGCGAGCCCGAACCGCGCGAGCATCTCGTCGACGCGGGACCGAATCTCCGCCTCGGGCACCCGTGATCGCCGCAGGCCGTGGGCGAGCTCGTCGTCCACGGTGGTCGCGATGAACTGGTGCTCAGGGTTCTGGAACACGAAACCGACGTGACGGGACAGCTCCCGCGCGGACAGACGCCGCATGTCGAGCCCGTCGATGCGCACCGTGCCGCGCGGCGGCCGCCGCACGCCGGCGATCGCCTGCACGAGGGTCGTCTTCCCGGCACCGTTCCGACCGACCACGGCGACGAACTCGCCCGCCGCGACCTCGAGGTCCACGTCGTGCAGGATCGTCGCGCCCCCGCGCTTCGCCCCGAGCCCGCGCACGCGAAGGAGCGGCTCACCGCCGGGCCTCCGCGGGGCAGGAAGAGCGCGGGATGCCACGCCCCGCGGCGCGTTCTCCAGAGCCACCCGCAGCTCCTCGGGGGTGAGCGGCAGTCGCCCGAGGTCATAACCGGGGGCCCGGAGCCGGAGTGCCGCGAGCGTCGCGGTCGGCAGCCACACCCCGAGGTCGTGCAGCTCGCGTGCCCGCCCGCGCAGCACCTCGTCCACGTCGCCGTCCGCCACGACGCGCCCCTCGCCGTCGAGCGCGACGACCCGGTGGACCAGTTCGACCGCGGCATCCAGGTCGTGTTCGATCAGCACGATCGCCCGGTCTCCCGCGGCGACGACGTCGCGCAGGGCCGCGTAGACCTCGGCGACCCCGGCCGGATCCAGGCTCGCGGTCGGCTCGTCGAGAACCAGGAGAGGGGATGCCATGGCCAGCGCGCACGCGATCGCCAGACGCTGTCGGCCCCCACCGGACAGCACGTCGGGAGAGTCGTCGCGCCGATCCCACAGCCCCACGCGGCGCAGCGCCGACTCGGCGCGCGCGAGCACTTCGGCCACGGGGATCCGCAGGTTCTCGGGGCCGAAGCAGACTTCGTCGAGCACGGTGCCGGTGATGAGTTGCGCGTCGGGGTCCTGGAACACCATCGCGACGGTTCGGGCGAGCTCGGCGACCGGAGTGGTCGTGGCATCCCTCCCGCCGACGATCACCTCGCCGGTGACGTCGCCCGGGACGGCGTGGGGGAGGAGCCCGTTCATCGTGAGCGCCAGGGTCGATTTGCCCGACCCGCTCGGCCCGAGCAGCAGCACCACTTCGCCTGGGCGTACCTCGAAACTCACGTCGGCGGGCGTCGGGCGGTCGGCCTCGAGGTGCGTGACGGCGACGTTCCGCAGGCGCAGGAGAGCGTCGACGTCCGCGCGGGGCTCCGCGGCGGTCGGGTGCGGGTGGGCGGTCACGGGTGTCCTTCGGCGAGAGCCTCAGTCTATTTAGGCGGGCCTTACCTCCGCCGGGTGGCGTCTCGACGTCGAGGCGATGGCCCGCGCGTGTGCCGATGGCGTCCGGCCCGCCCTGTGCCGGAGGGAGGCCCTGGCCGTGTGCGGGCGGGAGGGCCCGTGAGGAGCGGAGGACCGACCCGCCGCCGGGGCTCCTCCGCCCGTCCCTCGCCCTCCGCTCCTCACGCGCGACCGCGCGCTCTGGACGGCCGAATTGCGCGAACGGTACATTCGAGGTTCCTCCGCCCGAACGGACGATCTCGTGACCGGTCTTTCCCGCCGTCAGTTCCTGCACGCCACCGCCGCCGCTGCCGCCGCGACGGGGCTCGGGTTCGACTTCCTCGCGCCGCAGCTCGCGCGCGCGGCCACGCCCTCGGCCGACATCCCGTCGACGCTGCTGCAGACGATCCGACAGGGCTCGATCCTGTCGGGCAAGTACCGCACGCTCACGACCGGGCCCGGAGAGCCGTACCTGCCGCGGATCGACGTCCTACGGCGCTCGCCGTCGCCCGCGCGCGCCACCGCGCGCCGCTCGCTGCTGTACCTCGGGCACCTGTCCGACCTGCACGTCATCGAGGCGCAGTCGCCCGGTCGCATCGAACCGATGATCGTGCAGGCCCACTCGGCCTGGGGCTCGGCCTTCCACCCGCAGGATCCGCTGAGCCCCCACGCGACGGCGGCGATGGTGCAGGCCTTCTCGGACGCGCGCTACAGCCCCCTCACGGGCGCACCGATGAGCGCGGCGATCGTCACCGGCGACAGCGCCGACATGCACTCGCACCTCGAGCTGCGCTGGTACATCGACCTCATGGACGGTCTCGCCGTCGACCCCGCCACCGGCGGCCCCGAGTGGCAGGGTGTCCAGGCCTGGAGCGAGGCCACGTGGGCGTACCGCCCCGGCGACCCGACCGGCGGCGACTTCGGCGACTACGGCTTCCCGCGGCTCCCCGACCTCCTCGCGCAGGCGATCGCGCAACCCGTGAAATCCGTGGGCCTCCCGGCGCCCTGGTACGCCGTGTACGGCAACCACGACACGCTCCTGCTCGGAACGTTCGACATCAGTCCGCAGCTGCGCGCGCTCGCCGTCGGCGCCCGGAAGTCGTACACCCTGGATGCCACGGCATCCACGGCCCTCGAAGGCTGGGCCGCGGGGACGAGCGTCCTCGCGCAGGTGTTGGCGGCGCTGGGGCTGGCATCCGGGGGGCCGGGGTTCAAGGAGGTCACGGCCAACCCCGAGCGCTACCTGTTCGAGCAGCGCGACTTCATGGCCGAACACTTCCGCACCGAGCCGACTCCTGGGCCCGTCGGGCACGGCTTCACCACCCACAACCTCACGTCGGGCGAGACGTGGTGGCAGGCCGACCTCAGCCCGCGGGTGCGCGCCTTCGGACTCGACACGTGCAACGCCGTCGCCGGTCCCGACGGCGCGGTGCCCGAGTCGCAGATGCAGTGGCTGCGCGCGCAGCTCGAGATCGCGCAGCGCGACCAGGTGCTCGCGCTGATCTTCAGCCACCACAACAGCCTCACGCTGGAGAACCGCGCGACCCGACCCGGGGCCGACGAGAAGCTCTACGGTGCGGAGGAGTTCGTCGCGATGCTGCTGGAGTTCCCCGTCGTCGTGGGGTGGCTCAACGGCCACACGCACCTCAACCAGATCCTCGCCCACACGAACGCGGGCGGCGGGTTCTGGGAGATCACGACCGCGTCGTGCATCGACTTCCCGCAGCAGCAACAGGTCGTGGAGATCGTCGACAACCGCGACGGCACGCTGTCGCTGTTCACGACCGTGCTCGACCATGCCTCGCCCGCCGCCCCGGGGAACTCGGGTTCGGTCGCCGACCTCGCCGCGCGCAGCCGCGAGCTCGCCGCCAACGACTGGGCCGAGACGCCGCTCATGCGGCGCGGATCGCCGCTGGACCGCAACACCGAGCTGCTCCTGCCGGCGCCGTTCGACCTGTCGGTGATCACCGACGCGCAGCTCGAGGCGCAGCACGTCACCGAGCGCGCGCGGATCCTCGCGTACGAGAAGGAGCGGGGACTGTGAGGCGGGTCTTCTTCGTGCTGCCGTTGGTCGCGGTGTGCGCCCTGGCCGGCTGCTCCCAGGTCGCCGCGATCGCTCCCGTCGGCGGAAACCACCTGACCGAGGTGCGTTTCGCCACCATCGACGTGCTGCAGCAGCAGGGCGTCGCGCTCGAGGAGGTGCCGACGTGCACGCGCGCATCCGACGGCGCGATCTCCTGCGCCGGGACGACGGCGGACGGCGCCGCGGTCACTGCCGCTTCCCCCGCGGACGACCCCGACAGCTTCACCGTGACGGTGGGCTCCGACACCGTGTTCACCGGCAGCGTCAGCGCCGTGATCGACCAGGCCGCGGGGGTGAACCCGTGAGGCGGGTGCTGCTCCTCGCCGCCGTCGTGCTGGCGAACGCGGTCGCGCAGGCTCTATGGGTGCTCCCCGGTGTGACGCCCTCCGTGGCCCCGCTGTTCCTCGCGCTGCTCGCGGCATCCGTCCTCTCTCTCGTCGCCGCGGCGACGGCGGTGGTCGTGCTGGTGGGCGGTGCCGGTGCGCGGTGGCGGCGCGCGCTCGCCGCCGTGGTTCTGGCGCTGGTGATCGTCGGCGTGCTCGCGGTGCTGTCATCGGCCACCCTCATCCCCGCCGCACTGGTCGCCTTCGTCTTCGTCTCACCCGCCGGGAATCCGGATGTCACGGCCTGGAGCGGCCCGCGGTCGTTCGCGCGGCATCCGGTCCGGGCGATCCTGCTCGCGGTCGTGACCTCGGTCGCGCTGGTCGTGCTCGCCGACGCCGCGCTGCTGTTCGGCTTCTTCGTGACGGGGTGGCTCGGGTCGTTCGCGACGTGGGTGGTCGTGGGCGCCGTGGCCGCAGTGCTCGCCCGGGCTTGGGCGCAGGTCGCGTCGCGGCCGCCGCGGCGGGCCGGGTCAAACGCGCACCCATAGCTTGGAGGGATGCCCCCGGAACTGCTGCGCGCCTATATCGACGAGTCCGTGGCGCTGCGTCCGCGCGGACAGCAGGAGTACCTGATCGGAGCAGCCCTGGTGGCCGACGACGCGAGCGATGAGGTTCGAGGACACCTGCGGGCTCTCGCACTTCCAGGGCAGCTCAAGCTGCATTGGAAGGATGAAAGTGAGACTCGGCGCCGGTGGATCGTCGGGCGAATCGCAGAGCTTGCGCCGATGACCGTCGTTGTGACGCAGATGAGCGAGGCTGCGCGAAGGACCGAACGATGTCGACGGAAGTGTCTGGAGGTGCTGTACCACGAGCTCGTCGCGATGCATGTGCATGACGCAGTTCTCGAGCAACGGTCGGAGGCGCAGGACAGGAGTGATCGGGCCCACATCGTGTCTTTGCAGGGCCAAGGCCTCGATCGTAGGCTGCGCATTCGACATGTCCGGGGAGCGGACGATCCACTTCTCTGGATCGCCGATGTTCTCCTCGGCGCTGTGAACGCCGCCGCGCGCGGCCGTCCCGAACATCTCGACACTCTGCGTGACACCATCCTGGTTCATCTTCGGACGGCGCAGTCGCTGTGACACATGCGAAAAGCCTCAGATCCAGTCGTCCGGCTGGGTTCTGAGGCCTTCTTCCTTCTCCGTCGTAACGGGAGGCATAGTCAGTATGCCACCCCCGCGGCGGTCCTGTCCACACGATCGGCGCCAGCGGCTCCGAATGGATTAGCGCCGCGCCAGCCCGCGCGCCACGCCCGCGCCGCGCAGGCCCGAACCGATTGCGATGCCGACCGCCGTCCAAGCGACCGGTCCCAGCACGCTGATCACCAGGTACGTCGCCTGCGCCCAGGGCGCGAGGGCGCCGAGGTGCGCCGCGAACCACACGGCCGCCGCGACGATCAGCCCGATGATCACCGCCGACACGAAGAAGCGCGCCGTCGCCCACACGCGGTAGCGCGTGAGCGCGGCGATGCCCTCCTGGATGCCGCCGAACAGGATCGCCGTGCCGAGGAACCGGAAAGTCCACTGCGGCGCGATCGCGCTCGCGACGAGGGCGGCGAGTACGTGGGTGAGCAGGGCGACCCACGGCCGTCGAACGACCTGCTGCGCGATGATGCCGGGCAGCACGTGCGAGCCGAGCACGAGGCCGTACGCCCACGGGGCGGTGGCCAGCACGACGAGGGTCAACCAGCCCGCGGCGCCCCCCAGGATCCCGGTTCCCACGCCGATCGCAGCGCAGACGAGAAGGACACGGGTGGACAGACGGGATGCCGACGACACGGGGTCAGCGTATCGGGGCGGCGCCGTCGGGTTCCCGGACGCCGTCCAAAAGAAAACGTTGGTGATGAATTTGCCGTGAGTTATGTTTGTGCGACGCGCGCCACCGAAGCCGCGCACATCGCTCAATTCATCCCCCCGTTTGGAGCGCACCATGGGTCGTACCCTGCGTTCGGCCGCGGTCATCGCATTGGCCGGGCTGTTCACCGCTGCCGGAGTCACCTCCGCGCAGGCCACCGTCGTGGGCGAGGGGGTGACGCCTCCCACACCCATCGAATCCGCCACCGGGCGCTACATCGTCGTGCTCGATGAAGCGCCCGTCGCCACCTACGACGGCGGCGAAGCGGGCCTGCGCGCCACGAAGTCCGACGACGCGCGGCTCGACACCGGCTCCGACGCGGTCCGCGAGTACTCGGAGTTCCTCGAGAAGCGCCAGAAGGACGTCGCGGCCGAGGCCGGGGTGGACGCCGACTATTCGTACACGCTCGCCGTCAACGGCTTCAGCGCCGCGATGGACCCGAACCAGGCCGCGAAGCTCGCCGCCACCAAGGGCGTGCAGAAGGTCGTCCCCGACGAGATCCGCCACCCCGCGGCCGTGCCGTCGACCGAGTTCCTCGGTCTCGAGGGTGACGGCGGCGTGTGGCAAGAGGTCGGCGGCATCGACGCGGCCGGTGAGGGCATCGTCGTCGGTGTCGTCGACACCGGAATCGCGCCGGAGAACCCCTCGTTCGCGGGCGACCCGCTCGGCACGACTCCGGGCGACGAGCCCTACCTCGACGGCAACGACGTCGTGTACCGCAAGGCCGACGGCACCGACTTCCGCTCGCCGCGCGTCGCGACGGGCAACGGGTGGTCGGTCGACGACTACTCCACGAAGCTCGTCGGTGCGCGCTACTTCGACCAGGGTGCGGCCGCGACCGGCTTCACGTTCGAGGCGGACTACCGGTCGCCGCGCGACGGTGACGCGCACGGCTCCCACACGGCGAGCACGGCCGCGGGTAACAACGGCGTCGACGCCAGCGTCGAGGGCATCGACTTCGGTGCGATCTCGGGTGTCGCGCCGGCCGCGAAGGTCGCCGCGTACAAGGCCTGCTACTCCGGCCCGGACCCGCTCGTCACCACCGACGACATCTGCGCCCTGAGCGACCTGCTCGGTGCGATCAACGCCGCGGTCGCCGACGGCGTCGACGTCATCAACTACTCGATCGGCGGCGGCGCGGCCACCACCACGCTGGCGCTCGAGGATGCGGCGTTCTTCAACGCGGCCGCCGCGGGGATCTTCGTGTCGGTCTCGGCCGGCAACTCCGGTCCGGACGCCTCGACCGCGGACCACGCCTCGCCCTGGTACACCACCGTCGCGGCATCCACGATCCCCACCTACGAGGGGACCGTCAAGCTCCCGAACGGCTTCCAGGCGGCCGGTGCGTCCGTCTCGGTCCGCCCGGGTGAGGACGTGACCGCGCCGGTCGTCTACGCCGGCGACATCGCGGCATCCGGAGCGGATCCGGCGAACGCCGCGCTGTGCCTCCTCGGATCGTTGGACGCCGCGAAGGCTGCCGGCAAGATCGTCGTGTGCGACCGCGGGCAGAACGCCCGCATCGAGAAGTCGCAGGCGGTCAAGGAGGCGGGCGGGGTCGGCATGATCCTCGTCAACGTCACGCCGGCCTCGGTCGACAACGACTTCCACGCGGTGCCGACCGTGCACATCGACGCGCGGTACCGCGACGACCTGCTCGCCTACGTGCAGGGGACTCCGGATGCCACGGCCACGCTGATCGGCGAGAACGTCACCGGCGTCGAGACCCCGACGCCGCAGGTCGCCGGCTTCTCGAGCCGCGGCCCCATGCTCGCCGACGGCAGCGACGTGCTGAAGCCCGACATCTCGGCTCCGGGCGTGGCGATTCTCGCCGCCGCCGCGAACGCCGAGGGCGCCGCGCCGACGTTCGAGTTCCTGTCCGGAACGTCGATGTCGTCGCCGCACATCGCGGGTCTCGCGGCGCTGTACCTGGGGGAGCGGCCGCTGGCCACGCCCGCCGAGGTGAAGTCCGCGATGATGACCACGGCGTACGACACGGTCGACGTCGACGGGGCTCCTGCGCAGGATCCGTTCGCGCAGGGCGCGGGACACGTCGACCCGACGAAGTACTTCGACCCGGGCCTGCTCTACCTCAACGGACCCGCCGACTGGGCGGCCTTCCTGCAGGGCAAGGGCCTCGAGGACTTCGGCGTCGAGCCGATCGACGGCAGCGATCTGAACCTGGCGTCCATCTCGATCGGATCGCTCGCGAAGCCCCAGACCGTCACCCGCACGGTGACGTCCACGCAGGCGGGGACGTTCACGGCATCCATCGACGTTCCCGGCCTGGATGCCACGGTCGAGCCGTCCACGCTGACCTTCGGCGCGGCGGGCGAGACGCAGGACTTCACGGTCACGTTCTCGCGCACGACCGCCGCGGCGGAGGAGTGGACGACGGGCTTTTTGACGTGGACGAGCGGCGACACCCAGGTGCGCTCGCCGATCGCGGTGCGCCCGACGACCGCCGAGGCTCCGGCCGAGGTGTCGGGTGCCGGACTGTCGGGTTCGACCCCGGTGGAGATCCTGCCGGGCGTGAGCGGTGACCTGCCGTTGACGGTGTCGGGCCTCGCCGCGGAGACGCTGCTGGCCGACCCCGACAACCCGGTCGACGGGCACTCGGGCAACCAGGACTCCGGTGACGCGGACGGCTACGTCCGGTGGGTCGTCGACGTGCCCGAGGGGACGACCCTCTCGCGCTTCGACCTCGACTCGTCGGACGACACCGGCAGCGACCTCGACCTGTTCGTGTCGCGCGTGGTCAGCCCCGACGACCTGCGGTACTACGAGCGGTTCACCTCGGCCACCGGCTCGGCGGACGAGCGCGTCTCGCTCCCGAACCCGACGCCGGGCACCTACCTCGTCGAGGCGAACATCTACTCGTTCACGGCGCCGTTCACGTGGGACATGTCCTATGCGAACGTCACTCCGGGCGGCGAGGGGCAGCTCACCGCGACGCCGAACCCGATCCCGGCCGAGCAGGGTGTCGCCACCACGTTCGACCTGTCGTGGCAGGGTCTGCAGTCGCAGACGCGGTACCTCGGCGTCGTGCAGTACGGCGAGTCGAACGTACAGACCGTGCTCACGGTCGATTCCGGTCAGGCGGCTCCGGTCAACGTGGAGGCGCCGACGATCTCGGGCACGCCGAAGCTCGGCCGCACCCTCACGGCGACCCCCGGCACGTGGGATCCCGCCGAGGTGACCACGGCGTTCCAGTGGCTGCGCGGCGGTGAGCCGATCGCGGGTGCGACGTCGTCGACCTACCGCGTGAAGCGCGAGGACGTGGGCACCGTGCTGTCGGTCCGCGTCACCGCGACCGACCCCGCGACCGGCCTCACCGGCACCGCGGACAGCGCGGGCGCGCCCGTTACGGTCGCGTCGTTCACCACGGTGACGGTCAACCCGTGGGTCGGCCGCAGCTCCGACACCTACACGCTGACCGTCAGGGTCCGGACGCTCATCGGCCCGACGCCGACGGGCGACGTGACGGTGACGGTCGCCGGGAAGCCGTACACGGCGACCCTGCAGGACGGCCGCGCGACTATCACGCTCGACCCGCAGACGCGGGGCGTGCGCATCGTGACCGCGGAGTACTTCGGCAGCGAGACGGTCGAGGAGTCCACGGCGCACAGCGCGTTCATCGTGCTGCGCTGATCCCCCCGCCGACGCGGCGCCCGGGCTTCGGCTCGGGCGCCGCGTTCGCGTGTGCCGGGTCGGGCCGCGCGGTGTCTGCGTCCGCGTGCCGCGCGCTCGTCCGCGCCGTTGAGTGTCCAAGACACGCGGACGCCACGGCATCTCGTCCGCGTGTCTTGGACACTCAACCGGAGACGGATGCCGCGAGCGGCGGCGCGGCTCGGCTACAGCCGCCGCCGGCGCGGCGTCAGGCGCACCGCGGGGAGCGGTGGAGCCGGAACGCGCTCGGGTCCGTGATCCACGACGGCACCGAAACGCGGGGCGTGCGCCTCCCACGCGTCGCGCGCCTCCTCGATCTCCTCGTGAGAACGGCCGACGAAGTTCCACCACATCACGATGTCGGCCTCGAACGGCTCACCGCCCAGCAGGAACACCCGCGCGCCCTCCGGCGCGGTGACGTCCACGTGGTCGCGGCCCCTGCCGAGATAGAGCAGTCGCGTTCCGTCGACGGATGCCGTCGCCCCCGCCGTCTCGAGGGGCACCGTGCGTTGCGCGGCGTCGGCGTCGGTGGCATCCATCCCCGTCTCCGCCTCGGCGGAGCCGGTCATTCCGTAGAGGGCATATTCCCAGTCGGCGCGGAGGGGAATGCGGACGACGATCCCCGGGGGCAGGCGGAGCTCGGCGCCCACGATCGGGGTGTGCACGGTCGCGGGCGATGCGACTCCGCCGAGTTCGCCCATCACGACGACGGCGTCGGCGCCGTCTCCGAGGTCGAGCGTCGGGAGGTCCTCGTGCCGCTCGAACGCGGGCTCGCCGTGGCGCCGCGACTCCGGAAGCGCGACCCACAATTGCAACGCGTCGAGGGGGATCGGGTCGTCTCCGACCGAATATTCCGAATGGGCGATGCCCTGGCCGCTCGTCATGAGGTTGAGCGCGCCGGGACGGACGACGACGTCGCTCCCGACGGCATCCCGGTGCCGCACTTCGCCGATGATCGGCCACGTCACCGTCTGCAGCCCGATGTGCGGGTGCGGCTCGACGCGCATCACCGTCTCCTGCGGACCGAAGCGGTCGAGGAAGCACCACGCCCCGACCATCGGCAGCGCGCGGTGCGGGAGGGTGCGGTGCACCTCCATTGCACGGACCCCGCCGAGCGGCACCTCTCGGGCTTCCACGACGAGCGCGCGCGGACCGTCGCAGTCCACCGGCCCCTCGGATGCCGGCGGCGCGACGTCGAGCCTCGTCACGCGGGTTCGCTCGGGTCGGCGGAGTCGGCGGCGTCCTCGTGCTGCGGCCAGTCGATCACGAGACCGGGCACGTCGTGCTCGTGCAGGTAGTGGACGACGAAGGGGCAGGTCGGGATGATCGTGTCTCCCCTTCGCGCGAGGTCGGCCAGCGCTTCGCTCGCGAGCGTCGAGCCCAGGCCCATGCCCTTGAAGGCTCCGTCGATCTCGGTGTGCGGCAGGACGACGCGGGCTTCGCCCGCGGGGCGGAACTGCAGCACTCCGCCCAGTTCTCCGTTCGCGTGGATCTCGTAGCGGTGCGCCTCGTCGTTGCGCGTCACGGTCAGGTCGTCGGTCATGTCGCCTCCGGTCGTCGGTACTGCGTCCAACGTTCGCAGGGTGTGCGCTGTTCCGCCATCCCTCGACGGTGCTGGTGGGTGTCGCGGTCGCCCGCTAGGTTGCGGGCATGACGGTTCTCGGCATCGGTGGTCTTCTTCTGCGCAGTCGCGATCCCGAGGCCCGCGCGGCCTGGTACCGCGATCTCCTCGGCATCCCGGTCGGCGCGGAAGGATCCGACGCGGTCTGGATGCAGGATGCCGGACCGACCGTGTTCGCGCCGGTCCCGGAAGCGACCACGGACTTCGCGTCCGACCAGCCCTTCCTCCTGAATCTTCGCGGGAGTGATCTGGATGCCGTCGTGCGGCGCCTCGAGGATGCCGGGGTCGCCGTCGAAAGGCGGGAGGAATGGGAGACCGACTACGGCCGCTTCGTGCGCCTGCGCGACCCTGAGGGGCTCCCGCTCGAGCTGTGGGAACTCCCCGCGGACCCTTCTCCCCAGGACTGAATCCGGCTCGGTTCTCCACCGTTGTCACCGCCGCCCGCGGCCGGTGTCGGTGCCCCGGGTTACCGTGGTCGAGTGACATTCCCCGGCCCCGCCCCCGAGCCGTACGCCGACGCGCCCCCCGACGCGTTCGACGCGTACGACGACCCCTACGCGGGCGCCGACTGGGACCCCGATCTGTTCCCTCCGCCCGACGATCCCGACGCCCCGCCCCCGCCGATGGATGCCGCGGCCTCGCCCTTCGCCCGCGCCGCGGTCGCGACGGGCACCGCGCGCGAGCTGCCGGCCGTCCGCGACTTCACGGGCCGCGATCCGCGCGACGTCCTCCACGAGGTCTACGGCTACGACACCTTCCGCGGCGATCAGGCCGACATCGTCCAGCGCGTGATCGACGGTGGGGATGCCGTCGTGCTCATGCCGACCGGTGGGGGAAAGAGCGTCACCTACCAGGTGCCCGCCCTCGTGCGACCCGGGACGGGGCTGGTGGTCAGCCCCCTCATCGCCCTGATGCACGATCAGGTCGACGCCCTCGTCGCCAACGGTGTGCGGGCGGCCTATCTGAACTCGACGCAGGCCCCCGCCGAACGACAGGCGGTCGAGCAGGCGTACCTCGCCGGCGACCTCGACCTGCTCTACGTCGCCCCCGAACGCCTCAACGGGGCGCAGACCCTCGGGCTGCTGTCGCGCGGTCGGCTGAGCGTCATCGCCATCGACGAGGCGCACTGCGTGTCGCAGTGGGGCCACGACTTCCGGCCCGACTACCTCGCGCTCGGCGACCTCGCCGATCGCTTCCCCGGCGTCCCGCGCATGGCGCTCACCGCCACCGCCACGCCCGAGACCGCGCGCGAGATCGTCGAACGCCTGCGCCTCCGCGACGCGAGAACCTTCATCGCGAGCTTCGACCGGCCCAACATCCAGTACCGGATCGAGGCGAAGGTCGACCCGCGGCGCCAGCTCGTGTCGTTCATCCGCTCGCAGCCCGAGGGTTCGGCGGGCATCGTCTATGCGTTGAGTCGCAAGAGCGTCGAGCAGACCGCGGCCTACCTCGCGGCCCAGGGCCTCGACGCACTGCCGTACCACGCCGGTCTCGATGCCTCCGTCCGGGCGGCGCATCAGTCGCGGTTCCTCCGCGATGACGGCGTCATCATGGTCGCGACGATCGCCTTCGGCATGGGGATCGACAAGCCCGACGTGCGCTTCGTCGCCCACATCGACCTGCCGAAGTCCGTCGAGGGGTACTACCAGGAGACGGGCCGTGCCGGTCGCGACGGTGACCCGTCGGTCGTGTGGATGGCCTACGGTCTGGGCGACGTCGTCCAGCAGCGGCGCATGATCGACCAGTCGCCCGGCGACCGGTCCTACAAGATGCGTCTCGGGCAGCACCTCGACGCGATGCTCGCGCTGTGCGAGACGGTCGGATGCCGTCGGCAGAATCTCCTGGCGTACTTCGGTGAGCGATCGGAACCGTGCGGCAACTGCGACACATGTCTCACCCCGCCCGACACCTGGGACGGGCTCGTCGCGGCGCAGAAGCTGCTCTCGACGATCGTGCGGCTGCAGCGCGAACGCGGCCAGGCCTTCGGTGCCGGCCACCTCATCGACATCCTGCGCGGCGCCAAGACCGACCGCATCGCGCAGCAGGGGCACGACCGCCTGACCACGTACGGGCTCGGGGCCGACCTGTCCGACCAGGACTGGCGCAGCGTCATCCGACAGCTGCTCGCGCGGGGCATCATCGTCGCGCAGGGCGACTACGGCACGCTGGCCCTCAGCGAGGCGTCGGGGGGAGTCCTCCGCGGCGAGACCCCGGTGCCACTGCGCCGTGACGCGCTCGGGCGGACCGGCGGCGGTGGCGCAGGCCGACCCCGCAAGTCGAGTGCGGACGACGTCGCGCCCGGCGACCGCGACCTCTTCGAGGCGCTCCGCGCGTGGCGCGCCGAGCAAGCGCGCGAGCAGGGCGTCCCCGCCTACATCGTCTTCGGCGATGCGACGCTGCGGGCGATCGCCGCCGCCCGACCGTCGTCCATGGGCGACCTCGACGGCATCACGGGCATCGGCGCCAAGAAGCGCGAGGCCTACGGTGATGGCATCCTCACCGTCGTCGCCCAGAACTGACACGTGTCGGCGTCTCCCGAGGATGTTGACGCCCCACAACCCACCGGCCCGGCGTTGCCCGCCCGCGTTGTGCGCAACTCACACAATGTTTGTCGGCGCGTTGTGGGACTCCTACCGTGGAGGCATCCCTTTGCAACGTCGAAAGGTGCCGAAATGACCGACGCCGCCGTCCGTCCCACCACGCCCGCCACGAGCACGCGTACCCCCGTCGGGGGTGCGCCGACCGCAGCGCACTCCGCCGCCGAGGCCGCCGAGAGTCGCATCGACATCGAGCAGGTCACCGACCTGCTGCTCGGAACGTGGGCCGACACCCGCCGCGAGGCGCGCGCGATGCTGAAGGATCCGATCTTCTGGCGCGACGACAGCCTCGGCATGGATGCCCACCGCACCCGCACCCTCGGCCAGCTGCACGAGCTCGTCGCTCGCAAGGCCGTGCACCGCGCGTTCCCGAAGCGGTTCGGCGGCGAGGAGAACAACGGCGCCAACATCGCCGGCTTCGAGGAACTCGTGGCCGCCGACCCGAGCCTGCAGATCAAGTCGGGTGTCCAGTGGGGGCTGTTCGGCTCGGCCGTCCTGCAGCTCGGCACCGAGAAGCACCATGAGAAGTGGCTCCCCGGCATCATGAGCCTCGAGATTCCCGGGGCCTTCGCGATGACCGAGACCGGTCACGGCTCCGACGTGGCCGCGATCGGTACGACCGCGACCTACGACCCCGACACCGAGGAGTTCGTCATCCACACGCCGTTCCGCGGTGCGTGGAAGGACTACCTGGGCAACGCCGCGCTGCACGGCAAGGCCGCGACCGTGTTCGCCCAGCTCATCACCAACGGCGTGAACCACGGCGTGCACTGCTTCTACGTTCCGCTGCGCGATGACGCAGGGAACTTCCTCCCCGGCATCGGCGGCGAGGACGACGGCCTCAAGGGCGGCCTCAACGGCATCGACAACGGACGTCTGCACTTCGACCAGGTCCGCGTCCCGCGCGAGAACCTGCTCAACCGCTACGGCGACGTCGCCGCGGACGGCACGTACTCGAGCGACATCGCGAGCCCCGGTCGCCGGTTCTTCACGATGCTCGGCACGCTCGTCCAGGGGCGCGTCTCGCTCGACGGCGCGGCCGCGTGGGCGTCCGCGATCGGCCTCACCATCGCGATCACCTACGGCAACCAGCGTCGGCAGTTCGACTCCGGTAGCGGAACCCCCGAGGTCACGCTGCTCGACTACGGCAAGCACCAGCGCCGCCTGCTGCCGCGCCTCGCGACCACGTACGCCGAGATCTTCGCGCACGACGAGTTCCTGCAGAAGTTCGACGGCGTCTTCAGCGGACGCCTCGACACGGATGCCGACCGTGAAGACCTCGAGACGCTCGCCGCCGCGCTGAAGCCCCTGTCGACGTGGCACGCTCTCGACACGCTGCAGGAGTCGCGCGAAGCGTGCGGCGGCCAGGGGTTCCTCTTCGAGAACCGCCTCGTGGGGCTCCGCGCCGACCTCGACATCTACGTGACGTTCGAGGGCGACAACAATGTCCTGCTGCAGCTGGTCGGCAAGCGTCTGCTCGCCGACTACGCGCGCCAGTTCAAGGGCAAGGATGCCAAGGCCCTCGCCGCGTTCGCGGTGGGACAGACCGCCGGGAAGCTCTTCCACGGTGCGGGTCTACGTCAGCTCGGACAGGCCGTGACCGACCTCGGCTCGACCGCCCGCTCGGTCGAGAAGGGCCTGCGCGCGCAGCAGCAGCACGAACTTCTCGCGGGTCGTGTGCAGCAGATGGTGGCCGACATTGCGGGGCGGTTGCGCCCGGCATCCAAGCTCTCCCGCGAGGACGCGGCGGCGCTCTTCAACGAGAACCAGGCCGAGCTGATCGAGGCCGCACGGGCGCATGGCGAGCTGCTGCAGTGGGAGGCGTTCACCGACGCCATCAACCGCCTCGGCGATGACAGCTCGCGTCAGGTGCTGACGTGGCTGCGCGACCTGTTCGGCCTGCAGCTCATCGAGAAGCACCTGGCCTGGTACCTGATCAACGGGCGCCTCTCGACGCAGCGCGCGGCCGCGGTGTCGAGCTACATCGACCGTCTCTGCGTCCGGCTCCGCCCGCACGCGCAGGATCTCGTGGATGCCTTCGGCTATGGCCCCGAGCACATCCGTGCGTCGATCGCCACCGGCGTGGAGGACGACCGGCAGAACGAGGCCGCGTCGTACTACTCGGCGCTGCGGGCGTCGGGCAACGCTCCGGTTCCGGAGAAGAAACCGGGCAAGTAAGCGCACGGACGGAGGGCGGTGGCCGGAAGGACCGCCGCCCTCCGTCGTCAGGTCCGGCGCAGCAGCACCAAGCGGACGACGGCGATTCCGGCGATGATGGCGCCCGCGATCAGCATCACGAGGGCGAACCACAGCGGTCCGTTCACGGCGATGGCCACGATGCCGACGACGATCATGATGACGGCCAGGACAAGGCCGAGATACAACGAGACGCGTGTCCTTCGCGGACCCAGGGGAACGGTGTGCATGCCGGGAAAGTAGCGGCGGGCGGACGGCGAGGCCAGGGCTTGCGCCCGGCTCGTGTCGGAGCCCCGCCCTACGCTGACACCATGAGCGACCTCACCATCGACACTGACGGCCTCGCCCGCTGCGCGTGGGCCGGCGACGACGCCGAGTACCGCCGGTACCACGACGAGGAGTGGGGAACCGAGCTGCGGGGCGACCGTCCCCTGTTCGAGAAGATGAGTCTCGAGGGCTTCCAAGCGGGTCTGTCGTGGATCACGATCCTGCGCAAGCGTCCGCGTTTCCGCGAGGTGTTCCACGGGTTCGAGCCGTCCGTGGTCGCCGCGTTCGGGCCCGCCGATGTCGAACGCCTGCTCCAGGATGCCGGGATCATCCGCCACCGCGGCAAGATCGAGGCCGTGATCGGCAACGCCGCGCTCGTCGCCGACATGGCGGACGGTGAGCTCGACGCCCTGCTGTGGTCGTTCGCCCCCAGCGCGCACACGCCGCCGTCGTCGTTCGCCGAGGTGCCGGCCGTGACGCCCGAGTCCGAGGCGATGAGCAAGGAGCTGCGGCGACGCGGCTTCCGCTTCGTCGGCCCCACCACGATGTATGCCCTCATGCAGTCGTCGGGCATGGTCGACGACCACGTCGCGGGGTGCTGGCGAGCGGCCGCCTGACCGCACCCGCTAGACTGAAAACCGGAGCCCTCGCTCCCAGCGTCGTCGAACGCACCGGCCCCCTTCCCGCGGGCCTTTGACCTTCACGGCGAACGGATGCGCCGCCCGGCGCCTTCGCCCATTGCAGCCGCAGTATCGCGGCATCCCGAACCGCCGTGTGCGCGTGCGCGCCGGCAGGAGACTTCATGACGTCCCAGACTTTCACCGACCTCGGCGTGCCCGCGCCGCTGATCGCCGTGCTCGCCGAGCAGGGCAAGAACGACCCGTTCCCGATCCAGGCCGACACCCTGCCCGACACCCTCGCCGGGCGCGACGTGCTCGGCCGCGGCAAGACCGGCTCCGGCAAGACCCTCGCGTTCTCGCTGCCGCTCGTGGCGCGCCTGGCCGCGAAGAGCGACCGCCGCCGCGGACGCAAGCCCCGCGCGCTCGTGCTCGCCCCGACCCGCGAGCTCGCCAACCAGATCGACGAGGTCATCAAGCCCCTCGCCGCGGCCTACGACCTCACCACCACGACCGTCTACGGCGGCGTGAACCAGAAGCGTCAGGTCGACGCTCTGAACGCCGGAGTCGACATCCTCGTCGCGTGCCCCGGCCGTCTCGAGGACCTCATCGGGCAGGGCTTCGCGAGCCTCGACGCCGTCGAGATCACGGTCCTCGATGAGGCCGACCACATGGCCGACCTGGGCTTCCTCCCCGGCGTGACGCGTCTGCTGGCGCGCACGCCCGCCGACGGGCAGCGCCTGCTGTTCTCGGCGACGCTCGACAACGGCGTGGACAAGCTCGTCAAGCGCTTCCTCCGCAACGAGGTCCTGCACTCGGTCGACGAGGCCCACTCGCACGTCGCCGCGATGACCCACCACGTCTTCGTGCCGGCCGACGCGGATGCCAAGAAGCAGCTCGTCCGGACACTGGCTTCCGGAACGGCTCGCCGCATCCTCTTCATGCGCACGAAGCACCAGGCCAAGAAGCTGGCCAAGGAACTGACCGCCGCCGGCATCCCGTCCGTCGACCTGCACGGCAACCTGTCGCAGCCCGCCCGCGACCGCAACCTCGCGGCGTTCGGCGACGGCCGCGCCAAGGTCCTCGTCGCCACCGACGTCGCCGCCCGCGGCGTGCACGTCGACGGCGTCGAGCTCGTGGTCCACGTCGACCCGCCCGTCGAGCACAAGGCGTACCTGCACCGCTCGGGCCGCACCGCCCGCGCGGGTTCGGCCGGCGACGTCGTGACGATCATGCTGCCCGAGCAGCGTCGCGACACCCTCGACATCCTGCGCAAGGCCAAGATCGACGTCACCCCGCAGTCGGTCACCTCGACCTCCCCCGAGGTCGTCGCCCTCGTCGGCGAGGTCGCCCCGTACGTCAAGCCCGAGCCGATCGTCGCGCAGCCGCAGGGCGGCGGACGCTCGCAGGGCGCCAACGCGCAGCGCAAGCGCGCCGCTCGCGGACAGGGATCCTCGGATGCCGCTCCCCGCACGTCCGCTCCCGGTGAGGGGCGTCGTCGCCGCGGCCGCGGTGCCGGTCAGGCGGCCCCCGCGGCCGACGCCGCGCAGCCCGCACGGCAGGGCCAGCGTTCGGGTTCGGGCCGCGGCCAGGGCGGCGGCGGCAACGCGCGCGGCGGAGCGAACACCGCCCGACCGCAGGGCGCTGGGCGCTCGGCATCCGGCGCTCCCACGACCGGCATGGTCGTCGGTCGGGGCGCCCGCACGAACCGTCGCGCCCAGGGCTGAGTCCACGCCACGATGCCCCCGCGGATCCGTCCGCGGGGGCATCGTCGTGTGTCCGGACAAGGCCGCGGTCGCGAATGTCGGAGGCCTCCGTCACACTGAGGGGCGAACCTCCGAGGAGCCGCCATGACCGATGCCCCCGCCGATGCCCACGACGTCATCCGCGTGCGCGGTGCGCGCGAGAACAACCTCAAGAACGTCGACCTCGACGTTCCCAAGCGGCGACTCACCGTCTTCACGGGGGTGAGCGGCTCGGGCAAGTCGTCGCTGGTCTTCGGCACGATCGCGGCCGAGTCGCAGCGGCTCATCAACGACACGTACCCGACGTTCGTCCAGCAGTTCATGGGTCAGCCGTCGCGGCCCGAGGTCGATGCGCTCGAGAACCTCAGCGCGACGATCCGGGTCGACCAGGAGCGGATGTCGCCCAACGCGCGATCCACCGTGGGGACGGCGAGCGACGTCCACGCCATGCTGCGCGTGCTGTTCAGCCGGCTCGGGCAGCCGCACGTCGGCTCGTCGCAGGCGTTCTCGTTCAACGTCCCGTCGCTGTCCGGTGCGGGAGCCGTGACGATCGCGACCGGTGCCCGCAAGGGGCAGCGAGAGCGCCGGTCGTTCGAGATCACCGGCGGCATGTGTCCGGACTGCGAGGGTCTCGGGCAGGTGAGCGACATCGACCTCACCCAGATCGTCGACGAGTCGCTCTCGCTCAATGACGGCGCGATCCTCGTCCCCGGGTACACCGCCGACGGCTGGATGGTGCGGATCTTCGCCGAGGCGGGCTTCTTCGACGGCGACACGCCCGTGCGCGACTTCACGCCCGAGCAGCGGCAGATCTTCCTCTACGGCGAGCAGCAGAAGGTGAAGATCGCCAGCTCGAACATGACCTACGAGGGGCTCGTCCCCAAGATCACGAAGAGCATGCTGCAGAAGGATCGCGACGGTCTGCAGCCGCACATCCGCGCCTTCGTCGATCGGGCGGTGACCTTCGTGCCGTGCCCGGGGTGCGGGGGCACGCGGCTCAACGAGGGCGCGCGCTCGTCGCGCATCGACGGGGTCAACATCGCGGATGCCGCGGCCATGCAGATCACCGATCTCGCCGCCTGGGTGCGCACGATCGAAGACCCGTCGGTGGCGCCGGTCGTCGACGGCCTCCGTGACACGCTCGACGCCTTCGTCCACATCGGCCTCGGCTACCTGTCGCTCGACCGCGCGAGCGGAACCCTCTCGGGCGGCGAGGCGCAGCGCACCAAGATGATCCGCCACCTCGGCTCGAGCCTGACCGACATCACGTACGTGTTCGACGAGCCGACCGCGGGCCTGCACCCGCACGACATCCAGCGGATGAACGACACCCTCCGCCAACTGCGCGACAAGGGCAACACGGTGCTCGTCGTCGAGCACAAGCCCGAGGTGATCGAGATCGCCGACCACGTGGTCGACCTCGGCCCTCGCGCGGGCCGCGACGGCGGGACGATCCAGTACGAGGGCGACGTCGCCGGACTCCGCGGCTCCGACACTCTGACCGGCCGCTTCCTCGACCACCGCGCCGAGCTGAAGGCGGCCGTGCGCCCGCGGACCGGGGCGATCCCGATCCGCGGAGCGTCGCAGCACAACCTGAAGAACGTCGACGTCGATGTTCCTCTCGGCGTCCTCACGGTCGTCACGGGAGTCGCCGGATCGGGCAAGTCGTCGCTGATCCACGGCAACCTTCCCGCGCACGACGACGTGGTGGTCGTCGACCAGACGCCGATCAAGGGCTCGCGGCGCAGCAGCCCGGCGACCTACACCGGCATTCTGGATGCCGTCCGCTCGGCCTTCGCGAAGGCGAACGGCGTCAAGCCCGCGCTGTTCAGCGCCAACTCCGAGGGTGCGTGCGTCGCGTGCAACGGGCTGGGCGTGATCGTCACGCAGTTGGGCTTCCAGTCCACGGTCGAGACCGTCTGCGAACTGTGCGGCGGAACCGGGTTCGCCGACGAGGTGCTGGAGTACACGCTCGACGGGAAGAACATCGCCGAGGTCCTGCAGATGTCGGTGGCCGAGGCATCCACGTTCCTCACCAAGGGGCCCGCGGCGACGGTACTCGGACGCCTCGTCGATGTGGGGTTGGGGTACATCACCCTCGGCCAGTCGCTCAACACCCTGTCGGGCGGCGAACGGCAGAGGTTGAAGCTCGCGATCTCGATGGCGAAGAAGGGCGCGGTCTACGTTCTCGATGAGCCGACGACGGGTCTGCACCTCGCCGACGTCGACACGTTGCTGGCGCTGCTCGATTCGCTCGTGGATGCCGGCAACACCGTCGTCGTGATCGAGCACCACCAGGCCGTCATGGCGCACGCCGACTGGATCATCGACATCGGTCCGGGAGCCGGGCGGGACGGTGGCACGATCGTCTTCGAGGGGACTCCGGCGGATCTCGTCGCCGCGCGATCGACGCTCACCGGCGAGCACCTCGCGCGGTACGTCGGGGCCTGAGGCGCGGCTACCTCTCCGGCCCCGAGGGCGTCACGGCGCAACGCCGGCGCGCTGCCGCGCCCGGATCAGGCCGGGGGTGTGACCGTCGCCGTGTGCAGGTGCCGGTCGCCGTGGGCGAGCACCTTGACGATGACCCCGCGCTGACGGAGTTCGGCCACGGCGCGGGACGCGTCGGCGCGAGAGACGCCGAGCGCCTCGACCGTCGTGACGACGAGGACGTCGCCGCGCGTGAGCGTGCCGAAGAACCGGTCGAGTCGTGCGGCCCAGTCCTCGAGCGTCTCCGGCGCCGGGTGGCGGAAGCCCTCGATGGGAACGCCGAAGCGAGTCAGGTCGTCGCGCTGCTGCACGATCGACGGGAGCCCGGGGCGGGAGACCACCAGCCCCACGAGCCGCGAACCGGCGGGGCGGGCGCGCCACCAGGCTCCGTCGCTCTGCATCTCGGTGAAGCACTGCGGGCAGTCGGCGGCCGTGTGAGCGACCGACGTGGCGGCGCTCGTCGCATCCGTCGACGGCGTCGGGATCGGTTCGCTCATGGCACCTCCGCGTCTATTCTGCCGTACGCCCCCGACACCGCCCCGCCCCCGCCCCGCCGCGTTAATCGTCCTCGCCGTCGATGCGCAGCTCGAGGCTCAGCTGGTCGGCGTCGAGCTCGGCGAGGGCGTGGCGCAGCGCGGCGGTGCTGTACCGGCCGTCGTGGCTGATGCGGTTCAGCTCGCGGCGCATCGCGTCGACCGAGGCGAGCCGGAACTCGAGCAGGTCGCGGGCTCTCGCCGTCAGGTCGTCGTCGGTCGGCCGCGCCAGCCGCGCCCCGGCCCGCTCGAGGAGGTCCGACGGGAACGGTTCGCCGTTCCGTCGCGTGAGCTTCCCCGCGGTCAGGGCCGCGACCGAGGCCGTGCGAAGTTCGGCATCCAGCGCGTGCTGCTCCTCCCGCGTGGGTCCTTCGCCCGCGCCCTCGGAGAGGCCGACGCTCCGGACGACCATCGACAGCGTCAGCCCCTGGATCAGGAGGCTGAACAGCGCGACGAGGAACGCCACGAAGATCAGCAGCGAGCGGTCGCCGACACCGTCATGGGGCAGCGTCTGCGCGGCCGCGAGGGTGACGACGCCGCGCATCCCGGCCCACACGATGATGATGCCGTGCCGCCAGCCCAGAGGACTGTCGCGGTAATAGTCCAGGTCGGCCAGGGTCCGCGTGACCCGGCGGCGGACCAGGCCGAAGCCGCGCTTGGCCCGGTCGGGGTTCGAGACCCGGCTCTCGAAGGCGGCGGGGTCGGCACGATACGCCTGCTCCATCTCATCGATGCGCTCGCTGATCTTCTCCGCGCGCTCGCGGTGCGCGACATGCCTCCGGCTGCGCCGTCCCTGCAGCCAGATGATCCCCGTGACGTACAGGGCCCGCACGCCGAGCGAGATACCCAGAGCGCTGAGTGCGAGCCACGTGCCGTACCACAGGCCCTCGTGCTCCCCGAGGTTGGCGTTGACGATGTCCTTGAGTTCCAGGCCGAAGACGAGGAAGACGCCGCCCTCGAGGATCAGCTCGATCGTCCGCCAGTTGAGTCGGTCGCTGAGCCGCTGCTCCGGAGTGAAGCGGCGGGCCGCGCCCTGACCGGTGACGATCCCGGCGACCACCGCCGCCACGAGCCCCGACCCGCCGAGGTGCTCGGTGGGGAGGTACGCGATGAACGGGATCGTGAAGCTCAGCGCGGTGTTCGCCGCGGGATTGCTGACGCGCTCGCGGAGGCGAAGGTTCCCCCACCCCACGAGCGCTCCGATCGCGAGGGCGATCACGACGGCCCAGGCGAAGTTGGCCACGGCATCGCCGAAGGCGAAGCCGGATGCCACGGCCGCCACCGCCGTCCGCAAGAGTACGAGCGCGGTCGCGTCGTTGAGGAGGCTCTCGCCCTCGAGCAGGGTGATGACGCGGGGAGCGATGCCCAAACGCTTCGCGATCGAGGTGGCCACGGCATCCGTCGGGCTCAGGATCGCGCCGAGCGCCACGCCGAGGGCGAGTCCGAGTCCCGGGATGACAGCGGCGAAGAACAGGCCGAGGCCGAGCGAGCTCAGCACCACGAGGAGCACGGAAAGTCCCGCGATGGGCGCGAAGTCGCGGCGGAACTCGATCGCCGGCAGCTGCAGCGCGGCCGAGTACAGCAGCGGCGGGAGCACCCCGATGAGGATCACGTCGGGTGGGATCGTGAACGCCGGGACGAACGGCAGCAGGCTCACGCCCAGGCCGATCGCCATGAGCACCAGGGGCCCGGCGATGTTGAAGCGCGGCGCGATGACCGTGACGAGCGAGACCACCACGATCCCGCCGACGACGATGAGGAGGGGGTCGATCACGCTCCGAGGCTAGCGCGGCCGCCCCGGCGGTGCTCAGCCCTCGGCCCGCAGGGCCTCCGCCACGGCGACGAGTCCGGTCAGGGTCTCGGCGAAGCTCGTCGACAGCGGCGCGAGGCCGATCCGCAGTCCGTGCGGGTCGCGGTAGTCCGGGATCACGTCACCGGCCCACAGCCGTGCCGTGACCGCCCGCATCGCCGGGTGCGACAGGGTCACGTGCCCACCGCGCTCGGCCGGGTCGCGGGGCGACGCGAGGCCCACCCCGAGCGGAGCCAGGATGCCATCGCCCACCCGCAGCGCGAACTCGGTCAGCGCCACGGACTTCGCGCGGATCGCCGCGATCCCTGCGTCCTCGATGAGATCGAGCGTGTCCTGCATCGCGAGCATCGCGAGCACCGGCGGCGTCCCCGAGAGGAACCGCCGCATGCCGTCGGCCGGTCGGTACTCCGGCCCCATCGCGAAGACGTCGGCCGCGCCCATCCAGCCCTGGATCGGTTGCGTCAGCGTCCGCTGATGGCGGTCGGCGACGTACGCGAACGCGGGGGAGCCGGGGCCGCCGTTCAGGTACTTGTACGTGCATCCGACGGCGAGGTCCACGCCCCACGCGTCCAGCTCGACGGGGACGGACCCGGCGGAATGGCACAGGTCCCACAGCACGAGGGCGCCGGCGTCGTGCGCGATCCGCGTGAGAGTCTCGGCGTCCGCGAGATATCCGGAGCGGTAGGACACGTGGCTGAGCAGCACGACCGCGGTGCGTGGCTCGACCACGGCGCGGAGCGCGTCGGCATCCACTCCGCGTGACGTGTCGACCTCGACCCACACGACCCGCGCGCCGCGTTCGGCGGCGATCCCCTCGACGAGGTAGCGGTCGGTGGGGAAGTCGTCGCGGCTCACGACGATCTCGACGCGTTCCGGGTCAGCCGCGGAACGCTCCGCGAGCCCGGCGCGCAGCAACTTGTAGAGCAGCACGGTGGTGGAGTCGCCGATGATCGTCTGCCCGGCCGCGGCCCCCAGCGTCGATCGGCCGAGGCGATCGCCGATCCGGAACGGCAGGTCCATCCACGACTCGTCCCAGCCGCGGATGAGGCGCCCGCCCCACTCGTCGGTCACGAAGGTGCGCAGCCTCTCGGCCGTGGCGCGCGGCGGCCGGCCGAGCGAGTTGCCGTCGAAGTACACGAGCGACGTCTCGGTGCCGACGAACGCGTCGCGATACGCGGCGAGCGGGTCGGTGGCATCCGAAGCCTCGGCCTCAGCGGCGAGCGATTCAGTCGACACGGGTGAGCTCCTCGGTCGGGACGACGGTCGCCCGCGACAGCCAGGTCGCGAGATCGTCGGGGTCGGTCGGTGCGGGACCCGCGAGGAAGCTGCGCACGGCGTCGGTGCCCGTCCTCGCCGGCCACGGATCGGTGAGGGATGCCACGAGCGCGTCGCCGCGGATCCCGGCCTCCTGCAGCGCGAGGAGCTCGCGGCGATTGACGCCGAGGGGGAGTGGCCCGTTGCCGAGGTCGGTGCCGTACAGCACGCGTCCGCCGTGAGCGGCGAAGGCGCCGAGGTGGGCGATGGCCCGGGCGCGCGCCTCCCCTCGGTGGATGTCGAGCGTGGAGATCCAGATCTGGCCCGCCTCCGCCGCGCGGGTGAGGGAGTGTCGGGAGAGCGTGGCGTCGAAGGGCGTGTGAGCCAGGGCGGCGACGCCCCGGTCGATCGCGCGCTCGACCTGCCCGGCGCCCTGGGCGTGGGCGACGACCGGCAGACCTCGGTCGGCGGCCGCGGCCAGGACGGCGTCCAGGACCGCGTCGGGCAGCACGGGCCCCGCGTCGGCGTTCAGCGCGACCTTGATGACGGCGGCGCCGGCGTCGGCCTGCGCATCGACAGCGGTGCGCGCCCCACCCGGAACGCCCGGGTGCAGCGACGGGTCGAACACGGTGTGCACGATGGCATCCGGTGCCCAGGACCGCCCGCTCGGGTATCCGCCGGGCGCCGTCAGGAAGGCCCCGGCGAAAGACACGCGAGGCAGCCCCGTCGCGCGTCGCGCGAGCACCGCCGGATCGCCACCGAGGTCCACGACAGCGGCGATCCCGCGAGCGGGGAGGGCGTCGATCTCGACGAGGTGGGCGTGGACGTGGTGGTCGGCGAACGCCGGGAGCGACGTCCCGATCTCACCGGTCGCGTGACGGCGAACCGGCCACGCGGCGGCGAGCATCGGGAGCGTCAGATGAGCGAGAGCTCGCGGAGCTTGGCTTCGACGTCGGCGTTCGACGGCTCGACGTGGTGCGAAGCGTCGGGGTACACCACGACGGGGATGTTCGTGCGACCGGAAATCTCCTTGGCCACATCGGCGGCGGCCGGGTCGGCCACCAGGTCGACGTACTCGTAGGCGACACCGAGTTCGTCGAGCTGCTTCTTCGTGCGGATGCAGTCGCGGCACCAGTCGGCGCCGAACATGCGGATGGATGCGTCAGACATGGTTCCAGGGTACGCCGCCGGGACCCGGCCCGGCCGGGGCCGTCAGGCGGCGATCTCGTCCTCGAGGGTCTCGGGGAGGGGCATCTGCGCCAGGCGGCTGCGCTTGGGGGCGTAGACGACCAGGGCGTGGTACACGAACCGGACGACGAACGCCGCGAGCAGCGTCACCGCGGTGGCGATGACCACGTGCAGGTGCGCGGCACTGACGAGCAGCCACAGCAGGGGGATGCGGACGAGTGCCTCGATGCCGTTGAACGTGAACGACTTGAGGAACCGGTGGCGCATGAGCCCCGACTCCGCGCGCATGTCGGCGAAGACGAGGTACTCCAGCGCGAGGAAGTTGCCGATGATCGTCAGCACGCTCGCGATAACGGAAGCCACGAGGTACTGCACGCCGATCCCGGTCAGGGCCCACGTGATCAGCAGGTTCGCCACGGCGCCGATGCCACCGACGACGGCGAACGCCGACATGCGGCCGAAGCGCAGCATCGTGAGCTGCGTGAGGAACCGCATGCCCTGGCTGAACGACGCCTTCGACTCGCCGGCGAAACGCGGCGCGAACGAGAACGGGACTTCGGCCACGCGCATCTGCTTGCGGGCGAGGATCTCGAGAAGGATCTTGAAGCCGCGCGGACGCAGACCCTCGACGTCGAGCGAGGTGCGGTCGATGAGGAAGAACCCGGTCATCGGATCGGAGCAGTTGTGCAGCTTCCGCGGGAACATGGCCTTGGTCAGCATCGTCGACCCGCGCGACACGAGCGTGCGCACCGCGTTCGCGAGGCCGTCGGAGGTTCCGCCCGCGATGTAGCGCGAGGCCACGACGACGTCCGCGTCCCCCATCTCGGCGCGGGCGAGCAGCTCGGCGATGACCTCCGGCGGGTGCTGCAGGTCGCCGTCCATCACGACGCAGAAGTCGGATGCCGCGGCCCGGATGCCGTCGGCGACGGCTCCGCCGAGACCGCCGACGGGCTGATCGCGGTGGAGGAGCCGCACCGGGATGGATGCCTGAGCCGCGACCGCCCGGATGATGTCCGGGGTGTCGTCGGTGGAGTCGTCGACGAAGAGGATCTCGACGGCACGGCCGGGAAGCGCTGCCGTCGTTCGACGGACGAGTTCGGCGACGTTCGGACCTTCGTTGAAGGTCGGAACGATGACGGATAGGTCCATGGATGCTCGCGTTTCGGTGGGTCCGGAGGTACACAGCGTAGAGGGGCCCACGCGTGGCCCAACTTAGGATTGTGGATCATTCACCTGTGAGCTAGCGGCACGCGGGACTCAGGGAGCGGTTCCACGCCCCGTTCAGCCGATGGCATCCTTCACGTCGTCCACCGTCATCCCGTAGTTGATGCGGATGACCGGGAGCGCGAGCTTGTCGGTTCCGACGCGCACGTATCCGTGCTCGACGGTGCGTCCGAGGTCGAACCCGGCGCGACGCACGCCTTCCTTGGTCGTGTCGTTGTAATGGCCGAACGGATATGCCACGACCTCCTTCGCGCCGAGGATCTCGGCGGACTGTTCGAGGTCGGCGGCGATGGTGTCGGCGTCCTCGTTCACCATGCGTCCCTTCCCGTTCGCGCCCGCGCGGTGCATGTCGTGCGTGTGCGAGCGCTGCTGGACGAAGCGGTTGGGCGCGCCCTCGGTGCGGGCCGACGTGATCACGAACGAGGTGGTCAGCAGTTGTCGGGCGTCCACGACCGGCGCGGCCTGCTCGAGCCAGGTGCTGTCGGCGTCGTCGTCGGTGATGATCACGGAGTGGCGGGGGAGGAACAGCGCCCCATCGATGAAGGCGCTCAGCTCGTCCCAGGTCGGCAGGTAGAAGGCGGACTGCTGGATGTACGCCATCTGCGCGTCGAAGTCGCCGATGTACGTGTAGTTCGCGCGGAGCCACCCGTCCTCGCCCTCGGGGTTCCGCGTGAACTGGTGGTACATGAGCATCGGGATGCCGGCGTCCTCCGCCGCGTTCTTCTCGGGGGTCGTCCACGCCCCGTACAGCGTCTTCTGCCGGCCGGTGCAGGCGACCAGGTCGGCGCCGTTGATGCGCGCCGGGAGCGTGAGCGCCGCAGCGTCGGCGGCGGTGGCGTACCAGCCGGCGAACACCCGCCCGTCGGCGCGCGGCAGCGGCAGCGCGGCGTAGCGGGTGTCCTCGGTCTGCAGCTGCGGGTCGAGGGCGATCCCGTCGCCCGCGAAGGAGACGGCGCACGCCTTCGGGTCGGCGCTGGTCGACAGGAGTCTCTGCGCCGCGGTGAGAGGGGTCGGGGTGGGTGTCGGCGTGGGCGTCGCGGTCGCGACGGGCGTCGGGCTGTTCTCGGCCACGGGTCCGGCGGACGAACCGCGCAGCAGCGCGAACACCGTCACGCCCCCGCCGATCAGGGCGATCGCGACCACCGCCGCGACGGTGCGGCGGAGGCGTGCCCGCCGTGATGCACGTCGGCGTGCCTGCGTGCGCGTCCCCATCGATTCCGCCCCCTAGATCGTGCCGATCGTCCCCACGATCAGGGCGATCCTAGTGGGACGTTTCGCGAAGGACGTGGACGAAGACGCAGGACGTCGCCGCCATGATGGGGGGATGATCCGCATCGGCATCGTCGGGACCAGTTCCATCTCCGAGCGTTTCGCGGACGCGGTCCGCACGGTCGACGGCGTCGAGCTCGCTCGGGTCGCGTCGCGAGATGCGGGACGCGCGCGGGAGTTCGCCGCGCGCATCGGCGCCCCGGGCATCGCGGAGGGCCTCGACGCGCTGCTCGCCGCGGGCGACGTCGACGCCGTCTACCTCGCGAGCCCGAACTCCGTGCACGCGGCGCAGGTCCGGGCAGCGGTGGATGCCGGCATCCCGGTGCTCGTCGAGAAGCCCGCGACCCTCACGGCGGGGGAGTGGGACGCGCTCGTGGCGCGGGCGAATGAGCGCCGCGTCGTGCTGCTCGAAGCGATGCGGACGGCCTACGATCCCGGCATCCGGGTCGTCCAGGACCTCCTCCCGCGCGTGGGTCGGCTGCGCCGGGTGTCGTTCCGCTACGAGAAGCGCTCGCCGCGGTACGACCACGTGCTCGCGGGCGAGCAGACGAACATCTTCGACCCGGTGTGGGGCGGCAGCGCGCTGCGCGACCTGGGCGTGTACCCCCTCCACGCGCTCGTGCTGCTGTTCGGCGAGCCGCTCGGGATCCTCGGGAGCCGCGTGGGCATCGCGTCGGGCGCCGACGGGCTCGGCAGCGCCATCGTCGAGTACGACGGGTTCCTCGCCGATGTCGCGTGGTCGAAGATCACCGACACGTCGCTGCCGAGCGAGATCCAGGGCGAGGACGGCTCCCTCTCGATCGACGCGATCGACGCCCCGCGCCGCCTCGTCCTCGCGCCACGCGGCGGGGTACCCGAGACCGTCGAGGTGGACGCTCCCGATAACCCCATGGTCGGCGAGGTCGAGCGCTTCCGCGATGCGGTGAACGGCGCCGACATCGCGAAGGATCACGCCCGGACGGCGGAGACCCTGCGGCTCGTGGACCGCGTCCTCCCGCGACCCCTGCGATGAGCCCGGTTCACCCGTCGTTTCCTCCGGGACGTTAGGAAGAGCGGATGACACGAGCCGGCACCGTTCCCGAGGTGTTCCTCGCGTTCCTCCGTCTGGGTGTCACGTCGTTCGGCGGACCGATCGCGCACCTCGGCTACTTCCGCGACGATCTGGTCACGCGGCGCCGGTGGATGGACGACCGCGCGTACGCCGACCTGGTCGCCCTGTGCCAGTTCCTTCCCGGGCCGGCGTCGAGCCAGGTCGGGTTCGCGATGGGCCTGCAGCGCGCCGGGTTCCTCGGCGCCCTCGCGGCGTTCCTCGGGTTCACCCTTCCCTCGGCTGTGCTCCTCGTCGCGTTCGCCGCCGGAGCATCGCTGTTCGGCGGGCCGGTGGGTGGCGGCATCCTGGACGGGCTGAAGATCGTCGCCGTCGCGATCGTCGCGCAGGCCGTGTGGGGCATGGCGCGCTCGCTCACACCGGACCCGCCGCGGGCCGCGATCGCCGTCGTCGCGACGGCGCTGGCTCTCGTCGCCCCGGGGGCGGTCGGGCAGCTCGGCGCGCTCGCGATCGGGGTCCTCGCGGGGCTGCTCCTGCTGCGGGAGGTGGCCGACCCGCCCGGAGAGTCCCTGCCGTCGTTCGGCGTTCCCCGCGCCGTCGCGATCGGATGCCTCATCGTCGCGGTCGTGGGGCTCCTCGGGCTTCCCGTCCTGGCCGCGGTGACGGGATCGGGCGTGGTCGCGCTCGCCGACGCCTTCTACCGGTCCGGTGCCCTGGTCTTCGGGGGCGGTCACGTCGTCCTGCCGCTCCTGCAGGGCGCGGTCGTGGAGACCGGCTGGGTGTCGCCCGACGCGTTCCTCGCCGGCTACGGCGCCGCACAGGCCGTCCCGGGGCCGCTCTTCACGTTCGCCGGATACCTGGGCGCCGTCTCCTCGGTCGGTCCGGGCGGGGTCGCGGGAGCGGCGGTCGCGCTCGCGGCGATCTTCCTGCCGGGGTTCCTCGTGCTCGTCGGCGTTCTGCCCTTCTGGGATGCGCTGCGCGGCCGTCCGCGGGTCCGCACGGCCATGCGCGGAGCGAACGCGGCGGTCGTCGGCATCCTGGCGGCCGCTTTGTACACGCCCGTGTTCACGACGGCGATCACCGGCCCGGGGCCGTTCGTGCTCGCGCTCGTCGGCTTCGTGCTGTTGACGACGTTCCGGACGCCGGCGTGGGCCGTCGTCATCATCGGCGCCGTGGGCGGGATCGCGCTGTCACTGCTCTGAGAGTCGGCTGAACCTCCGTCTCGAAAGGAGTGACACCGAGTTTCGCCTTTGGCAGGATGGGCGCACGGCGACGGCGCCGCATCCGGTATCGAAGGAGATCCCGTGTTCCACAGCCCGTACTCGCGTATCGAGATCCCGTCCGTCAGCGTCTACGACCACCTCTTCGGCTCGCTCGAGGACGCCGACCTCGACCGGGTGGCGATCATCGATCCCCAGACGGGAGCCGAGACGACCTACGGCACCCTGCGCGCGCAGGTCGACGCTTTCGCCGGTGCGCTGGCTCATCGGGGCGTCGACACCGAGACGGTGGTCGCGCTGCTGTGCCCGAACGTCCCCGCCTTCGCGACGGTGTTCCACGGCATCCTGCGCCTGGGCGCGGTGGTGACGACGGTCAACTCCCTCTATACGGCCCATGAGATCGAAACCCAGCTGAGGGATGCCGGCGCCACCTGGCTCGTGACCGTCTCGCCCCTGCTCGGGCCCGCCGCCGAGGCCGCGCGCGCCGTCGGTATTCCGAACGAGCGCATCGTCGTCCTCGACGGCGCCGAGGGCCACCCGGACCTGCGGTCGTTGCTCACGGAGCAGCGGACACCGCCCGAGGCCTCGTTCGACCCGGCCACGCACGTCGCCGTGCTGCCGTACTCGTCGGGCACCACCGGCGTCCCGAAGGGCGTGATGCTCTCGCACCGCAACCTCGTCGCGAACGTCGACCAGTGCCGCGTGAGCATCCGCCTGAACAGCGACGACCGCGTGCTCGCCGTGCTGCCGTTCTTCCACATCTACGGCATGACCGTGCTGCTGAACCTCGCGCTGCGGCAGCGCGCGACGCTCGTCACGATGCCGAAGTTCGATCTGCTGGCGTTCCTGCGCTGCATCCAGGCGCATCGCTGCACGTTCCTGTTCATCGCTCCGCCGATCGCGCTCGCCCTGGCCAAGCATCCGGTCGTCGACGACTTCGACATCTCGAGCGTCCACACGGTCTTCTCCGGCGCCGCCCCGCTCGACGGGGAGACGGCCGAGACGGCCGGCCGCCGCATCCACGCCCGGTTCTTCCAGGGGTACGGCATGAGCGAGCTCAGCCCGGTGTCGCACGCGATCCCGCCCGAGCGGGAGGACATGCCGGTCAGCTCGGTGGGCGTCCTGATCCCGAACGTCGAGGCCAAGCTCGTCGACATCGAGTCCGGTGCCGAGATCGAGGAGCACGGCGATGACGGGCTCACCGCGCCGGGCGAGCTCTGGGTGCGCGGACCGAACGTGATGCTCGGCTACCTCAACCGGCCTGATGCCACGGCGGACACGATCGACGACGACGGGTTCCTCCACACCGGCGACATCGCCACGCACCATGAGGACGGCTACTTCACGATCGTCGACCGGCTGAAGGAGCTGATCAAGTACAAGGGGTATCAGATCGCCCCCGCCGAGCTGGAGGCGCTGCTGCTGTCGCATCCGAAGATTCAGGATGCCGCCGTCATCGGCGTCCTCGACGAGGAGAAGCAGGAAATCCCCAAGGCGTTCGTGGTTCCGGCCGCGGGTGCGGAGCTCACAGCCGACGACGTCATGGCGTTCGTCGCGGCGGAGGTCGCGCCCCACAAGAAGGTGCGGCGCGTGGAGTTCGTGGATGCCATTCCCAAGTCGGCATCCGGCAAGATCCTGCGGAAGGACCTGCGCGCCCGCGAGGCGTGACGCGTGTGGGCCCGCGTTCGTGTTCGTTGAGTGTCCAGGACGCGCGGACGGCCCCGCCGCGCGTCCGCGTGTCTTGGACACTCAAACGGGTGCGGGCGCCCGGGCGCCGAGCGCGGGGCGTGGCGGCGGGACGAGCGGGAAAAGACGAAACCCCCGCGATGTAGAAGCTACGCGAGGGTTCCTGGGGTGACTGTAACGGTCACCCGTGTGGCTCCGACCGGCATCGATCCGGTGACCTTTCGATTTTCAGTCGAACGCTCTACCAACTGAGCTACAGAGCCGAGCGGCATGTCTGCCGCTTCCTAAACGAAAGGCCTCCTCGAAAGAAGGCCCGTCGCTGTGGAGCGACCCTGACGGGACTTGAACCCGCGACCTCCGCCGTGACAGGGCGGCACGCTAACCAACTGCGCTACAGGGCCATGCTTGTTTAATTGTGACCGGTGAGTGACCCCAACGGGATTCGAACCCGTGCTACCGCCGTGAAAGGGCGGCGTCCTAGGCCGCTAAACGATGGGGCCGGATGAACCCCGAATCGTGCGATTCCGTGCTCACTTGCCGACGACCGAGCCTACTTCATGATTTGTGAGATTGCCAATCGGGGGCGTGGCGCTCCGCTTCCCTGGCGTGTCGGCGGGCCAGACTGGTCCCCGGCAGCGGGAACTCGCCCTGTTGTTCGTGTGATTCGTGTTGCTACTGTGGTGCGAGTTGCGAACCGGTGAGATGAGGTAATCCCGTGACGCCTGAAACCCACGACGGCGCTGACGACTGCGGTTGTGCGCCGAGCCCGAGCGAGCGGGCTCGGCTCTGGCCTTCCGTCGATCGCCGAGGTGCCCTCATGCTCGGTGCGTTCGGCGCCGTCGCTCTCGGCACGATCGGGGTCACGGTCCCCACGCTGGCATCCTCATCGCCGGCGTTCGCTGCCGACTACCCCTCCTGGGCCGACGTCGAGGCCGCTCGGGCGAACGAGGCGGCCAAGGCTGCGGAGATCACGCGGATCCAGGGCCTGATCGCGGGACTGCAGGCCGATGTCGAGCGCACCCAGGCCGAGGTCGTCGCCCGCTCGGACGAGTACTACGCCGCGCAGCAGGCGTTCTTCGACGCCGACTATCGCGCCCAGCAGCTGCGCACCCAGGCGGATGCGGAAGCGGCCAAGGCCACGGATGCCGCGACGAAGGCCGGCAAGGTCGCCGCCCAGCTCTACAAGACCGGTGGCGACGACACGTCGCTGGATCTCTTCTTCTCGAGTTCGGCCGCAACGGCGGACGATCTGCTCGCGAAGCTCGGCACGATGGACAAGCTGCTCGAGCGCAACCGCTCCGTCTACGCTGCCGCGGTCGCCGCGCGCGACAACGCGAAGAACCTGAGCGGTCAGGCCGATGACGCCAAGGCCGAGCGCGACCGTCTGCAGAAGGTCGCCGAAGACAAGATGGTCGCCGCTCAGCAGGCAGCCGACGCCGCGCAGGCGGCTCTCGCGGCGCAGCAGGCGAACCAGGTCGTGCTTCAGGCCCAGCTCGCTGCGCTGCAGGACACCACGGCGAAGACCGTGGCCGACTACCAGGCCGGCGTCGAGGCCGAGCGCAAGGCCCGCGAGGAGCGCGAGCGCAAGGCCCGTGAAGAGGCCGAGGCACGCGATCGTGCCGCCGCAGCCGCAGCTGCGGCCGCCGCAGCGAACAACGGTGGCGGTGGCGGTGGCGGCGGCGGCGGAGGCGGCGGCGGAGGTGGCGGCGGCGGAAGCGTCGGCGGCTCCGGATGGGCCCGGCCTTCCTCGGCGGGCACGACGTCGGGGTACGGACCGCGTACCGGTGAGTGCGGGCCGAACTACTGCGCGAGCACGTGGCATCTCGGCCTCGACTTCGGCGCCAGCTGCTGGTCTCCCATCTACGCCGCCGCGAGCGGCCGGGTCACGTATGCCGGTCCGAACGGGGGCTACGGCAACTACATCCGCATCCAGCACGATGACGGATCGGGCACCGGCTACGCCCACATCGTCAGCGGCGGCATCTACGTCTCCAGTGGTCAGCGCGTCTCTGCCGGTCAGCAGATCGCCGCGACGGGTCAGACGGGCAATTCGTTCGGATGCCACCTGCACTTCGAGGTCTACCCGCCCGGTGGTGGCACGACCGACCCCGCCCCGTGGCTGCGCAACCGCGGCGTCTGGGTCTGAGCAACGCGAAAGCCCCCGGTCCAGTTGAGAGGACCGGGGGCTTCGTCGTGACCGGGAAGGTCAGAGCGTGTTGGGCGCTTCGCCCTCCCCCTGCGTCTTGGTCTGTGCGTCGTGCTCCTCGAACCGCGCGAACGCCTCGCCGACCAGGCGCTCGGCCTCGGCGGCATCCGCCCACTCGTCGACCTTGACCCACTTGTTGGGCTCGAGGTCCTTGTAGTGCTCGAAGAAGTGCGAGATCTCCTTCTTCGTCCAGTCGTCGATGTCGCCGACGTCCTGGATGTGGTCCCAGCGCGGGTCCTTCGCGAGGACCGCGACGACCTTGTCGTCACCACCGGCCTCGTCGCTCATCTTCAGCACGCCGACGGGGCGCACCTTCGCGAGGATGCCGGGGTACAGGTCGCGGTCGAGGAGCACCAGCACGTCGAGCGGGTCGCCGTCCTCGCCGAGGGTGTTCTCGAAGAAGCCGTAGTTCGCCGGGTAACCGAACACCGTGTACAGGATGCGGTCGAGGAAGACCCGGCCGGTGCCGTGGTCGACCTCGTACTTCACGCGGCTGCCGCGCGGGATCTCGATGACGGCGTCGTACGCGCCCATACGTGTGCTCCTTAGATCGATGGATTTCCGCGCCCAGCCTAGCCGGGGCGGTTCGGCTGCCGTCGGCTCGGGTTCTCGCCGCGACACAACGATTAGCGTGGATGCCATGCACGAGCGACGCCCCGGACTCGATCCCGCCGTCGCCGAGGTGCGGCGGGCCGTGCGGTCGGGCCTCGACGGACGCGCCGGCGCGATCCTCGTCGCGCTGTCGGGAGGGGCGGATTCGCTCGCCCTCGCCGCGGCGACCGCGTTCGAAGCCCCGCGGCTCGGCATCCGGGCCGAGGCCGTCGTCATCGACCACCGGCTGCAGGACGGGTCGGCGACGATCGCCGAACGCGCGGCTGACATCGCCCGGGGGCTCGGGCTCGCCGCTCGGGTGGTCGCGGTCGAGGTGCGCGGGGCGGGTGGTCCGGAGGCCGCGGCCCGCGACGCGCGTTATGCCGCCCTCGCGCGTGCCGCCGCGGAGACCGGGGCGGACGCCGTCCTTCTCGGCCACACCCTCGACGACCAGGCCGAGACGGTGCTTCTCGGCCTCGCGCGCGGGTCGGGTGCGGCGAGCCTGTCCGGCATGTCTCCCGAGCGGAGGGATGCCACCGGCCCGGTGTGGTTGCGTCCGCTTCTCGGCGTCCGTCGAGAGGTGACCGCGGCCGCGTGCGTCGCGGAGGGGTTGGATCCGTGGCGCGACCCCCACAACCTCGACCCCGCATACGCGCGCGTGCGCGTCCGCGAGACCGTCCTTCCGACGCTCGAGCGCGAACTGGGGCCGGGGGTCGCCGAGGCGCTCGCCCGCACCGCGGAGCAGCTGCGCGAGGACGCGGCGGCGTTCCAGGACATGATCGACGAGACGATCGAGGACATCGTCGAGCACGCCGAAGCCGGGATCTCGGTGTCGGTCGCGGCGCTGGCCGCGAATCCCGCGGCGCTTCGAAATCGCATCGTGCGCTACGTCGTCGACAGCGAGTTCGGCGTCGCCCTGACCCGCGCGCAGACCCTCGAGGTCGCCCGGCTCGCGACCGACTGGCACGGACAGGGCCCCATCGACCTGCCCGGATGCGTCGCTCGACGCGTCGGCGGGCGGATCGAGATCGTCGCGCGGGCGGCATCCTGATTCCTGCTGCGTAGACTTTCAGGATGCGCGCGGCCGATATTTCCGACGACATCAGCGAAGTCCTCCTCACCGAGGAGCAGATCCACGGCAAGCTCGCCGAACTCGCCGCGCAGGTCGCGCAAGATTACGCCGGGCGCGACGTCGTGCTCGTGGGCGTGCTGAAGGGCGCCGTCATGGTGATGGCCGACTTCGCCCGCCACCTGCCGATCCACATCACGATGGACTGGATGGCCGTGTCCTCGTACGGGGCGAGTACGCGCTCGAGCGGTGTCGTGCAGATCCGCAAGGACCTCGACACCGACATCACGGGCAAGCACGTCCTGATCGTCGAGGACATCATCGACTCCGGCCTGACCCTCAGCTGGCTGCTGGAGAACTTCGCCTCTCGCGGTGCCGCGTCGGTCGAAGTCCTCGCGCTCCTGCGCAAGCCCGACGCGATGAAGGTCGAGGTGGAGTGCCGCTACGTCGGGTTCGACATCCCCAACGACTTCGTCATCGGCTACGGGCTCGACTACGCCGAGAAGTACCGCAACCTGCGCGACGTCGCCGTGCTCGCGCCGCACGTCTACTCCTGACGGCGGTCGGGACGCCGCGCGCCGGGGCGTGGCATCCGTGGTCCCGGTACGCCCACGACGAACGCACAGTCTCGGCATAGCCGTCGGGCGTTACCCTGTTTGAACCGCTTTTCCCCGAGCGGATCACGAAAGGGCTGGGCTCGCCCACCATGGATTTCAAGAAGATCACGCGCAATCCGATCATCTACGTTCTGCTGGTCGGTCTGCTTCTGGTCATCGGTTTCTCGCTCATCACGAACCTCAGCGGCGCGCGCCAGATCTCCACTCAGGAGGGTCTCCAGCTGCTCAAGGGCGGCACGGTGGCATCCGCGACGACCAATGACACCGATCAGCGCGTGGATCTGAAGCTCTCCCAGCCGTACGAAGGCGCCGACAGTGTGCAGTTCTACTACGGCGGTGCGCGTGCTTCGGAGGTCGCGACCGCGATCGACAACGCCGCCCCGAAGGACGGCTTCAACGACGTGGTCCCGCGCCCGGGCTGGTTCGACGGGTTCATTTCGCTCATGCTGCCGCTGGTGCTGCTCGGGCTGCTGTTCTGGTGGCTCCTCTCCAGCGCGCAGGGCGGTGGAAGCAAGGTCATGCAGTTCGGGAAGTCGCGGGCGAAGCTCGTCACGAAGGAGACCCCGACGGTCACGTTCCAGGACGTCGCGGGCTCCGACGAGGCGATCGAAGAGCTCGGCGAGATCAAGGACTTCCTGAAGGACCCGAAGAAGTTCGAGGAGGTCGGCGCGCGCATCCCCAAGGGCGTGCTGCTGTACGGCCCTCCCGGAACCGGTAAGACCCTGCTCGCCCGCGCCGTCGCCGGCGAGGCGGGCGTGCCCTTCTACTCGATTTCGGGTTCGGACTTCGTCGAGATGTTCGTCGGCGTCGGCGCGAGCCGTGTGCGCGACCTCTTCAACCAGGCGAAGGAGAACTCGCCCGCGATCATCTTCATCGACGAGATCGACGCCGTGGGTCGCCACCGCGGCGCCGGCATGGGCGGCGGTCACGACGAGCGCGAGCAGACGCTGAACCAGATGCTCGTCGAGATGGACGGCTTCGACCCCAAGGTCAACGTCATCGTCATCGCCGCGACCAACCGTCCCGACATCCTCGACCCCGCGCTCCTGCGCCCGGGCCGCTTCGACCGGCAGATCGGCGTCGACGCCCCCGACCTCAAGGGGCGCCAGCGCATCCTCGAGGTGCATGGCCGCGGCAAGCCGCTGTCGGACTCCGTCGACCTCGAGGTCGTCGCCCGCAAGACGCCCGGTTTCACGGGTGCCGACCTGGCGAACGTGCTGAACGAGGCCGCTCTCCTGACCGCGCGCTCCAACGCGCAGCTCATCGACAACCGCGCCCTCGACGAGGCGATCGACCGCGTCATCGCCGGTCCGCAGCGCCGCACGCGCGTGATGAAGGACAAGGAGAAGCTCATCACGGCATACCACGAGGGCGGTCACGCTCTCGCGGCGGCGGCGATGAACCACACCGACCCCGTCACCAAGGTCACGATCCTCCCGCGCGGCAAGGCGCTCGGGTACACGATGGTGCTGCCGCTCGACGACAAGTACTCCGTGACCCGCAACGAGCTGCAGGACCAGCTGACGTACGCCATGGGCGGCCGCGTCGCGGAGGAGATCGTCTTCCACGACCCCACCACGGGCGCCTCGAACGACATCGAGAAGGCGACGAGCATCGCCCGCAAGATGGTGACCGAGTACGGCATGACGAACGAGGTCGGCCCGGTCAAGCTCGGCTCGTCGTCGGGCGAGGTCTTCATGGGCCGCGACATGGGTCACGGTCGTGACTTCTCGGAGCGCATCGCCGAGCGCGTCGACGCCCAGGTCCGCGGACTGATCGAGCAGGCGCACAACGAGGCGTACCAGGTGATCAACGACAACCGCGAGGTGCTCGACCGCCTCGCGCTCGCGCTCCTCGAGAAGGAGACGCTCGACCACCTGGAGCTCGCCGAGATCTTCAAGGACGTCAAGCGCCTGCCCCCGCGCCCGCAGTGGCTCTCCTCGGGCGACCGCCCGGTGTCGAGCCTTCCGCCGGTCGAGGTGCCGCGTCGTCAGGCGCCCTCGGGTGTCGCCGCGTCCGTCGAGGCCGACGCTCAGCCCGCGACCCAGCCGCAGCGCCAGCGGCCGAGCGGACAGACGCGTCCGGCCACCGCCTAAGGCGCCGTGGCCGTCGACCGGGAGCGCGTGTCGGCGCTCGTACGCGAGCTGCTCGAGGCGATCGGGGAGAACCCCGATCGCCCGGGCCTCCGGCAGACTCCGGCGCGCGTGGCGGATTCCTGGACCGAGTTCTTCGGGGGAGTGGGGCAGGATGCCACGGCCCCGCTGCAGCACACGATCTCGGTGAGCCGCGGGCCGGCGCCGGACACCCTGCCCTCCGGGGCGGTGATGCTCCGGGACATCGCGTTCCGTTCGATGTGCGAGCACCACCTGCTGCCGTTCCGCGGTCGGGCGCACGTCGCGTATCTGCCGGGTGAGCGGGTCGTGGGACTCGGGGCGCTGCCGCGCGTGATCGACATCCTCGCGGCCCGCCCGCAGGTGCAGGAGCGGCTCGGCGAACAGGTGGCCGACACGATCGCCGGCGCTCTCGACGCGCGGGGCGTGCTGGTGATCCTGGATGCCGAGCACGAGTGCGTCACGATGCGCGGGGGTCGTCAGCCCGACGCGTCGACCGTCACGATCGCCGCGCGCGGGGTCTACACCGACCCGGCCGGCCGCGCCGAGCTCGTCGCGCTGATCGGGCGGGACCGCCCGTGACGCTCGTGATGGGCATCCTCAACGTCACCCCCGATTCCTTCAGCGACGGCGGTCGTTTCCTCGACCCCGACGTCGCGATCGCGCACGGGCGTTCCCTCGCGGCCCAGGGGGCCGACCTGCTGGACGTCGGCGGCGAATCGACCCGGCCCGGTGCGGATCGCGTCGCACCGCGGATCGAGCAGCAGCGTGTTCTCCCGGTCGTGGAGGTGCTGGCATCCGAGGGTCTGTTCGTCAGCATCGACACGATGAACGCCGCGACGGCGCGGGCCGCCGTGGCGGCGGGGGCGCGTCTGGTCAACGACGTCTCCGGTGGACTCGCGGATGCCGAGATGCTCGCGGCCGTCGCCGAGTCCGATGCGGAGATCGCGCTGGGACACTGGCGCGGGCCGTCATCCGAGATGTACGCGCGAGCCGATTACGACGACGTGGTGGCCGAGGTGCTCGGTGAGCTTGCGGAGCGGGTCGACGCGGCCGAGGCCGCGGGCATCCCGAGGTCTCGGATCGTCGTAGATCCCGGCATCGGTTTCGGCAAGCGCGGCGATCAAAACTGGCAGGTGCTGCGCGCGCTGCCGCGGCTGGCGGGGCTCGGCTGTCGCGTCCTGGTGGGCACGAGCCGCAAGCGGTTCTTGGCGGATGTGCTCGGCGCGGATGCCGACCTCCCCCGCCGCGACCTCGCGACCGCCGTCACCAGCGTCCTGGCCGAGCGCGCCGGCGCCTGGGCCGTACGCGTGCACGACGTTCCGACCACTCGCGACGCGCTCGCCGTCGCCCGCGCCTGGGAGGCCTGATGGACTTCGCCGACGAGATCACGCTGACGGGGGTACGCGCCTTCGGCTTCCACGGCGTGTACGCCGAGGAGAAGCGCGAGGGGCAGGAGTTCGTCGTCGACGTCGCGTTGCAGCTGTCACTGCGTCCGGCAGCCGAATCGGATGCCGTCGTGGACACCGTGCACTACGGCGAGCTCGCCGAACGCGTCGTCGCGCACGTCGAGAACGACCCCGTCGATCTCCTCGAGACCCTGGCGCAGCGAATCGCCGATGACGTGCTGTCCGACGAGCGGGTGATGCTCGTGACGGTGACCGTGCACAAGCCGCAGGCGCCGATCACGGTGCCGTTCGGCGACGTGTCGGTGACGATCCGGAGGGGCCGCGCGTGAGTGTTCGCCTCGCTCACGGCATCGGCGACCCGCCCGCCCACGATCCGATCGCAGCGGTCGTCGCGCTCGGTGCCAACCTCGGTGCCCGCGCCGAAACGCTCGCCGCGGCCGTCGAGGAGCTCCGGCTCTTGCCGCTGACCACCGACGTGCGCGTGTCGGAGCCGATCGAGACCGTGGCCGTGACGCTCACGGGCGAGGATGCGGACGCCCCGCGATACCTCAACGCCGTGGCTCTGCTGCAGACGCGCCTCGCTCCGACGACCCTGCTGCGCGAGCTCCACCGCATCGAGGCCGAGCACGGCCGCGTGCGGCGCGAGAAGTGGGGCGACCGCACGCTCGACCTCGACCTGATCACCTACGGTGACGAGCGCATCGACGACGAGCGGCTGACGGTTCCCCATCCACGTGCGCACGAGCGCGAGTTCGTGCTCGCTCCGTGGGTGGCGATCGACCCGGATGCCGTGATCCCCGGCCGCGGTCGCGTGGACGCGCTGCTGGCGGGTGTGCGCGGCGGTGGGACGCGTGACGCTCGGTCGGTTGACGAAGCCGGGCATGACGCTCGGTCGGTCGACGGGGCGGGGCAGGACGCGCCGTCGGCCAGTGCCGAGGAGAGGGGGACGCAGTGAAGCGGACAGGGGCGACGATCCTCCTGATCGCGGCGCTCGTAGGTCTCGTCGTCGGGTTCCTCGTCGACACCGTGCTCACGTCGACGGGGCGTCCCACTTTCGTGCCCGCGGCGAGTCTGCCGACCATCCTCGTGCTTCTGGGCGCTGTCGTCGTGGCGTTAGCCGTGCCGATCTTCCGGGCGTCGCGGGGCCGCAGCGGCCGGCGCATCGACCCGTTCCGGGCCCTGCGGATCGCGATGCTGGCGAAGGCCTCCTCTCTCGTGGGCGCAGCCGCGACCGGCTTCGCGCTGGGGCTTCTCACTTTCGTCTTCACACGTCCCTTCACTCCGTCGTTAGGCTCATTGGGGTCGATCATCGCGACGGCCGTGTGTGGTGCCCTCCTCGTCGTCGCGGGACTCGTGGCCGAGCAGCTGTGCACCATCCGGAAGGACGACGATGACGAACACCCCGGATCTTCCGGAGCGCACCCCGACGCCGGTTCCCCCGCCTGAGTCCACGGCATCCGTGCTCGACGATGCGACGTATTCGCGCATCCTCGAGCCGCGCGGCCCCGGGCGGTTGCCCCTCGGGGACGGCACGTGGCACCAGCTCGCGCGCGCGTACGTGCGGGTGCAGCTGATCTCGCAGGGTGCCGTGTTCGCGGTGGCGCTCGCCGCCGCCATCGTCGTCCAGGTTCTGAGTGGTGTCTTCTGGCAGTGGATCCCCGCCGGCGCGATCCTGCTCATCACGGCGATCACGATGATCATCACGCCGCGCCAGGCGCGCGCGTTCGGATACCAGCTGCGGCGTGATGACCTCGTGTTCCGCCGGGGGATCCTCTGGCAGCGCGTCGTGGCCGTGCCGTACGGCCGCATGCAGCTTGTCGACATCACGCACGGTCCGCTCGACCGCGGCTTCGGGATCGCACAGCTCAAGCTCGTCACGGCGGCCGCCTCCTCGGGTATCACCATCCCGGGCCTGACGCAGGCCGCCGCAGAGCAGCTGCGCGACACCCTCATCGACGTCGCCGAGACCCGCCGGACCGGGCTGTGACCGATCCGTCGCGTCCGGGCGGGGCGCTGCCTGGGGACGGTGCGCTCGGTGCTGCGCCGCCGGGCCATGCTTCGTCCGCTCACGACGGGGTGCCTCCCCGGGCGCTCGTGCGGTCGCCGCTGAGCGACGGCGAGTGGCAGCGCCTGCACCCCCTCACGCCACTGCTGCGCGGCGGGCTGTTCCTCGTCGTGATGATCGGTGTGATCGTCGCGAACCTGCGCGAGCGGTTGATCGAGCTGTTCCTGCCCGCCGTGACGGATCTGCCGCCCGGCGTCATCCCACCCGACCCGGTCGACTTCATCCTGGCCCACAACCTCATCCTGATCGCCGGGGGTGGGGCGCTCGCGGTGCTCATCGTGCTGCTCGTCATCTTCCGGTTGTCGTGGCGGTTCCACACCTTCCGGATCAGCGACGACGACGTCGAGGTTCGGTCCGGAGTCCTCTTCCGCACGCACCGTCGGGCCCCGCTCGACCGTGTCCAGGGCGTCAACCTGACGCGGCCGCTGGTGGCACGTCTCCTGGGCCTCGCGAAGCTGGAGGTGGTCGGTGCCGGTCTCGACTCCAACGTGAAGCTCGAGTACCTGTCCGCGCCTGCGGCTGAAACCGTCCGCGGCGACATTCTGCGGTTGGCATCCGGTCGCCGCCTGGCGGAGCGCGGCGCGGCCGCGGTCGCATCCGGGTCTCCGGTCCAGCAGGCGGCCGATGCGGTGGCCGCCGGCATCCAGGGCATCGTCGACGGCGAGGACTTCTCCGACGCCGAACCCGAGAGCATCGTGCGGATCCCGTTCGGGCGTCTCGTCGCGTCGCGGGTGCTGAGCGGTTCCACGTTGACGCTCGTGGCGTTGATCGCCGCGATCATCGTCGCGGCCTCGTTCTCGACGCTGTGGGTGCTGTTCACGATGGTTCCTGCCTTCCTGGCTTTCGGGGCCTACTACGTGCGTTCGATCGCGCGGGGACTGCGGTACGCGATCGCCCCCAGCCCCGATGGGGTACGGCTCACGTCGGGCTTGTTCACGACGGTGAGCGAGGTGCTCCCCCCGGGTCGTGTCCACGCGATCGAGGTGCACCAGCCCCTGATGTGGCGCCCGTTCGGGTGGTGGAGCATCTCGGTCAACCGGCTGACGGGCCACAGCCGCGGGTCGTCGGACTCGAACGCGGATCCGTTCGCGACCGTACTCCCCATCGGGACGCGCGAGGACGTCGAGCGCGTGCTGGGGATTCTCCTCCCGGCCCTCCCCGCCGACGAATGGACGTACGTCTTCCGCCACGGCATCCTGGGCCCGGTGGACGACGACCCGTACGTGAGCACACCCCGTCGGGTCTGGCTGTTGCGACCCCTGTCGTGGCGGCGCAATGGCGCCGTCGTCTCGGCGGACGCGATCTTCCTCCGCCGCGGCTGGGCGCACCGCACCCTCGCAGTCATCCCTCTGGCGCGGCTGCAGTCCATCGGGCTGCGGCAGGGGCCGCTCGCCCGGGCGACCCGCACGGCGACTCTCGCCGCGCACGTGATCCCCGGCACGGTCCGGACCTCGGTCGGAGCTCTCGACCGGGATGCCGCGCTCGCGCTGTTCGACGACGCCGCCCGCGCGACGGTCGCGGCGGCGGCGGGCGACCGGAGCCACCGGTGGGCCGGATGAGCGGGGGACGCGACGGTCGGCTCGGTGTCGGCATCATCGGCGCGGGGCGCGTGGGCCCCGTGATCGGGGCCGCCCTCGCGGGCGCGGGCCATGCCCTGACCGGCATCACGTCAGGATCGGACGACGACCGCGTGGAGGCGATCCTTCCCGGACTCCCTGTGCTGTCGTCGGAGGAGGTCGTGCGCCGGAGCGAGCTCGTCGTCGTGGCCGTGCCCCACGACCAGCTACCGGGGCTCGTGGCCGGGCTCGCCGATATCGGTGCGTGGCAGCCCGGGCAGCTCGTGCTGCACACCGACCCGGGGTACGGCGTCGAGGTGCTGGCGCCGGCACTGCAGCGCGGGGTCATCCCGCTCGCCATCCACCCGGCGATCGTGTTCACCGGGGCGTCGTCCATCGACCTCCGCCAGCTTTCGCAGGCGTACGCGGCCGTCACGGCACCCGCTCCGGTGCTGCCCATCGCCCAGGCGCTCGCGGTCGAACTCGGATGCGAACCGGTGGTGATCGCGGAGGCCGACCGTCCCGCATACGCCGAGGCCGTCGCGACCGCCACGCAGTTCTCACGGTCCATCGTGCGCCAGTCGGCCGAACTCCTCGCCGGCGTCGGCGTGGAGAACACCGGGGCGTACCTTTCGGCGCTCGTGCGCTCCAGCGTCGACCAGGCGCTGGTGGAGGGGACGGGGTCGGCCGGCGCGGACGGCATCCCGCCGGACGCTACGATCGACGGATGATCCGCACCATCTCGGATCTGCGCACCCGACTGGCCGAGGCCAGAGGCGCAGGTCGCACGGGCGGTGCTGCGCGCGTCGCTCTCGTCTCGACGCTCGGGGCCCTCCACGACGGTCACGTCGACCTCATTCGCACCGCACGCGAGCGGGCCGACCTCGTGGTGGTGTCGACGTTCGTCAACCCGCTCCGATTCCGCACGGCGGAGGAGACCGCGAACTATCCCCGGACCCCCGACGCGGACGCCGATCTGCTGGACGAACTCGGCATCGATCTCGTCTTCGCGCCGACAGCGGCGGAGTTCCTCCCCGCCGGGACCGCGACCACCCGCGTGTCCGCGGGCGACCTGGGGTTGCGCTACGAGGGACGCACGCGACCGTTCTATTTCGACGGGGTCCTCACGGTCGAGGCCAAGCTGTTCCACCTCATCCGCCCGGACGTCGCGGTGTACGGGGAGCGCGACCTGCAGCGGGAGTTCCTCGTGCGGCGAATGATCCGCGACCTCGACTTCGGGATCGAGACGGCGCTGGTGCCGACCGTGCGCGCGGAGGACGGTCTTCCGATCTCGAGTCGCGTGGGTCTGTTGGACCCGGCGGATCGTCGCGCTGCCGCGAAGCTCCCGGTCGCCCTGGAGGCTGCGGCATCCAATGCCGATCTGGGTGTGGATTCCTGCATCGCCGCCGCGCAGTCCTCGCTGATGGGGGAGCCGCGCATCGGTCTGGAGTACCTCTCGGTGGTCGATCCCGAGACATTCCTCCCCGTCGACGACGGGCACCGCGGACGGGCCATTGCGCTCATCGCCGCGACGGTCGGCGGGCACCGGTTCATCGACAACGCGGAGATCTCCCTGCGCTGAGGGGATCCCCGCTCCGAGAAAACGCCCGGCGCCTCGCGGATAAACTCGATGAGACCCCGAGGAGCCTTCACGATGACCGACGCGCCCGCGAACGACGCCGAACCGACCGAAGACGACGTCTTCGAGCAGAAGGCGGTGCGCCTCGCCAAGCGGGAACGCCTGCTCGCCGAGCGCGCGGATGCCGCGGGTGGACCGTACCCGGTCGTCGTGCCGGTGACGGACACGATCCCCGCACTGCGCGAACGATACGGCGACCTCGAGGCCGGTGCCGAGACGGGTGTGACCGCGGGCGTGGCGGGGCGCGTCGTGTTCAGCCGGAACACCGGGAAGCTCTGCTTCGCGTCGCTGCAGTCCGGTGATGGCAGCCGTATCCAGGCGATGGTGTCGCTCGCGAACGTGGGCGAGGATTCCCTGCAGGCGTGGAAGGAGCTCGTCGACCTCGGTGACCACGTGTTCGTCGCCGGCGAGGTGATCTCGAGCCGGCGCGGCGAGCTGTCGATCATGGTCTCGCAGTGGGAGATCGCCGCGAAGGCCGTCCTCCCCCTTCCCAACCTGTACTCCGAGCTGAGTGAGGAGAGCCGCGTCCGCAGCCGCTTCCTCGACCTCATCGTTCGGGATCGCGCCCGCGAAACGGTGCTCGCACGTGCCAAGGTGAACGCGAGCCTGCGCCGCACGTTCGCCGAGCGCTCGTTCGTGGAGGTGGAGACTCCGATGCTGCAGGTGCAGCACGGTGGTGCCAGCGCCCGCCCGTTCATCACCCACTCGAACGCCTTCGACGCCGACCTCTATCTGCGCATCGCTCCGGAGCTGTTCCTCAAGCGTGCGGTCGTGGGCGGTATCGACCGGGTCTTCGAGATCAACCGCAACTTCCGCAACGAGGGAGCGGACTCGACCCACAGCCCCGAATTCGCGATGCTCGAGGCCTACCAGGCCTACACCGACTACAACGGCATCGCGGACCTCACGCAGACCCTCATCCAGGACGCGGCCGTCGCTGTTGCGGGTTCCACGACCGTGACGTGGGCCGACGGCACCGAGTACGACCTCGGCGGCGACTGGGACCGCATCTCGATGTACGACTCGCTCTCCGACGCGGCGGGGCGGGCCATCACCCCCGAGACGACGCTCGACGAGCTGCGCGCCCTCGGTGCCGAGGCGGGAGTCGACGCCCCCGCTCACGAGACGCACGGTAAGTGGGTCGAAGAGCTGTGGGAGCACTTCGTCAAGGGCGGACTGACCCGTCCCACGTTCGTCATGGACTTCCCCCTCGACACCAGCCCGCTCGTTCGTGAGCACCGCTCGATCGCCGGCGTCGTGGAGAAGTGGGACCTGTACGTGCGCGGTTTCGAGCTCGCCACGGGGTACTCCGAGCTGGTGGACCCGGTCATCCAGCGCGAGCGTTTCACCGAGCAGGCGAAGCTCGCGGCCCGAGGTGACGACGAGGCGATGTCCATCGACGAGGAGTTCCTCCGCGCGCTCGAGCACGGCATGCCGCCCACCGGCGGCATGGGGATGGGGATCGACCGCCTGCTGATGGCCATCACCGGGCTCGGGATCCGTGAGACGATCCTGTTCCCGCTGGTGAAGTAACCGCCGGGCGTTCGAACACCCACTCGGGCAGACGCCCGTGACCCACGAGCGTGCGCACGATCCCGGCGAGGCCGTGCTCGGCGTCGATCGCGAGTGCCTGGTCGGCATATGCCGCTGCGTGCGTCGATCGACCACCGGCCCACGCGAGCCACGCGCACGCGGCGAGCGGTCCGGGACGCTCCGCGCGCGGGGTCGCCGCGGCGACCTGACGGCAGGCCTCGAGGGCTCGGAGAAGTCGCGTCGGTTCGGGCCGCGCGCCCTCGCCGCACATGGGGCGTGCGAGGTCGGCGGGGAACGCACGCCCCTCCGCGAAGGCGAACTGTGCGCGGTACGTGGCGTCACCGGTCGCGAGGTCGCCGACCCACTGCATCAGGGCGACGTCTCGGAGCGCGGGCCGCTGGAGGCAGAACGACATCGCGGCCAGCTGCGGGACGTCGAGCGGTGAGTCGGAAGCCACGGCGGCCTCGAACACGGCCGGGGGATCGCCGAGGACGTCGATGAGCTTCATCGCGTCGCTGCGGTGGCGTCCCGACAGTCGCTTTGCGGCGCGCGAACGCGTCAGGAGAAGCTCGGCGTCGGTCAGGAGGCGTGCGACCGTTTCGACCGAGGCTTGTGCGATTTCCGGGAGCGCCACCGCGGAGAGCTGATCGCCGTCCACCGCGGGCAGGTCATCGCGTGCCTCGATGTCCGCAAGCGGGAGCGGGCCGTCGTCCGCCGGCGCCACGTAGCTGTCCCATCCGTCGGCGCCGACGACGAGGGCGTCCGTCACGCGGAGGCCGCAGATGTGGGCGCGCGACCGTACGGCATCGATGAGGGACCGGTGCGGCAGGTCTCGGGCATCCGTGAGAGAGCGATCGGTGTAGACGACGGCGGCGATGGCATCCGCTCGCGAGATCTTGCACGCCATCCCGATGACGGTGGAGGCCACGCTGTCGACGTCGGCGCTGACCGCCGGGTCGGGGAGGTCGACACGCAGTGCTCCGATCGATCGCCCGTCGGCGAACGCGACGAGGGCGAGACTCCGGTGCGGCGTGCACTCGAGCAGGTGGGGGACGAGGGCGAGGAATTCGGCCGAGGATCCGGCGCGGACGATCGTTGACATGCCCACGAGACTGGCCGGGTCGATCGGTCGGTCGCCCGGGGAGAACCGCGATCTGGGGAGGGATCGGAAAGTCCGCCGGGTGTGAGGGAGGGGTCGCGCTCCCGACCGATGCACAGGAGATGGCCGTATCCTGGGCGGGTGGATGACGTCTGGACTGCCGTGCTGTGGCCGTTGCTGCCGACGCTGGCGGTGTCGGTGATCTTCTTCTTCATCCTGCGGTCGGTGATCCGGATGGACCGCACCGAGCGCAAGGCCTACGCGCGCATCGAGGCGCAGGAACGCGCGAAGCGCGGACTCCCCACCTCCGACGGCACTCCGCGCTGAGCGCCGCCGTTCTCCGAGTGTCCGAGCCGGTCACTACGCTGGGGGGACATTCCGCCCAGGAGGTCCCGTGATCGACACCACGTTCGAGGCGAGCTGGCTCGTCATCGCGCTGTTCGTGATCGATCTCGTCGTGCGCATCGCCGCGGTCATCATCGTCCCGCGCAACCGCCGGCCCACCGCGGCGATGGCGTGGCTCCTCGCGATCTACTTCATCCCGTACGTCGGGGTGCTGCTGTTCCTGCTCATCGGAAACCCGCGTCTTCCGCGCAAGCGCCGCCGCAAGCAGGCCGACATCAACCGCTACATCCACGACACGAGCGAGTCGCTCGAGTTCGGGACTCTCCGCCCGAACGCCCCCGACTGGTTCCGGGCGCTCGTACGCCTCAACCGCAATCTGGGCGCCATGCCCATCGCGGGTGACAACGCCGCGACCCTGATCGCCGACTACCAGGAGAGCCTGGACGCGATGGCGGATGCCATCCGTCGGGCGAAACGCTACGTGCACGTCGAGTTCTACATCCTGCAGACCGACGCTTCCACCGACAACTTCTTCCGCGCCCTCGAGGAGGTCGCCGAACGCGGCGTCGTCGTTCGCGTACTCCTCGACCACTGGGCCAACCGCGGCAAGCCCTACTACCGTCAGACTCTTCGTCGGCTGGATGCCATGGGCGCGCACTGGCATCTGATGCTTCCGGTCCAGCCGCTGCGCGGCCGCTACCAGCGTCCCGACCTGCGCAACCACCGCAAGCTCCTGGTCATCGACGGCGACGTCGCGTTCATGGGGTCGCAGAACGTGACCGATTCGTCGTACAACCTGCGCAAGAACATCCGGCGGGGACTCCACTGGGTCGACCTCATGGTGCGCGTCCAGGGTCCCGTCGTCGCCAGCATCAACGCGGTGTTCCTCAGCGACTGGTACAGCGAGACCGACGAGACGCTGACCGACGAGATCGACCTGTTCAGCGTCGAATCCGGTCCCGGCGACCTCGATTGCCAGATCGTCCCCTCGGGCCCCGGCTTCGACTTCCAGAACAACCTGAAGCTCTTTCTGGGTCTGCTCTTCGCGGCCCGCGAGCGCATCATCATCGTCAGTCCCTACTTCGTGCCCGACGAGGCTCTGCTCCTCGCGATCACGACCGCATGCCAGCGCGGTGTGCACGTCGAGCTCTTCGTCTCGGAGGAGGGCGACCAGGCGATGGTCTACCACGCCCAGCGCAGCTATTACGAGGCGCTGCTCACCGCAGGCGTGAAGATCTGGATGTACCGCAAGCCCTTCATCCTGCACAGCAAGAGCCTGACCATCGACGACGAGGTCGCCGTGATCGGCTCGAGCAACATGGACATGCGCTCGTTCGGTCTCAACCTCGAGATCTCGATGCTCGTGCGCGGCGAGGAATTCGTGCGCGACATGCAGCGCGTCGAAGACGTGTACCGCACCCTCAGCCGTGAATTGACGGCGGAGGAGTGGCGGCGCCAGCCGCTCCGTTCGACGATCCTCGACAACCTCGCGCGCCTCACCTCGGCGCTGCAGTAGCCGCACGATCGCGGCATCGCCTAGCCCTGGAGCACCAGCAGGTCGCCGACCTCGCAGTCCAAAGCGTGGCAGATCGCCGCGAGGGTGGAGTAGCGGATCGCGCGGGCGCGGTCGTTCTTGAGTACCGACAGGTTCACGATGCTCACCCCGACCAGCTCGCTCAGTCGCGTCAGCGTCATGCCCCGTTCGGCGAGCAGCTCATCGAGTCGGCAGTGGATGCCGCTGGGTCCTTCGTCGTCGACCGCGGGGCTCACACGAGTCCTTCCGTGTCGCGCTGCAGGCGGATCCCGTAGGAGAACACCACGGAGAGGGTGAGAACACCCAGGCCGACCAGTGCCCAGATGGGCTCGAAGGCCGACCCGATGACGAAGACGTCCCCCGCCGATGGATTCAGTTCGGAGGCGGCCATCATGCGTCCGAGCCCGGTCAAGCCCGCCGACAGGATGCCGCCGATCAGCAGCGAGGCCCCGGCAACGCGCGTCGCGACCACCAGGGCGCGATGGAAGGGGCGTCTCCACGTCACCAAGAGGAAGAACAGCATCACGGCACCGATGGTCAACAGAGTCGTCAACGCTCCCGCAGCGGTCCCCGACGCGAGAAGGCTGCGCGCCCCCGCGCTCAGACCGTCGGCGACCACCCAGGCCGATTCGTATCGGGCGGAGACCGTCTGCGCGCCGGTGCCCGTGGGTGCGGTGAGGACGGCGGCGTCGGTGAGCAGACGGAACCCCCCGTCGCCGGTGGCGATGCCGATCGCGCTGCGCACGGCGGGGAGAGCGAGCACCGAGCCCATGACGGCGCTCGCGGCGACGAAGAGGACGAGGATGCCGCGCTCCATTCGTGGTGAGACGGGGGCCGGAGCGGTCATCACACGAGCCCTTCCGTGTCGCGCTGCAGGCGGTCGCCGACGGTGAAGACCGTGCTGGCCAGGGCGACCAGGAACGCCGCGCCGAACAGCGTCGGCAGGTCGATGACCTGGACGAGCCCGCGGTCGTACGTGTAGTCGGACATCCGCGCCAGTGCGCCGTTGGCCACCATGTTCTGGAAGAACGGGACGCCGGCGAGACCGACGAGGGCGACGATTCCCGCCGCCGACACGAGCGTCGTGTTCCGGCGGCTGAAGATCCGGCCGCGCAGGATGTCGGCCACGAGCAGGAGGAGCAGCAGGACGACGGTCACGACGACCGCGGCGAAGAGCGCCTCCGCGATCACGAGCGCCCACAGCGAGGCGATCGGCAGCTCAGGAGCGATGATGGCGCCGGTGCCGAGCTCGACCGGGACGGGCGCGCCGTCGGGTCCGAGCGGCGCCTGGGCGACGGTGTCGAGGAACGGCGCGGTGACGCGGACATCGCGCCCCGGAAGGGCCCCGGCGATGCGGACCGCGCTGTGCACGACAGCCCAGATCGCCAGGCCGACGCCCAGGACGATGAAGAAGAGGAAGGCGACGGTGTCGCTGCGGGACAAGATGCGCGAGGTCGGACGGGGGGATGCCATCACTCACTCCTTATCGAAAGTCGTTGTTATCGTTGGTCGATAAGTTATCGATTTTCGATGCCTCTCGCAAGCCCGCCGTCGCGTTGGGTATGCCCACGGCGAACACGGGTCCGTGGCATCCGACCGCTGGTTACTCTCGATGTACGGCGCGCGGAGGCGTGCCTGTCAGCCCATTCCTGGAGGGACTGAGGATGTTCGAGAGATTCACCGACCGTGCCCGTCGCGTGGTTGTGCTCGCCCAAGAAGAGGCGAAGATGCTCAACCACAACTACATCGGGACCGAGCACATTCTCCTCGGCCTCATCCACGAGGGAGAAGGAGTCGCCGCCAAGGCGCTCGAGTCCCTCGGCATCTCGCTCGACGCCGTGCGCGAGCAGGTGCAGGACATCATCGGTCAGGGCCAGCAGCAGCCGACCGGTCACATCCCCTTCACGCCGCGTGCGAAGAAGGTGCTCGAGCTGTCGCTGCGCGAAGCGCTGCAGCTGGGCCACAACTACATCGGCACCGAGCACATCCTGCTCGGCCTCATCCGCGAGGGTGAAGGCGTCGCCGCCCAGGTGCTCGTCAAGCTCGGCGCCGACCTGAACAAGGTGCGCCAGCAGGTCATCCAGCTGCTCTCGGGCTACCAGGGCAAGGAGCCCGCGGGCGTCGCGTCCGGCGCCGGCGAGCAGAACCAGGGCGCCGCCCAGGGCGGGTCGGCCGTGCTCGACCAGTTCGGTCGCAACCTCACGCAGGCCGCGCGCGACAACAAGCTCGACCCCGTCATCGGGCGCGAGAAGGAGATCGAGCGGGTCATGCAGATCCTCTCGCGTCGCTCGAAGAACAACCCCGTCCTCATCGGGGAGCCCGGTGTCGGAAAGACGGCCGTCGTCGAGGGTCTCGCGCAGGCCATCGTCAAGGGCGACGTCCCCGAGACGCTGAAGGACAAGCAGGTCTACTCGCTCGACCTCGGTTCGCTCATCGCCGGTTCCCGTTACCGCGGTGACTTCGAGGAGCGCCTGAAGAAGGTCACCAAGGAGATCCGCACGCGCGGCGACATCATCGTCTTCATCGACGAGATCCACACCCTCGTGGGTGCCGGTGCCGCCGAGGGCGCGATCGACGCGGCATCCATCCTCAAGCCCCTCCTTGCCCGCGGTGAGCTCCAGACGATCGGTGCCACCACGCTCGACGAGTACCGCAAGCACTTCGAGAAGGATGCCGCGCTCGAGCGCCGCTTCCAGCCGATCCAGGTCGCCGAGCCGAGCCTGCCCCACGCGATCAACATCCTGAAGGGGCTGCGCGACCGCTACGAGGCGCACCACAAGGTGCAGATCACCGACGGCGCGATCGTCGCCGCGGCGAACCTCGCCGACCGCTACATCAGCGACCGGTTCCTGCCGGACAAGGCGATCGACCTGATCGACGAGGCCGGCGCGCGCCTGCGCCTGTCGATCCTGTCGTCGCCGCCGGAGCTGCGCGAGTTCGACGAGAAGATCGCCAAGGTCCGCGAGCAGAAGGAGTTCGCCTCCGAGGAGCAGGACTTCGAGAAGGCCGCAGCCCTCCGCGATGAGGAGAAGTCCCTGCTCGCCGAGCGTCTGCGCCTCGAGAAGCAGTGGCGCTCCGGCGACGTCGCCTCCCACGCGGTGGTCGACGAGGGCCTGATCGCCGAGGTGCTCGCCCAGGCGACCGGCATCCCGGTGTTCAAGCTCACCGAGGAGGAGTCCAGCCGCCTCATGTTCATGGAGAAGGCCCTGCACCAGCGGGTCATCGGCCAGGAAGAGGCGATCGCGGCCCTGTCGCGGACGATCCGTCGTCAGCGCGCCGGACTCAAGGACCCGAAGCGTCCGAGCGGCTCGTTCATCTTCGCCGGCCCCACCGGTGTCGGAAAGACCGAGCTGGCCAAGGCGCTCGCCGAGTTCCTCTTCGACGACGAGGGCGCCCTGATCTCCCTCGACATGTCGGAGTTCGGTGAGAAGCACACGGTCTCGCGTCTGTTCGGTGCCCCTCCCGGGTTCGTCGGGTTCGAAGAGGGCGGCCAGCTCACCGAGAAGGTGCGCCGCAAGCCGTTCTCGGTCGTGCTCTTCGACGAGATCGAGAAGGCCCACCCCGACATCTTCAACTCGCTGCTGCAGATCCTCGAAGAGGGTCGTCTGACCGACGGTCAGGGCCGCGTCGTCGACTTCAAGAACACCGTCATCATCATGACGACGAACCTCGGTTCGTCGGCGATCGCCGGTGGTCCGGTCGGCTTCCAGATCGAGGGCAGCGCGCAGACCTCGTACGAGCGGATGAAGGGCAAGGTCGACGAAGAGCTCAAGCGCCACTTCAAGCCCGAGTTCCTCAACCGCGTCGACGACGTCATCGTGTTCCCGCAGCTGAACAAGGACGAGCTCCGTCAGATCGTCGGGCTGTTCGTGAAGCGCCTCGCCGACCGGCTGCTCGACCGCGACATGACGGTGGAGCTGTCGGACGACGCGAAGGACAAGCTCATCGAGATCGGCTTCGATCCGACCCTCGGCGCGCGGCCCCTGCGCCGCGCCATGCAGCGCGAGGTCGAGGACCGCCTGAGCGAGAAGATCCTGCACGGCGAGCTCGAGTCCGGCGACCACGTCAAGGTCGGCGTCGAGAACGGGCAGTTCACGTTCGAGAGCGGACCTCGCGGCGACAAGGTCGCGATCGGTGTGGGCACGGCCGGCGAGATCGCCGCGACGCCCGACACGCTCGCCGGCTGACCCGACGACACGACAGGGCCTGGATGCCATGGCATCCAGGCCCTTCGTCGTCCCCGCCGCGAAGATCACGGCATGCCGGGGGAGCGCCCGGCTCGTCGTACGCTGGGACGATGACCACCGCCGCGCCGTTCGTCGTCCGCCCCGCCGGGACCCGCGACGTCCGACGCATCCACGAGCTGCTCGAGCCGTTCGTGCAGAAGAGGATCCTGCTCGGCAAGGACCTCGTGGTGCTGTACGGCTCGGTGCAGCAGTTCGTCGTGGCCGAGGCTGACGGCGAGGTCATCGGCTGCGGCGCGCTGCACGTCATGTGGGAGGACCTGGGCGAGATCCGGACGCTGATCGTCCATGACGAGTGGCTGCACCACGGGGTCGGTCGCCGTATCGTCGAGGTGCTCGAGGAGAACGCGCGGGCGCTCGGCGTCTCGCGGCTGTTCTGCCTCACCTTCGAGGTGGATTTCTTCACGCGACGCGGCTTCGCGCCCATCGGCGAGCAGGTCGTCGACCCCGACGTGTATTCGCAGCTGGTCCGCAGCCCCGACGAGGGTGTCGCGGAGTTCCTCGACCTCGCGCACGTGAAGCCGAACACGCTCGGCAACACCCGGATGCTCAAGCAGCTCTGAGCGCGGCGTGGCGTGGCCGCTCAGCCGCGCGGCCTACGCTGGAACGATGACCGATGCCCCCCGCAGGCGGCGGCAATCCCCGGCGGTCTACCGTCGACGCCGTCTCGCCGCCGTGCTTCTCGCGCTGCTCGTGATCGGCCTCGTCGTGTGGCTCGTCGCCGCGCCGCCGTGGCGCTCCGCGCCGACCGCCGACCCCGCGCCCGTGGCGAGCTCCGCCGCGCCCGCGCCGTCGGCGCCCGCCTCGCCCTCCGCACCCGCCGAGTCGCCGACGCCCTCGGCGAGCCCCAGCCCGAGCGTGCCCGCGGGTCCCGCGGAATGCGCCGCCGCGGACATCAAGGTCGAAGCGCTCACCGACAAGACGGAGTACGGGCAGGGCGAGAACCCGCAGCTGTCGATCCGCCTCACCAACACCTCGGCGAACCCGTGCACGATGAACGTGGGCACGAGCGCGCAGTCCTTCACGGTGACCAGCGGCTCCGACGTGTGGTGGCGGTCGACCGACTGCCAGTCCGAGCCCAGCGACATGGTCGTGACCCTCGCCGCCGGCCAGCAGGTCACGAGCGCGGCTCCCCTCACGTGGGACCGCACGCGCTCGTCGGTGAGCTCGTGCCAGGGCGAGCGGCCGTTCGCCCCCGGCGGCGGCGCGACGTACCACCTGAGCGTCTCGATCGGTGGCATCCCGTCCGCCGGAACGGCCGCGTTCATCCTGCGCTGATACGGGTCGCTCGCGCTTCAGTGTCCAGGACACGCGGATCGCGCGCCGACGCGTCCGCGTGTCTTGGACACCCAAACTGGGACGGCACCAGGCGAAGAGGGGCGGATGCCAGTGGCATCCGCCCCACTGTCGTCAGCGCTTCTCGCCGAAGACCTCGCCCTCCATCGCGTCGTAGCCCTCTTCCTGCGGGTCGCGGTGCAGGCCGCCGGACAGGGCGTACTCCTCCTCGGGGGAGAGCACGAGGCGGTGGCGGCCGTAGATCGCGAAGCCGATGAAGATGATCGCGTAGACCACGATGATCGCGACGATCGCGGGCAGGTACGCGGGGTTCAGCAGCAGACCGAAGAAGACGATCGCGGCGATGATCGCTGCCGAGTAGGCGCCGAACAGTCCCCACGGGCTCTTGTAGGGCCGGACCGCGTTCGGGAACTTCCGTCGCAGCACGATGAACGACACCATCTGCAGGAAGTACGCCACCACCGCGCCCCACACGGCGATGTTCAGCACGATCGCGCCGGCGGGGCTGGCATCCCCACCCGCCGCCTGCACGACGACGAGGGCGACGAACCCGACCACGGCCCCGAAGACGAGCGCGACCCACGGGGTCTTGCGAGCACCGGTGAGCGACAGCCAGCGCGGGTAGTACCCGGCGCGCGACAGCGAGTACATGTTGCGGCCGTAGGCGAACATGATCCCCATCAGCGACGCGAGCAGGCCGATGAGCGCGAGGAGCGACAGCAGCGCCGCGGCCTGGTCGCCGACCATCGCGCGGAACCCGTCGAGCAGCGGCTCGAGCGAGCTGCCGGTGGCGTCGGCACCGAGGACCCCGGTGTTGAGGAACAGCACGATGAGGCCCGTGATGATGAGCGTGCCCCGGGCCCAGAGTCCCGCGCGGGGAATGTCGCGGGCCGGGTTGTGCGACTCCTCCGCGGCGAGCGGGAGCTCTTCGATGCCGAGGAAGAACCACATCGCGAAGGGGAGGGCGAGGAGGATCGATCCGACGCCGTAAGGGAGGAACGCGGACTGCCCCTCATCGGGCGCGATGTCCCACAGCGAGCCCCAGTCGAAGGTGCCGGTGGCCAGGGACATGATCCCGAAGACCACGATGATGCCGATCGAGATCACCGAGACGACGATCGCGAAAACGAACGAGATGTTCGCCCCCGCGGCATTGAGGGCGATGAACACGGCGTAGAGGATGATCCACCAGACGAACGCCGGCAGGCTGACGCCGGTGAGCAGCTCGAGCGCGGAGTCGGCGTACTGCCCCGAGAAGTAGACGACGACGGCGGTCGTCGCGACGTACTCGATGGTTTCGGCGAGGCCGGTGGCCAGACCGCCCCACGGTCCCATCGCGGAGCGCGCGAACGAGTACGCCCCGCCCGTGTGCGGCATCGCGGCGGCCATCTCGCCGATCGAGAACGTCAGGCCGTAGTACATGATCACCAGCACGACGAACGCGATCAGCATGCCGCCGAACCCGGCGAAGCCGATGCCGAAGTTCCAGCCGGAGAAGTCGCCGGAGATGACCGCGGCGACGGCGAGGCCCCACAGGCCCCAGACGCCGGCGGAGCGTTTCAGGGTGCGTTTCTCGAAGTAGGAGGAGTCGGTCGCGGTATAGGTGGCCCCGGCGACCTTTTTCTGTGAACTGCTCGAGGTGGACATGGAGCCTCCTGATAGATGCGGACAGGCTTCGGGAGCGCCTTTGCGGGAAATCATGGCGTTCTATTGGTCGACCTGTCTACCTTTGGCGTGTAAGTTCCTCGTTACGGCCTCCGGTAGATGAGGCGTCGAGCAGGCGAGAGGGAGACCATGGCGGGCAATCTCACCACCGCGGAATTGGATGCCGCGATCGACTCGGGCGAGATCGACACCGTCGTCGTCGCCTTCCCGGACGCGCAGGGGCGGCTGGTCGGAAAGCGCGTCGCCGCGCGATTCTGGCGCGACGAGGTGCTTCCGCACGGAGCCGAGGCGTGCAACTACCTCCTCTCGGTCGACGTCGACATGAACACCGTCGACGGCTACGCGATGTCGAGCTGGGAGAAGGGCTACGGCGACATGCTGCTCGTGCCCGACCTCGACACGCTGCGCCGCGTCCCGTGGCAGGAGGGGACGGCGCTCGTCATGGCCGACCTTGCGTGGGAGGACCGCGCGCCGGTGGTGCAGTCGCCGCGTGGCATCCTGAACGCCCAACGCGCCCGGCTCGCGGAGCGCGGGCTCACCCCGTACGTCGGGACGGAGCTGGAGTTCATCGTCTTCGACGACTCCTTCCGGGATGCCTGGGCCAAGGGCTACACCGGGCTCACGGCCTCGACCGACTACAACGTCGACTACAACCTCCTCGCCACCACGCGGCTCGAGCCGCTGCTGCGCGACATCCGCCGCGGCATGGACGGCGCGGGGATGTACTGCGAGGGCGTCAAGGGCGAGTGCAACGACGGTCAGCAGGAGATCGCGTTCCGCTACGCCGAAGCGCTCGAGACGGCCGACAACCACACGATCTACAAGAACGGTGCGAAGGAGATCGCCGACCGGCACGGCAAGTCGCTGACCTTCATGGCCAAGTTCGACCAGCGCGAGGGGAACAGCTGCCACATCCACCTGTCGGTGCGCGGCGAGAACGGCGAGGCCGTCATGGCCGGCGACGGGGAGCACGGCTTCAGCCCTCTCATGGAGCACTGGATCGCCGGCATCCTGGCCACCCTCCGCGAATTCACGCTGCTCTACGCCCCCACCATCAACTCGTACAAGCGGTACGCCAAGGGCTCGTTCGCGCCCACGGGCGTCGCGTGGGGCATCGACAACCGCACCTGCGCACTCCGCGTCGTCGGCCACGGCGGATCGCTGCGCGTCGAGAACCGCGTGCCGGGTGGCGACGTGAACCCGTACCTCGCCATCTCGGCGATCATCGCGGGCGGCCTGCACGGCATCGAGAACGAGCTGCCGCTGCCCGCGCCGCTCACCGGCAACGCGTACGCCGCCGGCGTCGACACGCTGCCGACGACGCTCCGCGAAGCCGCGACGCTGTTCTCGGAGTCGACCGTGGCGCGCGCCGCCTTCGGCGACGACGTCGTCGAGCACTACCTGAACCAGGCGCGCATCGAGGTGGAAGCCTTCGACGCCGCCGTGACCGACTGGGAGCGCGTGCGTGGTTTCGAGCGTCTCTGATCCGGCCCGGACCCCCGTGGTGGGTCTCACGACCTACCTCGAACGCGCCACGCAGGGCGTGTGGGACGTGCGCGCGTCGTTCCTGCCGCAGCAGTACTTCGACGCCGTGACCGCCTCGGGGGCCACTGCCGTGCTGCTGCCGCCGCAGCCCCGACCCGAGCAGGCCGCCGCCGCGGTGCTCGACGGCCTCGACGGGCTGATCCTCACCGGCGGCCTCGATGTGCAGCCCGAGCTGTACGGCGCCGAGCGCCACCCGCTCACCGACCCGCCGCGCGCCGACCGCGACGCGTGGGAGCTCGCGCTCCTCGCCGGGGCGCGGGAGCGTGGCATCCCGGTCTTCGGCATCTGCCGCGGACTGCAGCTCATCAACGTCGCCCTCGGCGGCACGTTGCACCAGCACCTGCCCGAGGCCCTCCGCACCGAGCGCTACAAGATCGGGGGAGGCGTCTTCGCCGAGAACGTCGTCGAAGTGGATGCCGGAACCCGGCTGGCCGGTCTCGTCGGGGCCGGAGCGCTCACCGTCCACAGCTACCACCACCAGGGCATCGACCGGGTCGGGGAGGGCTTGCGGGTCACCGCGCGGACCGACGACGGGCTCGTGCAGGCTATCGAGACCCCGGGCGACGACTACCTCGTGGCCGTGCAGTGGCACCCCGAGGAGAACGCCGAGGACCGGCGTCTGTTCCTCGGGCTCGTCGCCGCGGCCGCGCGGTACCGGGCCGATCGTTCCACGCACCAGGAAGTTCCCGCATGAGCACCTTCACCGTCACCGACCCCTCGACCGGCACGCCGATCACGACGCTCGATCGCGCCGAGGTCGCCGAGGTGGATGCCGCCGTCGCCGACGCCGTCCGCGCGCAGCGCGCGTGGGCCGCGCTCCCGCCCGTCGCCCGCGCCGACGCGCTGCGGTCGTTCGCGCGGGTCGTCGAGGCGCACGTCGAGGAGCTCGCGGCGCTTGAGGTGCGCAACTCGGGGCACCCGATCGGCTCGGCTCGGTGGGAGGCGCAGCACGTCGCGCAGGTGCTCAACTACTACGCCGGATCGCCGGAACGCCTGATCGGGCAGCAGATCCCCGTCGCCGGCGGCCTCGACGTGACGTATCACGAGCCCTACGGCGTCGTCGGGATCATCGTGCCGTGGAACTTCCCCATGACGATCGCCGCGTGGGGCTTCGCCCCCGCGCTTGCCGCGGGCAACGCCGTCGTGCTGAAGCCCGCCGAGCTGACGCCGCTCACCGCCGTGCGGCTCGGTGAGCTGGCGCTGGAGGCCGGGCTGCCGGAGGGGTTGTTCCGGGTGATCGTCGGTTCGGGTGCGGTCGTGGGCCAGCGCTTCGTCTCGCATCCCGACGTGCACAAGGTCGTCTTCACCGGGTCGACCGAGGTCGGCACCGAGGTGGCCGCCGGGTGCGCGCGGCTGCTCAAGCCCGTCACACTCGAACTCGGCGGCAAGAGCGCCAACATCGTCTTCGCGGATGCCGACCTCGAGAAGGCCGCGGCCGGGGTCCCGGGCTCCGTCTTCGACAACGCCGGCCAGGACTGCTGCGCGCGCAGCCGACTCCTCGTCGAGCGCAGCGTCTACGACCGGTTCCTCGAGCTGCTAGAACCCGCCGTCGCCGCGTGGCGCGTCGGCGACCCGTATGACGAGGACACCCAGATGGGGCCGCTGATCTCGGCATCCCATCGCTCGACCGTCGCGGGCTTCCTCGAGGGGGCGGACGTCGCCTTCCGCGGCTCGGCACCGGAGGGCGACGGATTCTGGTTCGCGCCCGCGGTCGTGCTCGCGCAGCCCGGTGACCGCATCGCGCGCGAGGAGGTGTTCGGTCCGGTGCTCGCCGTGCTCCCGTTCGAGGACGAAGCGGATGCCATCCGCCTGGCGAACGACACCGCGTACGGCCTCGCGGGCTCGATCTGGACCGAGAACCTCGGTCGTGGCATCCGGGTCTCGCGCGGGGTGCGCAGCGGCGTGCTGTCGGTGAACTCGCACTCGTCGGTGCGGTACGCCACGCCCTTCGGCGGCATGAAGGCCTCGGGCCTCGGCCGGGAGCTGGGACCGGATGCCGCCGAGCACTTCACCGAGACGAAGAACGTCTTCTACGCCACCGAGTGACCCCCTCTTCCACCCCATCCCCACGCGTAAGGAACCACAGCACATGACCATCGACCTCACCCAGCGGCTGCGCGACCGCGTCGCCATCGTCACCGGCGGCGCGTCGGGCATCGGCCTCGCCACCGCGCGCCGCTTCGCCGCGGAGGGCGCGCGCGTCGTGATCGCCGACCTCGACGAGACCACCGGCACGGCGGCGGCCGCCGAGGTCGACGGCGTCTTCCGTCAGGTCAACGTCGCGGACGAGGCATCCGTCGACGCCCTCTTCGACGGCGTCGCGACGGAGCTCGGCAGCGTCGACATAGCGTTCAACAACGCCGGCATCTCGCCCGCCGACGACGACTCGATCGAGACGACCGAGCTACCCGCGTGGGACCGCGTGCAGGACGTGAACCTCAAGAGCGTGTACCTCTGCTCGCGCGCGGCGCTGCGGCACATGGTCCCCGCGGGACGCGGGTCGATCATCAACACCGCGTCGTTCGTCGCACTGCTCGGGTCGGCGACCTCGCAGATCTCGTACACCGCGTCCAAGGGCGGCGTGCTCGCGATGACCCGCGAGCTCGGCGTGCAGTTCGCGCGGCAGGGAATCCGCGTGAACGCGCTGTGCCCCGGACCGGTGAACACACCGCTCCTGCAGGAACTTTTCGCGAAGGACCCCGAGCGCGCGCAGCGCCGGCTCGTGCACGTGCCGATGGGCCGGTTCGCGGAACCTGAGGAGATGGCCGCGGCCGTGGCGTTCCTGGCATCCGACGATGCGTCCTTCATCACCGCCACCGCCTTCGTCGTGGACGGCGGTATCACCAACGCCTACGTGACGCCCCTGTGACCTGGGGCATGACAGGCTGACGGCATGAGCGCCGCGCCCCTCGACGACCTGCGGCGGGCCGTGTACCGGCCCGTCCGCAGCGGCAATGCGCTCGAGGACACCACGGCGCGCATCGTCCAGACCGTGCGACTCGGGCTCGTCGCGCCGGGGGAGTCGCTGCCCGCGGAGCGCGAGCTCGCCGCGCTGTACGGCGTCAGCCGCGACACGGTGCGCGAGGCGATCCGGGAGCTCTCGGATGCCGGCTGGCTCGAGACCCGCCGCGGTCGCTACGGCGGCACGTTCGTGGTGGACCCCGTCCCGCGGCCCGCGGGTCCGGCGGAGGTCTCGGCCGCCGAGCTCGACGACGTCATCGCGTTGCGCGGCGTGCTCGAGCCCGGGGCCGCGTGGGCCGCGGCGGGCCGCACTCTCGCGCCCGAGGAACGCGACGTGCTGTGGGCTCGGCACGAAGCAGCCGCGGTCGCGGGGAGCGACGACTACCGCCGGCTCGACACGCTCCTGCACTTGACGATCGCGGAACTGGCCGGCATCCCCTCGCTCGTTCCGCTCGTCGCCGACAACCGGGCGCGCGTCAACGCATGGCTCGACACGTTCCCCCTGCTGCCGCGCAACATCGACCACTCGACGGCGCAGCACGCCGCGATCGTGTCGGCGATCCTCGCCGGGAGACCGGATGCCGCCCACGCGGCGATGCGCGACCACCTCGGCGGCAGTGAGGCGCTGCTGCGCGGGTTCCTGGCGTAGAGCGCGGGGGCTGGGTCGGCGGCAGCGGGGTGCTGTTGCGCCTGCGCCTGCGCCGACTCCTGGCGGAAGCGCGGGGCCGGGTCGGGCGGCAGCGATGCGCTGCTGCGCCGTTCGTGGGTTGCGGCGGGAGCTCTCGCGGTGACGGCGGGAGGGGATGTGGCGGAGGGAGGATGCCCGCGGGGGTTTTGGTCCTCCGCTCCCGGACTCTCCTCCCGTGGTCACGCGTGCCGGGTTCAGACGGCAGCGGGGCGGTAGCTCGCTCGGTGACGAGGGGAGGAGATGGGGCGGAGGGAGGGCGCCCGCGGGGGTTTTGGTCCTCCGCTCGCGGAATCTCCTCCGCCTGGCAGGGGGCTGGGCTTCGCGGCTTCGGCGGTCGGGGCTGCCGCGGTGACGGCGGGAGGAGATGCGGCGGAGGGAGGGCGCCCGCGGGGGTTTTGGTCCTCCGCTCGCCGTATGTCCTCCGCTGGGCACGCGGGCGCGGGGGCACGCGGGCACGGCGCGCGGCTGATGGGCGCTGACGCGACGCGGCCGGGGCGTCGCGGATAGGCTCGGAGGATGGCCGGTGGCAAGAAGCGCAAGGGGAAGAAGCCCGACGTGGAGTTCAAGAACACCGCCCTGACCGACGCCCTGCAGACCCAGGACATGGCCGCGATCGCGTTCGCGCTGCGACACGGGCCCACGGTCGTGCCGCTCATGCGCGCGGGCGATGCCGACAACCCGCTCGATGTCGGCGAGGTGTGGACCTACCGCGACCCGAACACCGGGCAGATCGCGCTGCTGCTGTTCAGCGACGCCGCGCACAAGCCCGAGACGCTCCCGCCGCACGTTGCGCTGCAGTCGCCGCAGTGGCTGCGAGCGTTCCTCGACCGCCACCGCGACGAGATCACGACGGTGTTCATCGACATCGCGGGTCCGCACCCGATTCAGGCCAGCCCCGCCGACCTGCTCGCCGCCCTCGACGCCTGACCTTCCCGAGCGACGGGGCATCGGGCGGCACAACTCCTGCCGTTCCGGCTTCCGGACGGCGGCTTCCGCGGGCCCGACCCGATCTGCAGGAGTTGTGCGCCCCACGGCTGCGCCGGAGAGATGGATGCCGGGAACCGAGCGCCGCGTCCCCGTGACACTCTGCGGGTGAAGTACCTGGGTCGCGCGGGTGAGGAGCCCGTGTAAGACTCGAGGCATGGAGTACCTGATCGCCGGCGCCGTGTGCGCCGCCGGACTCGTGATCCCCGCAGTTCTCGGATTCACGTCGCCGCACCGCCGCCGCCGTTCCGCCCCGCCCGGGCGCTGATCGGGCGCATCGGCCGGCTTCAGACTCAGAACTCGGGCGCGACCTCGTCGCGTGGCATCCCGCGCACCTTCAGCTCGTTCAGTGCTTGCGCGAGCTTGCGCGACGACGAGTCGAGCACCGTGTGATACCCGAGCCGCGCGGCCTCGGACGCGCGCTGCGCCGCCTGCGTGACGTTGCGGATCTCGCCGGTCAGCGTCAACTCGCCGATCGCCGCGAGGCGTTTCGAGACCTTGCGGTTCTGCACCGCGTTGGCCACGGCGATCGCGATCGCGAGGTCGGCCGCCGGCTCGACCAGGCGCACCCCGCCGACCGTCGAGACGTACACGTCTTTGTCGGAGAGGGAGACGCCCATCCGGCTCTCGAGCACGGCGAGCACCATCGCCACGCGCGACGAGTCGACGCCGTTCACGATGCGCCGCGGGTTGGGGGCGGTCTGCTTGACGGCCAGTGCCTGGATCTCGACGGGGAGCGCGCGCCGGCCCTCCATCGCGATCGTGACGCACGTGCCGGGCTCGGGATCGCCGTGGCCGAGGAACAGCGCGCTCGGGTCGCTGACCTCGGCGATGCCGCTGCCGGTCATGTCGAAGCAGCCGACCTCGTCGGTCGGGCCGAAGCGGTTCTTGAGCGCGCGGACGAACCGCAGCGACGTCTGCCGGTCGCCCTCGAAGTGGCAGACGACGTCGACCAGGTGCTCGAGCACGCGCGGTCCCGCGATCGTGCCGTCCTTGGTCACGTGGCCCACGATCACGACGGGGAGCCCGCGTTCCTTCGCGATGCGGATGAGCGTGGATGCCACCTCCCGCACCTGTGCGGGCTGACCGGCCGCCCCGTCGCTGAGCGCGGACGACACGGTCTGCACCGAGTCGACGATGAGCAGCTCGGGCTCGACCTGGTCGATGTGGCCGAGGATCGTGGCCAGGTCGGTCTCGGACGCGAGGAACAGCTCGTCGTGCAGCGCGCCGGTGCGCTCCGCGCGGAGCCGGACCTGCGCCGCGGACTCCTCGCCGCTCGCGTACAGCACGCGGCGGCCGGCGCGAGCGCTCTGCGCCGCGACCTCGAGCAGCAGCGTGGACTTGCCGACGCCGGGTTCACCGCTCAGCAGGATGGCGGCGCCGGGCACGATCCCGCCGCCGAGCACCCGGTCGAACTCGCCGACGCCGCTCGTGCGCCGCGGGGCGTCCTGCGTGTCGATCTCGGTGATGCGCCGGGCCGCGCGCGCCGCGCCGGGGGCGACCGGAGTGACGGACCGCGTGATGCCCATCTGCTCCGCGGCCTCGACGACCGTGCCCCACGACTGGCACTCGCCGCACCGGCCGACCCACTTCAGCGTCGTCCACCCGCACTCGGTGCACCGGTAGGGAGCGGCGGTGGGAGAGGGACGACGGGATGCCATGCGCCCAGGCTACGCGGACCCTCCGACATCGCCCGCGCGCCGTGTGAATGGCATCCGCCCGGCTCAGTCGCGCAGCGAATCCGCCACGGTCGTCAGGGCGTCGGCCGAGCGCCGCAGCAGCGTCAGCTCGCGGTCGGAGAACGGCGTCCCGGCGAGGGGCACGGCCCCGGCGGAGCTCACGACCGACGGCACCGACAGCGCCATGCCGGAGATCCCGTGGAAGTCCTCCAGCACGGTGCTCACCGGCAGGATCGCGTGCTCGTCGCGCAGGATCGCCTCGACGATGCGCGCGCTCGACAGACCGATCGCGTAGTTCGTCGCGCCCTTGCCGCGGATGACCTTGTACGCCGCATCGCGGACGTCGACGGCGATGGCATCCAATTCGGCTTCGTCGAAACGGGTGCCGTCGGGGAGGTCGTACTCGGTGATCCGGACCGTGCCGATCGTCGCCGTCGACCACAGCGGGAACTCGGTGTCGCCGTGCTCACCGACGATCCACGCGTGCACGCTCGAGGTCGCGACCCCGGCGCGCTGCGCGATCTTCCAGCGCAGGCGCGAGGTGTCGAGGACGGTGCCGGAGGCGAAGATGCGCTGCGTGGGCAGGCCCGTGGCCTGCTGCGCGAGCACCGTGAGCACGTCGCACGGGTTGGTGACGATGACGTAGATCGCGTTCGGCGCGACCTCGAGCAGCTCGGGCATCATGCGCTGGATGATCCCGGCGTTCGTCGCGGCCAGCTCGGTGCGCGTCTGGCCGGGATTCTGCTTCGCCCCGGCCGTGATCACCACGACGTGCGACCCCTCGGCGACCGACACGTCGCTGCCGCCGGTGATGTCGCTCGACCCGGTGAACTGCGTGCCGTGGGCCAGGTCGAGCACCTCGGCTTCGACCTTCGCCTCGGCGATGTCGTAGAGGGCGACGTGCCGCGCCGACCCGCGGATCAGGGAGGCGTACGCGACGCTGGCCCCCACGCTCCCCGCGCCGACGACGGTCAGTTTGGAGTTCTCGATCACGCTCATGGCTCGATCCTGGCACCGGTGTGGGACCGGTGCCAGGGCAGTTTCTCGACGGTGGAGAAGTGGATGCCGAGCCCTCGGCGCCGCGCGGATTCGCGGCATCCCGCCGAGTGTCGTAAGCTGGCCGGCGGTGACGTGTCCGAGCGGCCGAAGGTGCAACTCTCGAAAAGTTGTGTAGGGTAACCCCCTACCGTGGGTTCAAATCCCACCGTCACCGCCATTTTCGCCAGATCAGCCCCGCTTTCGAGCGGGGCTGATCTGCGTCATGGCGCCTCGCCGTCGGCTGACGACGTCCCGCGCTCGAGCGACTGCCGGTACTGCCGCCGGAAGGATCCCCGGATGCCGAGTGCGCCCTGCCGCCGTGAGGACCGGCCGCGGACGCCGAGCCATCTCCGGGGGACGGGGATGTCTCCGAAGCTTGCGGCCTTGTAGAGGATGTAGCCCACCCACCAGATGAGGATGCCGCCGAGCAGCCACGGCCCAATGCCGGACAGGAAGGGCACATGGACCATGTCGTGGCCGAGCAGCGCGGTGGGCTGGTAGCTGGCGCGGGCCATGCCGAAGTCGTCGGTCCACCCGTCCAAGTCGACGTCGTGGAGGACGATGGTGCGGTCGTCGCTGACCCACGTCCCGTACGGCCGACAGCCCCGCAGACCTGTCTCTTCGCAGCCCGTCTGAGTGAAGGTGCCCCAGATCCGCGGTTGTCCCGCGTCGATCACGCTGACCAAGAGGAGTGCGGCGAAGGCGATCGTCATGATGCCGCCGAACACATAGAACGCGATCTGGCCGAAGCGTCGCACCCAGGCGCCCCAGCGCTCGCGCCGCGCGATCCAGCGGTCGTACTCCGCGTGCGGAGATGGCGCAGGGGAGTCCACGAGCCCGACTCTAGTGGGAGCCGCGACGCCTACCCCCGCAGCGCCTCCGCCGCGATCTCCACGAGCCGGTGCGACCGCTCCTCCTCGTGCGCGGTGATCGTCACGGCAGCGTCGAGGTCGTTCGCGACGTACACGTACTGGCCGTAGAGCCCGTCGAGGCGCCACCCGTCCCCGGGACCCGCCCACGTCGCCAGGCCGTAGCGCGCGAAGTCGCCCTCGCCGCCGGTGTCGACGACGGTGGAGTGCATGGCATCCACCCACCCCGCGCTCACGATCCGCTCGCCGTGCCACCGGCCTCCGTCGCGCAGCACGCGGGCGATCCGGGCGAGTTCCTCGGTGCGGAGCTCGAGGCCGCTGCCGGCGATGATCCAGCCCTGCGGGCAGCGGTGCCACTGCGGGTTGTCGATGCCGAGCGGGTCGAAGAGGCGGGGGAGGAGCCAGTCGCGCACGTCGCCGACGGCAGCGCCGAGCATCCGCATGGCCACGTAGGTACTGGCATCCGAGTACTGGAAAACCGTGCCGGGGCTGCGAGTCGGGCGGCGGAGCATCTCCTGCGCGAGGTCGGGCCACGGTGCCGGCTCGCGTCCGAACCACGTGAAGTCGATGCCGCTCGTCATCGTGAGGAAGTGCCGGAGCGTGACCGCGTCGACGCCCGCACCGAGCTGCATGTCGGGCAGCATCTCGCCGACGCTCTTCTCGAGTGTCAGGATGCCCTCGTCCGCGGCGATCCCCGCGGCCAGCGCGCTGACCCCCTTCGACACCGAGTAGATGTTGACGCGGTCGTCGCTACGCCACCGGTGTTCGGCGACGTCGTCACCCAGGAGGACATGGATGCCATAGGCGCCGAGCGACTCTTCGTCGATCGCCGCCACGATGCGTTCGAGCACGGTGGACGCGGATGCCACGGGCAGACCTTCTTTCGCGGGCGGGTGTTCCGTTCAGGATCGCAGGTCCGCGGGCCGGGTGGCGGACCCGCGCTTCCGCCGCTCCCTCACGGTTCGAGGAGCTCCAGGTCCTCCAAGAGCCGCGCGTGCGTGGGCTCCCAACCCAGTGCCGCTCGCGTGTGCGCCGCCGACGACGGCTGATCCGCGGCGAACACCGGTCCGATCGGCCCGAATACCTCGATGGGTGCCTGCTGAACGGGCAGTCCGAGACGTCGCCCGATCACCTCGGCGATCGAGCGGACGGTGTCGCCCTCGTCCTGGACAGCGTGCCAGGCGGTGCCGGGCTCGGCGTTCTCGAGGACGAGTCGGAACAGGGCGGCGGCATCGAGCGCGTGCACCGCGGGCCAGCGCTGCTCGCCCGTTCCGGGGTAGGCGACCGCTCCACGCTGGCGGGCGATGTTCGTGAGCAGCCCGGCGAAGCCGCCCTGGCCGTCCTTGTGGACGGTCCGCGGCAGGCGGACCGCCGCCGTGCGGATCCCGCGCGACGCGGCGGCGAGCGCGCGGTTCACCGTGACGGCACGCCCGCCGACGGGGCCGACGGTGGGCAGCGGATCGGTCTCGACGGACGGGCGTCCCTGGGCGCTCGGGGTGCCGGACACGACGACGAACGGCCGATCGCTGCCCGCGAGGGCATCGACGATCGTGTCGATGGCCGCGGTCTCCTCGGCGATGTTCTGGACGAGGGCCTCCGGCGACGAGAAGTCGTTGCCGAACGCGAGGTGGATGACGCCGTCCGCGTCCGAGGAGGCGGTGCGGATGGCATCCAGGTCGGTGAGGTCGCCGCGGACGACGGTGGCCCCGAGCGACTCCGCGGTGGCCGCGGACGCGTCGGATCGGGCCAGTGCGACGACGGAGTGGCCGCCGGAGATCAGTTCAGGCATGACGGCGGAGCCGATGAGACCGGTGCCACCGGTGATGAAGACCTGCATGGAAACCTCCGGGGAGTGATGGGATAAGTGTCCCATCACTCTATGACGGGACCTTTGTCCCGTCAACTATGATGAGGGCATGGGACGTTGGGCACCAGGGGCGCGGGAACGGTTGGTGCTCGCCGCCGTCGACCTTTTCCACGACCAGGGGTACGACGACACCACGGTCGCGCAGATCGCCGAACGCGCGGGTGTGACGAAGAGCACGTTCTTCCGTCATTTCACCGACAAGCGCGAACTGCTCGTCGCCGGGCAGGCGGCGTTGAGTGCCCTGCTCGCGGAAGGGATTGCGGCGGCGCCGGCGGAGGCGTCCGTACTGGATGCCGTCGCGTCCGGGCTTCGCCGCGCCGCCACCGCCTGCGGTGAACTCAGCCGCGAGATCGCGCCGCGGATCCAGGCGGTCGTGAGCGCCAGCGCGGAGCTGCGCGAGCGCAATGCCCAGAAGTCCGTCGGACTGTCGGCGGCGATGCAGGAGGCGCTCGTCGCCCGGGGAGTCGAGCCCGTCGTCGCGCGGCTCGCCGCCGAACTGGGCGTCCTCGCCCACCACAAGGCCTTCGAGCGCTGGGCGGCCGAGCCGGACGCGACGACGGAGGCGATGGCGGAATACTCGGTCGAGGCCCTCGACGAACTGCGTGCCGCGGTGACCGCGCTCGCCTGATCCGGCGTCACCGCGCAGGATCCGCTCTGGCGCTGGACGGGAGGAGATCCGGGGAGCGGAGGATGCCACGGCCCGAGGTCGTCCTCCCGTCGCCGAATCTCCTCCGCTCCGCCGGTGCCGGCGCCGGACGCCCGCGCGGGATCAGACCAGCACGCGCGCCGGGGGCACGACGCAGATCGTGCGGTTCAGCGAGCCGACCAGGTCCAGCCCGATCGATCCGATGAAGCCGCCCACGACGACTCCCCGCCCGTGCGTGCCGATGACGACCATGCTGCTGCGGTCGGCCGCGCGCGAGAGTGCGGAGGTGGGGTTGTCGCGCACGAGTTCTGTCACGACGCCGAGACCGGGGTACTCGCGGCGGACCTCGGCGACGGCGGCATCCAGAATCCGCTCGTGCTCCGCGGCGACGCGCTGGGTGCTCGGCAGAGCGGACGCGTGACCGCGCAGCACCGAACTGCCCATGAGCCACGAGTGCAGGATGCGGAGCGGAACGTCGGCGGCTGCGGCGGCGCGGGCGGCGAAGAGGAGCGCGGACGCGGACGACGCGTCCTCGTCGAGGCCGACCGTCACCGGATCATCGGATGCCATCCACCCCGCGGGGACGAGCACGGTCGGTGCACCGCTGCGCGCGGCGGCGCGGAGAGGCAGCCATCCGCTCAGTGCCGACCGCATCCGGAACCCCGTCTCGATGCCGAGGACGAGGAGCGCGGCACCGCGTGCAGCCTCCGTGAGGGTCGTGGGCATGAGCCCGTCCAGCCGCACGACGTTGGCCGGCAGGCCCGGAACGAGGTCGCGCCAGTGGCGGGAGGCGGCATCCAGGATTCGGTCCGCTGCGACCCGATCGGACAGGAACATGTTCGTGACCAGGACGATGTCGAGCTCGAAGCTCTCGGCGCGAGCCCTCTCGGCCGTCCATTCCAGTGCCGCCTCCGACGCGGGACTGCCGTCGAATCCCAGAACGACCCGCTCCATGGCGCTCTCCTTTCGAACGCCCCGAGAGTAGGCGGCGAGCGGGCGGGCGCGGCGGGCCGAAAGTCCCGCGGCGTCAGAGGTCGGGGTGCCCCAGCCGGAAGACCGCGGCCTGCGTGCGGGAGTCCACGCCGAGCTTCATGAGCACCGACGATACGTAGTTCTTCACGGTCTTCTCGGCGAGGCCGAGGCGCTCGCCGATCTGCCGGTTCGTCAGTCCGTCGGCGATGAGGCTGAGCACCTGCCGTTCGCGCAGCCCGAGCGATCCCCAGCGCGGATCCTCGTCGCCGGCGCCGTCGCGCAGGCTCGATGCGGCCTTCGCCGCCGCGGCGGTGTTCAGCAGCGAGCGCCCGGTGCTGACGGCGCGGATGTCCTCGAGCAGTCGCATCGCGCCGATGTTCTTCAGGAGGTACCCGGATGCGCCCGCGAGCACGGCTGCGTAGGTCGCGGCGTCGTCGTCGTACGCGGTGAGGATCAGGCACGCGACGTGCGGCATGGACGAGCGGATGCGGCGGCACAGGTCGATGCCGCTGCCGTCGGGGAGGCGCACGTCGAGCACCGCCACGTCGGGTCGGGCGGCCTCGATCCGCGCCAGCGCCTGTCGGACGGTGCCGGCTTCGCCGACGACCTCGAAGCCGTCGGCGCCGTCGATGAGGTCGGACAGCCCGCGTCGCACGATCTCATGGTCGTCGACGAGGAACACACGGATCATCGGGGGTCCTTCCGGGAATCGCCGAGGGAGACGCGCCACTCGGCGCGCGTGCCGCTCGCGCCGGTGTCGACGGTGAGGGAACCGCCGCGGGCCTCGGCCCGCGCGGCGAGGTTGGCGAGGCCGCTGCGCCGGGTGTCGCGGATGCCGGCTCCGTCGTCGGTGACCACGACCGTCACGCGGTCGCCGTCCACGCCCACGTCGAGCGAGATGCTGTCCGCGTCGGCGTGCCGCACGCTGTTGGTCAGCAGTTCGCGGGCCACCCCGACGATGTCGTCGGCCAGGGAACCGCTGAGGGCCGTGTCGACCGGACCGGAGAACCGCAGCGCCGGAGGCCGCGGCAGGGCGCCCGAGACCTCCGCCACGACGTCGATGAGCCGATGGCGGAGCGAACTCCCGTCCCGCGCCGACAGGGCGAAGATCACCGTGCGGATCTGGGTGATCGCGTCATCCAGCTGCCCGATGACCTCGTCGACCCGCGTCCGGTCGTGCGTCTCGGCGAGCGTCGCGGCCATCGACTGGAGCGTCAGCCCTGCCCCGAAGATCTGCTGGATGACGTGATCGTGCAGGTCGCGCGCGATGCGGGCCCGCTCCTCGGTGAGCATCGCCTTCTGCTGCTCGCGGCGCGCGTGGGTCAGCTCGAGTGCGATCGCCGCCTGCGACGCGAGGTCGCTGAGCACCTCCCGCTCGACCTCGGTGAACTCGCGCTCGCCGGGGGGACGCGCGACGGTCACGACGCCCCACGTCCGTCGCCGAGTCCGCAGGGGAGCGGCGACCGCGGGTCCGGTCTCGTCCTCCGCCGTCAACACGGCCGGGTCGGCGGGGCCGGTCGGTCGGGCGGCGGTGGGCACCCGGATGCCGCCCCGGTCGAGGGCCGCGCCCGCGAGGCCGCTGCCCGCGATGACCGTCATGCCGAGGATGTCGAGCTCGCCGGTGCCGCGCGCGGCCGCGACCCGGAGCGCGTCCGGGACGTCGGTCGGCACGAGCACCGTGACCCGGCAGCTCGCGGAGAGGTCGAGCACACGCCCGGCGACGAGGTCGAACACCTCGTCGGGCGGGGTCGAGAGGATCGCCGCGGACAGCTCGGCCGTCGCCGCCATCCACGCGGCGCGGGTCCGGGCCTCGTCGAAGAGCCGCGCGTTCTGAATGGCGAACCCGGCGGTGGATGCCAGACCCCGGACGAGTTCTTCGTCTTCGGCGGAGAAGGAGCCGCGGCGCGCGTTCGTCAGGTAGAGGTTGCCGAACACCTCGCCGTGGACCGAGATGGGAGCGCCGAGGAACGAGTCCATGCGCGGGTGGTGCGCCGGGAAGCCGGCCGCCCGCGGGTCCGACTGCAGGTGCGACAGCCGGATCACGCGCGGGTCGGAGATGAGCGCGCCCAGGATGCCACGCCCCCGGGGCAGGCGTCCGATCTCTGTCGCATTCTCCGGCGTGATCCCGACGTGGATGAACTGGTCCAGCGACGCCCGATCGGCGGCGAGCACGCCGAGCGCCCCGAACTCGGCATCCACCAGCTCGACGGCCGCCTCGACGACGCGACGCAGGACGACGGGCAGCTCGATCTCGCCGACCACCGTCTCGACGGCGTGGAGGAGACCCCGCAGGCGATCCTGCGACGACGATGCGCCGTCCGTCCCCGAGGGAGCGGTGCCGGCGATCGGTCCTCGACCTTCCGTCGCCATCGGACGCCCCCTCTCCCCGTCTTCCCAATCTACGACCGTGCGCGCGAATCCCACCAGGACGGGGGACCTTCGACCCGCCGCAGGCGGGCGGGGCGCGGTGGACTGGGGTGGGAGGTTCCCATGGACCACGCACCGAGGAAGACCGCGTCCGTCACCGAGGTCGGCACGGCGGAGTGCTAGCGCCTCATCGAGACGCAGCGGCTCGGTCGGCTCGCGCTCGTCGACGCCGCGGGCGAACCCGTCATCTACCCGGTGAACTTCGCCGTCGCGGACGGCATCCTCTATATCCGCAGCGCGCACGACGCGAAGCTGCGCCTGCTCACGTCGCACCCGACCGTCGCGTTCGAGATCGACGGCGAGGAGGCCGGCGAGCGATGGAGCGTCGTCGTGCGCGGAGAGGCGGCGCACGTCGACCTGGATGCCGAGCTCCGCCGCAGTCGAGAGACCGGGCTGCGGTCGATGAGTCCGACGCCGAAGCCGCACGTCATCCGCATCGCGCCGCGCAGCGTCACGGGGCGCCGATTCCGCGAGCGTGAGGAGCGCGACCCGCTTCCCTCGCTGATCTTCCGGGCGCGCGCCGAGACGCTGCCGCCCGCGGCGCAGCCCCCGCACCCCATCGCGAGCCTCGCGCCGCGCGCGGACGTGTGAGATTCCGCTGACGCCGTGACCGGCACGGGTCGTGCCGGTCTACTCGATCGGGGGGTCGGGGCGACAGATCTCGGCCAGGCGATCCTCCAGGAACGCCTGCTCCGCGGCGTTCGCGGTGAGCTCTCGCGCGCGCCGGTAGGACCGGGCCGCCGCGGTGGCGTCACCGAGACGCTGCAGGAGATGGGCCCGGGTGCTGTGCAGATAGGGGTAGTCGGCGAGCCGGCGGTCGGCGGCCAGCTCGTCGAGGAGCGGCAGGGCGGCGGCGGGACCATCGGCGAACGCCACGGCGACGGCTCGGTTGAGGGCGACGACGGGGGTGTTCCAGACCGCCAGCAGCAGGTCGTAGAGGTGCACGATGCGTGGCCAGTCGGTCAGCTCGGGGGAGGGGGCCACCGCGTGCACGCCGGCAATCGCCGCCTGCAGGGTGAAACGGCCCGGCGGGCCGGATGCCAGCGCTCCCGCCGTCACGGTGAGTCCCTCCAGGATCGCGCGCTGGTTCCACCGCGTCCGGTCCTGGTCGGCGAGGAGAAGGAGTCGACCTCGCTCGTCGGTCCGAGCGGCCCGCCGCGCGTCGGTGAGGAGCAGGAGGCCCAGGAGGCCGCGGACTTCCACCTGTTCAGGGAGCAGCGCGGCCAGCGTGCGGGCGAGGTGCACTGCCCGGTCGCAGAGGTCCTCGCGGACGAGCGCATCCCCTTCCCCGGCCGTATGCCCGGTGCTGAAGAGCAGGTGCACGGCGGTGAGCACGCTGTCCAGCCGCTCGGGGAGCTCTGCGCGGCCCGGCACTCGGTAGGGGATTCGCGCCGCGGTGATCTTCTTCTTGGCCCGGGTGATTCGCGCGGCCATCGTCGACTCGGACACCAGAAAAGCCCGGGCGACGTCGGAGGTGGGAACACCGCAGACCAAGCGGAGGGTCAGGGCGACGCGGACCTCGGGCGCCAGGGCCGGGTGGCAGCAGGTGAAGATCAGCCGGAGCCGGTCGTCCGGCACCGCCGCATCGGACTCCTCCTCGCCGGCATCGTGCGGGTCGGTGCCGACCGGCTCCACGAGAAGCGGGAGCTTTCGCCGGAGGGAGACCTCGCGGCGCAGCCGGTCGAGCGCCTGATTCCGCGCCGCGATCGTGAGCCAGGCGCCTGGTCGCGCCGGAATGCCGTCGCGCGTCCAGGCCTGCAGTGCGCGTACATAGGCCTCTTGGGCGCATTCCTGCGCGAGGTCCAGATCGCCCGCAACGCGCACGGTGGCAGACAGGACGAAGGTCCACTCGGAGCGGTGCGCCTCCGCCAGCGCGGCAACGACCGCGTCCGCCTGCTCGGCGGACGCGGTCGGTTCGTCGCCCCCGGTGATCAGAACGGATTCGTCGTCGGGTCCACCACGGGACGCACCTCGACGCCCCCACCGGGGGCCGGGCACAGTTTGCCGATCTCGATGGCGTGGTCGAGGTCACGCGCCTCGACCACGTAGAAGCCACCGAAGGCCTCCTTCGTCTCGACGAACGGGCCGTCCGTCAGCGCACCGCCCGTCGTGATCTTCGTGGCCGTCGTGGGGGACGCGAGCGCCGCGCCGCCCTCGATCGAGCCGCCGAGTTCAGTGACCTGCCGCGTGAACGTGTCGTGGGCGTCGATCACCGCGCCCCACGCTTCGGGCGACATGTTCGTGTAGAAATTGGGGTCTTCATAGATGAGGATCGCGTACTTGGCCATGGGATGCCTCCTGCACTCGGTCGCGGGCCGGCCTGTCCGGCTCCGTCATCACTGACGACGAACAGCCTGCCGCCGGATCGACAATCCGGCCAGATCTTTTCGACGACGGTCCGCCGGCGGCCTCGATCCGGTCGGCGTTCCGCCGCCCGATGCGGACCGGTGTGGCCTCACCGGACCACGACGGTGACCGTCGGCAGGTGCGACAGCACCGCGTGGCTGGTCGAGCCGAGGAGGAACCGCGCGACGGCGCCGCGGCCGTGGCTCCCCACGACGAGCAGCCGCGCCGAGTGGGCCGTGCGGGTGAGCACCTGCGCGGGGTACCCGGACTCGACGAGGGTCGTCACCGCGAGGTCGGGGTAGTCCTGGCGGAGCCCCGCGAGCGAGATGGCCAGATCTTCCGTGGTGATGTCCTGCATGCGGTCGATGTAGTCCTGGGGGTACTCGTCCAGTTCGAACGGCACCGGGACCGGGGACCACGTCATCACCGCGGTCAGACCCTCGCCCGTGCGGTCGGCCTCGGCCGCGGCGAAGGCGATCGCCCTCTCCGAGGCCTCCGACCCGTCGACGCCGACGACCACACCCGCGCGCTCGCGCGTCACGATCTCGGGTACGACGACGACCGGGCAGCCGGCCGCGGCGGTGATCCGCACGCCGCGGACACCGCGGAGCGCCGAGCGGTCTTTCGCGAAGTCGCTGCCGATGACGAGCAGATCGACCCGCTGCGAGACGTCGACCAGCCGCGCCACCGGGTCTCCGCGTTCGATCACGGTCTCGGCATCCACCCCGGCCGCCCGGGCCTTCTCGGCCGCGTATTCGAGGATCTGCTTCGCACGGTGTGCGGCGTGCGCGATGAGGGTGTCTTCGGCTCCGATGCCCCACGCGGTGCCCACCACCGACACCAGGAGGAGTCGCTCCCGCCGCGCGACCGCGCGCTCGATCGCCCACTGCAGGGCGTTCTGCGCCGCCGAGGCGTCGGTGACTCCGACCGCGATCGTTCCGTTCATGATCGTTCCTCCGCTCGTGCCGTTCGAGCCGCCCACCTTCGGGACCGGCTCGTTCTCGATCCTCTCGCCCGCCGGGTGAAGCCCGCGGGACCTTCGGCCCACCGCGACGAGAGGCACGGGCGAAGACTCGACGCAGGCAAACGATCCAAGGAGAGATCATGCGCGCAGCAGTCGTCGAACAGTTCGGTTCGCCCGCCACGGTGGAGGAGCGGGCGATTCCCCAACCCGGGCCGGGGCAGGTCCTGGTCCGCCTGGAGACCTGCGGCCTCTGCCACACCGACATCCACGCGATGAACGGTGACTGGCCCGTCAAGCCGCCCCTCCCGCTGGTCCCCGGGCACGAGGGGGTTGGCATCATCGAAGAACTCGGTACCGGCGTCACCACCCGCACCGTCGGGCAGCGCGTCGCGATGCCGTGGCTCGGCCACGCGTGCGGCGAGTGTCGCTATTGCGTCGACGGGCGCGAGAACCTCTGCGATCAGCAGTACAACAACGGCTACGGCGTCGACGGCGCCTACGCCGAGTACATGCTCGCCGACGCCCGGTTCGCGGTTCCGGTGCCCGACGGGGTCACCCCGCTCGACGCCGCCCCGCTCACGTGCGCCGGCGTCACCACGTACGCGGCGGTGAAGAACGCCCACGTCACGCCGGGCGAGACCGTCGCCGTGTTCGGTATCGGCGGCCTCGGCCACCTGGCCGTGCAGTACGCGCGGCTCGTGGGCGCCAAGGTCATCGCGGTCGACGTGACGGACGAGAAGCTCCAGCTCGCGACCGAGCTCGGCGCCGACGTCGTCGTCAACGCCCGCACCACCGACGTGGTCGAAGCGATCCGCCAGCAGGGCGGGGCCGACGCGGCGATCGTCCTCGCGGTCGCGCCCTCGGTGTTCCGGCAGGCGTTCGATTCCCTGAACCGCGGCGGCCGGCTCGTGCTGGTGTCGCTGCCCGCGGACGGGGAGCTGACGATCCCGGTGTTCGACACGGTGCTCAAGGGCATCAGCGTCATCGGCTCGATCGTCGGCACGCGCCAGGACCTCGTCGAAGTGTTCGCGCTCCACGCCCTCGGTCGCACGCGGGTCATCACCCAGACCCGCGACCTCGCGGACGTGAACCGCTCGGTGGAGGAGGTGCTCGCGGGTTCGGTGCCGGCGCGTCTGGTCTTCGCGTACCACACGGCCGACCTGGTGCCCGTCACGGAGGCAGTGGAGACCGCTTCCTAGCGCGGTCTCTTTCGGGCCTGCCTCCCACGCCGGCCGGCCCCGCGCGGGGCGGGGTCGGCCGGCTTCCGGCATTCGGCGCGGGGAGGGGGCGGAGTCGTACCGTGCCTGGGCGGGCTCCTCCGTCATCCCATACGAGCGCTGCGCCTGGACGCGCATAAGGGGGGCTGTTCCATTGGACCGGGCAGCTGGGGCGAGGTCGCGTGGTCGCGGGCGCTCGCGGCGTCCTGAGCGAGGTCTCGCCCGGGCTTGCGAACGGGCGCGTTCGTGTTTCTGCGGAACTTCACCCGCATCGATTCTCGGCGGGGAAACACCTGACGAGTAGGT
>NZ_LQQP01000068.1 GCF_001619615.1 Microbacterium sp. T32
GACGCGGAGGTGGATGGATGCCACAGCGTACGCGCGGGGGGCTTGTGCGCACCCTCCAACATCGGCGTGGAACCGGTCGCTAGGGTGGAAAGCGTGACCGACCAGCCCGATCTCTCCACGACCGCCGGCAAGATCGCCGACCTGCGCACGAGGTTCCAGGAGGCGGTCGTCGATGCCGAGACCGCCGCCCGCACCAAGCAGCACGCGAAGGGCAAGCTCACCGCCCGCGAGCGGATCGAGATGCTCGTCGACCCGGGTTCCTTCGTCGAACTCGACGAGTACGTGCGCCACCGCACCTCGGCCTTCGGCATGGACAAGTCGCGCCCCTACGGCGACTCGGTCGTGACCGGCACGGGCACGATCCACGGCCGCACCGTCGCGGTCTACGCGCAGGACTTCTCGACCTTCGGCGGTTCGCTCGGCGAGGTCGCCGGCGACAAGATCATCAAGGTCATGGAGCTGGCGCTGCGCAGCGGCATCCCGATCATCGGCATGCTCGACTCGGGCGGCGCGCGCATCCAGGAGGGCGTCGTCGCGCTCGGGAAGTACGGCGAGATCTTCCGCCTGAACACCGCCGCCTCGGGCGTCATCCCGCAGATCTCGATCATCATGGGCCCCGCGGCCGGCGGTGCCGTCTACTCCCCCGCCCTCACCGACTTCGTCATCATGGTCGACAAGACCAGCCAGATGTTCGTCACCGGCCCCGACGTGATCAAGACCGTCACGGGCGAGGACGTCGGTATGGAGGAGCTCGGCGGCGCCCACACGCACAACACCCGCTCGGGCGTCGCGCACTACCTCGCTGACGACGAGGACGACGCCCTCGACTACGCGCGCACGCTGATCGGCTTCCTGCCGGACAACAACCTCGCCGAGCTTCCGCTGTACGAGACCCCGTTCGAGTTCGAGACGACGGATGCCGATCGGGCGCTGAACACCGTCATCCCCGACTCGCCGAACCAGCCGTACGACATCCACACGGTGATCGACGGGATCGTGGACGGGGCCGACTTCCTCGAGGTCCAGCCGCTCTTCGCTCCCAACATCGTGATCGGGTTCGGCCGCATCGAGGGGCGCACGGTCGGCATCATCGCCAACCAGCCGTCCCAGATGGCCGGCACGCTCAACATCGACGCCGGCGAGAAGGCCTCGCGCTTCGTGCGGTTCTGCGACGCGTTCTCGGTGCCCATCGTGACGCTCGTCGACGTTCCCGGCTACCTGCCCGGCACCGACCAGGAGTGGACCGGCGTCATCCGGCGCGGCGCCAAGCTCCTCTACGCCTACGCCGAGGCCACTGTCCCGCTGGTGACCGTGATCCTTCGCAAGGCCTACGGTGGCGCCTACATCGTGATGGGCTCCAAGCAGCTCGGTGCCGACATCAACCTCGCCTGGCCCACCGCCGAGATCGCCGTCATGGGCGGTCAGGGCGCAGTGAACATCCTGTACCGAGGCGAGATCAAGCGCGCCGAGGAAGCCGGCGAGGACGTCGCTGCGG
>NZ_LQQP01000069.1 GCF_001619615.1 Microbacterium sp. T32
ACGTGAAGTCGATGTACATCTACTCGATGCTCATCTCCGGAGCGCTCATCGGCCTCGCCGGCGTCGACCAGGTCCTCGGCACCGTGACGACCGGGTTCTCGAGCGGTATCGATGCGGGCATCGGATTCGACGCGATCACCGTGGCCCTGCTGGGGCGCTCGACTCCCGTCGGCGTGCTCGTCGCCGGCATCCTGTTCGGTGCGTTCAAGGCCGGTGGCTTCGCGATGCAGGCCGCCAACGGCGTGCCGATCGACATCGTCCTGGTCGTCCAGTCGCTCATCGTTCTGTTCATCGCGGCACCCCCTCTGGTACGCGCGATCTTCCGTCTGCCGGCACCCGGGGCGCGTAAGCCCCAGGTCCGTGCCGCCAAGAAGAAGGAGGCGGCCCGGTGAGCACCACCGCCGCACATTCCGAGACCGCCCCCGCGGCCGACGCGCTCGACACCGCCGTCGTCGTCAGCTGGAAGGCCCCGATCGTCTACGGCGTCATCACGGTACTGGCCGCCGTGCTGTTCGTCATCGCACGGCAGGACGGCGACGCCGTCTTCCGCATCTCCAGCCCGGGGGAGTTCATCCAGCTCCCCGAACTCGTGCTCGGCGGCGTGGTCACCGGCGCCGTGTGCACCGTCCTGCTCGCGCTGGTCACCGTCGCGAGCGTCCTCATCGTGCGCGCGCACCGTCGCCCGCCGATCTGGCTGGCCGTGATCTTCGCCGTCGTGTTCATGGTCGGGTTCCTCACCTGGGCCGCCGCGGGTGCGACGACCGCGGTCATCCCGCTGACCGGACT
>NZ_LQQP01000070.1 GCF_001619615.1 Microbacterium sp. T32
CAACGCCGCCAGCATCCTGGGGATCATCGCCCTCGGCCTCGAGCAGGGCGACTACGTCACTCTCACGGCCGACGGCGACACCGCCGAGGCGACGCTCGAGCGCCTCGCCGAGCTGCTGACCACCGACCACGACGCCGAGTAAAGGAACACCAGGAACATGACGGAACTTCGCGGAGTCGGTATCGGACTGGGCGTCGCCCAGGGACCCATCGCGCGCATGGCGGAGCCCCTTCCCGCCCCGAAGGACACCCCCAGCGATCGCTCGGTCGAGGAGGAGACGGCCCGCGTGCGCGAGGCCGTGGCCGCCGTCGCACGCGAGCTGGAGGCGCGGGGCGCGCAGGCCGGCGGCGCCGCCCGTGACGTGCTGGAAGCGCAGGCGATGATCGCGGAGGACCCGACCCTCGAAGCCGAGGTCGACACGCGCCTGGCCGCGGGCAAGAACGGCGAGTTCGCCGTCCACGACGCCTTCGCCTCCTTCCGGGAGCAGCTCGTCGCGCTCGGCGGCTACCTCGGCGAGCGCGCCGCCGACCTCGACGACGTCGCCCAGCGGGTCATCGCGCGCCTCCGCGGGGTCGCGGCCCCCGGCATCCCGGATCCGGGCCACCCGTTCGTGCTCGTCGCGAAGGACCTCGCCCCCGCCGACACGGCGCTCCTCGACCTCGACAAGGTGCTCGCGCTCGTCACGACCGAGGGCGGGCCCACGTCGCACACCGCGATCCTCGCCCGAGAGAAGTCGATCGTCGCCGTCGTCGGCGCGAGCGGCGCGAAGGACCTCGTCGACGGTCAGACGGTGATCGTGGATGCCGCCGCCGGCGTCGTCACGGTCGACCCCAGCGCCGACGACCTGGAGCGGGCGAAGAACCGGGCCGACGCTCGCGCCGCCGCGGCCTCCGCCCCGATCACGGACGGCGCGCTGTCCGACGGCACGAAGGTCCCGCTGCTCGCGAACCTCGGCAAGCCCGGCGGTGCCGCCGAGGCCGTCGAGCTCGGCGCCGAGGGCGTCGGCCTCTTCCGCACCGAGTTCCTGTTCCTCAGCTCCAGCTCCGCTCCCACCGTCGAGGAGCAGCGCGCCGCGTACGTCGAGCTGCTCAGCGCCTTCCCCGGCAAGAAGGTGGTCGTGCGCGTGCTCGACGCTGGCGCCGACAAGCCGCTTCCCTTCCTCAACGACGCGCACGAGGAGAACCCCGCGCTGGGTCTCCGGGGCCTGCGCGCCCTCCGCGCGAGCGAGGACATCCTGCGTGAGCAGCTCACCGCCCTCGCCGAGGCGGATGCCGAGACCCGCACGTCCGCGGCGGGCCCCGCCGACCTGTGGGTCATGGCGCCCATGGTGTCCACCGTCGAGGAGACCCG
>NZ_LQQP01000071.1 GCF_001619615.1 Microbacterium sp. T32
CGGCCGAGGCCACGCGCTACACGCTCGCGCGCCTCCGCCACGGCCTCGACACCATCTCGGTGACCGGCAACGTGCTGCGCGACTACCTCACCGACCTGTTCCCGATCCTCGAGGTCGGCACGAGCGCCAAGATGCTCTCGATCGTGCCGCTGCTCGCCGGCGGCGGGCTGTTCGAGACCGGTGCGGGCGGCTCCGCGCCGAAGCACGTGCAGCAGCTCCTCGAGGAGGACTACCTCCGCTGGGACTCCCTCGGTGAGTTCTTCGCCCTCGCCGCCTCGCTCGAGCACTACGCCGGCTTCACCGGCAACGCCCGCGCGCAGGTGCTCGCCGACACGCTGGATGCCGCGACCGGCACGTTCCTCGAGAACGACAAGTCGCCCGGTCGCGCGCTCGGCACGATCGACAACCGCGGCAGCCACTTCTACCTCGCCCTGTACTGGGCGCAGGAACTGGCGAAGCAGACGACGGATGCCGACCTCGCCGCGGTCTTCGCGCCGGTGGC
>NZ_LQQP01000072.1 GCF_001619615.1 Microbacterium sp. T32
CGTTGCCGTCGCCGTCGACGATCTCGACGCGGCCGGCGGCGGCGATCTCGAACGTCTTGTCGTGGCTGCCGTACTCCTCGGCGGCCTGGGCCATGAGGCCCACGTTCGGAACGGTGCCGATCGTGGCCGGGTTGAGCGGACCGTTGGCGATGACGTCGTCGATCACGGCCTGGTACACACCGGCGTACGAGGAGTCGGGGATCACGGCGAGCGTGTCGTCCTCTCCCCCGTCGGCGCCCCACAGCTTGCCGCCGTTGCGGATGAGCGCGGGCATCGAGGCATCCACGATCACGTCGGACGGGACGTGCAGGTTCGTGATGCCCTTGTCGGAGTTGACGTACGACACGCGCGCGGCGGCGTCGACGGCCTTCTCGAACGCCGCGGCGATCTCGTCGCCGCCCTCGACCGAACCGAGACCGGACAGGATGCCGCCGAGGCCGTTGTTCGGGTTCAGGCCCGCCGCGGCGATGGTGTCGCCGTACTGCG
>NZ_LQQP01000073.1 GCF_001619615.1 Microbacterium sp. T32
CGCCATCGCGTCGTGACCGGCGCGACTGAACCAGGTCGGGGCCTCACCGCCTGTACCGCATCCTGCACGCCAGCGCAGCGGTGGGTCCAGGCGGCTTCTGCACGGCGGCGCAGTCCGCACAACTCCGGCTGTACCCGGGCACCACTCCGGAGCGGGTGACCTCGGACGAAATCGTCATCCCCCGCGGCCATCTCGACAACCTCGGCTTGGCTCTGCACGTCATGCATGCCGAACCTGGCAGCACCCGAACAGAGAGGCACTCCCATGTCCGACGAAAACGCGCTGACTACCC
>NZ_LQQP01000074.1 GCF_001619615.1 Microbacterium sp. T32
CGCGCGAGCGTGTAGCGCGTGGCCTCGGCCGGCGGGAGGATCAGCAGCTCGAGGCCCTGCGTGTCGATCGTGGCGAGGGCCTGGTAGACCTTCGCGATGATCTGCGCGTCGTGGGCGCGGTTCACGTCGAGCCAGAACACGGCCGGGACGTTCGTGGCGCGGGCACGGCGGACGGCCAGGTTCACCCAGTCGACGATCGCGACGTACTTCGTCTGCGTGGCGCGCCAGATGTCACCGGGCTGGACGTCGTGTTCGATGACGACGTTGCCGTCGCCGTCGACGATCTCGACGCG
>NZ_LQQP01000075.1 GCF_001619615.1 Microbacterium sp. T32
AAGAGGGGCGGATGCCAGTGGCATCCGCCCCTCTCGGGTTCGGGCGATCAGCGCAGGGCGTCGATGATCCCGTTCAGCGTCGCGGAAGGGCGCATGACCTTCTCGACGAGGGCTGTGTCGGGACGGTAGTAGCCGCCGATGTCGGCCGAGTGGCCCTGCACGGCGAGGAGCTCCTCGACGATGGTGGACTCGTTCGCGGCGAGGGCCTCGGCCACCGGCGCGAAGACCGCGGCGAGGTCGG
>NZ_LQQP01000076.1 GCF_001619615.1 Microbacterium sp. T32
TTGGCGAATCGTCGCATGGATCCCGTCGCCGGAGCTTGCAAGGTTGCTGACACACTCGCCGCTGATGATGATGAACCAGATGCGTTTGCCACGCCGCCCGCTGACGGAATGCTGATTTCGGGCAGATTTACCCGCCCGTTGCTGTCGCTGACTTGGGTGTTCGTGGTGGTTCCGTCGGCGAAGGTGTACCCGCTGTCGAGCGTCGTGGTGACGGAGCGTCCGGCGGTGGGGATGCCGTTGACGGTGACGGTGATGTAGGCACCGGTGATGGTGCCGCAGGCGGTGCCGGTGTAGGTGGTCTGGTTGAAGGTGAGGACGGTGGTGTTGGAAGCCGCCGCGGCAACGGGGGCGACGGTGGCGATGGCGATGGCGGGGATGGTCCAGGCCGCGCCTTGCAGGATCGTGCGGCGATTCAGATCAGCGGGGGGGGGGGGGGGGGGGGGG
>NZ_LQQP01000077.1 GCF_001619615.1 Microbacterium sp. T32
ACCTACTCGTCAGGTGTTTCCCCGCCGAGAAACGCCGCGGGTGAAGTTTCCCGAGTCCGCCCCCGCGCCCCTTCCTTAGCCCGGCGAGACCTCGCTCAGGACGCCGCAAGCGCCCCCACGCGACCTCGCTCAGGGCGCCGCGAGCGCTCACGACCACGCGCCCTCGCTGAGGACGCCGCAAGCGCCCACGACCACGCGACCTCGCGCCCCAGCTGCCCGGTCCAGCCGCCCCCGATGCGTATCCGCCTCACGGCCAGGACTCGGCCTTGCCCACGTAAGTGCCACCCCACTCGATGAGCGGCGCGACTGCGGTCCGGGCGGCGCGGATCGTCTCCGGCTCCGCATCGACGGGGAGCGTCGTCAGTGCGGCGTAATGCTTCAGCCGGAGCAACTCGATGCGAGGGTGGTCGCGGTCGTATCCGCGCGGAGCAGTCTTCAGCGGCGGGCCCGCCATCTCGAAACCTTCGGCTTCGAGCCCATCGACGATCTCCTGCAACCGCGCCGCCGCCTGCGGGGCCGCATCGATGGCCGTGCGGCCTCGGGCGAGCTGATCGCGGCTCGGGTCATAGATTCCCCCGCCGACCTGTAGGTGCTCGGCCGTGAGGCTCAGATAGACACCGCCGACGGTGCCGGCCCACATGCTCGCGCTCGTCTTGTATGGCGACTTATCGGCGCTGAAACGCACGTCGCGGTTCGGTCGCATCACCCGCCCGGGCCCGTGAATGCTTTCCGCTTCGGCCAGCAGATCTTCGAGCGGCTGCCGGACGAGTTCTTCGTACTCGCGTCGGTGGGCGTCGAAGAACTGCTTGGTGTTGTCGTCGGCGAGGGCGCTCAAGAACTCGCTCGCGCCGACCGTGAACCCGGTGAACGTCATGGAGATCTCCGTTTCGCCTGCGCGCCAAACTAGCGACCGCGCGGGCCGCCCTCAACCATCCGCTATGCGACGCGAGGTATTCCCTCTGCGCGCTGTGCGCCGAGGCATCCGGCGTCCCGCAATGCCACTGCGTACGCCCCGCGATGCGGCGGGAGGAGATTCCGGGAGCGGAGGATGGATGCCGGACCTCATGCCCTCCGCTCCCCGGATCTCCTCCGCTCGCCCGGCGCGCCGGCATCCGCCCGCACTGTCGAGCCCCGCGGACGCCTCAGCTCCCCGCACCCCCGCGAGCACACGCGCCGCCCGTGCCCGCGCGCGCCCCCGAAAACACCCCCGCCCCGTGGCATCCACACGACACCACGGGGCGGAAGCGGCCGCGTACGGGCTGCAGCGCCCGCGCGAAGAGACGCCCCGAACGGACTGCGGCACCCGCGCGACCAGACGCCGCGGACGGACTACAGCGTCCGGGCGAAGGGGTCGAAGCCCTCCTCGAGCAGCGGCACGGGTGCCACGGTGCTGCCGATCTCGAGCGTCTGTCCCGAAGCCGACGACTCCTCGGCCGACAGCATCACATCGAGCACGTGGAAGCCGAGTTCGCCCGTGGCGACGTGCGGGCGGTCGGCGGCGATCGCGCGGGCCATGTCGAGCACGCCGAGTCCGCGACCGACGACGACGCCCTCGTTGGGGATCTCGATCCACTCCTGCTCGGTCTTCATGCCGTCGCGGAAGACGCCGAGTGGCTTAACGTACGCGATGCGACCCTCGAAGCGGTTCGGGTCGGCGAGCAGGATCGTGCCCTCGGACCCGTGGATCTCGACGACGCCGTGACGCTCGAGCGCGGAGTCGAAGCTCAGCAGGTGCGTGCCGTGTTGCCCCGCGGCGAACGACGTGAGCACCTGCACCGTCGACGGCACCTCGACCGGGAACGTCTCGCCGGCGCGCGGGCCGGTCTGGATCGTCCGCTCGAGACGCGGGCGCGAGCCGCGCGCGGTGACCGCCGCGATGGGACCGAGCAGGCTCACGAGCGCCGAGAAGTAGTACGGCCCCATGTCGAGCAGGGGTCCCGCGCCGCGGGCGAAGAGGAACGCGGGATCCGGATGCCACAGGTCGGGGCCCTGCGTCTGGAACGACGTCTGCACGAACAGCGGTTCGCCGATCACCCCGCCCTGGATCGCGCGCTTGGCGGTCTGAAAGGCGGGTCCGAGCAGCGTGTCGGGTGCCGAGCCGATGCGGACGCCCGCGGCATCCGCCTGTGCGAGGAGGGCGCGCGTCGCGTCGCGGTCGAGGCCGATGGGCTTCTCGGTCCACACGTGCTTGCCCGCGGCGATCGCGGCGGACGACACCTCGACGTGCACCTGCGGGATCGTGAGGTTCACGACGAGGTCGACGTCGGGGTTCGACAGCACGTCGTCGGGCGTTCCCGCGACGGCGACGCCGTGCTCGTCGGCCTTCGCGCGGGCGCGGTCGGGCAGCAGGTCGCCGACCGCGACGACGTTTACGTCGGGGAAGGACGTGAGGTTCTCGAGGTACGTCTGGCTGATGACGCCGGCGCCGATGACGCCGACTCCGAGGGGACGGGTCATGCGACGAACCCGCCGTCCTTCAGGAACGCCAGGCTCGCGGCGATGTCGGCGAACACGTCGCCGGGCGCGCGGTCGTACTCGATGACGGCGAACTGGATGCCGGTTCCCGCGCGCAGCGCTGCGGCGAGGGGCACGTCCGCGGTGCCGGCGTGACGCTGGTCGAGGCTCTCGGACGTGAAGTCGGCACTGCCGGGTCCCCACGGGTTGGTCCTCGGGACGACGCCGTCCTTCACATGCACCGCGGTGAGGCGGTCGCCGAGCTTCGCGACGAGCGCGGGAACGTCCTGGCCGCCGGTCAGCGCCCAGAAGAGGTCGAGCTCGAGCTGCACGCGCTCGTCGGTGAGCTCCACGAACCGCTCGTACGCCGTCTGACCGGCGAAGTCGGCCACGAACTCCTGCGCGTGGTTGTGGTAGCCGACGCTCAGGCCGAAGGTCGCGGCGACGTCCGCGGCGCGGTTGAGACGCTCGGCGATGTCGGCCACGCCCTCCTCGGTGAGCCAGCGGTCGGGCGAGACGAACGGGTCGATGACCGTCCGGATGCCGATCGTCGCGGCCGCCTCGAACACCACCTCGGGCGCGGGCGTGGGGATCGAGCCGTCCGGCGTCCACAGCTCATCGCTGAGCAGCGGGGCGTGGCCGGTGGGAGAGGCCAGGCCGCTGGCATCCAGGGCCGCCCGGATCTCCGCGGGACGGTCGACGAACGCGAACGCCTCGACGTTGCGGAGGCCGAGGGCGGCGAGCTTGTCGAGCGAACCCGACATGTCGGCCGAGAACTCGGATGCCAGCGTGTACAGCTGCACCGAGGCTTCGGGGAGGGAGGTGGTCATCGTCGTCCTTCTACTGATCGTCGTCGAGGGGCCGAAGGGGCCGTGCCGCCACTCTAACCTCCACGTGGAGGTTACGCTAGCCCCGACGGATGCGAGAAGGTGGGCGGATGAGCGAGGATGCCACGATCGGCCGACCCGGCCAGCGACGCCGCGGAGTCGAGCGACGGCAGGAGATCCTCGACCGCGCCATCGAGGTGTTCCGCCGCCGCGGTGCGGACGGCACGTCGCTGCGCCGCATCGCCGAGTCGATCGGTGTCTCGCACGCCGCGCTCCTGCACTACTTCGACTCGCGCGAGCAGCTGCTCGTCGCGGTGTACGACCACGCCGCCGCGAAGCAGGGCGAGGAGGAGGCCGCGCACCCCGCCGAGCCCGGCGTCGAGGGCATGATCGCCGCGGCGACCGCCAACGTCGAGGTACCGGGGTTCGTGCAGCTCTATTCCACGCTCGTCGCCGCCGCGCTCGAGGTCGACAGCGGCGTCGGCAAGGACTACTTCACGTCCCGTTTCGAGCGGCTGCGCGCCGAGCTCGGTGAGACGTTTCGCGCGCAGCAGGCCGAGGGCCGTATCCGCGATGACGTGTCGGCCGACCACCTCGCGGCGCTGCTCATCGCGGCATCCGATGGTCTGCAGATTCAGTGGCTGCTCGACGCGTCGGTCGGTCTGAGCGACACCTTGCGGACGTTCGGGATGCTGCTGCAGGCGCCGCGCGACCGCTGAACCGCGGCGGGCGGCGTTCGGTGTCCCGTTTTGTGCAGGTTTTGGGGGCTGTGGCTGCACGAAGTGGGACATGCGGGCGGGGGGTGGGGTGCGGCGTTGGGTGGGCGGCGTTCGGTGTCCCGTTTTGTGCAGGTTTTGGGGGCTGTGGCTGCACGAAGTGGGACATGCGGCCGTGGGGTGAGGTGCGGCGTTGGGCGGGCGGCGTTCGGTGTCCCGTTTTGTGCAGGTTTTGGGGGCTGTGGCTGCACGAAGTGGGACATGCGGCCACCCTGAGGAAGCCTGGATGCCATCGCCCCCGCCCCGCGTCAAGCCCCGGCCTTCCCAGGCTTCTCCACATCACGAACGGGTAACGTTCCGGCGTCGGAGCGGGCCCGCGCCTCCGATGTGAGCGTTCCGGGAGGCGATGACCATCAGTACGACCACGACGGCCCCCGACGTCGGCGTCCGCTCCTCGGCATCCGATCGCCCGCTCGCGGCCCGGCACCTGCCCTCGCTCACCGGCCTCCGCTGGCTCACGGCGATGCTCATCTTCGGCCACCACCTCATGGCCGTGGAGTACTTCGGCGGCCGCGCCGGCGACCTGTGGGGCTTCGTCTTCGAGGCCGGGAAGACCGGCGTGACCCTGTTCTTCATCCTCTCGGGGTTCGTGCTGGCGTGGGGGTACAAGCCCGCGCAGAGCGCCCGGTCCTTCTGGCTCCACCGCGCGGCGCGCATCTATCCGCTGCACGTCGTCGGCGTGATGCTGGCGCTCGCCGTGGCCGCGACCCTCGTGCCCGAGATCCAGTCCCCGGGGGTCCTGCCCATCGGTGCGAATCTGCTGCTGATCAGCGGATGGTTTCCGGACTGGTGGCAGGCCGGCAACCCCGCGAGCTGGTCGCTGGTGTGCGAGGCGTTCTTCTATCTCACCTTCCCGCTCGTGATCCGGATGGTCGCGGGACGGTCCGCGCGCGTGCTCTGGAGCGTCGCCGCCGCCGCGCTCGTACTCGTGGCCCTTGCCCCCGCGATCGCCGCAGGCTCGCCCGTGCCGATGTCGGCGGCATCCACTCCTCTCCTCCGCCTGCCGGAGTTCGTGCTCGGCGTCGTGCTCGCGCTGCTGATGAAGCAGACCGCGTGGCGGCCGGCGCCGCTGCGCTTCGCGGTGCCGCTCGCGGTGCTCGGATACGCGATGTCGGAGGCGCCGACGCTGCCAGGAACGGACGTCCACCCCGGCCTCGCCCTCACGGTCGGGGGCTTCGCGCTGCTCGTGGCGTCGCTCGCGTCGGCGGACGCGCACCGCTCCTCGACCTTCCTCGCGGGGCCCGCCTGGCAGGAACTCGGCCGCCTCTCGTTCGCGTTCTACCTCGTGCACCTGCTCGTGATCGCGTCGGTGTCGTCGGCGTGGCCCGACGGGCATCCGGAGCTGGACTGGCCGCGCGCGTTCGCGCTCGCCGCCCTCGCGTTCGCGATCTCGCTCGGCCTCGCGTGGGTGCTGCACCGCGGCGTCGAGATCCGGATGCAGCGCGTGCTGCTGCGCTTCGACCCGGATCGGCAACGATCGACCCTCGCTGCACGCGGTCGCCCGATCCACTGATCGTCAGGTCCTGGATGCCGCGGAGCCACCGCCGCACAGTGGGAACATGCCTCGAAAGATCACTCTCGACCTCCCGAACCTCACCGGAAAGCGCGCCCTCCTCACCGGCGGCAGCGACGGCATGGGTCTGCACATCGCCACGCGCCTCGCCGCGGCCGGCGCGGAACTCCTCCTCCCGGTCCGCAACCGCAGGAAGGGCGAGGCCGCCGTCGCCACCATCCGTGCCGCCGCCCCGAACGCGACCATCACCCTGCACGATCTCGACCTCTCGTCGCTCGCGTCGGTCGCCGACCTCGGCGAGACGCTGAACGCGGCGGGCGCCCCGATCCACCTGCTCATCAACAACGCCGGCGTCATGACTCCGCCCGACCGGCAGACCACGGCCGACGGCTTCGAACTGCAGTGGGGCACCAACCACCTCGGCCACGTCGCCCTGACCGCCCGGCTGCTGCCGCTGCTGCGGGCCGGCCGTGCCCGGGTCACCTCGCAGCTGAGCATCGCCGCGGCGGGCGGGAAGATCAACTGGGACGACCTCAACTGGGAGCGCTCGTACGACGGGATGAGGGCCTACCGCCAGTCGAAGATCGCCTTCGGGCTCTGGGCGCTGGAGCTGCAGAAGCGCAGTGTCGCGGCAGGCTGGGGGATCACGAGCAACGTCTCCCACCCGGGCGTCGCCCCGACGAACCTGCTCGCCGCCCGTCCCGAGATCGGGCGCGCGGAAGCCGTGTCCGGCCGGCGCAGCATCGAACGGATGACGCGGCTCGGGTTGACGGGCACCGTCGAGTCCGCGGGGCTGCCGGCGCTGATGGCGGCGACCATGGGGCAGCCGGGGAAGCTGTACGGCCCGACCGGGCTGGGCCGTGTCGGCGGCAAGCCCGGGGAGCAGTCGATCTTCCGGCCGCTGCGCAACGCCGAGGAAGGCGTGCGGGTGTTCGACACCTCCGCTCGCCTCGTCGGGGTGTCCTTCTCGCTGGTGGAGTAGCGCCGCGGACCCGCCCGCGACGGCCTCCCAGCCGGGCCTCGGTACACTCTCCCGTGCCCGAAACACTTCCGAGACCCGATCGCGAGGCCGGCCGCGTGGCATCCATCGATCCCCATGAGCTCGAGATCGCGCTGCGCGTGCTCGACGCGGCCTCCGCTCTCGACCCCGAGGACCCGGCCTACATCGCGCTGCGCCGCCAGACCGGGAAGCTCTACAAGGACGTCAAGCGGCAGTCGCGCAGGGAGAAGCGCCAGCGCATCGCCGACGCCGACAAGGCCGTGGTCGCTGCCACAGCGACCGGCGCGCCCGACCGCATCGACGACGAGACCCGCGGCATCCCGCTCGCGACGCGCGTCGAGACGCCGTACGCCGGCGAGCTCCTCAAAGCCCGCAACTGCTACATCTGCAAAGAGCTGTACACGCTCGTCGACGCGTTCTACCACCAGCTGTGCCCCTCGTGCGCGGCGCTGAGCCACGCCAAGCGCGACGCCCGCACGGACCTCACCGGCAAGCGCGCGCTGCTCACCGGCGGGCGCGCCAAGATCGGCATGTACATCGCGCTCCGGCTGCTGCGCGACGGCGCCCACACGACGATCACGACCCGCTTCCCGCGCGACGCCGTGCGCCGCTTCTCGTCGCTCCCCGACAGCGCGGACTGGCTGCACCGCCTCAAGATCGTCGGCATCGACCTGCGTGACCCCGCCCAGGTCATCGGGCTCGCCGAGTCGGTGGCATCCGATGGTCCGCTCGACATCCTCATCAACAACGCCGCGCAGACCGTGCGGCGCTCGCCGGGTGCGTACAAACCCCTGGTGGATGCCGAACTCTCGCCGCTCCCGGACGGGCCGCTGCCCGAGCTGGTCACCTTCGGCCACACCAACGACGCCCACCCGCTCGCGCTGGCGCAGTCGGTGTCGGCGCATCCGATCCTCGCGTCCGCCGCGCGCACGGCCGAGGAGCTCACCGCCGAGGCGATGGCCGCGGGGTCGTCGTCGCTCGAGCGACTGGCCGCGGGCACCGCGATCGACGCGGGCGGACTGGTCCCCGACGAGGACCGCATCAACAGCTGGACGCAGCACGTCGACCAGGTGGAGCCCCTCGAGATGCTCGAGGTGCAGCTGGCCAACATGACGGCGCCGTTCCTGCTCGTCAGTCGGCTGCGTCCCGCGATGGCGGCGTCGACGGCGCGGCGCAAGTACATCGTGAACGTCTCGGCGATGGAGGGCGTGTTCGGCCGCGGGTACAAGGGCCCCGGCCACCCGCACACCAACATGGCCAAGGCCGCGCTGAACATGCTCACGCGCACGAGCGCCCGCGAGATGTTCGAGTCCGACGGCATCCTGATGACCGCCGTCGACACCGGCTGGATCACCGACGAACGCCCGCATTACACGAAGGTGCGTCTGGCCGAAGAAGGCTTCCACGCCCCGCTCGACCTCGTCGACGGCGCCGCCCGCGTCTACGACCCGATCGTGCGCGGCGAGGCCGGCGAAGACCTCTTCGGCATCTTCCTGAAGGACTACCGCAAGAGCTCCTGGTGAGTGCGTGGGCGCTGCTCACGGGGGTCGCGGCGCCTGCCCGGTTGAGTGTCCAAGACACGCGGACGCTGCGCCGCGGCATCCGCGTGTTCTGGACACCGAACGTCGGGGTGGCGCCGTGTGCGCGAGCTCAGCGCGCGGGGCGGAGCCGCCCGGCGTCGACCGGGAAGGCGACGTCGTAGTACAGCTGTGGTGCGCCGACGGCGCCGAAGTCGTCTTTCTTGACCCGGATGCCACCGACCGACACCTCGGCGATCCGTACCCGCAACCACGAGCCGTCGTCGAGGCGGAGGTCGAAGAGGTCAGCGAGGTACGTGATGCCGAGCTCGTCGAGCGTCTCCTCGGCCGTCAGCCAGTCGACCGGCTCGGTTCGGCGGCGTCCGAGCAGGTCGATCGCGACGAAGTCCTCGCCCGCGGGCTCGATCCAGCCGAGCAGTTCTCCGTCGCCCGCGCGGCGGTGTTCGATCCAGTCCTCACGCACCCGGTCAGCGTACGCGGATGCCGGGTCCCGACGCGCGCCGCTCGCTGTCGTTGAGTGTCCAAGACACGCGGACGTGTCGCGGGGGCATCCGCGTGTTCTGGACATGGAACGTGGGGGCGGCGCGGACTCCTCGCTCAGTGTCCAAGACACGCCGCTAGGCGTGGTCGTCACGCGGCGTGTCCTGGTCGCTCGCCGGCGGGACGGCCGGTGCGCCCCTCACCGTGTTGAGTGTCCAAGACACGCGGACGTGTCGCCGCGGCATCCGCGTGTCTTGGACACCGAACGGGAGGGCGGCGCCGGAGCCCGCGGGGCGCCGCGCGCGGCGAGGCGGCGCCGGTCAGGCGGGCAGGAAGTACTCCCGCGCGAGCGGGGCGATCTCCAGACCGGATGCCGTGGCGGCGTTGACCCAGCGGAACTCGGCGATCTCGGCATCCGGGACCGGCTGCTGCTCGCCGATGTCGACGCGGAACACGTCAGCGACCACCGCGAAGCCGGGTTCGTTCGCCGCGGTGGCGGTGAAGGATCCGAGCGGCTCGAGAGCGTCGGGGTCGACGTCCAGCCCGACCTCCTCGGCGAGTTCGCGCGCCAGCGTCTCGGCGGGCGTCTCCCCCGCTTCGGGCTTGCCGCCGGGCTGCATGAACGCCGTCGTGCCGGCCTTCCGGACCAGGAGTAGACGCCCGTCCGCGTCGGTGATGACCGCCGCCGACACATAGATGAGGCGCGGGGTCGTGGCATCCGGGATCATCCCCGCACGGTAGCACCGGCGCGTTTCTCGCCCGTGTCGCGTCGGCCCGGCCGTTCGGTGTCCAGGACACGCGGACTCCGCGCGACGCGGTCCGCGTGTCGTGGACACTGAACCGAAACACGGGCCCGCCCTACAGCGTGCCCCGACGGATGCCGGTCACGATCGGCCGAGTGGATGCCAAGGCGGCGGCGACCAGCGCGAAGCCGACGACGAAGGTGCCCACGACCGTCGCGATCGACGCCGGCGCGACGACGACGCTCGCACTCACGATCGGGAGAGCCAGGACCGCACCCAGGGCCGCGCCGCCGAGCGACGCCCACCGCAGCGGCACCATGACCGTCAGTCGGCGGGCGCGGCGCAGTTCGGCATCCGGGATGCCGAGGCGGTCCAGGCCCACGATCAGTTCGCGGTCCTCGAGGGCGGCGGACGCCTGCGTCACCGCGACCGCGCAGGAGAGGAGCACGAACGCGATCGCGAGCGTCACGAGCACGCCGGTGCGGATGTCGGCGAGCATCGGATTCGTGCCGCCGGACAGATCGACCAGGGCCAGGCCGCTCCCCGCCACGACGGCGATGAAGGACACGAGCGCCATGCCCGACACCCGGCGCCACGCGGGTCCGGGATGGGCGGCGAGCTCGCGGCCGGCGATGAGGCGCGCGGCCGTCGGGGCGGTGCGGGCCATCGCGCGTCCGCGGGCGGCGACGATCGGCGCGCCGATGAGGTTCAGCAGGGCCATGCCGGCCGCGAACAGGCCGATGAGCACGGCGTTGATCGCCGCGGAGCGCAGCGCGCCGACGTTCGAGACGGCCCCCACGACGAGCAGGATCAGGATGCCGCCGACCACCAGCATCCACCAACGCTTCGGGGGCACGGCACTGCGCGTGCGGACGCCCAGGGGAGTGACGGTGACGCGCCGGAGCCCGGCGGCGGAGCTGACCGCCGCGACGGCGACCACGGACGCGGTCACCCCGGCCACGAGCAGCGGGGAGGCGGCCACGGCCGCGATTCCGACCGGGCCGCCGAAGAACGGCAGCAGCCCGACCGCCGGGAGGAGCACCAGGTACAGCACGACCCCGGCCGCGGCCCCGACGGCTGCGGTGAGTGTGGCTTCGAGAACGGTCAGAGCCCAGATCTCGCGTGTGCTCGCGCCGAGGAGGCGCAGCGTCGCGAGCCGGTCGTTGCGGCGGCGGCTCGACAGGCGGGCCGCGGCGGCGCCGAGGGTGGCGAGCGGGACCGCCAGCAGCACGAGGGCGAGCATCGCGAGCGTGCCGTAGAGGCCGCCGCCTGCGACCGCGCGCGGGTCGACAAGGAACATCGCCGCGCCGCCGGCGACGACGAGCAGCAGGGCCGTCGTCACCGCGAACGCGACGACGGGCAGCACGATCGCGGCGCGGCCCTGGCGGCTCGGTCGCGCCAGCATCCGCGCGAGGGGGAGCACGGCGCTCATCGTGCGTCCTCGCGTGCGGCGACGGCCCCGGCGGATACGGCGCTGTCGTCGACAATCCGCCCATCGCGCAGACGCACGATCCGCGAGCACCGGTGCGCGACCTCGGCGTCGTGCGTGACCATGACGAGCGTGCGGCCCTGCCCGACCGTCGCGCCGAGCAGCGCCGCGAGCACGTCCCCCGAGGTCGCCGAGTCCAACGCCCCGGTCGGCTCGTCCGCGAACACCACGGGAGCCCCCGTCACCTGGGCGCGGGCGATCGCGACGCGCTGCGCCTGCCCGCCCGACAGCTGCCCGATCCGACGCTGCTCGAGGCCGGCGAGGCCGAGCATCGCGAGCCACGCGGCCGCGTGCCGCTCGGCGTCCTGTCTCCGCTGTCCCTGGAGCAGCAGGGGCAGCGCGGCGTTCTCCACCGCCGTGAGTTCGGGGAGCAGCAGGTGCTCCTGGAACACGAAACCGAGCGCGGTGCGGCGGACGCGGGCGCGCTCGCCCTCGTCGAGGCCGACGAGCTCGATGGGCTCGGCGCCCGGCGCGCTCAGGACGACCGAGCCGGTGTCGGGAGCGAGGATCGCGGCAAGACAGTGCAGCAGCGTCGTCTTGCCCGAGCCGGACGCGCCCATCACGGCGACCGACTCGCCGCCGCGAATGGTCAGCGAGACGTCGTCGAGCGCGCGCAGATCGCCGTAGGTCTTGACGAGACCGGATGCCGTGAGGACGGGAGGGGTGGGTGCGGACATGCCTCCATCCCACCGGGGCATGGCATCCGGGTCGTCCGTCCGCGGGTGTATCCGCGTCCGTCGCGGGGATGATCCCGCGGCTACCGCGGCCGCGCCGTGCCGTCGTCCGGCGGCATCGCGTACGACGCCACGACCCGCTCGAGGTATCGCGTGATCACGGCCTGTTCGTCGTCGGTGAAGTCGTCGAGCACGGCATCGACTCCCGCGATCATCGGCGCGAGGCGACTCATCGCGCGCTGCACCGACGCCTCGGTCGGCACGACGAGCAGGCTGCGCCGGTCGGTGGGGTGGGGCGCCCGCGTGACGTGGCCGAGCGCGACGAGGCGGTCGATGGCCGCGGTCGTGGCGGCGGTCGTGAGATCGAGGCGGCGCGAGAGTTCGCCGGGCGAGAGGGGACCCGACATCACCAGGTGCCCCATGGCGTCCAGGCCCGTGGGGTTCACCGAGAGCTCGTGCTGCAGCGCCTTCTCGAACTCCGCGCCCGCGGTGAACAGTGCGCGCACGAGCGCGGTCGCGGGTCTGACCGGGGGAACGCCGGCCGCGACAGGGGGAGTGGAAGATTCCGTCGCTTCCATGACTGGCATCCTACGTCGACTTTGCGCTACCTTTCTCGTATCTAGATTTTCTAGATACTTCATCACCTAGCGAAAGACGACGATGAACGGCTTCCTGCGCTTCCTCACCTCGGCCCGCACCTCGTGGATCGTGCTCGTCGTGGCCTTCGCGGGGGTCGCCGCGCTGTTCGCCCTCGGTTCGGGCGGTGATTCGCAGACCGCGCCGGGCTCGGGGCTCCCCGACTCGGCCGAGTCCGTCCAGGTCCAGAAGATCCTCGACACCTTCCCGGATGCCGACACCACCTCGGCCCTGCTCGTGTTCGCATCCGAGGACGGGAAGGCCTTGCCCGCCGACACCGTCGCCGCGATCCAGAAGAAGGCGTTCGGCGATCTCGTGAAGCTCACGCCCGACGGCTTCATCCCGCCGGCGCAGGTGTCGGAGGACGGCACGGTCGCGCTGCTCGTCGTGCCGCTCCCGCCCGAGAGCGACGTCGCCGCGCAGGCCGACCGCGCCGCCGAGATCCGCACCCTCGCCGCCGATGGACTGGGCGGCGTCCGCACCTACCTCACCGGCCCCGAGGGCTTCGAGGTCGATATCGCCGCGGTGTTCGACGGCGCGGACTTCACGCTGCTCCTCACCACCGTCATCGTCGTCGCCGTCCTCCTGCTCATCACGTACCGCAGCCCGTGGCTGTGGCTCGTGCCGCTCGCGGTGATCGGCACCGCCGACGCTTCCGCCGGGATCGTGGCACGCCGTGTCGCCGCGCTCGCCGGAGTGGAATTGGATGCCTCGGTCACCGGCATCCTGTCCGTGCTGGTGTTCGGCGCGGGAACGAACTACGCCCTGTTGCTGATCGCGCGCTACCGAGACGAGCTGCGCCTGGCCGAGGACCGGCGCGAGGCCATGCGCCGGGCGGTGCGCGGAGCGGGACCGGCGATCATCGCGAGCGGGTCGACGGTCGCCCTGGCCCTCGCGACGCTGCTGCTCGGTGAACTGTCCGGCAACCGCGCGCTCGGACTCGCGTGCGCGGTCGGGGTCATCGTCGCGATGGCGTTCGCGCTCCTCGTTCTGCCCGCCGCACTCGTGCTGTTCGGCCGGTGGCTGTTCTGGCCGTACGTCCCGCGCTTCGGCTCGCCCGACGCGATCTCGCGCAGCCCGTGGGGCAAGCTCGGCCGCGGAGTCTCGAAGCGTCCCGTCGTCGTCGCGCTGACCGGCGCCGTCGTGCTCGGCGCCCTCGCGAGCGGACTGTTCTTCGTGCAGACCGGGCTCTCGCAGAACGACCGGTTCCTGCAGAAGCCCGATGCCGTGAAGGGACAGGAGGTGCTCGCCGAGGCGTTCTCCGCGGGCGCGACGTCGCCCGCGACGGTCATGGCCCCGAACGACGACGCCCAGGCGGTCGTCGACGCCGCCGGGAAGATCGAGGGCGTCGACTCCGCTCGCGTCGTCGAGGAGACGAGCGACTGGACCCGCATCGACGTCACGCTGAACGCGTCGGCCGAGACGCCGGAGGCGTTCGCCACGATCGAGCGGATGCGATCGGACTTCGACTCGATCGGCTCGGGTCGCACGCTCGTGGGCGGACTCGACGCGCAGGCCCTCGACGTCTCCGCCGCGCAGCAGCACCATCAGAACCTGATCATCCCGCTGATCCTGGTGCTCGTGTTCATCGTGCTCGTGATCCTGCTGCGTGCGCTGCTGGCCCCGGTGCTTCTGCTGCTGGCCGTCGTCGCGAGCTTCTTCTCCGCGGTCGGCGCGGCGTGGTGGCTGTTCCAGACTCCGTTGTTCGGCTTCCCCGCGATCGACACGAACGTGCTGCTGTTCAGCTTCCTGTTCCTCGTCGCCCTGGGCGTGGACTACAGCATCTTCCTCGTCACGCGCGCGCAGGAGGAGAGCCGTACCCTCGGCACGACGAACGGCATGATCCGCGCGCTCGCGGCTACCGGCGCGGTCATCACCAGCGCCGGCATCCTGCTGGCGGCCGTGTTCGCCGTGCTGGGCGTGCTGCCGTTGATCACGCTCACGCAGATCGGCGTCATCGTCTGCATCGGTGTGCTGATCGACACGCTCCTCGTCCGGACGGTGATCGTGCCGGCCATGGCCTTCATCGCCGGCGACCGGTTCTGGTGGCCGCGCCGCCCGCCGGTGACGGATGCCGAGGCCGCCGCGGCCGCGACCGAGCCCGAGGCGCCGCTCACCCGCGCCGAGCGGCGCAAGCGCGAAACGGTCCCGTAAGCCCTCCGGGCCGGGGGACGCCCCCAGATACCTCCCGGCCCGGAGCCCCCGTCAGGTGAAGGCGATGAGCCCTGCCCGGGCGGCGGCGACGATGATCTGCACGCGATCCCGAACGCCCCACTTGGTCATGATGCGGCCGAGGTAGGCCTTCACCGTGCCCTCGGACACAATGAGTTCGGCAGCGATCTCGGCGTTGGACATGCCGCGCGCGAGGCACCGCAGGATGTCGCCCTCGCGGTCGGTCAACGGCTCCAGGGCGGGCGCGCCGGCCGGCGTCGGACGCTCGCGCTCGCGGACGTGGTCGATCAGCAACGCCGCGATCCGCGGCGACAGCGACGTCGTGCCCTCGTGGACCCGGCGGACGCCGGCGACGATCTCCTCGGCGGGTGAGTCCTTCAGCAGGTAGCCGGAAGCGCCGGCGTGCAGCATCGGCAGGACGGTGTCCACCGTGTCGAAGGTCGTCACGGCGAGCACGCGCACGTCCGGCCAGCGCTCGGCGATCTGCGCGGTCGCGTCGATGCCGTCCATCCGCGGCATGCGCACGTCCATGAGGACGACGTCGGGGCGATGACGACCGACCTGGTCGAGCGCGTCGCGCCCGTCGCCGGCCTCGGCGACCACGGCGGTGCCCTCCTCGCGGGTGAGGAAGTGGGCGAGAGCCGACCTCACCAGCGGGTCGTCGTCGACGAGGAGCACGCGGATCTCGGCCATGTCGCGAGCCTACCCAGCACCCTGCCTGGACCTTCGGCCAGTGATGTGGTCGAAGGTCCACTGCGGCCGCGCACGGCGGGCGGAGATCCTCTCAGCGGGGCTACGACCGGGAACACGAGGAGAACCGCATGATGATGATTCGGTCCGGGATCTGGACTGCTCTCTGCCGTTTGCTTGGCCTCTGTTCCTGACGCGTGCCCCCGGGTTTCGGGTACCACGGGGGCACGCGAGTCAGAATGGGGCGGTGTCCAACGGCCCGCACGTGACCGCGCTACGGGATCGCTCGTGGCTGCGGGCGACGACTCCCCTGACGCGCGTCGAGAAGACGGCGTTCGTCGTCCTCCTGCTGGCCGCCGTCGCGCTGAGTGTGATCTCGACGGTCACCGACCAGAGGAGCGACGGGACCGGTGGGCTGTTCGAGCTCGTCGTCACCGCGCTGTTCGCGCTGTACCTCTGGTCGGCGGCTGCCGGGACGGCGTCGCTCGGCGCGGCACTGGTCCTGTCGTTCCCAGCCGGCCTCTCGCACCAGACGTTCCTCGCCTTCGCGATCGCGGCTCTGTGCGTGGTCCGGCTCGGCACAGGGGCTCTGGTCCTGGGTTACTCGGCCACGCTGACCGTTGCCGCCGTCGTGGTCGCCCGGCAACCGGCATCCGGACCATCGATGGCGATCGGCTTCGTCGTGGTGGCGATCGTGCTCGGCGGCATCGGGCTGCTCCTGCGCGCGGCGCAGGCCCGCGGTGAACGTCTCGACGAGCAGCTGGAGCGCTCCCGCGAGCGCGAGCAGGCCGCGGCTGCGCTGGAGCGTCGCCGCCTCGCGGGCGACCTGCACGACGGGATCGCCCACGACCTCACGGTGATCGCCCTGCACGCGCAGCTCCTGGACGATCCCGACGATGCGGTGCGGCAGACCGCTCAGGCGACGATCGGCGTCACGGCGCGCAACGCGCTCGGCGATCTCCGCTATCTCATCGAGATCGCCGCCGACGAGGATTCCCCGACGCCCGGGTTCGCCTCCGACCCCGCGGCCGCGGTCCGCGAGGCCGCGGACACGCTCACCGCCGCCGGGTATCACGTCGATGTCCAGGCCGCGCCGCTGCCCCGTGCACCTCGCCGTGTCGGTGTCGTCTTCGCCCGCGTGCTGCGCGAATCCCTGACGAACGTGCTGAAGCATGCCGCCCCCGGCACGGTGGTGCTGATCGTGCGTGCGGACGAGACCCATGCCGAGCTGACCGTCCGCAACGCCCTCCCCGCGGTGCGCCGGGAGGACATCCCCTCCGCGGGAACGGGCGTCGCCCGCATGGCCGGTCTCGTGCGCGAGGTGGGCGGCGAGCTGCGCGCCGGCCGCGAGGCCGAGGACTGGGTCGTGGTGGCGCGGGTGCCGCTGGCCTGACCTCCCGATGGGGGATTCGCGATACGAAGGTTGGCGGGAGGTCGAGTCGGGTGTGGCCGGAGGAGCATTCCGCCGCACGCAGATCCCGCCGTAGCGTCGCGATCCTGCGTCGACGAAAGGACCCCTCATGCGCACCCTCGCCCGACGACCCCTCACCCCGGCGTCGCGAGCCCTGCTGTTCGTCGGCCCCGCGTTCCTCCTTCTGCTCGGGGTCGTGCACGTCGACACCCCCTCCGGAGCGACCGTGGCGTTGCTGGCCGTCGTCGCTCTGCTGGTCGTGACGTTCTGTTCGGGAGTGTGCCTCCGGGCGGGGGAGCGCGGGGTGTCCGTGTCGGTGGTCCCGTTCTGGGGTCGCCGCCTCCGATGGGATCAGCTCGCGCGCGTGGACGTGCAGGAGGTGCGTGCCCTCGAGGACTTCGGTGGATGGGGCGTCACGCGCAGTCATCGCGGTCCCGGCATCCTCGTCAGCATGGGCGAGTCGCGCACCGTCCGGTTGACCACCACCGACGGCCGCAGCTACTTCGTCGGACTCGGCGACCAGGCCGTGGCCGCGGTGGACGCGCTCCGGGCGTTCGCGCCTCCCTCCGCCGAGGTCCACTTCACGGTGTGAGCGGACCCCGGCGGAGGAGCCTGCCGTCACAGCCGCGACAGGTGCGCCTGCGCGAGGATCTCGGCCTTGGGCCGCTCGTCCGCGGCGAGCGTGAGCCACGTCTCCACCACCGTGTCGGGGTTCAGGGACAGCGAGTGGATGCCACGGGCCACGAGCCACTGCGCGAAGTCCGGGTGGTCGCTGGGCCCCTGTCCGCAGATGCCGACGTACTTCCCCTGTCGCTGACATGCGTCGATCGCGAGGCCGAGGAGGTGCTGCACCGCCGGGTCGCGCTCGTCGAACGCGGAGGCCATGAGCGCCGAGTCGCGGTCGAGGCCGAGCGTCAGCTGCGTCATGTCGTTCGAGCCGATCGAGAAGCCGTCGAAGTGCTCGAGGAACCGCTCCGCGAGGATCGCATTGGCCGGCAGCTCGCACATCATCACGACCTTCAGGCCGTTCTGGCCGCGGCGCAGGCCGTTCGCGGCGAGCAGTTCGAGCACGGCGGCGGCCTCGGCGACGGTCCGCACAAACGGCACCATGATCTGCACGTTCGTCAGGCCCATGTCGTCACGGACCCGCCGCAGCGCCTCGCACTCCATGTCGAAGCACGCGCGGAACTCGGGCGAGACGTACCGTGCGGCACCGCGGTAGCCGAGCATCGGGTTCTCCTCGTGCGGCTCGTACAGAGGGCCGCCGAGCAGGTTCGCGTACTCGTTGGACTTGAAGTCCGACAGTCGCACGATCACGGGCTCCGGCGCGAAGGCCGCCGCGATCATCGACACGCCCTCGGCCACGCGCTGGATGAAGAACTCCTCGGCCGAGGGGTAGGCGGCGATGCGCGCGCGGATGTCGTCGGCGAGCTCGCCGTCGAGTCGGTCGAGCTCGAGGAGCGCCCGCGGGTGGATCCCGATCTGCCGGTTGATGATGAACTCCAGCCGGGCGAGCCCGACCCCGGCATTCGGCAGGCGCGAGAACGCGAACGCCTGGTCGGGCGTACCGACGTTCATCATCATCTTGACGGGGGCCTCCGGCATCCGGTCGAGCTCCGTGACCTCCTCGGCGAAGTCCAGGATGCCGTCGAACACGACGCCGTCGTCCCCCTCGGCGCACGAGACCGTGACCTCCTGACCGTCCTTCAGGGCGTGGGTGGCGACACCGGTGCCGACGACGGCGGGGATGCCGAGCTCGCGGGCGATGATCGCGGCGTGGCACGTGCGGCCGCCGCGGTCGGTGACGATCGCCGAGGCGCGCTTCATGATCGGCTCCCAGTCGGGGTCGGTCATGTCGGCCACGAGCACGTCGCCGGGTGCGAAGTCCGCCATCTGCTCGATCGAGCTCAGCACGCGGACGCGCCCCGCGCCGATGCGCTGCCCGATCGCGCGACCCTCGACGAGGACCGCGCTGCGCTCGGCCAGGACGAAGCGGCTCAGGACGTTCGCCGACCGACGCGACACGACCGTCTCGGGCCGGGCCTGCAGCACGTACAGGTGCCCGTCGACGCCGTCCTTGCCCCACTCGATGTCCATCGGGCGGCCGTAGTGCTCCTCGATGACGAGCGCGATCCGGCCGAGCTCCTCGACCTCCGCGTCGGTGATCGAGAAGCGGCCGCGGTCGTCGGCATCCACCTCGACGAAGGCCGTGCTGCCGTCGACGTGACGTCCGTCGGTGTACCGCATCGCGATCGCCTTCTCGCCGACCGAACGCTTGAGGATCGCGGGACGACCGGCGCGCAGAGCGGGCTTGTACGTGTAGAACTCATCGGGGTTCACGGCGCCCTGCACGACGGCCTCGCCGAGGCCGTACGAGCTGGTGACGAACACCGCGTCGTCGAATCCGGACTCGGTGTCGAGCGTGAACATGACGCCCGAGGCGCCGACGTCGGAGCGCACCATCCGCTGGACACCGGCCGACAGGGCGACCTCGTGGTGGTCGAAGCCGTGGTGCGCGCGGTACGCGATGGCACGGTCGTTGTAGAGCGACGCGAAGACGCGGCGGATCGCCCGCAGGATGTTCTCGATCCCGCCGATGTTGAGGAACGTCTCCTGCTGCCCCGCGAACGAGGCGTCCGGAAGATCCTCCGCCGTCGCGCTCGACCGCACGGCCCACGTCACCGCCTCGGGGTCCGTCTCGTTCGCGACGAGTGCGGCGTATGCGGCGCGGATGTCGGCCTCGAGGTCGGCGGGGAAGGGCTGCTCCTCGATCCACGCGCGCACGCGGCCGCCGAGCTGGCTGAGGGCGGCGACGTCCTCGACGTCCACGCCCCGCACGGCGTCGGCGATGCGGGCGTCGAGACCGTCCTCGGCGAGGAAGCGGCGGAAGGCGTCGGACGTGGTCGCGAACCCCGGAGGGACCCGGATGCCGGCGGATGCCAGGTGCGACACCATCTCGCCGAGTGAAGCGTTCTTGCCGCCGACATGGGCGAGGTCGCTCATGCCGATCTCGTCGAAGCGCAGGATGTTGGTCATGGGGTGGGCCCTTCTCGGGGTCGGTCCCGCAGGTTCATGGACTGCAGGATCACGGCGGACATCTCCTCGACGCTCCGGGTCGCGGAGCTGAGGAACGGGATGTGGGTGCGGCGGTACAGGTCTTCGGCCCGGCGGATCTCGAGGGTGCACTGCGCGAGGCTCGCGTACGTCGAGTGCGGACGGCGTTCGTGCCGCACCTGACTGAGGCGCAGCGCGGTGGTGGTGAGGCCGAAGCAGCGGTCGGCGTGCGGCGCGACGATGCGCGGCAGCCCGTCGGTGGGGAAGTCGTCGTCGGTCAGCGGGTAGTTCGCCACCAGCAGCCCGTAGTGCAGGGCGAGATACATCGTCGTGGGCGTCTTCCCGCAGCGCGACGGCGCGACGATGATCACGTCGGCGTTCGCGAGGTCGCGCCCGCTCTGCCCGTCGTCGTGCTCGATCGCGAACTCGACCGCCCGCATGCGGCGGAAGTACTGCTCGAGGTCGCCGAGTCCGTGGTACTGCCCCGCGCGGGTCTCGGCCGTCGCGCCGAGCTCGGCCTCGAGCTCCGTGAGATGACCGGCGAGGAGGTCGATGACGACCGCGCCCGCCCCGGTCAGACGGGCTCGGATGCCGGCATCCTTGAGCGTCGCGAAGACGATCGGGGACCCGCCGCCCGCCGCCGCGCGGCGGAGATCGGCCTGGAGGGAGGCGACGGCCTTCTCGTCGACGAAGGGGATCGTGCGCCGCTCGAAGCGGGTGCCCGGAAAGTTCGCGAGCAGCGCGTTGCCGAGCGTCTCGGCGGTGATGCCGGTGCTGTCCGACACGAAGAACACCGGGCGCGTGACTGTCTCGGACACGGCGGTAGCGTCGAAAGGACCGGGCATGCGACGACGCTAGGGGCGATTCCCGAGATCTTTGCGACCAATATGACCGAAAGAACCCACGATCTTACGTCCGTGGTAACCGCGCCGGCGTGCGAAGACCGTTCTTCCCCTCCCGTTCACTCGCTGCCGACGGAACGGACACGTCCGCCCGACACTGTGGAGCGCCGAGAGGTGGTTCGAGATGCCGGTGGCGTTCCTGATCGCGTGGGCTCTCACGACGGCGGCCGCTCCGCCGCCCGCGCCGGAGCCCGCGCCCGGCGTTGAGGTCATCGTGGTCGAGGTGCCGGCGAGTTCGCGGCAGACCCCGACGCCGACCCCGACTCCCACGCCCGTGTCGACGCCCGTGGCATCCGTGTCGCCCCCTCCGGGAGCGCAGGGTCAGCTCCCCGCGACGGGGTGGGATGCCATCACCCTGGCGATCGCATCGGCCCTCGGTGTCGCGGCGCTCGCCGTTGGCGTCGCGATCCGGCGTGCGCGACGGCGTCGGGCGTGAGTCGCGCGCTCAGCGGTAGTGCGTGACCCAGGCCCAGATCGGGGGACGGCGGCGCCGCGCGGCGGTCTCGCGCGCCTGGTGCACCGCACGGAGGGCGGCGACGGGCTCCGCGCCGGCGGCGGTCTCGTCCGGGTCGTCGGCCTCCGCGGATCCGGCCTCGGGCGTCGGCGCAGACCCCTCGGCGAGCTCGATCGCGAGCTCGGCGACATCGACCGCGGTGGGCCTGGCATCCGGATCCGGGTCGGTCATGGCGGTGAGCAGGAGCTCCCAGCCGTAGCCGAACCGCGTCGGGATCTCGGGGTCGTAGCCGAGGGGCGCGAGGAGGATTTCCTGCACGGCCCCACCGCCGAGGGGACGTTCCGCGGTCAGCGCCTCCATGGCGAGCTGGCCGAGCGCGTAGATGTCCGAGGCGGCGTGGGGCTCCTCCCCGCGGAGCCGTTCGGGCGGGAGGTACTCGCGGTCGTCGACCGGCGTGTCGGCGAGGCGCTCGCCGAGGAGGTGCGTCACACCGAAGTCCGCGAGGACGCCGCGAAAAGGGCGGCCCGCGTTCCGTAAGGGCCGGAGGAGGACGTTCTCGGCCGTGAGGTGACGGTGGACGATCCCCAGGTCGTGGATGGCGGCGAGTCCGAGCGCGACGTCCCGCAGGATGGCCGCGGCCAGCGCGGGAGCGAGGGGTCCGCGCTGCTCGAGGTGCCGCCGCAGGGTCGGGCCGTGGATGAACTCCATCACGAGGTAGCCCTCCCCGCCGTGGCCGACGTGCGCGTCGTAGATCGTCACCAGCGCGGGATGGTCGAGCGCGGTGAGCATCCGCGCTCCCGCAAGACGGCGGCGCGAGTCGGGGGCCGCCGCGGGGTCCACCTCGAAGACCTTCACAGCGACGTCGCGCGCGAGGATCTCGTCCCGCGCGCGGAAGAGACGGCCGCCGCCTTCCGGCAGCCTCTCGATCAGTCGGTAGCGCCGTGTGAAGACGTCGCCCAGCGAGGGCATGGGCGCTGGGGTATCGCGCATCCGGCCGTCCTCTCGCGTCCACGACCGGGCTCGGGTGCCCGGCTCGTGCGGGCCGCGAGGACGGGAATCCGCCCGTCGCGGTGCGCTCGACGTTACCCACCGAGGTTCCTGCCCTCCGCCCGATGACAAGTGGCGCCCTCGCGGTCCATAATGTTGGCCCGCAGTTTCCCGCGTTCCCACGCGTGAGTCGCCAAAGATCGTCGCCTCCCCGGGCCGGGAGGCGACAAATCCTGGCGACTCGCGCGTCAGTCGATCCAGAGCACGATGCCGCGCTGGCCCGTCAGCACGGAGGCTACGCCGGCTCGGACCGCCGCGGCCGCCCGCTCGGGCGTGAAGCTCGACCTCCGCCTCGCCGCCGAGGCGCCGGTCGGCGTCGGCAAGTGGATCGTCGTCCCGCAGCACCACGTCTCGGTGCCCGCCGGTCAGACCGTCGAGGTCCCCTTCACGGTCGACATCCCGTCCGACGCGACTCCGGGCGACTACGCCGGCGGCGTCGTGACCTCGCTCACCGTCGCCGATCAGACCGCGAACGTCAACGTCGACCGTCGCCTCGGCATCCGTACCGGCATCCGGGTCGGGGGCGACCTCGCGCCGGCTCTGTCGCTCGACGGGGTGAGCGTCGACTGGGACGGCGGCCTGGTGCCGCTCCTCTTCGGCGACGCGACGGTGCACTACAGCCTGCACAACACCGGCAACGTCTCGCTCTCGGCCGACGACACCGACGCCGTCGCCGGCCCGCTCGGCTGGGGCGAGGTCCAGGCCGCGCCCGGCGAGGCGGCTCCCGTGCTGCTCCCCGGCGAGTCGTGGCAGCGCGACGTGCGCGTGCCCGCGGTGGCCGCGACGGGTCTGGTGTGGGCGTCGGTCACCGCCATTCCGACCGTGACGGATGCCTCGGGCTCGACGACCGACCTCGACACTGTGACCGCCTCGGCGATGGGCTGGGCCGTGCCGTGGCCGATCCTCGTCGTGGTGCTGCTCATCGTGCTGGTTGCCGTGTTCGGCCCGCGCTGGCTGCGCACGCGCCGCCGCCGCCGACAGGAGGCCGAGGACGCCCGTGTCGCCGAGGCCGTCGCGCGCACCCTCGCCGAGAAGGAAGACGTCGCGACCCCCGCGGGCTAAGGCTGCGCGGGCTGCGGTCGCGCGGTCTGCGGTCGGTCGGTGATTCACGCAACCTCAGTCGACAGCCGGCGTTCCGGGCTGAGGTTGCGCGGATCGCCGAGGTTGCGCGGATCGCTGAGGATGTGCGGCGTCGCCGCCGGTAGGCGATCTGCACAACCTCAGTCGGCATCCAGCCCTTCGGGCTGAAGTTGCGCAGATCGCTGAAGTTGCGCAGATCCATGAGGTTGTGCGGATCGCCGAGGATGTGCGCCGTCGCTGCCGGGATCGCCGTGGTGGCGCCGCCCGCGATATCTCGACGTCGGTGCACCCGGAGGGTGCTCAGCCGCCGGGGAATAGACTGGATGCCATCGACTCCGCCTCTCCGGGACCCTCCGTGACCACTGCTCCCTCCGCGCGCTCCTTCGACGTGCGCCACGTCCAACTGGCGCGCGCGCTCTTCGCCGCCCTCGCGGCGGTCATGGTCACGTTCTCGTCGGACCACTCCGCGGTCGTCGGGTCGAGCGTCTTCAGTGGTTTCGCGCTCGCGACCGCTCTGGTGTTCGTCCTGTCCGCGTGGCTGGTGTACCCGAGCGGGCAGCGCGCCACGCCGCTGGTCCTCGCGGTCGTCACCGGGATCGCCGGTCTCGCGGCGAGCATCGGCGCCTGGCGGACGACGGGGTTCTTCTTCGTCCTGGTCATCGTGTGGGCGGTGGTCTCGGGTGCCGTGGAGATCATCGGCGCCGTGCGCGATCGCCGCGCCGGGCGCTCGGCATCCCTCGCCCGAGATGGACTCACGATCGGCGTGCTCACGCTGATCCTCGCCGTGGGGTTCCTGCTGACGAGCCCGGGCTTCTCGTACGACTACTCGATCGAGGGCGCCGGGACCTTCACGCTCACCGGAATCACCATCGCCGTGGGGATCTTCGGCGGATACGCCGCCATCGTGGCGGTCTATCTGGCGATCGCCGGGTTCTCGCCCCGCCGCCCCGAACCGGTTCCGGCCGCCTCGGCCGAGGAGGCCGCATCATGAACGACAAGCCCACTCGCCGCGACCTCATGAAGCCCGTTCAGCTGCTGGGGCTGGCCTTCATCGCCGCCGTCTTCGCGGGCGGTGTGACGGCGGTCTCGCTGGGCGTCTTCCAGACCCTCCCCGCCGACGAGGTCCAGCGCGCGCTCATCATCGGCCTCATCGTCGCCGGCGTCACCTTCATCGTCGTGCTCGTGAGCCTCGCGCTGCTGCTGCTCGCCGTCGATCCCGCCCAGGTCACGAAGCAGGTCGACCGACCGCTGCTCGTGCCGCAGGAGGACGAACCGCCCGCGGCTCCCGAGGCGCAGGACGGCCCCGAGGCCCCTCGCGCCTGAGGCTCCGCCCGGCCGCCCTCGTCAGGCGCGCCGCGGGTCGATCATCGTCATGCCCGCGGGAGCTGCGGTATCCATGCGCGGCAGCATCTCGGCGGCTTCGTCGAGCCCGACGATCCGCTCGACGAGGTCCTGCGGGCGCAGCACCCCGCGGGCGATGAGGTCGAGCATCTCGGGGTAGTCCGCGGCCGCCATGCCGTGGCTGCCGAGGAGATCGAGCTCCCACGCGATCGCGCGCGCCATCGGCATCGGCGTCATCCCGTCGTCGGTGGGGAGCAGACCGATCTGCACGTGCCGACCGCGCCGGCGCAGGCTCAGCACGGCGTCGCGCGCCGTCTGCGCGCTGCCGACCGCGTCGATCGAGACGTGGCTTCCGCCGTCGGTGAGGGCGGAGACGGATGCCGGGACATCGGCGCCGTCGGCGAGGATCGTGTGCTCCGCGCCGAGACGTCGGGCCACGTCGAGCGCCGCGGGCGTCCGGTCGACGGCGATCACGCGGGCGCCCAGGGCGGCGCCGATCATCACGGCGCTCAACCCCACGCCCCCGGCCCCCACGACCGTGACCCACTCGCCGGCACGCACGCGCGCGCGGCCGGTGAGGGCGCGATAGGCGGTGGCGAAGCGGCATCCGAGGGCCGCCGCCGCCTCGAAGGACACCCCGTCCGGAATCGCGACGAGGTTGGTGTCGGCCGCCCGCACGACGACGCGCTCGGCGAACGATCCCCACTGCGTGAAGCCGGGCTGCTCCTGGCGCGGGCACACCTGCGCGTTGCCGCCGCGGCACCACTCGCAGTCGCCGCAGCCCATGACGAAGGGCACCGTCACACGGTCGCCGACGCTCCAGTCGTGGACGCCCGCGCCCATCTCGGCGATGACGCCCGCGAGCTCGTGCCCGGGAACGTGGGGGAGCGCGACGTCGTCATGACCGACCCACGCGTGCCAGTCGCTCTTGCACAGCCCGGTCGCGTGCACCTCGACGACGACTCCGCCCGCGGGTGCCGTCGGCGCGGGCACCTCCCGGACCTCGAGGGGTTCGGCCAGGGCGTCCATGATCATCGCGCGCACGGCATCCATTCTCCCGGCACGCAGCCCGCCCGCCCGCCGCGCGCTACGGTGCCCGCCCGCCGCCGCCCGCCGCGCGTCGCCCCGCACTCCTCGCGAGAAACGCGATCGACGCCGTGAAACGCCCCGTCGCGGCGTCTCCTGCGGCGAATCGCGTTGATCGCGCCCTACAGCGCGTCGACGACCCGCGACGCGAGCCCGGCGTACGTGGCCGGAGTCAGGGCGAGGAGGCGTTCCTTCGCGGCATCCCCGATGTCGAGGCCGCGGACGAACTCGGCGAGCTCCGCGGCGCCGACCCGGCGTCCGCGCGTGAGGTCCTTCAGCAGCGCGTACGGGTCGGTGATCTGCGACCGACCTGCGGCGATCTCGGCCCGCACGACGGTCTGGATCGCCTCGGCCAGCACCTCCCAGTTCGCGTCGAGGTCGGCGAGCAGCACGTCCTCGGCGAGCGAGATCTCGGTGAGGCCGCGCTGCAGGTTGTCGAGCGCGAGCAGCGAGTGGCCGAACGCGACGCCGATGTTGCGCTGCGTCGTGGAGTCGGTGAGGTCGCGCTGCAGGCGGCTCGTCACGAGAGTGGATGCCAGGGTGGCGAACAGTCCGCCGGCGATCTCGAGGTTCGCCTCGGCGTTCTCGAACCGGATCGGGTTGATCTTGTGCGGCATCGTCGACGAGCCGGTCGCGCCCGCGACGGGGATCTGCGTGAAGTACCCGAGCGAGATGTACGTCCAGATGTCGGTGGCGAGGTTGTGCAGGATGCCGCCCGCGTGCCGCGCGCGGTCGTACAGCTCGACCTGCCAGTCGTGCGACTCGATCTGCGTCGTGACCGGGTTGAAACCGAGCCCCAGCGACTCGATGAACTCGCGCGTTAGCGCGGGCCAGTCGACGTCGGGCTCGGCGGCGACGTGCGCCGACCAGGTTCCGGTCGCCCCCGAGAACTTCGCGAGGTACTCCCCGGCATCCAGCTGACGGATGACGCGCTCCAGACGCCACGCGAAGACGCCGATCTCCTTGCCCATCGTGGTGGGCGTCGCGGGCTGGCCGTGCGTGCGCGAGAGCATCGCGGCATCCCGGTGCTCGACCGCGAGTTCGGCGAGGGCGGCCGTGACGGCGCGGAGCTTCGGCAGCCACACGCGCTGCACCGCGCGCTGCACGGTGAGGGCGTAGGCGGTGGAGTTGATGTCCTCGCTCGTGCACGCGAAGTGCGTGAGCTCGGCGAGGGCGGTGAGCCCCAGGCTGTCGAGACGGTCGCGCACGAGGTACTCGACGGCCTTGACGTCGTGGCGGGTGACCGCCTCCTTCTCCTTGAGCCAGGCGATCTCGTCGGCGCCGAACTCCTCGTAGAGGGCGCGGAGACGGGCGCGGTCCGCGTCCGAGACGGGCGACGTGCCGAACAGCGACCGGTCGGTGAGGGCCAGGAGCCACTCGACCTCGACCTCGACGCGGGCGCGGTTCAGGCCCGCCTCCGACAGGTAGTCGCCGATCTCCGAGACGGTGGCGAAGTAGCGTCCGTCGAGCGGGCTGAGGGGCTGCGGGGGCAGAGCGGACACGGGTCTCCCGGGGGTCGCGCGAAAGGGTCAGCCCGCGGAACGAATGGCGGGCTCGAGCTGCCGGAACAGGGCTCGGCTGGCGCGTTCGATCATACCGAGCACCTCGTCGAACATCGGGGGGCCGGCGTAGTAGGGGTCGGGGACGTCGAGGGTCTCGGCATCCGGGACGAAGGACTGCAGCAGCGCGATCTTGTCGGCGTCGTCCTCGTCGCGCGCCCACCCGCGCAGCACACGCTCGTGGCTGCGGTCGAGTGCGACCACCAGGTCGTTGTGCGTGAAGTCGGCGAACGTGAACTGTCGCGCACGATGCGTCGAGCCGTCGTAGCCGAGACGCTCGAGGGCCGCGAGAGTCCGGTGGTCGGCGCGCTCACCGACGTGCCAGTCGCCCGTGCCCGCCGAGGTCGAGACGACGCGCGACCCCAGGCCCGCGTCGACGGCGATACGACGGAAGACCACGTCGGCCATCGGTGATCGGCAGATGTTGCCGCTGCAGACGAAGACGACGCGGAAGGGCGCGTCGGCACTCGCGGTCATCCCTCCATCATGGCCGGGACGAGCCGCGAGCGCATCAGCGGCGTGAGCGTTCGTCCCGGCGAGGGCGCAGCATGCCGCCGAGCACGGCGTTGATGATCGCGATGAGGAGCGCCGCGACGACGGTGAGCCAGAACTCGCCGGTGCGCAGGCCCCAGTCCCAGTTGGACGTGATCACGGCCGTGAGCCACAGCAGGAAGCCGTTGATGACGAGCGAGATGAGCCCGAGCGTGAGGATGTAGAGCGGGATGGCGACGATCTTCACGATCGTGCCGACGATGGTGTTGACCAGGGCGAAGATCAGCCCGACCAGCAGCAGCGTGAGCAGCACCTGGAACCACTCGCCGGGGGCGAACGGGATGAGCGTCACCTGCAGGGCCGGCAGCAGGGTGACGATCCAGATGGCGAAGGCATTGACGGCCACGCGGACGACGAAGCGCATGCCCCCATCGTGGCACGGGGGTCCGACACGCGCACGGGTGTCCTCGTTAGGCTCGTCCCGTGAGCGAAGAGCCGGTCCTCCCCCGTATCCGTCCCGAGATCGCCGCCCTGCCGGCCTACCGCCAGGGGCGTCAGGCCAGCCCGGACGCGTTCAAGCTGTCGAGCAACGAGAACCCGTTCGATCCGCTGCCCGGCGTCCTCGACGCGGTCCGCGCGTCGACGGCGATCAACCGATACCCGGATGCCACGGCCGCCCGGCTGCGCGAGCGCCTCGGTGCCCGCTACGGGGTGTCGGCGGATGACATCCACATCGGCGCCGGGAGCGTCTCGCTGCTCGCGCAGCTGCTTCTGGCCACGGCCGGTCCGGGTGACGAGGTCGTCTACGCGTGGCGGTCCTTCGAGGCGTACCCGTCGCTCGTGGCGGTGTCGGGGGCGACGAGCGTGCAGGTGCCGTTGACGGCCGACGCCCGTCACGACCTCCCCGCGATGGCCGCCGCGGTCACCGACCGCACGCGCCTGATCATCGTGTGCAGCCCGAACAACCCCACGGGTCCCACCGTCGGCTTCGACGAGTTCACGGCCTTCGTCGACGCCGTGCCCGCCGACGTCCTCATCGTGCTCGACGAGGCGTACGCCGAGTTCGTGACCGACCCGGATGCCGTCGAGGGCCACCGCGTCCGCGCGCTGCTCGCGCGCCCCAACATCGTCATGCTCCGGACGTTCTCGAAGGCCTACGGCCTCGCGGGCCTGCGCGTCGGCTACGCGATCGGCCACACGCGGGTGCTCGACGCCGCGCGCAGCACCGCGATCCCCCTGTCCGTCACGGCGGCGGCCGAGGAGGCGGCGCTGGCGAGCCTGGATGCCGAGTCCGAACTGCTGCACCGCGTCGCGGTCCTCGCCGCTCGGCGTGACGCTCTGGTGACGCGCCTGCGCGAGACCGGGTGGGACGTCCCCGACGCCCAGGGCAACTTCGTGTGGCTGCCCGCGGGCGAACGGACGCTCGAGGTCGCCGCCGCGTTCGAGGAGGCCGGCCTCATCGTGCGCCCGTTCGCGGGCGATGGCATCCGGATCTCGATCGGCGAGGAGGAGTCGCTCGACCGCATCGTCGAGATCGCCGCCTCGGTCGCCCCGCGCTGAGGCCACGATGACTCGGGATGCCGCCGCGACCCCGGTCATCCCGGGATTCTTCCCCGACCCGTCGGTGTGCCGTGTGGGCGAGGACTACTACCTGGTGAACTCGTCGTTCGAGTACGCGCCCGGCATCCCGATCTGGCACAGCCGCGACCTGCGGACGTGGACGCAGCTCGGCAACGTCCTGACGCGCGACAGCCAGTTCGCCGCGGGGGCGTCGGCGGCGAGCCGCGGGATCTACGCGCCCACGATCCGGCACCGCGACGGCACGTTCTTCGTCGTCGGCACCGACGTCGAGCGCGGTGGGGAGCAGTTCGTCGTGACGGCGACCGACCCCGCGGGGCCGTGGTCGGATCCGATCGTGCTCCCGGGCCTCGGCGGCATCGACCCCGACCTCACGTGGGACGACGACGGCACCTGCTTCCTCACGTACTGCGCGCTGGATGAGGCGCTGCGGCCCGAGGGAGGGACGCTGCCCGTGATCGCGCAGGTGCGCGTGGACCTCGACTGTGGCACCCGGCTCGAGGAGCCGCGGGTGATCTGGCGCGGGTCGGGCCTCGCGCACCCCGAGGGGCCGCACCTCTACCGCCGCGGGGAGTGGTGGTACCTGCTCACTGCCGAGGGCGGCACGGAACGCGGACACGCGGTGTGCGTCGCGCGCTCGTGGGCGATCGACGGCCCGTTCGAGCTCGCGCCTTCCTCCCCGCTGTTCAGCCGCCGCAGCACCGGCTTCCCCGTGCAGAACACCGGGCACGCCGATCTCGTCGAGCGCCCCGACGGGGAGTGGGCGATGGTCTACCTCGGCGTGCGGCCGCGCGGGTTCACGCCCGGGTTCCACGTCGTCGGACGCGAGACGTTCCTCGCCCGCGTCGCGTGGGTCGATGACTGGCCCGTGGTGCACACCGACGACGTTCTCCCCGCCCGCCCTGATACGGCGTTCACCGACGACTTCGCGACCGCGGACCTGCACCCGCGGTGGGTGTCGCCCCACGGGCCGCTGCCCGGACCGCATCCTGCCGGTGGCCTGGCCCTGGGTTCGCATGAGTTCGCCGTCCGCGTCCGCGACCTGCGGTGGCGGTTCGAGGCGCGTGTGGATGCCTCCGCCGCCGTGGCTCTGCGGGTCCGGCTCGACGATCGCCACTGGTACGAGATCGCCCTCGACGCCGGCGCGGCCGAGGTGCGCGCGCGCATCGGTCCGCTCGAGGCATCCGTGGGTTCCGCTCCCGCGACCGGCGACGTTGTGGCGCTCCTCGTCGAGGCGGTGGATGCCACCCACGACGGCCCCGACGACCTGCGGTTCGGCCTGCTCGACGCGGACGGCGAGCGGTGGATCGCGGCCCTCGACGGCCGCTACCTCTCCACCGAGGTCGCCGGCGGCTTCACCGGGCGCGTGCTCGGCCTGCGGGCGCTCGGGTCGACGCCCGCCCGGGTCGTGAGCGTGCGCTATCTGCCGCTCGGCGACGAGTGACTGCCGCCGCCGCTTGTCGGAAACCCATGCCGAAACGCGGCATCCGTTGTGCACCTCATGCGGTACAGGGCATGACGCGACCGTTAGCGTGGGTACATGACCCCGCTCGACGACCCGGCTCTCGTGCGCGTTCTGGCGGCCGACGGCACCCTCGCGCCCACTCCTGAGGCCGAGCGCTATCTGCCCCTGATCGAGGCCCTCACCGACGCGGAACTCGAGACGTTCTACCGCGACATGGTCTCGATCCGCGCTTTCGACGTGCAAGCGACCAACCTGCAGCGCCAGGGGCAGCTCGCCCTGTGGCCACCGTCCTTCGGGCAGGAGGCCGCGCAGGTCGGCTCGGCCCGCGCCGCCCGGCCGCAGGACCACATCTTCCCCTCGTACCGCGAACACGTGGTCACCCGCATCCGCGGTGTCGACCCGATCGACATCATCCGGCTCATGCGCGGGCTCACGCACGGCGGGTGGGACCCGTCCGACCCCAAGAACGGCAACACCCACATCTACACGCTGGTGCTCGGCGCGCAGACGCTGCACGCCACGGGCCTCGGCATGGGGCTCGTGTTCGACGGAAAGTGCGGCACCGGAGACCCCGAGCGCGACGAGGCCGTGATCGTGTACTACGGCGACGGTGCGTCCAGCCAGGGCGACGTGCACGAGTCGATGGTGTTCGCCGCGAGCTTCCAGACGCCCGAGGTGTTCTTCCTGCAGAACAACCAGTGGGCCATCTCCGTCCCGGTCGCCACTCAGTCGCGCACCCCGCTCTACAAGCGGGCGGCGGGGTATGGCATCCCGAGTGTCCAGGTCGACGGCAACGACGTCCTCGCGAGCTACGCGGTGTCGAAGCTCGCGCTCGACGAGGCCCGCGCGGGCGGCGGCCCCCGCGCGATCGAGGCGATGACCTACCGCCGCGGCGCGCACACCACCAGCGACGACCCGACGAAGTACCGCACCTCCGCCGAGGAGGAGGCGTGGGCGCACCGTGACCCGATCGCGCGCCTCCGCACGTTCCTCGAGGCGCGCGGTGCGTCGCAGCAGTTCTTCGACGACGCGGATGCCGAGGGCCGGGCGCTCGCCGACGACGTGCGCGTGCGGACGAACGAGCTCGGCGGGCTCCCGCGGGCGCACATGTTCGACAGCGTCTACGCCGAAGCCCACGCGCTGATCGCCGAGGAGCAGCGCTGGCTCGACGACTACGAGGCCGCGATGGAAGGGGGAGCGGAATGACCGAGAACCTCCCGATCAGCCGCGCCCTCAACGCGGGCCTCCGTCGCGCGCTCGAGACGAACGACCGCGTCCTGCTCATGGGCGAGGACATCGGTCCGCTCGGCGGCGTCTTCCGCGTCACCGAGGGCCTGCAGAAGGACTTCGGCCCCCGCCGTGTCATCGACTCGCCGCTCGCGGAGTCGGGCATCGTCGGCACCGCGATCGGTCTCGCGATGGGCGGCTTCCGTCCCGTGCTCGAGATCCAGTTCGACGGGTTCGTCTTCCCCGCGTTCGACCAGATCACGTCGCAGCTCGCCAAGCTCACGAACCGGCACGAGGGTGCGCTGCAGATGCCCGTCGTCATCCGCATCCCGTACGGCGGGCACATCGGCGCGATCGAGCACCACCAGGAGAGCCCCGAGGCGTACTTCACGCACACGCCGGGCCTGCGGGTCGTGAGCCCCTCGACGGCGAACGACGCGTACTGGATGATCCAGCAGGCGATCGACTCGCCCGACCCCGTGATCTTCTTCGAGCCCAAGGCGAAGTACTGGCAGAAGGGCGAGGTCGACACCGACGCCCCCGCGCTGCCACTCCACGCGAGCCGGATCGTCCGCCGCGGCACCGACGTCACGCTCGTCGGCCACGGCGCGATGGTCACGACGCTGCTGCAGGCCGCGGCGCTCGCCGAGAGCGAGGGCACGAGCTGCGAGGTCGTCGACCTGCGCTCGCTGTCGCCGGTCGACTACGGTCCGCTGCTGGACTCGGTGCGCCGCACCGGCCGCATGGTCTACGCGCAGGAGGCCCCGGGCTTCACCTCGCTCGGCTCCGAGATCGCCGCGACCGTCACCGAGCGGGCGTTCTTCGCGCTCGAGGCGCCGGTCTTGCGCGTGTCGGGCTTCGACGTGCCGTTCCCGCCCGCGAAGCTCGAGGGCACCTACCTCCCCGACGCCGACCGCATCCTCGAGGCCGTCGACCGCTCGCTGGCCTACTGAACCCTTCCCTCCCGCATTCCGTTGCGGCGATGCCGGTGCAATGCTGGCTCCCGAGCAAAGGACACACCGTGACCGAGCAGACTTTCGTCCTCCCCGACGTCGGTGAAGGACTCACCGAGGCCGAGATCGTCCAGTGGCGCGTCGCCCCCGGCGACACCGTCGCCGTGAACGACGTGATCGTCGAGATCGAGACGGCGAAGTCGCTCGTCGAGCTGCCGTCGCCGTTCGCTGGCACGGTCGGCGAGCTCCTGGCATCCGAGGGGGCGACGGTCGAGGTCGGTGCGCCGATCATCACGATCGGATCGGCGGATGCCACGCCCCCCGCGCCCGCGCAGCCGACCACGGTTCCCGAGCCCAGCGACCCCGGCGGAGCGGTCCTCGTCGGCTACGGCACCGGCGGCGCCGTGTCGTCGCGGCGGCGGAAGCCCGCCGAGCGTCCGGTCAAGGCATCCGTGGGGGTCGTCGCGAAGCCCCCGATCCGCAAGCTCGCGCGCGACCTCGGCGTCGACCTCGCGGCCGTGACGCCGAGCGGACCCGCCGGCGAGGTCACGCGGCAGGACGTCGTGAAGCACGCCGAGCAGGCGAGCGTCTTCCGCAACATCGAGACGCCCGAGTGGGGCACCGTGCGCGAGGAGACGATCCCGGTCGCCGCTCCCGTCGCGCCCGCGCCGGTCGACGACGCGCGCGAGGAGTCGATTCCGGTCCGCGGCGTCCGAAAGGCCACGGCCAACGCGATGACGTCGAGCGCGTACTCGGCCCCGCACGTCTCGGTGTGGGTCGACGTCGACGCATCGCGGACGATGGAACTCGTCAAGCGCCTCAAGGCGTCGCCGGACTTCGCCGACGTGAAGATCTCGCCGCTGCTCATCATGGCGCGCGCCGTGATCTGGGCCTTGCGCCGCACCCCGATGATCAACGCGACGTGGGTCGACGGCGACGACGGCGCACAGATCCGCATGCGTCACTACGTCAACCTCGGTATCGCCGCCGCGACCCCGCGCGGCCTGCTGGTGCCGAACATCAAGGACGCGCAGGCGATGAACACACGCGAGCTCGCCAAGGCGCTCGAGAGCCTCACCCTGACCGCCCGCGACGGCAAGACGAGCCCGGCCGACCAGACCGGCGGCACGTTCACCATCACCAACATCGGCGTGTTCGGAGTGGATGCCGGCACCCCGATCATCAACCCCGGCGAGGCCGGCATCATCGCGCTGGGGGCCATCCGGCAGAAGCCGTGGGTCGTCGACGGCGAGGTGCGCCCCCGCTGGGTGACCACGGTGTCGGGCTCGTTCGACCACCGCGTGGTCGATGGCGACGGCATCTCGCGGTTCATCGCGGACGTGGCATCCGTTCTGGAAGAGCCGGCGCTGCTGCTCGACTGATGCGATCCGCAGACGACGAGCTGCAGAACGCGTCGCACACGCACCTCGGGCCGATCGGTCCGACGAAGCGCGCGGAGCGCTCGCCGGGAGCGTGAAGAGGCGGCCCGCGACACCGGGCGATTTTCTCAACCCGCTGTTTGTGCCAGAATATCTCTGACTCGGGAGGTTATCTGTCATGAGTGATCTCACCACGGCTGAGCTCGCCACGCGCCTGGCGATCACGCCGCGACACGCTGTCGACCTCCTCGCGCGTGGGGACATCGAAGGGCGACGCCTGTCGACCGGAGTCTGGTTGGCTGATCTCAATTCGGTTCTTCGGTACGAGTCCGCTGCGCGGCGCGGAAAGGGGCGGACGCTCGACAGCGCAACAGCGTGGGGACTGCTCTGGGAGCTCTCCGGGCTGCGGGCAGGGTGGCTGGCGCCACGCACCAGGGCGCGCGTTCGGGCACGCCTTCGTGATGCGGATGTCGAGGACCTGGCGCGCGCGGTATCGGGGCGGACGCGCCCTCACCGATTCCGCGCGGCGAACGCGCCCAAGGCGATGGGCGACCTCATCGCGACCGGTGCTGCGGTCGCCGGCCGCCTCGGCGTGGGCCTGATGGATGACACCCGCCGGGTATCCGGCTACGTGCGTGGCGGCGACGTGTCCGCCTACGCCGAGGCTCACTTCATGGCGGCTTCGACGAGCGGCCACGATCTGATCTACGAGAACACTCTCCCCATCGCCTATGACGGCGACGCAATGCCCGGGGCGGTCATCGCGGCGGATCTGGCCACCAGCGTCGACACCCGCGAACGAAGTGGAGGGCTCCGTGCGATCGCCGATCTGAGGGCGGCATGGCTGGACGCTCAGTAGTCGTCGACATGGGAGACGACGGTTTCCTGCCCGCCTGGCGCACTGCGGGCGAACAGGCCATTCGCCGTCGAGACACCTACACGCTCAACTTCCACGCCGTCGGTTCGGTCGTTCTCGGTGTTCCCGACGAACTGGGGGCACTCGTCGCCAAGGGGGCCGCCTATCTCGTAGATCAGCGTGACCGCGGTCGGCACCTGGATGACGCGGCCGTTCTGCTCGCGTGCATCGCCGACGCCTCGGACCTGGCATACGACACGATGTCTCCGAACGACCGTCGGCGGGTGCGCGCCGTGCTCGAGCATGTCGGTGATGAGCGTCACGCCAGCTGGGCGAATCTCGACCTCGACGATCGCGAACGCGGGCAGATGAACGCGGTACTCATCCGCACGGCGATCGCGTCGTCGCTCTGAGGGCCGGGGTGCGATCCGCGGGAGCCCGGACGTCCCTGCACTGTGGCGGATGGGCATTGCCAGGGTTCTGCCAGGGTTCCCCGCGATCGCTGCCAGGGTGCGGATCGCGTCGGGTGGACGGCGCCGCAGATCGGCATCCCTCCGGATTCTCACCCATCCGATTCCGGGGCCTCTTCGGATGACCCATCGTGCGGCGGAAGCGCCGTAGACGGAAACGGAAAGGGAAACCTGATGCGTACGTACAACACGAAGACCCGAATCGGCATGATCGCTGCGGCCGGCACCGGAGCTGCGGCTCTCGCCGTCGCCGGATTCGCTCTGCCGGCCTCGGCAGACGACAACGTCACCTCGACGGATGCCTCGACCACGGCGACGCAGTTCGTGGACGCGTCCGACCCGTTCTACACGTGGGTCAGTGGCCTCATCGAGAGCGGCGACTTCACCGCCAGCCCGCAGACCGCGGTGGGCGACATCGCGAACATCGGCCCGCTCGTGCAGGGCCCGCTCGTCAGCGACTCGCTCAACGGTGACGTGGCCTCGGGCAACCAGACCCCGGTGGTCTCGGGCAACGACACGACCGCGCCGATCGGCTCGGGTAACGACACCACCGCACCCATCGGCTCGGGTAACGACCTGGGCTCGGGCAACGACGTGACCGCTCCGATCGACGCCCCGGTCGGTTCGGGCAACGACACGGGCGTCTCCACCGGTGACGCCGGCGTCTCGACGGGCGACAACGGCGCCTCGGTCGGCGACATCTCCGGCTCCGTGAACGACGTCGTCGGCGGTGTCACGTCCGGCGTGGACGACGTGGTCGACGGCGCGCTCGACCTCGGCGGCATCCTGCGCTGATCCGCAGCGTCTCCAGCGGCGTCACCCTCCGGGGTGGCGCCGCTGTCGTATGCGAACCGTTCAGGCCTCTGCGGCCACGGGCCGCAACGAGGCGCGCTCGTGGAACTCCAGGGCGAGTGTCTGCACCCGTTCGTCCTGGCCCAGGCCGCCGTCGAGCTCGGCGAGGAGCATCCGGCCGGTGAGCATTCCGGCCTCGCGCGGCCGGAGGTCCACGGCGGCGATCGGCGGAAGCACGACGGGCATCGCGGCGCTGTCGACGTGCGACACCAGCTGGACCCGATCGGGGACGGCGACGCCGAGGTCGTGGAGGGCCGTGAGCACTCCGACGGCGATGCCGTCGACCGCGCAGACGATGGCATCCACGTCCTCGTTCGTCGAGAGCACGCGGGCGATGAGCGTGTGGATGCCGGCGGCGGTCGGCACCTCGGCGAGTGTGATGACCTCGAGCCGGACGGACGCGTCACGCGCCCAGGCCGCTGCGCCCGCGCGGGCCGCGTCGACCCAGGACTGTGCGATGTCGGGAGCGAGGAGGACGATCGAGGACGCGCCTGCGCGGTGCAGGCGGTCGAGCGATTCCCGCATCGCCGCCGCTTGATCGGTGACCACGGAGCCGGTGGGTGCCGGCATCCCGTCCGGGACGAGCTCGGAGGTGATCACGGGCTTGCCGGACTCGAGGATCGCCCGGGCGAGCGGGTCGCCGGCGACGACGTCGGACATCACGAACCCGTCGACGTGCAGGCGGTCCACGCTATCGGGGCGCAGGCTGTGCGGGATGAGCGAGAGCGACACCTCGTCCTCGCCGAGGGCTTCGGAGAGGCCGAACGTGAAGTTCATGTAGTAATCCATGAACCGCACCTGCGGGGGGAGCCAGAGGCCGACGGATCCCGCGCGTGACTTACGGAAGTTGCTGGCGGCCGTGTGGGGCGAGAACGACAGCGACGCGGCCGCCTCGCGGACGCGTGTGCGCGTGGCCTCGGAGACGCGGCCACGGCCGGCGAGCGCGCGGGATGCCGTGCCCAGGGAGACCTGGGCCAGATCGGCCACTTGCTGCAGGGTTGCGCGCTGTTTCATCCGTCCCCTTTCTTCCGGTCGAGTTTACGGAGAGGTTTCGGTAAGCGAACAATCAATGCGCAATCGATTGCGCATTGCGGAATTCTCGATCATGATCTACTTCGACCAGACCGCCTCGACGATGAGGCGGGTTCACTCTTCCGAGAGGCCCGACTGTGACCGAGCAGCTCCTCCGCACCACCGACCACCCCCGGACCGACGGGCTGCGTCCCGCGGCCCTCGGCACGTGGGGCGTGGTCTTCCTCGTCGTCTCGGCCGCCGCGCCGCTCAGCGTGCTCGCCGGCATCGGTCCGCTCGCCGTGCTGATCGGTGGCCCGTCGGCGCCGCTCGTCTACGCGATCGCCGGCGTCGTGCTCGCCGTCTTCGCGATCGGGTTCCTGTTCACGGCCCGCCACCTCAAGCCCATGGGCGGCTTCTACACCTACGTGACGGCCGGGCTCGGCCGGGTCGCGGGGCTCAGCGCGGGGCTGCTCGCCTGGGTCTCCTACAACCTGCTGCAGATCGGGCTGTGGGGCCTGTTCGGCACGATGGCGCACGGCATGCTCGCTGCGGTCTTCGGCCTCGACGTGCCGTGGTGGGCCGCGTCGCTCGTCGGCGTGGTGCTCGTGTTCGGGCTCGCGGCCCTCGGCGTCGACGTGGGCGCCAAGGTGCTCGGCGTGCTGCTCGTGCTCGAGACGGTGATGCTCGTCATCCTGGCCAGCTCGATCGTGCTGCAGCGCGGCGGTCAGTTCGACCTCGGCACCCTCGCCCCCGAGAACGTCTTCACGCCGAACATGCTGGCGATCCTCGGCTTCGGCTTCGCCGCCTTCATGGGCTTCGAGTCCACGGTGCTCTACCGCGCCGAGGCCCGGTCGCCCGAGCGGACGATCCCGCGCGCCACCTACATCGCCGTGGCGTTCCTCGCGATCTTCTACGCCGCGACGCTCTGGATCGTCATCCAGGCGTTCGGCAGTGCCGACGTCGCCGGGGTCATCGCCGCCGACCCGTCCTCCTTCTTCTTCGTCGCCACGGGTCAGTACGTCGGCCCGTGGGGTGTGACGGTGATGTTCGTCCTGATCGTGACGAGCATCTTCGCCGGACAGCTCGCCTTCCACAACGCGATCAACCGCTACAGCTTCGCGCTGTCGCGCGATGGCGTCCTTCCGTCCTTCTTCTCGCGGACGAACCGTCGCGGGGCGCCGTGGCTCGCGGGACTCCTGCAGTCGATCCTCGGCGCCGTCGTGGTGGCGGGCTTCGCGATCGCGGGGCTCGACCCGCTCACGAAGCTCGTCATCCTGGTGAACTCCCCGGGCGTCTACGGCGTGATCGCCCTGCAGCTGCTCGCCTCGATCGCCGTCGTCGCGTTCATCGTCCGCAACCGCACGCTGCCGCGGCGCTGGTACGTGCTCCCGGCGGCGATCCTGTCGATCGTCCTGATGGCGGTGCTGTTCGTCGTCCTCGTGATCACGGTCGACTACCTGACCAGTGCGGGTCCCGTGATCGACGCGCTCATCCTCGCAGTCACGCCCACGGTGCTCGCCATCGGCGTGGTTGTCGCGCTGGTGCTGCGCAGCCGCGGGTCCGAGCGCTTCGACGCCATCGGCGGCAACGTCCGCACGTCGGCGCAGGAGATCATCCGATGACGGCCGACCTCGTGGTGTTCGGCGGCCGCGTCGTCACGATGGTCGACGACGACACCGCCCCGCGGGGCGTGGCGATCGTGGGCGACCGCGTCCTCGACTACGGCTCCCGCGAGCGGCTGGAGCGCTGGATCGGTCCCGCGACGCGCGTGATCGACGTCGGTGACGCCACGATCCTCCCGGGGTTCGTCGACTGCCACATCCACCCGGTGTTCGGCATCGGGCTGACCCGGGGTGCGGATCTGACCGGATGCCGCTCCCTCCACGACCTGCGAGAGGCCCTCGAGGTCGAACGCGCTCGCCTCGGCGACGACGAGTGGCTGCTCGGCTGGGGACTGCAGCCCGCCGCTTTCGAAGGAGGCGAGGTGGTCAACGACATCCTCGACGAGGTCGCCGGCGACCGCCCGGCGTTCCTCCGCTACTTCGACGCCCACGGCGCGCTCGCCTCGACGTCGGCACTGCACCGCGCCGGTGTCCGCGGCGACGAGACCTTCTCCGACTCGTCCCGGGTGGTCGTCGATGGGACCGGACGGCTCACCGGCGCGCTGTTGGAAGCGCAGGCGATCGCCCTCGTCGAGGGCGCGATTCCGCCCCTGGACTTCGCGCAGCGGGCCGAGCGGCTGTACGAGATCCTCCTCCACATGGCCGAGGCGGGCTTCACGTCCGGCCAGGTGCAGGACCTCGCTCCGGATGCCATCCCCCTCCTCGAGGCGATCGAGGCCGAGCGCGACCTCCCGATCCGGCTGCGGATGTCGCCGTGGTTCGAGCCCGGCACCGACCTCGCCGACGTCCGCCGGCTCATCGATCTGCAGGGCCGGAGCGGCCGAGACTGGACCGTCCGAGGCGTGAAGACCATGATCGACGGCACCATCGACAACGGCACCGCGTGGCTGCACCGCCCCGACGCGTTCGGCCAGTCGACCTCGTCGCTCTGGCTCCGCCCCGACGAGTACCCGGTCGCCCTCGCCGCTCTCGATGCCGCGGGCGTCCCGACCACGACCCACGCCATCGGCGACGCGGGCGTCGCGTTCGTCGCCCGCGCGATCGCCGCCATACCCGAGCGGCACGCGACGCATCGCGTCGAGCACATCGAGGTCCTCACCGACGACGTGCTCGAGGTCTTCCGCGCCGGCGGCGTGACGGCGAGCATGCAGCCGACCCACTGCACGCACTTCCTGCGGTCGGATCAGACCGACAACTGGTCGGTGCGGCTCGGCCCCGAGCGCACCGCCCTCGCCTTCCGGACGCGGGACATCGTGGATGCCGGCGTGCCCCTCGCCCTCGGATCGGACTGGCCGGTCGCCCCCAGCGACGCCCCCGGCATCCTCGCCGACGCCCAGGTGCGGCGACGGCACGACGATCCGGACGCGGGTCCGGTCGGCGCGGACCAGGGACTCACCCCGCTCGAGGCGCTGCGCGGCTTCACGACCGACGCCTACCGGACGATCGGCGAGGACGGCGGCACGCTCGAGGTCGGCGCGCTCGCCGACCTCACGGTCCTGAGCGTCGACCCGCTCACCGCCGACCCCGCCGCGCTCGGGGCGGCGGAGGTGCTGCTCACCGTGGTCGGCGGGCGGGTGGTCGTCGGCGCGACACGGGAGTCGATGCCGTCGTCGGCCGCCGGGGCCGGTTGAGTCAGCTTGAGTCGCCGCGTGGGGGAACAGGGGTCCTCCGCGCTTTTGCACAGATCGCCACCATCCGGGCGGCTCGGCCCCGTGGTGCGGCATCCTGATCCCATGAGCGCGCCTGACCTGTCCACGGAGCTGATGTCGCAGTTTCGGAAGACCGGCGCGGAGAAGCACACGACGTTTCTCCTGGGGGCGGGCGCCTCGACGAGTTCCGGTCTTCCCGGCTGGGATGAGCTCGTCACGCGGCTCCTCATTGGGAGCGGAGCGGTGTCGACCGGCGGAGCGGCGGAACTCCTTCTCGACCGGCAGGATCCGCTCATCGTCGTCGAGGCGGCCAAGGCCGGATTCTTGCCCGATCAGTGGGACAAGAAGATCCGCGGGGCTCTGTACTCCGGCGTCACGTCCCTCTCCGCTTCAGCTCTGCACCTGGCGGTTGCTGCCCACGCTCTCCAGGGCGACGTGCGGGACACCAGCCTGGCTACTCTCAACTTCGACACTCTCCTGGAGGAGGCCCTTCGCGAAGGATCGCGATCCGCCGTTCTGAGCATCAGCAATACCTCCGACCGGCCCCGTGGCTACTCCGTTCATCACTTGCACGGTGTCGTCGATCCCGCGGGGTCATCCGACGTCATCCTTACGCTGACAGACTTTCTGGACGTGCTCGCCGCCGACGATGCCTGGCAGAGGAGCTACATGAGGGAGGCCCTTTCGCGAGGCGCCGTGATCATCGCCGGAACGTCCTACCGCGACCCGGATGTGCGTCAATGGCTCCATGCGGCAGGCAAGGATGCGCCGGAAGGACACGCGGCGCTCGTCCTCCTCGCACGGCAGGGATTCTCGGTGTCCCGGGATGAGTTCGCCGAGATGGAGAACGCCCTCATTCGGCAGTGGCGCGCCGTCGGGTTGACGCCGATCCTCTTGCAGGATCACGCGGATGCTGCACAGGTCATCCGTGAACTCCGCTACGTCAATCGGCCTGACTACGTCGCCCCGCAGGCGCGGGCAGAGCAGATTTGGCGCGCTCATCGCGAGCGGTTCGGTGAGCTTCAAGAGATGTATGTGGACGCACTGCGAGCAGATTCACGACGCCTGCGCTCGGCGCTCGACGTCGATCAGCTGAATCTCACCCTGTGGCTCGCCAATGGCGCGGGGACCCTGGTTCGGTGGGCATCGGGGGATCGCATCCACCTCGACCATGACGGGCTCAGAGAGATCGAGATCGGGTTCGACAGTCCTTGGATCGCGGGCCAGGCACTGGGCGCTGACAGCGTCCTCATCCAAGATCTCGATGCATCGCACAAGGGGCCGTGGAAATCGGTCCTCGCCACTCCCGTCACCGTGGAGTATCCGGGCCATCCGCCGATGGCAGTGGCGGCGTTGACCGTCGGTCTTCCGGACGCGGCACACAGGTTCGAGTCGTCCACCGTCATGTGGCAGGACGAGGTCAGCAGCCTGGTGAATGAGTGGGGCGAGCGTATCGAGACCGCCCTGATCGAGACGAACCGCAGTAGCATCGGGGAAAGGGAAGGTGAGACGGCGTGACAACCCACGGCAACTCGTTTCAAAGCCTCGGCAACGGCGTGTATCGCGTCGGCGGGCTCAAGCGTGATGCGATCACGGGCCGATTTCTTACCGGATCCGGGGCGGTTCCGCCCCGCGCGACCGTGTCCGAACGGGCCGGGGAGACCCGGCGTCACGTGCAGTCGCCGCGATAAGACACGGCGGCACCCTTCGCGCTCGGGCGGTCAGTCACGGCCTGGTCGGCAGGTCTGAGCAATGAGCTGCGAGCCGCGGGGCTCGCGTGGCGCCGCCCTACTCCGGGAGGGCCGGATGCCGCTCGCCCGACGCGGCACGCGTCGGAATGAGGAGCGCCAGAACCAGTGCGACGATCGCCGCGCCCAGCCCGAGTGCGAACGACACGTCGAAGGCTTCGGTCGTGGGCACGCGCGTCTCGCCCTCGCCCGTCGACAGGGTCGCGAGGACCACGCCGACGACGGCGGCCGACGTGCTGGTGCCCAGGGATCGCGCGAGGGCGTTGAGGCCGTTCGAGGCGCCGGTCTCGCTGGGCGGGACGGAGCGCATGATGAGCATCGGCATCGCCGCGTAGCCGAACCCGATGCCGAAGCCGATGAGGATGTTCGCCACGACGAAGTGCCACACCTCGGTCGAGAACAGCAGGCTGAACCCGTACGCGAGGATCAGCGACACCGAGCCGGCGACCAGCAGCACGCGGGGGCCGATCGTGCGGGCGAGCGCACCCGACAGCGGCGACAGCACCATCATGACCAGGCCCGACGGCATGACGACGAGGCTCGCGGCGAGCAACGACAGCCCCAGACCCACGCCCGTGGCGGTGGGCAGCTCGAGGATCTGCGGGTGCGAGACGTTCGAGGTGAACAGCGCGAAGCCCATCGCGACCGATGCGAGGTTGGTCAGCAGCACCGGACGTCGCGCGGCGACCCGCAGATCGAGCAGCGGCTCGTCGATACGGAGTTCGTACCAGCCCCACACGAGCAGGATCAGGATGCCACCGGCCGCCAGGCCGAGCGTGAGGGGGGAGGCCCATCCCCAGGAGTTGCCGCGCGAGACGGCGAGCAGCACGCCGATCAGACCGACGGCGAGTCCGGCCGCGCCGATGTAGTCGAAACGACCGGCGGTGCGGAGCACACTCACCGGCACGACCACGAGGATCAGCACGAAGACGATGGCATCCAGGCCCGCGGCGATCCAGAACAGCCAGTGCCAGTCGGTGCTCTCGGCGACGAGGGCGCTGATGGGAAGACCGACCGCGCCGCCGACGCCGAGGGTGGCGCTCATGAGGGCGACCGCGCTGTCGACCCGATTCTCGTGGAGCACGTCGCGCATGATCGAGATCCCGAGGGGAACGACGCCGACCACGGCACCCTGCAGGGCGCGACCCACGATCAACCCGATGATCCCCGGGGAGAGGGCGGCGATCACCGACCCGGCGATCATCACGGCGAGCAGCGCCAGCACGATGCGGCGCTTGCCGTACATGTCGCCGAGGCGTCCCGCGATCGGGGTGATGACGGCTGCCGCGAGGAGCGTAGAGGTGACGACCCAAGCGGTGTCATCCCTCGAGGCGTTCAGGAGCTCGGGCAGCTTCGCCTGGATGGGCACGACGAGCGTGAACATGAAGGACGAGCACAGCCCTGCGATGGCGAGGACGGCGACGACGGCGCCGTTCGGGGTGCTCCGGGACAGTCTTCTTCGCGCGTTCTCGTCCCGTGACATCGCTCCCAGGCTAGCCGTCTCCCGTGCGGGTGGCGCCGCCGATTTGAGAACGGTTATCACTACCGTTTACAGTGGATGCCATGACCCGACGCCTACTCGCCCCCCTCGTCCTCGGCGCGGCCTCCGTGCTCGCCCTCGCCGGTTGCGCCGGCGGCACGCCCTCCGCCAGTGGCTTGACCGACGCCGGTGGAAAGGTCACGGTCGTGGCATCCACGGATGTCTACGGCTCGATCGCGCAGGACATCGGCGGTGACTTCGTGAACGTGACGTCGATCATCACGTCGCCGACGCAGGATCCCCACGAGTACGAGGCGAGCGCGCAGGACCAGCCCACCCTCAAGGGTGCGCAGCTCGTCATCGAGAACGGTGCCGGCTACGACGCGTTCATGGAGTCGCTCCTCGAGGCGAGCGGATCGACGGCCGAGGTGCTGACGGCGGTCGAGTACAACAGCACGTACCCCGGCGGCGGCGCGCACGACGACGCGAGCGCGTCGCCCAGTGCGGACGACACCGACCACGGTCACGAACACGTCGAGGGCTTCAACGAGCACGTCTGGTACGACCCGAACACGGTCGACGACCTCGCGAAGGCCATCGCCGAGCACCTGGGGAAGCTCGCCCCCGACCACGCGGCCGACTTCACCGCCAACGCCGACGCGTTCGTGCAGAAGGTCGCGGGCCTGAAGGACTCGCTCGGGCAGATCGAGGCGAAGGATGCCGGCGCGAAGGTGTTCGTGACCGAGCCCGTGCCCGTGTACCTCATCGAGGCTGCCGGCCTGGTGAACGCGACGCCGAACGAGTTCAGCGAGTCCGTCGAGGAGGGTCAGGACGTGCCGCCCGCGACCCTCCTGGAGTCGCTGCAGCTGCTCGACTCGGGGCAGATCAAGGTCATGATCGTGAACCCGCAGACGGCCGGCGCGGAGACCACGCAGGTCACCGACGAGGCCAAGGCCAAGAACATTCCGGTGCTCGAGTTCACCGAGACGCTCCCCGAGGGCCAGACTTACCTCTCGTGGATGCAGAGCAACATCACCGCGCTGTCGAACGCGCTGGCGGCGTGACCGACGCCGCACCCCTGCGCATCCGCGGAGCCGCGCTCGAACGCGGTGGACGCGAGCTGTGGTCCGGGCTCGACCTCGAGGTCGAGCCCGGCGAGCTCGTCGCGGTCCTGGGCCCGAGCGGTTCGGGCAAGACGACGCTGCTGCGCGCGATCCTCGGCCTCGAGCGGCTGAGCGCCGGCACGATCGAGGCGCTCGGCGCCCCGGTGCGTCGGGCCGGCAACCGCCGCATCGGCTACGTGCCGCAGCAGCGGCCGCTGCCCCGCGAAACCCCGCTGCGCGGGCGCGACATCGTCGGCCTCGGCGTCGACGGGCACCGGTTCGGACTGCCGTTCTCGCGCCGTAAGGACCGCGCCCGCATCGACGGACTGCTCGAGGAGGTCGGCGCGACGGCGTTCGCCGACCGCCCGGTCGGTCTGCTCTCCGGCGGGGAGCAGCAGCGGCTCCGGGTGGGGCAGGCGCTCGCCGACGACCCCCGCCTGCTGCTGTGCGACGAGCCGCTGACGAGCCTCGACCTCGCGAATCAGCAGGCGGTCGTGCGGCTCATCGACCGGCACCGCCGCGAGCGCGACGCCGCCGTGCTGCTGGTCACGCACGACATCAACCCGGTGCTCGCGCACGTGAACCGGATCCTCTACATCGCGCATGGCCGATTCACGCTCGGAACCCCCGACGAGGTGCTCACGTCCGAGACGCTGAGCGACCTGTACGGCGCTCCGGTGTTCGTGACCCGCGCGGGCGGGCGCCTGGTCGTGGTCGGAGCCCCCGACGCCGACGAGAGCCACCACCACCACGACGAGGACGACGCATGAACTGGGCGGACGTGGGCGACGCGCTCTTCGGCGGCGTGAGCCAGTACGGCGCGATCCTCGACCTCGTGCAGAACTCCGTCTACGCGGGCGCCGTGCTCGGGCTCGTGGGCGGACTCATCGGCGTCTTCGTGATGCAGCGCGACATGGCCTTCGCGGTGCACGGCATCAGCGAGCTGTCCTTCGCGGGCGCCGCGGTCGCGCTTCTCATCGGGGCCGACGTCGTCTCGGGGTCCATCGTCGGGTCGCTCATCGCGGCAGCGATCATCGGGCTGCTCGGGGCGCGCGCCCGCGACCGCAACTCGATCATCGGCGTGCTCATGCCGTTCGGCCTCGGGGTCGGCATCCTGTGCCTGTCCCTCTACAACGGGCGCAGCGCCACCCGGTTCAGCCTGCTGACCGGGCAGATCGTGTCGGTGCAGAGCGGACAGCTCGGCTGGCTCGTCGTGATCGGTCTCATCGTGCTCGTGGGGCTGCTGATGATCTGGCGCCCCCTGCGCTTCGACTCCCTCGACCCGCAGTCCGCCGCGGCGCGCGGCGTCCCCACGACGGCGGTGTCGCTGGGCTTCATGCTGCTGCTCGGACTCATCGTGGCCGTCGCGGTGCACATCATCGGCGCGCTGCTCGTGATGGCGCTGCTGGTGACGCCGGCCGCGGCGGCGATGCGGGTGGCATCCGGTCCGCTGTCGGTGCCGCTGCTCGCGGCGCTGTTCGGGTTCGTATCGGCGGTGGGCGGCGTGCTGCTGGCCGTCGCCGGGACGCTCCCGGTGAGCCCGTACATCACCACGATCTCGTTCGTGATCTACCTCGTCTGCCGCTTCGTCGGGGCGCGCCGCGACCGCACCACCCGCGCGCTGTAGCCGCCCAGCCGATTCACCACTCGCCTCGGTAGAATCGGCCGCATGGTCCAGCGCAACACGTGGCAGCGCGAACGCGTGCGCGAAGCTCTCGCCGGTGCCGGCGGCTTCGTCAGCGCGCAGGCGCTGCACGCGACCCTGCGCGACGAGAACACCGGCATCGGACTGGCCACCGTTTACCGCGCGCTCGCCGGCCTCGCGGCCCAGGGCGATGCCGATTCGCTGCAGAGCCCCGAGGGCGAGAACCTGTTCCGCGCCTGCGAGACCCGCGGCCACCACCACCACCTGATCTGCCGTTCGTGCGGCGTCGCCGTCGAGATCGAGGCCGACGCCGTCGAGGAGTGGGCGCAGCGCACCGCCGCGCAGCACGGCTTCTCGCAGGCCGAGCACGTCGTCGACATCTTCGGCGTCTGCGCCGACTGCGCGCGGGCGCGCGCTCGTGAGCGTGGCGACGACTAATCGCACGGTCGCGTCGGCCCCTCCGCGTTCCGGCGTCACGCGTACCCTCGTCGGCCTCGGCGTGGGTGTCCTCGTCGTCGTCGCGCTGTTCCTCATCGACGCGTTCGCGCCGACGTTCTTCGCGGCGCCTCTCCCCACCCGTGCGCAGGACGGGCTGACCCTCGCCCTCAGCGTCCTGATCGAGTCGCTGCCGTTCGTCGTCCTGGGCGTGCTGCTCTCGATCATCGTGCAGGTGTGGGTTCCGCCCGGGGCGATCGAACGATGGATGCCGCGGGCCCCGTGGGCGCGCCGGGCGGTGCTGTCGCTCCTGGGCATGCTCATCCCGGTGTGCGAGTGCGGCAACGTGCCCTTCGCGCGCGGTCTGCTCATGCGCGGTTTCGGAGTGTCGGACACCCTGACGTTCCTCGTCGCCGCGCCGATCGTGAACCCCATCGTCATCATCAGCACGAACGCCGCGTTCGGGCTGAGCGACGGCATCCTCGTGGGTCGCCTCGTCGGAGGTTTCCTCATCGCGAACCTCATCGGCTGGCTCTACAGCCGGCATCCGGATCCCGACAAGCTCCTCACCGAACGCTTCCTCGAGACGTGCGAGATCGTCGTGCAGGAGCGCGGCGGACGCGGGCGCCGCTCGCTCGCGCAGTTCGTCGTCGAGCTGCGGTCGGTCATGCCGGCGCTCATCATCGGCTCGCTCATCGCGGGTGCGGTGCAGGTGCTGATTCCGCGGAGTGCGCTGCTGGCGATCGGGTCCGACCCGGCGCTGTCGATCGCGGCGATGATGATCCTCGCGGTCGTCGTGTCGCTGTGCTCCAACGTCGACGCGTTCTTCGCGCTGTCCTTCGCCTCGACCTTCACGCCGGGCTCGATCGTGGCGTTCCTCGTCGTCGGGCCGGTCGTCGACCTGAAGATGTACGCGCTGCTGCGCACGACCTTCACCACCCGCGTGCTCGTGGGGCTGACGATCGTGGTCGTGCTGTCGGCCTTCGCGCTCGGAACGGTGGTGAACCTCCTTGTCTAGAACGGGTGCCCTGGCCACGCGGTGGCTCGGCGTCGGCCTCGCCGCGTGCCTCGCGGTCACGACGATCGCGCTGTGGCTCACCGGCCGCCTCGCGCTGTACGTCAACCCCGACTCGGCATGGTTCGCCATCGAGATGGCGGTGGTCGCCCTCGTCGGTTCCATCGCGACGTTCGCGCTGCCGCTCGGCGCCGAGGCGGATCACGGTCACGACCACGAGCACGGGCACGCCCCGGCACCCGCGACGGCCCGTCGCGAGGCCTTCGCGCGCGCCGACCACGCCCACGCCGACGCGTCCGACGCCCATGACCACGATGCGCACGAGCATCTCGCCGCCCGCCCGCGCCTGACGCCGGCCGGTATCGCCGCGTTCAGCGGCGGTCTCCTCGCCTCGGGCGCGGTGGTCGCGGTGCTGCTGACCCCGCCGGCCGCGCTGTCGGCCGAGCTCGCCGTCTCGCGCGACGTCGGCGCCCCGCCGCTGTTCGTCGGTGCCGACGTGATCACGCTCGCGGCCTCCGGCGACACCTCGAAATTCGGCATCGGCGACTGGTCGGCGGTCTTCGCGCACGCCACGAACCCCGAGACCTTCGACGGCAAGCCGGTCACGCTCACCGGGTTCATCACGCCCGGGCAGGACGGCGCGACGTTCGACCTCACGCGCCTGGTCATCACGCACTGCGTCATCGACGCGCAGACGGCGCGGTTGCCGATCAGCGCGAACGTCTCCGCGCCGGCGACCGGGCAGTGGGTCACCGTCACCGGCACCGTCCGTTCGAGCGGAGACGGCGCGCTCGAGGTGCGCGCCGACCAGGTCGCGCCCATCGACCAGCCGACGGACCCGTATGAGTACTGACTCCCGCCGCGTCCGCGCCCGTCGGCGCCGCGGTCGCGGGTATCTCCTCGCCTTCGGGGCCGTGGTGGCGGCGCTCGTCCTGATCGGCGGCGTCGGCGGTGTCGTCGCAGTCGCGCAGGGCCCCCGGGTCACGGACGTGCAGGTCGATCCGAGCGCTGCGGTCGCGGCATCCGGTGCCCGGGTCATCCTCACCACGACGCAGTCCCTCGCGAAGATCGACCCGTCGCAGGTCGAGGTGCAACCGGCGACACCGTTCACGGTCGACACATCGGGACGGAGCGTCGGCATCCGCTTCACCCTCCCGCTGCGCGACGACTCCGACTACAGCGTGACCGTGCACGACGTCCGCGGGCTCGGCGCCGGTCCCGCGGCGACGTTGACGGAGACCTTCCGCACCCCGCCGCTGCAGGCGTTCCTGTTGCAGCGCGGCACGTCCTCCGGCGACACGATCTTCCACACCGATCTCCACGGCGACGCGGGGTTGCCGGTGTTCACCCATCCGCACATCGAGGATTTCCGCGCGACCGCGAACCACCTCGTGATCTCGGTGCGCGAGGACGACCGCGCGCGCGTCATCATCACCGACCTCGACGGCATGAACCCGCGCGACATCCCGCTGCCGGGTCCGGGTTTCGTGTCGAACCTGCAGTCCGCCGACCGCGGGGAGCGCATCGGATTCACCTTCTCGGATGCCACCCTCGGCACGTCCGGCGGACGCGAGAGCAAGCTCTTCACGGCGTCGGCCGCCGACGAGGCGCCGCCCGTCGAGGTCGGCCTCAACGGCGGGGACGTGCGCGTGGCGGATTGGCGGTTCGTGCCCGACACCGACAGCATGCTCGTGCTCACCTTCGACTTCCGGCTGTTGCTGACCGACGCGCAGGGCGGCAACGCCGCGCCGCTCGGCACCGCCCAGTCCATCGACGGCATCGCGCGCGGCTCGTCGATCGCGATCGTCGAGCGGCTCGAGGGCATCCGCGAGATCAACCTCACCGACGGCTCCGAGGAGCCGCTCGAGAATCCGATCGACCCGCCCGGGATGCCGGGGCGCGCGACGCCGGTGCCGGGAACGGGCACCGGAACGCTCCGCTCGTTCGCCGACATCGGGTCCGACGGCGCCTACCGTTCCACGACGATCGGTCACGTCGACCCGGACGGCGCGGTGCGTCCGCTGCTGAAGGTCCCCGGCACCGACACCGTGCTGCAGACGTGCGTCTCGCCGAGCGGGCGCTACGCGGCCGTGCTGGTCGCGCCGCAGGCGGTCGACAACCCGTTCGACCGGTACCAGCTGCCGCTCCCGGGGCGCCTCCAGACGCATCTCGTCGAGATCGACACCGGTCAGGAACTGTCCGCGCTGCAGGGCTTCGATCTGTCGTGGTGCCAGGTGCCGCCGGGATGACGCGACCCGCGACGCGCGACGACCTCGCGGCTCTGCCCGTCGAGATCGCGCCCCTGCTCCTCGGCGCGCACCTCGAGACCGTGGTCGCGGGGGAGCGCGTGGTCCTTCGTCTCACCGAGGTCGAGGCGTACCACGGGCTCGGCACCGGCGATCGTCCCGACCCGGGCTCGCACGCGCGCAGTGGCCCGACCGCGCGGAACGCCACCATGTGGGGCGAACCCGGTCACCTCTACGTGTACCTGAGCCATGGCATCCATTCCTGCGTCAACGTCGTGTGCGGTCCGGACGGCGTCGCCGGCGGTGTGCTGCTGCGCGGCGGAGAGGTGATCGAGGGCGCCGACGTGGCCGAACGCCGGCGGCGCGAGCGCGGGGGCGTCGTCCGTGCGGCCCGCGACCTCGCGCGCGGTCCCGGACGACTGGGGGATGCCGTGGGCCTCCGGCATCCGCTCCACGACGGGATCGACGCGGTGACGGGCGCCGAACGCGCGGGCGCTCGCGCGCGGTTGTTCCTACCCGACGAGCCGACCGCGGCCACGACCGGCCCGCGCGTGGGCGTGGCCGGGATCGCGGGGACGGATGCCTTCCCGTGGCGGTTCTGGATCGACGGCGACCCGACGGTGTCCGCGTTCCGGTGGGGGCGGGGCGCAGCGGAGGCGGCGGCGGGCTGAGGCCTCTGGTCCCTGCGGTCGCCGGGTTTCGCCCACCGTAACCTCAGCGATTCGCGCAACCTCAGTGGCATCCAGGCCGAATCGACGGAGCTTGCGCGAATCGCTGAGCGGGGGCGAGGCTGCGGAGCGTGCGCGGACGGGCGGAGGCGGCGGCCCGTCAAGGCGACACGCCGCGCGTGCTAGACTGAACGCTTGTCTGCGCGCACTCCAGCACGCAGTACGTACCCCTTCTTCCGATCCCGGCCTCGTGCTGTGCCCGGAACGGGGTGCAGACAAGGGATCTTGGGTGGCACCGTCCGGTGTCACGGTACAGAAGGAGACATCACCATGGCCGCAGTGTGCCAGGTGACTGGAGCGGTTCCCGGCTTCGGTCACAACATCTCGCACTCGCACCGCCGGACGAAGCGCCGCTTCGACCCGAACGTGCAGAAGAAGACCTACTTCGTTCCGTCGCTGGGTCGCAACATCAAGCTCAACGTCTCGGCGAAGGGCATCAAGGTCATCGACGCGCGCGGTATCGAGGCCGTCGTCCGTGACCTGCAGGCGAAGGGCGTGAAGCTGTAATGGCGAAGAAGGCTCAGGACATCCGTCCGATCATCAAGCTGCGTTCGACCGCCGGCACGGGCTACACCTACGTGACGCGCAAGAACCGCCGCAACAACCCCGACCGCATCGTGCTCAAGAAGTACGACCCCGTGGTCCGCAAGCACGTCGACTTCCGAGAGGAGCGCTAAGCACATGGCTAAGAAGAGCAAGATCGCGCGCAACGAGCAGCGCAAGGTCGTCGTCGCGCGCTACGCCGCGAAGCGCGCCGAGCTGAAGAAGACCCTGGTCGACCCCAACGCGACCGATGAGGCCCGCGAGGCCGCCCGCGTGGGCCTGCAGAAGCTGCCCCGCAACGCGTCGCCCGCCCGCGTGCGCAGCCGCGACGTCATCGACGGCCGCCCCCGTGGCGTGCTGACGAAGTTCGGCGTCTCGCGCGTCCGCTTCCGCGACATGGCGCACCGTGGCGAGCTGCCCGGCGTGACCAAGTCGTCCTGGTAAGCACCCGCACCACCGCGAAGGGCGGGGGTCCCGAAAGGGGCTCCCGCCCTTCGTCGTTTCCCGGCCATTCCTTTCGCTAGTATTCCCGCGAAGGCGGCGGGGCACCGACCTTCCCGGTTGCAGAGGAGCAGGCGTGCGGAAGACGGTGCGGCGAATCGTCGCGTGGGGAATCGGGATCGGTCTCGCGGCCGTGATCGGCGTTGCAGGAGCGGCCGGTGCGGCGGACGTCCCACTCTCCTCCGGCGACGGCGCGGTGTGGATGGTGCCGCCCGCCGCGAGCGTCGGCCAGCAGGTGCAGATCATCGGGCTCGGGTTCACCCCCGACGCCGACGTCTATGTCACGACGTCCGCGAGTCCGGACCCCACCCTGATCGGTCGGAGCGCGAGCGACGGCACCTTCACCCTGCCCTTCACTGTGCCCGACCTGACGCCGGGTCAGCATCAGCTCGATGCGACGGCGGGGTCGGTGCAGGGCGGACTGGAGTTCATGGTGCTCGCGCCGGGAGAGGAGCCGCCGTCGTCCGAGAACGCCTTCGTCCAGGTGACGCCGAACCCCGTCGCTCCGGGGCAGCGGGTCGTCGTGTCCGCCGAGGCATTCCCTCCGGACGTGGCCGCCGGGCTCCGCGTCATGTCCGATCCCGTCGAGTACCAGTCCCTGGGGACGACCAACGACAGCGGCAGGATCCTGGCGCCCTGGACGGTCCCCGATCTTCGACCGGGGACATATCGGGTCTTCGTCTATGCCGGCAACACGGTCGCGTTGACGGAGCTCACCGTTGCGGAGGCTGCCGAAGAGCCGGAGCCTGCGCCGTCGTCCACCGAGGGGAGCTCGCCGGGACCGCAGGCTTCTGAGTCGTCGTCGCCGACCTTCACCCCGACGGCCGCGCCGCAGCTCGCCGCGAGCGGCACCCGCGACGTCGGCGGTGTCGTGCCGTGGGGTGTGGCGGCCCTGGTGGCGGCCGCGGCGGTCGGCGTTCATCGGCTCCGATCCCGCGCGAAGGGGTGACGAGGGTCCTCTCGCGCGCCTCACAGACCCCACGCGCCCCATCCGACTCGCGACACGCCGCCCTCCCGCGGGCGAAATCCGTCAAAATCCGCGGAATTCCGCGGTTCGGTTGATACTGTCGAGGCGGTCTCCCGACCACCGAGGAGAATCCCTCCTCGTCCGATGTAACGAGAGGCGACACCACCGTCGCCTGGAGGACAAACCACATGGCCGACAAGTCCATCACCAAGACCGAGCTCGTCGCGAGCATCGCCAGCGCGACCGGACAGAGCCAGTCCGCCGTGTCGAGCGTGCTCGACTCCCTCTTCTCCACCGTCTCCGAGGCTGTCGCCAAGGGCAGCAAGGTCTCGATCCCCGGCTGGATCGCGTTCGAGCAGGTCGCCACGTCGGCCCGCACCGGCCGCAACCCCCAGACGGGCGAGGAGATCTCGATCCCCGCGGGCAAGCGCGTCAAGGTCACCGCCGGCTCGAAGCTGAAGGCCGCCGTCAAGTAAGACGACGTAGACCTGTCGAGAGGGGGGATGCCGGTCGGCATCCCCCCTCTTGTCTTCCCGGCCGCGCGTGGTGGGGCACGACGTAGGCTTGGGGGGTGAATCCCCGAGCCCTGCGCGTGGCCGGACCCGTCATCCTCGTCGTGGTCTCGGTGATCTGCGTCGTCGCGGGTCTCGCCTACGGCGGCGGTGCCGCACCGTCGCTCCTCGCCGACCCCGGTCCGTTCGTCCGCTGGGGTCTGCCGATCTCGACGCTGGTGGTCAACCTCTCGGCGGCGGCCATGGTCGGCTCGCTCGTCCTCGCGCTGTTCGCGCTGCCGGCGGGGGAGCGACCGTTCGAGATCGCGTTGGACACGGCATCCATCGGTGCGGCCGTGTTCACCGTCGCCTCGGCGGCGACCGGATTCCTGACGTTCCTCAACGTCATCAACGCCACCCCGACCCTCGACCCGCTCTTCGGGCAGCAGCTGGGGCGGTTCCTCGTCGAGACCGAGATCGGTCCGGCCTGGCTCATCACCACGATCGCGGGTGCCGTGCTCACGGTGCTCACCTTCGCGGTGCGCTCGTGGCTCCCGACGCTCCTCGTCGCGATCCTCGCGCTCGCCGCCCTCATCCCGATGGGGACGCAGGGCCACGCGGGCACCGAGGCGAGCCACACCGCCGCGGTCACCTCGCTCGTGCTGCACATCCTCGCGGCGGCCGTCTGGCTCGGTGGCCTCATCCTGCTCGTGGTCGTGCGCCCGGCGATGACCCGTCCGCAGCTGCAGACCGCGATGCTGCGGTACTCTTCGATCGCGCTGGTGGCTTTCGTCGTCGTCGCGATCTCGGGCACGGTGCGGGCCTCGATCGGCCTGGTCGGGTGGCAGAACCTCCTCTCGCCGTACGGCATCCTGGTGCTCGTCAAGGTCACGGCGCTCGTCGCGATGGGGATCCTCGGCGCCTGGTACCGCCGGCGTCTCATCGGTCGCATGGGTGACGCCGAGGGCTCCCGCCGGTTCTGGGGCGTCGTGCTGCTCGAGCTGGTGTTCATGGGCGTCGCGAGCGGCGTCGCGGTCGCCCTCGCGCGCACGCCCCCGCCCGCCGCCGACCTCCCGCTCATCGGCACCACGCCCGCCGAGGTGCTGACCGGGGCGCCGGTGCCGCCGGAGTTCACGATCGACCGCTGGTTCACGGCGTGGGACATCGACCTGCTGTGGGCGTTCGTCGCCGGCTTCGGGCTGTTCTTCTACCTCGCGGGCGTGTGGCGCCTGCGCCGACGCGGTGACGCGTGGCCGATCCACCGCACGGTGCTGTGGTCGCTGGGCATGCTCGCGGTGTTCTGGGTCACCTCGGGTCCGCTGAACGTGTACCAGGACTACCTCTTCAGCGTGCACATGATCGAGCACATGCTGCTGTCGATGGCGATCCCGCTGATGCTGGTCGCGGGTGCTCCGGTGACGCTCGCGGCGCGCGCGATCCGCAAGCGCGACGACGGGTCGCGCGGCGGGCGCGAGTGGATCCTCTGGGCCGTGCACAACCCGGTCGCGAAGGTCCTCACGAACCCGTTCGTCGCGGCCGGCCTGTTCATCGTGTCCCTCTGGGCGTTCTACTACACCGACCTGTTCCGCTGGTCGCTGTACGACCACGTCGGCCATATCTGGATGGTCGCGCACTTCCTCATCACGGGGTACCTCTTCGTCCTGAGCCTCATCGGGATCGACCCGGTGCCCTTCCGGCTGCCCTACCCGGGGCGGCTCCTCATCCTGATCGCCGTCATGGCGATGCACGCGTTCTTCGGCATCGCGATCATGATGAACTCCGGCCTCATGGCGGCCGAGTGGTTCGGATCCATGGGTCGCACGTGGGGCGCCACCCCGCTGCAGGACCAGTACACGGGTGGCGGTGTCGCGTGGAGCGTCGGCGAGATCCCGACGCTGATCCTCGCGATCACCGTCGCGATCCAGTGGAGTCGCAGCGACGAGCGGCAGCAGCGCCGCCGCGACCGCCACGTCGACCGGGTGGGCGACGTCGAGCTCGACGCCTACAACGCCGAGCTGCAGCGGCTGGCCGAGCGCGACGCCCGCGCCGCCGAGCGCGAGGCCGCGAAGGGTCGCTGAGCCCGAACACCCGGCCGGGTGCGGCACCCGCCTCAGTCGAGGCTGCCGCCGATGGAGATGGATGCCGACCCGTCGGGCTGCACCGAGATCTCGCCGTTGACGGTGAAGGGGACGTCCTCCTCCACCGTGCGCACCGACCCGTCGAAGATCGAGCGGACGTCGACCTCGATGTGCGCCACAGCCCGGGTGGACGGGATGCGCCAGCCCGCGCCGTCCGGCACGACGGAGACCGTGGGCTGCTCGACGATCGACCACGTCGGGGCGTCGTCGATGCGGTTGCGCACGGTGAAGCCGAACGGGCAGCCGGTGGGCTGCAACACCTTCTGCTGCGCGCACGCGCTGAGGAAGTCCGAGACGCGCTGCTGCACGACCGACACGAACTGCTCCGTGGGCTGCGCCTGCACCTCGACGGGCACGTCGGTCAGAGGTGAGTCGGCGAGGATCGCGACGCCCGGCGTCGTCGACATCGGGGTGTCCACGGCGACGGAGTAAAGCCCCGGGGAGAACACCAGCAGGGGGACGGGCGCGGAGGGATCGGCATCCCCTCCGTCCATCGACACCTGCCGCTTGTCGATCTCGAAGCCGTTGACCGAGAACTGCATCGAGCCGCCCACGGTGAGCGCGACGACCGCGAGCGGGCTGACGTCGAAGCGCCAGTGCGGCACGACGCCGATCCAGCCGTCCTGGCGAACGGCGAACGTCGTCTTCCCGTCGTAGGCGCCCGCGCGGTAGGCCACGGTCACCCGGGTGACGTCGCCGTCGGCGACCTCGTCGATCACGCGGGCGTCGGTGATGGTCTGCAGCGCGTCCGGGCGGAGGAGGGCATCGGATGCCGACGTGGGCAGGCCCGCGCTCTCGAGTTCGGCCGAGTCGACCGCGACGCCGGGAACCGTGAGGGCTTCGGCCGCGCGACGGTCGTGCAGCAGGTCGAGGTAGTGGAGGACGAACGCCCGCGGGCTGTACAGCTCGCGGTAGGCGGCGGCCGCACCGGCCCCGAGCGCCGCCAGGAGGAGGACGCCCACGATCGCCAAGATCGTGAGGTCGCGGGCGAGTCGTCGCGGGCGCGCGACGGCGACATCCTCGGATGTCGTCGGTGCCCCCGCCGCGCTGTTCACGGTGTCAGTCTAAGAAAGCCACCTGCGCGCGAACGGAATGCGTCGCGCCCGATAGGTTTTCGAGATGTCGGCCACGGGGGCGGCGGGGGCTTCGAGGAGGATGCCGTGAGTTCTGTCCAGGGTCGGGTCCGCCCCGATCTCGAGCCCGTCCGCGAGCGTTTCGCGGAGTGGTCCGCGGCCGATCCGGACTGGGGTGCGCAACTGTGCCTGGTCGTCGGTGACGAGGTCGTCGTCGACCTGGTCTGCGGACCCGGAGCGGATGCCATCACCGGCGTCTACTCCGTGAGTAAGGGCGTCGCCGCAACCGTCATCGCGCTGCTCCTCGGCGAGGGGATGCTCGAGCTCGACCGCGCCGTCGCGCACTACTGGCCCGAGTTCGCCGCGGCGGCAAAGGGCGAGATCACGGTCCGCCAGCTCCTGTCGCACCAGGCCGGGCTCTCGGCGACGGACGACGGCATCCGTCCCGAGGACGCCCTCGACTCCCGCGCGGGGGCAGAGCGTCTCGCGCGCCAGCGGCCGCTGTGGCGACCGGGTGCGGGGTTCGGCTACCACGGCATCACGATCGGCATCCTGATGGAGGAGCTCGTGCGCCGCGTCGCCGGGGCGGAGCTGCAGGAGGTCTTCGAGTCGCGGATCCGCGCGCCCCGCGACATCGACTTCTTCCTCGGTCTGCCCGATGATCAGACCGCCCGGTACGTCGACCCGCGGCCACCGCTGCTCACCGAGACGGTCGATCCCGGTCCGCGCGACAACCTCTTCGCCGCGTCGTTCGGCCCCCTCGGTCGCGCGAGCGACGCCATCCTGACCGGGTTCGGGCCGCATTCCCCGGAGGTCCGCCGGCGGGGGACCGCGGCGGCGGGGGGTGTCGGCTCGGCCCGCGGTCTCGCGCGGCTGTACGCGGCGACGCTCGGGAACGTCGATGGACCCATCGCGCCGCGGGAGACATTCGCGGAGATGTCGCAGGTGCAGGTGCGCGGGCACGACATGGTCCTCGACATCCCGCTGAGCTTCGGGATCGTCTTCATGAAGCCGCACATCGACATGCCGTTCGCGAGCTTCCGCGCCTTCGGGCACGACGGGGCGGGTGGTGCGATGGCCTTCGCCGACCCGGTGCACGACCTGGCGTTCGGTTACATCCCGACGCGGATGACGGTTCCCGGCGGTGTCGACGCCCGCGCGATCGAGCTGTCGCGCCTCGCGCGCGTGATCCTCGGCGCGACGCGGGCGTAGGCGCGCGCGGGGCCCCGGCCCCGGGAAAGCGCAAGATGAGCGCAAGATCGGCGCAAGATACGCGTAGTTCTTGCCCGAGATGACCCTGGATGCTCGCGCGTGCGCGGGATCGGGGTGCAAGGTGAGTGACGACTGCGTCCAGCAGGAGCGGCGGGGTGGGGGCACCTCGGGCCGAATCCGACGCCGCACCCGAATGCGGCGGTCCCGGGGGGAATCATGTCTCACACACACCGTCGGTCGCGGCAGCGCGTGGGAGCGCTCCCACACTCCCGTCGACGCCAGTGGGGATCCGAGCGCACGCGCGTCCCCCTGCCCACCGTGCACACGCCCCCGTCCGCGGCCACCCTGGTCTGGGCACGCGTCGCGATCATCGTCACCGTCGTCGCGTGGGCCGCCTACATCCTGACGACCATCGTGCGGCAGCTCAGGGTGTATGGGCCGGACGACTACCTCCTCACGGTGGAGGCGTGGATATATGCCGCCGTCGTCACATTCCTCACGCTGTCGGCGCTCATGTATCTCGTTGCGCGGGAAGGAGCGCTCGGCCGGTTCCGCCGGCACCGGCGCGCGGCGCGCGCGGAACTCGATCAGCACTTCCTCACCGGGCACGGCGACGGCCTCACCGTCCTCGTCCCGTCCTACGCGGAAGAGCCGTCGGTCATCCGGAAGACCCTGTGGTCGGCGGCGCTGCAGGAGTACCCCGACCTGCGGGTCGTTCTGCTCCTCGACGATCCGCCCTCGCCGACCGACCCCGCCGACCGTGCACGCCTGGCCGCCACCCGGGCCCTGGCCGTCGGCATCCACGCGGATCTGGAAGGCCCCCGGTCGCTGTTCTCCGAGTCGCTCCTCACGTTCGAGCACGAGCTGCTGACGACGGGGCGCGCGGGACAGGATGCCGTCCGACGCGTGCACGCCGCCTACGTCGAGGCTGTGCGGTGGCTGCGCGACATGGCGGACACCGAGCCGCACGAGGATCACGTCGACACGTTCTTCATCGACCAGGTGATCCGCGGGCTGGCCGACGACCTGGAACTCACCGCCCGCGCGCTGGATGCCGCGCTGATCGCCGAACGGACACCGGAACCGGAGCGTCTCCTCGGGCTCCACCGCCGGCTCGTCCGCATCTTCACCGCCGATATGGCGGTCTTCGAGCGCAAGGCGTACGCGTCCCTGTCGCACGAACCGAACAAGGCGATGAACCTGAACGCCTACATCGGACTCATGGGCGGGCGCTACCGAGCGGAACGCACGCCGCAGGGGGTCCACCTCCGGCTCGTCTCGGGTGCCGCCGAGGCGGATCTCGTGGTCCCCAACGCCGAGTATCTGCTCACGCTCGACGCCGATTCGCTGCTGCTGCGCGACTACTGCCTGCGCCTCGTGCACTTCCTCGAACAACCGGGCAACGAGCGCGTCGCGGTCACGCAGACGCCGTACTCGTCGTTCCGCGGTGCCCCGACCCGCATCGAGCGACTGGCCGGGGCGACGACCGACCTCCAGCACATCCTCCACCAGGGGATGACCGCCCACGGCGCCACGTTCTGGGTGGGGGCCAACGCCGTCATCCGGATGGAGGCCCTCGACGACATCCTCGAGATCGAGTCCACCTCGGGCTTCGAGGTCCGCCGTTATGTGCAGGACCGCACGGTCATCGAAGACACCGAGTCCAGCATCGACCTCACCCAGCGCGGGTGGACGCTCGTCAACTACCCCGAGCGCCTGAGCTACAGCGCGACGCCACCGGACTTCGGCTCGCTCGTCGTGCAGCGACGCCGCTGGGCGAACGGCGGGCTGCTGATCCTGCCGAAGTTCCTCGCCCAGGTGCGGGCGCGGCGTCGGACCGACAGTCCCGTGCGCCTCGCCGAGTGGCTGCTGCGCGTGAACTACATGGCATCGCTCGCCTGGGCCAGCGTGGGACTCGTGTTCCTGCTCGCGTTCCCGTTCGACAGCGCGCTGCTCAGCCCGCTCGTGGTCCTCGCCGCGCTGCCCTACTTCCTGTCGCAGGCGGCCGATCTGCGCACCACCGGATATCGGCGGCGCGACATCTTCCGCATCTACGGCTTCAACCTCATCCTGCTGCCGGTGAACCTCGCCGGCGTGCTGAAGTCGGTCGAGCAGGCCCTCACCGGGCGGAAGATCCCGTTCGCGCGCACGCCGAAAGTGCGCGATCGCACCGCGACGCAGCTGCTGTACGTGGTCAGCCCCTGGGCGATCCTCGTCTTCTCGATCGTCACCGCGTGGTGGAACGCCTCCGCCCACAACTGGGGCACGGCCGCGTTCGCCGGGTTCAACTCGGTCTGCGCGGCCTGGGCCATCGTCGAGAACATCGGGGTGCGCAACTCGATCGTCGACGTCTGGCTCGGGCTGACGAACTGGATGTGGGTGCCGGTCGCGTCGGGCGGGGCCGGCACGGCCCCGGCGGGGGAGGACTTCGACTGGGAGGCGGCGCTCTACCACGGCTATCCGGCGGTCGGCGATCGGGCCACCGCACGGACGACTCCGCCCCGCCCCGATGCCTCCGCGTTTCCGACGCCGATCGATTCCGGCATCCGATGAACTCTCGCGTCAGCTACGTCTCCCCGCCCGCCCCGGGACCGCACGACGGCAAGCGCCTCTCGCCCTGGCGCGTGCTCGCGGGTCTCGCGATCGTCGCGCTCGTCGTCGCCGGCGGCGTCGTCGGGTACCGGTTCTTCGCGACGGGCCAGGCCCGCGCCGAGGACCCGGCCCCGTGGTTCGCCGGGTACGTCGACGTCACCGCGACCCCGGCTTACGACTTCGAGACCCCGCGCCAGGAGGAGACGGGGAACGTCGTGCTGTCGTTCGTGGTCGCCGCTGCGCCAGACGACTGCGTGCCGTCGTGGGGAGCGGCGTACTCCCCGGATGCCGCGGCCGACGACCTCGACCTCGATCGCCGCATCGCCCGGCTTCGGCAGCGCGGTGGTGACGTCATCGTCTCGTTCGGTGGCGCGGCGAATACGGAACTGGCCTCGGCGTGCACGGACGTCGACGCCCTCCGGCAGGCGTACGCCGGGGTCGTCGACCGGTACGCCGTCGCGAGCATCGATCTCGACGTCGAGAACGACGACCTGACCGACCGCGTCGCCGGGCTCCGGCGTGCGCTCGCCGTGGCCGCCCTGCAGAAGGAGCGGGAGGAGAGCGGTCAGCCCCTCGCGGTATGGCTCACCCTGCCCGTGGCCGAGACCGGCCTGACGGACGACGGGCGCGCGGCGGTGGCGCAGATGCTCGACGCCGGGGTCGACCTCGCCGGCGTGAACGCGATGACCATGGACTACGGCACCGACCTGGGCGGGCGGAGCATGGCGGTCATCTCCGAGAATGCGCTCACGGCCGTGCACGACCAGCTGGTCGACGCGTACGCCCACGCCGACACCCCGATCGCCGACGCGACCGCGTGGGCGAAGGTCGGCGCGACGCCGATGATCGGCCAGAACGACGTGGCGCAGGAGGTGTTCGGCCTCGACGACGCGCGGCAGCTGAACGCGTTCGCGCTCGCACAGCACCTCGGCCGGGTTTCGATGTGGTCGCTCAACCGCGACCGCACGTGCGGCGAGAACTACGCGGACGTGCGCCTCGTCTCGGACGCGTGCAGCGGGGTCGACCAGGGGGACACCACCTTCGCCGCGACGCTCGGCGCGGGCTTCACGGCATCCGTCGAGCCGGCGTCCACGGCGCCGACGCCCCTCCCGCCGGCGCCGACGGACGATCCGAGCCGCAGCCCGTACCCGGTGTGGGCGTCGGGGAGTACCTACCTCGCGGGGACGAAGGTGGTCTGGCACGGCACGGTGTACCGGGCGAAGTGGTGGACGCGCGGGGCCGAGCCCGACGATCCCACGGTGGCCGCGAGCGACTCGCCGTGGACGATCGTCGGACCCGTACTCGCCGGCGAGACCCCGCTCCCGCAGCCGACGCTCCCCGCGAGCCTCCTCCCGACGTGGAACGGCACCGACGTCTACACCGGCGGCGCGTGCGTCGAACTCGACGGCTCGGCGTACCAGGCGCGGTGGTGGACGCAGGGCGACAGTCCCGCTGCGGCATCCATCGATCCGGGGACGTCCCCGTGGATGCCGCTGACCCCCGACCGCGTGATCGGGGGCCAGGCGGGCTGCTGAGTCACCGAACCCACAGGCGCCAGGCCTTTCGGCGCCCGGCATCCCGCGCGAACTACCATGAACCGGTGACCACGCCACCCCTCTCGGCCGAGCAGCAGGCGCTGTTCCGGCTCATCGAGGACACGCGCGAGCACGTGTTCGTCACCGGCCGCGCGGGCACGGGCAAGTCGACGCTGCTGCAGCACTTGGCGTGGAACACGAAGAAGCAGATCGCCGTGTGCGCCCCCACGGGCGTCGCCGCGCTCAACGTCGAGGGGCAGACGATCCACTCGCTGTTCCGGCTGCCGATCGGGCTCATCGCGAACGGCGAGATCGACCAGAACGACGCGACCCGCAAGCTCCTCAACGCGATCGACACGCTCGTCATCGACGAGATCTCGATGGTGAACGCCGACCTGATGGATGCCATCGACCGCTCGCTCCGCCAGGCCCGCGGCCGCCGCGCCGAGCCGTTCGGCGGCACCCAGATCGTCATGTTCGGCGACCCGTACCAGCTCGCCCCGGTGCCCCCGCGCGGCGATGAGGCACGCTACATCCGCGACCACTACCGCTCGTTCTGGTTCTTCGACGCGAAGGTGTGGTCGGGCGAGACATCGGGCGACGGCCTCATCGACATCGGCCGACACGGGGCGGACCTGCACGTCAATGAGCTCGTCGAGATCCACCGGCAGTCGGACCCCGGCTTCAAGACGCTGCTCAACGCCGTGCGGTACGGGCGCGTCACGGCCGAGATGGCCGGGATCCTCAACACCGCCGGCGCTCGCACCCCACCGCATCCGGCCGACGGCGAGCACCCGATCATCACGCTCGCGACGCGGAACGACCGCGTGAACGAGATCAATCGCCGACACCTCGACGAACTGGTCGGCCGCACGCAGACCGCGAATGCCGAGATCTCGGGTGACTTCGGCCGCGGCGAGGCGAACTACCCCGCCGAGCTCGCGCTGACGCTCAAGATCGGCGCGCAGGTGATGTTCCTCCGCAACGACTCCGCCCAGTTCGGCGAGGGTCCGCGGTGGGTCAACGGCACGATCGGCACCGTCACCCGCATCGCGGGCGACAGCGTGCGCGTCGAGGTCGACGGCACCGAGCATGACGTCGAGCCGGCCGTGTGGGAGCGCTATCGCTACGCCTATGACCCCGGCACGAAGAACCTCTCGCGGGAGATCGTCGCCGAGTTCACCCAGTTCCCGTTGCGCCTGGCGTGGGCCGTGACGATCCACAAGTCGCAGGGCAAGACGTACGACCGCGCGGTCGTCGACCTCGGCGCCGGAGCCTTCGCGCCGGGCCAGACCTACGTCGCGCTGAGCCGGCTGACCTCGCTCGACGGTCTGTATCTCTCGCGGCCGCTGCGCCCCAGCGACATCCGCGTCGACGAGGACGTCCGGCGCTTCATGAAGCAGGCGTGGCTCGGTCGGCAGCAGGCCGCGCAGGCCTGAGGCGCGTGCTCAGGCGACCCGTGCCGCCTTCGCGCGGGCCAGGTCGGCGCAGAGCTCGGTGGTGAACCGGTAGGCGACGAGCACTTCGTCGATGACACGGGCCTTCTCGTCGTCGTCCCAGGGCGCGGCATCCAGCTGTTCCCGGTAGACGCGCTTGAACGCCGACGGATCGGCGATGTCCGTGAAGAGGTAGAGGCCGATGCCGTTCGTCTCGAACCCGAACCGGCGCTGCAGCACCCGGCCGATCGACGGGCCGCCCGAGAGATCGCCGAGATAGCGCGTGTAGTGGTGCGCGACGAACCCGCCCGGCCACTGGGATGCCAAGTGGCGGATGCGCGACACGTACGCCTGGGTCGTGGGGAGCGGGGCGATCCGCTCGCGCCACTCGGGGCCGATGAGGAACTCGAGGTCGGCCGCGATCGCGGGCAGTCGCGTGAGCTTGTCGCTGAGGAACACCGACACCACGGGGTGGTCGCGCAGGAGAGCGGTGCCGGCCTCCAGGGCCTCGTAGATGAACCAGTGCTGCACCACGTGCGCGATGTAATCGTCGCGCGTGCCGGTGCCCGTGATGAGGTCGACCATGAAGTCGGTGCATTCGGACGGCGCGTGGGCCGCGCTCGACCGCTCCCGCAGGGCGGCGGAGAACGAAGCGACGGCGTTCATGCGGACATCATACGCAACGGGTTAGGCAAACCTAAGTCTCATGACGCATCTCGCGAGGCCGATCCCCGGTCAACCGTGATGCAGACGTGACTCCGCCGGGATGGAAGCGGACGCGCCGATTGTTCAGCGTGTGTTTGAATTCTTCGAGCGCTGCTTCGTCGCGCGCGGAATCGTGGGGTGGACATGCGGGCTTGGCGCCGATCTGCGGCCGTGGTGGTCGCGGGAGCCAGCATCATCGCCCTCACCCTGTCCGGGTGCACGCCCGAGTCGACGGCATCCATCAAGGTTCCCGAGCAGGTGCAGGCGGAGCTTCCGGGCGACACCGCCACCCAGTTGCAGGATGCCGTGACCTCGGCGATGGCGATCACCGGTTCGACCGGCGCGATCGCGGGCGTGTGGGCGCCGTGGAGCGGCACGTGGGTCGCGGGCCTCGGCACGCAGGGGCCGGGCGGCGCGGAGGTCACCGCCGACATGGGCTTCCGGGCGGCGGACGTGACGCGCTCGATGACGTGCGATGTCGTCTACGAACTCGCGGCCGACAAGACGTGGTCGCTGGACGACCCCATCACGAAGTGGGTCAGCGGTCTGCCCGGCTTCGACGACATCACGCTGCGCCAACTCTGCGACGGGACCTCCGGTCTGGGCGCGTACGGCGACATCCTCCAGGGCCAGGTGCTGAGCAACCCCGACCGCGCGTGGAACGACCGCGAGCTCATGGCGTACGGCATCGCCAGCCCGCGCCGCAACGCCCCGGGTGCGGCCTACGCCGGGTCCGACACGAACTACCTGGTCGCCGGCCTGGCCGTCGAGCGCGCGACGGGCGAGACCCTGTCCGACGTCCTCGCGCAGCGCGTGGCCGGACCGCTCGGCTTGAGCGGGACGTCGCTGCCCGGCCCCACCGCCGCGGCGCCCTCGGCCAATGCCCTCAACGGGTACTGGTCGCAGAAGAACGGCGACGCCTGGAACTGCACCGATCCGGGCGACTACACGGTGACGTCGGCAAGCTTCGGGGCCGGCGCATCCGGTGCCGTCACCGACATCGCCGATCTCGGTCGGTACGCGCAGGCTCTGGCGACGGGCGCGCTGCTGCCCGACGGCAACGACCGCTTCGCGAACCCCGTGCCCGTGAGTGCGGACGCCCCGACCTGGTTCACGGCAGCGGGCGGCGCCTACCAGGCCGGATCGCTCATCGGCCAGTTCGGCTCCGCGCCCGGCTACATCGTCGGCGCGTTCGCCGACCCGTCCACCGGCATGTCGGTCGCCGTCGTCCTCAACAACTCCGGCGCGAACGAGATGGCGGGCGCGTGGCTCGCCTGGGAGCTGGCCGCGATCGCGTCCAAGGCGCCCGCCGCGAACGGACGCACCACCCCCGAGGCCGGTCTGCCGTGGACTGCGCAGCAGATGCGCGACAACCTCAACACGATCGCCATCTGCCCGCCCGCCGCCCAGTGATTCCGCGCGTGACCCGTCGCGCGGTCGCGCCGTGACCGCGCGCGCCGGTCGCGGGACCGCCGCGGCCCTGGTGCTGGTCGGACTCGCGTGCCAGGAGGTCGGCGCCTCGTTCGCCGTCCTTCTCTTCCCGCGAACCGGGCCGCTGGGCATCGTGATGCTGCGCCTGGTCTTCTCGGCGCTGCTCCTCCTCGCGATCGCGCGACCCCGACTGCGCGGGCACAGCGCGGGCGCGTGGCGCTCGGTCGTGTGGTTCGGCGTGGTGCTGGCATCCATGAACGGGCTGTTCTACCTGGCGCTGAACCGCCTGCCGCTCGGCGTCACCGTGACGATCGAGGTGCTCGGGCCGCTGACGCTCTCGATCCTCACCGCGACGGGGATCGCGCGGTGGCTGTGGGCCGGTCTCGCGCTCGCGGGCGTGGTCGCACTCGGCGCCGGCGGATGGGATCGGCTCGACGCGCTCGGGGTCGTCTTCGCGCTCGGCGCCGCGGCGAGCTGGGCGCTGTACATCCTCGCGTCCGCGCGTGTCGGACGGGAGTTCCCGCGGCTCGACGGCCTTGCGCTCGCGATGAGCGTCGGGGCCGTGATCGCGCTGCCGTTCGGCATCGCGCAGGCGCAGGGTGCGCTGCTGCGGCCCGACGTCCTCGCGCTCGGTGCCGCGGTGGCCGTGCTGTCGTCGACGATCCCGTACGCCCTCGAGCTCATCGCGCTGCGCCGCCTACCCGCGTCGGCGTTCGCGATCATGATGAGCCTCGGCCCGGCGACCGCGTCGCTCGCCGGGTTCCTGCTGCTCGGACAGCACCTCTCGTGGCTCGAGATCGCGGGCATCGGCCTCGTGATCGCGGCGAGCATCGGTGCGGTGACCGCGGCCGGGCGGCGACCGGTGAGCGAACCGATCGTCTGACACGGGATGCCACCTCCCGGCGCCCCGCGCCAGCGGCATCCCATGTCCATCTTCGAGGGGTAGAACGGACGCATGCCCATCATCGACAGCGCCGTGTACGTGGACGGTCACCGGATCGAGAACCCGTCCAGCCTCGACCAAACGTTCGAGTACATGGAGGCCCACGGCGGCATGGCCTGGATCGGACTCCTTCGGCCGTCGCCCGAGGAACTCGAACGCGTCGCGAAGGAGTTCTCGCTGCACCCGCTCGCCGTCGAGGACGCGCTCACCGGACACCAGCGGTCCAAGCTCGAGCGCTACGGAGGCAATCTCTTCGCCGTGCTGCGGCCCGCGCGCTACATCGACGAGACCGAGACCGTCGAGTTCGGTGAACTGCACGTCTTCGTGGGTGCCGACTACATCGTGACCGTTCGTCAGGCGGACGTGCCGGACCTGTCCCAGGTGCGGCGGCGTCTCGAGGGGCAGCCCGACCTGCTCGCCCGGGGGCCGGAGGCGGTGCTGTATGCGATCCTCGACGAGGTCGTCGACCAGTACGATCCCGTGGCCGCCGGTCTCCACAACGACGTCGACGAGATCGAAGACGCCCTCTTCGGCACCGGCGACGCCGAGCTGACGCAGCGCATCTACGAACTCGCGCGCGAGGTCATCCACTTCCAGCGTGCGACCGAACCGCTGCGCGACATGCTGCAGGCGCTCCTGCGGGGCGCCGAGAAGTACGGGGTGGATCTCGAGCTGCAGCGGTCGCTTCGCGACGTGCTCGACCACGTGCTGCGGCAGTGCGACAAGCTCGGGTCCCTCCGCGCGATCCTCGACAACGCGTTGACCGTGAACGCGACCCTCGTCACGCACCGGCAGACCGAGACCTCGCTCGAGCAGAACGAGCAGGTGAAGAAGATCTCCGGATGGGCGGCGATCCTGTTCGGGCCGTCGCTGATCGGCGCGATCTACGGCATGAACTTCAAGTACATGCCGGAGTTGAACTGGACGTTCGGGTACCCGATGGCGCTCGTGCTGATGGCCGCGACGTCATTCGGGCTCTGGATCACGTTCAAGCGCAAGCACTGGCTGTGAGGCGCGGGAGGCCGGCTTTTCGGCGCGCTTCACGGGCGCGGGAGCGGGGATGCCAATGATGGAGGGGTGACTGACACCACTCCTTCGGGCTCCGGTTCGGGCTCCGTCTCCGGCGATGGCGCCGGCGCCGGGACTCCCGCCGAGCCGATCACGACCGCGTCCGTGCACCTCGAGGACGAGGGGTACCACAAGCGATTGAGTTCGCGGCAGGTCCAGATGATCGCGATCGGCGGTGCCATCGGCACCGGCCTCTTCCTCGGGGCGGGCGGCCGTCTCGCGCAGGCGGGCCCGGCGATCGTGCTGTCGTACGCGGTGTGCGGCCTGTTCGCGTTCTTCATCCTGCGGGCGCTCGGCGAGCTGGTGCTGCACCGGCCGACCTCGGGCTCGTTCGTCTCGTACGCGCGCGAGTTCTTCGGGGAGAAGGCGGCGTTCGTCTCGGGCTGGTTCTACTGGATCAACTGGGCGACGACGACGATGGTCGACATCACCGCGGCCGCGCTGTACATGAACTTCTTCGGCAAGTACGTGCCGTGGATCGGCGCCGTCCCGCAGTGGGTGTGGGCGCTCGCCGCTCTCGTCACGGTGCTCGCGGTGAACCTCGTGTCCGTGAAGGTCTTCGGGGAGCTGGAGTTCTGGTTCGCGCTCATCAAGGTCACGGCGCTCGTGGCGTTCCTGCTCGTGGGCATCTACTTCGTGATCTTCGGCACGCCCACCGGGGCACCCGTCGGGTTCTCGCTCATCGCCGACAACGGCGGCTTCTTCCCCAACGGCATCCTGCCCGCGATCATCCTCATGCAGGGTGTGGTGTTCGCGTACGCCTCGATCGAGCTGATCGGCACGGCCGCCGGTGAGACGAAGAACCCCGAGAAGGTGATGCCGCGCGCGATCAACTCGGTCATCATCCGCGTCGCGGTGTTCTACGTCGGGTCGGTGCTGCTGCTGTCGCTGCTGCTGCCGTTCACCGCGTACTCCAAGGACGAGAGCCCGTTCGTCACGTTCTTCGCGTCGATCGGGGTGCCCGGTGTCGACGTCATCATGAACCTCGTCGTGCTCACGGCGGCGCTGTCGTCGCTGAACGCGGGCCTGTACTCCACCGGCCGGATCCTCCGCGCGATGGCCGTCGCCGGGTCGGCGCCGAAGTTCGCGGCGCGCATGAACAAGGCGGGCGTGCCGTACGGCGGCATCGCGATCACGGCGTTCGTCGCGCTGTTCGGCGTCGTCATCAACTTCGTGGCGCCCAGCGACGCGTTCGAGACGGTGCTGAACGTCGCGGCCGTCGGCATCCTGGTGACCTGGGCGACGATCATGCTGTGCCAGATGCGCCTGAAGAAGCTCGCCGACCGCGGAGAGCTGGTGCGGCCGTCGTTCCGCCTCTTCTGGGCGCCGTACACCGGGTACCTGACGCTGGCGTTCCTGCTCGTGGTGCTCGTGCTCGTGTTCGTCGACTCGCCCGCAACCGCGCTCGTGGCGCTGGTCGCGAGCGTCCTCATCGCGATCGGGTGGTTCGCGCGCCGCAAGCGCATCGCCGAACTCGCCGAGGAGCGCGACGGCTACACGGGCACGGTCCCGGTGGTCCCGTCCCCGTTCTCGAAGGAGTAGGCGCCGGTTCGGTTCGCGTGAGGGGTCAATATCTGTCGCCTCGGGTGCTCCCGAGCGACAGATATTGACCCCTCACGCGCCTTACAGCGGCCAGCCCGTGTACGCCTCCGCAAGGTACGCGCGTCCGTGCTCGGACTCCACCACCGAGCGCAGCTCGCCGAGCTGACGGCGGCGGTCGAAGTCGGTGGCATCCGGAGTCACGTGCAGGAGGCTCGTCATCCACCACGAGAAGTGCTGCGCCTTCCAGATGCGGTGCAGCGCTCGCTCGGGGTACGTCTCGAGCGGGCGCGCGTCGCCCTCGGAGAGCAGCGCGTTCAGCGCGTCGGCGAGGAGGCGCACGTCGGCGACCGCGAGGTTCATGCCCTTCGCGCCGGTGGGCGGGACGGTGTGGGCCGCGTCCCCGACGAGCGCGACCCGGCCGCGGAGCAGTTCGTGGGCGACGAAGCTGCGGAAGCGCAGGACGTCGCGCTGGAAGATCGGCCCCTCCTTCAGCGTCGTGCCGGGCACACGCTTCTGGAGCTCGTCCCACAGCTGCGCCTCGGAGTACGCCGCGGTGTCGGTTTCGGGGTCGCACTGGAAGTACATCCGCTGCACGGTCGCCGACCGCTGGCTGATCAGCGCGAAGCCGTCGGAGGAGTTGCTGTAGATCAACTCCTCCGAGCTCGGCGGCGCTTCGCACAGGATGCCGAACCACGCGAACGGGTACTCGCGGAAGTATCCGCCCGTGCTCGATCCCGTCACCGCGGCGCGGGCGACGCTGCGCGACCCGTCGGATCCGACGACGAACTCGGCCTCGATCTCGAACGGCTGTCCCTCGGCGTCCCGGGCGATCACGCGGGGGCGGTCGGTCTCGGCATCCACGACGCTCTCCGCCGTGACGCCGAACCGCAGGTCCTGCCCGGCGGCGAGGCGCGCGGCGATGAGGTCCTTCAGCACCTCGTGCTGCGGGTACAGCCACACGGAACGGCCGACGAGCGACGGGAAGTCGATGCGGTGACCCTCGCCGGCGAAGCGCAGCTCGATGCCGTCGTGGCGGTGCCCGACGGTCCGGACACGCGACGCGTCGCCGAGCGTGTCGAGCAGTTCGACCGTGCCCTGCTCCAGGATGCCGGCGCGGATCGTGCTCTCGATCTCGTCGCGCGAGCGCTGATCGATGACGACGGACGGGATGCCGCTGGCATCGAGCAGGTGCGAGAGCAGCAGCCCCGCGGGGCCGGCGCCGACGATCGCGACACGGGTGCGGACGGTGGTGGTCATGGCGTCTCCTTCGACGGGTACCCGCCCGATGCTCGCCCGCATGCCGCCGCGCCGCTGCCGGATTCCCAATGAACGGGCAGCCGTCCTCTCGCGTGAGGGGTCAAGATCTGTCGCTTCGGCGCTCCGCAGGCGACAGATATTGACCCCTCACGCGCGGGGGAGAGGGGGGCGCGGGGGGCTAACGCCGGTAGCCCAGGGCGCGCTCGGTGTCGCGCGCGGCGCGGTGCAGCTCGCCGAGGGCGAACTGCGTCTCGGCGTCGCGTGGGAGAACGACCGACAGCGCGGCGATCACCGCGCCCGTCTCGTCACGCACGGGGACGGCCACCCCCGTGGACACCTCGTCGACATAGCCCGGGGCGATGACGTGGCCGAGTGTCCGGATCTCGGCGAGGGTGCGGCGCAGGGTCGCGGGGTCGACGATCGTGGACGGCGTCACCGGCGTGAGCGGTCCCCCGAGCACGCGCTCCTGCAGGTCGCGCGGACCGAAGGCGAGCAGCACGAGCCCCGACGAGGACGCGTGCAGCGGCAGCCGTCCCGCGACGCGCGTGATGTTCGCCCCCGAGTCCGGCGCGCTCAGCCGCTCGAGGAACAGCGCCTCGTCCTGCTCGAGGATCGCGAGCTGCGTGTGCTCCCGCACGCGCACCTGGACCCGCTCCATGAACGGCAGCGCCGCCTGCCGCAGACGCAGCGCGTGTGACGAGCGCGTCGCCAGCTCCCACAACCGCATGCCGACGCGCACCCGGCGCTCCTCGTCGCGCTCGAGGAGTCCGGCATCCACGAGTTCGTTCACGATCCGGTGCGCGGACGAGCTCGGCAGGCCCGCCCGGCGGCCGATCTCGGCGGTCGTCTGCGCGGTGCGCGTGGGCGTGAAGGTCTCCAGGATGCGCACCAGGCGATCGGTCACCGAGTCGCCCGAGGGGGAGTTGGCCATGGACTCAGGATGCCACGACTCCCATTCAGCGGGAACGCGCTGGCGCACGACTCGGGGCATGCCGGAACATGGATCGGTCGAAGGAGACCCGATGTCCCGCACCCCCGCCGCTGCCCCCGAATCGCTCCTCGCCGCCCCCGACCAGGCGACGCAGGACGAGATCACCCGCGAGATCCAGGCCGCGCACGCCGCGCTCGAGGCCCGCGAGGCCGCGGGCGAGCAGCTCCCCGCGACCGCGTACGACTTCCCCGCGTACCGGTCGAGCGTGCTCCGCCACCCCACGAAGAACCCGAAGCTCGTCGACCCCGAGACCATCGAGCTGTTCTCGCCCGCGTTCGGGCAGCGCGACGTCGCCGCGATCGAGTCGGACCTCACGCTGCAGCACGCCGGCGAGCCGCTCGGTGAGCGCATGACCGTGCGGGGGCGCCTGCTCGACTCGTGGGGGCGGCCGCTCGCGAATCAGCTCATCGAGATCTGGCAGGCCAACTCGGCGGGCCGCTACATCCACCAGCGCGACCAGCACCCCGCTCCGCTCGATCCGAATTTCACCGGTGCCGGCCGTGCGATCACGAACGACGCGGGCGAGTACGCCTTCACGACGATCAAGCCCGGCCCCTACCCGTGGAAGAACCACCGCAACGCCTGGCGTCCGGCGCACATCCACTTCTCGGTGTTCGGCACGTCGTTCACGCAGCGCCTCGTGACGCAGATGTACTTCCCCGGCGACCCGCTGTTCGCGCTCGACCCGATCTACAACAGCATCCACCGGCAGAAGGACCGCGACGCCCTCGTCGGCGTCTACGACCACGACCTCACCTCCCCCGAGTGGGCCACCGGCTACCGGTTCGACATCGTCGTCGACGGCCCCGACCAGACGTACTTCGAGCAGGAGGGCGACGCATGATCCCCCCGAAGACCCACCGCCCGACGCCCGGCCAGACGGTCGGCCCGTTCTTCGCCTACGGGCTGGAGTTCCCGAAGCAGCACGAGGTCGCGTCCCCGCACTCGCCCGGCGCGATCGTGCTCGGTGGCACCGTATACGACGGTGCGGGAGCCCCGATCCCGGATGCGCTGGTCGAGATCTTCGCGGCGGATGCCGACGGCTCGGTGTCCCGTGCGCGCGGCGCGTTCCGCCGCGACGACCACACGTTCACCGGATTCGGGCGCGCCTTCACGAACGACGAGGGGCACTACGAGTTCTGGACGCGCGAGCCCGGTGGTACGGCGGCCTTCTTCGCGGCGATCGTGTTCGCGCGCGGCCTTCCGAACAAGCTGCACACGCGCATCTACGTCCCCGGCGACGACGCCGCGTTCGCCGCCGACCCGCTGCTGTCCTCGCTCGACGCGGACGAGCGCGCTAGCCTCGTGGCGACGCGTACGCCCGACGGACACCTCCACCACGACATCCGGCTGCAGGGCGAGAAGGAGACGGTCTTCCTTGCCTTCTGACCCCCTCGACGCCGGGCTCCTCTCGCCGGCGACCGTCGGTCACGACATCCTCGTCTCGGATCGGGCGTACCTGGATGCGCTCGTCCGCGCGGAGTGCGCGCTCGTCACGGCCTACGCCGATCGGGGCGTCGCGCCCCGCGAGATCGCGGTCGCCGTGGATCACTCGTTCGGCCTGGACCAGAAGGACGGCTCGCCGTCGCTCGGCATCGACCTCGGCGCGCTCGCGGCCGCGTCGGTGGCCGGCGGCAACCCGGTGATCCCGCTCGTCGGCGAGCTGAAGGGCCGCGTGCCCGCCGCGTGCCGCCCCTGGATCCACCGCGGCGCGACGAGCCAGGACATCCTCGACACCGCGACGATGATCGTCGCGCGCGCCGCGGTCGCGCAGATCGTCGCGTCCCTCACGCACACCGGACAGTGGCTGCGGGCGCTCGCCGAGACGCACGCCGACACCGTCGCCGCGGCCCGCACGCTCACGCAGCACGCCGTCCCCACGACGGTCGGTGCGCGCGCGGCGGCGTGGGAGCGTGGCATCCATCGCTCGCGGGTGCGGCTGGAGGCGCTGGTGTTCCCCGCGCAGCTCGGCGGAGCGGCCGGAACCCTGGCGTCGTTCGTCGAGATCACGGGATCGGTGGATGCCGCTGCCGCCCTGCCCGCGGCGTACGCCGAGGCTGCGGGGCTCGACGTGCCCGACGCGCCGTGGCACGTCACGCGGTGGCCGGTGACCGAGCTGGGCGACGCGCTCGTGCAGGCGATCGACGCGCTCGGCGCGTTCGCGGCCGACGTCGCGACCCTCAGCCGCACCGAGATCGGCGAGGTCGCCGAGGGCACCGGCGGCGGATCCTCGGCCATGCCGCAGAAGCAGAATCCGGCCGAAGCCGTGCTCCTCCGCTCCGCCGCGCTGCGCGCGCCGCAGCTGGCCGCGACGCTGCACCTGGCATCCGCTCTCGCCGTCGACGAGCGCCCCGACGGAGCCTGGCACGCCGAGTGGCCGACGCTGCGCGAGCTGCTGCGCCTCGCGCTGGGCGCGTCGTGGCACGCGTCGTCGCTCGCGGCGCACCTGCGCATCGACACGGATGCCGTGGCCCGGAACCTCGCGCTCACCGGCGGCCGCATCGTCAGCGAGCGCCTGCGCGGGGTGCTCGTGCCGCTGATCGGGGCGGACCGTTTCGCGGCGCTCGTCGGCGGCGACGGCGACCTCGGGGAGGCGCTGCGCGCGCTGCCCGAGACCCGCGACCTCGATCTCGACGCGCTGCTCGACCCGGCCGGCTACGTCGGCCTCGCGCCGCGCCTGGCCCGCACGGGGGACGCCCGATGATCGCGCTCACCGCCCCCGTCGGCCCCGCCGACGCGCCCCTCGTCGTTCTGGGGCCGTCGCTCGGCACATCGACGATCCTGTGGGAGGACGTCGTGCCGCTGTTGGCCGACGACTACCGCGTCGCGGCGTGGGACCTCCCGGGCCACGGCGCGGGTCCGGTGGCGACAGGAGCGTTCACCGTCGCCGACCTCGCCGATGCGGTCGCCGCCGCCGTCCCCGACGAGACGTTCCTCTACGCCGGCGTCTCGCTCGGCGGCGCGACAGGCCTCGAGCTGGCGCTGCGCCACGGCCCCCGGCTGCGCGCCGCCGCGATCGTGGCATCCGGAGCCCTGCTCGGTGAACCGCAGGGGTGGATCGACCGGGCCGCACAGGCGCGGACGCAGAGCACCTCGAGCCTCATCATCGGTTCGGCGCAGCGCTGGTTCGCCCCCGACTCGATGGCCCGGCGCCCCGAGCTCAGCGGCCGCCTGCTGCACGTCCTGCAGGACGCCGACGACGAGAGCTACGCCCGCTGCTGCGAGGCGCTCGCCGCGTACGACGTGCGGTCGTCGCTCGGTGAGATCAAGGTGCCGGTGCTCGCGGCGTGGGGGCAGTTCGACGCCGTCGCGCCCGAGGAGAAGGCCGTCGAGATCGCTTCGGGTGTGGCCGACGGCCGCGCGGTGCGCATCGACGACGCGGGTCACCTGCCGCCCGCGGAGCAGCCGGAGGCCGTGGCATCCGTCCTCCGATCCTTCTTCGCCACCGTCTCGGGAGACGATGCCTGATGGCCACCGACCAGGAACGCTACGACCAGGGCATGGTGGTGCGCCGCGAGGTGCTGTCGGACGCGCACGTCGACCGCGCGACCGCCGCCGCGACCGAGCTCACCGCCGACTGGCAGGACTTCATCACGCGCGTGGCGTGGGGCGACGTGTGGTCGCGGCCGGGTCTGGATCGTCGCTCGCGCTCCGTCGCGGTGCTGTCGTCGCTCATCGCCCACGGCCACCACGAGGAGCTCGCGATGCACCTGCGCGCGGCGATCCGCAACGGCCTGACCATCGATGAGATCCGCGAGGTCATCCTGCAGTCCGCGATCTACTCCGGAGTCCCCGCCGCGAACACGGCGTTCCGCATCGCGTCCGAGGTGTTCCGCACGGACGCGTGACCCCTCACGCGGGCTGATGCGGGGGATCAGCAACGCTTATGTCGGAATCGGGCATAAGCGGGGTAGCGTCGAGAGCGAACCCCAGAGAGAGTGAGCGACGATGCTTCTCGAAAGAGACCTCATCCAGTCCGTCGGATTCCGCAACGTCCGCGAGGGCGGCGAGATCACCGGCTTCCAGTTCCGCGTCCGCATGCCGTCGTACCGCGGCATGGCCGCCTCCCTCATCGACGGAATCGGCGTGAGCATCCCCGGGCTCGTCGACGTCGCCCCCGACGTGCCGCTGTGGACGCTGCAGGGGAAGCAGTACACGCTCGCCGAGCTGTGGGACGGCGACGGCGTGCGCTGGCCGCTCGAGGACGCGGCGATCGTGACCGTGCCGCTCCCGGGCGGTCTGCCCGACGGTGTGCACGAGCTGTCGATCGAGCTGCGGCTGCGCATGTCGTACATCCCGCAGGAGCACCAGCCGAGCACCTACCGCGTGACCAAGCACGTCACCCTTGCGCCCGAGGCATCCGGTGCTCCCTTCCAATACGGCGTCTCGCTCTACAGCTACATGAGTGACTTCGGCACGGTCATGGACCTCGAGACCGCGATGGCCTCGATCGCCGACATCGGCGCGACGGGCCTCGAGATCCTCGGCGAGGCGCACATCCCGAACTACCCGAACCCCTCCGACGAGTGGGTCGAGCAGTGGTTCGCGCTGCTGCAGAAGTACGGCCTCGAGCCGACGAACTACGGCTCCTGGATCGACACGCGCCTGCACTCCAGCGGCCCGAACGCCCGCGACATGACCGCTGAAGAGGGCGCCGCCGTCCTGCAGCGCGACCTGCGCCTCGCGAAGCGCCTCGGTTTCCGGTTCGTGCGGCCGAAGATCGGCGTCGTCTCCAGCGACCTCGTCCCGCACCCGATCTGGACCGAGGCCGTCGAGGCCTCGCTGCCGCTGGCGGAAGAGCTCGACGTCATCATCTGCCCCGAGATCCATTCGCCGACGCCGATCAAGCACGAGGTGGTCGAGGACTACATCGCCCTCATCCGCCGCACCGGCACGAAGCACTTCCGGCTGCTGCTGGACACCGGGATCTTCCAGGACCGCCCGATTCCGCTCAAGCCCGGCGAGCTGCCCGGCCAGCGCCCGGCGTTCCTCGACGGCATCCATGTCGACCCCAACGACGTGTTCGACGTCATCGACAACGTGGTGTTCATCCAGGCGAAGTTCCACGACATCGACGAAGAGCTCGACGACAAGCAGATCCCGTGGGAGCCGGTGCTCCGCGCGCTGAAGGACGCCGGGTACACCGGCTACCTCTCGAGCGAGTACGAGGGCGAGCGCGAGCCGTGGCGCTCGATCGAGCAGGTGCGCCGCCAGCACTCGCTCATCCGCCAGATCGCCGACCGGCTCTGAGGCGGCCGCCGTGCCGAACGGACTGATCCACGACGACAGCCTCCGTCCCCACCCGGACGGGCTCGCGCTGCGCCTGACGATCCCCTGGTACCGCAGCCTGTGGCTGTCGTCGGTCACGTCGCTCGACCTCTCCGTCGACGGGGAGCGAGTGGATGCCGACGACCTCCGGTTCGAGCTCGGCGACCGCACGTACCGCCTCGACGACCTGCCGGAGCAGAGCGAGACGCTGTGGTTCCTGCAGCAGCACCCGCTGCTCGTGGCGCGGCGCGCCGAGCCCGTCGCCCTCGGCGAGACGCACGACGTCGTGCTGCACGGCGAGCTGCGGCTGCCCTACATGCAGATCGCGCCCGGGGTCGACGGCGGACCCGGGATGTACGTGCCGAACGTGGTGCACGACGTGAAGACTCTGACGGTCGTCGACGCGGATGCCGCGCCCCCGGCGCTCGTGCACGAAGTGGCGCCGCCGCCGCCCGCCGTCGACGGCGACCCGTTCCAGCTCGGGCTCACGCTCTACTCCGCCAGCGCGGAGTTCCGCGCCGGGTGGTACGACTTCGACGGGCTGCTCGACCGGGTGGCGGAGCTCGGGATCGGGCCCGGCATCGAGATCGTGGCATCCCAGATGGTGCCGACGTATCCGGTCGTCGGCGACGACTTCGTGCGCACGTGGCGCGCGGCGTTCGACCGGCACGGGTTCGTCGCGAGCTCGTTCGGGGCGAACCTCGACATGGGCCGCCGCCGCGATCGCGACATGACGCCGGACGAGGAGCTCGCCTTCTCGACCCTCATGTTCGAGGGCGCGAAGAAGCTCGGGTTCCCGCTCGTGCGCATCCAGTCGGCCAAGCCCGATCTCCTGCGCCGGCTGCTGCCGATCGCGGAGGAGCTCGAGCTGAAGCTCGCGTACGAGATCCATGCGCCGATGGGCCCGAACGCCGAGCCGATCCTGCGCGTGCGCGAGACGTACGCCGAGCTCGACTCGCCGCTGCTGGGCTTCGTCGCCGACTTCTCCTCGACCATGCACGCGATGTCGCCGACCCTGCTGCGCGCCGTCCGCCGCGCGGGGCTCGACGACGAGGCGGTCGCGCGTCTCCAGGAGATCTGGGCGACGGATGCCACCATGCAGGCGCGTCAGCAGGAGTTCCTCGGCTACCTCCGCGGCCGGGACTTCGACCCGGGGCGCCTCGGATCGTTCGCGCACCTCGCCTTCAACATGCACGGCCGCGTCGACCCGCGCGAGTGGGCCGACATCATGCCGCAGATCCTGCACGTGCACGCGAAGTTCTACGACATCGACGACGACGGCGAGGAGCCGGCGATCGACTACCCCGAGCTCGTGCGCGTCTTCGTCGAGGGCGGCTACCGGGGCTTCTGGTCGAGCGAGTGGGAGGGCCACGCGTTCGCCGAACTCGGCGAGGTCGACCCGCTGCTGCTCGTCCGCCGCCAGCACGACCTCATCCGCGCGTCGATGCGGGCGGTGCCGGCACTCTGACCGTTCCCACAGCCCTGTGGGCTGCGTCGTCCCCGTCGCGCGGCGGCGCGAACCTCAAGAATCTACTAAATGTCCTAATGTGATGTCTTAATTAGCAAGTTTAGTAGATTGAGGAGCAGGATGAGATCGTTCATCGACCTCGATCGCTTCATCGGATCCGTGCCCTTCGACGTCGTAGCCTCGCTCCGAGCGGTCGACACCGGACGAGGGAGTGAAGCGCTCTTTCGGGACAAGCTCCCTGCTCTCCTCACCTCCCTCGCGGAGCGTGCGCGCGTGGCCAGCATCGAAGCGTCCTCCGCGATAGAAGGCGTGGTGGTGGCGGACCGAGCGAGAGCGGACGCCATTCTCGGCGGTGAAGTCACCGGTTTGCGTGACCGCAGCGAGCAGGAGCTCGCCGGCTACCGAGAAGCGCTCGACTACCTGTACCAGGAGCCCTGGCGGCCGCTGAACATCGGCCTCCTCCTGCACCTCCACCGGCTGTTGTTCCGGTACACGGACATGCCGGGCGGTGTGCTCAAGACCACGGAGAACCTCGTCGTCGACCGCCACGCGGACGGCAGCACGACCACTCGTTTCACCCCCGTCGCGCCGACCGAAACACCGGCCTACCTCGAAGAGCTGATCGCGCGGTATAGAGGCGCGATCGACGCCGACCGGCATCATCCGATACTGCTCGTCGGCCTGTTCGTTCTCGATCTGCTCACCATCCACCCGTTCGGAGATGGCAACGGGCGCATCACGAGAGCCCTCACGAACGCTCTCCTCCAGGATGCGGGCTACGACGTGACGCGTTACGTCTCGCTCGAGGACCGCATCGCCCGGAGCGCCGATGCTTATTACGCCGGCCTGTTGGCCTCGACCCGCGGCTGGCACACCGGTGATCACGACCCGTGGCCATGGCTGCGCTACTTCGTCATCGTCGTTCGCGACTCCTACGAACAGTTTGCCGCGATCACCGCCGCGAACCGTTCGACGGGGAGCAAGCAGGACCGCGTCCGCGACTACGTCACCAACCATGCCGCCCCGACCTTCCGCATGGCGGACATCCGCGCCGCCTTGCCGGGCGTCAGCGATCAGACGATCCGTCTCGCTCTCGACCAGCTCCGAGTCGCGGGGATCGTGCAATCGGACGGAGCCGGGCGCTCTGCCACCTGGACTCGAATCGGCGGGTAACCCGTCGAGCTGCACTGTGCGGGGCGCTGCTCCCGTCAGTCCGCCGACACCGTGAGGTACACCGTGCGGGCGAGGCGGTCGAGGAGGTCGGACCAGGCATAGGTGTCGTGCGGGCTCGCCGTCGCTGTCACGCCGAGTCCGAGATAGCGCACGCACAGGCTGTAGAAGATCTCGAAGGCCCAGTGCGCCCGCTCCGGTGACAGCTCGACGCCGTGCTCCTCGGCGGCCCCGAGCAGCGCGTCGATGAAGACACCCTGCCCGGCATCACCCGACACGCGCCCGCGCTCGAGGATCTCGGCATCCTCCACGCCCAGGAGGAAGAACGGCGACAGCAGGTCGCGGTTCTCGCGCAGGATCCCCGCGTAGGCGGTCACGATCGCGGACGTCGCCGCCGCGAAGCTCGCCGCGCCCACGCCGGCCGCGCCGACGCGCTCCGCGGTCTCGACGTCGAGGCGGTCGAACTCCTCGCTCTGGATGAGCCTCAGCAGCCCTGCCTTGCTGGACACCCGGCCGTAGATCGATCCGATGGACACCTCCGCCCGCGCGCTCACCTCCGCGAGCGAGAACTGACCGGTCCCGCGCTCGTGCAGGAGCTCCAGGACCGCGGCGCGCACCTTCGCGAAGGAGTCGCGGCTGCGCTGCTGCTTGGGCTCGGATACGCCGCGCACGGGAGCTCCTGTCCTCAGGCCGTCAGTTCCACGAGCATCGCGGACTGCGGCGGCAGGGGGATGTCCAGCTGGAGGGTGCCCGTCTCGGACACCGTCACCGGCCGCGGGCCGTGGGCCACGCCGTCCAGCGACGTCACGGTCGCGTGCAGGGTGGCATCCGTCCAGGGAAGGTTGCGGACCTCGATGCGCACGGAGTCCACGCCCGCGGATGCCAGCTCGGGACGCTGCGGGGGGAGGGTCAGCCCCAACTCGATCCGCTGTTCGCCGATCGGGATGCGGAACGTGAAGCGGTCCTCCTCGCGCGGGGCGAGCGCGCTGTCGGGGGCGACGTAGTTCGCCACCAGGATCCGCACGGTGTCGCCGTCGCGGCCGGCGGCCACCGCGAGACCCGACTCGTCTCCGCCCGAGACGGCGAGACGCCGGCCGGTGAGGGCGCGTCCGGCGAGGGCGAGCGCGTGAGAACGCTCATCCGGATTGCCGTCGACGTCGCCGACCCCGCCCGGATCGACGAAGCCGTAGTGCGGGTCGCGGCCGCTGTCGGCGCGGAAGAAGAAGGCGTGGTCGATCACCGTGTCCTGCAGGTAGATCGACGTCGCGGCCTGGAACGCGCCCTTCTCGGCGGCCGGTGCGGAGCTGCTCGGAACCGCGAGGTAGTTCCAGTACGAGAGCGTCAGGTCGGTGTCGGTGAACCCGTGACGGTCGAGGACCTCCCGCAGCTGCTGGGACACGAAGCGGTAGTCCAGCGGATCGCGGCTGCCGTCGGTGAACCACAGGAACGAGAAGAAGTGGAGGGGGAGGTCGTTGGCGCGCACGAACTCCAGGAAGCCCTCGCGGTAGGGCGCGTCGGCTTCGAGCGCGAAGGCGAGCGAGGGGCCGCCGACCGTCAGGGTGGCATCCACTCGGAGAACCGCCTCGCAGAACGCGCGGTACATGGCGTAGAACTCCTCGGGCCGCCCCGCGAAGTGCAAGGGTCCGAAGTCGGGCTGATCGCCGAACTCGTAGATGCGGATGGGCTTCGCGGGCCCGCCGGCCCACCCCTGCGAGTAGTGGCGGACGATGTGCTCGACGACCCGCCCGTAGAGCTCGACGTCCTCGGCCGGGAGCTTGTTCTTCGGGATGGAGCTGGCCACCGTGAACAGGACCTCGGCGCCGATCGCGTGCACGGCGTCCACCCACCGGTCGGTCGCGGCGAAGTTGTAGCTCGCCGGGTCGTCGGGGTCGGCGCTCCAGTCCGGGAACAGGCTCGTCGGGTTGTCGCGCGTGTCCAGGCGCGAGACCCAGTCGAACGACCGGACGACCGTCACCCCGGCCTCGCGCCACAGGGGAGTCATATCGGGGAAGTCGGGGTGTCCCTCGACGGGGCCGGGGACGCCGCCGACGCCGTTCAGCGGGCGGAAGGTGCTCTCGCGGGCGGCATCCACGACAAGGGTGCGGGTGGGCGTGTGCGACACGGTCTTCTCCTCCGAGGGTCTCAGTAGGGCATCCGCAGGAGGCGGTTCGCGTACTCGTTGGCGATCGGCTCGTCGTGGCGGAGGTGCTCGATGCGCGCGCGGTACGTCTCCTCGGTGACGGAGTCGAACTCCTCGAGCATCGACTCGATCGACCGCTCGTGCACCGCGCGCACCCGCGGAAGGCGGCGCTTCATGAAGTTCAGCTGCGCGTCGAGCAGCGACTGGTCCTTCGCGAGCTCCTGCGCGAGCACGACGCCGTCCTCGATGCTCATCGCCGCCCCCGACCCGAGGTACGGGGTCATGGTGTGCGCCGCGTCGCCGAGGATCATCACGCGGCCGCGGAACCACGGGTACGGCACCCACACGGTCGAATACGGCGTGTAGGCCACGTTCTCGGCGTGGCGGACGTCCTCGAGCGCGTCGGACAGGAACTCCGACCCGCGGGTCAGGGCGGCCGCGCGGTCGTGCATGATCTCGGCCATCTTGCTCGCGTCGTAGCGCGGGCGCCCCTCCTCGGCCACGGTGAGCACCATGTACATGAGGTCTTCGGACAGGGGCGTGAGCATGATCTTGCCGCCATAGCCCTGGCAGATGATCGGCTGCATGATCTTGCGGCGGTTGGGAAGTCCCGCGCGCCACGCCACCCCGCCGACCGGGCGGGGAGCGTACTTCTCACCGAAGTACTCGCGACGGATCTGCGAGTGGAGCCCGTCGAAGCCGAGCACGAGGTCGTAGTCGGCGCGGTCGCCCGAGCTGAACGTGACCGTGGCTGTGTCGGCATCCTGTGCGATGTCCGCGACGGTGGTGCTCATCCGGAAGGTGCACCCGTTGGCGAGGGCGTGCTTCGCCGCGAGCTCGAGGAAAGCGATGCGGGACATCGTCACGCAGCCGGGGAGTCCTTCGTCCTGCGTCCCGTAGCTCATGGTGCTCAGGAGGTTGCCGTCGGCGTCGTAGTTGTCGATGCCCGGCGCGGGGTGGCCGATCTCGAGGACGTCCTCCAGGAGCCCGATGTCGCGCACCGCCCGCAGACCGTTGATCCGCAGGCCGAACCCGACGCCGGCCACGCTGATCTCGGGCTTGTCGTCGATGACGTCGACCTGCGCGCCGATCCGGGCGAGGGCCGAGGCCGTGCTCAGGCCTCCGATCCCGGCGCCGACGATCAGGATCCTCAACGGGTGTGCCATGGCGTGCTCCTCTCTGAGCAGACATCGGGCGTCGATGCGGTGCTCGCGGGGAACGCGATTTACCGAATCAGGACGATGGTTCGGATTTCGAGAGTAGCCACGGGCTGCCGGGAACGGCGACCGATGCGGGCGGTGGCTTCCCGATGCGGTCCATCACCGTCCCTGATGCGCCACCGGTGTCACTGCGGCGTGTGCCCCGCGGCGATGAGCCGGCCGGCCTCGGCGAAGAGTCCTCGCATCCACTCGTGCTCGGGATCCCGGGTGTGCGATGGATGCCACCACAACGCGCTCACCAGGGGCGTCGCCACGAACGGGAGCGGGACGACACGGATGCCGCCGATACGCAGGAGGTGCGGCGCGAGGGCGGACTGCACGAGGCCGACGCGGCGAGTGCCGCTGACGAAGTGTCCGACCGAGAGGAAGCTCTCCAGGACCACCTCGATGTGCGGTTCCACGCCGAGCTGCTGGATCTGGCGCGCCGCGGAGGTGAACGCGGAGCGGGACTGGAACGTGAGCACCCAGGGCAGGTCAGAGAGGTTCTTCATGGTCAGTTCCGCGCCGACCTCGGTGTTGTCTTCGGAGACCACCGCGTACCAGTCGTCCTGCCACAGGTCGAGGTAGGGCAGCTCCGACACCGGGCCGTGGGGGATCACCATCGCGTCCGCCGAGCGCAGCCGCGTCGCGGCGTCCTCCACGATGCCGGGGTTGTGCAGCATGTAGCGGAAGCGCACACCGGGCGCGCGCTCGGCGGCGAGGCGCGACACGATCGTGCCGACGGTGACGAAGCCGTAGTCCGAACCGTAGATCGAGAACTCGCGCGTCGATTCCGCCGGCGACCAGGACGCCTGGCTCTCGAACACGCGCCGCGCGGCTTCGAGCGCCGTCGTCGTGTGATCGGTCAGGCGCACGGCGAACGGGGTGAGTTCGTACGTGTTGCCGCGCCGGGCGAGGATCTGGTCGTTGAAGTGGACCCGCAGCCGCGCGAGCGAGGCGCTGAGCGCCGGTTGGCTCAGGTGGAGGCGGTCGGCTGCCCGCGTGACACTGCGCTCGGTCAACAGGGCGTCGAGCGCGATGAGCAGATTGAGGTCGAGTCGCGACAGCGTCGCATGATCGGTCACCACGATGTGATCCTTCGCTCGGATATGCGTCCGGCCAGTGTATCCACCGTGTCTATGCGCCGCACGTGTGTCATCGCGGGGATGGATGCCGACCCTCCCGGCGGGTCTTATGCGCTTCATCCGCAAGACTTATGTGCTTTTTCGGCGCATCCAATCGATACTGAGGAACACAGCACAGGCGCTCCACCGAAGGGGCCGCCGACAACGTCGTCAGAAAGGCTGGCCATGACTCAACCCCGCCGTCGCGTCACGCGGCTCGTAAGTCTCCTCGCCCTCCCCGCCACCGCGGCCCTGGTCCTCGCCGGATGCTCCGGCTCCGGCGGTGGCGACGCCGGCTCGGGCGACGGGAAGTCGTTCACGTTCACGTTCGCGACCTCCAACGACCTCGAGAGCCCCTACCAGACGCTCGCCAACGAATACCAGCAGTCGCACGAGGGTGTGACGATCACCACCAACCCCACGCCGAACGACAAGTACGGCGAGACCATCCGGACGCAGCTGCAGGCCGGCAACGCCTCGGACGTCATCCAGACGACGCCCGGCTCCGGCGACGCGCGCAGCATCCTCCCCCTCGCCCAGGCCGGCTTCCTCGAGCCGCTCGGCGATACCGCGAAGAACCTCATCATCCCGGGCAGCGAGTCGGTCTACACCGTCGACGGCAAGATCTACGGCCAGCCCCTCGACTTCACCATCGGCGCCATCGTCGCGAGCCTCGGCACCGCCAAGATGAAGGGCCTCACCGACTTCCCGACCACGATGAGCGAGTTCACCGCGGCGTGCTCCTCGATGCAGGGCCAGGGCGCCTCGCTCCTCGCCCTCGCCGGTGCCGCCGGTCCCAACGTGGGTCTCACCATCCAGGGCATCTCGGCGACCCGCGTCTACTCGGCCACGCCCGACTGGAACCAGCAGCGCGCCGACGGCAAGGTCACCTTCGCCGGGAGCCAGGGCTGGAAGGACACCCTCCAGACCTTCATCGACCTGAAGGACGCCGGCTGCTTCCAGCCCGGTGCCGAGGGTGGGGGCTTCGACGCCATCACGAACGGCCTCGCGCAGGGCACCTCGGTCGGCAGCTTCATCCCGTCGGGTGCCGCGGTCGAGATCTCCAAGGCCGCGCCGCCGCAGGCCGAGTTCGCCGTCGAGCCCTTCCCCGCCAAGAGCGGCAAGCCGATGGTCCTCGGCAGCTCGAACTACACGCTGTCGATCAACGCCAAGGCCAAGAACAAGCAGGCCGCGGAGGACTTCCTCACCTGGATGGCCCAGCCCGAGCAGCAGCAGCGCTACTACGAGCTCTCGGGTGAGCTGCCCGTCTCGGCCTTCGACAAGCTGGACCTCAGCGGGACCATCTACGCGCCGGTGGCCGACCTGCTGAAGAACAAGCAGTACACCCCGCTGCCGAACAACATCTGGCCTAACCCCTCGGTCTACGAGGCGCTGCAGACCGGCGGTCAGGGACTCCTCACCGGTCAGACGACCATCGACCAGGTGCTCCAGAGCATGGATGCCGCCTGGGGTAACTGACCTCCTCCGCCGCCCGGGACCCGTGCGGACCCGGGCGGCGGAGCCGCACCCTTCCCCACGGAGACGAGGACGTCATGAGCACAACCCTTCGACCGAGCGAGGCGGCTCGGACCGAGACCGAACGCGTGGTGCTGCCGCGCCGCGGACGGCGCCGCGCGCCGGCTCCGCGACGGCCCGGACTGCTGAAGTTCGGCCACTGGTGGTGGGCCCTCCCCGGCATCGTCTTCGTCATCGGCATCCACTACGTCGCCACGAGCGTCGGCGGCTTCTTCGCCTTCACGAACTGGACCGGCATCGGCGCCTTCCAGCTGATCGGTCTGGACAACTTCGTCAAGATCTTCCAGGACCCCACCAAGCTCGGCGCCCTGGGGAACACGCTGTTCCTCGCCTTCGGCTCGGTGATCCTCAGCAACATCCTGGGGCTGGCTTTCGCACTCGGCCTGAACCGCGGTCTCAAGTCCCGCTACGTTCTGCGGACCCTCTTCTTCATGCCGGTGGTGCTCAGCCCCCTGGCGACTTCCTACATCTGGAAGTTCATCTTCGACTACAACGGTCCGCTCAACATCGCGCTGCGCGGGCTCGGACTCGGCAACGTCGCCCGCGCGTGGATCGCCGACCCCACCTGGGCGATCTGGACCATCCTGATCGTGCTGGTGTGGCAGAACATCGGCTTCGCGATGGTCATCTACATGGCGGGTCTGGCCGCGGTGCCGGTCGAGATCGAGGAAGCCGCCGCCATCGACGGAGCGAACCTCTGGCAGCGGTTCTGGCACGTGACCCTGCCGTCCATCCGCCCCGCGGTCGCGATCGCCACGACGCTGGGCCTCGTCAACGGTCTGCGCGTCTTCGACCAGATCATGGCCCTGACCGGCGGCGGCCCTGCCGCGGCCACCGAGACCCTGGCGACGCAGGTGTACAAGCAGTCGTTCGCCCTCGGCAACTTCGGCTACGGCGCGGCCCTCGCGCTGCTGCTGACCCTCATCATCCTGGTCTTCGCGGTCGTGCAGCAGCGTGTGACCGCCGGTCGCTCCGAGGAGTCCTGACATGTTCCGCTACACCAAGCTCACGGCGCTCCGCGAATTCGGCTTCTGGCTCCTCGCGCTGGTCTTCCTCCTGCCGTTCTACTTCCTCATCACCACGGCGCTGAAGTCCGACCGCGAGGTCATCACGTCGTCGACCCTGGCGCCCCCGGCGGCCCCCGACTTCGGCAACTTCCTCAAGGTGCTCACGGCCACCGGCAATTCCAACGTCGTGATGGGCCTCGTCAACAGCATCGTGATCACCGCCGGCAGCATCGTCCTGCTGGTGCTGCTCGGGTCGTTGACCGGCTACGTGATCGCCCGCAGCACCCGCCGGTGGAGCCGCGCCGTCTACTACCTGTTCCTCATCGCGATCGTGCTGCCCACGCAGCTCGGCACCGTGCCGCTGTACATCGGAGCCCGCTCGCTCGGCCTCACCGGCTCGGCCTGGGGCATGATCATCCTCTACACCGGGATGCTGCTGCCGCTGTCGATCTTCCTGTACGCCGGCTTCTTCCGCGGGCTCGGCACCGAGTACGAAGAGGCGGCCACCATCGACGGGGCGAGCCGCACGCAGATCTTCTTCCGGATCGTCCTGCCGTTGATGTCGCCGGCCACCGGCACGGTCGCGATCCTCGCGGGACTCATCGTGTGGAACGACTTCTTCACGTCGCTGATCTTCCTCGGCGGCTCCGCCAATCAGACCCTCCCGGTCGCCATGTACTACTACATCGGCTCGCTGGTGTCCGCCTGGAACAAGATCTTCGCGATCGTCATCGTCTCGATGATCCCGATCCTCGCCTTCTACCTCTTCGCACAGAAGCGCTTCATCCAGGGCTTCGCCGGCGGCCTCAAGGGCTAGGGCGCACCCCGATGGATGCCAGGACCCCTGGCATCCCTCGGTCGTCGCGCCCGCACAACGAAAGGACCTCCATGTACCAGCTCGCTCCGAACATCGAACTGCTCTTCACCGAGGCCGGTGACTACCACGACCGCGTGCGCGCGGCCGCCGCCGCCGGCTTCGACGCCGTCGAGATGTGGGGACCCACCGGCATCGACGCACCCGCGACGCCCAAGGACCTCCCGGCCCTCAAGGTCGCGCTGGAGGAGACCGGTACGCAGCTCACGGCGCAGCTGGCCGAGCCGCGCACGCAGTTCATGATCCCGCCGTGGGACCACTCGGAGTTCTACCGCAAGCTCGACGAGGGCGTCGCGATCGCGCAGGACCTCGGCTGCCCGCGCATCGTCGTCGGCAGCGGCACGGGCTTCGGTGGTTGGAAGCGCCAGGTGCAGCTGGACAAGCTGATCGAGATCTACCGGAAGGCGATCGCGCAGATCGACGGCTCGGGCGTGACGCTCGTGCTCGAACCCGTGAACGTCCGCGTGGACCACCCGGGCTCGCTGCTCGACCGGACGTCGGAGGCCGTCTACGTCGCGCGCGGCGTCGACTCTCCGCAATTCGGTGTGCTGTACGACATCTACCACTCGGCCGTCGAGGGTGAGGACATGGAGGCCGAGCTCGCGAACGCGGGCGACCTCATCGGATACGTGCAGCTCGCCGACGCCCCCGGCCGTGGGGAACCGGGGACGGGCGACCTCGACTGGGCCGAGCGCTTCCGCCTCCTGCGCGCGAGCGGCTACGACGGGCCTATCGGCCTGGAGTACTACCCGACCACCGAGTCCGCGGCATCCGTCGCCCACATCGTCGAGCTGGGGCGGACGGCATGAGCACGCGCGAGTACCCGGAATCGGTCGACGTCGCGATCGTCGGCAGCGGTCCGACGGGCGCCGCGTACGCCCGCGTGCTCTCGGAACGGGCACCCGGCCTCACCATCGCGATGTTCGAGGTGGGCCCGACCGTGTCCGACCCGCCCGGCGCGCACGTGAAGAACATCGCCGACCCCGCCGAGCGCACGCGCGCTCAGGGCGCGTCCGAGGGACCGGGGGAGCGGGGCACGAAGGTCGCCAGCCCCGGTGCCGCAAAGGCCGGAGTGCGCGGGGCGCGTCCCGGAACGTTCCTGCTCGAGGACGGCTACGTCTTCGAAGGGGAGGACGGTCTGCCGGTCGCGGCGATGTCGAGCAACGTCGGCGGCATGGCCGCCCACTGGACCGGCGCGTGCCCGTGGCCCAACGAGAGCGAGCGCATCGCGTTCCTTCCCGACATGGACGAGCTCCTCGTCGAAGCGGAGCGTCTGCTCGGCGTCACGCGAAACGCCTTCGACTCCGCCCCGTTCGGGGAGATCGTGCGCGAGCGCCTGGCGGCCGCGGTCGACGCCGGCCGCACCGAGGCGACGAAGGTGCAGCGGATGCCGCTCGCCGTGCACCGGCGCGATGACGGCCGCCTGGTGTGGTCGGGATCGGACGTCGTCCTGGGGGACGCCACGCGGGCGAACCCGGGATTCGCGCTCCTCGACGAGTCGCTCGTGACCTCGGTGGTGCTCGCCGACGGGCACGCCGCCGGCGTCGTCGTGCGCGACCTCCGGTCGGGCGAGGAGCACGAGATCGCCGCGCGGGCGGTCGTCGTCGCCGCCGACGCGCTGCGCACCCCGCAGCTGTTGTGGGCGTCGGGCATCCGCCCGGCCGCGCTCGGCCGCTACCTCAACGACCAGTCCCAGGTCGTCTACGCCTCCCGCCTTCGCGACGTCGTCGCGCTCGGGGACGACTCCCCGACGACCGGGCTCGCCGAGTACAGCGGCGTCAGCTGGGTGCCGTTCACCGACGCCGTGCCGTTCCACGGGCAGATCATGCAGCTCGACGCCTCGCCGATCGCGCTCGCCGAGGACGACCCGGTCGTGCCGGGCTCGATCGTCGGTCTCGGCCTGTTCTGCGCGAAGGACCTGCGGGCCGACGACCGCGTCGAGTTCGACGACGCGCACCGCGACGGATACGGGATGCCGGCTCCCCGCATCCACTACGTCCTCACCGACCGCGACCACGAGGTGATCGAGCGGGCCCGCGCGGAGATCACGCGTCTGGCCGAGGCGATCGGCGATCCGGTCGGCGACCGTCCCTTCACCCTGCCGCTCGGTTCGTCGCTGCACTACCAGGGCACCACGCGCATGGGGACCGAGGACGACGGGACGAGCGTGTGCGACGTCGACAGCCAGGTCTGGGGCGTCCCGGGTCTGTTCGTCGCCGGTAACGGCGTCATCCCCACCGCGACGGCGTGCAATCCCACGGTGACGTCCGTGGCGCTGGCGGTCCGCGGGGCCCGCGCGATCGCGGCATCCCTTGCCTGATTCCTTGCTTATGCAGGAAATCGACATTAGACTGTAGAAATCAAGACAAAGAGGTCTGCGGCTTCGGCCGCACCGACGAGGAGGTCGCGGTGATCCCGGATCGCATCATCGAACAGGGCACGCTGAGTGCCCGTGACGGACGGGCGGCGGTCGAAGTGCGCCTGCCCTGGTACCGCGCGCTCCCGGCATCCTGCATCTCCGCCGCCAAGCTCACGATCGACGGGATCGAGGCGCCGGCCGAGACCCTGCGCTGGGAGATGAACGGCGAGGAGTTCACGTTCGCCGAGATGAAGACGAACACGCAGGAGTGGTGGTTCCCCACCGACTCGGCGGTTCTCTCGGGTGACCTGGCGGTGGATGCCGGTGAGCACGAGGTCCGCGTCGATCTGACGCTCTACATCCCCTACATCATCATCGCCGACGACGAGGTGCTCCACATCGAGGAGCACGACACCAAGACGATGGCGGTCCGTCAGGCCGAGGAGGCTCTCGCATGACCGCGCAGAAGGGCACGCCCATCCAGGGCGTCACGCTGTACAGCTTCACCCGCGCGTTCCACGGGCGCGAGTACGACCTCGACCAGCTCATCCGCAAGACAGCGGCCGAGGGATTCGGCCCGGGCCTCGAGATCATCGGGTTCTCCAGCTTCCGTGGGTTCCCCGAGATCGACGACCACTTCGCCGGACGCTTCTCCGACCTGATCGACGAGGTCGATCTCGTCCGCACGTCGCTCGCGGTCAACGCCGACATCGGTCTGCGTCCCGACCAGCTGATGGACCAGGACGAGCTCATCGCCTATATGCGCCGGCAGATCGCGGCGGCCGCGAAGCTCGGCTTCCCGATCGCCCGTGTGCAGATCTCGCTCACGCCGGACTCGATGGAGGCTCTCGCGCCCATCGCCGAGGAGTACGGCGTCACGCTCGCCCTCGAGGTGCACGCCGACCAGTACGCCTCGCACCCGCGGATCCTCGCGCTCCGCGACCGCTACGAGCGGGTCGGGTCGCCGTTCCTCGGCTTCACGATGGACTGGGGCGCCACCGTCATCGGCTTCGCGCCCTCGCTCCTCGAGGCGTACCGCCGCCGCGGCGCGTCGGAGGAGTTGCTCGCCGCCGTCGTCGCCCTGTGGGACGAGTACTACGAGCAGGGCCCGCCCGCCGACCAGGCCGACCACGGCCAGCGCTTCGGCCGCTTCATCGGCCTTTCGCACCAGTACGGCCGCCCCGACCTCGGGATCGATCTCGGCATCAACGGCACCGGCCTCTTCGGCCCGGCGCGGGTCGACGACTGGCTCGAGATCATGCCCTGGGTCCGGCACGTGCACGGCAAGTTCTTCGGCATCGACGAGAACGGCCAGGAGCCCTCGGTGCCCGTCGCCGACCTCATCACGCTGCTCGTCGACAACGGCTACAGCGGCGCCGTCTCGAGCGAGTACGAGGGCTGGCACTGGAACCACTGGCAGAGCCCGTTCGAGATCATCCGCGCCGAGCAGGCGATCCAGCGCACCGCCGCCGACGCCGCCGGCTCCCGGATGATCACGGATGCCGCCGAAGCTCGGCGCGCCATCGACGCCCACCTGTCGCACGCCGTGCGCGCCTGACCCCCGAAAGGACACCGCCATGACGGACGGCATCGCCGGGACCGGCATCCAGCTCGGGACCACCCTCTACTCGATGACGAGCGAGTTCGCCGCGGGGCTGTACACGCCGGAGACGCTGATCCGCGAGGTGCACGACCAGGGCATCGGCCCGGGCGTGGAGTTCAACTTCGCGCAGCTGCTGCGGTCGTACCCCGACGTGGACGACGACTTCGTGAAGCTGTGGTTCGACTCGCTGGAGAAGTACGGCCTCGAGGCCAGCGCGGTCGGCACCAACCTCGACATGGGGCGCCGCAAGGACCGCGACATGACGCCCGACGAGGAGCACGACTTCTTCGCGCGCCAGCTGAAGTCGGCGCACACGCTCGGCTTCACCAGGGTCGTCATCCGCTCAGCCGGCAAGGAACTGCTCCGCCGCCTGCTGCCCCTCGCCGAGAAGTACGACCAGAAGCTCGGCTACGAGATCCACGCGCCCTCCGGCCCCAACGACCCGAAGGTGCTCGAGATCCGCGAGGTGTACGAGGAGCTCGGCAGCGACCGCCTCGGGTTCACCGCCGACTTCTCCTCGACCATGCACTCCCTCTCCCCGACGCTGCTGCGCACGCTCGGCCAGATGGGCATGGACGAGAAGCACTTCCCGGTCATGGACGAGATCTGGCACGAGCCGACCCCCATGCACGTGCGCAATCAGAAGTTCGAGGACTACCTGTCGGGCGAGGGCGTGGACCCGCTGCGCTTCGGGCCGTTCACGCGCCTCGCGTTCAACATGCACGGGCTGGTGCCGCCGGAGGAGTGGCTCGACATCATGCCGCAGATCTTCCATGTCCACGCGAAGTTCTACGACATCGGGGCCGACGGCCAGGAGCCCGCCATGGACATTCCGCGCATCGTGAAGCAGTTCGTCGAGGGCGGATACCGGGGCTACCTCTCCAGCGAGTGGGAGGGCCACGCCTTCAGCGACCTCGGCGAGAGCGACCCGATCGACCTCGTCAAGAAGCAGCACGCCCTCATGCGCACCGCCATCGAAGAAACCGTCGCCGCGCGCCAGCCGGCCTGACATCCACCACCCACGAAGGAGTACCCGTGTCGAACACCACCACCGAGGCATCCATCTCGGACCTCGTCGCCGAGATCGCGCGCCTGCGCGAGCAGGTCGAGGCCGCCCAGTCCCTGGCGCAGCGCGCCGAGGACCGCGGACAGGTCGAGAACCTGTTCAACCGCTACATGTTCCTGCACAACGCGTTCGAGGACGAACAGATCATCCCCATGTGGGTCAAGGAGGGAACCGAGGGGATCCGCGCCCGATACACCAACGCCGGTCAGTACACGACCTGGCAGAGCGTGACCGACTACCACCGCGGCCGTCCCCACCCCGAGGGCAAGCTCATCCTCCACACCACCAACACCCCCGTGATCGAGGTCGCCGCCGACGGGAAGACGGCCAAGGGCGTCTGGCTCATGGCCGGCACCGAGTCGGGCCTGACCGACCCCAAGGTCGCCGAGGAGTTCCCCGACATGTACTCGCCCGACGAGGTGCTCGGCAAGAAGGTCTGGGCGCACTGGGTGTGGTGCAAGTACGCCATCGACTTCCTCAAGCAGGACGGCGAGTGGAAGTTCTGGAAGTTCCGCTGCTACGAGCTCGCCCGCGCCCCCTTCGAGGAGAACTGGGTCAGCTTCGGCCTGAAGAACCAGGGCGCGTTCGACCTCGACCTCATGTACTTCGGCGACGACGGCAAGCCCGTCTTCATGCCCCCGGCCGACGAGCCGGTGCCGTCGAAGAACCACCCGTACAGCCCCGAGACGACGCAGAAGCTCGAGCCCGTGCCCCCGGTCGCGCACGAGCACTTCGTCGACACCTTCGCCTAGGAGTCCCCGTGGCCACCCACAACTCGCTCTTCGCCGAGAAGGACGTCCGTCGTACCGACGACGGGCTCGCCGTCTCGGTGCAGCTGCCGTGGTACCGGAGTCTCTGGCTCTCGGCCGTCGACGGCGTCGCCGCGTCGGTGAACGGTGTCGCGGTCCCGACCGAGGACCTCCGGTTCTCGCTCGAGGGCCGCGAGTACCGCGTCGAGGAGCTGCCGGAGCAGTCCGACACCCTGTGGTTCGTCGCCGACCGCCCCGACGTGCTGATCCACCTCGACACGCCGCCCGCGGCGGGCGAGAAGATCACCGTCGAGGTGGTCCTGACGATGCGTCTGCTCTACATGCAGATCATGCCGGGCGTCGACGGCGGACCCGGTCGCTACGTCACGAACCGCGTGCCGGTCGAGCGCGAGTTGGTGCTGGCATGACGACTCCTCTCCGCGTCGCGATGATCGGCTACGGCTTCATGGGCGCGGCGCATTCGGTGGGGTGGCGGCAGGCGCCGCGCGTGTTCGATCTGGCGTGCCCGGTCGAGATGACGGTGGTCGTCGGACGGAACGCGGATGCCGTGGCATCCGCCGCCGCGAAATGGGGCTGGGCGGAATCGGCCACCGATTGGCGCGAGGTCATCGCCCGTGACGACATCGACATCGTCGACATCGTCACGCCGGGCGACTCGCACGCCGAAATCGCGATCGCAGCGCTGGAGGCCGGTAAGCACGTGTTGTGTGAGAAGCCGTTGGCGAACACGGTGGCTGAGGCTGAGGCGATGGCCGAGGCGGCGGAGCGGGCGGCGGCGCGTGGCGTCCGGTCGATGGTGGGGTTCACGTACCGTCGGGTGCCGGCGGTGACGTTGCTGCGCGACATGATCGCGGAGGGGGCCGTGGGGGCGGTGCAGCAGGTGCGGGCGGCGTACCGGCAGGACTGGCTCGTCGACCCGCAGATGCCGCTCGCGTGGCGGTTGCAGAAGGAGCACGCCGGGTCGGGGGCGTTGGGGGACATCGGCGCGCACATCATCGACATGACCCAGTTCGTCACGGGTCTCGGCGTCGACAGCGTCACCGGGACGCTCGAGACGATCGTGAAGCAGCGTCCGCTGCAGGCCGCAGGTTCCGGGCTGTCGGGTTCGGCCGGGGAGGGCGTCGGCGACGTCACGGTGGATGATGCCGCGATCTTCACCGGGCGGTTGTCGAACGGGGCGTTGGCGTCGTTCGAGGCGACCCGGTTCGCGACGGGCCGGAAGAACGCCCTGACGATCGAGGTGTCGGGTGACCGTGGGGCGTTGGCGTTCGATCTGGAGGACCTGAACAGTCTGCGGTTCTACGACCGCACCGCGGCGGAGGGGCGGCAGGGGTTCACCCAGATCCTCGTCACCGAACCCGTCCACCCGTACGTCGCCGCGTGGTGGCCGGCCGGGCACATGCTCGGCTACGAGCACGGCTTCACCCACCAGGTCGTCGACCTCGTCGCCGCTATCGACGCCGGGACCGACCCGCACCCCTCGTTCGCCGAGGGCCTCAGCGTCCAGCGGGTCCTCGACGCCGTCGAGCGCAGCAGTGCTGCGGACGCGGCGTGGACGGCCGTGGCATCCCCCGTTCCGGTTTCTTGAAAGGTCTTTCGTCATGGCACGCCCGATCACCCTGTTCACCGGCCAGTGGGCCGACCTGCCCTTCGAAGAGGTCGCGCGTCTCGCGGGCGAGTGGGGGTACGACGGCCTGGAGATCGCCTGCTGGGGCGACCACATCGACGTCTCCCGCTGGGACGACGCCGCCTACGTCCAATCCCGCCTCGACATTTTGGAGCGCAACGGCCTGAAGGTCTGGACCATCGCGAACCACCTCGTCGGCCAGGCCGTGTGCGACGACCCCATCGACGAGCGGCACCACGACATCGTGCCCGCCCGGGTGTGGGGAGACGGGGATGCCGAGGGCGTCCGGCAGCGCGCCGCGGAAGACCTCAAGAACACGGCCCGGTTCGCCGCGAAACTCGGAGTTTCGACGGTGACCGGGTTCACGGGGTCGAGTATCTGGAAGTACGTCGCGATGTTCCCGCCGGCCTCGGAGGCGATGATCGAGGCCGGGTACCGCGATTTCGCCGACCGGTGGAACCCGATCCTCGACGTGTTCGAGGAGGTCGGGGTGCGCTTCGCGCTCGAGGTGCACCCGTCCGAGATCGCGTACGACTACTGGACCGCGAAGAGAACCCTCGAAGCGATCGGGTATCGGAAGAGCTTCGGGTTCAACTTCGACCCCTCGCACTTCGTCTGGCAGCAGCTCGACTCCGTCGCGTTCGTCCTCGATTTCGCGGAACACATTCTCCATGTGCACTGCAAGGAATCGATCACGAACCTCGACGGCCGCAACGGGGTGCTCGGGTCGCACCTGTCGTGGGACAACCCGCGCCGCGGGTGGACGTTCGTGTCCACCGGGCACGGCGCCGTGCCCTGGGAGCCGCTGTTCCGCGCGCTGAACGCGATCGGCTACGACGGCCCCACCAGCGTGGAGTGGGAAGACGCCGGCATGGACCGTCTCGTCGGCGGCCCCGAAGCCCTCGCCTTCGTCCGCAAACTCGCCGAGATCACCCCACCCCACCAACTCTTCGACGCCGCCTTCGCACGCAAAGACTGACGTGCTGAACGTTCTGATCCTCTCGGGGCACATGACCACCGAGCACGACAACGCCCACCGTAGCTTCCGCCTGCACAATCAGTGGATCACCACGCTCCTGGAGGACACCGGGCGCTTCAAAGTCCGCGTCGTCGAGGACCCCCGCGGGCTGCCGGCGAGCGTCATCGACAAGTACGACGTGCTGATCGTCGTGTTCGAGGGCCGCGACGGCTACCACGACATCGCGACCGGGTTCGGAGCGGAGACGGATGCCGCGATCCTGCGCTTCGTGCACGACGAGGGCAAGGGCATCGTGTGGTTCCACGGCTCCGCCGCCCAGGAGGACCGCTGGGGCTACCCCGAGGAATACAACGTCATGCGCGGAGCCAAGCTCAGCGCGTGGGAGACGGGACTGCGCCCGCGTCCGTGGGGCGAGGCGCTGCTGCGGACCGCCGAGCCCCGGCATCCGATCACCGAGGGCATCAACGACACGTGGACCGTCACCGGTGACGACATCCTCGTCGGCGTGCAGATGTACGAGGGCGCCCAGGTGCTGCTCACGACGTTCGACGATCTCGAGGCGTACGAGAAGGCGCGCGTGTGGCCGATGTCGCACTACCCCGTCGACATCCCGCCGGAGGGCATCGCGGCGCTGCCGGGGATCAACACCGACCAGCCGCTCGCGTGGATCAACGAGTACGGCGCGGGCCGGTCGTTCACGATCACGATCGGGCACGACATCGACACGTTCCGGCGCATCGAGTTCATCCGGATGTTCCCGCGCGGTGTCGAGTGGGCCGCGACCGGCGAGGTGACGCTCACGGGCCCCGACCGCCGCGGCGACCGCCGCATCAACCCGTGGCCGTATTACAACGGCGAGGGGTGATGCTCGGCGTCGGGATTCTGGGGGCGGGCGGCATCGCCGAACGCGCGATGGTCGAACCGTCGCGGACGGTCGACAGCGTCGAGGTCGTGGCCATCGGAGCGCGCGATCCGGAGCGGGCCCGAGCCTTCGCCGACCGCCTCGCTCTCCCCGCGTGGGGCGACTACGACGCGGTGCTCTCCGACCCGCGGATCGACCTCGTGTACCTCGCGCTGCCGCCGATCGTCCACGCGCAGTGGGCGGCGCGGGCGCTCGAGGCCGGGAAGCACGTCCTGTGCGAGAAGCCCCTGTCCGCGAACGGCACGACCGCCGCAGCGATCGCGGATACGGCGGATGCCACCGGCCGACGCGCGTTCGTCGGCTTCCACTACCGCCTGCATCCGTTCATCGCGGACCTCCTCTCCACGATCGCGTCGGGGATTCTCGGTGACGTGGCGCGGGTCGAGGTGGACTTCAGCATCCCGCACTTCGTCGTGAAGCCCGGCAACATCCGCCTCGACGGCGACCTGGCCGGCGGAGCCGTGATGGACGTCGGCTGCTACGCGGTCGATCTGCTCCGGGCGGCGTGGGGTGAGCCCGAGGTGGTCTCGGCGTCGGCGCGGACGTACGACGCCGACCCCCGCATCGACCTCCAGGCCGACGCCGAACTGCGGTTGCCCGGTGGCATCCCGGCCGCGGTTCGGGCGTCGTTCCTCGGCGACGACACCGGCGCGATGGAGGTGCGGGCCCTCGGGAGCGCCGCGTCGCTGCGGGCGACGAGCGTCATCGTGCCGCAGTGGGGAGCGACGCTCACCGTGACATCGTCTGACGGCGAGGTGCTCCGCTCGGTCGCGGCGGAGCCGGGGGAGAACAGTTACGCGCGGCAGCTCGAGCACTTGCGCGACGTGCTCGCCGACGGCTCGCCGAGCGTCCTCGACGCCCGCGACGGCGCGGGGACGATGCGGATGGTCGACGCGATCTATCGGGCGGCGGGACTTCAGCCGCGCTGACGGGCGCGGCGGTATCGTCGGGACGATGAGCCCTTCCCCCGCCGTCGAGACCGCCACCCTGGCTGACATTGACGCGCTGCTGGCGTTCTGGGCGATCGCGGGCGAGAACGACGCGCGGCCGAGCGACTCGGCTCCCGTGGTTGAGGCGCTGCTGTGCCGTGACCCCGAGGCCGTGCTCGTCGTGCGGTCGGAGGGCCGGATCGTCGGTACCGTCATCGCGGGCTGGGACGGGTGGCGCGCCCACCTCTATCGCCTCGCCGTGCACCCCGATCACCGCCGCCAGGGCCTCGCCCGAGTCCTCCTCGACGCAGCCGAGGACCGTCTTCGCGCGCTCGGCGCCGGGCGCTTCGACGCGATGGTGCTCGAGGGCAACGACCTCGGCGCGTCCGCGTGGGCGGCTCGCGGGTATGCGCCGCAGCCCGAGTGGCGACGGTGGGTGCATTCCGCGCGTTGACGCCGGGGCGTCCGCGCCGAGAGAACAGGGTATGCCGCGGTGATCCACTGATTTCTCGTTGACCGTCCTGTGCCCCGTCCGGTGGCTGCCATGCATTCGGCCGTCTTGAGCCCGCTTAGTCGGCGGTCACGGAACGAACTTCTTCGCGGCGAGCGTCTTGAAGTAACCGCGTCGAAGCGAGCGTTCCGCATTGTCGCTCTTCGTCGAGAAGAAATCGCGCTCCGACGACGAGAGCCCTACCGACGCGATCTTGGCTTCGAGCAGCGTGAGAGTGCAGCACAGGTCGGCGGCCTGAAAGAGGCTGTAATCGGCTGGTGCAACTTTCCTCACCTCGGCAGAGCCGAGCAGCGCGCTGAGCACGCTGTTCACCAGATTCGTGATCTCCCTTTGTCCGTTGTCGTAGTAGACGACGACACGTTCCCACGAAGAGAAGTAGTCGTAGTTCTCACGGACGAACGTGCCCAGGTCTCGTGACATCGCGGTGATCAAGCGGTCGGAGGTATCGAGATCGCGTTTTGAGAACACCCACGACAGATGCTGGACGCGACAGTGCCGCACGAAGTCGACGAGTACGCGAAAGAGTGCCCGTCGCTCGCCGAGCTCCATCCAGCGATAGTCCTGCTCTCGGCGTATGAGAGGACCGGTGTGGATGGCGTGATCGCGGGGAAGCCCCCGATCCGTGAGAGCGTCGTGGATCTTGTCGAGGTGAGCCCCGATGTCAGCGTCTTGGTCGTGGAATACGAGACTCAGGACGTAGAACGGTGAATGCTTCTCGTACGGGCCGAAGTCCCCCGACTCATCGATGAAGATGCTGAGTTCGCGCAAAGCGCCTCCGGAAATGACTTCAGGCGGACATCGTCCGCCTGAAGTGTGACGAGGGATGTCCCCGTCTAGAGGGTGGACCAGGGCCTCGCGGCCAGCCCAGGCGTCCATTGTAGCGTTCCTCGCGCGCGTACGGCGAGGAGGAAGCGAGCCCTGCGGCGCACCTCAGCAAGGGGGCGGCGCAGGCGAGAGCGCTGTGCTGGCAGCCCCGAGGACGGATTCGGATGAGAACAGGGGATCGCACCGGTGCAGGACGCCTGCGTCTGACGGCATCCGGTTCGGGCGCGATCCCCTGTTCGGGCGGGGTCAGGCGGGGACGCGCGTCCCCTCGAGCAGCGGCTGCAGCACCTTCTGCACGTACCAGCCCGCCACCATCGTGCTCTCGGCGGGGTGGGGGCTCTGGTCGGACTCGACGACGATCCAGCCCCGGTAGCCGTGCTCGGCCAGCGCGCCCACGAAGCCCTCGAAGTCGACCAGCGCGCGCTCGTCGCTCGGCTCGTAGAACCAGCGCAGGATCTTGCGCGCGCCGCCCTCGGTGCGGATGAACTGCTCGGCGTGCGGCGTCGACGCCTCCGCGTCGTCCACCGTCTCGCGGGCGTCCTTCAGCTGCACGTGCACCACGCGGTCGGCGTACCGCCGGTACAGCGCGACGGGGTCGATCCCCGCGATCGCGTACTCGGCGGTGTCGATCGCGACGCCCACCGTTTCGGCATCCGTCGCCGCCAGCAGACGATGGATGCCATCGTCCAGGCGCAGCGCGGAGAGGAAGTCGACGTGCAGGCCGAGGGCGATGCCGTCCGCGGCGACCGCCGGGCCGACCGTGTTCCACAGGTCGGCCAGCACGCCGATCTGCTCGTCGGAGAGCGGCCCCGTCTGCCACGCCGACGGCGCAGCACGCACCACCAGCACACTGCCCCCGAGGCGGCGGAGGGCACCTGCGAACCACCGGGCGGTGCGCACGATCTGATCCACCGACGCCGGGTCCAGCGGGTCGGGCCCGCGCCCCATCTCGACCTCGAATCCGACGGACGGGTCGTAGACGTAGCTGCTCACGGCGTCGAGCGCGCACGCGGACAGCACGTCGCGGAATCCCTCGAGCGAGCCGTAGAGGTCGGCGATCTGCTGCGGCTTCCCGAGCGGCTCCCACGCGCCAAAGCTCACGGCGGTGAGCTCCACGCCCGAGAAGCCGCTGATCGACACGGTCTTGAACGCGCGCTCGTGCTCGCGCTTGCGCACGAACGAGTCGATGTTCGTGTCCCACTGGTTGACGGCGTAGGCCCAGCGCACGTCGCTCATCACGCCACCTTCTCGTTGTAGATGCCGTCCAGCACGTTCTTGGCGTACCAGCGCGAGATCGCGGTGCTCTCGGCGTAGTCGCCGCCGAGCTTGTCGGCCTTGTCGTGCTCGACGCTGATCCAGCCGGTGTACGCGTTGTCGCGCACCGAGCGCATCATCGCCTCGAAGTCGACGAGCCCTTCATCGGTGCCCATCTCGTAGAACCATTTCTCGGTCGTCTTCGCCGAGACCTCGGCATCCGGGAACATCCGATAGTCGTCGTTGACGTCCTTGTGGCGGGTGTCCTTGAAGTGGAAGCCCGTCACGCGCTCGTGGTGCTTCTCGTACACGGCGACCGGGTCGACGTCGGCGATGCAGTGCTGCGCGGTGTCGACGAAGAACTTCACGTAGCGCGGGTCGGCGTAGGAGTAGAAGCGGTCGATCTGGTCGCGCGTGCGGATGCCGGCGTAGAACTCGTGGTGGCAGGTGAGGTTGACGCCGTACTGCTGCGTGAGCTCGCCGACCTTTCCCCAGATATCGGCCGCGTGCTTGAGGCCGTCGTCGGGCACGCCGGCCTCGTCGAAGTACCGCGATCCGGGCATCACGATGATGTTGTCGAGCTGGATGCCGGACCACATGTCCAGCGTCCGCTGGAAGTCCTCGAGGATCGTGGCGTGCGTCGCGGGCACCTCGGGTGCGTAGCGATCGGGCGAGTAGTAGACGCCGTGGAACGTGTTGACGATCCGCTCGAGTCCCTGCTCCTGCACGAACTCCTGGTAGTTGGCCACCGACCCGTACTGCTCGAAGATCTGCCAGATCCGGAAGTCGAAGGTGTCGATCGCGTCGAACCCGACCGCCGCGACCTGCTGCAGGAAGCGCTTCATCGCGAGGCGCGACTGCCATTGGTCGTAGGGTCCGGCGGGTCCTTGGGCCCGCCAGTGGTCCATATAGCTCCACTTGATGGGTCGATCGGTCATGGCGTGCTCGCTTTCTGCAGCGTTTCGGAGGGGTGACGGTCGGAGAGGAGACCGGCGGCCAGCGAGAGATGACGCGAGGTCGTCTCCCACGGGTCGTCGTCGAGCCACTCCTGGCCGCCCCACTCGCTGCAGAGCGTGCCGGTGAAGCCCGTCGCGGCGAGGGCGGTGCCCACGTCGCGGATCGGGTCGGAAATTCGATCGTCGGCGTCGTCGAGATCCCAGAACTTCAGGTGGACCCCGCCGAGCAGGGGCAGGACGGATGCCACATCGGCGATGTCCGAGCGCCCGAAGCGGACGAGCAGGTTCATGTACAACGTGTCCACCGGCCCCGGGACGCGCCCCGACCGCAGGTGGTCGATGACGGCGCCGTGGGTCTCGGGCTCACGCCAGTGGTCGCGCAGGCGGGCCACGAGAGCCGGGTCCACGCCACCGCGAGAGAGGGCGTCGAGGTAGGACACGGGGAGCGCCGGCATGAGCATGCTGATGTCCAGCAGCAGCCGGACGCGCGGGCTGTCGATCGCCGCGATCCGCGCGTACGCCTCGGGTACCGCGGCGGGAGTCCCGTGCCCCTGTGCCTCCTCGTACAGCACGAGGTCGAGCTCCTCGAGCAGCGGCAGCGCGCGCTCGAGCAGCGCGCCCGCCTGGCCGAGCGGGAGACGCACGCCCTGCGCGCCGAGCGCGGCGGAGGTGCGCAGCTGCGGTTCGAGGAACGCCAGGCGCTCGTCGTCGGTGCGGCGGTGATGTCCGTCCCACTCGTCGATGCTCACGCCGACGATGCTCACGCGTCCGCCCGCGGCGTCGAGACGCTCCTGCAGGGCGCGGGCCTCGGCGAGCGTGGCCGCCGGGTAGCCGCGCCACAGCTGCCCGAGCTCCACCTCGATCGCGGAGGCGAGGCCGCGTTCGACGAGCGTCAGGGCGAGGTCGGGCGCCGTGCGCTCGGCGCGCACGACCTCGGGCGTGAGGTTGAACGCGCTCGCCGAGAGCGTCCAGCCCGCGGGCAGCGCGCTCACGCGAGGCTCCCGACGTCGCGCGAGACGCCCGTCGTCGAGGTCTCGGTGTCCAGCGCACGGGTGAAGAAGAAGGGAAGGGCGAGGGGCCCGTCGGGTCCGCCGTCGAGGTACGGCACCTCGAGACGGAACGACACCGACACCTCGTGGATGCCAGGGCTCGCGGCATCCGTCACGTGCAGGGCGACGCGGTCCTGTACGTGCCACCACCGGGTCTCGGCCTCGAGGGCGGCGGGATCGACGCGGCGGTCGCCGAGCTGGACCGTCGCGGGCAGGGGGCGACCGTCGATCCGCACCTCGGGCTCGACGAGACCGGCGAGGGGGAGTGAGCGGATCCACGGGAGGGAGAGCCGGAGGGCATACCCGTCGGGGAGGATGTGCAGCGCATCGTCGCGCAGCGCGGACAGGACCATAAGCCCTGAATCTACTGACTAATGTCGAAAAGGGGAAGAAGTCTTACGCGGGCTGCGCCTCGCCGCGGATCGCGGCGAGCGTCGGACGGCCTTCCGCGAACCACCGGGGGAACACCGCCTCGAACAGCTGCTCGCGGGCGAGATCGACGCCGCCGCGGAGTGGCTCCCGCGCGTCGTTGACGCTCGTCACGATCGCCAGATCGCGCGTGGCGAGCGGCAGGGAGAGTTCGTACACGCGGTGGCGCACCTCGGCGAGGAACAGCTCGCCGGCCGCCGCGACGGCCCCGCCGATGACGATGACGCTCGGGTTGAACATGTTCACGAGGGCGGCGACCGCCTCGCCGATCTGGCGCGCGGAGGCCTGGATGAGCGAGATCGCCAGCGCGTCGCCCCGTTCGGCGGCCTTCGAGATGTCCTCCGGAGCGAGCTCGGCGCCGGAGGCGATGATGTCGGCGAGGGCGCCCGCGCCTCCCGCCGCGACGGCGTCCTTCGCATCGCGCACCAGCGCCCAGCCGCCGGCCACGGCTTCGAGGCATCCGATCTTCCCGCACCGACACTGCTGCTGCGCGCCTGGGACCCGCACGTGCCCCATGTCGCCCGCCGCGCCGTTCGCGCCGCGGTGCAGGCGCCCGTGCGACACGAGGCCCGCACCGATGCCGGTGCCGACCTTGCAGTAGATGAGGTCGGGGTTGTCCTCCCGCCGACGTGCGCGCTCGCCGGCGGCCAGGATGTTGACGTCGTTGTCGACCCAGACCGGAGCCGAGTAGCGCTCCTCGAAGCGGGAGCGGACGTCGAAGTTGTTCCACCCGGGCATGATCGGCGGTGCCACCGGGCGGCCCGTCTCGAAGTCGACCGGTCCGGGGACGCCCACGACGACGGCCCAGACCGCGGGGTTGCCGTCGGCCTCGAGCAGGTCGTCGACCATCGCCGTCGCGACCGAGAGCGTCTCGTCGGGGCCCTTCGCGATGTCCCACACGCGGTGCGCCTCCACGCGGATCTCGCCGTCGAGATCGGTGACCCCCACGTGGATGTGCAGGCCGCCGAGGGCGCACACGACGATGCGTCCGCGCTCGGAGCGGAAGCGGAGAGTGCGCGGGGCGCGACCGCCGGAGGAGGGGGCGAACTCGGCGTCTTCGAGGAATCCCATCTCGACCGCGCGGTCGACCCGCTGCGTCACGACGCCGCGACCGAGTCCCGTGACGCGGCCGATCTCGGGACGCGTCACCGCCTCGCCGAGCCGGACCATGTTCACGATCCGCAGCAGGCTGGTGACCTCGTCGGTCTGAGCGCCGAAGCGAAGCGTGGAGACGTTGGCCATGCTCGATCTTCACACAAGCGACCCCTCTCGTTCCCGGTTTCGCGTCATCTATGGTTCATTAGTCTCGAACTTCAGCGTCATTCGTGCTGAAGTGGCCGCGAAGGAGCGACATGACCTGGGGTGTGGGCATCATCGGGGCGGGTCCCGGGGTGGCGGCGTTGCACGCCCCCACGCTCGCGCGGACCGCCGGCGACTTCCGGCTCGTGCACGTGAGCGATGGCGGCAGCGGGCGGGCCGTCGCGATCGCCGAGCGCTTCGGGGCGCGCTCGTCGAGCGGTGTCGACGCGTTGCTCGCCGACCCCGAGGTCGAGGTCGTCGCCGTCTGCAGTCCGCCCGAGCAGCACGCCGCGCACGTGCGCGCGAGCCTCGCGGCCGGACGCCGTGCCATCTTCTGCGAGAAGCCGCTGGCCACCACGATCGAGGACGCCGAGCAGATCGTCGCCGCGTGCGCCGACGCCGGCGCGCTGCTCGTGGTGGGCGCGAACCACCTGTTCGATCCCGCCTGGTCGCGCGCGACGCACCACCTCCACGCCACGCGCGACCGCGTCCGGTCGGTGTCGGTGACGCTCTCGCTCGCACCCAACGGGAGGTACCACGAGCTGGTCACGGGGGCGCCCCTCCCCGCGCCGCCGGGGCCCGCTCGTCCGCCGATCGATCCGGGCGACCGCGAGCTGAGCGCGCGCATCGTCCGGCAACTGGTCGTCGGGTTGGCCGTGCACGACCTGCCGCTCGTCCGCGACCTCGTCCCGGATGCCACCGAGGTCGTGTGGGCGCGACCCGTCGCCCCGATCGGATTCGATCTCGCGCTCCGCTCCCCCGACGCGGTCGTGCGCTTCACCGCCGTCATGGGTCCCGAGGGCGCGGACTCGCTGTGGCGGGTCAACGTCGCGACCGACGGCGCGCGTGTCGACGTCGAGTTCCCCCCGCCGTTCGTCCACGCCGGCAGCGCCCGGACGACGGTCCGCGACGGACGCGGCATCCAGACCGTGTATCCGATCGACCGGCGCGACGGTTACGACGCCGAATGGCGCGCGCTCGCCGCGCTGCTGCGCGGGGAGACGGCGATGGAGTACGACGAACTCCGCGCGGATGCCGCGTTCGTCCTCGCGGTCGCCGACGGGGCCGCCGCGGCGGTGCGGGACGGGGTGCTCTCATGAGCGCGCTGCCCGTGTGGACCGATCTCGCCGCTTACCGCGCCGCGGTCGCCGAGCTCGCCCCCCTCGTCCGGCTGGCGGATGCCGACGAGACCGATGTCCTGCGGGTCGTCGACGGCCGCGGAGCGTGGTGGGACCGTGTGGAACGGCTCACCGACGCGCTCGGGGTGGTGGTCGATGAGCCGCATCCCGCCCCCGCGTCCGCGCACGAGCGGCTCCGCGCGCTCGACGTCCCGGTGGTCGTCGCCCGTCGTCGGCTGCGCGCCGACGTCGTGGCATCCCTCGTGCCGACGCCCGCGGCGCACGTCGTCGTCGACGCGTGGGGAGCAGCGCCCGAGGCGGCGGTGCTGCTGCGCGATGCCGTCGGCTGGGGACGCGTGCTCGCCGGCGGTCCGCTGGACGTCGTCGCCCGCGACGCGACGCCGACCGCCGACCTCCTGGCTCTCGTGCGCGGGGCGGTGGGAGTGAGCGTCACGCGCGCCGCGGCCGGGTCGGGCGTCGGCGACGCGCTGACGGCGGTCGCGCTCGGTCCCCGGCGCCTGGAGGTCCGGATCGACTCCGCGGCCGCGACGATCCACGTCGAGACGGACGGTGTCGAGGGTCGGAGCATCGCCGCGCCGAAGCGCGAGGCGGCCGAGCGCGTCGCCCTGCGGCGGCTGCGGGATGCCGTGGACACCGGTGCTCGTGGGAGCGATCTCGCCGAGCTGGCTCACGACGACGGCATCCTCGAGCGGGGATAAGCCACGTCGATACTCGGCATCCACAGGATCGGCTTCCCTGATACCAACTTCGGTCGGATAGTGGAAGAAGAGTCGGAATGGCCCGATTCACCGAAAGGATCGAAGATGATCAAGCTTCTCTCGCACCTGTCCTTCGTTGCGATCACGACGCCCGATGTCGATGCCTCGGTGGACTTCTACGTCAACCAGGTGGGTCTGACCGAAGTCGCGCGCGAGGACGACCGTGTCTACCTGCGCTGCTGGGGCGACTACTACTCGTACTCCGTCGTCGTCGTCCGCGGCGACGAGCCCGCCCTCGAGACCATGGCCTGGCGCACGTCGTCGGCCGAGGCGCTCGAGGAGGCCGCGAAGCGCGTCGAGGCGACCGGCATCCAGGGCGAATGGTTCGACGGCCGTGGCATCGGCCGCGCCTACCGCTTCACCGGCCCGTTCGGCCACAACATGACGCTGCACTGGGACGTCGAGCGCCACCGCGCCGAGCCCCACACCGCGTCGATCTTCCCGGACCGTCCCGAGAAGCGCAGCTCGGTCGCCGGTGCTCCGCGCCAGCTCGACCACGTCACCGTCGCGACCTCGGACGTCGACGCGTTCGTCAAGTGGTACGTCGACACGCTCGGCTTCCGCTTCATGGCCCGCACGGTCCTGGATGAGGCGCCCATCTCGGTGTTCTCGGTGCTGACCACGAACGAGAAGTCGCACGACCTCGGCGTCGTCCTCGACGGCTCGACCCGCGCCGGTCGCGTCAACCACTACGCCTTCTGGGTCGACACGCGCGAAGAGCTGCTCATCGCCGCCGACACCCTCATGGAGAACGGCATCCCGATCGAGTACGGCCCCAACATCCACGGCATCGGGGAGCAGACGTTCCTCTACTACCGCGAGCCCTCGACGCTGCGCATCGAGCTGAACACCGGCGGCTACCGCAACTACGTCCCCGACTGGGAGGCGAACACCTGGAAGCCCTCGCTCGGCTCGAACAACATGTACCGCAACGGTGCCATGCCGATGTCGATGACCGAGTCGTTCCCGCCCGCCGACGGCCCCAGCGCCACGGAGGAGGGCGTGCCCGACGAGATCAAGGACGCGCTGCTCAACCCCTACGCGATCCAGGGCCGAGGCTGAACGACGATCCCGGTCGGGGAGAGTGAGCACCACCATGACCACCGCACCTTTCGCCCTCGCGCGTTTCCGGGACGGGGATGCCGTGCACGTCGGCCTCGTCGTCGGCGACCGCATCCGCGCGCTCGCCGCCGACGAGCTCGGCGGTGGCCTGAACGCGTTCCTCGCCGACCCCGACTGGGATCGCCTCGAAGCCCTCGCCGCCACCGAGGCCGAGACGCCGGGGGACTGGCATCCGCTCTCGGACGTCACCCTGACAGCCCCCGTCGAGCCCCGGCAGGTGCTGCAGACCGGCGCCAACTACCGCCAGCACGTCATCGAGCTGGTCGCGGCGGGCCTGACGCAGAACACTGAGCGTACGCCGGATGAGGCGCGTGCCTTCGCGGCCGACATGATGGACGAGCGCGCCCGCAGCGGTGAGCCGTACTTCTTCATCGGACTCCCCGCGTGCGTCGTCGGGGACGACGTGCCGCTCGTGCTGCCTGCTTCCAGCGAGGTGCACGACTGGGAGCTCGAGCTCGCCGTCGTGATCGGGCGCGAGGCGTTCCGCGTCTCGCGCGAGGAGGCGCTCGACCACGTCGCCGGCTACACGATCGTCAACGACATCACCACGCGCGACCTCGTGTTCCGCAAGGACATGAAGGAGATCGGCACCGACTGGTACCGGGCGAAGAACGCGCCCGGGTTCCTGCCGACCGGGCCCCTCCTCGTGCCCGCGCGGTTCGTGGACCCCGCGGACACCCCGGTGCGTCTCGAACTCAACGGACAGGTGATGCAGGATGCCAACACCTCCGATCTGCTCTTCGACGTGCCGGCGCTGATCTCGGCGGCATCCCAGACCCACCCGCTGCTCCCCGGCGACCTCCTGCTCACCGGCAGCCCCGCGGGCAACGGTCAGCACTGGAAGAGGTTCCTGCGCGACGGCGACGTGATGACCGGGACCATCGGCGCGCTCGGCACGCAGGTCGTACGGTGCGTCGCGGAGGGCGCGGCGTGAGCGCGCCGTCGGAGAACCCGGCGGACCTCGACCGGCAGAACCCCGAGGCGGAGATCGCCGCGCGCGCCGAAGCGCACCGGAACTGGGGACGCTGGGGCGAGGACGACGTGCTCGGCACGCTCAACTTCATCGACGCTGCGAAGCGTCGTGAGGCCGCGGCGCTCGTGCGGGAGGGGCGATCGATCTCCCTCTCGCAGCGCTTCGACACCGACGGGCCGCAGAAGGGCTGGCGCCGCCGCACCAACCCCGTGCACACGATGACCGACACGGGAACGGATGCCGAGCGCGGCACACAGGGCTTCCCGCACGGCATCGGCGGCGCCGACGACGTCATCGCGATGCCCCTGCAGTGCTCGACCCAGTGGGACGGCCTCGGGCACATCTTCGACCACGGCTTCGCGTGGAACGGGCGCCGTGCGGGCGACGTCGTCACGAGCGACGGCGACCTCGTCACCGGCATCGAGCACGCCGCCGACGTCATCGTGTCGCGCGGCGTGCTCCTCGACGTCGGGCGCCACCTCGCGCCCGAGACCGGCGAACTCGCCGACGGCTACGCCATCACCGCCGCCGACCTCGACGCGTGCGCGTCGGCCGAGGGCGTGAGCGTCGGGCGCGGCGACATCGTGCTCGTCCGCACCGGGCAGTTCGCGCGCGTGCGCCGCGACGGCTGGGGCGACTACGCCGGCGGCCCCGCGCCGGGGCTGTCGCTCACGACCGCCGGGTGGCTGCACCGCACCGAGATCGCCGCCATCGCCACCGACACGTGGGGCTTCGAGGTGCGCCCGAACGAGTTCGACGTGCCGGCGTTCCAGCCGCTCCACCAGGTCGTGATCCCCAACCTCGGCCTCACGATCGGCGAGATGTGGAATCTCGAGGCGCTCGCCGAGGCGTGCGCCTCCGCGGGACGCTGGGAGTTCCTCCTCTCGGCACCGCCGCTCCCGATCACCGGCGCCGTCGGGTCGCCGGTGAATCCGGTCGCCCTGCTGTAAACCTGATCCCCCCGTCGTAAGAACAGAGAGGTTCTGACATGACCGCCGTCCAACGAGTCGCCATCGCCGGTGCCGGCGTCGCCGGCCTGGCATCCGCCATCTTCCTCGCGAGGGCCGGGGTCGAGGTCGACCTGTACGACGCCCAGCCCGCTCTCCCCACGCGCGGATCGGGGATCACGCTGCAGGGCAACGCGCTGCGCGTCTTCGACGAGCTCGGCGTCTGGGGCGAGGTGGCCGCCGCCGGCAAGGCGTTCGAGGGGCTCAACCTCCGTGCCCCCGGCCCCGGCGCGACCGTGGTCGCCGCTCTTCCCGACCTCAAGACCGGCGGGCCCGACTACCCCTCGACGATGGGAATGTCGCGCCCGGATCTCGCCCGCATCCTCCTCGCGGCGGCCGAGGCGCACGGCGCCCGCGTGCATTTCGGACGACGCGTGACGGGCGTCGCGCAGACCGACGACGGCGTCACGGTCGAGGTCGACGGCGAGCCCGCGGGCACGTTCGACCTCCTCGTCGGAGCCGACGGCCTGCACTCGGCGGTGCGCGAGCTGATCGGCATCCACGTCTCTCCCGAGCAGACGGGCATGGGCATCTGGCGGACCTTCGTGTCGCTGCCGCCCGACGTCGACCGCAGCGAGCTGTACTACGGCGGGCCGATGTACATCGCCGGGTACACGCCCACCGGCGACGACACGATGTACGCGTTCCTTGTCGAGGCGGCCCAGGACCGCTCGCACGTGTCGCCCGAAGAGGCGCGGCGCATCATGGTCGAGCAGTCGCGCGCGTACGACGGTCCGTGGAACCACATCCGCGCCGACATCGAGGCGGGGGCGGATGCCAACTACACCTGGTTCACGCGACACCTCGTCGAGGCGCCGTGGAACCGCGGTCGCGTCGTCGTGATCGGCGACGCCGCGCACAGCTGCCCGCCGACGATCGCGCAGGGCGCCGCGCAGGGACTCGAGGACGCGGCGGTGCTCACCGAACTGCTCATCGGACGGGATGCCGTGGACCAGGCGCTGTGGGACGCGTTCCACGAGCGTCGCGTCGCCCGGGCGAAGGCCATCGTCGACGCGTCGGTGCAGCTCGGTCAGTGGCAGCTCGACGGCGTCCGCGACGCCGACATGGGCGGCCTGATGTTCGGCGTCGCGCAGCTCACGGCGGCCCGCGCATGAGCGCCGTCGCGGGGCACGGCGTCACGGACGTCCACGCCCACCTGCTCATGCCGGGGCTGCACGCCGAGGTGGAGCGGCGCGTGCCCGACGAGGTGCAGGCCGCGGCCGACCTCGAGCTGCGTCGCAATGGCCTGGCGAGCCTGCAGGCTTCGGGGCGCATGATCGGCGAGCGCTTCCCGCGCCTCACCTCCGTCGAGGCGCGCCTGGCCGCGATGGACGCCCAGGGCGTCGACCGGCAGTGGGTCAGCCCGTCGCCGAACCACTTCTACCCGTGGGCAGGCGAGGGTCTCGCGACGTGGACGACCGGCGAGGCCAACCGCCTGATCGCCGAGCACGTCGCGGCGGCGCCCGACCGTCTCGTCGGACTCGGCACCGTGCCGCTGCAGCACCCGCACCTCGTCGTCGACGCGCTCGACGACGCGGTGCTCGGACGCGGGCTCGCCGGCGTCGAGATCTCGTCGTTCGCGGGCGACGTCGAGCTCAGCGACGACCGTCTGGAGCCGTTCTGGGCGCGCGCCGCGGAGCTCCGGGCGGTGGTGTTCCTGCACCCCTTCGGCTGCTCGCTCGACGAGCGTCTCGACCGTTTCTACCTCTCCAACACGGTCGGCCAGCCGACGGAGAACGCCGTCGCGCTCTCGCACCTCATCTTCGCGGGCGTGCTGGATCGGCATCCGGGACTCCGCCTGATCGCGGCGCACGGCGGTGGATACCTGCCCACCGCGATCGGCCGCTCCGACCGCGCGTGGAAGGTGCGGCCCGAAGCGCACGGCTGCGCGCACGCGCCCTCGAGCTACCTCTCGAAGCTGTGGTTCGACACGGTGGTGCACGATGAGCGGGCGCTGCGCTGGCTCGTCGAGGTGGCCGGGGCCGACCGGGTGCTGCTGGGCAGCGACTTCCCGTTCGACATGGGGCTCGACGACCCGGTCGGGTTCGTCCGCGGCGCGGGGCTCGCCGAGGCCGACGCGACGGCGATCCTCGGGAGCAACGCCGAGGCGCTGCTGCGGACGCGGGTGCACGCGTGAGGATCGCGCGGTGGGTCGACGGGGCCGACATCGGCGAGGGGTTCGTCGACGGCGATTCGGTGATCCCGTTCCCCGACGGGCTGCGCGTGGCCGAGGTGCTCGCGCAGGGTCTCGCCGCCGCTTCGGCGCTCTTCGCACGGCGAGACGCCGCGGCGGGCCGGCCACTCGCCGACGTGCGGCTGCTCGCCCCGCTCGTGCCGGCTTCGATCCGTGACTTCGTCGCGTTCGAGGAGCACGTCGAGGGCGTGAGCGCGTCGGTCGACGGCAAGAGCGAGGTCGTGCCCGAGTGGTACGAAGCCCCGACCTTCTACTTCACCAACCCGCACACGGTCCGCGCGACCGGCGATGTCGTCGCGATCCCCGAGACGCAGCGCCTCGACGTCGAGTTGGAGCTCGCGGCGGTCATCGGCGGGGTACCGGGTTCGGACGGGGAGAACCTGGATGCCACGGACGCGGCGTCCCACATCTTCGGCTACACCGTGATGAACGACTGGTCCGCGCGTGATCTGCAGTCGCGGGAGATGAAGGTGCGGCTGGGTCCCGCCAAGGGCAAGGACTTCGCGATGACGCTCGGCCCGTGGATCGTCACGGCCGACGAGCTCGAGCCGTACCTCGACGCCGACGGCTTCCTCGCGGTGCGCGCCGAGCTGTTCGTCAACGGCGAGCTCATCGGCGCCGACCTCGTGTCGAACATGGGCTGGCCGTTCCCCGAGCTGGTCATGTACGCCGCGCGGAACTCCGTCGTGGTACCGGGCGATGTGCTCGGCTCCGGCACGGTCGGCAACGGCGGATGCCTCGGCGAGCTCTGGGGGCGCCGCGGCGCGCTAGACCCCCGGCCGCTCGAGCCCGGCGACGAGGTGCGCATGGTGATCGAGGGCGTCGGCGAGATCGTCAACGTCGTGGGGGAGCGCGTCACCGCCCCCGCGGTTCCGCGGGCGCGCGCACGTTCCCGGGCGCGCACTCGCGCGGGAGTGCCGGACCGGCCGTGACCGAGCTTCGTCTGCCGGGCATCGCCGGGAACCTGTTCGTGGTGACCGGCGCTGGCGGCGGGCAGGGGGCGGAGGAGGCGCTGCTGCTCGCCGAGCTCGGGGCGGACGTCGTCGCCGTCGACCGCGCCGACGAGGCGCCGGAGCTGAGCGATCGCGCCGAGGGTCTCCCGGGCCGGATCGAGTACCGGTGCGCCGACGTCGCGTCCGAGGAGGACTGGGACGCGTTGGCTGCGTCGCTCGAGGGTCGGCGCGTGCGGGGGCTCGTGAACAACGCCGGCGTCACGCACCGCGCGCGTATCGGCGAGCTCTCCCGCGACGACTGGGACCGTGTCTTCGCCGTCAACGTCACCGGTGCCCTGCTCGGCATCCAGGCCCTCCTTCCGTCGATGGATGCCGGGTCCTCCATCGTGAACATCGGCTCGGTCGCGGGACTCACGGGGCATTACACGGCCGCGTACACGGCGAGCAAGTGGGCGTTGCGGGGGCTCACCCACGCGTGCGTGACGGAGCTCGGACCGCGCGGCATCCGGGTGAATCTCGTGCACCCGGGCTTCATCCGCACCCCGATGACCGCGTCGGCACCGCCCGCGTTCGCCGAGGCGAACACCGCGATCATCCCGCTGCACCGGGTCGGTGAGGCGGTGGAGGTCGCCGATACCGTGGCGTTCCTCCTGTCGGATGCCGCGGCGTTCCTCACCGGGGCGGAGATCGGCGTCGACGGAGGACAGGCGCTCTCCGGCGCGGCGACCGTCCTCGCGAATGCCCTCCGGCTCGGCGGCGCGGACGCGTGAGGGGTCAATTTCTGTCGCCCCGGAGGCCGGGAGGCGACAGAAATTGACCCCTCACGCGCCGGGATGACACGGCGGCCGATTTCGCGTGGGAACTCGACGGACAGAAGCGATGGAACGTCGTGAGGAGTGCGCTCCGCGCGGCACTGCGGAGCAAGGACCCGCTCGACGTGGACACCGCCTGCATCGCGATCGCCGCCGCGGAGGTGGTCGCTCACGGCCTCGGACGCCCGACGCAGTCCGATGCGTACACGGAAAGCGTGGAGGAATTCGTCCGTCGGGCGCGGAGGCCTTCGGGGCGGCTCGCGACCGCCGCGGCGCGAGCCGCACCCGGGCCGGGGCGGTCGGCCGTGATCAGGCCGGGTCGACTGCTCCTTGCTAATGTTCAAAACCGACATAAGTCGGGTATGATGGTCGCGACGTCGGGGCTCCGCGAGCCCGTTCGCCCGGTGAGGGAGCCGGAGCGGCACATACGGTCGCGTCGATCGCCCGGTCGTACGGGCGCCCCACGTATGACTCTCTCCCCCGCTCGTATCCGCCTTCTCGTCGTCTCCCTTCTCGCGGTGTCGTTCATCGGCGCCCTCGACCACACCGTCGTCTCGACGTCACTCGCCACGATCGCCGGCGATCTCGGCGCGCTCGAGTACATGAGCTGGATCATGGTCGGCTACACGCTCGCCGCCACCGTGATGCTCCCCGTCCTCGGCAAGCTCGGCGACGTCGTCGGCCCGCGCAGCGTGTTCCTCGTCTCGCTCGGGCTGTTCCTCGTCGCCTCGCTCGCGTGCGGCTTCGCGCCCGACCTCGGGTGGCTGATCGCCGCCCGCGTCGTCCAGGGGCTGGGTTCCGCCGGCATCCAGCTCATGTCGCAGACGATCATCGCCCGCGTCACGAGCCCGCGACAGCGCCCGCGCTACATGGCGATCATCGGCACCGCCTTCCCCGTCGCGATCGTCGTCGGACCCGTCGTCGGCGGTCTCATCACCGACTTCTGGGGCTGGTCCTGGGTGTTCTGGATCAACATCCCGGTCGGTCTCGCCGCGTTCGCGCTCGCCGCGGTCGCGGTCCCGCGCCTCCCCGGCGGCGCCCACCCCCGCTTCGACATCCCGGGCTCGATCGTCTTCACCGGCACGCTCCTCGCGCTCGTCCTCGCGGTCACCTGGATCGGCGACGACACGCTGCGCCCCGCGGCACTGGCCTGCGCGGCGGCCGCGGTGATCGGCATCCTGGCCCTCATCGGCATCGAGCGGCGCGCGGCCGAACCGATCCTGCCGCCCCGGATCCTCCGCAACCGCACGATCCTGGCGTGCCTCGGGCTGTCGCTCATCGTTGGGTCGGGCCTTTTCGCGATCGTCGCGTTCGTGCCGACGTACATCCAGATGGCGTACCGCACGACCGCGACCCTGTCCGGCCTCGTGCCGATCGCGACCGTGCTCGGCATGCTCGTCAGCAACCTGCTCACCGGCTGGCTGGTCAGCCGCTCCGGTCGCTACCGCTTCTACCCCGTGTTCGGCACGGTGCTGGGCGCCGCGGGACTCGCGGTCATGGCCGCCCTGCCCGCGGGGCTGCCCCTGTGGGTGCCCATGGTCGTGATGGCGGTGGTCGGTATCGGCACCGGCTCGTTCACGAACCTCATCTTCGCCGTCGTGCAGAGCGCCGCCGCGCGCTCCGACCTCGGCGCCGTCACCGCCACCACGAACCTCGTGCGTCAGGTGGGGTCGGCCGTGGGCACGGCGATCGTCGGCGGTGTGGTCGGGTTCGGCGTCGCCGCGCATCTCCCGCCCGGACTGGATGCCGGCACCCTCACGCCGGCGGTGGTGCGGGCCGCGTCCGCGCAGGTGCAGGACGCCGTCGCGGTGATCTACCATGACACGTTCGCCCCGGTGTTCCTGGGGCTCGCGCTCGTCTACGCCTGCGGGATCGTCTTCGCGCTGCTGCTGCCCGGAGGGCGCCTGTCCGACGAAGCGCCCGAGCCCCTCGCCGCAGTGTCCGACGCCGACCGACAGCCCGCGTGACCCCTCAGCCCGCCTGATCTCTCGACCCGCCCGATCTCTCAGCCCGCCCGATCTCGAAGGAGAGACCATGTCCGAGACCCCCACGATCGCCGTCGTCGGCAGCGGACCCATCGGCGCCGCGTACGCCCGCGTTCTGTTGGAGTCGCTTCCGCACGCGCGCGTCGTCATGTTCGAGGCCGGCCCGCAGGTGACGGAGCGCCCGGGCGAGAGCGTGCGCAACATCGTCGACCCCGACGAGAAGGCCCGCGCCCGCGAGCGATCGCAGGGACCTCAGGCGGGGGAGTTTCGCGACTCGCTCGGCATCCCGTCCGGCACGATCGTCGAGGGCATGTTCACCGCGCGCCAGGGCACGCACCTGCTCGACTTCGGCGGCGAGGGGTCGGCGCACGCCCCGACCTTCCCGGCGGCGGCCGCAGCGACGAACGTCGGCGGTCAGGGCGCGCACTGGACCTGCGCGATCCCGCGCCCGGCGTTCAGCGAGAAGCTCGACTTCATCGCGGACGACGAGTGGGAGGACCTCGTCTCGACCGCCGAGGAGCTGCTCCACAAGCAGAGCGCGGCATTCTCGGACTCGCCCGTGGGCGCCGCGATCCGCACGCTGCTCGACCGCGAGTTCGGGGCCGAGCTGCCCGAGGGCTACGGCGTGAGCACGCTGCCGGTCGCCGGCGATCCGCAGCCGGACGGCACCATGCGCTGGGCCGGGACCGACACGGTGCTGGGCCCGCTCATCGAGCCGGGCACCGACACCGCGGCCCGGTTCGAGCTGCGCGACCTGACCCTCGTCCGCCGCATCGAGCACGACGGCGCACGCGTCCGGGGCGTCTGGGTGGAGGACCTCCGCACGCACGAGGACGCGTTCGTCGAGGCGGATGCCGTCGTCGTCGCCGCCGACGCGTTCCGCTCTCCGCAGTTGCTCTGGGCCTCCGGCATCCGTCCGGCTCCCCTCGGCCGGTACCTCACCGAGCACCACGTCGTCATCGGCACCGTCGTGCTCGACGGCGAGCGGATGAGCGAGCTCGTCTCCGACGACGAGCTGCAGGCCGAGCTGGACCGCCGCGCGATGAACCCCGCCGATCCGGTGGCCGCGGTCAATCGCATCCCGTTCTCCGAACCCGAGCACCCGTACTCGGCGCAGATCATGTACGCCGAGACCCCGCCGTTCCCGCTCGACCCCGCGCACCCGGCCGCGGGCAACCGCTGGGGGTACATCAACATGGGCTTCGGTGTGCGGAAGTTCCCGCGCATCGAGGACGGCGCGATCGTCAGCGACGACGAGCTCGATTACCGCGGGCTGCCCAACTTCACGATCGAGTACGCGTTGACGGATCGGGAGGATGCCGAGATCGCCGAGGCCACCGAGCGGCTGCGGCGCGCGGGCGCGGCGCTCGGCTCGTTCATCGCCGAGCCGCGGCTGCTGCCGAACGGCTCGAGCCTGCACTTCATGGGGACGATGCGCGCGGGCACCGATCCCGCGACCTCGGTCGCCGACCCGTACTCCCACGTCTGGGGGTTCGAGAACCTCCTCGTCGGCGGCAACGGCCTCATCCCCACCGCGAACACGATGAACCCGACGCTGACGAGCGTCGCGATCGCCATCCGCGGCGCCCGTCGCCTCGCGGAGGAGTTGAACGCGTGAGGGGTCAAGATTTGTCGCTTCTCGCGACGCGAGGCGACAAATCTTGACCCCTCACGCGCGGGGATAATGGGGCGGATGGAGAGCTGGGAGACGCGCGAGTGGTTCCAGGAGTTCCTCGACGCGCTGAACCGCCACGACCCGGAGGCGCTGCGCGAGTTCCTCGCGCCGGACGTGCGCCGTGCGCACCTGCCCGCGGGGGCCGATGCGTGGGTGTCGGAGTACACCGACCTCGTGCGCGGCTTCCCCGACTGGCAGTGGCGTCGCATCCAGGTGCTCGTCGAGGACGACCGCCTCGCCGTCCACCTGCGGGGGAGCGGCGCCCACACCGGCGTCTTCCAGCACGTGCCGCCGACGCGGCGGCGCGTCAGCATCGCCTCGTTCGCGATGTACCGGGTCGTCCGTGGGCGCGTGGTCGAGGCATCCGGAACCGATGACGCCGGCGCGATCCGCGCGGCCGTGGTCTGAACGCGGGTCTGTCAAGCGACTGGCCCACGTCTCCGGCATGTGTACTTTCGGAACGGGGCCCCTGCCGGGGCGGAAGGACACGCCGAATGACTGTTGACGATCGCCCGGGTGCCGGGATCGTGTGGTCGCGGGTCGAGGAGGGGTTCCACGTCGCGAGTGCGCGCGGGGCGTTCCTCGGCTACATCGACCGCGAGGCCGATGGCACCTACTGGGCCTACAACGGGCGTTCCCGTCCCGTCGGCCGCTTCCCCGGGCTCGTCGCGGCGATGGCCGCCGTCACCCACGCGCACACCCAGGCGACGGCCGTCGCCGATCCCGTGATCGAACTGCGTCAGGTTCCGGACGCCCTCCCCGGATCGGCGGTGTCCTGATGCCTGACGACCTCTACTCGATGACGTACTCGAGTACGGCAACGGTGCCGTTCGACGACGACGACCTTGCGCGGCTCCTCGAGTCGAGCCGTGTCGCCAACATCGGCAGCGACCTGTCCGGGCTGCTGCTCTACCGCCGCGGGCGATTCCTCCAGGTGCTCGAGGGCCCCGAGTCCTCGGTTCGGGATGCGATCGACCGCATCGGCCGTGACCCGCGCCACCGGGACGTGCGGCTACTGGTGTCGGAGTCGATCGACGACCGCCGCTTCCCCGACTGGACGATGGGGTACGAGCCGCTCGGAACGTCGACATCGGCCCCGCCGGTGGGGTTCCGCGACAGCTTCGACGACCTCGATTCGACGGATGCCACGGTCACCGCGCGGGCGCTGGCCGAGCTGACGCTGTGGTTCCGGGTGCGCTCGGGGCGGCGCGCCGCGTAGCGGCGGAGGCCTCACCCGAGACGGGTTGCCGCCGCTTCGAGGCGGGTCTGCATGACTCGAATGCTTCGCCCGTCGGCACCGTGATGCTCGGCGAACCGCGGCATGGCCTCAAGGAGGGGGAGGAGCGCGTCGAGGTGAGTTCGAGCCTCGGCGGCGCTCAGCCCGAACGTCGACAGGGCTTCCTTCGTAAGGAAGTCGTTGACATCCAGGGTCGCGGCGCCGAAGAGGGCGAGTTCGTGATCATCGCCGTGGTCACGGGGTTCCGGGTTCACGTCGAATGCGGGAGAGAGTGCCCAACCGCCCCCTCGCCGGAGGAAGCCGTGGTTGCGCAGGTGATCGTCGAGGTTGCCGACCAGGACGCCGAAGACCGCACGCCGCCACAACTGTGTGACGTCCGCTCCGTGGGCGCGCGCGAAATCGGTGAGGTCGAGCCAATCACCGCCGTCGCCGTCCTGGGCCTCGAGCGCCGTCATCGCCGAGATGTACGGGATCCGGACCCCGCCCGCTCCCCGATCGAACCGGCGGAGGAAGAGGATCGTGCGGACGCTGCCGTCCACCGTGACCTGCTTCGTCCTCCGAACGGGAACGTCGATCCCCCAGCGGTCCATCGCGTCGAGCATGGATGCCTCCCATGCCATGACGTTCCAGTCATCGCCGAGGGGCTTGGGGAACTTCGCGAGCCACAGCTCTTCACCGAGCCGGACATTGGCCTTGGGTCGCGCCCCGCCCAGGGAGCCGGTCGCCCGAAACAGACGCCGCAGCGCGACCTCGTCGATGTCCGGATCGTCGCGTTCGATCTGGTCGGCGACGCGGATGATGTCGGACAGGTCCGCCTCAGCGGGCACACCATCACCGTCGGCGAGAGCCGTCCCGTTCCGCCAGAAGCGTGTCGCGCCCTGGCGTCCCTCGTCGTTCACCCCGAGCATCAGTGTGAGGTCGTCGAGGCGTCGGCCCGCGGCGCGGTTCTGCACCTTTCGTCCCCAGGTGTCGGGTGCGGAGTCGCTGAACGGGTTCGGCGGTCCGAGGCTCTGCGGGCCGGGGAACAGCCGAGAGCGGGGACGAGGGCGAAGGCGTCGCGGCGGCGCAGGTAGTCGGTGTCGTAGACGAACGTTCCGGACGTGCGCGCCCGGTACAGGGTTCCGGCGACGACATCTTCCCGCCCGAGCGTCGTCGTCACCATGTAGCCGTCAGCCATCGCCGCGGACTCGTACCCGTTGCGGCAGCTTCTCGTCGGCCATCAGCCGTCCGCGCGGGGTCTGGAAGGGATCGGTCGCGGTGACGACCGCGTCCAGCAGGCCGAGGACGCGCAGCACGCGCAGAGCGATCTCGAGTGTCGTGCCCTCGCCGTTCTCGAGCTTGCTGATCGTCTGGGGGTTGACCCCTGCCCGCTCGGCAACCATTTTGGCCGTCAGGTTCATCAGTTTCCGTTGATCGGCCACGTTCTGTCCGATCGTTCGCAGGCCGCGGGTGACGGGGACGGGGGTCGGGGTAGCCATGACCCCAACTTTACTTCGATCTTGACAGATCCAAAAGGACTTAAGAATTGTCCTCACCGTTCTTAAATGAGAACTCGGGTAGCGGCATCGCGGCGGTTTCAGAGGCCGAGCGCTCGGAGCTCGGCATCCATCCGCTCGGCGATGTGGGCGTAGCCGACGTCGTCCGGGTGGAGTCCGTCGCCGGCCATCCAGCTGTCGGCGTCGTCGGCGTAGTGCCCGTCGAGCCAGTGGCTCGCCCCGGCGATGTACTCGGCGCCGATCCGGTCCGCGGCGTCGTGCACCCAGCCGATGATGACGTCGACGGATGCCGGCCGGTCGGCGGTCCACCAGAACGGCTCGACCACGATGATGCGCGCGCCGGGGAGGCCCTGGCGCAGGCGGTCGAGGTCGCTGTCGATCGTCGCCCGGATCTCCGCTGCGGCACTGTCGTAGCTGAAGTTGTCGTTGAGGCCCATGGTCACGAAGACGATGTCGGGATCGTCGCGGATGATCTGTGCCGGGATGTCATCGAGCCCCGGCCCCATGCTGGCGCGGCGGTTGACGAAGCCGAGGCCGTTCTCGGCGCGGTTGATCTCGGTCCATCCGCGCTCGGCGCAGATGATCGTCGACCACCGCTTGTCGGACGAACTCGCGCCTGTCCCGCGCGTGTACGAGTCGCCGTAGAACGCGACCGTCGTGGCGCCCTCCGCGGGCGGCTGGGGCTGCGCCGGTGGCGCGCACGCCGTGAGGCCGAGCGCGAGAACGGCAGCGACCAGGATGCCGAGCGCGCGATACATGTGGAGGGGCTGACGGGAATCGAACCCGCGCTGTCTGCTTGGGAACTAGGGAGGTATCTGCTTGAGTGCGAAGTAACCGCACGGTGCCAGTCGCCCTCTACGGACGGTCCGAGCAGCCGCGGTCAGACGTGGGCCACGCGATGCGGTCTGAGTGGAATGTTATGGCACGCCGAGCGGCACGTTGGACCCTCGACCCCAAGACGCCAGCGGCGAGGCGCGCGGAGACCGGTAGGCCTCGTGCGCACTCAACCCTTGACTACCGGTGAGACTGCTGTGTAGGTTGCTGCCGAGAGGTCGAGATCGCGTCATGGCACCGCCTCTGAACCCCTGGCCCCGTGACCACTACGAATCGCGAGCAGCAGGTTACGTCCCTCGCGAGACCTGGCGGTAGGGCAGTCCTCATCTGTTTGAGAGGTATGCGCGCAACTGGACTCTGTCCCTGTGCCGCCTCTCACTATCCGCTGAGTGTGGCGTGAGCGCAGCCGGGCTCGTCCCTCTGCTGTCACTCTCGGCAGCCAGGAGTTCAGCTATGTCCACAAGTCCGCTCGCCACCTCATCGTTGCTCACGGTGGCGGAGGCCGCCCTATCCCTTCGCGTCAGCGAGTCCACGATCCGGCGTTTGGTCCGTAACCGCCGGATCGGCGTGGTCCATGTCGCGGCAGCCGTCCGGATCAGTCCGGACGAGTTGGCCCGTTTTCAGCGCGACAACGAACGGCCGGCGCTCTGATGGCTACGACCGAGGGGCAGACGCTCCGGGTGAGCGCCGTCGCGGAGGCGCTCGGTATCTCGGACGCCAGGGTTCGCCGGCTCATCCAGCGCGGTGATCTCGCGGTGGCGGGCCGGGACCCGATCGTCGTTGCGCCGAAGGAGGTAGAGCGGTGTCGTCGCGCTCTCCTCCGGTGCGATCTGCACCGCACACTGGATCCGGCTGTGCCGAAGGCGTGGGTGGCGATTCCGAGTCTGTTCGAGGTCGCCGCTGAGTTGGGGTTGCCGCGAGCTTTCGTTCTGCAGTTGATCTGGCTCGACTACCTGCCCCTCCGGCGGACCGAGACCGGGTTTGATATCTGCTCGACGTGCTTGGAGCGCTTTGCTGCGGCCCCGTACCGGAAGATGCTGGGTTTGCCGCGGGCGAGAAAGACAGCCGCGGGGCCGCAGAAGGTTGCTCCGGGGCCTGACTTGCTTGCGGTAGGGGGTGCGGGGCTACCGTCCGCAGCCTCGCAGAATGGCCGCGCCTCGTGAGCGAGCTACGTCGCCAGCGCGCGTCGGAGACGCATCGGAAGTACCCCTACTGGTGGAACGGTCGTCAGTGGGCACCGGCGACCGCATATCCCCGGTGGAACTCGATTCGGAACCTCGAGAGGTCAATCTGGCGTCCCACCAGATATGACGCGGAGTACCGAGTGCCGACGGCCTGGAACGGGCCGCGAGCTGTCTACAACTTGGTTCGGTTCATCGACGCGTTCCTACCTCCCGCGCCGGATGAGAATCACAGGCTCGCATTCAGGTGGGATCACGGCAAGCCACGGTTCCACTGGCGGGGGGTGCGTCTCGATCACCTGCATCGTCGTCGACCGTGGACAACCTTCCTATGTTGCAACGGTTTCACCGATGAGCAGTCTCAGCCCCGGCCTGTCCTCTGGCAGGAGCCCACCTTTTCCTTGCCGGACGGTGACCCGCGGTCTTACGTCTGGAATCCGCTGGCGCCGGTTGGTCACCCGGCCCACATCTCGGAGCCACCCACCCTTGGCTGGCGCGCAGACGGTGGCTGGTGCGACGAAGGGCAGGACTATCCGAAGGAGGGGACCCTGTCGCTGATCGAGCTGATGGGAGTTCCGGCCCCGTCGCTGTTCGAGCTGATGCCGATGGATGCTCCGAGAACGGGTTTAGGGACTTTCCCAGAAGATGACGTTCTGACAGAAGAACCCTGGGGCGGTAACTGGTGGCACAGGTGGGAGGCTCCCGACCTGTGCCTATGCGATTCGCGATGGCCATCACCCCAATGTTGGGTCGATCACGACCAGCGCTAGTACGACACGTGTGAATGCCCTAGCTCTGCCGGACTGCCATCGCCTACCCCGGGCGCATACCTAGTTCGCGGTGGACCCTTCCGGACGCGCCGTTATACGTGAGTATGACCAGCTGAATTGCCGGTTTTCGGCGTGTCCGGAGGGGTTGCTACGTGCTCCAGCCGATGAGACATGTGTCGGCTGCGGGGGTGATACCTGAGAGAGAGCCATAGTCCCTCCGAGCCCTGAGCGTCCCGCCCGCGGGCTTCCGGGGTCCCGGCGCCGCGCTGCCGTAGTTCCCAGTGAGGAAAGGAGTGAGATGCAGCGCAGAAACAACTGCCCCTGGTGCGTCCACACCCGGGCCATGGTCTGGGAGCAGCGGATCTGGCAGGGCGAGAACGTCGAGACGGTCGCGGCGGATACGCCGTTCAGTCTGGACGCGGCGCACCTTCACGTGCGGGACCACATGGGACTGGTGCTCTCGGCGGAGCCGCTCATCACGTCGGTGCCGTCGGTGTCGCAGGCCGCGCCGATCCCGGCCGCCCCCGCACCGGGCGCGCTCGCCTCCAGCGGGTCCGCACCGTCCGTAGCGGCCTACGCGGCTGATCTACTCAAGCTGGCATCGCAGGTGGTGGCCGCCGCTGACGTGGCCGCCGAGCACGGCTCCCTCGAAAGTGCAATGCGAGAGATCGAGATCCGGGCCTTGGCGCTAGACGAAGTCGCGGCCTCTCTCGGCGTCGACATCCACGAGGCCGAGCAGATGTTGAACGAGGTCACGGCCACCGTGCGAGGTGCTCTGCGAGCTGGTGCTGCCGGGCTGGGCAACGACCTTGAATTCCTCGCCGTCGCGATCCGCGAAGAGGGCGGACACCGCATCGCCAGCGACCTAGAACAGCGCATCCGCGCCCGCCAGCGAGCCTGAAGCCAAGGAGCAGAGATGATTCACCCCGACGACCTCCCGCCCCTCCGCACGACACCCATCGTCGAACCCCTCACCCTGAGCGCACCGCACGAGTATCCCTTCACGGTGCACTTCTTCTCCTCCAAGACCGTGCTGCTCACGGAGATGCGAGGGCACACGTTCGAGTTCGGTGACGAGCTACAGATCACCGCTGCGATCTACGAGCTATCCAAGGACCGCAACGGGCAGAGCTGGCTCGACCTCATCGATGACACCGACGCGCAGATCCAGCGGTGGGGGAAGGTGCGCTACGCGCGCGGACCCTGGCCCGACGCTCTTCCTCGTGTCCAGGCCGGCTCACCGGAGGAAGCCGACCTGATCGCCCACGAGTGGGCCGAGGCTTGGAAGCTCCCAACCGAGGAGGAGCGAAACGAGGCGCGAGCTGCTCTGTACCGCAAGTACGGTTCCCCGCCCCAGACAAGCCGGCACCTCGGGTTCCTACCGGGAGATGTCGAGTGACCAACAACCGCTCCACCAACGAGGCCTTTCGCCTCAAGGTGATGATCAACCTTCTCCAAAGCCATCTCCGAGTCCTCGTCCCCGACGACGAGCAATCGCCCTACCGCGCCCTCCTTGCCGACACGGATGCCCACACAGATATCGCTGGGCTCGCACCGTGGATCGTGCACGTCCGCACCTCTGCGAGCGGCGAAAAGCTCTCCGAGATCGTCACCGACGTCACCGACGCCGCCCGCGCGGCCGGGAGCGACTGGGCCGTTGCCATCATGAACCGGCGCGGGTACCCCGTCGAAGACAGCTACGCGATCATGCCGCTACACGTCCTCACACGCATCTTCCGCGGTGAGGCACCCCCACCCCTTCACCCCGGCACCGGCATCCCGGAGTGAAGGACAGAGGAGACAGGAGCTCCTCGAGCGGCGGCTGGACTTCTGCCCTCCGCAGCCCAGCCGCCGCTCACGCCTTCGCAGAAACCGAAGAAGGGTGCACCACCCAGGAGGCGATGCACCCTTCTTCTCTCTATGCAGAGATCAGGTCAACCGAACGATGTTCCCGCATCGACACCGGATGAGCCCGGGCCGGTACGAAGGCGAGAACGGGCCGAAGGTGCGTCGGCAGTGAGGGCAGGTGAGCGTCATGTAGCGCGTCATGATCGTCACCTACCGCGTCGGACGGATGATCTGGTAGGTCGTTCCGGGCCGCTGTCCCGGAGGGAACGGCTCACCCTGGACGCTGGTCACCTCGTTCGTGAGGCGGCCGCCCTGGAACTGGCCGTAGATCCCGCTCTGGGGGACGCTCTGACCGGGCCGGAAACTGGGTTTGCGAGTGGTCATATGACTACCCTTCTTTGCTTGGCCGAGCACCAAGAACCTCCACGGCGAGTCGATTGACCCGCCTGCATGTGGTGGTATTAGGGTAGAAGAACCATCACCTGGACAGTATTGGTGCCTTCGACCCCGAACCCGGTTCCCCCGGCTATCGGGGTTGTCGTGCTTCGGTACGAGAAAGTCTACCGGCGAGGTCTGTCGTTAAGAGCTACAAGTGGGGGCCGAAGTTACACTCGTGTGATTCGGGTCGTGACCCGGACGGGTTCTCCACAACTTCTCCACGACTTCGCTCACAGCTTCGCCCTCCCCGATCCCTTCTCTCGCCTGGGATCCGCGAAGTTATCCACAGGATCGACGTCAGCCGACCCCATCGCCAAAAATTAACCTGGCTCGGCGTGTCTTCGGCGTGTCGCGGGGTGCTTCCAATACGTTTATCGGCCCTCACCGGTTCCATAGATCGGCTTGAGTAGCTCGCCGAGGTCGACTTCGAGGGCCATCGCGAGCCGGTACCAAGTGATCAATGTGCCGCTCGTGGCGGCTCTGTTGGGGTCTCTGCCTGGGCCAATCCTCGGCTTGCCCGACTCCAACGCCACCAGCGTTGCGCGACCCACCCCGGCAGCGGCTGCGAGAGCGTCGTAGGACATGCCGCGGCTGCGTCGTAGCTGAGCTAGATGAACGCGAAGTGCAGCGAGGTCGGGTTCGGGAATCGGACCATCGCTTGGCACCTATTCACTCAACTGACACCCGGGCGCTGCTGTGTTATGTCTAGTCATCAGAAATGATGTCTAGTCGTCCTGATCCGAAGGAGCCTCATGTCAGGCGCAACACCAGGTCCTCCCGAAGGCTGGTATCTGAATCCCGAGTAGCCAGACACGCTTCGCTGGTGGGATGGTTCCACCTGGGGGCCGGTTGCTCCCAAGCCACCCCTGCCCCAAGCTCGCACATCGGTGAGTGCGCCCCATCCGCAGACGCAGGCCTACCTCTCGCCGCCCGCCCCACCGGCCCCGCGTGCGGTCCCAGGAACGCCGGCGCAGGGATCTCAGGCCTTCTGGCACGAGGGTCCGGAGGGGCCCCGTCCCTCTCTGCCCCCCAAGGTCAAGACTCTGAATAGCGCATGGGCCTTCGCCGCCGCTGCGATTCTCGTGCCCTTCATGATGGGCTCGCACCGCATGTATCTCGGTCGAATCGGAACGGGCCTACTGATGCTCGCTATCTGGCTGATTCCGTTCCTGGTGGTCACGTTCGAGATCGAGGAACTCCTCTTCCTCGTCGTCGTCGCTCCGCTGGTCGTATTCCCCTGGTGGGTGGTCGACGTCGTCAGGCTCCGTCGCTTGGTCGAGGACGCGAACTATCGGTGACTTCGTGTTAACCCCCAGTCGTTACCGTGCGCCTGTGGGAGTGATTCAGAGGCCAGAACCCGCTCGTCCGCCGGCTCATCGCTGCAATGCTCCCGACGGCGAGCCCTTCGGCACAGTCTGGCGGTGCGACGAATGTCGCCGCGCATGGGTTCTCGTGGGGTCTGGCCGATCGCAGCTTCCAGTATGGGTGCCAGCCATTCGAGGCCCATTCGGTCGTTGGGGTCCCGGCCTTGGGGCAGCTCTCGTCTCCTGGTTGGTAGTAGCCGGCCTAGCTGGGGCGGCGCTGGTCGTGACTTTGGCGATGATCGCGCTTCTATCCCGTGGACCGTACTAATGCGGGCGTCCTAATCCTTGCTTTTGAGAACGGCCGTCATCGGCCTTTCTCGCAACCGTCCGAAGTGCCCCCGCGTATCTAAATCCTGTATCCAAATTATTGCCGTCTCATCTGGGTTTTTCCTGACTTCTGATACCCCCCTAGGGTATAATTGGACGTGAGCAACCATCAGAGCATCGGCTACGTCCGAGTCAGCACGAACAAGCAGACCACCGACCAGCAGCGCGACGCCCTCGAAGCGGCCGGAGTCACCCGGATCTTCGAAGACGTGATGAGCGGCGCACGCTCAGACCGCCCCGGCTTGAAAGCCCTCCTTGAGTACGCCCGAGAGGGCGACACCATCACCGTTGTCGCACTCGACCGCCTGGGCCGCTCCATGACGCACGTCATCCTCACCATTGAGGAGCTGCAGGCCAGGGGCATCCTGCTTCGCTCGCTACGCGAGGGAGTCGACTTCACCCAGCCCGTCGGCCGAATGCTCGCCGGAATCTTCGCCAGCCTCGCCGAATACGAGCGCGCCCTCATCCGAGAACGAGCCGAGGCGGCCCGCGAGGCAGCCCGCCTGCGCGGCAAGCAGACCGGACGCCCCCGAGCACTGGACCAGGCGAAGGTCCGCCAAGCCTGGTCCCTCCGCGAAGCAGGATTCACACCCTCCGAGATCGCAGCGACGCTCAAGGTCAGCCGCGCCACCGTCTACCGGGCCTTCGACACCGCCAAGACCCTCGCCCACTGAACCGGGCGCTCAAGCGGGGAAGCGAAGCGACCACAAGGTAGCGCCGGGTAAACGCAGCCTGTGAATCGTTCGCCAAGGCGGACGCCCGACCCCGCTCACCTGTACAGACGTTGGGTGCCTTCTTAGCGCCCTTCGACTCTGAGGAGGAGACTGTGAAGCAGGAAAGCGCGAAGAAGGCTCGACGCCGCGCGTTCGGAAACGTGAAGCAGCTGCCTTCGGGCCGTTACCTCGCGAGATACACCGCGCCTGATGGTACAGCCAGGGCGGTGAAGGGGACCTTCACTACCAAGTCGGAGGCGGATTCGGCTCTCAACCGCATCCGCATCCAGCAGGAGGATCGGCTTTGGATCGACCCGCGCTCTCGGTCTCAAACGCTGAGCGAGTACCTTCCAACGTTTCTCGCTAACCGCAGGAATCGACAGGGTCAGCCGGTGGCACCCAAGACGAGGCAACTCGCGGACTGGCATCTTCGTGCCTTCATCCTCCCCGCTTTTGGAGACAGGCGTCTCGATCAGATCACGCGAGAGGAGGTGACCACCTGGCACGGCTCCCTCGAATGCGGCGCGGCCGTGAAGCGCCAGCTATACAGCCTTCTTCACGCCATCTTCACGATGGCCGCTAGTGACGGCCTGGTGCGCGAGAACCCGTGCCGCATTCGAGGTGCGGGGCAGGTCCCGGAGCCGAACCGGCCCTACTTCACACTCGCGCAGGCCGAGAAGGTCATCGAGGCTATGGAGGGCCCCGAGAAGCTCGTCGCGCAAATTGCCTTCCACGCTCAGTTGCGGATCGGTGAGGCGCTCGCGCTTCGATGGGCTGACGTCGACCTCGACGCCCGGACTCTACACGTTCGGCGTTCGGTGACAGAGAGCTACAACGCGCAGCACGAGGCAGCACCAAAGGGTGGGAGGTCCAGGTTCATCGGCATCGACGACGATCTGGTGACAATTCTGCGCGCCACTCCTCGCCGGCCGGCAAACGCCCGCGTCGCGGTTCGGTCGGACGGAGCTGTGATGCGCCATTGGCACGTCACCACGGTCTGGCAGCGAGCCCGAAAAGCCGTCGACCTCGAGCATTTCACGCTCCATGATCTCCGTGCCGCGGGTGCTACGGCGCTCTCGTATGAGGGAGTTCCTCTCCGAGCGGTGATGGATCACCTGGGCCACTCGACCACAAACGCGGCCCTGCACTACCAGCGCCGTGCGGAGACGCTCAAGCACGTCCAGGCGCAGGCGTTCGAGCGAGCCCTCGCCCGTTCCCGTGCTGAGCGTGACACAGCAGAGGCCACGGGGGATAAGAGCTCTGAGCTGCGGGGCGCTTATGGCACGTCTATGGCATGAGCCTCGGCCGCAACCCTCGGAACGAGGTAATCGAGCCCAGAGATACCAAGCGACGTTTGGGAATACATGTGGAGGGGCTGACGGGAATCGAACCCGCGCTGTCTGCTTGGGAAGCAGAAGTTCTGCCATTGAACTACAGCCCCGAGCGCCTGACGGCACTCCCGCCAGCATAACAGCGTCTCCCGTGGCATCCAGGTCGGGGTTCGTCTCCCGTGGGCGCCCAGATCACGTGACGTGGTCGAGCACGCACGCCGTGGCGCGGCATTGCGGGTGCACTCGCCCGGATCGCGTGATCTGGCGGACCCGCGCGACCCCACGCCCTAGGCTGGGCGCGTGCTGCTCTCCGATCGCGATATCCGTGCCGAACTCGCCGACGGACGCCTGGGGCTCGACCCCTTCGATCCGGCGATGGTGCAGCCGTCGAGCGTCGATGTGCGCCTCGACCGGTACTTCCGGCTGTTCGACAACCACAAGTACCCGTTCATCGATCCCGCCGAGGATCAGCCCGAACTCACCCGCCTCATCGAGGTGGAACCGGACGAACCGTTCATCCTGCACCCGGGTGAATTCGCGCTGGGCTCGACGTTCGAACGCGTCACGCTGCCCGACGACGTCGCCGCGCGCCTCGAGGGCAAGTCCTCGCTCGGGCGCCTGGGGCTGCTCACGCACTCGACCGCCGGGTTCATCGACCCGGGATTCTCGGGCCACGTGACCCTCGAGCTCTCGAACGTCGCGACGCTCCCGATCAAGCTCTGGCCGGGCATGAAGATCGGCCAGGTCTGCTACTTCCGCCTGACGTCGCCCGCCGAGAACCCATACGGGTCGGGTCCCTACGGCAACCGCTACCAGGGCCAGCGCGGCCCGACGGCGTCGCGCTCCGCGCTCAACTTCCACCGCACCGACGTCGGCACGACCGACGCCGGCTCCGCCGGGCGCTGAGCCCGAACACCGAACAGCCCCGTCGAGTCGACCTCGGCGGGGCTGTCCTGTTCTGCGTGATCGCGGTCTCGCGTCTGCGGTGCGGCGTCCGGCGATAAACGCGATTCCCGCGGAGAAACGCGTTGTGCACCCGTTTCCTGCCGCGAGAAGCGTATATCGATGGTCACTCGGATGCCGCGGGCTCACCGGATGCCGTCGACTCGCGGCCGCGGCTGAAGCCGGCGTCGAAGCCGCGCTCGTAGGCGCGCTGCGCCGCCCGGCGGTCGTCGTGGCCGTGGCCGTGGTGCGCGTGTCCGCCGCGGGGGTCGCATCCGCGACCGTGGCCGCCGCGGTGCCGCGGGTCGTGCTGCTCGGCGTCGGCGTGCGCGTCGGTATCAGGCTCGCCGCGCCAGCCCGGGCCGAACCCGGCGCCCGGACCGAACCCGGCGCCCGGACCGAAGCCGGGGCCGAACCCGGGACCGAAGCCGCGACCGAACTGGCCGAAACCGGGACCGAAGCCGCGCATGCCTGGCCCGCGCCCGCCGCGGCCGCGGGGGCCGAACGGCGCCGTGTCCGACTCGTCGAGACCGAGCGCCGCGGAGACCGCGTCGAGCGAGGCGACGAGACGTTCGAGCTCTTCGGCCGGCACGCCCGCGAGCAGCGCCGAGCGGTCGGCATCCAATCGGTCGAGGATCTCGCGACCCTCGGCGGTCAGGGCCCAGCCGTCGTCGGTGCGCTCGATCCACCCGCGCTCGGCGAGGGCGGCGAGGCGCTTGCCACCGCGGGCGAGGCGGTCGGCGATCCACGGGGCGTCGATGCGGCCGTCGATCGCGCGCAGCAGCAGGACGGTCTTGGGGTGGAGGTCGCTGTCGCGCAGCTGCGCGAGCAGGCGATAGTGCAGCGCGTGTCCGACCGTCGTGAGGCGGTGGGCGAGGCTGCGGGGATCCAGAGGTGTGGAGGTGTCCATGGGGTGTTCCTTTCGTGGGGCGGGATGTCCGCCGGTTACATGTCACGTGACAACGAATGTACTGTGACATGTATTCCGAATGCTTGTCAAGCGACATGTAAAATCACCGCATGACCGCCGACCCCGCCGACGAGATCGCCGCCGCCCTCGCCAAGATCCGTGGTCGTCGCCCCAGGCCGCCGTTCGGAGGAGGCTTCGGCGGCCCCCACCCGCACGACCACCGCGGTCACGGTCCACACGCGTTCCCCGGCGGGCCCCCGTGGGGCGAGCCCGGCCCGGGGAGGTTCGCCGGTGTCGCGCGCTTCCGCATGCTGGATGCCCTGCTCGCGGCATCCGGTCCGCTGTCGGTGAGCGAGATCGCCGAGGCCGTCGGTGTGGACCAGCCCCGCGCATCGCGCCTGGTTCAGCAGGGCGTCCAGATGCGACTCGTCGAACGCGAGCCCGATCCCGACGACGCCCGACGTCTGCGCGTCCGCCTCACCGCCGAGGGCGAGCGGCTCGTCTCGAGCCTTCGGGGCAGGCGGCGGGATGCCGTGCGCTCCGCGCTCGAGTCCTTCACCGACGCCGAGCGCGCCGACTTCGCCCGCCTCCTCGCGAAGTTCGCCGACGCCTGGCCGCAGGACTGACGCCGCGGCATCCCGGGCTGGCGATCGGCTCGCACGGCGGTGCGGGCCGGTCACAGCCCGGATGGTCCCGCGTCAGCGGATCGCGGCGCCCCGGTTCTGCACGGGGATCATCAGTGCCAGGCCCACGGCGAGGATCAGCACGATCCCGAGGATGCCGAGCCGCGTGTCGCCCGTGAGGCGCACGAACAGCGCGAAGAGCCCGGGCGCGAGGAACGACACCGCGCGACCGGTGGTGGCGTAGAGGCCGAAGATCTCACCCTCGCGACCCTCCGGCGTCGCCCGCGAGAGGTACGTGCGGCTGGCCGACTGGACCGGGCCGACGAACAGGCCGAGGCCGAGTCCCGCCACCCAGAAGAGCGGCTGCGAGGTGCCGATGAACAGGATCACCGTGCCGAGCACGATCAGGCCAACGAGCGAGAAGACGATCACGCGCTTGGGGCCGAAGCGGTCGTCGAGGCGCCCGGAGAACATCGTGCTGATGCCCGCGACGACGTTCGCGGCGACCGCGAAGTACAGCACTTCAGTGGACGAGAACCCGAACACCTGTGCCGCGATGATCGCGCCGAACGTGAACACTCCGGTGAGGCCGTCGCGGAACACCGCGCTCGCGACGAGGAACAGCAGCACCGGGCGGCTGTCGCGCCACAGTGACCGGAGCGTTCCCCACAGCACGACGTACGACTGGAAGAAGCCGATCCGCACCTTCCGGCTCTGCGCGGGGATCTCCGGCACGCGCACGAGCACCGGGATCGCGAACACCGCGAACCAGACCGCGGATGCCAGGATCGCCAGGCGGATGTTCCAGCCGCCGTCCTTGGGTACGGCGAGGAGGCCGGCGGCATCCGGATTCCCGAAACCCTGGATGAACAGGACCAGCAGGAGGAGGAGCAGCACGATGCCGCCGACGTATCCCATGCCCCAGCCGAAGCCGGAGACGCGCCCGATGTTCTCGCGCGTGGAGACCTGCGACAGCATCGCGTAGTAGTTGACGCTCGCGAACTCGAAGAAGACGTTGCCGACGGCGAGCAGCGTCGCGCCGAGGATGAGGTACGACGGCGTCCCTTCGACGAACACCATCGCGGCCATCGCCAGCACGATCACGCCGGTGTTGATGCCGAGCCACAGCTTGCGGCGTCCGGTTCCGTCGCTGCGCTGACCGAGCACGGGTGCGAGGAGCGCGACCACGATTCCGGCGATCATCAGGGCGTTTCCCACGAGGGCGGCGTTGTCGGCGAGTGCCTTGACCAGCTCCGGGTTGCGGTCGTCGTCACCCGCGGCAGCCACGATCGCCGGGTCGACGAAGTACGAGCTCGCCAGGTACGTGCTGAACACGAACGTCGTCACGACCGCGTTGAACGCCGCGGATCCCCAGTCCCACAGCGCCCACGCCAGGACCGGCCGCTTGCCTTCGACCGACGGGGCGGGAGGCGGTGGAGGTGCGGTGGGAGTGGACATGTCGCTCACGGTAAGACCCTTCGGTGAACGCGCGGATACGTCGGGCGCGCCCGCGCCGCCGCTGGCACGTGCGCTCAGGGTATGCCCTCGAACGGCCTCTGCTGCGGCCCCGAACGGGGGTTTCCCGGGGTGGCGGACTACCGTGGAGTCATGGCATCCGAATCCCCCGCCCTCTCCGCAGAGGCGGACACCGCCCCCGAGCAGCTCACGTTCGCCGATCTGGGACTGGATGCCGCCGTGCTCAAGGCCCTCAAGGACGTCGGCTACGAGACCCCGTCGGCCATCCAGGCCGCCACGATCCCCGTTCTGCTGCAGGGCCGCGACGTCGTCGGCCTCGCCCAGACCGGAACCGGGAAGACCGCCGCGTTCGCCCTCCCGGTGCTGTCGCAGATGGAGACCGGGCACAAGAATCCCCAGGCCCTCGTGCTGGCCCCGACGCGCGAACTCGCGCTGCAGGTGTGCGAGGCGTTCGAGAAGTACGCCGCGCATATCAAGGGCGTCTCGGTGCTCCCCGTCTACGGCGGTCAGGGCTACGGGCAGCAGCTGTCGGCCCTGCGCCGCGGCGTCGATATCGTGGTCGGCACGCCGGGTCGCATCATGGACCACCTCGACAAGGGCACGCTCGACCTCAGCGAACTGAAATACCTCGTGCTCGACGAGGCCGACGAGATGCTGAAGATGGGCTTCGCGGAGGACGTCGAGACGATCCTCGCCGACACCCCCGCCGACAAGCAGGTCGCGCTGTTCTCGGCCACGATGCCGGCGCAGATCCGCCGCATCTCCGCGCAGTACCTCAACGACCCCGAAGAGATCACGGTCAAGACCAAGACCACGACCTCGGCCAACATCACGCAGCGGTACCTCGTCGTGTCGTACCAGCAGAAGATCGACGCCCTCACCCGCATCCTCGAGGTCGAGAACTTCGAGGGCATGATCGTCTTCACCCGCACGAAGAACGAGACCGAGACCGTCGCCGAGAAGCTGCGCGCCCGCGGCTACACCGCCGCCGCGATCAACGGCGACGTCGCGCAGGTGCAGCGCGAGCGCACCGTCAACCAGCTGAAGTCCGGCAAGCTCGACATCCTGGTCGCCACCGACGTCGCCGCCCGCGGCCTCGACGTCGAACGCATCAGCCACGTCGTCAACTACGACCTGCCGATCGACACCGAGTCGTACGTGCACCGGATCGGCCGCACGGGTCGCGCCGGACGGAGCGGGGATGCCATCAGCTTCGTGACCCCGCGCGAGCGCCGCATGCTCACGGCGATCGAGAAGGCCACGCGTCAGCCGCTCACCGAGATGTCGCTGCCGAGCGTCGACGACGTCAACGCCACGCGTCTCACCCGCTTCGACGACGCGATCACCGCGGCTCTCGAGGACACCGCCGCGATCGCGACCTTCCGCGACGTCGTCGCGCACTACGTCTCGCACCACGACGTGCCCGAGGCGGACGTCGCCGCGGCGCTCGCCGTGGTCGCTCAGGGCGATACCCCGCTGCTTCTCGAGGAGGAGGCGATCGCGCAGCCGCGCTTCGACCGGGATCGCGACCGCGCGCCGCGCGACGGCGACCGCGACCGGGGCGACCGGGGCGACCGGCGCAGCAGCGACGGACGGTTCGCGACGTACCGCATCGCGGTGGGGCGTCGGCAGCGGGTCGAGCCGCGGCAGATCGTCGGGGCGCTCGCGAACGAGGGCGGCCTGCGCCGCAACGACTTCGGTGCGATCCAGATCCGCCAGGACTTCTCGCTCGTCGAGCTTCCGGCCGACCTGTCGCGCGACACCCTCAACCGGCTCACCGACACCCGCATCTCGGGTGTTCTGATCGATCTGCGCCTGGATCAGGGCGGCCGTTCCGCGAAGCGCAGCGACCGGCCGCAGCGCCGCGAGCGCGACCGCGACTGAGCCCGCGGCATCCCGTCCTCCGACGCCCTCGCGACCTGCCCGGTCGCGGGGGCGTCATGGCGTGCGGGGTGGCTCGCGGGGCCGGTGCGGGCGGTGCGTGTCCCACTTTGTGCGGTTTGGAGCTGATGCCGCCGCACATTGTGGGACATGCCCGTGTGGGCGGGCCCGGTGCGGGCGGTGCGCGTGCGGGCGGGGTCGGTGCAGGCGGTGCGTGTCCCACTTTGTGCGGTTTGGAGCGGCTGCCGCTGCACATTGTGGGACATGCCCGGTGGGCGGGGCCGGTGCAGGCGGTGCGTGTCCCACTTTGTGCGGTTTGGAGCGGCTGCGGCTGCACATTGTGGGACATGCCTACCCAGGCCGCCCACCCAGAAGTTGAGCCAATCCATATCAAGTCTGCTTGACGCCCGGAAGGGGCTGCGCTATCCTTGAGTCATCGCGGCTCAACCCGCGCAGCAGACTTCAGAAGCAACCCCGAGTCGTGGCATCCGCCCGGCTCATGATCAAGGAGACACATATGCCACGTGCAGTGGGAATCGACCTCGGGACGACCAACTCCGTCGTGAGCGTGCTCGAGGGCGGCGAGCCCAAGGTCATCGCCAACGCCGAGGGCTTCCGCACGACCCCGTCGGTCGTCGCGTTCACCAAGGACGGCGAGGTGCTCGTCGGCGAGACCGCGAAGCGCCAGGCCGTGACCAACGTCGACCGCACCGTCTCGTCCGTCAAGCGCCACATGGGCACGACCTGGACGTTCGACGTCGACGGCAAGAAGTGGACGCCGCAGGAGATCTCCGCGCGCATCCTCCAGAAGCTCAAGCGCGACGCCGAGGAGTACCTGGGCGACAGCGTGACGGATGCCGTCATCACGGTGCCCGCGTACTTCAACGACGCCGAGCGTCAGGCCACGAAGGAGGCCGGTGAGATCGCGGGCCTCAACGTCCTGCGCATCATCAACGAGCCCACCGCGGCCGCCCTCGCGTACGGCCTCGACAAGGGCAAGGAGGACGAGCTCATCCTCGTCTTCGACCTCGGTGGCGGAACCTTCGACGTCTCCCTCCTCGAGGTGGGCAAGGACGACGACTTCTCGACCATCCAGGTGCGCGCCACCGCCGGTGACAACCGCCTCGGTGGAGACGACTGGGACCAGCGCGTCGTCGACTACCTGATCACGCAGTTCAAGAACACGACCGGTGTCGACGTCTCGGGCGACAAGATCGCGCTGCAGCGCCTCAAGGAGGCCGCGGAGCAGGCGAAGAAGGAGCTGTCCTCGTCGACCTCGACGAGCGTCAACCTCCCCTACCTCTCACTCACCGAGTCGGGCCCCGTGTCGCTCTCCGAGACCCTCACCCGTGCGAAGTTCGAGGACCTCACCAAGGACCTCCTCGACCGCACCCGCAAGCCCTTCTCGGACGTCATCCGTGAGGCCGGCGTGAAGGTCGACGACATCGCGCACGTCGTGCTCGTCGGTGGCTCGACCCGCATGCCCGCGGTCGCCGAGCTGGTGAAGAAGGAGACCGGTCGCGACGCCAACAAGGGCGTCAACCCCGACGAGGTCGTGGCCGTGGGCGCAGCGCTCCAGGCCGGCGTCCTCAAGGGCGAGCGCAAGGACGTCCTCCTCATCGACGTCACCCCCCTGAGCCTCGGCATCGAGACCAAGGGTGGCATCATGACCAAGCTCATCGAGCGCAACACGGCCATCCCGACCAAGCGCAGCGAGACCTTCACCACCGCCGACGACAACCAGCCGTCGGTCGCGATCCAGGTCTTCCAGGGCGAGCGCGAGTTCACCCGCGACAACAAGCCGCTGGGCACCTTCGAGCTCACCGGTATCGCTCCGGCTCCCCGTGGCATCCCGCAGGTCGAGGTCACCTTCGACATCGACGCCAACGGCATCGTGCACGTGTCCGCGAAGGACAAGGGCACCGGCAAGGAGCAGTCGATGACCATCACGGGCGGCTCGTCGCTGCCCAAGGAGGACATCGAGCGCATGGTCCGCGAGGCCGAGGAGAACGCGGCCGAGGACAAGAAGCGCCGCGAGTCCGCCGAGACCCGCAACCAGGCCGAGACCCTGTCGTACTCGATCGAGAAGCTGATCAAGGACAACGAGGACAAGCTCCCCGCCGAGGTCAAGAACGACGTCCAGGCCGACGTCGACGCGCTCAAGACGGCGCTCGCCGGTGACGACGACGACGCGGTCAAGACCGCGTTCGACAAGCTCAACGCGAGCCAGGGCAAGCTCGGCGAGGCCATCTACGCCTCGTCGCAGGCTGCGGGCGAGCAGGCCGACCCCAATGTCGGCCAGCCGGGCAACGGTGAGACGCCGAACCCCGAGGAAGACGTCATCGACGCCGAAGTGGTCGACGACGAGACCGACGAGAAGAAGTAAGCGACAGAACTGATGGCACACAAGGACGACGAACAGCCCCAGGGCTCGGGCGCCGGTCCTGACGAGACGACGGGGCCGGAGGAGAACACCTCCGGCCCCGCGCCGTCGGACCAGACCCCGGATGCCGAGGGCCTCACGATCGACGACATCCTCGGCGCCGAGCAGACGCCGGAGGCCGCCGCAGAGGGGGCCTCTTCCGACAAGGAGGCCTCGCTGCTGATCGACCTCAAGCGCCTGCAGGCGGAGTACGCCAACTACCGTCGACGGACCGAGGAGCAGCGCGAGCGCGAGATCGAGCGCGCCAAGGGCGAGGCCGTGAAGGGCCTGCTGCCCGTCATGGACGACCTCGACCGCGCCGAGAAGCACGGCGACCTCGTCGAGGGCACCCCCTTCGCCGCGATCGGCGACAAGGTCCGTGCCGTGGCCGAGCGACTCGGCGTGGTGTCGTACGGCACCGCCGGCGAGCCCTTCGACCCGCAGCACCACGAGGCGATCTTCCAGGCGCCCACGCCCGGCGTGACCCAGGCCACCGTGCTCGAGGTCGTCGAGGTGGGCTACCGCCTCGGCTCCGTCGAGCTGCGACCGGCCAAGGTCGTCGTCGCCGTGCCGGTCGAGTAGGAGGACGCATGGCGAGTCAGGACTGGTTCGACAAGGACTTCTACAAGGTCCTCGGTGTCGACAAGGGCGTGAGCGCTGCCGATCTGAAGAAGACGTACCGCAAGCTCGCGCGCCAGTACCACCCCGACTCGAACCCGGGTGACGCGAAGGCCGAGGCCAAGTTCAAGGAGATCAGCGAGGCGTACGCCGTGCTGAGCGACCCCGAGCAGCGCGAGGAGTACGACCAGATCCGGGCCATGGGCTCGGGGGCGCGCTTCTCGGCTCCCGGGACGGCGGGCGGCGGTGGTTTCGACGACGTCTTCAGCCGGTTCGGGCAGCAGCGCGGGGGAGCGTCGGGCGGCTTCGAGGACTTCTTCTCGATGTTCGACCAGCAGGGCGGCGGCTTCGGCTCCGGCCGGTTCGGGCAGCCGTCGGGCGGGTTCCGCGGCTTCGGCGGCCCGCAGCGCGGCGCCGACGTCACGGCTCGCACGACGCTGGACTTCGTCACCGCGGCGAAGGGCGAGACGATCACGCTCCAGGGCGAGGACGGCGTGCCGTTCAAGGTCAAGATCCCCGCGGGCGTCGCCGACGGCCAGAAGATCCGGCTGCGCGGCCGCGGCCGCCCGTCCCCGGACGGCGGAGAGAGCGGCGACATCGTCGTAACGGTCGCGGTGCGGCCTCACCCGGTGTTCACCCGCGACGGGCTGAACCTGCGGCTGACGGTCCCCGTGACGTTCACCGAGGCGGCCCTCGGCGCGACGATCGAGGTGCCGACCCTCGGCGGAGACCCCGTGCGACTGCGTGTCGCCCCGGGCACCCCGTCCGGGCGGGTGCTGCGCGTCAAGGAGCGCGGCATCCATTCGTCCAAGGGCACCGGTGACCTGCTGGCCGAGGTCCAGGTGGCGGTTCCGAGCCACCTCGACGACGACGCCCGCGAGGCCCTCGAGCGTTTCCACGCGCTCGAACCGAAAGAGAATCCCCGCGCCGACCTGATGGCCAAGGCGCGGCAGTAACGCTGGACTCCTGGCATCCGTCACAATCGGATGCCAGGAGCAGGCGATCGACGAGAGAGGAGAGGCCGTGCCCGAGAAGGAAATCGATGAGGACGCGCCGATCTTCGCGATCGCCGTGGCCGCTGAGCTGTCGAAAATGCACCCGCAGACGCTGCGGCAGTACGACCGGCTCGGCCTCGTCGTGCCCGCCCGCACGCAGGGGGGATCGCGACGATACTCGAGCCGTCACGTGCAGCAGCTGCGCGAGGTCGCGCGGCTGTCGAACGAGGGCATGAGCCTCCCCGCGATCGCACGGCTGCTCGCGCTCGAGGAGCGCGTGCACGAACTCGCGCGCCGCGTCAGCGACCTGGAGCGGCAACTCATGGCGGAGCGCCAGGCGCGCCCCGGCGCGCGCGTGTTCGCCGCCGGAGCCACCGGTTCGGTCGTGACGCTGCGCCACGGTGCCCGCGTGCGCCGCGCGACCGACGTCGTGCTGTGGCGCCCGGGCGGGCTGCTCGACCCCGACGACTGACGCGCGTCTCGCCGCGGCGCTGAGGTTTCGCGTCCCGGCGCCGGGTCAGTGATTCGCGCAATGTCGGTTCGGATGGATGCCGTGGGGCTGAGGTTGTGCGGATCGCTGAGGTTGCGCGGCGCCACGTGACCCGCGTCTCGCCGCCGGTCGGACGATTCTCGGACGATTGTCGGATGCCTCTGTCCCCGGCCCCGCCTACAGTGAGGCATGTTCACCGGCGACGCCCCGGAACACACCCCCGGAGGGCGCTCGTCGAACATCCGAGCGGAGGCTGACATGCCATTTGTGACCACGACCGACGGTGCCGAGATCTTCTACAAGGACTGGGGCAGCACCGACGCCCAGCCCATCGTGTTCCACCACGGATGGCCGCTGTCGTCCGACGACTGGGACGCCCAGCTGCTGTACTTCCTCGACAAGGGCTACCGTGTCATCGCCTCCGACCGCCGCGGTCACGGCCGCTCGTCGCAGATCGGCACCGGCCACGACATGGACCACTACGCCAGCGACGTCAGCGCCGTCGTCGAGCACCTCGACCTGCACAACGCGATCCACATCGGTCACTCGACCGGTGGCGGCCAGGTCGCCCGCTACGTCGCGCAGTACGGTCAGCCGCAGGGTCGCGTCGCCAAGGCCGTGCTCGTCGCCGCCGTGCCCCCGATCATGCTGCAGAGCGACACCAACCCCGAGGGCACGCCGCTGTCGGTGTTCGACGGGTTCCGCGAGGCGCTCGCCGCCAACCGCGCGGAGTTCTTCGAGGCCGTGGCATCCGGCCCCTTCTACGGCTTCAACCGCGAGGGCGTCACCCCCTCGCGGCCCGTCATCGACAACTGGTGGCGCCAGGGCATGACCGGCAGCGCGCAGGCGCACTACCTCGGCATCAAGGCGTTCTCCGAGACCGACCAGACCGAAGACCTCAAGGCCATCACGGTCCCGGTGCTCGTGCTCCAGGGCGACGACGATCAGGTCGTGCCGTACAAGGCCGCCGCGCTCCTGCAGCATGAGCTGCTGCAGAACTCGACCCTCAAGATCTACGAGGGCTACCCGCACGGCATGCTCACGACGCATGCCGACGTCATCAACCCCGACATCCTGGCGTTCATCCGGGAGTAAGTCGGCTGCCGCACACGACGGCGCGCTCCCACCCGGGGCGCGCCGTCGTCGTTCCAGCGTGGGTGCGGCAGGGCCACGCGCGCCGACGCGGGCGTCCGTACCGTGGGCCGTACCCACTCGGACCGCACGTGAGGAGCCGCACGATGCACCCGCCGCAGATCGTCGACCAGTTGTCCCACGCGCTCGGGCGGCGCGTGACGATCCGCCGCGCCGACGAGCCCGCGGATGCCGCGGCCGACATCGCGTTCGGCGACGGCGCCGCGCTCCGGATCGGCGGCCGCACGCGCGCCCAGATCTCCGCGCGCGAGTGGGCGTTGATCGACGCCGCCGTGCACCTCCTCGACATGACGGTCGGGGCGAGTCCGGCCGCGCGGCGCGACCGCGTGTTCGCGAACCTCGTCGACGACGACTCGAGCGTGCGCCGCGACGCCCTGTGGGAGCTCCGCTCCCGCCGCTGGATCGACGGACGCGCGGACGGCATCGAGCTGCTCGCGGTCGTGCTCGACCCGGCACCGGAGCTGCGGATCGTCGCTCTCGGGCGGCGCCTGGCCACCGTCGTCCACGGTGCCCTGCAGTTCGTCGGCGCCCATCGCGGAGCCGCGATCTTCGTGGCATCCCGTTCCCTCGACCTCGACGCCCTGAACACGACGGTGGATGCCGAGGCCGCCGCGCAGGGCATGACCGCCCGGGGGTTCGCGCTGGCGGCGGGGTCGCCCGACGACGGCGACGTGGACGACGCGGTGTCGCGCGCGATCCGTTCCGCGCACCTGCGCGCGACGCTCCCCGACCAGGTGACGTCGGTGCGCGCCGAGGACCTCGGCGGCTGGGCGCTGGTGCAGACGCTGCCCCGGTCCCGCTCGCTGCTCGTGCAGGCGTGCCCGGCGGCGTTCGTCCTCGCGTCCGCGGAGGACCCGACGCAGCGGGACACCGTCGAGGCGTACCTGGATGCCGCCGGTCGCGCCTCGGTCGCGTGCCAGCGTCTGCACATCCACCGCACGACGCTGTACTACCGGCTCGAGCAGATGCCGGAGGTGGTCCGCGAGGCCCTGGCCGACGGCCTGCAGCGGAGCACGCTGCACCTGACCCTCAAGCTCCTGCGGCTGTGGGACGAGGAGCTGCGCCGCGGGGAGCCGGCGGCGGTGACGCCGGCCGCCCTGCCGCGCGAGCGCAGCGCGGAGCGACTGCGGGCGTAGGTCCGGCGCGTCGCTTCCGCCGGACGTGGGCAGCGGCGCGGCCGTGCGCAGCGCCCCGGGCCGCGGGCAGTGCCGCGGCGGACCGTCAGGCCGAGCGTGCGAGGAGCCGCGACGAGCGCGCCGCGAGGTCGCGCAACCGCTCCGGCTCCACGCGCAGGCGGCTGAGCTGCACGATGCCCTGCGAGGCGAGCACCGTCGTCTCGGCGGCGCGGCGCGCCTCCGCCGGCGTGAGGGCGATGTCGCGGGCGTCGGCGGTCGCGCGCAGCCGCGCGGTGAGCGCGGTCTCCATCTCGTCGATCGCGGCGTCGGCCACGGTGAGGACCTCGGGGAACCGATCGCCGAGCTCGGCGATGCTGTTGAGCATGAGGCATCCGCGGCGGTCCGGGTAGGAGAGGCAGTCGGCGACGACGCGATCGAGGTACTCCGCGGCGGCGGTCTCGAGGTCGGCGCTCGGTCCCGCCGGACCGCCGGAGGCGAGCTCGACGCGGGCCGCGCAGTAGCGGCCGAAGACGCGGAGGAACAGCCCGAGCTTGCTGCCGTAGCGCGCGTACAGGCTGCTCGTGCCGACGCCCGACGCCGTGGCGACCTCTTCGAGCGACGTGCGGTCGTAGCCGCGCGTCCAGAACAGCTCCTGCGCCGTGTCGAGCAGGCTCTGTTCGTCGTATTGCCGAGGCCGACCCATGAGGCAACGCTATCCCGTCGCCCCTGGGTGTTCTCAACGCACTCGTCCGGTTGCGACGCACTCGTGTCCGTTCGTGGAGCACGCGAGGAACCGCTCCCACCGAGAATTGGAGGGAGCATTCCACTACTCGCCGGAGGCTGATGTGCACGACATGGGGAGGCCATTGGCCGAGTTCCTCCGCGACCGCCGCGAGTCACTGACGCCCGAGCAGGTGGGGCTCCCGCGCGAGCCGCGGCGCCGTGTCCGGGGGCTTCGCCGCACCGAGGTCGCCGACCTCGCCGGCATCAGCAGCGACTACTACCTGCGCCTCGAACAGGGCCGGGGGCACCAGCCGTCTCGGCAGGTCCTTTCGGCGCTCGGCCGCGCGCTGCTGCTCGACGGCCCCGGCGAGGAGTACCTGCATCGCATCGCCGATCTCTCCGGCGACGCTCCGCCGCCCGCCGAGGCGGACGACCTCCCGGACGGCGTGGCCACCCTCGTCGAGCTCTACGCGGACACCCCCGCCTACGCCCTCAACGGCACCCTCGACGTCGTGGCCGTGAACGCGCCGGGGCGGCTGCTCGCCCCCAACCAACTGCGGATCGGGTCCAACCTCCTCGTCTCGGTGTTCGAGCACTTCCCCGACCCGCATTCGGAGCCGCACTGGCGCCGGACCGCCGAGACGCTCGCCGCCGCCCTCCGGTACTACGCCGATCCCCGCAGCCCGCGGCTGCGGACGCTCGTGGACGGGCTGTCGGCGAGCGATCCCCGCTTCGCCGCGATCTGGAGCCGCTGCGAGATCCGTCCGCACCGCAGCTCGTGGCCCATGGTGCATATCGAGCCGCACGGCTGGGTGGGCCTGCGCAGCGAGACCCTCGCCGTCCCCGGCACCTCGGGCTACACCGTCACGGTGTTCTTCGCCGAGCCGCGCACCCCGGGCGTCGCGGCTCTCCGCGATCTCGTCGCCCGCGCACGGGCGGAGGAGGGGGTGGATGCCGAACCCCTGGCATCCGTCCCGATCGTGCCGTAGACGCTCGGCGTGGGGACGCGGGTCTACGCCGCGGGCTCGTCGCCGGGGACGATCGCGACGCTCGGCGAGCGGAACCGCCGCTGATAGGCCGACGGCGTCGTGCGGTAGCGGTCGACGAACGCGCGTCGGAGGGCCGCGGCGGACGAGAAGCCCGCGGCCGCGGCGGACTCGGCGACCGTCCGTCCGTTCTCGAGCTGATTGACGGCGAGTTCCAGCCGCAGTGACGCGATGTACGCGCTCGGCGTGACGCCGAGCTCTTCGCGGATGACGCGGGTCAGGTGCCGCGGGCTGACGTTGACGTGCGCGGCGAGCTCGGTCACGGTCGTCGGCCGGGTCGGGTCGTTCGCGACGTACTCCGCGACCGCCTGCGCGAGGGGCGTGCGCGGAGCGGGGAGCTTCAGCGCCGCGGAGAACTGCGACTGTCCCGCCGAGCGGCGCATGTACACCAGCAGGTGCTGCGCGACGCTGCGCGCGACGTCGGTGCCGAGATCCTCCTCCAGCAGCGCGAGTGCGAGGTCGATCCCCGCCGCCACGCCGGCCGACGTGTAGATGTCCCCCTGGCGCGTGTAGATGCGCTCGGAGTCGACCTCGATGAGCGGGTAGCGGTCGGCGAGCATGTCGGCGAACTTCCAGTGCGTGGTCGCGGGGAAACCGTCGAGCAGGCCCGTCGCCGCCAGTCCGAACGCGCCGCTGCAGATCGACGCGACGCGGCGCGACCGCTGCGCGAGCGCCAGGATCGCCGCACGCAGCTCCGGGTCGTCGAAGACCGCCGGGGCCAGCTCGCTGCCGGGGATGATCACGGTGTCGAGCGGCCCGCTGTCGGCCGCCGCGCCATCGACGCCCAAGCGGAGCCCCATGAACGCCTCGACACCCTCACCGTTCGGCGAGAAGAACAGGATCTCGTAGGCGTCGGTCGCGAGGTTCGCCTCGGAGAACACCTCCGCCGGGCCGACGAAGTCCAATGCCTTCACCCCGTCGAACAGGAGGAAGCCGATGCGGCGACGTCCGGCATCCATGTCGTGTCCTCCGGGTGGTTCACGGGCGAGGGGATTCCACCACCCTCCCACCGATCGGGCCCGGGCACACGGCGATCTCTTCCGACAGGTGTCGCACGGGAGTCTCGACACCTGCCCCTGCCGGGTCCGGAACCCGGAGCGTACGGTGACCGGCACGGCATCCCCACCGCCCGCGAGAGGAACGCACCGACATGTCCGCATCCCCCACCATCGTCCTCGTCCACGGAGCGTTCGCCGACTCCGCGAGCTGGGCCCCCGTCACCCGTCTGCTGCTGGACAAGGGCTACACCGTGCGCGTGCCCGCCGTGCCCAACCGCAGTCTGCTCGGCGACGCCGAGTACATCCGCTCGGTCGTCGAGCACATCGACGGGCCGGTGATCCTCGCCGGGCACTCCTACGGCGGGGCCGTCATCACGGTGGCCGGCGTCGCCGAGAACGTCGTCGGCCTCGTCTACGTCTCGGGCTACGCGCTCGAGGAGGGCGAGAGCCTCGGCCAGTTGCAGGGCGGCTTCCCCGACTCCGACCTCGCCCAGCACCTCGTGTACACGCCGTTCCCGGTGGAGGGTGCCGAGGACGGCACCGACGTCTCGGTCGAGATCGCGGCGTTCCCCGACGTCTTCGCCGCCGGCGTCTCGCGCGAGACCACCGAGGTGCTCGCGGTGTCGCAGCGCCCGCTCGCGGCGCTCGCGTTCCGGGGAGGCCGCGCCCGTCGCCGCGTGGAAGACGAAGCCCGCGTGGGGCATCGTCTCGTCGGCCGACCACACCATCAACCCCGACGTCGAACGCTTCGGATACCAGCGCGCGGGCCTCCGTTCGGTCATCGAGCTCGACGCCCCGCACCTCGTGATGCAGTCCCACCCCGCGGAGGTCGCGAAGGTGATCACCGACGCGATCGCCGAACTGGGCTGAGGACTCGCCATGGCGTACGAGGGGAACGGCGCGGCGGCGCAGATCGACACCGCCGTCGCGCCGAGCGGCACCGGCTGTCTCGAGTGCGATCGCATCGGCGGCTGGTGGGTGCACCTGCGGCGGTGCGCCGCGTGCGGGCACGTCGGGTGCTGCGATTCCTCGCTGCACCGCCACGCGACCGCGCACGCCGAGGCCACCGGGCACCGGTACATCCAGAGCTTCGAGCCGGGCGAGGACTGGTGGTGGGACTTCGCCCTGGGCGAGGCCGTGCAGGGCCCGCCCCTCGCTCCGCCCACCTCTCATCCCGCCGACCAGTCCGTCCCTGGGCCGGCCGACCGCCTTCCCGAGGATTGGGAGGCGCAGTTGGATGCCGCCCGGCGCGGGGGCGCGTGAAGGGGTCGCCCCGCGCCGCCTCGGCGTGGCGCGGCGTCGGGGCGTGGCATCCGGTGCCCTGTTCCGGCGACCGGGGTCGGCTGCCGGCGCGGGGCCCGTCCTCGCGACCGGGGCCGGAGGCGCTCAGGCCGGGTCGAGGCGCAGGACCGTGGCCGACTCGCCGACGCGGAGGTCGTCGACGACGCGCAGCGTGCGCGCCACGTCGTCGACGGCCCCGATGACGGTGCCGAAGCGCTCGCGGTCGGCGCACACGGCGGTGACCGTGACGAAGTGCGCCCCGGTGTCCCACGTGTAGGTCGCGAACGGCGGGGTCCGTGCGTCGGTGGGGAGCGGCATCGCGAGCTTCTCGCCGACGCCGAGGTGCGGATTGCGGAACGACTCGGTGTCGTCGTACTCCATGGGCATCATCGCGCGGGCGGCGCGCAGCTGCGGCGTCGCCTCCTGCAGCTGCGCCATCACGACGAGGAGGTCGGGGTCGCTCCGCCACACCCACACGAGCACGCGCCCGGCGGCGCGGCGCATGAGGAGTGGCGCGGCCTGGCTCGCCACCCAGGCGAAAACACCGCTGCCGGGACGCTCGGTCGCGCCGACCGCGCGGTTCGCCTGCGTCAGCAGCATCCGGATCGCCGCCTTGCGGTGGCGCCTCCCGCGCAGGCCCAGCGAGCCGGTCACGGGGACCCAGAGTGCGGCGGAGGCGTCGGCCTGGAGTCGAGGCATGGCCCCAGCCTAGGAGGCCGGATGCCGGGATGCCGGGCCTGTCGTACGCCCTCGGCGGAAGCGCTCCCGCAATGTCGGAGGTTCGTGCCACTCTGGTTGTCGCGGTGGCCGCGCCGCACCGATCTGACACCCGGAGAACGCCGTGCTCGGAAAGCTCCTCATCCGCTATCTCTCGCGATACCGCTGGCTCCTCGTCGCGATCCTGCTCTTCCAGGCGGCGTCGGCCGTCGCGACGCTGTATCTGCCGCGCCTGAACGCCGACATCATCGATCAGGGCGTCGCCCAGGGAGACACGGGCTACATCTGGTCGCGCGGGGCGCTCATGCTGGTCATCTCGCTCGGCCAGATCGTGGCATCCGTGATCGCCACCTACTTCGCCGCGCGGGCCGCCATGTCCGCGGGGCGCGACATCCGCCGCGACGTGTTCGAGCGCGTGAGCGGGTTCTCCGAGCGCGAGCTGTCGCAGTTCGGCGCCGGCTCGCTCATCACGCGCAACACCAACGACGTCCAGCAGGTGCAGATGCTGGCGATGATGGGCGCGACGATGCTCGTGAGCGCGCCGCTCCTCGCCATCGGCGGCATCATCATGGCACTGCAGCAGGACGTCGGGCTGAGCTGGCTGATCGGCGTCGCCGTCCCGGTCCTGCTCGTGCTGGTCGCGCTGATCATCGCGCGCATGGTGCCGCTGTTCCGCAGCTACCAGACCAAGCTCGACGCCGTGAACCGCGTCATGCGCGAGCAGCTCACCGGCGTCCGCGTCGTGCGGGCGTTCGTGCGCGAGCGCATCGAAGAGGAGCGCTTCCGCGGCGCGAACACCGACATCCTCGTCGTCGGCCGCAAGGTGGGGTCGCTCTTCGTCCTGCTGTTCCCGCTCGCGATGCTCGTGCTGAACGTCACCGTGGTGGGCGTCATCTGGTTCGGTGGCATCCAGGTGGATGCCGGTGGTGTCGAGATCGGCACGCTGTTCGCCTTCATCCAGTACGTCGCGCAGATCCTGGGCGGCGTGCTCATGGCGAGCTTCATGACGGTGATGATCCCGCGCGCCGCGGTGTCGGCCGAGCGCATCGGCGAGGTCCTGGACAGCACCTCGACGCTCGAGCGCCCCGCGAACCCGGTTTCCGCGTTCCCCGCGCCCGGCGAGGTCGTGTTCGACGACGTCGCCTTCTCGTACCCCGGGGCCGAAGCGCCCGTGGTGTCGGGAATCAGCTTCACGGCCGCCCCGGGCGAGACGGTCGCGATCGTCGGTTCCACGGGTGCCGGCAAGACCACCCTCATCTCCCTCATCCCGCGCCTGTTCGATGTCACCGGTGGCGCGGTGCGGGTCGGCGGCGTGGACGTGCGCGAGGCCGACCTCGACGAGCTGTGGCGGGGCATCGGTCTGGTGCCGCAGCGTCCGTTCCTGTTCAGCGGCACGGTGGCATCCAATCTCCGCTTCGGGCGAGAGGACGCCACCGACGACGAGCTGTGGCGCGCGCTCGAGATCGCGCAGGGCCGCGATTTCGTGGCCGAGATGGAAGGTGGGCTCGACGCTCGTATCGCCCAGGGCGGCACGAACGTCTCGGGCGGGCAGCGGCAGCGTCTCGCGATCGCCCGGGCGATCGTCCACCGGCCGCGGGTCCTGGTGTTCGACGACTCGTTCTCCGCGCTGGACCTGACGACCGACGCCCGATTGCGAAAAGCACTGTGGGACGAATTGCCCGACGTGACGAAGATCGTCGTGGCGCAGCGCGTGTCCACGATCACCGCGGCCGACCGCATCGTCGTGCTGGAGGACGGCCGCATGGTCGGACTCGGCACGCACGACGAACTGGTGCAGACGAGCCCCACCTACCGAGAGATCGTCGAGTCGCAGCTGGGGGTGGAAGCATGAGCACGCCCGACGCCCTCACCGAGGAAGAACGCGCCGAACTCGAGCTCGCCGAACAGGCGCGCCAGGGTTCCGGCGACTGGAACAGCGTCGCGCCCGGCAAGGCCGCGGCTTTCGGCCCGAGCTTCCGTCGACTCCTCGGCCTCCTGCGCCCCTACGCGTGGGCCTTCGCCTTCGTCTCGTTCCTCGGGGCGATCGGGGTCGTGCTCGCGGTGCTCGCACCGCGCGTCCTCGGGAACGCCACGAACATCATCTTCGAGGGCGTGGTCTCGAAGTCCCTCGCCCAGGGCTTCCCCGAGGGGACGCCGAAGGACACCGTCGTCGAGGCCCTGCGCTCCGCGGGGCAGGGCGACGTGGCCAACATCGTGGCGGCGATGGACAACTTCCAGGTCGGTGCCGGCGTCGACTTCGACGCCCTGCGCATCGTGATCGTGACGGTGCTCGCGATCTACGTGGGCTCGTCGCTGCTCTCGTGGATCCAGGGCTACGTCATCAACGTGATCATGGTGCGCACGATGTGGCGCCTGCGCGAAGACGTCGAGGCCAAGATCAACCGCCTGCCGCTGTCCTACTTCGACAAGGTGCAGCGCGGCGAACTGATCTCGCGTGTCACCAACGACATCGACAACATCACGCAGACGATGCAGCAGTCGCTCTCGAGCGCCCTCACCTCGGTGCTGACGGTGCTCGGCGTGCTCATCATGATGTTCAGCATCTCGTGGCAGCTCGCGCTCGTCGCCCTGGTGTCGCTGCCGCTCATGGCCGTGATCTTCGGCGTCATCGGCCCGCGGTCGCAGAAGGCCTTCGGCGAGCAGTGGAAGAAGGTCGGTCGCCTCAACGCCCGCGTCGAGGAGTCGTTCTCCGGTCATGCGCTCGTGAAGGTCTACGGCCGTGAGAAGGACGCGCGCGAGAAGTTCGAGGTCGAGAACGAGGAGCTGTTCGAGGCGAGCTTCCGGGCGCAGTTCCTGTCCGGCATGATCATGCCCGGCATGATGTTCGTCGGGAACCTCACGTACGTCGGCATCGCGGTCCTCGGGGGTCTGATGGTCGCGGGCGGGCAGATCCGCCTCGGCGACGTGCAGGCGTTCATCCAGTACTCGCAGCAGTTCACGCAGCCGCTGTCGCAGCTCGGCGGCATGGCGGCGGTCGTGCAGTCCGGCACCGCTTCGGCCGAGCGCGTGTTCGCGCTGCTCGACGCCGACGAGCAGGACCCGGATGCCGCGGACGCTCCCGCCCACGTCGAGGGGCGTGGCGTCATCGAGTTCGAGTCGGTCCGCTTCTCGTACACGCCCGACCGGCCGCTCATTCGCGACCTGTCGTTCCGCGTCGAGCCGGGGCAGACCGTGGCGATCGTCGGCCCGACCGGTGCGGGAAAGACCACGCTGGTGAACCTCATCATGCGGTTCTACGAGCTCGACGGCGGTCGCATCCTGCTCGACGGGCAGGACATCGCCGAACTCCGTCGCGACGACGTGCGCTCGCGCACCGGAATGGTGCTGCAGGACCCGTGGCTGTTCGCGGGAACGATCCGCGACAACATCCGGTACGGCCGCGAGTCGGCGACCGACGACGAGATCGTCGAGGCCGCCGTCGCCACCCGCGTCGACCAGTTCGTGCACTCGCTGCCCGAGGGCTACGACACGGTGCTCGACGAAGACGCGGCGAACGTCTCGGCGGGCGAGAAGCAGCTCATCACGATCGCTCGTGCGTTCGTGGCGCGGCCGTCCGTGCTGATTCTCGACGAAGCGACGTCGTCGGTCGACACGCGCACCGAGCTGCTCCTGCAGCAGGCGATGGCGGCCCTCCGCGAGGGCCGCACGTCCTTCGTCATCGCGCACCGGCTCTCCACGATCCGCGACGCCGACCTCATCCTCGTGATGGAGCACGGCGACATCGTCGAGCAGGGTTCGCACGACGAGCTCATCGCCGCGCACGGCGCGTACTGGCGGCTGTACCAGTCGCAGTTCGAGGCCGCCGCGGGCGACGACGCGACCACGCCCGAGGCGGATCCGGCCGCGGCGCGCACCTGATGCCGTCGGGCGCCGCGGCCGATCGTCCCGCCGCGGCGTCCGACGTGCCGTCACGCCCGCCGCTGCGTATCGCTGGGTACGCTGCGGCGCCCGCCGTGCCGTCACGCCCGCCGTCGCGCCCCGCGCCGCGTAACCCGCCGTCATCCCGGGCCGGATCGTCGCGGCATCCAGGGGACCGAAAAACCCCTCGGGTACAGTTGGAGCGCGCATGCACCGCACAGTGCGACCCGTTCCGCCGCACAGATAGGCCTCACCACCCGTGACCACTCCTGCGACGCCCGCTCCCTCGTCCTCGGATGACCGCCCGCTCAGGGTGCTGATCGGAGCCGATACCTTCCTCCCGCACGTCAACGGTGCGGCCCGCTTCGCCGAACGCCTCGCGGCCGGCCTCGTCCGACGCGGACACGACGTCCACGTCGCGGCCCCCAGCGTCGGCCACGGCAACGCCGGCGTCTTCACCGAGGTGATCGAGGGCGAGCCGATGACGATGCACCGCCTCCCCGCCTACCGGTTCCTCCCGCACGACTGGCTGACGTTCGTCCTGCCGTGGCGGTCGAAGCACTACGCCCGGCGCGTGCTCGACGAGGTGAAGCCCGACGTCGTGCACATCCAGTCGCACATCGTGATCGGGCGCGGTCTCGCCCGCGAAGCCCGCAAGCGCGGCATCCCGCTCGTCGCCACGAACCACGTGATGGCCGAGAACATCCTCGACTTCACGACACTGCCCGACTTCCTCGACCGCATCTTCGTCAAGCTCGCGTGGGCCGACGCGAAGCGCACGTTCGCGCTCACCCGTGCGGTCACCACACCCACGCGCCGGGCCGCAGACTTCCTCGAGTCCACGCTCGACATCGACGGCGTCATCCCGATCTCCTGCGGTATCGACCGCGCGAATTACACCGCCGACCTCGAGCCGCGGGACGCGAACCGCATCCTCTTCGTCGGGCGCCTCACGACCGAGAAGGGCATCGACGTCGTGCTCCGCGCGCTCGCGAAGCTCGACCCCGCTCTGAACGCGACGTTCGACATCGTCGGCGGCGGCGACCAGCGCCGCAACCTCGAGCAGCTGGCCGCCCAGCTCGGCATCGCCGATCGCGTGACCTTCCACGGGCACACGTCCGAGGAGGAACTGCGCGCCCTCTACACCCGCGCGAGCGTTTTCGCGATCGCCTCGATCGCGGAACTGCAGTCGATCGCGACGATGGAGGCCATGGCATCCGGTCTGCCGATCGTCGCCGCGAACGCCGTCGCCCTCCCGCACCTCGTGCACGACGGCGAGAACGGGTACCTGTTCGAGCCCGGCAACGTGGAGGAGCTCACCGCCCGCCTGACCGACGTCCTCACCGCCGCACCCGAAGAGCGCCGCCGCATGCAGCAGGCGTCGCTCGACGGCGTGCGCGTGCACGACATCGGCCGCACCCTCGACACGTTCGAGGCGCTGTACCGCGGACGGCCCCTGCCGGAGTGACCCCGTGCACGTGGTGATGTTCGCCGACCAGCACGTCGAGTCGCTGGGCGGCGCACAGGTGTCGATGCGGTTGCAGCGGCGGTTCCTCGAACGCGCGGGGCACACCGTGACGATCGTCGCGCCGCGCCTGCACCGGCCGGCTCCCACCGACCCCGCCTACGTGGACCTCCCGTCGTTCCCGGTCACGCCCGACCGCGAATACGCGCTGTCGTGGCCCGGCATCCGGACCGATCGCTTCGTGGATGCCGCCCTCGCGGGGCGTCCGCCCGTCGACGTCGTGCACGTGCAGGCCGACTTCTGGGGCGCGTTCATCGGCCACCGGTACGCCGCGCGCCACGGGCTCCCCGTCGTGCACACGATGCACAACCGCGTCGACGTCGGCATCGAGGCGACCGCGCCGTTCCCGAGGCTCGTGCTGCGGGTGCTGAACGCGTGGGCGCGGCGGGCGCTGCGGCCCGCGCTGCTGCGGGCGGGCGATGTTCGCAGAATCCCGCGTTCTTCGCAGGATTCGGCCGAAATGCTGCGAGATTCGGGGGATTCTGCGACATTTGCGCGCGAAGCGCCCGACGGCTGGGCGTACCTCCGCCGCCTCGCGCGGCTGTCGACCGCTGTCACGGCTCCGTCCGCCCACTTCGCGCGGCGTCTCGAAGCCCACGGCGCCGTCCCCGGCGCGTCGGACGACCGGGCGGTCGATGTCGTGTGGAACGGGATCGACGACGACATCCTCGACGCGGCTCTCACGGCGGGACCGGGGGAGCGTCGGCCCGGGCGTCCGCGCTTCGTCTGGATCGGCCGGATGAGCCCCGAGAAGCGCCTGCTGCCCTTCCTCGAGGCCGTCGCCGCGTCGGGAATCGACGCCGACGTCGAGATCATCGGCGGCGGTGCGCAGCTCCGCGCGGCGCGGCGCCTCGTGGAGCGTTCGCGGCCGGTGGCATCCATCCGCTTCTCCGGACGGATGCCGTACGCCCAGACCCTCGCGCGGCTCGCGGAGGCGGACGCCGTCGTGCAGACGTCGATCGGCTTCGAGACGCAGGGGATGACGGTGTTCGAAGCGGCGTCGCTCGGGACTCCCGCGGTGGTCAGCGACCCCGACATCGCCGCGGAACTCGGCACCGGAGTCTGGAGCGTCGCGGATGCCACGGTCGCGGCGCTCGCGGAGACGCTGCGGCGCGCGTCCGCCGACATCGCCGCCGGCTCCCCGGTCGCGGTGGATCCGACGATCGGGGAGCGCTTCCGGCAGTCCTCGCGCACCGCCGCGATGGTCGCGGTCTACGCGCGCGCCGCTCGGCGCTGACGCCGCGCGACCGGGGTGGCAGCGGCCTTCGCCGCGGGCGGTTCGGGAGCGGCGCGGGGTGCGGTGCGCTCGGCGCCGCCGGGGAGGCGGCGCGGGTCGGTGGGCACGCGGCCGTAGCCGTCGGTGTACATGAGCCACACGGTGGAGACGATCCCGATGAGGGAGAGGATGCCGAGAGCGATGAGGTATGCCATGGCAGAGAAACTACGTCTGTACGAATCATGCCCACGAGTGGCATGATGGACGACGTTCGAATCTTTTCTGCCACACGGAGGATCCATGCGTTCCGTCGCCGTCGTCGTCCAGCCCGGCTTCGCGCCGTTCGAGTTCGGCCTCGCGTGTGAGGCGTTCGGCCTCGACCGCAGCGACGACGGCATCCCGAACTTCGACTTCCGGATCGTGAGCCCCGACCCCGGTGTCGTGCCGTCGAACATCGGCTTCTCGATCAACGTCGAGAAGGGCCTGGATGCCGCGGACGACGTCGACATCCTCGTGCTGGCGCCCGTGCCGCGAGAGCAGTGGGGCGCGATCGATCCGCGCGTCACCGAGCTCGTGCGGCGCGCCGACGCCCGAGGTGCGTGGTTGCTGAGCGTGTGCAGCGGGTCGTTCGTCCTCGCCGCCGCGGGAGTGCTCGACGGGCGTCGGGCGACCACGCACTGGCGCTACGCGCAGACCATGGCGCGCATGTACCCGAAGATCGAGGTCGATCCCGACGTGCTCTACGTCCAGGCCGGCAACATCATCACGAGCGCGGGAACCGCCGCCGGGCTCGACGCGTGCCTGCACCTGCTGCGCCAGGAACTCGGCGCCGAGCTCACCAACCGCATCGCGCGGCGCATGGTGGTGGCGCCGCAGCGCGACGGCGGGCAGGCGCAGTTCATCGCCGCGCCGCTCCCCGTCGACACGTCGCTCTCGCTCGCGCCGGTGACCGAATGGATGCTGCAGAACCTCCACGCCGACCTGTCGGTCGAGCGGCTCGCGGCGCGCGCGCACATGTCGCCGCGGACGTTCGCCCGCCGCTTCAAGGCCGACTTCGGCGCGACGCCCGCGGCGTGGCTCGCGCGGCAGCGGCTGCTGCACGCGCAGCGGCTCCTCGAGGAGACGAACCTCGGCCTCGACCGCATCGCGTCGGAGTGCGGCTTCGGCTCGGCCGCTGTGCTGCGGCAGAACTTCGCCCGCACGATGGGCCTCACCCCCACCGCGTACCGCGCGCGCTTCTCGTGCGCCGACGACGTGATCGCGGCATCCCGCGAGGCCGTCCCGGCCTGAGTCCGAGTGGCGAGCCCGTGGGGGAGGCGGTCACAGGGAAACGGCCCCACCCGAGGGTGGGGCCGTCTCCCTGCGCTCAAGACGCGGGGGTGAAGAACGGATTGCTGGGTGTCGTGCGTGCGGCGATGACCTCCTCCGTCGCGGGCAGCGACCGTGCGCCGTTGCGGATCGCCTCGCGGGCCGCCTGGCGGTTGTTGCGATAGACCTGCTCGGCGTCGGTGGCCGCGGGGTTGACCCACACGGCCGCGATGACCGCGTGCGAATCGGCCCACTCGGCCGGGATCTCGCCGTCTGCGACGGCGTCCGCGATTCCGGATGCCACCCCCGCCTGCGCCGGTCCCCAGATCAACAGCCCGTGGGCGTCGCTCTCGGGCGCGGACTTGGTGACGAAGAGCGTGAGCGGCTTCACCGGCAGCGACGGGCGGAGCACGGCGACGAAGGGAACGTGTCCGGCGCTGGGAGTCGCCAGAGCCGTCGCCCAGGCCGTCCCGGCCGGTCCGTCGCGATGCCCGAGCACCGTGTTGATGTGGGCGGCGTGCGCCCCCTCGCCGACGAAGCTCTCGCCGATCTGCACGTCGACGGTCATCAGATGAGCCCCTGCTCCTTCAGCCAGTCGGTCGCGACGTCTTCCGGGTCGTCGCCGTCGACGTCGACCTTCGCGTTGAGCTTCTGCATCTCCTCGGTGGTGAGCAGCGGCGAGATCTCGGCGATGACGTCGGCGATGGCCGGGTACTTGTCGAGGGTCGACTGCTTCAGGGTGAACGCTCCCTGGTAGACGGGGAAGAATTCCTTGTCGTCCTGCAGGACGACAAGGTCGAGAGCGGGGATGCGTCCGTCGGTCTGGAAGACCTCGCCGAAGTTGCAGTCATCGCCCTTCTGCGTGGCGGTGTAGATGACGCCCGTGTCCAGGAGTGCGACATTCGAGTCCGACACGTTCAGGCCGTAGGCGGCCTTCAACCCGGGCCAGCCGTCGTCGCGCGTGGAGAACTCGCTCTCGATGCAGAACGTCTGCTCGTTCGCGGGCAGCTTCGCGACGTCCGAGAGCGTCGTGACCCCCAGTTCCTTGGCCTTGTCGGCGCGGATGGCGAAGGCGTACGTGTTGTTCAGGGGCGCGGGGTCGAGCCAGGCGATGCCCTTGGCGGCATCCGCCTTCTTCGTCGCGTCGAACTGCGCCTCGGCCCCGGGAACGGGTGCCGTGTTGCCGTTATAGGTGATCCACGACGTGCCGGTGTACTCCCAGTAGCCGAGGAACTCGTCGTTCTCGAGGGCCTGACGCACGTTCGCCGACCCGACGAGCTTGGTGTTGGCCTCGACGTCGGCGCCGCGGGCGTTGAGTAGCGCGGTCGTGATGTGGGCGAGGATGTACTGCTCCGAGAAGTCCTTGGAACCGATCTGACCGGTGAGGCCTGCGAGTTCATCGCTCCCGCCCGCGGCGGAACCGGTGGAACCGGAACCCCCCGAGCAGGCGGTGAGGGCGAGGGCGCCGAGCGCCGCGACGGCGGTCAGCGAGAGAAGCGGGCGACGCTTCATTGTGTCTCCTTGGGGTGTGGTGCGGTGAGTGGTGCAGGTGGAACGGCGGGGATCAGATCCCCTTGGGGGTGAGCAGGTCTTCGGCGAGGCCGGCGATCCAGTCGATGAGCAGGGCGATGCAGGCGACGAGGACGGCTCCGACCACGAGCACCGGATAGCGCTGCAGCTTCAGGCCGTTGACGATCATGTCGCCGAGGCCGCCGGCGTTGATGAACGTGGCGATGGTGGCGACACCGACGCAGAACACCAGCGCGGTCCGGAGTCCGGCGAGGATCACGGGCACGGCGAGCGGGAGCTCGATCCGCACGAGCACCTGGGCGGGTGTCATCCCCATCCCGCGCGCGGACTCGCGGATCGCCCCGTCGACCTGCTCGATGCCGATCATCGTGTTGCGCAGCACGGGGAGGAACGCGTAGATCACGAGCGCGACCAGCGCCGTTGTGTACCCCGTCTGCCAGATGATCGCGAGCAGGATGACGACACCGACTGCGGGAGTCGCCTGGCCGATGTTGGCCAGGGCCAGGACGAACCCGCGCACCGCGCGCGACGGGGTCTTGGCGAGCAGGATGCCGACGGGGATCGCGAGCACGGCCACCAGCGCCGACGCGGCCACCGTAAGGCTGAGGTGCTCGCCGATGCGGAGGAACAGGTAGTCGGCGTTGAGCGTGCGCTGCTCGATCGAGTCGAGGGTCAGGGACGACAGCCACAGGAGGAGCACCGCCAGGATGACGACGACGATCGCCGGCGTGAGGAATCGGCGCCAGATGCGCTTTCCCCGCCGCGCCCCGCGGGCAGCGGCCAGGCGCGCAGCACCGATGCTCTGGGTCTCGGTCGTGACGGTGGTCATTGTGCGCCGCCCGAGCGCGGGGAGAGGTCGTCGACCTCGACGCCGAGCGCGGCGGAGATCCGCTCGACCGTGAGCGTGCCGCGCGGCCGTCCGCCGCCGTCGACGACGGTGACCGTGGGCGAGCCGTGCAGCACGAGGAGATCCAGCGCGTCGCGGAGGTTGTCGGTCGGTGCGACCGTGACCGACGTGGCATCCGTCACGGGTCCGAGGGGGGCATCCGCGACCCGGATGAGGGCGAGGCGCTTGAGCGCTGCGCCGCGCCCGATGAAGGACCGGACGTAGTCGTTCGCCGGGGAGGCCAGGATCGCCGCGGGGGTGTCGAACTGCTCGATCCGGCTGCGTTCGGACAGCACCGCGATGCGGTCGCCGAGTCGGATCGCCTCGTCGAAGTCGTGGGTGACGAAGATGATCGTCTTGCCGATGGATTCCTGGAGCCGGAGGAATTCCGCCTGCAGGCGTTCGCGGGTGATGGGGTCGGTCGCGCCGAAGGGCTCGTCCATGAGCATCACGGGCGGGTCGGCCGCTAGAGCGCGGGCGACGCCGACACGCTGCTGCTGGCCGCCGGACAGCTGACGCGGGTACCGGGCGGCGAAGTCTCCGCTCAGCTGAACCGTCTCGAGCAGTTCCTCGACGCGGTCGGCGGTGCGCTTCTTCGACCATCCGAGCAGCTTCGGGACGACGGCGATGTTCTCGCCGATCGTCATGTGCGGGAACAGTCCGATCTGCTGGATGACGTAGCCGATGTGCCGGCGCAGTTCGTTGGGGTTGAGCGAGAGGACATCGCGACCGTCGATCGAGATGGTCCCGGAAGTGGGTTCGATGATGCGGTTGATCATCTTCATCGTGGTCGTCTTGCCGCACCCGGACGGGCCGACGAACATGATGAGTTCGCCGGGGTCGACATCCATCGAGAACGCGTCCACGGCGGGGGTCGACTGACCGGGGTAGACCTTCGTCACGCCGTCGAGGCGGATGCCGACTCCCGAGGACGCGTGCGCGCCGGTCGTGCGGGAAGTGGTGGTGGTGTCAGACACGGAGCCCCCTTGAAGTGGTGACGCGGGTGATGAGGACGAAGGCGGCATCGATGAGGAGCGCCAGGACGATGACGCCGAGGGTTCCCGTCAGGGCGAAGTTCAGGGCGTTCTTCGAGCCGAGCGACGAGAGTCCCTTGAAGATGAACTGGCCGAGGCCGGGCCCGGCGACGTAGGCGGCGATCGCCGCGATGCCGATGGTGAGCTGGGCCGCCACGCGGATGCCGGTGAGGATGATGGGCCACGCGATGGGCAGTTGCACCGAGAGAAGGATGCGACCGGGCGACATGCCCATGCCCTTCGCGGATTCCATGATCGCCGGCGGCACCTCGCGAAGACCCACGACGGTGTTCCGCACGATCGGCAGGAGCGAGTAGAACACCAGCGAGAACACCGTGGGCGTCCATCCGAGGCCGAGGACCGGCGTCAGAAGTGCCAGCAACGCCAGCGAGGGGATGGTCAGGGCGACACCGGCGGCGGCGATCGTCACCGATCGTGAGACCGGGCGGTTCCAGACGGCGATGCCGATCGCGATGCCGATCACGGCGGCGATGACGATGCTCAGCGCGACGACGGCGACGTGCTGCAGCACCAATTCGGCGATGTCGTCGCTCCGGCGACTCCAGAAAGTGAGGAGTCCGCCGAGGTCGAAGTCGGACATGCGTCGCACTCCTCTCCTCATCGAGATGGGCCGCGGATCACGGCTGCGGCTGACTGTAGGACGGGGGGTTGATTATCTTCAACCGACGTTGCGCATATGGCAAACGCTAGACGGCGGGCCCGACCGGGGTGAAGCCGATCGACCGCGAGAGGTCTTTCGCGCTGGAGGCGACGAAGCGTGCAAGGCCCTCCAGGCGATCCCCGATGCGGGTCTTGGGTGCGCTCACGTTCAGGGCGGCGACGATGCGACCGGTGAAATCCCGCACGGGGGCGCTCGCTCCGACGACCCCGAGTTCGAGTTCCTCGTCGAGCAGCGCGTACCCCGTCGCGCGGATGCGGGCGAGCTCGGCGCGCAGGCTCGTCAGGTCGGAGACCACCTGGCGATCCGCCGGTGGGCTCGGGAGGACGGAGAACCCCGCCGCGTGCGGGGGAACGGGTCCGACGATGGCCTGATCCTGACCGTGCTCGGTGTACCACCGCTCGAGGGAGTCGTCGTCCCAGTCGCTCAGCAGAACGCGTCCCGACGGGGTGCGCCAGGCCGCCGTCGTGATGCCCTCCCACCCGGTGGTGCGGAATTCGTGCGGGCTGAGCTCGCTCGCGATCGTCAGGACGTTGCCCCCGCGGAGCACGCAGAGGTGCGTCGTCTCGCGCGCCCGCTGGGCGACGCGGCGCAGGATCGGCTGCGACTCCCGCGTCAGGGTGCTCTCCAGAGTGAGCGCGGCCATCGCGTAGAGGCGGGCGCCGAGGCGGTAGGCCAGGGTGTTCTCGTCGCGGTCCACCAGCCCGGCGTCCGCGAGGGTGGCGAGGCTGCGCGACACCACGGCCTTGTCGCGACCCGTGATCTGAGCGACGCGCGACACTCCGAGGCCTCCGCCGGTCACCGCCTCCGCCGAGCCGAGGATTTCGAGGATCTCGATGTCGCGGGCGAGTCCGGACGAGTTGCGGCGCGGCGCCGGCGCGTGATCGGTCATGGCGGCAACCCTAACCCGGTTGCCATATGCGCATCAAGGGATGCTCTTACGGCATCCTCGATCTATGGTGGCCGTGCGGTCGCCACTGGCGGGCTCGAAGACGAGAGCCGCAGGAGCGCTCGCCCCCGATCCACGATCTCAAGGACTGATCCCGTGACGAAGCGCACACTCACCGTCGGATTCATCGGCCTCGGCAGTATGGGCAGCGGAATGACCCGCAACCTGCAGGCCGCCGGCTTCCCCCTGGTCGTCACCGACGTGCGGCCCGAAGCCGCCGCGGAGGTGGTGTCGCGCGGCGCCGTCTGGGCGGAAACTGCGGCCGACGTGGCATCCCGGTCCGATCTGGTCATCACGATGCTGCCCACCCCGCGGCACGTGGACCAGGTGCTCCGTGGGCCCGAGGGCCTCCTCGGCGCGCTGCCCGAGGGTGGCACGTGGGTCGACATGTCGACCTCGGTTCCCGAGGTGGCCGACCGGGCGCGCGCCGATCGTCCTGACCTGCACATCCTCGACGCGCCGGTGAGCGGCATGTCGGTGGGTGCCGCGAACGGCACGCTGCAGATCTTCATCGGCGGGGATGCGGCCGATGTCGAACGTCTCCGCGAGGTGTTCGAGGCGATGGGCGAGCCGGAGCGGATCCTGCACGTGGGGGGCCACGGTGCCGGGTACGCCGTCAAGCTCATGATCAACCAGCTCTGGTTCTCGCACCTGATCGCCACCGCCGAGGTGCTGGCCGTCGGAGTGAAGGCCGGCGTCGACCTCGACGTGCTCCGCCGTGCACTGGTCGCGAGCCCCGCCAACAGCAACTTCGTCGAGCACGACGTGCTCTCGATCCTCGACCACGGCGACTACGACGAGGGTTTCGCCCTCGCCCTGGCGTGCAAAGACCTCGGGCTGTCGGTCGACCTGGCCCGCTCGGTCGGGATGCCGTACGAGCTCTCCGGCCTCGTCGACCAGCAGTTCCGTCGCGCGAAGGCGATGTACGGCGACCGCGCCGGCGAGATGGCCCCGTTCCGCCTCTACGAGGACCTGCTCGGCGAACCGCTGCGTCGCGCCGCCGCGGCCGCGGAGGTCGCGCGATGACCGACGAGCGCGCGTTCATCGCCTCCCTCCCCACCGACCTGTTCGTCGACGGCGCCTGGCGGGCCTCGTCGAACGGCGACCGCTTCGACGTCATCGACCCCTCGACCGGCGACGTCCTGACGACCGTCGCCGACGCGGGCATCGCCGACGGTGACGCGGCTCTCGCCGCCGCCCACCGCGTACAGGAGTCGTGGGGGAGGACCGCCCCGCGCGAACGCGCCGAGATACTCCGCCGTGCTTTCGAGCTCGTGACCGCCCGAGCGGAGGACTTCGCCCTCGCCATGACCCTCGAGATGGGCAAGCCCCTCGCGGAGGCGCGCGGCGAGGTCGCGTACGGCGCGGAGTTCCTGCGGTGGTTCAGCGAGGAGGCGCCGCGGATCTCGGGCCGCTACTCTACGGCTCCCGACGGCCGCAACCGCCTGCTCGTCGTGCAGCGCCCCGTGGGTCCGTGCCTGTTCATCACGCCGTGGAACTTCCCCCTCGCGATGGCCACCCGCAAGATCGCGCCGGCGATCGCGGCCGGCTGCACGATGGTGCTGAAGCCGGCCGCGCTGACGCCCCTCACGGCGCTGCTGCTCACCGAGGTCCTGCGAGAAGCGGGACTGCCCGACGGCGTGCTCAATGTCATCCCGACGACCCACGCGGGTGCGGTCACCGGTCCGCTCGTGCGCGACCCTCGGCTGCGCAAGCTCTCCTTCACGGGGTCGACCGGCGTCGGCCAGCGTCTGATCGCCGACTCGGCGGCCCAGGTGCTGCGGGTGTCGATGGAACTCGGCGGCAACGCCCCCTTCCTCGTCTTCGAGGACGCCGACCTGGATGCCGCTGTCGACGGCGCCGTGCTCGCGAAGATGCGCAACGGCGGCGAGGCGTGCGTCGCAGCCAACCGCTTCCTCGTGCACGAGTCGGTCGCGGCGGAATTCACCCGCCGCTTCGCGGAGCGGATCGGGGCGTTCGTCCCGGCTCGCGGCACCGATCCCACCTCGACCGTCGGGCCCCTCGTGGATGCCGCCACCCGCGACAAGGTTGCCTCCCTCGTCGACAGCGCCGTCGCCCAGGGCGCGCGCGTGGCCGTGGGCGGTTCTCCCATCCCGGGACCCGGGTACTTCTACCAGCCGACCGTCCTCGTCGACGTGCCCGCCGACGCCGACATCCTCCGTGAGGAGATCTTCGGCCCCGTCGCCCCCGTCCTCACCTTCCGCGATGAAGAAGAGGCGATCCGACTGGCCAACGACACCGAGTACGGACTCGTGTGTTTCGCGTACACCCGTGACCTCGATCGCGGCCTCCGCCTCGCGGAGCGCCTCGAGACGGGCATGCTGGGCGTGAACGCGGGAGTCGTTTCCAACCCCGCCGCCCCTTTCGGTGGCGTCAAGCAGTCAGGGCTCGGCCGCGAGGGCGGAGCCGAAGGCATCCACGAATATCTCGAGACCGTCTACGTCGGCATCGCCGACCCGTTCGCCTCCCGGAGCGCCTGAGCATGGACATCAGCGAATTCACCACGGACTTCTTCTCGCTCGCGGGGAAGACCGCGATCGTGACCGGCGGGAACGGCGGACTCGGCCGTGCCTTCTCCCTCGCGCTCGCCGCGGCCGGAGCGAACGTGTTCGTGCCCTCCCTCGCGGATGACGACGGAGAGACCGCCCGGTTGATCGAGGCGCACGGGCGCGAATACGCCTTCGTGCAGTCCGACATCACCGCCGCCGGAGAGCCGGGCCGGGTCGTGCGCGCGTGCGTCGAGCGGTTCGGCGGCGTCGACGTGCTGATCAACTCGGCGGGGATCAACCTGCTGAGCGAGGACGTCGTCGCGTTCGACCGCGCGAAGTGGGATCCGATGATCGCGGTCAACCTCACCGCCGCGTTCGACTTCGCTCGTGCTGCCGCCGCGGTCATGATCCCGAGGGGTCGCGGAAAGATCATCAACATCGCGTCGCTGTTCTCGTTCCTCGGCGGGCGTCAGTCACCGGCGTATGCGGCATCCAAGGCCGGCATCGTGGGCTTCACGAAGGCCTACGCCGATGAACTGGGGGAGTTCGGCATCCAGGTCAACGCGATCGCGCCCGGATACTTCGCGACCGCCCTGACCGAGAAGACCCGATCGGATGCCGGGGCCAACCGCCGCATCGTCGATCACGTCCCGGCCGGCCGATGGGGCGACCCCGCCGACCTCATGGGAGCCGTGGTGTTCCTCTCCAGCCGCGCCAGCGACTACGTCACCGGGCACACGCTCGTCGTCGACGGCGGCTACCTCCTGCGCTGACCCGACCACACCGATCCAGGAAGACCGACATGGCCGATTCCCGTTCCCCTTTGACCCGTTCCGACATCGCCGCGCGCCTCATCGAGCTTCTCGGCGCCGACGCCGTCGACACCCGCGACACCGAGCTGCGCGAGGCCAGCGTCGATCGCTTCAAGAAATACTCCGCCGTGCACGGCATCTTCGACGGTCCGTTCCCCGCGGCTATCGCCTATCCGCGGTCGACCGACGACGTCGCGGCGGTCCTGCGGTTCGCCGACGAGAACCGCATCGCCGTCGTCCCGCGCACCGGCCGCACGGCCACCGAGGGCGGCCTCGAGACCGTCGTCGCCGACACGATCGTGCTCGACGGCTCCCGGATGGATGCCACGCTGAGAATCGACCCCGTCGACATGATGGTGACTGTGCAGTGCGGCGTGCCGCTGCAGCGCGTCGAGGACGAGCTGCGCGCGCAGGGCTTCACCACCGGCCACTCGCCGCAGTCGAAGCCGCTCGCCCAGTACGGCGGTCTCGTGGCGACCCGGTCGATCGGGCAGTTCTCGACGCTGTACGGCGGGATCGAAGACATGGTCGTCGGACTCGAGGCCGTTCTCGCCGACGGCACCGTGACGCGTATCAAGAACGTGCCGCGTCGGGCCGCCGGTCCTGACATCCGCCACCTGATCATCGGGAACGAGGGCGCATTCGCCTTCGTCACCGAGGTCACCGTGAAGATCTGGCCCTACACGCCCGAGAACAACCGCTTCTTCGGCTTCCTCACCGACGACTTCGGTGCCGGCATCGAGCTGCTGCGCGAGCTCGTGACGCAGGGGTACCGCCCGTCCGTCGCGCGGGTGTACTCGCCCGAAGACGCGCGACAGCACTTCGCGCACTTCCACGAGGGGAAGAGCGTCGTCATCCTCGTCGCGGAGGGGCCCCGGCGGCTCGCCGAGGCGACCGCGGAGGCGATCGCGGAGGCGGCGGAGGGGAAGCCGCTGGAGCGCGTCGACGATGCCCTGATCGAGCAGTGGTTCGACAACCTCAACTGGGGGCAGGACAAGATCGACCGCGAGAAGCGGGAGATGCTCGAGAAGGCGCACCTCGGCTACACGACCGAAGTGTCGGTCGACTGGTCGCGGGTCGTGGAGCTGTACGAGTCGGTCATGAGCCGCGTGCGCCGCGAGTTCCCCCGCGCCGCCGACCTCACGATGCTCGGCGCGCACTCCTCGCACAGCTACCAGACGGGTACCAACCTGTACTTCGTGTACGACTACGACATCCGGTGCGAACCCCGCGAGGAGATCACCGAGTACCACGAGCCGCTCAACGCGATCGTGGTCGAGGAAGCGCTGCGCCTGGGCGGTTCGATGGTGCACCACCACGGGATCGGCAAGTACCGCACGCCGTGGACCGCGGAGGAGCACGGCAGCGCCCTGGTGCTGCTGGAGCGGGTGAAGGCCGCGCTCGACCCGCACGGCATCATGAACCCCGGCACGATCTTCGCGTTGGCGGACTGATGCCCGTCGTCGTCGCGATCGACAACGGATCGCAGTCGACGAAGGTGCTCGTCGTCGACGAGACGGGGCGCGTCCGGGCGCAGGCGCGCGTCGGACTGCGCCCGTATGCGACCCCCGCGCCGGGGCTCAGTGTGCACCCGGACGACGACGTGTGGGATTCGATCGTGCGCGCCTGCCGGGTGGCGATGGAGCGTTTCGATGGCGACCCCGACGAGATCGTCGGCGTGGGGCTGTGCACGATCCGGTTCTGCCGCGCGCTGCTCGGCGCCGACGGGACGCTCGCGGAACCCCTGCTGAGCTGGATGGACGAGCGGGTCGCCCGACCGCACGTCACCTGTGCCGACGTGGCGCATGTCGTGACGTCGTCGGGGTACGTCGCGCACCGGCTCACGGGCGAATTCCGCGACGCCGCGGGCAATTACCAGGGGCTGTGGCCGATCGATCAGCGCACGTGGCGGTGGTCGCATGCTCCGGATGCCACGGCCACCACTGGCATGGACCGCGCGCTGCTGAGCGAGCTCGTCGACCCGGGTGCGGAACTCGGACGCGTGACCCCCGCCGCCGCGGCGCTGACCGGGCTGCCCGAGGGCGTTCCCGTGTTCGCGACGTCGAACGACAAGGCCGTCGAGGCGCTCGGTGCCGGTCTGGCATCCGATGAGGACGTCCTGCTGTCGTTCGGAACGTACATCGCCGCGATGACCGTGGCCGACGCCCCCGGCGCGGGCGCCGCGCACTGGGTCAACTTCGGCGCCCGTCCGGGGCAGTACCTCGCCGAGTCGACCGGCATCCGTCGGGGCATGTGGACGGTGAGCTGGCTGCGCGACCTGCTGCACCCGCACGCGCCGGAGGACGACCTGTACGCCTTCGACCGGAGCCTCGGCGCGGAGGCCGAAGCCGTCGCCCCCGGATGCGACGGGGTCGCCGCCGTGCTCGACTGGCTCGCGCCGGGCGACGAACCGCATCGCCGGGGGGCGTTCGTCGGGTTCTCGGGCGCTCAGGGGCGCGGGCATCTGTATCGGGCGGTGCTCGAGGCCATCGCGTTCACGATGGCCGACCACATCGAAGAGATGGAGCGCGAGCGGGGCCCCGTTGCGGCGGGCGTCATCGTCACCGGGGGCGGGGCGCAGTCGCCGTTGCTCGTGCAGATCGTCGCCGACGTCCTCGGGCGTCCGGTGCGCCGCGCGCTCGTCGACGACGCTGCGGGCATCGGCGCGGCGATCTCGGCCGCGGTCGGGGCGGGTCTGCACCCCGACTGGGATGCTGCGGTCTCGGCGATGGCCGGAACCGGTGCGCCCGTCCTCCCCGGCGAGCACGCGGACGTCTACCGTGCTTTGCGGCCCTGGCACCGTGGCATCCGGTCGCGGGTCGCCGACCTGTCGGACTGGATGGTGACTGCCCGTCGGTGACCCCGGGTTTCGCGGTGCCCCGTCCCTCACGGGACGGGGCACGGCTGCGTTCCGGGGTGTGTTCCGCCGGGCCTGACGGCCGCGCCGCCGCCGTGCGTTCCGAGGTCTGTTCTCCGCGAGACTTCATCGCGCCGACATCTCCCTTGCAGCCTGCGCCGCACTCGTCAGCGCGATGAAGTCTCGCGGGGAGGGGGAGGGGCGACCGGGGGGCATTGCCGGGAAGGGGGCGCGCTGCTAAACTTGAGCCAACGCAACTCAAGTTTGCGACAGACTTCCAGGAGCCGCACCATGAACGCCACTCAGCAACCCGGACAGGAGGACGCGCGCAGCGCGCTCGAGCAGTTCGGCATCAACCTCACCGACCGCGCCCGCCAGGGCAAGCTCGACCCCGTCATCGGTCGCGACAGCGAGATCCGGCGGGTCAGCCAGGTGCTCACGCGCCGCACGAAGAACAACCCCGTCCTCATCGGCGAGCCCGGCGTCGGCAAGACCGCCGTCGTCGAGGGGCTCGCGCAGCGCATCGTCGCGGGTGACGTCGCCGAGAGCCTCAAGAACAAGGAACTCGTCGCCCTCGACATCTCGGCGCTCGTCGCCGGCGCGATGTACCGCGGCCAGTTCGAGGAGCGCCTCAAGAGCGTGCTCAAAGAGATCACCGAGTCCGACGGCCGGATCATCACGTTCATCGACGAGCTGCACGTGCTCATGGGCGCGGGCGGCGGCGAGGGATCCGTCGCGGCATCGAACATGCTCAAGCCGATGCTCGCGCGCGGCGAGCTGCGCCTGATCGGCGCGACCACGCTCGACGAGTACCGCGAGTTCATCGAGAAGGATGCCGCTCTCGAACGCCGCTTCCAGCAGGTGTACGTCGGCGAGCCCACGGTCGAGGACACCATCGCGATCCTCCGCGGCCTCAAGGAGCGGTACGAAGCGCACCACAAGGTCGCCATCGCGGACGCGGCGCTGGTCGCCGCGGCATCCCTCTCCAACCGCTACATCCCGTCGCGGCAGCTCCCCGACAAGGCCATCGACCTCATCGACGAAGCCGCGTCGCGCCTGCGCATGGAGATCGATTCGGCCCCTCTCGAGATCGACGAGCTGCGCCGCCACGTCGACCGCCTCAAGCTCGAAGAGCTCGCGCTGAAGAAGGAGAAGGACGCCGCCTCGAAGGAGCGTCTGGCGACCCTGCGCGAGACCCTCGCCGCCGAGCAGGCGAAGCTCGACGAGCTGCAGGCGCGGTGGGAGCGCGAGCGCGCGTCCCTGAACCGCGTCGGCGACCTGAAAACGCGGCTCGACGCGGCCCGAGTGGATGCCGAGCGCGCCCAGCGCGAAGGCAACCTCGAGAAGGCGTCGCGGTTGCTGTACGCCGACATCCCGGCGCTCGAGCGCGAGCTCATGACCGCCGAGCGCGAGGAGCCCGCCGGTGACCGCATGGTCAACGAGCAGGTCACCGACGAGGACATCGCGGCCGTGATCGCCGCCTGGACCGGCATCCCGGTCGGCCGCCTCCTACAGGGCGAGACCGAGAAGCTGCTGCACCTCGAGCGCGAGCTCGGCAAGCGCCTGATCGGGCAGAAGGATGCCGTGAAGGCGGTGTCCGACGCGGTGCGGCGCTCGCGGGCCGGCATCAGCGACCCGAACCGCCCGGTCGGTTCGTTCCTGTTCCTCGGTCCGACCGGTGTCGGAAAGACCGAGCTCGCCAAGGCCCTCGCCGATTTCCTCTTCGACGACGAGCACGCCATGGTGCGCATCGACATGTCGGAGTACGGCGAGAAGCACTCCGTCGCGCGGCTCGTCGGTGCCCCTCCGGGGTACATCGGCTACGAACAGGGCGGTCAGCTGACCGAGGCCGTGCGTCGGCGCCCGTACAGCGTCGTCCTGCTCGACGAGGTCGAGAAGGCGCACCCCGAGGTGTTCGACATCCTGCTGCAGGTGATGGACGACGGTCGACTGACCGACGGCCAGGGCCGCACGGTCGATTTCACCAACGTCATCCTGATCCTGACCTCGAACCTGGGCTCGCCGATCCTCATCGACCCGACGCTGTCGATCGAGACCAAGCGCGAGCAGGTGCAGGCGCTGGTGCGCCAGGCGTTCAAGCCCGAGTTCGTGAACCGCCTCGACGACATCGTCATCTTCCAGGCGCTCACCGAGGACGATCTCGCCCAGATCGTGGAGCTCGCGGTCGACGCGCTGCACAAGCGGCTGCGCGAACGCCGCCTGACGCTCGCGGTCACGCCCGACGCCCGGTCGTGGCTCGCCGAGCGCGGGTACGACCCGGTGTACGGCGCGCGTCCGCTGCGGCGCCTGATCCAGTCCGAGGTGCAGGACCGCCTCGCGATGGCGATCCTCGCCGGCGGGGTGCGCGACGGCGATCTGGTGAAGGTCGACGTCGCGAGCGACGGCGAGTCGCTGGTGCTCACGAGCGCCGGTCCCGCTGACGAGCAGGGCGACCTCGACGACGACGTCCTCGAGGCGGAGATCATCGAGTAGCGCCGGGCTCGGGCTTCCCGCCCCGGCGTCGCGCCGCGTCCCGCCCGGCGTTGCGCCGCTCCCCGCCCGGGGCTCCGGTGCGTGAAGTACCCGGCCCCACCTCGGCACGGGGTGGATGTCGGATGCCGCGCCGGGTCGTGGCATCCACGGGTGAAAAGTCTTGACGGAGCACTTCACTTTTGGAAGTATCGCGGCCATGAGCCTCTTCCTCACGTGTCCCGTCGAGTCCGTCGAGCGGGCGACCGCGTTCTACACCGCCCTCGGGTGGACGCTCAACGAGCAGATGTCCGACCACAACGTCTCGTGCTTCGCCATCGCACCCGAGCAGTACGTCATGCTCGGCAGCCGCGAGATGTACGCCGCCGTGGGCGGCACCGAGGATCTGATCGGCGGGCCCGACACCCCGTCGAAGATCACCGTGTCGTTCGACCTCGGCAGTCGCGAGGCCGTCGACGAACTCGTCGAGCGCGCGGGTGCGGCCGGCGGGCGCATCGGCGACACCGACGACTACCCCTTCATGTACCAGCGCCAGTTCGACGACCCGGACGGCTACCACTACTCGCCGTTCTGGATGAAGCCGGACGCCGAAGCTTCCGAGTGAGCGACCTCGCCGCGGCTCTCGACGTCGTCGGTGCGCGGTGGGCGTTGCTCATCGTCGAGCGGCTGCTCGACGGTCCCCAGCGATACGGCGATCTGCAGCGCGACCTCGGCATCGGCACGAACATCCTCGCCGTCCGCCTGCGGGAACTCGAGGAGGCCGGTGTGCTCCGCCGCCTCCCGCTGAAGCACAACACCCGCGCCTACGCCCTGACCGAGCGGGGTGAGGCGCTGCGCCCCACGATCGAGGCGCTCGGCCTGTGGGGTGCGGCCGAGGCCCAGATCACGTGATCTCGCCGAGATCACCCGACGTTGCACGCCAGGACGGGTGATCTCGGCCGCATCACGTGATCTGGCGCCCCCTGCCCCCGCCACACGCGACCGCCCCCGCACCGCGATGCGCGGATACGGGGGCGGAGAGCGGATGCCGGGAGCCGGCGGGGCGTCAGGCGTCGAGCAGAAGCGACTCGGCGATGGGGCGGCGCGTGCGGGGCGCGGATTCGCGGGCGCGCACGGACTCGTCGGCGGCATCCAGGTCGCCGAAGGCACCCACGGCGATGACGGTCACCGGCGTGAAGCGGGGGTCGATGCCGAACGCGCTGCGCAGCTCTTCGCCCGAGAAGCCGCCCATGGTGTGGGTGGCGAGGCCGCGGGCGTGCGCCTCGACCGTGAAGAACGCGGCCGACTGACCGGCGTCATAGGTCGCCCACGGGAGGGCGTTGCCCTCGGCGTCGGCGGTCTCGGCCAGGACCACGATCAGCGCGCCGGCGGCCGGGGCCCATCCCTGGTTGAACCCGACGAGCGACTCGACGATCTTCGCGTGGGCGTCGGTTCCGCGGCGGCCGACGATGAAGCGCCACGGCTGCGTGTTGTTGACGGACGGCGACCAGCGGGCGGCCTCGAAGGCGGCGCGCAGGGCCTCCTCGTCGATGGGGGCTTCGGCGTCGAAGACGCGGGTGCTCCAGCGCTCGGCCAGGACGTCGAGGATCGGGACGTCGGTCTGCGCGGTGCGGTCGAGAACGTGGGACATGGGGGTACTCCTCGGGGGTGAGAACGATGCCGGGGCTCCGTTGACCCAGTCCATCGAACGCGGTCGGGCCCCCGGATGTTCCCGTGTGACGGAGAAAGTCACAGCCCCCACGAGGTCGGACCCGCGGTTCCGGCCGGGTACTCGTCGAGCGGCACCTTCCCCGCGCGCCACGCGTCGATGACCGGCTGCACGATGCGCCAGCACTGTTCGGCGGCGTCTCCGCGGACGGCGAGCATGGCATCGCCGTCCAGGATGCCGGAGAGCACCTCGCCGTAGGCCTTCAGGCCGCCCTCGCCGAGGTCTGCCGCGAGCGTGACACGTTCGAGCTCGAGCGGGTCGTCGGCGCCGTTCACGTTCAGTCCGAGGCTCATGGTGTCGGGGCCGAGCGAGAACGTCAGCACGGACGGGTCGCTCTCGCCGACGAAACCGTCGGGCAGGTGCCGCACGGGCTTGAAGGTGACGGTCACGGCCGGGTCACCGGCACCCGGTCCGAGGGCTTTGCCCGACCGCAGCACGATCGGTACGCCCTGCCAGCGGGCGGTGCGCACCTCGACCGTCATCTCGGCGAGCGTCTCGGTCTGCCGCGACGCATCGACGCCCGGCTCGTCGACGTAGGACGTGAAGTGCCGGTCGCCGATCGTGCCCTCGGTGTACCGCGCGCGGCGGGAGTTCTTCACCGGGTCGTCGCCCCACACGTGGGTCGCGCGCAGCACCGCGGACGTGGCATCCCGCAGGTCGAGCTGGTCGAGGGAGGACGGCGGCTCCATCGTCACGAACGCCATGACCTGCAGCAGGTGGCTCTGGATCATGTCGACCAGCGCGCCCGCGTGGTCGTAGTAGCCCGCGCGCCCCTCGAGCCCGAGCTTCTCGGGGAAATCGACCGTGATCCCCGCGATGTCGTCCGCCGACCACACGCTCTCGATGAGCCGGTTGGCGAAGCGCACGCCGAGGAGGTTGAGCACCGTCGACCGGCCCAGGAAGTGGTCGATGCGGAACACCTGGTCCTCGGGCACGAGCTTCGCGACCTGCTGGTTGAGCGCGTGGGCGCTCTCCTCGTCGGTGCCGAACGGCTTCTCGAGCGCGAGGATCGTGCCCTCGGGGATGGTCACGTCGGCCAGGGCCACGCACGCCTTCTCGGCGACGGCGGGCGGAACGGCGAAGTACAGCGCGGGCCGGCCTTCGGCGGCATCCAGGATCTCCTGAAGATCGGAGGCCTTCGTGATGTCGGCCTGCCCGTAGGTGGTGTCGGCCACCTTGTCGAAGGCCTTCTCGGCGCCCATCGTCGCGAACGACGCCCGTACGGTGTCGCGCCACTTCTCGTCGGTCCAGTCCTCCATGCCCGCGCCGTGCAACCGCACCGAGCGGTTCGGCTCGCGTGTGAGCAACTGCCCGAGAGCGGGCAGCAGGAGACGCGAGGTGAGGTCGCCCGAAGCGCCCAGGATGATCAGGGTGGTGTCCGCCGGCATGGGGCCACCGTAGCGCTCGGTTCCGACACCGCCGGGTCGCTTGCAGCGGGCGCACGGATGCCGCTAGCGAGATGCACGGCCGCGATGTCGGCATCCCCTGTCACAATCACGAGGGTGAGCACCGCGATCGAGGACTACGCCGTCCTCAGCAACTGCCGATCCGCCGCCCTCGTCTCCCGGGAGGGCAGCGTCGACTGGCTGTGCCTGCCGCGGTACGACAGCGCGTCGATGTTCGGCGCGCTTCTGGGCGACGAGTCGCACGGGGCGTGGTCGTTGCGTCCGACGGATCCGGATGCCACGGTCACCCGGCACTACGACGCCGACACGTTCGTGCTGGTCACGCGCTGGGAGACCTCGACCGGTGTCGCCGAGGTGCACGACGCCATGCCGATCGACGAGGGCGTCGAGGCGCTCATCCGGCGCGTCATCGGGATCTCCGGCGCGGTGGACTTCGTCAGCGAGGTGCGCTTCCGCTTCGACTACGCCCGCGCGGTGCCGTGGGTGCGGCAGGTCGGGCAGGGGCACCAGCACGCGATCCTCGCGGTCGCGGGTCCGGATGCCGTGATCCTGCGCGGGCCGCGCCTGATCGCGGTCGACACCGCGCACCGCGCGCTGTGGACCACCGTCGCGGGCGAGAGCGTCGATTCCGTGCTGTCGTGGGGGCCGTCGTGGCAGACCGCGCCCGCCCCGATCGACGTGGATGCCACCCTCAAACGCACCATCGAGTGGTGGGCCGCGTGGGCGCGGCGCGTGCACGCGGCCGGTGAGCACGCGGATCTCGTGACGCGTTCGCTCCTCGTCCTGCGCGCGCTCACGCACGCCGAGACCGGCGGCATCGTGGCCGCGGCGACGACGTCGCTGCCCGAGTCGTTCGGCGGCGAACGCAACTGGGACTACCGCTACGTGTGGCTGCGCGACGCCGCCCTCACCCTCGTCGCGTACATCGACCACGGCTACCTCGACGCCGCGCACCGGTGGCGCACGTGGCTGCTGCGCGCGATCGCCGGGGACCCCGCCGACGTGCAGATCATGTACGGCATCGCGGGGGAGCGCGACCTGCCCGAGCGCGAGATCACGAGCCTCCCGGGGTACGACGGTGCTCGACCCGTGCGCATCGGCAACGGCGCGGTGGACCAGTATCAGGCCGACGTGATCGGCGAGGTCATGGTCGCGCTCGAAGTGGCGCGCAACGCGGGCGTCGAGGAGACGTCGTTCTCGTGGGCGCTGCAGCGGGCTCTCCTCGACCAGCTCGCGGAGTGGTTCGACCGCCCCGACAACGGTATCTGGGAGATGCGCGGCGACCCGCACTTCTTCACGCACTCGCGCGCGATGGTGTGGGCGGCGTTCGATCGTGGCATCCGGGCCGTCGAGCAGAACGGACTCGACGGCGAGGTCGACGAGTGGCGGCGGCTCCGCGACCGCGCGCGCGACGACATCGACGCGCATGGCGTGCACGCCGGCGGCTGGTTCACACAGCATGCCGACACCGACGAGGTCGACGCGTCCTTGCTGATCCTGCCGCAGGTCGGGTTCTGCGCGTTCGACGATCCGCGCATGCTCGCCACCGTTGCCCGGATGGAGCAGACGCTCATGCCCGACGGCTGGTTGCTGCGCTACCGCACGACCGGCGTCGACGGCCTCGCGGGGGACGAGCACCCGTTCCTCGCCTGCTCGTTCTGGCTCGTCGGGCAGTACGCGCGGTCCGGCCGCCGCGACGACGCCGTCGCCCTCATGCGTCGCCTGACCGCGGTCGCCAACGACGTCGGCCTCCTCTCCGAGGAGTACGACCCGAAGGGGAAGCGGCAGGCGGGCAACACCCCGCAGGCGCTGTCGCACCTGGCGCTCGTGGGCGCCTCGGATGCCCTGGACGCAACCGCCCCGTGACCCCCTCGGCGGTTCTAGAGTCGGGGCATGAGCGACGATGACGTCGAGCTGAACCATCTGCGCGAGCGCGTCTACGGCGAAGCCGGAGGCCCGGCCACGGAAGCCGAGATCGCGCGACTCGCGGCCCTCGAGGACGAGCAGCGCGCCCGCCGCGCGCCGACGCCGGTCGCGCGGCCGGTGCTGGCCGAGCCGTCCCCCGTCGCCCCTCCCGAACCGATCGTGGATGCCACGCCCCACCGCCCCCGCGCGCTCGCGGTGGTCGTGGCGCTCGCCGCCGCGGCCGTGCTCATCGGGGCGGGGTACGCCGCGGGCGCCGCCTCGCCGTCGCTCGCCGCCGCCTCCCCCGCGCCGTCGGCGTCGACGGCATCCCCGTATCCCGAACTGGCCTTCCCGCAGACCGACGACGACAAGATCTCGTCGGGCATCATCGCGGACAGCGGCATCGACCCGACGAGCACCCGGTACATCGCCGTGATGCGCGGGTTCCGTGTGTTCCTCGCCGAGCGGGAGCGCGGAGACGGCGTGTGCGTCGTGACCTTCATCGCGGTCAACGACCAGCCGTGGTCCGCGGGATGCACCGCCGGTGGTGCCCTCGACGACGGCGCGGTGTTCGGCGTCGACCGGCGCCTCAGCATCGCCCTCGGCGACCCGTCCCGCGTCTCGATCCGCGGCCTGCCCGTGCGGCTGTCCGAGTCGGTGACGGCGTACCTCACGGAGTGAGCCGCGCCCCCGCGCAACTTCAGCGATCCGCGCAACCTCAGTCCGACCGGGGCGGATGCCACTGAGCTCGTGCTGATCGCTGAGCCTGTGCCGCCCGACCCGACCCCACCCCGACCCCACCCGACCCCACCCGACCCCACCCCACCCCGACA
>NZ_LQQP01000078.1 GCF_001619615.1 Microbacterium sp. T32
GGCCGACCCGCGGCGCGGACGGGCGCTCGCCGAGGGGCGGGGGGGGTGGGAATGGGCCGGCCCCCGGCCCGGACGGGCGCACGCCGGGGGCCGGGGCGAAGGGGGTGGGCTCAGCTCTGCGCGCGTGCGGGCTGGAGCGCGTCGACGACCACGCGCGCGAAGCCGGCGGGGTCCGACAGGTGCGCGAAGTGGTCGGCGCCGTCGATGTCGGTGATCCCGGCGCCGGGGATGATGCCGGCGAGGTCGTGCGCCGACTGGTACAGGAACGACGTCGTCGCGGTGCCCGCGATGAGGTGGGTCGGGTCGTGGATCTCGGCGTATCCCAAGAGGTCGTCGCCGAGCGCGTCGATTTCCCCCAGCTCGCGCACCCAGGTGGGCGTCAGGGGCACGCTGGCGCCCCACAGGGGCGTCTCGCGGATGAACGGGATGGCCTCGGCGGGCACGCGCACGAAGTTGACGAGCGCGTACTCCAGCGCACCGTCGAGGTCGCCGGCATCCACGAGCTCCCGGTATCCGGCCAGGCGCTCGCCCGCGACGGGTCCCTGGACGGCCAGAGGAGGCTCGTAGGCGATCAGGGTGCCGCCGGAGAGGCCGTGTCGCCGCGCGTAGGCGAGCGTCGCGAGGGCGCCGAACGAGTGGCCGAGGAGGTGCGCGCCGGGGCCGGCGACCGCCATCATCGCGGCGATGTCGGCGACCTCGGTGTCGAGCGAGTAGTCCGCGGTGTCGCCGCTGCCGCCGCGCCCGCGACGGTCGTGGACGTAGAGGGTGACGTGCTCGGCGAGCGCCTCGCTCGCGGGGAGCCACTGCTCCTTCGTGGCGATGCTGCCGTGGGTCACGACGAGGGCGGGGCCGCTTCCACGGCGGAAGTAGGCGATGGGGGTGCCGTCGGCCGAGGTGGTGTGCGCGTGTTCGATGTCGGACATCTTCTGCCTCCTTGCAGAATCGCGTCGGGTGCCCGCCGGGGGATTCGGGGGCCGGGGCGTCGGACGCTCCGTGCGGCACATCGTGTAACAGATTTGCGTCTGACGCAAGAGGAATGTTTCACAAAGATCCCGGCATCCAATCATGTGTAACGAATTTCTGTTGCAAGACGCGCGAAAGTAACGCAATCTGGGATTGCCACGATCGAGGAGGACCGATGAGCACGCAGACCACGCCGGTCGAGAACGCGATGCAGCCCGAGGACAGCCCGGAGCTCCGCGCCCTGTACCGGGGATTCGAGGAGCAGCATCTCATCCCGCTCTGGACGCAACTTGACGACCTGATGCCGCAGACCCCGCAGCCCAAGGCGGTGCCGTGGGTGTGGCGCTGGAACGCCCTGCAGCCGCTCGCAGAGCGCGCCGGCGATCTGATCCCGGTGGGGCGTGGGGGAGAACGCCGCGCCATCGGCCTCGCCAACCCCGGCCTGGGCGGGCGCGCATACATCTCGCCGACGCTGTGGGCCGCCATCCAGCAGCTCGGGCCGCGCGAAACCGCGCCCGAGCACCGGCACTCCCAGAACGCCTTCCGTTTCGTGACATCCGGTGAAGGAGTCTGGACGGTCGTCAACGGCGACCCCGTGCGCATGAGCCGCGGCGACTTCCTGCTCACGCCCGGCTGGAACTTCCACGGCCACCACAACGAGACCGACCAGTCCATGACCTGGATCGACGGCCTCGACATCCCCTTCGCCTACCAGATGGACACCGGGTTCTTCGAGTTCGGTGCCGAACGCGTCACCGACGAGGCGACACCGAACTTCTCTCGCTCGGAGCGCCTCTGGGCCCACCCCGGCCTTCTTCCCCTCGCCGGGCTGCGTCGGACCGTGTCGAGCCCCATCGGCGCGTACCGGTGGGAGCACACCGACGCCGCGCTCACCGATCAGCTGCTCCTGGAGGCGGAGGGGATGCCGGCCACGGTCGGCCCCGGCCACGCCGCCGTACGTTTCGCCAACCCGACGACCGGCGGCGACGTCATGCCGACCATCCGCGCTCAATTCCACCGCTTCCGCGAGGGCGCGAGTACGCCCGTCCGGCAGGAGGTCGGATCGAACGTCTACCAGGTGTTCGAGGGATCGGGACGCGTGCTGCTGGGCCACACCGAGCACGCGGTCGAGCACGGCGACATCTTCGTCGTGCCGAGCTGGTGCCGCTTCCGGGTGCAGGCCGAGACGCGCCTGGACCTGTTCCATTTCAGCGACACCCCGATCTTCGAGGGCCTGGGGCTGTACCGCGAGCTCGAAGAGGAGACCGACCGATGAAGCTGTGCACCATCCACTGGCGAGAGTCCACCGCCGCCGCGCGGGTGGAGGGAGACCACGTCGTCGTGCTCGAGGAGCACGCGGACGTCGGCGCTCTGCTCCGCGCGGGCGACGTCGAGGCGACCGCCGAGGTCGACGGGCCCACGATCGCCCTCGACGAGGTGCGGTTCGCGCCGGTCGTGCTCGCGCCGAGCAAGATCGTGTGCGTCGGTCTGAACTACCGCGCGCACATCCTCGAGATGAAGCGCGACCTGCCCGAGTACCCCGTGCTCTTCGCGAAGTTCCCCGACACCCTCGCCGCGGCGGGCGAAGATCTCCCGCTTCCCCCGGAGAGCCCCGAGATCGACTGGGAGGGCGAGCTCGCGATCGTCATCGGCACCGCCGTGCGCCGCGCGGACGCCGGGCAGGCGGCCGCCGCCATCGCCGGCTACACGATCGCCAACGACGTCTCGATGCGCGACTGGCAGTTCCGCACGCGCGAATGGCTGCAGGGCAAGGTCTGGGAGCGGTCGACGCCGCTCGGGCCCGTGCTCGCCACCGCCGACGAGATCCCCTCCGACGCCCGGATGCGGACGGTCGTGGACGGAGTCCTCAAGCAGAACGGCGACATCCACGATCTCGTCCACGGGCCGGTCGACCTCGTCCGGTACATCTCGACCGTGACGACGCTCCGACCCGGCGACGTCATCCTCACCGGCACCCCCGGCGGGGTGGGACACGCGCGCGAACCCCAGGAGTACCTGGCATCCGGGAGCGTGGTCGAGGTCACGATCGACGGCATCGGAACCCTCGTCAACCGCTTCGTCGCGGAGGAGCCGTGAACGCCGAGACGCTGGGCCCCGAGGAGCGGGCCCTGCGCGAGCGTCAGGGCGCCGGCGCGCGCTACGACGCTCCGGCCGCACCTCACGCGCACCTCGACCTCGCGCGCCGGGGGACGGCGTACTTCGCGCGGCGGCTCGGCGAACTCGACGACGACGACATGGACGCGCCGAGCCTCCTGCCCGGGTGGTCGCGACGCCACCTCCTGGCGCACGTGGGCTACAACGCGCGCGCGGTCGCCCGGCTCGTCGAGTGGGCCCGCACGGGTGTGGAGACCCCGATGTACGCCTCCGACACCCAGCGGTGGGACGAGATCGTCCTCGGGTCGACCCTGCCCGCACGGGCGCTGCGGCACCTCGTCGAACACGCCGCGGTCCACCTGAACGTCGAGTGGCGCGACCTGACCGACGCGCAGTGGGATGCCACGGTCGTCACCGCGCAGGGGCGCACGGTGCCCGCGCGGGAGACGGCGTGGATGCGAGCCAAAGAGGTGTGGGTGCACGCCGTCGACCTCGACAACGGCGGCTCCTTCCTCGACTTCCCGACCGAGATGGTCGACGAGATCATCGCCGACGTCTTCCGCGCCTGGACGCGGCGCGGCGAGCCCGGTGCGGTGGTGCTGCGCGCGACCGACCGCGACCTCGGGGTCGCCGCGTACGGCGAGGGCGGGCCGACGGTCGAGGGCGCCACGCCCGACCTCGCGCGTTGGATCGCGGGCCGCGGCGCTCGCCGCCTGCGGGTCGTGGGCGGCGGCGACCTGCCCGTGATCGCGCGCTGGTTCTGACGCGGGCGCCGCTCATCCGCCCGGGACGGGCGGCAGTTCCACCACACGTCCGAGCGGGGTGTAGTGCGGGCAGGCGAGGCGTCTCATCCGCCCGGGACGGGCGGCAGCTCCATCACGCGCCCGAGCGGGGTGTACCGCGGGCCGGCGAGCCGTCCGATCGGGCGCAGCAGCTCGGTGTCGATGCTCGCGGCGCCCGTCGATCCGACGCGCACGATGTCGTCGCGGATCGACCACGCCACCACGGTCCCCACCACGAACTCGCCCCCTGTGGGGCTGAACGCGGTCGTCGAGTGGTAGCGGCACTCCATCCGCACGGGCGCGTCCGCGAGCCCCGGTATGCCGATCACCCGCGAGTCCTCGAGCGCGAGGCCCAGGTGCTCGGCTTCGCCGACGTCCGGTGGCATCCCTTCCGAACTGGCGTGGAGGGAGGCGAGCATCGACTCGTCGGCGATGTTGACGACGTACTCGCCGTACGCCTCGATGTTGCGGATCGTGTCCTTGCGGCCGTGCGCGCGGCGGTTCACGGTGAATCCGAGCATCGCGGGATGCTGACTCACCCACGTGAACGAGCTGAAGGGCGCCAGGTTCACCGGGTCCCGCCCGCTCGTGACCCACGCGATCGGGCGGGGGACGACCGACCCGACGAGCAGACGGTACGTATCGGCGGGGGAGAGGCCGGCGGCGTCGATGAACATGGGTCTCCTCGATCCGGGCGTCAGCCCCGGGCGTGTTCGCTCGCGAGCAGCTCGCGCAGCGCCTTCTTGTCGATCTTGCCGACTTTGGTCAGCGGCAGTTCGGCGACGGTCTCGAGGCGCTCGGGGCGTTTGAAGGCCGCGACCCCCGAGGCGTCGAAGTGCGCGCGGACGGTGGCGAGGTCGAGTTCGTACCCGTCGTGCAGCACGGCGAACAGGCACACGGTCTCGCCGAGGGTCGCGTGCGGCATCGCCACCGCGGCCGCGAGCCGCACCGAGGGGAGCCGATAGACCAGGTTCTCCACCTCCTCGGCGGAGATGTTCTCGCCGCCGCGGTTGATCATGTCCTTGCTGCGGCCCTCGACGACGAGGTTCCCGTCGGGGCGCAGACGCACGATGTCCCCCGTGATGTAGAAGCCGTCGGGTGTGAACGAGCGGGCGTTCGCCTCGGGCGCGTCATAGTAGCCGCGCGGCGTGTACGGCCCCCGGGTGAGGAGAACGCCGGGGGTGCCGTCCGGGACGGCGGTCCCGGTGGCCTCGTCGACCACCCTCAGCTCGTCGGAGGTCGACACCGGGCGTCCCTGCGTCGCGACGATCGCCTCCACGGGGTCGTCGAGCCGCGTGACGTTGATGAGGCCCTCCGCCATGCCGAACACCTGCTGCAGCGTTCCGGGCAGCTCCTCGACCGCTCGCCGGGCCAGCTCGTCGGCCAGCCGCGCGCCGCCCACTTGCAGCACGCGCAGGGTGTGGAGTGCGTCGGTGCCGACCGCGGCGCCGTGGTCGAGCCACGACGCCACGACGGCCGGCACCGCGGCCGTGTGGGTGACGCCGTAGCGCTGGATCGCCGCGAACGCGCGCTCCGGACGCGGGGAGCCGAGCGGCACCACCGTGCCCCGGGCGAACAGGGTGCCCAGGATGCCGGGGCACGCGAGCGGGAAGTTGTGGCCCATCGGCAGCGTCGCCAGGTACACCGTGTCGGCGTCGACGCCCGCGGTCGCCGAGGTCAGCAGCACGTTGCAGACGTAGTCGTCGTGCGTGCGCGCGATGAGCTTCGGCAGTCCCGTGGTGCCCCCGGAGAGCAGGAACACGGCGACGGAGGAGGCATCCACGGGCGGGAGCGCGACGCCGCGGGTCGCCGCGTCCGACGGGGCGCACAGCGGGGCGAGGTGCTCGACGTCGTCGGGGAGCGCGCGGTCGTCGTCGGCCTGGATGAGCACGTGGCGGAGCGTCGGACTCTCCGCGCGCAGCGCGCACGACAGGTTCCGGTGGTCGAAGTCGCGCAGCGCGTCGGGGCTCACGAGCGCCACGGCCTCGGACGCCTCGATCAGGTGCCGCAGCTCGTGCTCGCGGTGGGCGGGCAGCGCCATGACCGGCACGATCCCCGCGCGGAGGCACCCGAGCGTGAGCACGACGAACGTCCAGTGGTTCGGCAGCTGCACGACGATCCGGTCGTCGGGGGCGATCCCGAGGGCGAGGAGCCGCGCGGCGCACGCGTCGACGCGGTCGGCCAGCTCCGCATAGGTGAGGGTCGTGTCGCCGTCGGCCACGGCGACACGGTCGGCGTGGGTCCAGGCGGACTCGACGAAGACGTCGCCGATCGCGCGGCCCCGCCACAGTCCGTCCGAGCGGTAGCGCTCCGCGACCTCGGCCGGCCAGGGGGTGAGTCCGTCCGCGGTGTTCATCGGAGCACCGCGTCGGCACGGCCGGACAGCACGAGCGTCATCGCGCGATCCTCGTCGCAGTCGGGCTCGTCGATGATCGCTGCCACGCCGTGGCGCAGACGGGCCGCCTCGGCGGCCAGCTGGCGTTCGAGCGGGGTTCCGCCGGTGATCAGCACGGTCGTGGCATCCGCGTGGCTCGCGAGCGCGTCGCGGACCGCGGAATCGGGATGGATGCCGCTCCCCACCGCGACCGTGACGGCCGACGGCAGGTGGTCGCGGTCGAGCACGCGGCGGTCGAGGAGCACGCGGGCCCCGGGCCCCCGCACCGGGGACTCGAGTGGCGGTGCGCCGTGGCGTCGCTGCCACTGATCGAGCGCACGCCGCACCGCCTCGGGGTCGCGGCGGGCGATCTTGGCGGCCGGCAGCGCCCGGGAGAAGAAGTGGAAGCCGAACTGCCACGGCTCGAAGGCGTGGAAGTAGGTGCCGAAGTTCTCCCACCACGACAGGCTCGGACCGGCCGCGCCCTGGATGCGGGCCACCTGCGGCTGGCGCACGGCCTCGTACCCCGTGAAGGCGGCCTCGGTGTCGTCGGGGTGCGCGGCGAGCGCCTCGGAGAGCGCGATCGCGTCCTCGAGGGCCATCTTGGTGCCGCTGCCCACGGAGAAGTGCGCGGTGTGCACGGCGTCGCCGAGCAGCGCGACGTTGCCGTGGTGCCACCGGCGGGCGCGGATGGTCCGGAAGTTGCCCCAGCGCGAGTTGTTGCCGATGAGCTGCGCACCCCCGATGAGCGGGGCGAACAGTTCCTCCAGGCGCCGCTGGCTGTGCTCGTCGCTGGGCCCGGGGGGAGTGGCGGCGTCGAAGCCGTCGAGTCCCGCGGCCCGCCACGTGTCCTCGTCGGTCTCGACGATGAAGGTCGAGAGCCCGCCGCCGATCGGGTACGCATGGGCGGCGAACACGCCGCTCACGTCGCCGGGGAGAGTGTCGTCGTACGTGTGGAGGAAGGTGAGGCCGTCGAAGACGGCGTCTGTGGCGAACCAGATGAACTTGGCCGTGGCGATGTCGTAGGTCACGCCCAGCGTGTCGTCTCCGATGGCGGCACGGGTCTGGGAGTTCGCGCCGTCCGCGGCGACGATCACGTCGTAGTCGGCCAGGTCGTCGAGGACGCGGGCGTCCGAGAAATGCAGGTGCGCACCGGCATCCGCCGCCCGCGCCTGGAGGGCCGCGAGCAGGTCCTTGCGCAGCACCGCGCCCATGCCGTTGCCGCGGAACGACAGGCTCTCTCCCTTGAGGCGCACCTCGATAGCGTCCCACCGCACGCCGGAGGCGTCGAGCGTCTCACGCAGGGCCGAGTCCGCGGCATCCACGCCGTTCTGCGTCGCGTCCGAGAACACGACGCCGAATCCGAAGGCCTCGTCCGGGCGGTTGCGTTCGAACAGGTCGACGTGGGCGCCGGGGATGTTCCGGGCCGCCAGTGCGGCGAACAGCAGCCCGCCGGGGCCGCCGCCGAGGACAGCGATGCGCATATCAGCCTCCTTGCTGAAGTCGTCGTCCCAGGGGGGACGTCACGAGTATGCAACATAATCACGTGCAACGCCAAAACTTCGTTACACATGGGTCCGGTAACGTTCTCGCATGCGCCCGCGCTCCCTCGTATTCACCCTCTTCGGGGACTACTTCCGCTACTGCGGCGACGGAGGAGCGCCCCTGCGCGGTCTGAGCGACGTCCTGCAACTGTTCGGCGTCGAACCGGCGACCACCCGGGTCGTGATGTCGCGCCTGCGCGCCGAGGGCTGGTTCGAGACGCGGCGCGACGGTCGCCTCACCACCTACGTGCTGTCGCCGCGGGCGTGGACCCTCCTCGACGAAGGACGCGACCGCATCTTCCGGCACATCGCGCGCGAGTGGGACGGGCAGTGGACGCTCATCGCGACGCGGGCCGGCGACCGCACCGCGCGCGACGAGGTGCGCAAGCGCCTCACGTGGCTCGGCTTCGGCCAGTTGCAGCCGGCGATCTGGATCGCCCCCGGCGACCGGATGGCATCCGCTCGCGCGGTCATGGAGGAGAGCGACATCGAGTCCGACGTCTTCCTCAGCCGCACCGGAGACATCGACGGCGACCGCTCCCTCGCCGGTCGCGGGTGGGACCTCGAGGGTCTCGACCGGCTCTACCGTGATTTCGCCGCCGCGCACGACATCGCCGAGCCGCCGAGCTCCGACGAGGAGGCGCTCGTGCGCCGCGTGCACCTCACCGACGACTACCGTCGGTTCCCGTTCACCGACCCCGACCTGCCGGCGGTGCTGCTCCCTGCATCGTGGAGCGGACCGCGGGCCCACGCGGTGTTCGTGCAGCGGCACGGCGAACTGCACGACGCCGCGACCGCGGCGGTCGAGCGTCTCACGGGGCTCCGGATCGTGGGGGCACACCGTGTGTTCCTGGCGGACGGCGCGGTGGGATACACGCGCGGGCAGTGAGCCGTCGGGCGCTACCGCAGCGCGGGCAGTGAGCCGTCCGGCGCTTACCGCAGCAAGGGGAGCCGCTCGGCGAAGGTGCTCAGCACGTCGCTCGTGCCTGCGTCGATCTTGACCGCGGCGCGCTGATCGGCGCGCGTCGCTCCGCGGTTGACGATCACGACCGGCAGTCGCCGGCGACGCGCGCGCTCGACGAGGCGGATGCCGGAATTCACGACGAGCGACGAGCCGGCCACGACGAGGGCCTCGCTGGCGTGCACCAGCTGCTCGGCCTCGCGGAACTTCTCGACCGGGATGTACTCGCCGAAGAACACCACGTCGGGCTTGAGCGTGCCGCCGCACACCGTGCACACCGGCACGATGAAACCTTCCGCCGACGCGGGCGTGACGTCGCCGTCCGGACCGAGCTCGACGTTCTCGGGCACGGTGATCCACGGGTTGTCGGCCTCGACGCGCGCCGCCAGGTCGCGGCGGTCGAACACCTGCCCGCAGTGCAGGCAGCCGACGCGACGCATCGTGCCGTGGAGTTCGACCACGCGGTGACTGCCCGCGCGGACGTGCAGACCGTCCACGTTCTGCGTGATGACGCCGTTCGTGATCCCGGCGTTCTCGAGTGCCGCGAGAGCCCGGTGACCGTCGTTCGGCTCGGCCGCGGCGAACGCCTTCCACCCGAGGTGGCTGCCGACCCAGTACCGCCGGCGCGCGTCCGCGTTCGCGAGGAACTGATCCGCCGTCATCGGGGTCCGCGTCGGCGCGCCCTTTCCGCGGTAGTCGGGGATCCCCGAATCGGTGGACACCCCCGCGCCCGTGAGCACCGCCACGCGGCGGCCGGCGAGCACCTCGACGGCTCGATCGATGGATGCCAGGGTCTCGGCATCCCTCGTCGTGTCCGTCATGCGCACCTCCGTCGCTTCGAGTCTAGGACCGTGGGTGGATGCCCTCGCCCGGGGCACCGGGCCGTGCGGTCCTGGCAGAGTGGGACGATGCCCGTCCTCCCGATCGCCTCCGCCGACGACCCCCGTCTCGCCGACTACCGCGACCTCACCGACGTGTCGCTGCGCCGCGTGAGCGAGCCCGCCGGCGGCCTGTACATCGCCGAATCGTCGAAGGTGCTCGACCGCGCGCTCCGCGCCGGGCACCGTCCCCGCTCGGTGCTCGTGCAGGAGAAGTTCCTCGACGACGCCCTCGCGCTGGCAGGGGAGGATGCCGAGATCTACGTCGTCCCGGCGGAGGTCGCCGAGCAGGTCACCGGCTACACCGTGCACCGGGGGTTGCTGGCATCCATGCACCGTCCCGTTCTGGCCCCCGTCGCCGACGTCGTCGCGGGCGCGCGGCTCGTGGTCGTGCTCGAGGACATCGTCGACCACACCAACGTCGGTGCCGCGTTCCGTTCGGCCGCGGCGCTGGGTGCCGACGCGGTGCTCGTCACTCCGCGCTGCGCCGACCCGCTCTACCGGCGCAGCGTGCGCGTCAGCATGGGCACGGTGTTCCAAGTGCCGTGGACGCGGCTACCGGAATGGCCCGAAGCCAAACCGCTGCTCACGGACGCCGGGCTGCACCTCGCCGCCCTCGCGCTCGCCGACGACGCCGTGACGCTCGACGACTTCGCCGCGGCCGGACACGAACGCGTCGCCCTCCTCATGGGCGCCGAGGGCGACGGACTGAGCCGCGGTGCGCTCGCCGCGGCCGACACCGTCGTGACGATCCCGATGGCCGGGGGAGTGGACTCGCTCAACGTCGCCGCGGCGAGCGCGGTCGCGCTGTGGGAGCTGGGGCGCGCCTTGCGCTGAGCTCAGACCTCCGTGTGGCGCGAGGCCGTGGCATCCTGTCCCGGGGCGAGGGTGATCACGGGCAGCGGCTCGGGGCGCTTCGGGAGGATGTGGTCGCCCGACGACTGGTGACGCAGACGCCGCAGCACCCACGGCACGAGATACGCGCGCGCCCAGACCAGGTCCTTCTCGCGCGCCGCGCGCCACGTCGTCGGGGGCAGGGCCTCGGGCTGCATCGGCTGCAGGTCGTTGGGGACGTTCAGGGCCCGCAGCACCATCCGCGCGACCTCGTGGTGGCCGAGGGTGTTGTAGTGCAGGCGGTCGTCGTCGAAGAAGCGCATGTCCTGCACCTCTTTCAGGCCCCACTGGTTCGCGACGATGCAGTCGTAGCGGTCGGCGATCGAGCGGATGTTCTCGTTGTAGATCGCGACCTTGCCCCGGATGCCCCGGAACACGGGCGTGAACTCGGTGTCGATGCCCGTGAACACCACGACCGTCGCGCCGTCGCTGCGGAGGCGCACGACGGCATCCTCGAACTGCTGCGAGACGGCGTCGGGATCGGTGCCTGGGCGGATGACGTCGTTTCCCCCGGCGGAGAAGGTGATGAGGTCGGGCTTCAGCGCGAGCGCCGGGTCGATCTGATCGGCGACGATCTGGCCGATGAGCTTCCCGCGGACCGCGAGGTTGGCGTACGCGAAGTCGTCGACCTGGGATGCCAGGACCTCGGCGACACGATCCGCCCAGCCGCGGTGACCGCCGTCGGGCAGCGGGTCGCCGATCCCCTCGGTGAAGGAATCACCGAGGGCGACGAAGCGGCGCCAGGGGTGCGGGCCGGGGTTGTCGGACGCAGACGGGGCGGGCGAGTGCGGATCGAGTGTCATCGAAACCTCCGCCCCCAGGCTATCCCCGCCCCTCGGCACGGCAAGGGGCCCTGGCATCCCCCCACTCCCTCCTGCCGCCCCGCACCGCCCCCTTCTCGATAAACGCTCCGGCTCGCCAGAAACGCCGCGCCGGAGCGTTTCCACCGAGCCGAAGCGTTTATCGCAGGTGGGGTCGTGGAACCCTCCCCAGGCGCACGCGGCACCCCAGAGAAACGCCTATCGTGGATGTTCGCGCTCGCGAGGGAAGGAGGTTCGATGCTGGAAGAAGAAGCCCGCACTTCGGCCCTCCCCGACACCACCTCCGACGCGACCGCGCCCGAGCTCTCCTTCGGCGACTCCGGCGACGAGCACCACTTCGGAAGCTTCGCCGCGGAGCACCTCTCGCCGTCGTTCCCGCAGCGCGCCCCATGGGGAACCGCGCAGCGCCTGCGCGCGTGGCAGGCCGAAGCGCTCGACCAGTACTTCGGCTCCGACGGCCCCGACGGCGTCGGCAAGGGCCCCCGCGACTTCCTCGCCGCGGCCACCCCGGGCGCCGGTAAGACGACGTTCGCCCTCCGCCTCGCGTCCGAGCTCATGCGCCGCCGCGTCGTCGACCGCATCGTCGTCGTGGCCCCCACCGAGCACCTGAAGACCCAATGGGCTGAGGCGGGGGCGCGGGTCGGCATCCGTCTCGATCCGTACTTCTCCAACCGGCACGCGACGCCCTCGCGGCAGTACCACGGCGTCGCGGTCACCTACGCGCAGGTGGCCGTGAAGGCCGAGGTGCACCAGCGCCTGACGATGGATGCCAGAACCCTGGTGATCCTCGACGAGGTGCACCACGGCGGCGACGCGCTCAGCTGGGGCGACGCGCTCCGCGAGGCGTACGGCCGCGCCACCCGCCGTCTGCTGCTCTCGGGGACGCCCTTCCGCAGCGACACCGCGCCCATCCCGTTCGTGGAGTACCACCCGAACGACAAGGGAATCCGCCTCTCGCGCACCGACTACGCCTACGGCTACCGGCGCGCGCTCGACGACGGGGTCGTCCGTCCCGTCTTCTTCCTCGTCTACGCCGGGCAGATGCGCTGGCGCACCAAGGCCGGTGAAGAGATGGAGGCCCAGCTCGGGCAGGACAACACCAAGGACATCACGTCGCAGGCGTGGCGCACCGCGCTCGACCCCAACGGCGACTGGATCCCCGCGGTCCTCCGCTCTGCCGACCGACGCCTCACCGAGGTGAGAGAGACGGTCCCGGATGCCGGCGGCCTCGTCATCGCGACCGACCAGACCGCCGCACGCGCGTACGCCACGATCCTCGAGGACATCAGCGGCGAGAAGGTCACCGTCGTCCTCTCCGACGAAGCCGAGGCGTCCGGCCGCATCGAGACGTTCTCGAAGGGCACGAGCCGCTGGATGGTGGCCGTCCGCATGGTGTCCGAGGGCGTCGACGTCCCGCGCCTCGCCGTCGGCGTGTACGCCACGAGCGCCTCGACGCCGCTGTTCTTCGCCCAGGCCATCGGCCGCTTCGTCCGCGCCCGCCGCCGCGGTGAGACCGCGAGCGTCTTCCTCCCCAACGTGCCGCAGCTCCTCGCACTCGCCGGGGAGATGGAGGCGCAGCGCGACCACGCCCTCGACCGCGACAGCGACGCGGATGACCAGTGGAACGCCGAAGAAGACATGATGGATGCCGCCGAGCGCGAGGACAAAGCCTCCGACGCGCTCGAGCAGGAATTCGAGTACCAGGCCCTCGGCTCGCTCGCGCACTTCGACCGCGTCCTGTTCGACGGACAGGAGTTCGGCCAGCTCGCGGTCCCCGGAACGATCGAGGAGGAGGAGTTCCTCGGCATCCCCGGGCTCCTCGAACCCGAGCAGGTGCACGAGGTGCTCATGACCCGCGCGTCGCGCCAGTCGCGCCACCGGTCCTCGCGCGAGGCGAAGGAGAAGGCGAGCGGCCAGGAGCCGCCCAGCGTCGACGAGGGCGGGCTGCCGCAGCCCCTGCACCGCACCCTCAAGGAACAGCGGCAGCTGCTCAACAGCCTCGTCGGGCTCTACGCCCGGCAGACCGGCGAGGCGCACGGCCTCGTCCACGCCGAGCTGCGGCGCATCTGCGGCGGCCCCGCCGTCTCGCACGCCACCGTAGCGCAGCTGCAGGCGCGCATCGAGGTGCTGCGCAAGCGCGTGCGGTCCTGAAATCCGCGGATTCGCCGGTCCGAAATGCTGGCACCGGGTCCGTGGCATCCGCGTGTTCCCGGGCTTCGGAGGCCCGAAATGCTGTCAGTATCGGCCGACGCGCCCGGGGGAGGGGAACACCCCGCCTAACGTGGGGGAGACCCGAAGGAGAACCGTGACGACCCCCGCCACACCCACTGCCCGCGACCGCCGTCGTTGGGCGCGCTACCTCGTCGACGAACGCGCCGAAGCGCGCGTGTACCGCGACCTCGCGAGCCGCCGCTCCGGCGAGGAACGCGACATCCTCCTCGCGCTCGCCGAGGCCGAGGGCCGCCACGAACAGCACTGGCTCGCGCTCCTCGGCGACACGCCCCAGCGCCTTCCCCGTCCCGATCTCGGCACCACGCTGCTGGCCTGGATGGCCCGCCGCTTCGGCTCGATCTTCGTGCTCGCCCTCGCTCAGAACGCCGAAGCGCGCTCGCCCTACGCCGACGAGCCGTACGCCACCGCGCAGATGGCCGCCGACGAGCAGGTGCACCACGAGGTCGTGCGTGGGCTCGCCGCCCGCGGACGCCGACGGCTGTCCGGAACCTTCCGCGCTGCCGTGTTCGGCGCCAACGACGGACTCGTGTCGAACCTCGCGCTCGTGATGGGCGTCGGCGCCACCGGCGTCGCGCCGAGCTTCGTGCTGTTCAGCGGCATCGCGGGACTCCTCGCCGGCGCGCTGTCCATGGGCGCGGGCGAATTCGTCTCGGTGCGCTCGCAGCGCGAACTGCTCGAGGCCACCGAGGAGAACGACTACGCCGACTCCGCCCTCCCGCACCTCGACCTGGATGCCAACGAGCTCGCGCTCGTGTACCGCACCCGGGGGATGGAGGCCGAGGAGGCTCTTGCCAAAGCCCGCGACGTCGTCACGGCGGCCCAGGCCGGGACGGCGCCCGCCGCCGCGGCACCGGGGGAGTCGTCGCACGAGGTCGTCGGCAGCGCGTGGGGCGCGGCGATCTCCAGCTTCCTGTTCTTCGCCTCCGGCGCGATCATCCCCGTCCTCCCGTGGATCTTCGGCATGAGCGGTGTCGGGGCCGTGGCTCTCGCCCTCGGCCTCGTGGGCGTGGCGCTGCTCGCCACCGGTGCGATGGTGGGCCTGCTCTCCGGCGCTTCGCCGCTCAAGCGCGGTCTGCGTCAGCTCGCGATCGGCTTCGGCGCGGCCGCCGTGACGTACGTGCTGGGCCTGCTGTTCGGGGTGTCCGCGGCCTGAGGCCTTGGCATCCCCCTACCGCTGCCCCGATGAACCCGATCCACGGCGCGAGGCTCAGCCGCGGCTCGCGCTGACCCGCGCGGCTTCGCGCACCGCGGAGACGTTCTTGCGTCCGGCGCGGGATCCGGCGAGCTTCGCGGCGATGTGCTCCGCGACGGTCACCGGCTCGTAGAGCGCGGGCCACTCGCGCGACGCGAAGTGGGGGAGCACCCCGACCACCGCGTCGGCGTTGCCGTCGTGGAAGAACGCCGCCGAGCGGCGGCGCTCGATCGTCCCGTCGATCACGGGCGGCTTCACCCGGTGCAACGTCGACAGCCACTTGTCGTTCGTGAGCCGCGCGGCCACGTCGCCGATGTTCACCAGCAGCGCGCCCTCGGCCGGCATGACGTCGTTCCACGACCCGTCCAGTCCCAGCACCTGCAGCCCCGCGACCCGGTCGGCCCAGAGCACGGTCACGAGTCCGAAGTCGGTGTGCTCGCCCATGCCGGTCAGCTCGGCGCCGAGCTCGATCGAGCCCGGGGGCAGCGCGTAGTTGTTCATCCGGAGCACGTCGATCGAGTGGTCGGTGAGCGCATCGAAGTAGTCGTCGGGCACCCGCAGGGCGGCGGCGAAGACGTGCGTCAGCGTCTGGGCCACGCGGCGCGCTTCGTCGAAGTACGTCTGCACCGCGCGGCGGAAGGTGGGCACGGCATCCGGCCAGGTGTTCTCGGCGTAGTCCGCCGCGGTCGCCGTCGAGCCGGAGTACTCCCGCCACGAGGTGCCGACGTTGAACGCCTCGAAGAAGTCGTTCATGCGCGTCACCGGGTCGATGCCGAGGCTGTAACTCAGCGACTCGCTCTTCGGAGGCGTGTAGCCGCGGTTCTCGGATGCCGGACGCACGTACTGCTTCTTGGCATCCAGGCTCAGCCCGAAGAAGGCGTCGAGCGCGTCCTCGAGGTCGGCGATCGTCCGGTCGGGCACCCCGTGTCCCACGATCTGGAAGAAGCCGACGGTGCGGCACGCGTGATCGACGGCGGCGACGACGGCGGCGCGCGCCGCTTCGGATCCCGGGACGACCCAGGCGGAGATGTCGATGGTGGGAACGTGGAACCGGTACATGTGGCATCCATCCTTCCGGGATGCCTCGACGCTAGAGCCGCGATGTCACGGCGGCGTTTCGCCGGTGTCACGGGTATCGAAGGATGGAAAACGAAGAAGGCCCCGGACGAATCCGGGGCCTTCTTCGTTCTGTGCGCGAGGGGGGACTTGAACCCCCACGCCCTATACGGGCACTAGCACCTCAAGCTAGCGCGTCTACCTATTCCGCCACCCGCGCATTGGGTGTCTGTCGCTTTCGCAACGAAGAACGACATTACCACGCCTCGAGCGCACCCCACGAACCGGGGCCGCACCCCGGGCGCGTCCCGCCGTCGCACCGACGTGCCGCCGCCGTGGCGTGGACGGGGGAGGGCGCACGCGCCGGGTACCGTAGTGCGCATGTCCGAGCACGACGCCGACCCGCCCGAGGTCGCCCGCGTGGCCGCCGACCTCATCCGCTTCGACACGACGAACTTCGGCGGAGGCCGGTCCCGCGGCGAGCGCGAGGCCGCCGAGTACGCCGGTGCGTACCTCGAGGCTCTCGGTCTCGACGTCGAGTACTACGAGCCGATCGACCGCCGCACCAACCTCTCGACGCGCGTCCCGGGTCGTGACCGCGACAAGCCCGCGCTCATCCTCCACGGCCACCTCGACGTGGTCCCGGCCGTCGCCGAGGACTGGAGCGTCGACCCGTTCGCGGGCGAGATCCGCGACGGCATCCTCTGGGGCCGCGGCGCCGTGGACATGAAGGACATGGATGCCATGATCCTCACCGCCGTGGCCGACGTCCTGCGCGCGGGCGAGCAGCCCGAGCGCGACATCATCGTGACGTTCTTCGCGGACGAGGAGAACGGCGGCGTGGAGGGCTCGGCCCTGGTCGTCCGCGACCGACCCGAGTGGTTCGCGGGAGCGACCGAGGCGATCAGCGAGGTCGGCGGCTACTCGATCGCCGTCGACGATCGCCGCGCGTACCTGCTCCAGGTGGGCGAGAAGGCCCTGCTGTGGATCAAGCTCGTCGCCCGCGGCCGCGCCGGCCACGGCAGCGCGCTGCACCCCGACAACGCCGTGACCGCGGTCGCGGAGGCGGTCGCCGCGCTGGGGCGCACGCGATGGCCCGTGCGCCTGACCGACACCACGACGCAGCTCCTCGCGGGCCTCGCCGAGCTCACCGGTGACGACGCGGGCGACCCCGACCGGCTCGCGCAGCGCGCGGGCGCGGCATCCGGATTCCTCCGTTCCACCCTGCGGACGACGACGAACCCCACGGGGCTCACCGCCGGGTACAAGCACAACGTCATCCCCGACCGCGCCGAGGCCCTCATCGACGTGCGCGTGCTGCCCGGCACCGAGGAGGCGGCGCTCGCCGACATCCGCCGCATCGTGGGGCCGGACGTCGAGGTCGAGATCGTCCATCAGGACATCGGCCTGGAGGTCCCCTTCGCGGGCGACCTCGTGGATGCCATGGTCGGACAGCTGTCCCGCCACGACCCCGGCGTGCCGGTGATCCCGTACCTCATGGGCGGCGGCACCGACAACAAGGCCCTGGCCTCCCTCGGAATCTCCGGTTACGGGTTCGCGCCGTTGCGACTCCCGTCCGACCTCGACTTCACCGGGATGTTCCACGGTGTGGATGAGCGCGTCCCCGTCGACGCGCTCGAGTTCGGTCGTCGAGTCCTCGCCGACCTCATCCGGACGTACTGAAGGACCGCATGCATATCTTCGAGGTCATCATCCTCGGGCTCGTCCAGGGCCTGACCGAGTTCCTCCCCATCTCCTCCAGCGCCCACCTGCGGATCGTGGGCGAGTTCCTGCCCTCGCAGACCGACCCCGGCGCGACGTTCACCGCGATCACGCAGCTGGGTACCGAGCTGGCCGTTCTGCTGTACTTCCGCAAGAAGATCGGCAGGGTCATCTCGCGCTGGTTCGGTTCGCTGTTCGGCCGTGTTCCGCGCAACGACCCCGACGCCCGCATGGGCTGGCTGATCATCATCGGCACCATCCCCATCGGCATCCTGGGCTTCCTCCTGCAGAGCCTGATCCGCGACAACTTCCGGAGCCTCTGGATCACCGCGATCGTGCTCATCGTGTTCGGCATCCTGCTCGGACTCGCCGACCACTACGGCAAGCGTCGTCGTGACCTGAACGACCTCACGTACCCGCACGGTCTCGCCTACGGATTCGCCCAGGCCCTCGCCCTCGTGCCGGGTGTGTCCCGTTCGGGTGCGACCACGACCCTGGGCCGCGCCCTCGGGTACAAGCGGACCGCCGTCGCCGAGTACTCGTTCCTCCTCGCGGTTCCCGCGGTGTTCGTGAGCGGGCTCTACGAGCTGTACAAGAGCTTCGACGAGGGCACCGGACCCTACAACCTCGCCGAAACGGGGCTCGCGACCGTGATCGCGTTCGTCGTCGGCTTCCTCGTGATCGCCTTCCTCATGCAGTACCTCAAGAAGGGCAGCTTCCTGCCGTTCGTGATCTACCGCATCGTCCTCGGCGTCGTCGTGATCGTCCTTCTCCTCACCGGGGTCGTCCCGGCGGAATCGACGATCATCTCCGGCTGATCCGGCACGAAGCAGAACGGCGCCGCCCCTTCGGGGACGGCGCCGTTCTCGCGTTCAGCGGCGGGGCGGGTCGTCGCGCCCGGGCTTGGCGGGGCCGTCGCCGCCGCGGCGCAGGTACCGCTCGAACTCCTGGGCGATGGCATCCCCCGACGCCTCCGGAGAATCCCACGTGTCGCGGGTCTGCTCGAGCTGGTGGATGTAGTCGCGCATCTCGTCGTCGTCCGCGGCCGCGGCGTCGATCGACGCCTCCCACGCGAGCGCCTCGGCGGCGAGCTCGCCCCGCGGCACCGGGATGCCCGACACCGACTCGAGCCGGTCGAGGAGCGCGAGCGTCGCCTTGGGGGACGGCGTGTGGCCCGCGACGTAGTGCGGCACGCTCGCCCACAGGCTGGCCGTCGGGATGCCGGCGCGCTCGGCCGCGTCGCCGAGGGCGCTCAGGATGCCGACCGGCCCCTCGTACAGACTCCGCTCGAGCCCGAGGGACTGGCGCACGCCGTCGTTGTCGCTGCCCGCGAACACCGAGATCGGGCGGGTGTGCGGCACGTCGGACATCATCGAGCCGAGCGCGACGAAGCCGGTGATGTCCTCCCGCAGGGCGACGTCGATGAACTCCGCGGCGAAGGCCTGCCACGCACGCGCCGGCTCGACGCCCACGAGCAGCCAGATCTCCGGGGCGCCGGTGCGGTGGGCGGGGCGGAGCAGCGTGGCCTCGGGCCACGTGAGGGTGCGGTGGCCCTCGGCATCCACTCCCACCTGGGGGCGGGTGTACTGGTAGTCGAAGTACAGCTCCGGATCGACGGAGTGCACCACCTCGTAGTCGCTGCCCGTCCGCAGCATCGCTGCCGCGGCCGAGGCCGCCTCTCCGGCGTCGTTCCAGCCGTCGAAAGCGGCGACGATGATCCGGCGACCCAGTGCGTCCACGCAACCTCCTCTGCCCCTGCGGGGCTGGATATCCAGGATAGGCGCATGCGCCCCCGCGGGAGCGCTCGGCCGGGGGCTGGCCGGGGAGCGCCCTGGATACGATGGAACGATGACTTCCCCCGCGCCCGCCGCCGTCCTCTGGGACATGGACGGCACCCTCGTCGACACCGAACCGTTCTGGATGGCCGCGGAGACGCCCCTGGTCGAGCGGTTCGGCGGCACGTGGTCGCACGCGCAGGCGCTCGGGATGGTCGGGCTCGCGCTGGAGGACTCCGCGCGGCTGCTCCAGAACGCCGGAGTCCCGTGGGGCGTGGACGAGATCATCGCCCACCTCACCGACGAGGTGCTGCGTCAGCTCGCCGTGCACGGCGTGCCGTTCCGCCCCGGCGCGCGGGAACTGCTCGCCGATCTGCGTCGGTCGGGCGTGAAGACGGCCCTCGTGACGATGTCGATGCGGCGCATGGCGCTCTCGGTCGTCGACCTCATCGACTTCCCGGCCTTCGACGTCGTCGTCGCCGGGGACGACGTCACGCGGCCGAAGCCCTATCCCGACCCCTACCTCCAGGCCGCCGACGCCCTCGGCGTCGCGATCGGCGACACCGTCGCGATCGAGGACTCGCCGAACGGCCTGCGCTCGGCGCTCGCGAGCGGCGCGGTGACCCTCGGCGTCCCGCTCATGGTGTCGCTCGACGAGGTCGGTGCCCACGCGCTGTGGCCGACCCTGGCCGGTCGCGGCGCCGCGGACCTCGCCGCCCTCCATTCCACCCACGCACCCGCGACCACCCCACAGGAGACCCGATGAGCGAGACCCCGCACCTGAGCGGACCTTTCCGGGTCGGCGACCGCGTGCAGCTGACCGGACCCAAGGGGCGGATGCACACCATCACGCTCCGCGAGAACGGCGAGCTGCACACGCACAACGGCGTGCTCAAGCACGAGCTGCTCGTCGGCCAGCCGGACGGCAGCGTCGTCACGAACAGCTCCGGCCACGACTACCTCGCGCTCCGTCCGCTGCTGCGCGACTTCGTCATGTCGATGCCGCGCGGAGCGGCGATCGTCTATCCGAAGGACGCCGCGCAGATCCTGTCGCAGGCCGACATCTTCCCAGGGGCGACGGTCGTCGAGGCGGGCGTGGGCTCGGGCGCGCTGTCCCTGTGGCTCCTGCGCGCGATCGGTCCGAGCGGCCGCCTGGTGTCGTTCGAACGTCGCGAGGAGTTCGCCGACGTCGCCCGCGCCAACGTCGAGACGTTCCTCGGTGCGACCCCCGGCACGTGGGAGGTCGTCGTGGGCGACCTGGTCGAGAATCTCCCGGATGCCGTCCCCCCGGCATCCGTCGATCGTGTCGTGCTCGACATGCTCGCGCCGTGGGAGTGCATCGACGCCGCGGCCGACGCGCTCACCCCCGGCGGCGTCGTGCTCTGCTATGTCGCCACCGCCACGCAGCTGAGTCGCGTGGCGGAGTACATCCGCGCCACGGGGCTGTTCACCGACCCGGATGCCTCCGAGACCATGGTCCGCGGATGGCACGTCGAGGGCCTCGCCGTCCGCCCCGACCACCGCATGGTCGCGCACACCGGCTTCCTCCTCACCGCGCGTCGCCTGGCTCCCGGGGCCGTGCCGCCGGAGGTCAAGCGGCGCGCCTCGAAGTCCAGCTACGGCGACGAGGACGTCGAACTGTGGACCCCCGGCGCCGTCGGCGACCGCGAGATCACCGACAAGAACCTGCGCAAGCGCGTGCGTGAGGCTCAGAAGGCCGCCGACGGCGTGCGCCGCCGCGAGGGTCAGACGGGGGCCGCGACGGAGGCACCCGACGGGACCGCCTAAACTGATCCGGTGCGCAGACTCCCCGCCCTCGTCGCCGTGATCGCCCTGGCCGGTACCGGCCTCGTCGGATGCGCGGCATCCGGCAGCGCCTCCGCTGCGGGATGCACCCCGCCGCCGTCCGACTCGCGCGCCGCGGAGGCCGTGACGGTCTCGGGCGAGGTCGGGAAGCAGCCCGACGTGCAAGTGCGGTCGCCGTTCCTGCCCGACACGCGTTCGGTCGAGACGGTGGTCACGGGTGACGGCGAGCGCATCACGCAGCCCGACCAGCTCGTGCTCCTCGACCTGACGGTCTACAACGGCATCACGGGCGAGCGCATCGTGGGCTCCCGCTACGACGGCAACGTCGCGAATGCGCAGCCCCTGTCCGGCTGGGACCAGACGTTCCCCGACTTCTCCTCCGCGATGCTCTGCGCGACGCAGGGGTCGCGCCTGGTCGTGTCGATGCCGTACGACAGCGTCGGCCCGCAGGCGGCTCAGGGCCTCGACATCCCGCAGGGCGGCTCCGCGGTCGTCGTGGCCGACGTCGAGCGCGTCTACCTGCCCGCCGCCAACGGCGCCGACCAGTTCACCGCCGGCTTCGGCCTTCCCACCGTGGTGCGCGCCCCGGGCGGCCAGCCCGGTGTGACGATCCCCGACGGCGACGCGCCGACGTCCGTGTCGGTGCAGACGCTGAAGAAGGGCGACGGCCCCGCGCTGACCGCCGACGCGACCGCACGCCTCGCCGTGCTCGGCGTCTCGTGGAACGACCGCCGGCAGTTCGTGACGACGTGGGGCAAGAACCCGATCGCGGCACCCCCGTCGAAGCTGCCCGGGACGCTCGCGTCCGCGCTCGAGGGCCAGACGGTCGGCTCCCAGGTGCTGGTCGTCGTCCCCGCCGACCAGACGGCGGACGACCAGAAGCTCTTCAACGCGCCCACCGACACGGCCCTCGTGTACGTCTTCGACATCCTCGGCGTCGACGGCTGAGTCCGGCCCGCGCCTAGGATGGGCGGGTGTCCGCCGCCTCGTCCCGACCCGCTCCCGAGGAGCGTCTGGTCAACCTCGTCGTCGCCCTCATGGCGACCGAACAGGGGCTGACGAAGGACACGATCCTGTCGTCCGTTGCCGGTTACCGCGAGCAGTACGAGGCGGGGGCCTCCAAGGACGCCCTCGAGAAGATGTTCGAGCGCGACAAGGAGAACCTGCGCGGACTCGGCGTCCCCATCGAGACGATCGGCGACCGCGCCGACCCCGATGATCTGCGCGAGGCCCGGTACCGCGTGCCGACCGCGGAGTACGCGCTTCCGGAGGACATCTCGTTCAGCCCCGCCGAGGTCGCGCTGCTGAACATCGCGGGAAGCGTGTGGGGGAGCGAGTCCCTCTCGGACGCCGCCCGCAGCGGCCTGCGCAAGATCCGTGGTCTCGGCATCGCCGTCGACGAGCCGATCATCGGTTACGCGCCGCGCATCCGGGCTCGGGATGCCGCCTTCCCGGCGCTGCAGCGGGGGATCGAGGAGTGCCGGGTCGTCACGTTCAGCTACCTGCGTCCCGGCGACGCGCGGGCGCGGGAGCGTCGCATCCGTCCCCTCGCGCTGCTGGAGTACGAGGCGCGGTGGCACGTCTTCGGTTTCGATCTGTCGATGGATGCCGAGCGCACCTTCCTCCTCTCGCGCATCGTCGGGGACGTGACCGTGACGCGGGAACGCTTCGACGAGCAGCTGCGGGTCGGTGCGGGGGAGCGCGCCCTCGCGGGACTCGAGGGTGTCGCGCATCGCCGGCGGGCTCTCCTCGAGGTGCACCCGGGCACCGAGGCGGCGCTCCGCCTGTCGCGGCGCGCGGAGCCGGCGGCGCAGGGCATCGTGGTGCCGTACGTCGACCTGCACGTCTTCGCGGACGAGCTCGCCTCCTACGGGCCCGAGGTGCGCGTCGTCGCCCCCGACGACCTGCGCGAGCAGGTCATCCGTCGCCTGCGGGCGACTCTCGCCCTGCACGGAGGTGCCGCATGAGCTCCGACCGTGCGCTGCCCGCCCTCGACCGGGCCGCCCTCCTGCTGCAGCTCGTGCCGTACATCGTCGGCAAGGGCGAGGTCTCGATCGCCGAGGCCGCCGCCGATTTCGACGTGACGGCCGACCAGATGCGGGCGATGGTCGAGAGGCTCACCGTCATCGGCCTGCCCGGCGAGGGCGGCTACTGGCAGCTCCCCAACGAACTGTTCGACATCGACTGGGATCTGCTCGATCGCGACGAGATCATCTCGATCACGAACACGGTCGGCCTCGAACGCTCGCCGCGCCTCACCGCGCGCGAAGCCGCAGCGCTGCTGGCCGGGCTCCAGCTCACGCGGTCCCTGCCGGGGGTGGGGGACAGCGCCCTGGTGACCGGTCTGCTGGCGAAGCTCGCCCGCGGGGCGTCGTCGACCCCGCCGGCGGTCATCGTGGCCCCCGGTCCCGTGGACGGTGTCCGCGACGTCGTGGACCGCGCGCTCCGTCGCGGAGTGGCGGTGTCGTTCACCTATCGCGCGCCCGGTGCCGCACCGACGACCCGCACGGTGGACCCGATCAAGGTCCACATCGCCGGGGGCCAGTGGTACCTGCAGGGCTGGTGCCACACGCGGCAGGCGGTGCGCACGTTCCACCTCGACCGTGTCAGCGACCCCGAGCTCACCGGCATCCCCGCCGTCCACGGCGCCGACCCGGTACCCGAGCTGTTCGCGCCCGCCGACGACGAGGTCGTCGCGCGGTTCCGATTCCCGCGCGCGGTCGCGCCGCTGCTGTCGGACTACCTCGAGCGCGCCACGATCGAGGGCGAGGGGGACGTCGCCGTGGCGTCGCTGCGGCTCGCCGACGAGCAGAGCCTGAAGCGTCTCGCGGCGCGGCGCGGCGGCGAGGTCGAACTGCTCGAGCCCGCCGGGGCACGGCGTGCCGCGGCGGCCTGGGCGGCCGCCGGTCTCGCGCAATACGGCGAGGATGTCTCGCCCCAGGGGTGAACACGTCGAGTTCCTGGGCCCCCGCGGAGGGGCAAGAGCTACACTGAAGGCACCCCCGCCCGATACTGAGGAGTCCTCATGCTAGGCAATCTGAACGGATGGCACCTGCTGATCGTTCTCGCGGTCATCCTGCTGCTTTTCGGTGCCGCGAAGCTCCCCGCCCTCGCGAAGAGCATGGGCCAGTCGGCGCGTGTCTTCCGCAGCGAGATGAAGGAGATGAAACGCGACGACGAGGCCGCGACTCCTGAGGTCCCGCGCGCGACCGAGTCGGGAACCGCGTCGTCCGTGACGCCCGAGAAGCGCCCTTCCAGCGACACCTCCGCATAGCGCGTGGCCACGGCAGGACCGCCGCGGATCGAGGTGCCGGAAGGACCGCGGCGTGACAAGCGCATGTCGATCGGCGCTCACCTCGTCGAACTGCGTAAGCGCCTGATGATCGCCGCGGCGGCGCTCGTCGTCGGCATGATCATCGCGTTCATCATCACCGATCCGGTCATCGCGTGGATCACGGAGCCGATCCGCGTGCTCACGGAGAAGCGCGGTGCGAACTTCGCGGCGCTCAACTTCACGAACGTCACGTCCGGTTTCGACCTCCGGATGCGGATCGCCTTCTCGATCGGCATCTTCCTGTCGTCTCCGATCTGGCTCTGGCAGATCTGGGCGTTCGTGATGCCGGGCCTCACGCGCAAAGAGATCCGCTACACGGTCGGGTTCCTGGCCTCCGCGATCCCGCTGTTCTTCGCCGGCTGCTGGGTGGGGCTGCTCATCGTCCCGCACGTGATCGAACTCATGTCGACGTTCATCCCGCAGGGCGGGGTCAACTATTACTCGGCGACCGAGTACTACGACTTCGTCTTCAAGCTCATGCTCGTGATCGGCGTCGCGTTCGTCCTGCCGGTGTTCCTCGTGGCCCTCAATGTCATCGGCATCATGAGCGGGCGCGCGATCCTCAAGGGCTGGCGCATCGCGATCCTCATCGCGACGCTGTTCGCCGCCCTCGCGACCCCCGCAGCCGACGTCGTGACGATGTTCCTGCTCGCCGGCATCCTCATCGTCCTGTTCTTCGCCGCGGCCGGCGTATCGATGCTGTTCGACCGACGCAAGGCCCGTCGCGCCGCCGCGGCGGGGCTGCCAGGATCGATCGTGTGAGTGGACTGAGCCCCGCCGACCGATTCGCCCGGGCCTCCGCCCGCGCCCAGCATCCGATCACCGCCGATTTCGCGGAGTCCCAGCGGTTCGACCTCGATCCGTTCCAGATCGCGGGATGCCAGGCCCTCGAGGACGGGCGGAGTGTGCTGGTCGCCGCGCCCACCGGAGCCGGTAAGACGATCGTGGGCGAATTCGCGATCCACCTCGCGATGCTCGAGCCCGGCGACAAGGCGTTCTACACGACCCCGATCAAGGCGCTCTCGAACCAGAAGTTCCACGAGCTGCAGGAGGTCTACGGCGACGACGAGGTGGGCCTGCTCACCGGCGACACGAACATCAACGCCTCCGCGCGCATCGTGGTCATGACGACCGAGGTGCTCCGCAACATGCTGTACGCGGATTCCCCGGCGCTGCGCGGCCTGCGGTTCGTCGTGATGGACGAGGTGCACTACCTCGCCGACCGCTTCCGCGGTGCGGTGTGGGAAGAGGTCATCATCCACCTGCCGCGATCGGTCAAGCTCGTCTCGCTCTCGGCCACCGTGTCGAACGCGGAGGAGTTCGGTGACTGGCTCGACACCGTGCGCGGCGACACCGAGGTCATCGTGTCGGAGACGCGGCCCGTGCCGCTCGAGCAGCACGTGCTCGTGCGCGGCGACCTCCTGCCGCTGTTCGACGACCGCGCGGGCGTCGCGACGGCCCAGGTGAACCAGGAGCTGCTGCGGATCCGCGGCGGCCACTCCTCGACGTTCGAGAACAACCGGCGAGCGCAGGAGTACCGCTCCGCGCGGCACGCGGGCGGCCGGCGCCAGCCGCGGAACGGCCAGCGCCCCGTCCGGGCCGCGCACGCGCCGAGGATGGAGCGGATCGAGCGCCCGCAGGTCGTCGACCTGCTGCGACGCAACCACCTGCTCCCGGCGATCTTCTTCATCTTCAGTCGCGCCGGCTGCGACGCGGCCGTGCAGCAGCTGCGGCGCGCCGACGTGCGCCTCACCTCGCCCGAGGAGCGGACCGAGATCCGGCGCGTCGTCGACGAGCTGACCTTCACGCTCAAGGACGAAGACCTCGCTGTGCTGCGATTCTGGGAGTGGCGCGAGAACCTCGAGCGCGGTATCGCCGCGCATCACGCCGGCCTGCTGCCCGCCTTCAAGGAGGTCGTCGAGGAGCTTTTCCGACGCAAACTCGTGAAGGTCGTGTTCGCGACCGAGACCCTCGCGCTCGGCATCAACATGCCCGCCCGCACCGTCGTGCTGGAGAAGCTCGAGAAGTTCAACGGCGAAGCGCGGGTCGCGATCACGTCGGGCGAGTACACGCAGCTCACCGGTCGCGCGGGGCGTCGCGGCATCGACGTCGAGGGGCACGCGGTCGTGCAGTGGACCGAGGGCCTCGACCCGCAATCGGTCGCCGCGCTCGCGTCGCGCCGTACGTACCCGCTGAATTCGAGCTTCCGGCCGACCTACAACATGGCCGTCAACCTCATCGACCGGTTCGGGCGTGTCCGCGCGCGCGAGATCCTCGAGTCGTCGTTCGCGCAGTTCCAGGCCGACCGCTCGGTCGTGGGCCTCGCGCGGCAGGTCAAGGAAGCCGAGGAGTCGCTCGCGGGCTACGAGACCGCGATGACGTGCGACCGCGGCGACTTCCGCGAGTACTCCACGATCCGCCGCGAGCTGTCCGACCTCGAGAAGATCAATCGCCGCGATGCGACCGCGCCCCGGCGCCTGCGCGACGAGCGGCAGCACCAGATCCAGTCGCTGCGGCGCCGGATGCAGCGGCATCCGTGCCATTCGTGCCCCGATCGCGAGGCCCACGCCCGCTGGGCCGAGCGGTACTGGAAGCTCAAGCGCACCACCGACAAGACGCGGCAGCAGATCGACCAGCGCACGGGGACCGTGGCGCGCGTGTTCGACCGCGTCGTCGACGTCCTCGCGGCGCTGGAGTACGTCGAGATCGACGACGACGGCACCACGACGCTCACCCCGGCCGGACGCACGATGCGCCGCATCTACGGCGAGCGCGACCTGCTCGTCGCGGAGTCGCTCCGCCAGGGGCTGTGGAACGCGCTCGACGCGCCGTCGCTGGCGGCGCTCGCGTGCTGCCTCGTGTACGAACCGCGCCGCGACGAGGCGGGCCCGGGGGAGCGGGGCCTGCCGCGCGGCCCCTTCCGGGGAGCCCTGGATGCCACGCAGACGCTGTGGCAGGAGTTGGACGACCTCGAGCGAGACCACCGCCTGCCGGGGTCGGAGACGCCGGCCTCCGGGCTCGCCCCGGCGATGCACGGGTGGGCGCGCGGGCTGCCGTTGGACACGGTGCTGACCCTTGCCGACATGGCGGCGGGCGACTTCGTGCGGTGGGCGAAGCAGACGATCGACCTGCTCGATCAGATCTCGCTCGTGGCCGAGCCCAAGCTCGCGAAGACGGCGCGGACCGCGCTCGATTCCGTGCGCCGCGGGATCGTGGCGTACACGTCGGCGTGATCAGGGTCGGCGCAGGTCTCGCCGCTTAGGCTGGTCGGGTGCCTCTCGCCGATCCGCCGCGACCGATCGTCCGTCTGGCGTTCGCGGCACCGCTGTCGACCGCGGCGGGGCTGCTGCTCGTCACCGCGTTCCCGGCGCCCGCGCTGTGGCCGATGGCGTTCCCCGCGGTCGCGATGGCGCTCGTCGCCCTCGCGGGTCGGCGCGTGTGGTCGGCGGTGCTCGTCGGCTTCCTCTTCGGCGCCGCCTTCTTCTCGGTGAACCTGCTCTTCACCGCCCGCTATCTCGGACCGATCCCGTGGATCGCCCTGTCGGTCCTGGAGTCGCTGCTCACCGCCGCGTTCGCCGTGCCGATCGCGTTGGCGTATCGGTGGATGCCGCGGATCGCCCCGGGTCGCGTGGGGCGCGCGGTGCTCCTCCCGGCGCTCGTGGCAGGGCTGTGGACGTTGCGGGAGCAGATCGTCGGCTCGTGGCCGTACGGCGGCTTCCCGTGGGGCCGGATCGGCGTCTCGCAGGTCAACGGTCCGTTCGCCGAGGTCGCGTCGTGGGTGGGCATGTCGGGGCTGAGTTTCCTCGTCGTCCTGTTCTGCGCGATGGCGATCGAGTTCGTGCGCTCGGGGCGGTTCCGGCGACCGGTGGGCGCCGTTCCCGCTCTGGTCGTCCTCGTCGCGCTCCTCGCGCTTCCGCAGTTCCCGACCACGGACGCCGGGTCGCTGCGCGTCGGCGCGGTGCAGGGCAACGGACCGGCGGGGTACTTCGACCAGCGCGCGCGCAACGCGGTGCTGAACGCGCAGCTCGCGGCATCCGCTCCTCTCCTCGGGCAGAAGATGGACGTGCTGCTGTGGCCGGAGGGCGGCGTGGACTCCGACCCCACCCGCAACCGGAGCACCGCGGCGGTTCTCGACGAGCTGTCACGGCGGCTGGACGCTCCGCTGCTCATCTCGGCGGTCACTGAGCGCGGACCGAACCTCTACAACTCGTCGCTGCTGTGGACCGCGGACGGGGCGCCGCAGCAGATGTACGACAAGCGCCACCCGGTGCCCTTCGGCGAATACGTTCCGGACCGGGCCTTCTGGGAGCCGTTCGCTCCCGACCTCATCGGTCTCATCGGCCGCGAGTACACCCCCGGTACGGCCGACCCCGTGGTCGACATCGACGGCGTCGTGGCGGGGCTCGCGATCTGTTTCGACGTGATCTACGACGACGTCGTGTGGGACGGCGCCTCGGAGGGCGCGGAGGTGTACCTGTTCCAGACGAATAACGCCGACTTCCGCGGGACCGACGAGAACCTTCAGCAGCTCGCGTTCGCCCGGATGCGCGCGATCGAGACCGGGCGGTCGGTCGTGAACCTCTCGACGGTCGGGACCAGCCAGGTCATCGCCCCGGACGGCGCGACGCGCGACGAACTGCCGGTCGACACCGCCGGCTACATGCTCGACGACGTTCCGCTGCGGACGGGCCTGACCCCCGCAGTCGTGATCGGCCCGGCGCTGAAGATCGTGCTGGGGTGGGGGAGCCTCGCGGGACTCGCGGCCGCCGGAGCGGTGCTGGTGTTCCGTGGGCGCACGAAAAAGACGCCGGCCCCCGAGGGAACCGGCGCCTGAATCCGTGATCCGCGTTACGCGCTGATCTTCTGGTCCCCGCCGCGGCGTGCCCGGAGGAACGCCAGGCGCTCCTCGAGGAGCTCCTCGAGCTCGGGGATCGTGCGACGCTCCAGGAGCATGTCCCAGTGCGTGCGCGGTGCCTTGTCGTCGCTGTGGTCGACGGTGGCGGTGCCCTCGCCGATGCGCAGCAGCGCCTCAGCGCCGCAGGTGCGGCATTCCCATGCCGGCGGAACCTCGGCGTCCGCGGCGAAGGTCAGCACCGTCTCGCGTCCGCAGGTGGCGCAGACGTAGGTGTGCTGGGCCCGGTCGTGGAAAACGACCCCGTCTTCGCTCTGAAGGCTCTGTGCGCCGAGTCGGATGCCTCGAAGACTGCGATCTGCCATTGTGTGGTCCTCTCGTCGGTCCCCATGTATAACGGCCCGACCTGTGCGCTTTATTCGAACGGAGGGCACCCTGGCGAGATTCACAGTGGATGCTCAGGTCGTTGGGCGTTCACCGCCCGTTCACGACGGCGAGCGCGAGGTCCGCGCGGTCGGTGACGATCCCGTCGACGCCGAGGTCCAGCAATCGCCGCATGTCCGCCGGGTCGTTCACCGTCCACACGTGCACCTCGACGCCGGCCGCGTGGGCGGCCCGAACGAGACCCGGGGTGACCACGCGCACCGGGCCCTGGCGCTCGGGGATCTGCACGGCATCCAGTCCCGCAAGGAGTCGCCGGACGATGCCGCGAAGGCCCACCGCGTGCGCGGCGACGAGGCGCGCGACCGTCCGAGAACCGGGGGAGGTCGCGGGGGAGACGGCGGCACCCGCGGCGCGGGCAGCCGCGAGCGCCGCGCGTCGGCGTTCGTCGGAGAAGCTCGTCACGAGCACGCGGGTGGCGTGCGGCGCGACGAGGCGTCCGGCCGGTTCGGCGGCGGCCTCGGCCTTCACGTCGAGGTTGAACCGCGTATCGGGGAAGGCCTCGAGCGCCTGGGCGAGGGTGAGCAGACCGCCCCGCTCGGCCATGAGCTCCTCCAGCTCGGGGAGGCGGACGTCGGCGATCCTGCGGGGGTCGCCGGTCACGCGCGACAGGTCGTCGTCGTGGAAGAGGATCACGACGCCGTCGGCCGTGAGGTGGCAGTCCGACTCGACGTACGCGACGCCGGCGGCGTGCGCGGCCGCCACGGCGGCGAACGAGTTCTCGGCGACGCCCAGCGCGGCATCCGCCGGGGTCACGAGCCCGCGATGCGCGAGCACGCGGGGCGGTTCGGGGGAGAGGTAGGGATGCCGAGTCATGAGCCGGCGGGAGCGGCACCGCCGCGCTCGTCGGGGGAGGGGCTGTCCGGAACGTCGAGCCCCCGCGCACCGAAGGCACCGGAGATGCCCTTCAGTGCCTCGGTCAGCTCGCTCGGGATGATCCACAGCTTGCTCGAGGCGCTGTCGCTGATCTTCGGGAGCGTCTGGAGGTACTGGTAGGCGAGCAGCTTGTCGTCGGGGCGACCTTCGTGGATCGCGGAGAACACCGAGTGGATCGCCTGGGCCTCGCCCTCGGCGCGTAGCACCGCGGCCTGCTTGTCGCCCTCGGCCTCGAGGATCGCGGCCTGGCGGCGCCCCTCCGCCTCGAGGATCTGCGACTGCTTCGATCCCTCGGCGGTGAGGATCGCGGCGCGGCGGTCGCGCTCCGCGCGCATCTGCTTCTCCATGGAGTCCTGGATCGACACCGGCGGGTCGATGGCCTTGAGCTCGACGCGGCCCACGCGGATGCCCCACTTGCCGGTCGCCTCGTCGAGCACGACACGCAGCTGTCCGTTGATGTTGTCGCGGCTGGTCAGCGCTTCCTCGAGGTTCAGGCCACCGACCACGTTGCGAAGCGTCGTGGTCGTCAGCTGCTCGACGGCGCCGAGGTAGTTGGCGATCTCGTACGTCGCCGCGCGGGCGTCGGTGACCTGGAAGTACACGACTGTGTCGATCGAGACGACGAGGTTGTCCTCGGTGATCACCGGCTGCGGAGGGAACGACACCACCTGCTCGCGCAGGTCGATGAGGGGCCGCACCCGGTCGATGAACGGCACGACGATGTTCAGGCCCGGGAGGAGCGTCTTGTGGTACCGGCCCAGCCGCTCGACGACGCCGGCGCGGGCCTGCGGGATGATGCGGACCGCGCGGAAGATCGCCACGATCACGAAGATCGCGACGGCGATCGCCAGCACCCAGCCGATCACGGCGGGGACGAGATTCTCGACGTTCATGGTGTGACTCCCTGCTCTCGAGCGCGGACGACGGCGGTGGCGCCGTCGATGCGGGCGACCTCGACGGGCGTGCCCGGGTCGAGGCGCGTGTCGGTGTCGCTGCGTGCGGTCCAGATGTCGCCGTTGGCGAGCTTGACCTGCCCCGCGACCCGCGAGACGGTCGCCAGCACGAGGCCGTCGAGGCCGATGAGCGCCTCGACGTTGGACGGACGGGTGTCGGCGGTGCGTTGCAGGCGCCGCAGCATCCGCGGACGGAGGAACACCACGAGCGCGATCGCGGCCGCCGCGGCGAGGATGACCTGCACCCACGGCGGAGCGCCGCCGAGATCGGCGACGAGACCGACGATGCCGCCGAGCGCCAGCATGAGAAATGTCAGCTCGACCGTGATCATCTCGATGACGAGGAAGAGCAGGATCACCACGAGCCACAGGATCCAGGCCCACGTGTCGATGGTCGAAAGATCCATGTCGCACCGCCCTTTTCCCGAACGTAGCACGCGTGCGCGGGGCCGAGACCGGTTCCTGGGGGAGCGTTCAGGATGCCGTCACCGGTGGGTTCCGGCATCCCGGTCGGTAGGCTGGGTCCTTGTCGTGTGCGCCGGCGTCGATCGCCGGCATCCGATTCCGAATCGTCAGGAGTTCCCGTGTCCCAGACCCTCCCGTCCGGCTCGCTGAGCGGCAAGACCGCCCTCGTCACCGGCTCGTCGCGCGGCATCGGCGCGGACACGGTCCGCTATTTCGCCGAGGCCGGCGCGAACGTCGTCATCAACTTCCGCAACAAGGCCCCCCGCGCCGAGAAGCTCGCCGCGCAGTTGCGCGAGCTGGGCGTGGAGGCGCTCGTCGTCGGCGCCGACCTCACCGACCCGGCGTCGGTGCAGGCGATGTTCGACGAGGTCGAGCGCACGTTCGGCGGCCTCGACGTGCTCGTCCTCAACGCCTCGGGCGGCATGGAGTCGGGCATGGCCGAGGACTACGCGCTGAAGCTCAACCGCGACGCGCAGGTCAACGTGCTCGAGAGCGCGCTCCCGCTGCTCCGCGAGGGCTCCCGCGTCGTGTTCGTCACGAGCCACCAGGCGCACTTCATCCGCACGACGCCGACGATGCCCGAATACGAGCCCGTCGCGCTGTCCAAGCGCGCCGGCGAGGACGCCCTGCGCGAGCGCATCCCGGCGCTCGAGGAGCGCGGCATCGGCTTCACCGTCGTCTCCGGCGACATGATCGAGGGCACCATCACCGCGACGCTGCTCGAGCGCGCCAACCCCGGTGCCATCGCCGCGCGCCGCGAGGACGCCGGCAAGCTCTACAACGTCGCCGAGTTCGCCGCGGAGGTCGCCCGCGCGGCCCTCGACCCGGTGCCCGCCGATCACACGCGCCTCGTCGGAGACACGGACTCGTTCGGAGGGGAGTGAGCATGCGCGCCCACGACATCGAGACCCTGGTGTCGGTCGGGCGCCCCGCGCTCTCGTCCGACTGCGCCTTCGCCGTCTACGCCACGTCCCGCCCCGACATCGCGGCCGACCGTGCCGTGGGTCAGCTGTGGCGCGTCGACCTGCCCGACGGCACCCCGCGACGCCTCACCCGCGGAGTCGCCGACCGCGCCCCGCGACTGTCACCCGACGACGCCACGATCGCCTTCCTGCGCGCCGACGCCCGCGGCCGCACGCAGGTGTTCCTCGTCCCCGCGGGCGGCGGCGAGCCCGTGCAGGTCACCGACCAGGCCGGCGGCGTGACCGACCTGTCGTGGTCGCCCGACGGCACGCGCCTCGCGTTCACCGCGCGCGTGGTCGAGCCCGGCCGGTACGGCACGGTGGAGGGGCGGGATGCCGCCGCCGAACCGCCGCGCCGGATCACCGGCATCCGCTGGCACGCGAACGGCCACGGCTATCTCGACCGTCCCGCGCACCTGTTCGTCATCGACGCGCCGGCGGCCGACGCGGAGCCGTTCTACGAGCCCGCCCCCGACGTCGTGACCCCGGAGAAGCGGGTGGTCGCTTCGACGCCGCAGCAGCTCACCGAGGGCGCGACGAGCTGGTCGGGCGTGGCGTGGACGGCCGACGGCAGCGAACTGGTCAGCCTTCCCGACGTCATCGAGGACCGCGTCGCCGACCTGCGCTCGCGGGTCGTCGCGGTGGCGGTCGACGGGGGAGTGCAGCGCGAGGTACTGGGAACCGCGGCGAACCTCTCGATCGACGAGGTGGGGGTGGCGCCGGACGGTGCGATCTTCCTGCGCGGCAACGACGTCGGCGACTCGGGCCTCGACTTCGTGGCGCCGGGTACGGCCGTCTGGCTGCTCGACGTCGACGGTCCGCGTCCGCTCACCGATCCGGAGACGATCGACCTCGGCGAGGTCGGCTCGCACCTGTCGTTCGACGGCGATGACGTGCTCGTGCAGGACCGCACGCGCGGCCGGGTGCGCCTCCTCCGCGTCACGCGCGGGGGAGTGGTCGCCGAGGTCTTCGGCGGCGACGTCGAGGTCACCGGACACGCCGCCGCGGGCGGCCGGATCGTCGCGGCCGTCGCGACCCCCGAGTCCGCAGGGGAGCTGCTGCTCCTCGACGGCGTCACGGGTCGCGCGCTCACCGACCTCGGCGCCGCGGCCCGCGAGCGCGGGATCGTCGTGCCCGAGGAACGGGAGATCACCGGCCGCGACGGCTACCCCGTCCACGGCTGGGTCGCGGTCCCCGAGGGCGAAGGGCCGTTCCCCGTGATCCTGCAGATCCACGGTGGCCCGTACGCCTCGTACGGCGTGCACCTCTTCGACGAGACGCAGGTCCTTGTGGATGCCGGCTACGCGGTGGTCTACAGCAACCCGCGGGGAAGCGCCGGTTACGGCCGCCCCCACGGGCGCTCGATCCGGCAGGCGATGGGCACGCTCGACTACTTCGACGTCATCGACTTCTTCGACGGTGTGGTCGCCGCCGATCCGCGGCTGGACGGCGAACGCGTCGGCATCCAGGGCGGGTCGTACGGCGGTTATATGACCGCGTGGGTCATCGCGCACGACCACCGGTTCGCCGGGGCGATCGTCGAGCGCGGGTTCCTGGACCCCGTCGCGTTCCCGGGGACGAGCGACATCGGGTCGTTCTTCGGACAGGAGTACGTCGGGACCGACCCCGCGCGGGTCGCCGCGCAGAGCCCGATGGCGGTCGTCGACGACGTGCGCACACCCACGCTCGTGCTGCACTCCGAACTCGACTTCCGTTGCCCGATCGAGCAGGCGACGCGCTACTACGCGGCGCTGAAGCACAACGGTGTCGACGCCGAGATGCTCATCTTCCCCGGCGAGGATCACGAGCTCACGCGCGCGGGTCGCCCCCGGCACCGCGTCCAGCGGTTCGAGGCGGTCCTGGACTGGTGGGCACGGCACCTGCCCGTCGCCTGACGAACGAGAAGGGGCCTGGATGCCGTGGCATCCAGGCCCCTCCCTTCTTGCGGTTCGTCAGGCGGTCTTGCCGAACTGGATCGCGCGGACGATCTGGAACACGCCGAGGACCAGGAGCGAAGCGCCGAGCAGGAGGAACAGCGTCACCGCACCGAGGAGCGGGGAGAACAGCAGGACGACGCCGGCGAGGATGCTGATGATCGCGAAGAAGATCGTCCAGCCGCGGCCCGAACCGTGGTTCAGCGTCGTGAGCGAGACGACGCCCTCGATGATCCACAGAATGCCGACGAGGGTGCCGACGAAGACGCCGAACCAGGCCGTCGTCGCGGGGAGGTTCACGAACGAGAAGATGCCCGCGAGGATGAACAGCAGCCCGAGGACGATGTAGCCGATCCGCGCCCATCCGGAGCGGAAGAAGATGCCGATCCCGATGTTCACGATGCCGGCGATGATGACGTAGACGGCGATGATGGCGACGGCGACCGCGGCGGTGCGTCCGGGCCAGAGCAGGATCAACAGGCCGACGATCAGCGAGACCGCACCGCTGACGGCCAGGGCCGTGCGCACGGCCCGCACCGCGGGCGTACTGGACGAGGTGGTGGTGGACATGGCGAGCCTTTCCTGAGCGAATGCTGAGAGCTTCGCTTTCACGATAGACCTTGCGTCATGCGGAGTGGGGGACCAACGTCATCCCAGCAACAGGGCGACTCCGAACAGCACCGGCAGACACCCGAGGGTGGAGATGAACACCACGTCGCGCGACAGGATCTCTCCCACCCCGTAGCGCTGCGCGAAGTTGAACACGTTCTGCGCCGTGGGGAGCGCGGCGAGCGTCACGACGATCAGCACCTGCTCCGGCGGCAGCGCGAACGCCAACGCGACGCCCCACGCGACCGCGGGCATCACCAGGAGTTTCAGCACCGAGGCGATGAGGACGTCGACGCGACGTCCGGGCTCGGTGAGGACCCGCTGGCCATACAGCGACATCCCGTACGACATCAGCAGCACCGGGACGCACGCCGCCGAGAAGAACGCGAGCGGGTCCATGACGATCGGCGGGAGGTGGATGCCGAGAACCGCGACGAGCACGCCGAGCGCGGATCCGATGAGCATGGGGTTCTTGGCCGTCTGGGTGAGGATCCGCCGCGGGGAACGCGAGCCCGAGGTCGCGGCATCCAGGATCCCGAGGGCGATGGGCATGAGCACCAGCAGCTGGAACAGGATCACCGGAGCCGAATACGCCGCATCGCCCAGCATGTAGAGCGAGATCGGGATGCCGATGTTGTTGCTGTTCACCTGTCCCGCCGACAGCGCGCCGATGACCGACTCGGCCGTGCGGCGACGGAGCACGAAGCGAGAGATCAGGGCGTAGCCGCCGATGATGATCGCCGCGGTGATCATCGACACGGGGAGGAGCGCCGAGAACAGCGTCGTGACGTCGGCGCGCGCCAGCACCACGAACAGCAGGAACGGCGACAGGACGAAGAACGTCAGACGGCTCAGCACCGGGCGGGCATGTTCGCCGAGCAGATCGATGCGGGCGATGACGTAGCCGACGACGACGGCGAGGCCGATGACGGCGAATCCCGTCAGGATGCCGCTCACGCCGGCACTCCCGGGCAGACCCGCGCGCCGCGGGGGCGACGTCGCGATTCCATTGGAGCGAGCCTACTCGCGCGGGGTAGTCGCTCGTTTCCGTCCGCGGGGACGAAAGGCCTGTGCGTGGCGGTTGGACGCTCGGGCCGCGATCGATGAATCACCGATAATGCACATTATGTCAGTTTGAATCGAGAGCGGAGCCTCTCATCGCGGCGCTGAGTTCCCCGCCCGTAGAATTCGTGCGACGTCGGTTGAGGGGGCGGACATGCCGGTGGGTGCGCTCATCTTCGTCGTTGCGGCGCTGACGTTCATGATCCCGCTGGCTGTGATCGCCATCGTGTGGCCGGCACCTCTCGCTCGCTGGAACGGTGCTGCTCAGCGAACGCGCCTTTTCGGCGTGGCGCGCCCCGCGCGAGCGCGAGGTTCGGTGGCGTCGTCGCCGTGGTTCGTGCGGGCCTGGGGAATCGCAGCCCTCTCGATCGGCACGCTCATCGCCGTCAGCGTCGCCTCGAGTGTCGGTACTCACGGCATCGAGTCGAAGCGCCCGGAACTCTCCCCCGTTCTCACGGTCGGTTTCCTCGTGATCGGCACGGCGCAGGCGGTGTTCGGGACCGTGCTCGTCGTCCGCTCGCGGCATGTCCACGAGGCTCTTCGTCGGAAGTTCGCCGACGACGGAGCCGATCTTCGGCGCGGGATGATCGTCGCCTGGGGCTGCGTGGCGCTCGTGATGTCGACTGCGGTCTTCACCGTCGTGCTGATGAGCGTGTGAGGCGCCAGGAGCCTGCGACTAGCCTGAGCGGATGAGTTCCCCCCGACTCCCCCGTGATCGCCGTCGCACCGCGTCGATCGTGCTGTCGTCGATCTCGCTCGCGATCATGACGACGGTGTTGGTGTGGTTCGCGGGCATCATGCTGACGTCTTCCGGTGCTTCTACGATGATCGCGATTCTTCCGTGGACGCTGTTCTACCTCGGGTCGTGGATCTGGGCCGCGCTGGCGTTGGTCGCGCTGGTGCTCGGGGCGACTTCCCAGAGACCACTACTCCCCTGTGTCCTCGCGGCGGCGGTCCTCGCCGAGATCGTCTTCGGATTCTTCCTCCTCCCCGCGCTGTGATCGCGCGGACCGAGTTCGGTGTCACGGCGTGTCCCGCGCCAGACTACGGATATGACCGGTGAGCGCCCGCGGGACGACTTCATGGCCGCGTTCGGGGACGAACCGATGGTGCTTCCTGACGGCCAGGTCGTCCACTCCGACAGAACGGACTGGGGTCGGATTCTCGGGGCGGTGCAGGCGCTCTACGACGTCCTCAAGCGAGTCGGGCTCGCCAGCGGGAAGCGCGTCACGCTCTCCCGAGAAGGAAGCTGGGACGACGTCGTGGTGGCCTATGACTCGGAAACCGGGTGGTTCTCGTGGACGTCGACGACCCACGCGACGACGGATGTCGTGCGTCGCTCGGCCGGCGGCTCCGGGTTCTCGTCCGGCGGCTCGGTGGCTTGATCCGACGCCGTCGGCGGCACCCCATCCCGTGGGGCGAGCGTCACGGCACCGGGAACGGGAACGCTCTCGATCATCCATCTCGACGGGCGTGAGCCGATCATGAACCCGTTCCCGAGATCTCGACCGTCGAACGGCCAGTCCTCCCCCTCCGCGGGCATCTCGGCATCCGGAGGCGCGCCGAAGCCCGGGCGGCGAAGATGCCGTGTCTCGATGTGCTCCTGAACAACCGCATGGATGCCGGCTACCCGGCCCCGTACCCGGTCCTCCGGTGTCGTCGGTGTCTCCTGGTGGTGGGATTCGATCGCGTCGATGGTGGCCGCGAGTTCGGGACCCACGCTCTCGATGAACGCCGACGACGGCGTCCGCGTGCGCACCAGCAGATCGACCTCGTCGCCGACGCTGAACGGGTCGCCGCAGCACGCCCACTCCCAGGTGTCGAGCCACACCCGGGTCACGTCATGGGCGCCGGGCGTCAGCGGATCCACTCGGACGTCACACCGATCACGCGCGAACCGTCCAGATCGCCGAGCGAGAGCCCCGCGAACCGGACCGCGGCCTCGGAGGTCTGCCACCGGAACTTGGGTGTCTCGGTGATCGCGGCTTCGATCACCGTCTTCGCGGCATCCTCCGCCGCCTGCGCCTGCGCGAATGACGCGGTCGTCCGCTGGATGTACGCGTCGAGCTGCGCCTGGTACGGGCCACCGTCGTAGCGATCCACGGATGCCGTGAACGACGACGCGACGGCCGCGGGTTCGACGATCGCGACGTCGATGCCGAACGGAGCGACTACGGGCGCGAGCGACTGCATGAGGCCTTCCACCGCGAACTTCGCACCGCAGTAGGCGTCGGCGAACGGCTGGCCCACCGCTCCCCCGACGCTGGTGACCGTCACGATGCGGCCGTGCCCGCGCTCGCGCATCCCCGGCAGCACGAGACGTGTGAGCCGCGCGACGGAGAGGTAGTTGGTGTCGAGCTGCGCCTGGAGATCGGCATCCGAGAGCTGTTCCAGGGTGCCGACGGCTCCGCGCCCGGCATTGTTGACGAGGATGTCGACGACGCCGAGGTTGGCGACGAGGTCGGCCGCCGCGTCGGCGTCGGTGACGTCGAGCGCGCGGATGTCGAGGGTGACGCCCGCGGCGTCGGCAGCCTCGCGCAGCGCGTCGGCGCGGGAGGTGTCGCGGACCGTGGCGACGACGGAGAGGCCGGCCTGGGCGAGGCCGACGGCGGTGTGCAGACCGATGCCGCTGGAGGTACCGGTCACGAGAGCGATGCGGGTCATGGCACCGACCTTACGCCCGGTGGCCGACACCGTTCACTCCCCCGCGAGCTCGCCGATCAACGCATCGACGCGTGTCGGAGGCCCCGGCTAGCGTGCCGGCATGACTCGCGTGATCTTCCACACCGCCACGACCCTCGACGGCTACCTCGCGACCGATGACGACTCCCTCGACTGGCTGTTCGCCGTGCCCGGCGCCGACGAGGCCGAGGCGGCCTTCGGCGACTTCCTCGCCGGAGTCGGCGTCCTGGTGATGGGGTCGGCGACGTACGAATGGATGCTGCGCCACGAGGCCCTCCTCGACGCTCCCGAGAAGTGGGCGGGGTACTACGGCGCGCGACCGACGTTCGTGTTCTCGTCACGGCCGCTCCCCCGTGTTCCGGGCGCCGACATCCGGGTCGTTTCCGGCGGTATCGAGGCGCACTGGACGTCGATTCAGGATGCCGCGGGCGCGGGCGACGTATGGATCGTGGGCGGGGGTGATCTGGCGGGGCAGTTCGTCGACGCGGGCTTGCTCGATGAGATCCGGCTATCGGTGGCGCCCGCGACCCTCGGTTCGGGGAAGCCCCTCCTCCCCCGGGTGTTGGGAGCCGACCGGCTGATCCTCCGCCACGTTCAGCGCGCGGGGCAGTTCGTCGAGCTCGTGTACGCCGTGTCCTGAGAGCGCACCGCGGCGTCTGCGCCGCCGAAACGTTCGTCGCGGATTTTCTAGACACGTGTCCAGGACAGGTCTAGTCTCGCGATATGGCACGCAGTGACGCAGCCGCCGATATCGCCGGTGTCCGGGACGGACTCCGGTCCTCCTCCGACCCCCGGGTCGAGGCCACCCGCGCGAAGCTCTTCGACGCCGTCCGTGAGCTCTCAGCCGCGGGCGAGGACGTCAGCGTCAGCTCCGTCGCCAAGGCGGCCGGCGTGGGGCGCGCCACGTTCTACACGCACTTCTCGGGCATCGACGACCTCGCGCTGCACCTGCAGGAGACGACGTTCCATGCTCTCGCGCTCGAGGCGCGCGCCGAGATCGCGCAGGGTGGCGATGCCCTCGCGCAGTCGCAGCGCGCGTTGATCGCGCACTACGGCGCCTACCGACCGCTGTACGCGGCGACGTTCTCCGTCGCCGTCCCGCGGGGTGTGGAGTCGCGGGTCGCGGCGCTCATGCGGGAGGAGATCCTCGCGCACATCCGCCTGCTGATCGACATGCCCGCCGGGGTCGACCCCGATCTCGCGGCGACGTACCTCGCGCACGCGGCCATGGGGCTCATCGCCTCCTGGGTCGTGGGCGATGTCGAGACCGAACCCGAGCGGCTCGCCGACCACCTGACCGACCTGATGCCGGCCTGGATGAGCGGGCCGATTGCGCTTCCGCCGGAGATCGCGGCGGACGAGAGAGATGAGGAATACCCGAAATGAATGCAACGGTCGTCCGTGCGGTGAACGCCGGGTTCGTCAGCGCCGACCTCGAGATCGCCGCGCCCGTCGGGCGCGAGGTCCTCGTCGACGTCAAAGCCTCGGGCCTGTGCCACACCGACCTGACCATGTCGAAATTCGACCTGGGCGTCCCGTTCCCCGCGGTGTTCGGCCACGAGGTGGCGGGTGTGGTCGCGGAGGTGGGGCCCGACGTGGTCGAGCTCGCGGTCGGAGATCACGTGGTCGGATGCCTCGTGCAGTACTGCGGCGCGTGCGTGAAGTGCCTCTCGGGCAAGGTCTTCCAGTGCCTCCACCCGGAATCCACGCTCCGCGCGCCCGACGAGCCCGCCCGCCTCACCGAGAACGGCACGCCGGTCACCCAGGCGTTCGGGCTCGGCGGGTTCGCGCAGCAGGCGTTGATCCACGAGAACCAGCTCGTGAAGGTTCCCGACGAGGTCCCCTTCCCCCAGGCCGCTCTTCTCGGATGCGGCGTCGTCACCGGGGCGGGCGCGGTCCTGAACACCGCGAACGTGCAGGCGGGCGACTCGATCGTCGTCATCGGCGCGGGCGGCGTGGGCCTCAACGCGATCAACGGCGCGCTCGTCGCCGGAGCCGCGACGATCATCGCGGTCGACATCGCGGAGGACAAGCTCACCAAGGCCCGCTCGTTCGGGGCCACCCACGTCGTCAACTCGGCGGCGGTGGACCCGGTCGAGGCGGTGCGCCAGATCACCGGCAACGGCGCCGACGCCGTCTTCGACTTCGTCGGCACTCGGGCGGTCGCCACGCAGGGGCTCGAGATGGTCGCCCCGGGCGGCGGACTCTACCTGATCGGCGTCATCGACCCGACCGCGCACTTGGACGTCCACCAGGTGGGGCTCATCGGATCGCAGAAGCGCGTCCAGGGCGTGTACATGGGGTCCACGACCGCCAAGCGCGACATCGCGATGTACGCGCGGCTCTACCTCGAGGGGCGTTTCGAGCTCGACGCCCTGCTGTCGAAGGAGATCGCGCTCGACGAGGTCAACGAGGGCTACGAGGCGCTGCACGACCCGAACGTGACGCGCGTCGTCATCACCTCGCTCTGAGGCCGACGAGGTGCCGCGTGCGGAGGATCAGACCGCGCACGGCACCATTCCCCTCCGAGCCAGGGCTCGCGGGGCTCGCGTGTCTGTGCCGCCTCACGTGTGTGCAGAAGCGGCCCTCCCCGCCGCGCGGCGTCATGGAGACGCACACGGCGGGGAGAACCTTCCTCACCTCAGTTTTCGCGGCGGCGTCGACGTGCCCACAGCGAAGCAAAGATCCCCCAGCCCAACAGCGTCACGCTGAGCATCGAGGCCGCGACCGGCAGCGCCTGGCCTGTGCGGGCGAGACTCCTGGCGGGCGTCTCCGCGGTACCCACGGATGACGTGTCGCCCGTCGGTACCGCCGGGGCCGAGGATGAGGGGCCGGATGACGCCGAGTGCATCGCCGAGGGGCCGGCGGACGGGGTGTCCGTCGGTTCCGGTGTCGGGCTGGGTTCCGGTGCGGCGGTAGGCTCCGGCGTCGGGGTGACTGTCGGTTCCGGTTCCGGTTCCGGTTCCGGTTCCGGTGTGGGGGTGGGTTCCGGTGTGGGGGTGGGTTCCGGTGTGAGGGTGGGTTCCGGTGTGAGGGTGGGTTCCGGTGTGGGGGTGGG